>NZ_CP017641.1:1340625-2681250 GCF_001983935.1 Fuerstiella marisgermanici | reverse complement strand
TCACTGATCAGCGGCATCTGCAGCACTGGAGCGTTGCTGTCGATGTCTGCCAGGCGGCCATCGATTCCCGCAATGCGGCATTCGTCCGCATTAATCACCTCGAACGGTCGATCGCCACTGATGATCGCCGTGACCGCGTGTTCCTGTCGTTGCCCGTCGGCGTTGTGCGAAAAGACGTCGTTGTATTTCTGCAGAAGCTCGCTGAGAGCTTGATACGTTTTCGCGCCGTCTTTCTTGATGTCAATCAGCAATGTGAACGGCGTTTCGTTTGGGTAGACGTGTCCGTTGTGCTGGCGAACTCGTTCGCGCAATGGCTGCAGGTAGAGTTTCTCAAGCGTGCGGTCAGGGCTAAGTTCCACGAACGAATGAGCCACCAACAGTTGTCCATCCACCAGAAAAATGTCAGCTTCGACGCTGCAAAATCCGTGTTTCAGAGCATCCAGCAAAGGACGTTCGTGCAGGTAATCGTTGTGCGCATGAGCCTTCAACAGGGGCTTCGCAGAATCAACTGTCTGAGCCGACGCGCACTGTGCGATAGACAACAGCAGAATCGTACGAAGACAATCAGCGAAGAACGTGGACTTCATAGTAGTGTGCTTATTGATCGGCTTGTTCGGCTCACCTGCGTTGCCGCAGTAGCCACTGGTACAAGTCGAGGTTGATGTCGGTTTCCGAGCACGCATCGTGTCCGGCTTTGGGGGAGATTGCAAATATCACGTTACCGCCCGCTGCTTTCAAGGCACCCACGATGCGTTGCGATTCGTTCAGCGGTCTCGCTGAGTTTTTGGCTCCATAAAGATCCGTGTTGGCTCCTGACCGATTGCTTTCGCGTCCGGCACCGTTTGGCCGGGGACAACCGAGACCAACGCCGTAAGAAGCGGTAACTCTTTGCCTGCCCCGATCAACTCCACGGTTGCCTCCACCGGCGAACTGCCCAAGTGGGACCGCGTTGACATTTGCGAGCCTGCGTTTACCGAATCTGAAACGAGTACAGGTCGCATTCCTTCATCACGAAGCGAAGCTGAACTGCTTGCCCGGCCACCGTGGACAGGTCTCGATTGTTGTACCACTTCACCGCCAGATCGATGCCGTCTCCGTAGACGGCCGGGCAGTCAGCGAGCGTGAAGCCGGGGATCGGTGTTCCGGATTCCGTTTGGACTTCGACCTGAATCGATCCGACGGCACTCGTGCTAAGATTCAGGTGCAGTTCTTTGCCCGAGAAGATCAACGGGCGAGTAATCAGCTCGCCGGCATCAGAACCCGCGTTGACGGATACAAACCCGTCGGTACGCAGCACGTAGCGGTCGCCGCTGCGGTGGTAGATCGACATTTCGTTCGGCCCGGTCGGAACGACGTTCAACGCGACGTAGTTAGATCGATTCCGCCAGCGTTCTTGATGCAGCCCTGGCCGGATCAAGGCTTCGGTGAAGACTCGGTCGTACTTTTCTGAACCAGCGCGAGTCGACATAAACAGGATGTCGGTCGCGTTGACGTCCTTCTTGTCATAGCCCGGCGCGTCGCCTCGATCAGGAACGAAGCGTGTCGGTGTCGCGATATAAATGTGGGGAGCTCGAAAGTAAGGATGCGTCTGATTTGTGTAAAGGTGCTCGCCCGGAAGGTTGGGATTCATCGCCACCGGCTTCGTCCACGTTTGGTAATCCGGCGAAGTCGTACGACTGACGCTGCGCAGGCGTTCGCCGGGCGTCCATGTGCGAAGGTAGCAGACGTATTGCTGTTCAGCGGCCGACCAAAACGAAACGTTCTGTGAATCAAACGCGTGCCGCCATTCCGGCTGATAGGGAATGACTTCGTTCTTCTTCGTCCAGCGAATTCCGTCCTCAGACACGAATTCGAAGAGGCCCCATCCTGCTTCTGATTTTCCACGTTTGTCGCCGGGGCCGGGGTAGCCGCCGAGTGCTTTGTAGCGTTCGGCAGGTTTTACGCCGGGACGAGTATCAATGAAGGGCGTGAAGTTAGTGAGGACCAGTGGCTGTTTTGTCAGAATCACGTTGTTGCCGCGCGAACTGCGAATGTCGTGCAGGCCGAGTTCCGGGAACGTCCATTCGTGACCATCTCGACTTTCTGCATAGCAAACCATTTCACCGGGATGTCCCGTGTGGGTTGGCCCGCGATAGTCCGGATCTGTTTCTCGCCAATACGCTCGGAACAACGGGCCGTCGTCGTCTTTATCGTGCAGGATCGTGAAGTAATGCTTTTCCGGAAGTGGCGACTTTGGACGTGGTGCCTTGACCGGGTGATGCAGACGCAGATCAACGCCGTCCATGCGATCGATCAACAGCCGGTCGACAAATAGTTCACGTCGCGACCCGATATCCACAGGTTGAGCGAAAAGGACGGAGGCCTTCGCCAACACAATGACGGCCATTGCCAGAATCGACGCGGCGCGCGACAGGCGTGTTTTCATGTTCCACTTTCTTCGTTTTCTATTGTCGACAGGCAGTCGCTGAAGCCGTGTTTTTTCAGTATTGCGTCTGTTAACGGACGCTTTTCCGCCGAGGTGATATCAGTGCGACGAAACAATTGATGAGCATCGTGTTCGAATGCTCGGTATGCGGGAGCTCGATCGGCTAGCTTCGTGACTGCGGCTTCAGGAATCCGAATCACACCTTCCGCATTCGCGTGAATGACATCACTAGGGCTGATTGTGATACCGCCAATGTCGACCGGCGTATTGATGCGGCGAAAGCGAAGGTTGCAGTGATGAATCGTGACACCGCTTCCGTAAGCGGCAAAGCCAATTGTGCGAAGGCCCGGCAGGTCACGCAGGCCGCCGTCTGTGACCGCCCCAACGCAGCCGGCCGCGTGCAGCAGCTTCCCCATTCCATCGCCCATGATGCATTCATGTTGCGGTCGGCTGCCGACACATTTCACCACCCAAACGGTCGGCACATCCATCGCT
Organism: Fuerstiella marisgermanici; assembly: GCF_001983935.1. Classification (GTDB taxonomy): domain Bacteria; phylum Planctomycetota; class Planctomycetia; order Planctomycetales; family Planctomycetaceae; genus Fuerstiella; species Fuerstiella marisgermanici. The sequence continues at coordinate 2,678,330 of NZ_CP017641.1, read as the reverse complement.
TCCATTTGAGAAAGCTGTGTCCAGAAATCGTCGGCGTTGCCGTCTGATTCATCGTCCGGCGTGCTTGTATCGAGCTCACACGTGACCGCGACCCCCACCGTGGGACCGACGTCCGGCAGCAGCGCACGGATCTCGTTGCTCATGTACCATAGATGAGTCGGCGTGGTATCGACAAACCGCATCAGGTTGGCCAGCAGGGCGGTATCGTATTCCGCCAACTGCTGCAGGTGAGTCCGCTGGATGGCGGGTGTGGGCTCGGAGTTTGGCATCGGTCGCCCTCACCATTCAGGGTGCGTGTCGATTGAAAGAACGAAATATATGGTATTTAATGGGTCCGCAGTGTCAACGATGCCGTTTAGCATGCGACGATGAAGTTGGATACAGGCTATTTCATTTTTGGGTGGCCGAATTGCTGGTGACACTCTGGTCTCTGGCGAAACTGACGTAATACAGGAAGGCGGAACTGATGAGAGTGTCAAATGCAGTTGGACGGCTTGCGGCGTTGGCGACCACAATCGCTGTCAGCACTTGTATGGTGCTGTCTGCCGCGACTGCCGACGAAGAGCTGGCCAACAGTTCGTACTTCGATGAAACACAGGCCGTGACGCTGTTTGCATTCGACGATGTTTCGATCCCGTTCACTCAAAACCTGAAGCTGGAGATGCGATCGCCCGAACGCCACGCGTCAAACCCGGTGGTGGCACGAGGCCCCGAGGGATCCTGCGATTCGTGGGCGGTGCAGTTTTACGGTTCGGTCATTCGAGACTCAGCCAGCGGTAAGTTTCGGATGTGGTACGTGGCCGTGTCAAAGGCGGAACGGCAGAACAAGAAGCTTCCGCGTTCGATGCCGTGGCGAGTCGCCTATGCGGAAAGTGACGATGGTGTTCACTGGGACAAGCCAAATCTGGGGCTGGTCGAATCCGGTGGCAACACCAACAACAATCTTGTGAAGCTCGATCCCAGCGTCGGCGTGCTGAATTTGAAAGTGCTGTTCGATCCGGACGATCCGGATCCCAACCGCCGCTACAAAATGGGGGCTCATGTTTGGACTCCGAAGAGCAGCACTCGTCGCAACGGAACGCTCGCACCGTATGTCAGCGCTGACGGGTTGACGTGGAAACTGGCCGTCGACGCCGATCCTGTGGACGCAGAATTATTGGAAGCGGACACCGTCATTCCGCCGCTGCACTTCGAACCGGTCGGTGGTCTGTACAAGTGGGACGGCCTGTTTTATCTGTCCGGGCAAAACGCGATCATGGCCGCGCGGCCGTATCATGGTCGAGTGTCGAGAACCTTCGTTTCATCCGACTTTGCGAAGTGGAGCCACACCAGCGCGATTCAGTTTGTACGGACTCCGCAGCATCAACTGTTGGGTCCGGGCAAGAGTCGCATGGGCGAGCAGACTCATGAAGGCATCAGCGTCTGGAACCGCGGCAATGTTCTGGTCGGCATATCCGGCATGTGGCACGGCACACCCGAATGGAAAGACCTCACCATCGATCTTGGCTTTGTCGTCAGCAACAACGGCGTGCATTTCCGTGAACCTGCTCATGAACACATCTTCCTGAAACGTGGCGACGATGGCGAATGGGATCAGGGCGGATTGCTGCAGGGGCAGGGCTTTGAAAATGTGGGCCATCAAACATACGTCTACTACGGTGCGTGGGATCCGCGAGTCTGGGAGAGTTCACCACCGCGCGGGGGAGTTGGCATTGCCACGCTGCCGCGCGATCGGTTTGCCGACCTGGTCGTTGACGAAACAACCAAAGGCACCGGCGACTACCAGATGGAGGAAACAGTCAGCAGTTTTCTGACGTCGTCCGTCGACATCGAACCGGGGCCGCACCAGATGTTCATGAATGCCGAAGGGCTGGGTGACGACGCCAATTTGAAAGTCGAGCTGCTGGATCACCTGCTGAAGCCACTGCCGAACTATTCGGGACAGAACGCCGCGCGCGTCAACGCTAGCGGATTCCAGACGCCCGTGACGTGGAGCGGCCGCAGCGAATTGAAGCAGCTCCCGAAGCGAGTGCGTGTCCGAGTGACGTTCGAAGGCACGAAGAAAACGGACATTCGTTTCAGCGCGATGTATCTTCGTTAGTCGCCAAACGACGTTTGAGTGCCATTGAGTGACGGGCCACCCAGCCTGCAGACTCTTGCACGTCCATGCACAGAGCTGCAGGTGAAGGCCGCTCAACCGTGGCATAGCTACGAGCTTTTCTTGAGCGAACTTCAGCCGCCATCAAATGTCGGCACAGCACTAAAAGAGCTCCGCACCAAAATGGCAGCACGGCTCCTGCGCGTGTGGCCGGGGTTGGCCTGAGCGAAGCGAAGGAAACCCCGGGAGTTCACCGGCCACACACATCGCCCCCGATCCCACAAAGATCGATTCAGATACGCGGCGGCATTCGGTCAGCGCCTACTCTGCGAAGGCTGCGTTTTGGCTGCGCCGATGAGTTTGGCCTCAAAGTTGCAATCGCCAGTCATCAGAAATGCAACAGTCGTTGGCCATCCGGATGGATTTCTCAGGAGTGTAATCATGAGTGTGCAAATGAGTGACGTGGAACTTGTCTCAGACCGCAGCAACATTGTTCGGCTGAAGATATCCGGTCGACTGACCATCGAAGACTACGAGTTCTTCGTGCCTCAAATCGAGCAGAAGATTCAGGAGCATGGCAGAATTCGGATCGTCTTCGAGATGATCGACTTCCGCGGCTGGTCACTGGCGGCGTTGTGGCACGACGCGAAATTCGATTGGAAGCACTTCCGCGACATCGACCGGATCGCCATGATCGGCGACAGGCTGTGGGAGCACGGAATGGCGTTGTTTTGTCGTCCGTTCACAGTGGCTGAAATTCGGTATTTCGACAACAGCGAAGCGGCGGAAATGGAAGACTGGATCGCCGCAGCCGACGACGATCTTTGAGTTTTCGACAATTGGCGCACCGTTTGCGAAATGGGGTTTCGGAGACCGGTTTTCGAACTGACTCCCTCCGCGACTGATGCCGAAAACGCAGTATTTTACTGGGGATTTTCTCCATCAGCAGCGGCGATTTCAAGTTGGAAGTCGCAAGAGTTTGCGGCTTCGACAAGCAAAAAACTGCAGACGTCTGCAGGCACTTGCACGCCCTTTTGACGCTTCGCCGCATGTGAGTTGTTGCCGCGTCATTTCCACGCCGCTGTTCATTGAGCGCGGTTTCGAACAGTAAGAATGAACGCTATGAAAGTTGCATCCGCTTCCGCCGTTGTTTTGGCAATGTCAACGCTGTCAGTGACCGCGTATCACAAGTTGGGCGAGTACACATCGCTGTTCGCCGTTGCGGGCACAGACACGATCCACGCTGAGGAACATGGTGAATCGCAGGCCCATGCGGAGCACGGTGAGGAAGGGCACGGCGGAGACGAGCACAGTGAAGGAGAACACCACGCCGTTCACAAGATCCTGGTGACCAGTCCAGTCGCGAAGGACGTGATTAGTACTCAGCAATACGTCTGCCAGATTCATTCGCGCAGCCACATTGAAGTGCGAGCTTTAGAAGGTGGGTATCTGGAACAGATCCATATCAAAGAAGGCCAGGCAGTCAAGAAGGGCGACGTGCTGTTTCATATTCTGCCTGTCTTGTATGAGGCGCGTCTGGACGCCGACAGAGCGGAAGCTCAGGTTGTGCAGGTGGAATACAACAATACGCTGAAGCTGGTTGAGCAAAAAATTGTGTCGCCGCAGGAGTTGGCTCTTGTGGAAGCCAAGCTGAATAAGGCGAAGGCGAAAGTAAAGCTGGCTCAGGCAGAGTTAGACTTCGCCGATATCAAGGCGCCGTTCGACGGCATTGTCGACCGCCAGCACGAACAGCTTGGCAGCCTGATTGAAGAAGGCGACGTGCTGACAACTCTGTCAGACAACGACGTGATGTGGGTCTATTTTAACGTGCCGGAAGCTCGGTACCTGGAATACAAGCAGGCAATGGATGGTGGTGAGGATGCTCATGCATTGGATGTCGAACTCGTCCTCGCGAACCACGAAAAATTCCCTCAGCCCGGTGAGATCGGTGCCATCGAAGCAGAGTTCAACCACGAAACCGGCAACATTGCCTTTCGAGCGGACTTTCCGAACCCTCAAAGTCTGCTGCGTCATGGCCAGACGGGAACCGTGCTGATTCATCGCACGCTGAACGACGCCATCGTGATTCCTCAGCGAGCCACCTTTGAAATTCTGGCGAAGCGATACGCCTACGTCGTCGACGAAGACGGCGTGATTCACCAGCGAGACATCACGATCAAGAACGAGATGGACGACATCTTCGTGATCAACCACGGACTGGAAGTGGGAGAAAGAATCATCCTGGAAGGCATCCGTCAGGTCCGTGACGGCGACAAAATTGAATACGAATTCCGCGACCCGGAAGACGTTCTGGCCCGGCTGAAAAACCACGCTGAGTAGCCGTCGCAACCACCTTTTAGCTGCTTATTGCAGCAGGGGGTGAGCGAAGGAAGAAGAACGCCACGCAGTGCCGCACACACCGGCCGCAGCACTTCGCCCGGCTCATACTCCGCGCCGGACACAGCTATGCTCGCCGAACTTCCATCCAAAGCTTCGCGACGGGGAGGTTGGATGCTCCTTGTCCTTCGCAAATCAATTAGGCCCACCTTCTGCGCGATTCGGTCGCAGACAGTCTTCGATAGCACAAATCTATGTTCGCAAAATTTCTGCAGCGGCCGGCTCTGGCGATCGTCATCTCACTGCTCATCCTGTTCATGGGGGGGCTGGCGATCAACACGTTGCCGATTTCGCAGTTTCCGTCCGTCGCGCCGCCGAGTGTGCGTGTGTCGGTGTCGTACCCCGGTGCCAGTGCGAAGATCCTGGTCGATTCGACGATGGTCCTGCTGGAACAGGCGATCAACGGCGTGCCGAACATGCGGTACATGATGGGGGACGCCACCAGCGCCGGCGAAGGGACCATTCAAATTGTCTTTGAACCCGGCACTGATCCGAATGTGGCGGTCATGAACGTGAACAACCGTGTGCAACAAGTGAAGAACAACCTGCCGCCGATTGTTGAACGCGAAGGCATCATCGTGATGCAGAACATGACCAGCATGCTGATGTACGTGAACATCTTCAGCAAGGATCCGAACGTTGACCAGAACTTTCTGTACAACTACGCCACGGTCAACGTACTGAACGAAATCAAGCGTATTCCGGGTGTCGGACGAGCCACGATTTTGGGCAACCGATCGTATGCCATGCGAGTCGAATTGAATCTCGATCGTATGCGTGCCTACAAGGTGGACGCGGAAGACGTGATGGAGGCGTTGGATGAACAGAGTATGATCGGCTCGCCCGGTCGGCTGGGCCAGGCGACCGGCACAACGTCACAGACTCTGGAATACGTGCTGACCTGGATCGGGCGATATAAGACTCCTGAGGAATACGAGAAGATCATTCTGAAGGCCAACCCGGAAGGTGAGATCCTGCGGCTGGGAGACGTTGCCAAAGTTCGGCTGGGTTCCTCGTTCTATGACCTCTATTCAGACATCGACGGGCTACCTTCTGCCGCCATCGTGTTGAAGCAAACGCCCGGTTCCAATGCGGCGGATGTGATCGAGAAGGTGAAGGAGAAAGTAGAATCTATTAAGCAGGCATCGTTTCCGCCAGGCATGGATTATGCGGTCACTTACGACGTGTCCAGCTTTTTGGATGCGTCTATTGAGAAGGTGGTCCACACGCTTTTTGAAGCTTTCATTTTAGTTTCTCTGGTCGTCTATTTGTTTCTGGGCGACTTCCGCAGCACGCTGATTCCGACGTTGGCCGTTCCCGTTTCGTTGATCGGCACGTTTTTCTTTATGCTGATGTTCGGCATGTCGATCAACCTCATCACGCTGTTCGCACTGGTGCTGGCGATCGGCGTGGTGGTGGACGACGCGATCGTGGTGGTGGAAGCGGTGCACGAAAAAATGCACACCAAACATCTGGGGCCGTATCAGGCGACCAAAGAGGTGGTGCATGAAATCAGCGGCGCGATTATCGCCATCACGCTGGTGATGACTGCCGTGTTTATTCCGGTTACGTTTATGACCGGGCCGGTCGGCGTGTTCTACCGCCAGTTCGCATTAACGATGGCGATGTCGATCGTGATTTCCGGCGTAGTCGCGTTGTCGTTAACGCCCGTGCTGTGTGCAATGATCCTGAAACCGCACGGCAGCGGCGCACAACAAACTGGTCTGATCGGTTTGGTGAATCGCGGCATCAACAAAGCTGGTAGCCGTTCAGCCACCGTTCTGCGAGCGTTGCTTTGTGTTCTGTTGGGACTGGGCGTCGGGGCCGGCATGTACTACTTGTTGCATGTTGAGATCGTTCACGAACTGGTGAACGATCAGTTCCCTCTGACGGAAACTCGAGAACAAATCATTGCTGGCGTTGTCGCAGTTCTGGCCATCTGGAACTTCGGGGCGGCGTTTTCCGGCAGCACTGGCGGCGACAAAAAACTCGGGCCTCTGGGGATGTTTCTGCACATCTTTGACCGCGGCGTCGAAAAAGTGACGGGCGGTTACGCCGGTGTCCTGAAGCGAATTATCACGCTGCGTCTGGTGACGATGCTGGTGATCGGAGCCTTCAGCTATGGCATCTTCTTTGTAAACGGCGAACTTCCGTCGGGCTTCATTCCACTGGAAGACCAGGGCATGATCTACGGGATCGTACAAACGCCGCCGGGTTCGACTCTGGAATACACCAATGCCAAATGCCACGAGCTACAGGCGATCTGCGAAGAACTGAAAGATAAAAACGGAAACCCTCTCGTCACATCGGTGTCCTCCATTGCGGGTTACGAAGTTCTGACGGAAGGTCGAGGTTCCAATGCGGGGACGTGCATCATCAACCTGCCTCCGTGGGCCGACCGCGCGTTGACGTCGAAACAGATTATCGAAGAACTGGAAGAGAAAGGGACGGAGATCGCCAACGTGAAGCTTGAGTTCTTCGAACCGCCAGCAGTGCCAGGCTTTGGTGCGGCCGGTGGCTTTTCATTGAACCTGCTGGATAAAACTAACAGCGGCGACTATCAGGCATTGGGAGAACAGACCGACCGGTTTATGGAAGCGTTGGGGAAACGCAAGGAACTGAAAGGGCTGTTCACCTTCTTCGCCGCCAACTATCCGCAGTACGAAATCGTGATCGACAACGATGTGGCCATGCAGAAGGGCGTTTCGATCCGCGACGCGATGGACAATCTTTCGATCGTGATTGGTAGCACGTGGGAACAGGGCTTCGTGCGGTTTGGTCAGTTCTACAAGGTGTATGTTCAGGCGGCTCCTGAATTTCGTCGTTATCCAGAAGACCTGAAGAACATGTTCGTCAAAAACGATCGTGACGAAATGGTGCCGTATTCTTCGTTTATGAAGGTGGTGAAGATGCAGGGGCTGAACGAAATCAGCCGGTACAACCTGTATCCGACGGCTCCTATCCAGGGAGCTCCCGCAAAAGGTTACAGCAGCGGTGAAGCCATCGCGGCGATTCAGGAAGTTGCGGCTGAAACTCTGCCCAACGGTTTCGACATCGACTGGCGAGGACTCGCGTATGACGAAGCGAAGGCGGGCAACACAGCCGTGTACATCTTTCTGATCGTGGTGATCTTTGTGTACATGGTTCTGGTCGGTCAGTACGAAAGCTTTTTGCTTCCACTGGCTGTGATCGCGTCGTTGCCGGTGGGCTTGTTTGGTTCGTTTCTGTTTTTGAAAGCGATGGGTCTGGCAAACGACGTGTACTGTCAAATCGGCCTGGTGATGCTGGTCGGCCTGCTTGGCAAGAACGCAATTCTAATCATTGAATTCGCCGTCCAGCGCCGTCAGGAAGGTCTTGAAATTAAGGACGCGGGAATCGAAGGCGGCCGTCTGCGGTTTCGACCGATTTTGATGACGTCGTTCGCCTTCATCGCCGGTTTGATCCCGTTGGTGCGAGCGACCGGGCCAGGAGCCATCGGCAACCGCACGATTGGTACGACGGCGGTCGGCGGCATGCTGATGGGGACGCTGTTTGGTGTGCTGGTGATTCCTGGCCTGTACTACCTCTTCGCCAAAATGGCCGACGGCAAAGCGTTGATCCGCGATCAGCATGACGAACCGATCAGCGAACTGTTCGAACACGAAAAGTAGCTGGCGACTGTCGAATTCGATTCGGCTGTGACGAGCGTGCGGCGTAGTTACAATCTCATGAGACATCAGCTACGCTGACGGGCGTACTTTTTGTGGCCGACCCGCCTGGTCTCGATCCAACTATTGCCGGAAACATCTCCATGAAAGCCGCGTATATTACGTCACCCTGTTCCGTCGCCGAAATTCAATACGGCGACGTCGCAACTCCGACACCGTCTGAAGGTCAGGTGCTGGTGAAAATGGCGGCGGTGGCGGTCAATCCCATCGATACATACATCCGCAGCGGTAACGTGAAATTGGACCTGCCGCAGCCTTACGTGATCGGCTGCGATATTGCAGGAACGGTCGAAGCTGTCGGCCACGGCGCGACAGCGTTTGAAGTTGGTGAACGCGTATGGGGCAGCAATCAGGGACTGGCTGGAAGGCAGGGGACGTTTTCGGAATTTGCTGCAATCGACGAACGCTGGCTGTACCCGACGCCCAGTTCCGTGTCGGACAAAGATGCGGCAGCGGTCTCCCTGACTGGCATTACAGCTCATTTGGGCCTGCACCTGCACGCCGACGTGCAGGCGGGCGACGTCGTGTTTGTGAACGGCGGCACCGGTGGCGTGGGATCGTGCGTGGTCCAGATCGCGAAGGCGGCTCACGCGACGGTTATCACGACCGTTGGAAGCGACGCCAAAAAGAAAGCGGCGGAATCACTGGGAGCCGACGTCGTGATCAATTACCGCGACGAAAATGTCGCGGAAGCTCTGGAAAAGTGCCTGCCGGAGACCGGGCCAATCAATGTCTGGTTTGAAACTCTACGCACACCCGATCCGGAAACGTCGTTTCGTTTCATGGCTAAGCGAGGTCGGTACATCCTGATGGCGGGCCGCGACGCTCGCCCCGAATTCCCGGTGGGCGCATTCTACGTCAACGATCTGCGAGCCATCGGATTCGCCATGTTCAACGCTTCGGCCGACGAACAACGAGAAGCAGCAACCGCCCTGAATGCTCTTATGGCAAACGACCAACTAAAGCCCATCATCGGCGCAGAATTCACACTGGCCGAAGCCGCGAAGGCTCATCAACTGCAGGAGGACAATACGCTGTCCGGTTCGGGATCACTAAGCGGCAAGATTGTGCTGACGCCGTAGTTGGTGTGCGGAAAGTGAAGCCTTGGGCTTGAGTGCGGTCACCAAATTGCCCTCAACCTACGGTTCTGCCCGTTGATCAAACACCTTTGGCATGAAGCCCAGGGATGTTTCCATCCAGCTGCCGCAACTGCAGCCGCCGCCGCCTTCTGGTGACAACAGCATGCCGTTGGCTGGAATGGTACTCAGCCAGCAATCCGGGCGTAGGCGAGCCCAGTCGGATTGCGTGGATGTTTCCGGATCCCACATCGTGACCGTGTCGGCTCGAAAGAAGACCGCTTCTGAAGAACACGCGTAGGTGCCACAGCCGTGCCCCGAAGGAAACTTTTGCGGCAACACGGAACCGTCCTTCAATGACAGCACGCCCGGTCTCACAAAGACTCGGTCTCCGACAATCGCCGGCCGTGACATCGCCTTGCCGTGGTCGCCTTTGCCTTCCAGCCATGAGGTCGATTGGGTCCACTGCTCACGTCCGTCTTTGTCGGAATACGACGTCACTTGGTGAGCCTTGTCGGCGGACGAAACAAGAGTCAGCTGGTCGGCGGCGTGAGCCAGAAAGAACACGACTTTTTGGCTCATCGGATCCAGTTTCTTTTCCCACCTGGGCGATCCCGTGGCTGCATCGATCGCCACCAGATGTAGATCCTTCCACAATGCTGCGTCGCCGATTCGTCGGTCTTTGCCAGCCATGATGTCGGCGTTGCGTGATTCGACAAAGTACATCGTGTCGCCGCCAACGGTGATGGTGGAATTTAAAACCAGGCCGCGAGTGTATTCCCATGTCAGTTCGCCGGAATCCGTGTCGTTGCAGAACAGGCGATCGCTACAGATGGGGAAGGTGACCGCGCCGGATCGAGCGTCATACCAGCCGGTGTCGCCGCCGCCCCAGAACGTGGTCCACGACGTGTTGGCTTTGACGGAACTGCCAAACAGACGACCATTTTGCGTGGCGACATAGCCCCAGTCCATCGGCGTTTCTGAAGCTTTGTCGGCCTTCATTCGGTCGACAACGTCACCCGTCGCAGCATCGATCTTCCAGCATTCGCCTTTCACGGCGACGAACAGATAGTCGCGGCTGGCGCACCAGTTACTGCAGTCTCGCGGCATGTTGAAGCGTTCCAGACCCGGGATTTCGATTGACCATAGAATCGAGCCGTTAAACGCATCGACTGCGATAATGCGATGCAGCCCCTGCATGAACAGCCGGCCCGCCGTCGACAGCGGTGACGGCTTGCGACCACTGCGATCGGCCTGGTATCGAGGCCCCGGTCGACCCACCCATTGGATTCGCAGGTCGTCCGTCGATTTTGCTCCGCCGAGTTGTTCGCCGGCGAAAGCGGCGTTATCAGGATCGCCGTATAGATGCGACCAATCGCCAGCATTTGGCAAAGCAGGCTTGACGAATCGCTGCCACCCATTGGATTTGCCTATCGGCACCATGACAAAGCTTTGAATCGGCTCCGTTGCGGCAATGGGCGAAAGCAGAGTCACGCCGCCATCTGGTTGCGTTTGCCGTTGTGCTTCTTTGATCATTGCCGGATCTGCTGAAGCGTCGAGGATGACGAGGTTGGCCCACTGGCCGACGAACGGAAGCTCAGCCAGATTGTCGACCAAGTGGACGGCCACCTGATTGCCGTAAACGCCGTGCTGCAACAGATGCCTTCGGAGCGAATCGACTCGTTCTGCATCGGTGTCTGCGATCACGAAACGCAACGTGCTGTTCTTGCACAACTGAATCAAGAGTTTGACATCGACTGCACCACAAATCAGGGCCAAGCCGTTGTCCGCGTCGCATTGAGCCAACAAGTCTTGAGCCCGTGTGCTCGCGGCAACGTCAGTGGTATCTGGAATCCGGTCCGACGTCGGCGGCGAATAGTTGAAGAAGTTATCGCACTCAAAATCCTTCGTGAAACGCAACTTGTCCGCATCATCGTCCTGCACGCCGATCCGGTATTGGTAGACCTTCTGCCGTTTCAGCCCCGTCAGCTTTGCCTGATGTTCCGTCTGCAGTTTTTTGTCCAACAGCTTCGTCATCTCGCCTTCCGTACCGAACTGCAGAACGCTCGGCTGAGGCGTTTCCGTCGTCCAGCGAACGACGGCCGTGTGCGGATCTGTAAACCGTAACCACGGGCCGGACGCCACATGGCCGTATTCCGTCGGAGCAGGCAGGCCTGACTTTTTGCGCCGAAAGTGGCTCGCGATTTCATCGGTGGATAGAGCTTCGCTATACAACGCGACTTCGTGAATCGCGCCACGCAGCCGATGGTATTCGTCCTTGTCGTGATACGCTCCGATTTCGAACCACGTGCGATCAGGGTACGAAATCTCGCCCGATTGAGCTCCGCTCTCTGCCTGTAAGGCGCCGTCCACATAGATCCGCAGCAACGTGCCGTCATAGGTTCCCGCCACGTGGTACCAGCGTTCCGTTTCAAACGGCTGCTTTGCTTTCAGGTAGGTCATCTTGCCTGCGCCTCCGGCCGATGCCACTCCGACGCAAAACTGGTCTTTGTTGAAGCCCAGCAACCAGCCTCGTTCGTAATCGCCGTTGTCCTGCAGAACGCTGACGATGCCGCCCCAGTCCTGAGGCTGATCGACCTTCACCCACGCTTCGGCCGTGAATGCCGTCGTCGGCACGGGAACGCTGCGAAAGTCAGGAGCAACCATGAGCGACTGATCGCTGCCGTCAAGTTCGATGGCCTGAAGGTTGCCAAGCCGCGAGAACCGTGGTCGACCGGATAGGGTGACATCCGATCCATGCAACGCCTTCACCACCAGACCGTCGTTGGCCGACTGCTGAAACGCCCAATGGCCCAGCAGTCGTTTGTCGTCAATCGGTACCACATCCGTGACGCGAGTTGCGGCGTCGTCTGATGATGCGGTCAGAGCCGCGGCGATCGCTGGTGCCGTTGTTGTTTCGTCCGCCGCAAAGCAATGAATCGCTCCCTCATCCGTGCTGGCGAACAGCCGTCCGTTCGCCACCGCCAGTCCGAACGCTCGCCCGGTCACTGGCTGTTTCCACAACAGTTTTCCATCGCTGGCCGAATGAGCGGCGACCATCTGATCGCCGCCGACGAACAGAGTGTCGCCCGCTTTGATCATCGTGAACGGGCAATCACAGGCCGCCTTCCACAGCACGTTTCGTTTGGTCAAACTGGACGCAATGATTTCGGAATCAGTCAGCATCCACGACGTGGCTCCGTCGACAACAAGAGCGTTGCCGGTGCCGAGACCGGCTACAACTTCGCGGTTGGAACTGCTGGATTCGCGAAAGCCGCCTTTGCGAGAATCCGTGGCCGGACCGTGCAGCACGTTGTCGTCCAGCGAAACAACGACGACCGAACCGCCGCCGCTTTTTACCATTTCGCCGAGGTCTTTGCCGGTCGTTCGATCGAACACTCGCGGAGCAACTCGGCCCTGCGGCAGCACAAGGAACTTTGATGACAGCGCAGGAGCACCTTCCATCGTTCGCCCGGGCAGTGACTTCACGTAGTGCTGTTCGCCGTCTGTTTTTCCAGTTGCCGCGTCCAGCGAACACAACCAGGCGTCTTCCCACGGCAGCATCGCGCATGCGAACCACGCTGTGCCGTTGTCCACGGTGACGCCTGTGCGACACGGCTGAAACGGAATGAAGCGACCGTCGTTGAGGATTAGCTGCGATGTGTCGGCAGGAGTGAACGCCCAAACCAATCGGCCATCATCGGCATCGACGCAGCGTGCGTGACCATCGTCGGATCCGAAATAGACTTTCCCATCCGACCACGTGGGAGCCAGTCGGATCGGTCCATCTGCGGTGAAGGTCCATGCGGGCTTGCCGTCGTCGGCGTTCAGGCAATACAGAGTGTCATCGGCGGACGACCCAAACCACACTCGCCCCTGAGCCGCCACAACATGGAACGCGGAATCATAGTTCCTCATCGACGGCAGGTTGCGGTGGAATGCGTACGCGTCCCACTTTGCTGGCCCGGCCCACGCTGTCTTTGGCGGCGTCGCCGACTGCCATGCCCAACTCAGCCGCAGCTTCGTGACCGGCAACTGTTCGTCTGTTGCGCCCGTGCGGCGGTTGTCGTGCTGCCACGTTGGCCAGTCTGCGGCGTTGGCAGCTGTCGCTAGCAACAGGACGGCTGTCGCGATTGATCGAAGGAGCATTGAGATCATCCTGACAAAGGTAGGGACGGTCCAACGGACATCGCGAAACCGGCAGCGGCGAAAATCGTGAGTCGCTAATCTACCGACGAATCTTCGCTTTGCGGCCGTTGGTCCGTTTCAGGGACTTCTTAATATACGCGACAATCTTTGGCGTCGTACAGGCGGTATCGCCGTGGTCGACCTGGACTTCACCGATGCGTTCGCCTGCTTCCAAAGCGTCGTCGGTCAGCTCGGGTTTGTAAACGCCAATCGCGATGACGGCCATGACCATTGCATGGCGAGCTCGGTTGGGCGACCGATGAATTTCCATTTCGATGTCTTTGAGAATGCGGCGACCTTCCGATTCTTCAACGATGTCCGGATCGTCTTTCAGCAGACACGCCAGAATGGAATAGCCTGTTGTTCGAGCGTATTCAGACTTCTGCTTGCGCCATTGCCGCATTTTGGAGACGCCGAAATTTGACTCGGCAATCACGGCGGCCACTTCTGCACCGTGAGGCGGGTAGGTGACGTCTTTCATCCATTGAGTCGCATGGGCGGGCGTGAATTCGTCTGGATCGGCCACCATTGTCGCCAGAGATCGAGCGTCTACGTTTCCAGTTTGCCACAGTTCAAGAGCCAGGTCGTGGTTGGGGCCGATCGACTTTTTCAGTTTCTTTAAGTCCGCATAGCTAACGCCAAACACGTCGTCGCCCGCGCCGTGACGTTTGTAGGTTTTGACCGCCTGTGATGTGCCCAGCGATTTTAATTGTGACATTACGGCCGTCAGATCCATGTAGTGCACTCCCCCAAACAGCCAGTGGTGACAGCACCGCCGCCACGAAATTCGAATACGTTCTTCAAACAACCATCATGCGACCGCGTCTGGAACGACACCTGATGGCAACCGCCTGGCCCGACAGGACCACATGATACCGCCGCGAAAGGCTCATTTCAGCGACTCCGCCACCATTGCGATCAGACGGTGTGAAAACGCGCCTGTCGGAACCGATAGCGTCGAAGAGTGAACGTCAAACCGTAGTGTCGGGTGAGGGCGAACATGTACCGTCACTGACCGGTTAAGCGGCTCTAGACAGTCGAGGCTGCCATTATGGCCTTGCGTGAGTTCGCATAATTGGTGCCACAACGGCAGCTTTTGGCGTTTTCGGCAGATGTTCAAATTTGATGCAAAGTGCTATGAATAAATACTTTACGATCGGAAATACGTAATTGGCATGGGATTTGTATTGCATCCTGTGCAGAAATGGCCGGCACAATTTGTGACGGCCCGCATCAAGAAAAGACTTACCATCCAACAAGGAGCGATATCCATGAACTGCAATTCCGCCACTCTTCGACGGTCTGAACCTCTGGACGCGGTCCGTCGTGAATTCGAACGAAACCTCGGCTTGTCTTCCGATCCGTTCGCTCAACTGTCTGTCGTTGAAGCTCAGGACGGAGTGAGCGTTAGTATCGACTTGCCCGGGCTATCGCGGGACGACATTTCTGTCACAATAGACAACGGCGAGTTAACGATCGCTGGCGACCGAAAAAGCGAAATGCCGGAAGGCGCGAAGGCGATCTTCAGTAACCAGGTGTTTGGTGAATTTCGAAGAACTCTCAAACTTCACGAATCCATTGATCCGGCCAGCGTGGATGCCGTTCTGAAAAATGGAGTGCTTACACTGAAATTGTCGAAGCGGCCTGAACTTCAGCCGCGTAAAATCGATATCCGCGCCGCATCCTAACCATCAACTTTCCAACAGGAGATAGCTTAATGAATACACAATCGACACGACCACGATTTTCTTTGTTCGACGAACTGGACAAGGGCTTGAACACGCTTGTGAACGAAGTCCTGCATTCAGAACGTGGACAATCGAAAGTGCCACCGTTAACAATCTACGAATTCGACAATCGCTACGTCGTGGAATGCGATGTGCCCGGCGTTGAACTCGCAGATATCGGACTCAGCATCGACAACGGAGTCCTGGAAATTACGGGACACCGTCAGCAACCGGTTCTGGACGAAGGCACCAAAGTCACGATCGACGAACGTCGTTGCGACAAGTTTCATCGGAAACTGAAACTCGGCAAGGACGTGAATTCAGAATCTGTCGACGCAGAACTTGGCGACGGAGTGCTGAAGGTGACGATCCACAAATCCGATTCCGTGCTGCCTAAAAAGATTGAGATCCGCAAAGCGGACGAATCGTAGACAGGCCCACACGATAAGCCCGGCCTCTTCGCGATGCCGGGCTTTTTTTTATTTCACCCCGTGCGATAATCCGCGCTTCACACGACTTCATTCACCAGCAGACCAGAAAGATTAAATCAATGACCGGATACACCGTTCACACGGGTGCCTCCAAAAAGTTTGTCGCAGGTTGGGATAGCATCTTCGGTGGCGATGATAAAAAGCAGTCAACAGGCGGGAAGAAGAAAAAGAAGTCTGCCGCAAAGGCATCCGGCAAAAAGGCGAAGTCGAAGAGCGGCAAAAAGAAATGATGAACGCGAGCCAAGGTACGCGCATCGATTTCTGTGGTTGTTTCTGTGTGGCCGGGGTTGGACTGAGCGAAGTGAACGAAACCCTCGGGGTTTCGCTCGCTCCTCGCTCCATCCCCGGCCACACCTATGAAACTGACAATCATCCATAACCGCCCCGCGTGGGACACTATTCGCCCTGCACGTCTCCATGAAAAGTCGACGAGATCGATGGCGGTCAACAGGGTTCGCGTTTGGGATAGTCGAAGTCCGCGAGGACGCCCAGCTCCGGTCGCGTCCAGCTTTCAAGGGTCACCGTCAGCACTCCGCAGGTTGGCACGTTGTCGATCGGCGTGGGTGAAAACCGATTGGCCAGATCTGTGATCACCGGGTTGTGAGTGACCACCATAAGAGTTCGCACGCGGTCGTCCGTTGATGCGACAGCATCCAGCACTTCCTGTTCGGAAGCCGCGTAGAGGTCATCATTGATGACGATCTGATCGGCCGAATAGCCGACTTCTGCTGCAATCGCTTCAGCAGTCGCTTTTGTGCGAACAGCAGGGCTGCAGAGCACCAGATCCGGAATCAACTTTCGGTGCGACAGCCTTCGCCCCATTTCCGGCGCGTCGCGACGGCCACGCTTGTTCAGAGGACGGTCGATGTCGTCCAGTTCGGGATGTTTCCAGCTTGACTTGGCGTGCCGCACCAACAGCAGTATTCTGGCAGTCATATCACGTTCCGGTGCGTTGTTTTATCGTCAGGTGTATTGAGGTGCGGACCGTCTATTGAACTTCGACAGTCGCGCCTTCGTTCGCGTAAATTGTATCTGTTGACGGTCCTGCGGCCGCGATCGCTCGTTTCATTTACAGAAAGCCTCTGCCATGCCAGCGTATGAAGTTCGACGTTCGATCACAATTGATGCCACTCCGGAAACTGTGTTCGACACGGTTGCCGACTACGGGACGTGGACGAAGTGGTCGCCATGGCTGGGCATCGACAAGCAGGCGACGGTAATCGTCACGGACAATCCCAACTCTGTGAACTCAATTTACGGCTGGGCAGGTGAAGTTGTCGGGCAGGGAGAGATCGAACACAAACAGCTTCAGCGACCGAACAAAATTGACGACGAAATCCGCTTCACAAAACCGTTTAAGTCGAAGTCGGCTGTGTCCTTCGAGCTTCAGCCCGATGGGAATGGCACAAAGATTACGTGGGGGATGAACGGTAGCTTGCCGTGGTTTCTGTTCTGGATGGCGTCCAATATTGAGACGTATATCGGCATGGACTACGAACGTGGTTTGAAGATGCTGAAGGAGTACATCGAAACCGGCGAAGTTCTTTCGGACATCGAAGTCGTGGGTATTGAACCGGTCGATTCTCGTCGAATCGCCGGCGTCCGCGATTCGTGTCCAACTAACGATGTTGGACCAACCATGAATGCCGCCTTCACTAAAGTGAAGAACGTCCTTGCCGGTCAGTCTCCGCCGGACGGCTTCGAAATGATTAGCGTGTACCACCCGTGTGATTTGAAGCAGCGTCGGTTTGAATTCACGAGCGGCTACGCGGTGTCGGCGGACTGTCAGACGCCACCAGACTTAACGGAGTTTCGCCTGCCAGAAGGTCGCGCCCTGCATATTCGCCACAGCGGCCGCTACGAAAATCTTGGCAATGCATGGAGTGGTGCTCATCAGTACGCTCGCTACAAGAAAATCAAGCTGGCGAAACGCGCCGCGTTTGAAGCGTACCGAAACGATCCGGACAACACGCCCGAGGCCGAATTGGTGACGGATATCTATCTGTACGTGAAGTGATAGAAGGTAAACGCCTGCCAGGCGAATCTTTCCCCTATTCAGCCCAAGGCAGGGGCGGGGCGAACGGGCGCAGCGATGTACGGAGGAAGGTCTGATGCACGGGCCAAAATCCGGGAACGTTGGTTTGGTCGCGACACAAGCAGTTTGTTCCGCTGGAGTATGCGAGCGTTGATTTTTCGCCCAGCGGGCGCACGCACGTAGCCGTCGGTGTGGCAGACGCAACTCGCCCCCGCGAGCCGACATGCGCGGCCCCCTCCCGGACGTGGCTTCGCTCCGTCCGACCTCCCCCCCGACGCTGCGCTGGGAGAGGTACGTGAGCAATGCCTATGCGGGAGCCCAAAGCGGCATGATCTCTCAAGGCGAATAGATCGAGCCGCTGGCTAACCCATCAACTCGGCAATCGGCCGACCGTGATTGATAATCGGCGTGGGGCGGCCGTTGAAGTCTTTGATCATCACCTTGGAACCATCAATGCCAAGGTGATGATAAATGGTGGCCAGAAAGTCTTCCGCGCTGCAGATGCGTTCGATCGAATCTTCGCCTCGCTTGTCGGTGGCCCCGATAAAACGACCGGTTTCGATACCGCCGCCCGCCCAGATGTTGCTGAACGCGCGAGGCCAGTGGTCTCGGCCGGGTTGGCGAGTCCCTGCGGCGGCACTCCCGTTACCTGCGCCCGTGCTGGGTTGATAACTGATTTTGGGCGTGTGACCGAATTCTCCCGTGACGACAACCAGCACGCGATCGTCCAGGCCTCGATCGTAGATGTCTTCAATCAGCGCGGATACGGCCTGGTCATACGCTTGAGCTCGAAAACGCAGTGCATCGAAGATGTTATGATTGACCGCGTGGTCGTCCCAGTTTTGAACTCGACCGCACAACGGCCCTCGCAGACTGCTGGTTAAAATTTCCACACCCGCTTCAACAAGACGTCGCGCCAACAGAAGTTGTTGACCCCATGTGTTACGGCCGTAGCGGTCGCGAGTTGCGTCGTCTTCTTTGGACAGGTCGAAGGCATCTTTGGTTTTGGGATTGGTCAGCAGCGTCATCGCCTGAGTTTCGAATTCGTCCAACGCCTGCAGTTCGCCCGCCTGGTCGAAGGCTCGCTGCATGTTGTCCAGATTCTGACGCAGTGTGGATCGGCGGTTCAGGTGTTTGACTTCGTGCAGGTCTGACAGTCCGATGTTTGGTACCGAAAAGTTTGGCTTGTTGGGATCGCCCGTCACGGAAAACGGCGAATACGCATCGCCCAGGTAGGCCGGTCCGGTGTAAGTGGTGGGTGGGTTGACGCCCACAGAACGAGGCACCGGATTGGCGCGCGGGCCATCCAGCGATCTCAGATAATTGGCGACCGACATCCAGTCCGGGTACTTCGGTTTTGGCTTATCTCGCGTGGCCGGATCACCGGACAGCATTTGCATTGACCCCGCCGGATGGCCGCCAGCGGTTTGCTTCATGGAACGCAGCACCGTGAACCTGTCCGCGATTTTGGCCTGCATCGGCAACAGTTCCGTGAAGTGCATGCCGGGCACAGCGGTCGGAATTGTCGCGAAGGGGCCTCGGTATTCGCTGCCGGAATTCGGCTTGGGATCGTACGTGTCGATGTGCGAACAACCGCCCGGTTGCCACACCATAATCACGGCCGATTTCTTTTTGTCGGTCGTCGCGTCGCCAGCATTCGCGGCGGCTCGCATACGCAGGATGCCCGGCAGGCTTAGCGAGGCGAACCCACCCAGGCCCATGCGCATGAAGCCTCGCCGACCACCCGGGCCGGGGCAAACTGTCGTGTCGGATGCGTTAAATTGATGACTCATGGTTGTTCTTTCGATGGTTGTGGGCAGTTGCCTTCCCGACTACTTCGCTGCGGTTTCGGTTTTCGGGGTCACTCGAATGCGTACAGGTTTCGAAACCACGATATCCACAATGTCTTTGGGGTTGCTGCGACTTTGAGCCTGCTTCAAACGAGCCTCTGTGGCCACCACTTCTTTATCGGCCGCTTTTTGCCGAGCTTCCAGTTCCGTTAAGTGAGTCTTCGCCGCTTCGACTTCAGCACTTCGAGCCGTGGCTGCCTCTTCGTCTTCCGTTTGCGTTGCAGCGTCTGCCAGCAGTGCCACGGCATCCGCTGCGGCCTTGGTTTCTGCTTTTATCTCGGCCGCTTTTTGCTTTGCAGCCTCTGCGGCTACTTCGGCGGCCTGCACGGCGGGAAGGTTGTAAGCATACTTCGCCACAGCGCTGCCGTAGAAGGCAATTGTGTATTCGCCGGGAGCGGTCTTTAAGGCGGCTGTGTCGAGGACCGCGTCGGACGTGTCGGCGGTCAAAGGCACGTCGAAAGCGGCGGCCGCATCAAAGCCGTGGCCGTAGGTTTTGAGTTTCATTTTGGGGCCGGAGAACTCACAGCGACGAGTCTGGACCAGCGGGATCGTTAACTTTTCGCCAGCAGTCACTTCCCACACTTTGTCTTCGGCTGCCGCAATCGTGATCGGCGTGGCTTCGGATCCACCGACCGATACCGGGAAACTGGCCATCAAACGCGGTGCCGGAATTTCTGAGCGAGCATTCGTGACCGGCCACCTGTGCGCGGCCAGATGCCCGTGTCGTGTGACTTCTGCGCCGTCGATAGTGGCCGACGCCGTGAATTCTGCGAAGCTTAACCCTCGCGGTGCGGATTCGTCGGCGGTGACCAGCAGGATGCCGCGAGTTTGCCCGGCCGGAATTTTCAGCCCGGTCGCGGTGACACCGTCCGGAAGGTTGGTTAGTTGCAAATTGATGTCGCCATTAAATCCGTCTCGGCGAATCGCGGCCACTTCCAGCGGAATCGTGTAGCCACCTCGCAGAGCCAGCGGCTTGGATAGAGCGTTGCGGTCGCCGTTTCGCAGTTCCATGTGCAACGCCCACGCGATGACGGCGAAGTCAGGCTTGGCTTTGCGAATGATCAGGCGGTAGATGTTGCTCGGATCGTTGCGAGTTCCGCCGAACAGATCCAGCACCTGCAACCGGTGAATGCTGTCCTGCTTAATTTCAACCTTCCCCAAAACGTCCGGCGAACCGGCGTGGTAGGGAGGTCCGTCGTACGAATAGTGATTCCGCGACACCTTGATTGGGTGAGTGATATCGGTGAGTTCGGCAACGTCGGTGATGGTTTCGTTTTCACTATCGCCAGCCACGTGTTGCACAATGACGTTGGCGTCAGTGGGACGACCGAGTCGTTCGGAAGCGACTTCCACCCACCAAACCTCGCCCTTCTTTGCCGTGAATTCGAACACATCAACATCGGCCGCCGGAAAGAAGCTGCCGCTGATATCACACGGCAGGTCAACCTTCATGGCGTTTGAAGAAAGCTTGTTCGGTTCCGCTTCTGCAATGATGCTGTCGTTGGATAAGTTGGCGGGCGGCCACGAAAAGGAGCTCACGGTACTGGTGGCAGGCAGACGCGGCACAGATTGTTCTGGCTGAGCCGTTTGCAATGCCAGACGATAGAAGTAGGTCGCACCGCCGTTGAACGTCAGATCATGAACCTTCACGACATACTTGCCGGCTTCCGGTGCCGTGAAATCGATCGCGCCGCCACGGCGTTCGACGTTCAGATCATTGCCCGCTGCATCGGCGACAATCAGTACAGGAGTCAACTTGGAATCAATTCCGCCTGCCGCACAGTCGACGACGATTCGCTGGCCTTTGGCGGCTTCGAACGTAAAGTAATCGACCTGACGATTGGTCATTGTCGCGTTGCAGATTGAATTCAAATCCAACGCCATCGCGTTAGCCAAAGTGATGTTCGGCTTCGTCCTTGTCACTTCAGGCAGCGTGCCCACATTGAACGCTCGCGCGGATGAGATCCCCAATCGCGACATGATTCGCACATCGTGAATACCAGCGGGGCAGTCTTCGCCGATTTTGACGATATACTGGTTTTCAACCGGCAGCCCCTTGTCGTTTAGCTTGGGCGTCGCCGTGATTGACGGGTGCGAAAAGATCAGTTCTTCCGGGTCGTCGACGTTTTGACAGGTAATCGTGATTTCGACGTCCGTGCCCGCTTGTCCGCCCATTGGCATGGTGGTCAGCAGTCGCGGCGACGGCAGGCAGACGGACTGAGCAACCGCGTCCGAAGCCAACGCGGCAACGCAGAGCAGAACCATGAACGATGTTGTTGACAGTGTCTTAAGTCGCATAATTTTCCTCGTAGCTCGAACTCTCCCGAGTCGAGCCCATTCCGATTATCGCACAAATTCCTGGCAACGCCTGCGCCTTCCAGCCGCAGCCGCTCGTTTAACCCGCAGCCGAAGGCGCAGGCGCTGCTCTGACGGCATCCATAACATCTCAGTGTGGCGCCGAATCAACCATCCCCGGCGCACGCCTGCGAAATTGCAGGTGTTCTTTAATTGGTGTCCATAATTCTTCCGTTTCCACTGCGACGAAGCCGTGTCCTGCAACGCCTGCGCCTTCGGCTGCGGGTTAAACGATTTCCGTTAATGGTTGAATAGAAATTCCTTCGTGTTCATCAATGCCCAGATCATGTCCTGAAAGTTAATCTTCGCAGCCGCTTTGTCGTCGATGGGCTTCCCATCCTTCGCGGTTAACGGTTCGTTGAAATACTCGACGGCTGTCTTCACTTCGTCCGCCGTTGGTTTGCGAGAGAACGCGACGGCATACAGTTCTGCGATTCGTTCCTCAAGGGGCTTTTCGCTGGCCGCCAACGTTGTGGCTCGGCCCTTGGCAACCGCCAGTTTGGACTTGATCTCACCCGAATTCAGCAAATGCAGGCTTTGACCCAGATTGGACGACTGCACTCGTTCGCATTCACACACACTGTCACCGTTGGGACGACCGAACACCTGTAAAAACTGTGACGACTTGTTGTAGCTGTTATCTGGCAAACCCACCGCACTGGTTCCCGCGGGCAGGTTGGCAAAGCTGGTCGTTGCACCGGTCAAATCGTCGATCGCATCCAGCAGCACTTCTGCCTGAAGTCGGCGAGGGTAATAGCGTGAATAGTTTTGGCGGTCGACGAGGTTATGTTTGTTGGGCACTGCGCTCAGTTGGTAGGTCTTTGACAACGTGATCGCCTTCACCAGATCCTTCAGGTCGTAGCCGCTGCCGATGAAACGTTCTTCCAACGCGGCCAGCAATTCCGGATTCGTCGGCGGATTCGTGTCGCGGATGTCGTCTTCGGGTTCGATCAGCCCGCGACTCAGAAAGTGCTTCCAATACCGATTCACCAGCGACTTCGCAAAGAACGGATTGTCCGGGGCACTCATCCAGTCCGCCAGACGCAGCCGCGGGTCTTCGTCCGGTCGAATTTCGCCGACGTCGTCGCCGAAGGCTGCTGGCACAAGAACGGTCCCTGTCTTCACGTTCTTTGCCGTTGCGCGGCCTCGTTTGTGAAAGATCAAATCTTCGCCAAAAGTGTCCGTCGGCTTGCGACCAACCTGAGTGAAGAACGCCGACAGGCTGTAGTAATCGTCCTGGCTCCAGCGTTCAAACGGATGGTGATGACATTGAGCACACTGCATGCGAACGCCGAGGAACAATTGAGCGACGTCTTCCAACTGCTCCTTCGGATCTTTGACTCGCTTGTACCACGCCACCGGCGGATTGCTGACGACTCGCCCGGTCGCCGCCAACAACTGACGCACCAGTTGGTCGTACGGCACATTCGCCAGCAGGCTGTCTCGAATCCACGCATGGAACGCAAAGTTGGTGGTGATGTCACGAGTGTCGTCGCGACGGTTTTTTAGCAAGGCTGTCCACTTGTTGGCGAAGAAGTCGGCATACTGCGGACTTCGCAGTAGCGAATCAATGACCTGTTCGCGCTTGTTGTCGTCTGTGCTGGCGAGGAACTCAGCCGTTTCAGCGGGAGTCGGCAAACGTCCGGCAATGTCGAGCGACACGCGACGGATGAACGTGGCATCGTCACAAACGGGCGATGGTGGAATCCCGATCTCCTGCAGATTCGCGAAGACATAATCGTCGATGAAGTTGTTTGGTTCCGGCAAATCCGTCACCGCAACGCCCAGCGGCACGGCCGCACTAAACACCGCCGTTTTGGCCTGGTACCGAAGCATCACCGAAACTTTGCCAGGGATGTCGCTGACGGAAACGAGCCCCGCTTCGGAAACTGTTGCCATCGCGTCGTCATTGGATTCGAACAACGCCAATTCCGTGATGTCGCGTGTGCTGCCGTCGGAATACGTGGCCGTTGCCTTCAGTTGCTTCTGAGTGTTCATCGCGACAATGCCGCGTTCGGGCTGAACGTCCACCGATACGAGTTCCGGTTCGTTGTCGCGAGTGTAAGGCGTGCCTTGCTGAACCCACTGCAGCAGTGTTTGGTATTGCGAAGAGTCCTGCTTCACTCGTTCGCCGCCGCCGTGAGGCGTCTGGGCGGTGGCCTTCATCAGCAGAAGGCTGCGTTCCGGAGCAGCCAAAAACAGCCGTCGCCCCCGCGCTTCCTGCACGATGCTTTCGTAGTCTTCGCGAGCTTCAAAGCCGAGCAAAGAAAGCTGAAAGCCATTCTGCCCCCCGCCCGCTTTGGCATGACACACGCCTGTGTTGCACCCTGCTTTGGTCAGCACGGGCATGACGTCGTTGACAAAACTGACCGACGGTTGAGCGTCAGCAGCCTGCAACGTCGAGGCGATCAGTACAATCGCGAACGACATCAGTACGTAACGATTGCGCAGAAGCAAACAGGGCAGGCTGATTCGCGAGCACGGGGCCATCAAGTCGTTTCCGAAAGAGGCCAAACGGATAAGTCACGCAGAACGAACTGAGTGACTCAAGAGGTAGGCAAAACACTGGTGGGGAACCTTGGCTTTCAAGGCCGGAAACAGTTTATCGCGCCAAAAACCCGGCGTCCACCCTCAAAAAGCCGGTCGGCCGCATTGTGGTGTTTTGGCCCCGATTAGAGTGAATGCGATGCAAATCAGCCCCCGGGGCGACGGCGTTCGTTGGTTCGAAAGCGATCCCACAAGAATTTGGGTGGCACACCGTGGCAGGGTGTGCTGCGAAGCAACAAGAAGCCGCTCTAACGGTCTCCACGCAGGACCTGACCGGGGATATTTTTCACCTCACATACCGGCTTCGTGTGCCTGCGGCACACACCCACTTTGTGGATGTGCCACCCGCCATGGCAATCGTCGCTCCTGCCCTACCATGACTAAGCCGGTCATTTCGCCACTTCAAACGCCCAGCCAAGGTGTACCGAAGGCGATTGGTAGAGCCCGTCTTCCGACGGAGTAAAGTGCCCCTTCATCATCGTCCAGATCTGCTGCTGTAAGGGCGTGAGGCCGCCGAAGTTCTCCTGGTTGGATGCCTCATACATTAAATACACCAGCATCGCCTGGTCCGGAAAGTAGCCGCCATGGCTGGTCGACAACCCGTCGTCCGGAAGTCTTTTCAGGACGTCACCAATCAACTCGCTGCGTTGCGTGGGCGTTAACCACATTTCGCGATCCATCATTGCGACAAGCGCTTCCGCGTCGGCTCGGTTTCTGGCGTGCTGTCGAACGGCGAAGGATTTTTGCCCAGCGTCTGACAGCTTGCTGAGAGTATGGTGCCAAAGCGGGCTGTGCTCGATTACCGACACATGACGCACCCATACGATTGGCTGCGACGACTGCAGGCTTTGAGCTTCAGCAGGATCCCCGTTTCGCATGGTTTCTTCCCGAGCACTCAAACGCTCCCGTTCGGTCCTAAGCCAATCGGTCACGACCTGGTCCGCGACACCTTTGCCAGCCAACCGAATTCGCTGGCGATCTTCGGCGGAAAGCTCACCACCGGTTGCCGCCACAGCAACACAACGCTGAACTGCTTTGGAGATGCGGTCACGCTGCAGTTGGCCAAGTTCTTTGAGCTCTTCTCGCCATGGTTTTCCTGACGGCAGGTTCTGTGCGTTGATCATGTACTGGCTGCCGTAGTAATTGAAGTCTGCTCCTCTGCTGCGTATATCCTTTGCCCATTCGATTTGCAGCTCACTTAACGCTATCAATTCATCCGCTGTCCGGATCAGTTTAAACACCCATGCATTGACTGGCTCTGCATACTGGGCGTTGCGGCCCGGCGACTCCTCCAACACGACTGCAAGTCGAGGTTTCAAGACCACACGCAGTTCGTTTCGTTGCTGTGAAGTGAGGTAGAACTCGTTGTCGAGAATGTTGATGGCTTGACTGATCATAGAATCAGATAAAAACGCAAGGCGATCCGAAACGCCTTTCTCCAATGCCGCCATCTGATCGCGCGTCAGCAGTGCGGCTAACGTTTCGTCAATTCCGTCCTTGTGGATGAGGTCGACATCATCTGCCGCGCCGCCTCGTTTGACAAAGTCAACAGGTCTGGCGTCGTAGTACGCTCCGTTGTCGCTTCTTGCGCCGCCGGTCCGCATCCATTCAGCCTGTGATGCAGCGATCTTCTGCCGACACCGTTCCTTAAGTCTCGTCTGTTGATCACCGGTCAACTTGCAGGTGTGAATGATCCACGCCTGCTGCGCCCCGGCGAACGCTTCAAGGCGGCGCAATCGCGCGGCGGTGGCTCGCTGGAGTTCCTTTTTCAAAATATCTGGCCGAGTCGCGTCGTTGCGCGAAGGCAGTGTGAACGGAATGAAACCCTGTGCGACGCAGACGCTGGGCAGACAAAGAAGAACGATGAATAAGAGTACGAACCTGTTGCGCATCAACGCCGCTTCCCATCTCGGTGTTTTCTGAGTGTTGGGCTCAATGCCCATCATCATAACACTCCAGCACATCGGACAAGGCTAGTTAAGCAATTTTGGCCATGCAGGAAGGTGGCTGAGTCAGTCGCCCTTCGACTTGCGTCCAATAACCACAAGGTCGTAAGTCAGGGGCCAGCCTGACACGTATTTCTATGAGAGTAAAGCAGGCCGGATCAAGCGAAGCGCCGCTCCGGCGATGCTGATGGTTGCGATTTCGGGAGTTCCCATATCACAGGGCCTGGCGTTCGCCGGATTCTTGGTGGCGGTCGTGCGGTATGGGCCATTCGTCTTCGATAGCGAGCTGAAGCCAATCGGCAGCGTGGCGGGAACGTCGACGGAATGCGGCTAAGAACAGTTTAACGCGGAGATCGCGGAGACGCAGAGGACCGCAGAGAGAAATGCTGCCCCTGGCGAACTCTGCGACCCTCTGCGTCTCCGCGACCTCTGCGTTTCAAATCGAGCGTGCCCGCACCACTGCGAATACGTTGCCGGGTGCCACTGGCTTTACCAGTTGAACGGTTTCGCGTTTAACCCGCAGCCGAAGGCGCAGGCGGCGCTCTGACGGTTGTTTGGTGGATTCCGGTCACAACAACGATACTGCAACCTCTGACGTTCTCAAGAAGCCTTGCCACACACGGGACCGCGTGAGCAGCGCCTGCGCCTTCGGCTGCGGGTTAAACGATCGGGGCGACCGGCGGGTAGGGTGTCTGACGGCCGGAATAAGAATCGGCAGGCAGGAGCCTGCCCCACCGCGACTTGGCCCCCTCCCGCAATTTATTGCGGGAGGGGGCGATCGAGCGAAGTAAGATCGGGGGAGGGCCGATCGCGCGTGGAGACCGCGCCATGTTCTGGTGCTGCGCGTTCGCACGGCCCCCTCCCGGACATTGCTTCGCTCGTCCGACCTCCCCCTCAGCTTCGCTGGGGAGAGGTGCAAACTTAGGCGATTGAGTAGGCCGGATCAGGCGAAGCGCCGCTCCGGCGATCGTGTGGTTTGGGCCATTCGTCTTCGATCGCAAGCTGAAGCGAATCGGCAGCGTTGTGTGAACGTCGACGGAACGCGGCTAAGAACGGTTTAACGCGGAGTGCGCGGAGACGCAGAGGACCGCAGAGAGAAATGCAGCCCCTGGCAAACTCTGCGACCCTCTGCGTCTCCGCGACCTCTGCGTTTCAAATCGAGCGTACCCGCACCACTGCGAATGCGTCGCCGGGTGCCACTGGCTTTGCCAGTGTTTGAACGGTTTCGCGTTTAACCCGCAGCCGAAGGCGCAGGCGGCGCTCTGACGGTTGTTTGGTGGATTCCGGCCACAACAACGAGGCTGCAACCTCTGACTGTTCTCGAGAAGCCTTGCCACACACGGGACCGCGTGAGCACCGCCTGCGCCTTCGGCTGCGGGTCAAACGATCGGAGGACGTCCGATCGCGCGTGGGAAGCGAGTTGTGTTCTGGTGCTGCGCGTTCGCACGGCCCCCTCCCGGACGTTGCTTCGCTTGTCCGACCTCCCCCTCAGCTTTGCTGGGGAGAGGTGTAAACTTCGGCGATTGAAAAGCGTCGGGAAAGTTGGCCACGGGGCACTCAACATTCTGCGGGATAGACTTTCCCACCTTAGCCGCGAGCGGCACGTGTAGTGGCGGCGATTTGGTTGTGGAGCCAGTTGCGGAAGCCGTAGTAGGCGTGGCTGCCGAGGGATCGGTGCATGCTGGGCAGCGAAATGTAGCCGCGTTCGCCGACGACATGTTCGGTGGCTGCATCTTCGCCGCGCAGCTGAATCACTGCTTCGAAACGTTGTTCGGTTAATCGGCTTTCCGTTTCGCCATCGTCACCGCTGGCCGACACAACGGGTAGCGAACCGCCTTCGGTTGCCGCCAGGGATTGAAACGGCAATCGGCGGGATGCTCGCGGTACCACTCGCGTCACGATTCCGGTGGTTCTCGCGCGAGTTCCCAAGCGGACGGGCACGGTGTGGCCGAGTTTTGATTCGAGTTCTGCGAAGTCCTGCTGAGCGACCGACACTCGTAGTTCACGCGGTTGATCGTCATCCACCAACAGCAATTCTTCGCCTTCTTTGATGTACGAATTCAGACGCGTTTCTAACTGTCGAGCCACCACAATTCCGGCAGCCGCGGCGCGGATTTCCAAAGCGGCGGCTTGTTGAGCGGCTTCTGCCAGGCGTTCGTCCAGTGACGCGAGGTTGCCGCGAGCCACCTTGGCTGTGCCAGCATCGTGCTCTTTTAGGGCTGTTTGATAACGGACGGTTTCCTGCTGATGTTCCAGCCGCAAGTCCTGGTACTCAGACGTGATGTCTTCGTTTCGCAGCAGGATCAACAGTTCGCCTTCTTCGACTCGTTGACCGTCGACCACGTGAATGCGGTCGATGAAACCAGACACCTCACTACGTATCATGCGACCGTCCGGCAGTGTGACCACGCCCGGCGCGGTGTTCGAAAATGGGACCGGCATTTTGCAGAAGACGGCTACGATGAGGCCCGCCATCGCTGTGGCAATCACGGCTCCTCGCACGGCGCGAGCGGGCTCTGAGTGGAAGATCTGCAGGCCGCCTTTCACTGATTTGACGACGGGCATTGCGAACCACGCCACCGCTGCCATGATCGACAGCATCATGCCCGCTCCGTGAAACAACGCCGATGCGGCTAACGCCATTGTGAAGCAAATGAAGATTCGCCAAACGAACGCGGCGACGCCATAGACAGTGAGAATCCCGCCATGACCTCCGCCCACCGTCGGCGTTGAGCTGCGGATGCCGAACAACACTCGCGACATAAAGCGTTTGACGGCCAGGCCGGATTCTGTGTACAGATTGGGAACCTGAAGAAGGTCGGCCAGAATGTAGTAGCCGTCGAACCTCATCAACGGATTCGCATTAAACAGCAACGTCGAAACGCTGGCCATTACAATTACGTTGTACAGCAAATGCGACGTGACTTCAGAACGAAACTGAGTCCACGTGAAGATCGCGATCGACGCCAGCAGCAGTTCCACGTACATCCCGGCCACCGCCGTGTGAATGCGCTGCCACCGCGAACGAAACGCCCAGCAGCTGGTGACATCGACATACGCGAGCGGCGCGAAGAAGGCCAGAATGATTCCCGTTTCGCGAACTGTTCCACCGTAACGACGGCAGACAAGTCCGTGGCCAAGTTCGTGAACAGACTTCAGGCCGATCCACGCCAGCAGCAGCCACAACCAATTTTCCTTCGCGAACACGTTTTCGGAGGCGGCCGCAAAGCGGTCCCAGTCGGTCGCCAAACGGAACATGGCGGCCAGCATCAGCAGGACACCCAGCATGGTCGCGACGGGTGAAAACAGCCAGCCCAGAAACGGTTGCATCACTTTCAGCATTGCGTCCGGGCGTCCGAGCGGAATGCGAATCCAGAGCGGATTGTACTTCTGCAGCGGGTTGGTAGCGGCAGGCTTGTCGGGCGTAGATTTTGACGCGTCACCTTCCGCGAAGGTCGCCACTTTGTTTTCGACGGCCCATGTGTACAGCGACATCGCCTGTGGTTGAGGCAACGCGTCGGCACCCAGCGTGCGCGCGGTTAGCGCGAGGGCTTCGCAGAAGCTGGTGCGACCGTCCAGCAACGACAGGAACACATATTCTGTGTAGCCGATGCGGTAGTACAGTGACTTCGCGCCCACTTCGATGTGGTAGAACGTCTGATCGCCGTAAACCTGTGGAGTAAAGGTCACGCCGCTGCATAGCCGCAGGCGCGTGCGAGTCATGTCGACAGTGGATGCGTCCGCGAGCGTCTGCATTTTACCACCCCAGCCAGCCGATAAGATGCGCGACGGGCTTGTGGAACAGGTTCCAACCCAACGGTCGCCGACCGGTCGACACTTTCGCCGTGCCACGCATGCCGGGACGCAGTTGAAGGTCGTTGTTGTCCAACAATGCTTCTGCGATAAACACGTTTTCGTGTTCACGCAATTCGGCTCGCGGATGAATACTGTCGATCGTGGCGGGCACCGCTTCTGACGGCATGGAATCCAACACCAGTGAAATCTTCATCCCGGCGACGACGTGACGAACATCGTCTTCAGGAATGGCGACTTCAATTCGCATGCGATCAAGCGGAGCGACTTCAAACAGTGACTGCCCGGTTTCCAGCGGCACGCCTTCAGAATCCTGATGATCGCCCGCGACGATAATTCCGCCTATTGGGCTGCGCACTTCCAGTTGACGAGTGCGATCGTTTAGAACGGCCGATCGGTTTTGCAGGCGTTCAATTTCGTGACGCGATATGGCCGCTTTGCCGAAGTCCTGCTCCGACAGCCATGCGTTGTGTTCTTTGGTCGCTTTGCCGAAGTCAGCCGTGATGCCGGCCAGCTCCCATCTCAGTTCACGGCCGTCCAGTTCGGCCAGCAACTGTCCTTCTTCGACGACGTCGCCAGGTTCAACCAGACACTGTTTTAGCGGTGCCGCAAACGGTGCGGCCACGAAGCGACGCGACACAGGTTGTATTTCGCTTTCACAACGAACTCGATAGTCCACTGGAATCAGCAGCACGCCAGCGACGGCCGCCAGAATGATGCCGACCGTCTTCGTACGCTGACTATTCCACAAGCTGCGACCGCCTGCTCGGATTCGATCGGTCAAACTTTGAGTGGCTCGCTGCACAGATTGAATCGTACACGTCAACACTGGGCCGGCGGCGCGCAGGAACCGAATTGCGGTGGTCGCCTTGCGAGTATCTTCGTCGCATTCACGAAACAGCACGGCGACCGCGCCCACGGGTGCGCCGGTTTCGTCCTGCAACGAGCACGATACGATATGAGTCGCTTGTTGTAGTTCCGCAAACTGCTGATGACTGACCAACGCGTGCCTTGAATTCGCATCGATCGCAGGCCAACACGAAACCGCTCGACGAACGGCCGCTTCCTGAAAAACGGCTTCAGCGGATCGAGTGACTTTTGCAAGCGGATCGGGCGGCTGGTTGTCAGACGACGCAATAAGTCGGCTGGTGCGTCCGCCGGCCGGACACACGCCAACGAAAACTTCGTACGCGTGAAGGTGTTGTTGTAGGGTGGTTGCCAGGCACTGCATCGCTTCGGGCAGGCGGTGCTTAGACGCGACTTTGCTGAACAGCTCGATCATCGCTGCAAGATGTTCAGCTTCGCCACAGTTTTCAGAACTACCGCCGGTTCCGAGTTCTTCGGAAGGACCAGCATCAGTGCCGGGTTCCGTTGCGGTGGCTTGAAGCGTGTGCTCCGGCATCAATGGAAGGCTGTTCAAGCCATCGTCGACGAAGGTTTCCACCAGCGATTCCTGCATGGTCGGCAGGTCATTGGTGGACAACGGCGCAACGTCGATCAGGTCTTCAATCCGCGCTGACGCGACTTGCCCGGCCGTCGTCCTGATCAACCGTTTGGCGGACGCGGTGGCGTCTGGTTGGTCTGTAAGATGCGAGGCTTTGGCGGTGATTTCGGGATGTGGTCCGATTGACTTCATCGCGTTTTCTTCGCCAGCTTCTCGGTCGGCTGTGGACTTGGGACCGCTTCGTCCAGCAGCAGAATTGTCTTCTCGCCGCCATGCCAGCGACGTTCTGAATTCGGCAGTCGCACGTGGACGCGAAAGCTACCACTGGACGCATCGGCCGTGGGCGATACAAATTCGACCTCACCCTGAACAGCCGCCGCTCGTTCGCCGATCGACATGGCGACCGTTTGCCCGCTGTGAATCTGATCACGGTTGCCGATTGGTACCGAGAACACGACCAGCAGCGGATCGAGCTGTACGATTTGAGCGACGACGGGATCGGATGGCGATACGAATTCGCCTTTGTCTTTGCGAACGTCCACGACGACACCGTCGATTGTGGAACGTATCTGTCGCTGCTTCAGCTGCGTCTGAATACGAGCGTGTTCCAGGCGTCGGACTTCCAGGTCTTCGCAGACGGATTGCAATCGAGCGGTCGCGATGTCGACTTCGCCTCGAACGCGATCCAGTTCCTGCTGACTGGCGTGCTGCCGTCCAAAAAGTTCCGCCAGTTTCTCTTGTTCAACTTTCTTGAGTTCCAGTTGCGTGGCGGCCGACTTGAGTTCGCCTTCTGCCGACATCCCGGCCGCAGCGACTTCAAGTGATGCTCGCAGCACGGCGTCGTCAAGCTTTGCGATCAGTTCTCCGGCTTTGACCACCTGGCCTTCACGTACAAAAACGTCTGCCAGAGTTCCCATTTCAGACGCTGCCATGTTGATATCAGAATACGGTTCGGTGAACCCCTGAATCACGTCGCCCGCCGATTGGAATGACTGGCGGTTGTCGGAAGGCATCATAGAATCTTTGCCGAATCGCATTTGCGCAACGTCGCGAGTCGATGTATTCGAACTGGCGGCCGCCGTCTTATGCACAGACTTCACTGCGCGTGGAGGTACCGCGCGATCGCTGCCGCCCGCAAGCCGTATCGGCGCGAAACTGATGGCGCAAAACGTTGCGACGGCCAGCACGATGGCTGAGCGATATGGAAATCGGATATGAGCAGTATTCATGGTGTCAAATCTTCTCCGAACCGTTTCTGCGACTGAACGCAGTGGCCCGCCTTAAGAGTATGACACAATTCGAACGCGACGTTGGTTTATTGCAACGCAGCGGTCGGCTTGCCGAAACAACGATGTGGATTATTCCGTTTGCCACGGCGGAGCGCACGGAAGGCCTGCGAGCGTGGGGGGAACTGAGTAGAAAATTTCACCCGCGCCGCAAGTGCAGAATTGCCGCAAAACAGACGCGAATCGAATCAGCCAAAGAACGCCTCCTTTCCCCTTGTGAACGTTCAGCAAACACTCACACTGGAGGGAGACGCAGAGTTCTTCTGTTTCTTTGAAGGCCGATTCTTCGGTCCATCGCTGCGGATTCTCGCAGCAACGTCAATTCTGACGGCTACTTCTCGAGCAGCACACACGACCCTTTTAGGGCATGAAAGGCGACGCCATGCAAAAGCCAACTATCACCGCCGCAGACATCATGACTCGCCACCTGGCGATCACAACTCCGGAAACTCATGTGATGCAGGCCATCGAACGCCTGATCGCTCAACGAGTGTCCGGACTGCCGGTCATCGACGCCGGTGGTCGTTTTGTCGGCCGCTTTTCTGAACGCACGGCCATCGCGGCGCTGGACTTGGGTTTTGTGGAGAAGAACCGCCGCGCGATGGATCAACTACGGCAAGTGACGGCGGCCGATATTATGGATCGTGCCGGGGCTGTGCTGTCTGCTGATCAGGACGTCTTCGAAAGCGCTTCCGAACTGATCACACGGCGAGTTTCAGGCGCGCCAGTGATTGACGAGGACGGGACGCTGTTGGGCGTGTTTTCAGAACAGTCAGCCATGCACGTGTTTATTGGGCTGTGCTGGGAACAGCTTCCGTCGTCGCGAGTCAGCGCGTGGCTGGATCGGCACGATGATCGTCGCATCGCGGAAGACACAGGTCTCGACGAAATTCTACAACGCTTTCAGGACACGCCTTACCGTCGATTGATGGTTCTG
This sequence comes from Fuerstiella marisgermanici, assembly GCF_001983935.1. Classification (GTDB taxonomy): domain Bacteria; phylum Planctomycetota; class Planctomycetia; order Planctomycetales; family Planctomycetaceae; genus Fuerstiella; species Fuerstiella marisgermanici. The sequence continues at coordinate 2,644,433 of NZ_CP017641.1, read as the reverse complement.
CACGGTCCCAAACTGGTCGGCCAGATTACTCGCCGAGACGCTTTGGCCGCCGCGCTGCAGCACAGTCGCGAGCCTCTTGCGGCATCGATGCAGGTGCCCGGCGAAAACCAGTTGGGCGTGAAGACGATTGTTGTCAGCTGGATGCAGCGGGAAGCTGAATCGGTCGCTCACGACGCCGACGTGCTGGCAATCGCGCGTCTGTTTTTGCGTTCGGAAGCTCGACAACTGCCCGTGCTGGATGGAGATCGGCTTGACGGCCAGATTAGCCGCAGCGATCTGTTGCGAGCCGTGCAGCGGTTCTTTCCTGGTACCGTTAGCGACGACGCCGGAGCACAGCCGCTGTATCTGTCGTCCGTGAATAAGCGAGACGCGCATGCGGTAATGAAGTAGTTCCCTGGGGACTCAACGCACCGGCAAGGCGTTAACCACCGGTGGAACGAAAAACGCGCGGCTATCGCCTTGTGGCTCACGTGTTCGTGGGCAAACTTCGAATCACAGCACAGAACCAAGTGCTGCGCTGAGCTCGAAGACAGCGCGCCGGCGATCAGCGGCTTGCCGATCGGGATCGTTGACCGGTTAAGTTTGTAAACCAGCCAACGAACAGCCACGTGATTGCGAAAAAGATCACGAACCCGATGGTGACCCACCATGTAGGCGAATCATCGGGGACCACCGAAAGTACCATTTCGGCTACGGGGTGATGAATCACATACGCGATTAAAGCATTCTGACCAAAGACGGTGAACAGCCGACTGCGTTTGTTGCCACCGTCGCAGGCGAGCACGAAGAACCCGTATGTAAAGCAGGTGAAGCCCGTCGAAAACCACACAAACGACTGCGTGACGACTCGCTTATCCATCATCCAGTAGTTCTTTTTACGCGCGTCCGCTTCTGGCGGTACAACGAAGGGCGGTTCGGCAAGCAGCGTGTTCCACGGACGTCCGCTCGCGTTCTTCAGTGGCGGCAGCACGGGATCAATGGCGAACTTGTCGTCCGCCGCAGCGGCAACGGGGACCTGATTGCTGTCGCGGACATCGTAGAGCGTGGTCAAGCAGGACGCAGCATAGCCCAGCAGCATCAGTGCCGATCCCCACTGCAGCAGACTGCGGCTAGCGCGGGAAGTCGGCCTGTTCATCATCAGGTCGTAAACCAGCGTTCCCACGAGCATCGGTACGGCCCACGAAACAATGCCAAAAAAACCACCATCCCAGGCTCGGCGGCCAGCGGCTCCCCACCATTCGTCCATCACATTCGGCTGGCCGTAGACGAACGCATGGTTGAACCACCACGACAGTGCGATGTGCGCGACTGAGCAGAACACAGCGGCCATGAGCCGCACTTTGCTCGATGCTTCGATCACTGGCAGCAACAGTAGCTGAGTGACGCCGATGATCGCCAGGACTTCCCACAAGTCGGCCTTCAACAGTTCCGCGACGAAGCCTCGAATGCCGACTGCATCCATTGCTTCCCAGGTTTTGAAACTGCTGCCCAATCCGTACAACACCAGCGAAGCCAGCACCAGGCCAAGCGATCGTCGAATAATTCCTTGCCACGTAGGCCATCGTCCATTGACCGTGACCTTCCGGGCCACCGACAAGCGATATGAAAAGCCGCAGGCAAACAGGAAGCCGGGCATAATAGAATCTGCCCAGCTAAAGTGAGTGTTGTTGTGCTTCAGAATCTGGTGCGTGACGTCCAACCCGCCCAGGAAGTTGACGACAAACATGCCCGCCACGCAGTAGCCGCGAAACTGATCCATCGACGCAATGCGTCCTCTTGATGGTTCAGGCACTGAAGAGCTGACGGCAGCATTTGACATAGAACTGGCTCGAAAGAAGGCGACACGGACAACCCAATGTCGTGGCGTCTACAGCTTCAGAAAGATATTCTGTTTCTCAAGGCTACGCACGAAAGTCCACGTGATCAGAAAGAACACGGCCAGACCCGTGGCGACGTACCATCCCGGCGAGTCTCGCGGAATGAACGGCTTCACTGCCATGCCCACCATTTCATGCAGGACATAGGCCGCCAGCGCGTTGGTACCGAACGTGTGAAAGAACGACCATCGCCATCCGTACAGATCACACGCCACATAAAATAACACATACACCAGCACTGAGACTCCTGCACAAAACGTGACGTACGACAGCGTGCCCCCGCGCTGACTCATCATCCAGTAGTTCCATTTTCGGTGTTGCTGATCCGGCGGCGGCACAAACGGAGGCTCAGCGATCCGCTCGCTCCAAGCTTCGCGTTCTTGCCATGCGGCGACTCGTGCTTCCGAAGGCCACACCGGATCTGCGGCGAGTTTCGAATCGCTGGCCGCCGCCACAGATGATTCCGGCACATCGTAGAAGCGAGTACCGCACGACATCAGCCAACCGGCCGCCATCAGGCCGAACGCCCAGGCAGTCAATCGCCATAACGGCGCGCCTTCGGACTTTCCGACAACGGTGTCACAGGTGAACGTACCCATCAAAGCGGGTACCGACCACGTCAAAAATGCCAGCGGGCCGCCGTCAATTCCGTTGGGGCTTGTGTTCACCCACTCATAGTTGAACCACCAGGACAGCAGCACGTGAGCAACAGCAGACGCGGCCATCCAGATTACGCGGACTCGAGTCGCACAGCCAATCACGGGCAGCAGCCACAATGAGGTGACGGCGATGTGCATTAGCGTCTGGAACCACTGGCGTTTCAGGAGTCCGGGAAGAATTCCGCCAACACCCAGGTCGACTAATTCCTCCCATGTGTCTGCCGGAGCCGACACGTTGTAGACCACGATGGAAACCAGCATCAGGCCTAACAATCGGCGGACCATACGCAGCCATGCGGCCGACGTCCCCGCACGCTGAACGCGGCGACCGTACGTCAGCCGAAATGCGAACCCAACCGCGAACAGAAACTGCGGCATGATCGTGTCGGCGTAACTGCAATAGTCGTGATGATGCTTCAGAACAGTTGGCGAAACAGAAAAGCTGGCCAGGAAGTTGACCAGCAGCATCCCAACAACCGTGTAGCCTCGAAACTGGTCCAGCGACACGATTCTGTTTGATGGCAGTTTGGTGCCTTCTGAAGCAGGTACCGGTTCGTTGCCCGTCACGGAGCAGCTTCCATGGCTGCTTCAATGACAAGGACTGCGGCTTCGGCGTCTAATTTGACTCCAGAATCAGGATGCTCCTGCGCAACCTTTTTCAAGTCTGGCAGTGCTCGTTCTGCCTTGACTCCAAACGTTGCAAGGTTCCGAGCGGCCATCCCGTTTTTCTTCGTACTGTCCTCACGGTGCAACATCGCGATGAGATAGTCGATGGTTTCATCGTCTGTCTTGGCCCGCTGATGTTCGGGCTGCGGACCTTTCGCCGTCGGCTCTCGGTCTTGAATACATCCGGCAAGTAGGATACTGCACAGAACCATCGACCCGACAGAAAGTTTCTTCATCAACACCGATATCTCCCCGTGGTAACTACAACGAAAATTGCGCGTGAAGTGTGATACAAACTAACGACTCGCCGTACGCCCTGCCACGTCTGGCTATTGGTGCTGTACAGTGAGACAACGCGTGAACACCAATGGCCGCTCACAGCAATACGACTGTACTGACCATCGGGCAAGCGTGTCCAGCTGGCATCATATTGGTTTGGGGGCAACGATATTCAACGCGCTTTCGATGACAATTCAGAAGCATCGAAGAAACATGCTGACGCTCGCTGCATCCCAAACTCAAACTTACTTTGAAGGCAAGAGCTTAGAACTCGCCAATGATCTCGCCACCGGCGATTGTCGACAGGCCACGATAGACGCCCAGGTCGATGTTCTCACTCACAAAACGGGCCGATCCATCGCACAGCAGGAATGTGCCGCCGCCCGTGTGTTCGCTTCGAAAATTGGACGTGCTGCTCAACCCACCATTCGCGCTGCTTCTGGTATCTCGCTGAGTCACGCGGCGGTCTCCACCAAGCGCCATGTAACTGTCTGTGACCGGCCACTTGTTGAGTGGCTCCATGGTCGAACCGAAGTTACTTGTCCCAAGCACCAGGGGAACATCTTCGTCGGCAGGCTGAGCAATGATCCAGCCGCTATTTGCAGGGAACCGCTTGCCAAGTATGTCAGGGTCTGTGCAGCCAACACCGCGACAAAGTGGCCAGTTAGAGCCGCCAGCCGCTTCGCCCATGGCAAACGTGTTACTTGTGCCATCGGAGATTTCAGCAATTCGAACTTTCAGACCTCGATTGAAGGCCCCTTTTTCGCTGGCTGGGATTGGTCCGTGTGTATACCCTTTTTTCGTGCCCGACGCTGGCCGACCGTTGTTGTCTGACCGATATCCGGCGCTTTCATCGGCATCATCGAAATCGATCGCCCACGAATCGTTAACGCCTTTGCAGAAGGCGTAGTGCATGGCACCAAACGTTCCGGAGCCATCGATGTCGTCTCCTTCAGGACCCCAGTTGGCGACAAAGTTTAACGGGCCATTGGTCGCCGACGGACAAATCGCCATCGTAAGCACTGTCTTTTCGATCTCAGAATCTTCGGCCGCAGCGTACCAGTCATCAACGACGCCTTCTGCGTTATACAGGTTGGCCTGATCGAAGTACGGTAACAGAGCGGTCGTGGGATGGTTCTCGGTGTAGCAGAAACCGTCTCCTGCCGTCCTCGCGCGATCACCCACCGGGAACGCATTGTAAACGTCATGAAACGAATGCAGAGCAATGCCAAATTGTTTCAGGTTGTTGCGACACTGTGTCCGACGAGCGGCTTCGCGCGCTTGCTGGACGGCGGGCAGCAGCAGAGCGATCAGGATCGCAATAATTGCAATTACAACGAGTAGCTCAATCAACGTGAATCCGCGATTCACGGCAGGACGTTGCGGCGTGCTAAGGTGCTTTTTCATGGGTCTGTGACCTTCGAGAATGAAAGTTAAAAAACACTAGAATTAGAGGTACTGAATTGCTGTTGGTGGGCTCCGTAGAAATGATCCCGTTCAGTTACGACATTCCGTCGAAGTTGAGTCGAACTGGAAAAATACTGGGCGGTGATGCCCGCTTGGTGCTGATGCTAACACACCTACGGTGCGGAGTGAAGGAGTAAAGCTTACCCTTAAACTAAATTTAATAGTGAGGTTTATTTTGTATTTTCGGGCCGCTTTTCTGGTAGACGTGGCGGCCACGGTGATGCATTTTCGTGCAACCAATTTGCATCAGGAGGCCACGGTGACTGAATCCGAAACAGGCGAAGAAGTTTGCGGCTGGTATGGCGACGATGATGTGAGGCTCAGTCCGTAGCAAGGCGGCTCAATCAAGACATTGAGTCGCGGTTTCCACGGCTGTCTGAGATCGGTCGCGGCGTTGCGGACCGCCATCAGAAGAACCTGAGTTTTTAACCGTAGATTTGGCCGCGGGCCTGGCTGCTGCGGTTTTCGGGTCGCTTCGATCGGAATAGGGAAAGTTGAAACGCCACGCCTTGACGGCGGCATCAATTTCTTCAGGGTGAGCTCGCATGCGGACCAGCGTGACAGCGTAGTAGTAAAACAGGTCTTCGTTCGTCTTTTCGCCTGTCGCAAGAGCTGCCTCGAAGTGTGCTCGAGCGGCCTTCAGGTCGTTGTTCATCACAGACTGCACCGCCAGTGCATACTCCACACGCGCGCTGTTTGGATACAGAGCGTGCATCACGTAAGGAAGCTGTTCGTCCGTTTCTTTGGACTGCGAATCCCGTTCACTGTTTTCCTGAAGCGACACAATGACCAGAAACGTGACAACAATAATCAGCAGCCGATAGCGGCGAAATGTTGCCTTCATTTTAGAGGCTCTCCTGAGTCCGGCCTTCGCGCACCTTCCAGATGAACGAATCGTAATACAGGTGTAGCATGCCGGGCACGTTTAACAGGGTCAGTAACCAGATTTCCTTCCCGGTTAATACTGACATGGCTCTCAGTTGAACCTCGGGAACAGCTTCATATTGGGATGCGAAATGCACCGCTCCGAAGCCTAGTTCGTCCAGCGGCCGCCCCGTCATGAGCTGGTACAGGACCGCATAAAACAGCAGCACGCAAACGAAAACGACACCGTTGCCCGGATTCACAATCCAGTGTACCAACCGGTCCTTTCCATTCGCTTTTGAAGAAGAACGCTGCAGGTAATAAAAGACGAACACCACGTACTGGATGCCGTGCATGAGCACGTTGGTGATGCCGTACATCAACAGCGAAGAACTTTGCCAGCAGACGAAGTACAGCACGGAATAGTTAATCAAAATGTACAGGTACTTTAGAGGATTCAGCACTGCCCCGTTCTTGAATCGCTTAATCGTCATCACGACATAAAAGCCGGAAAAGGCAATGGTGATGGTCCAGGCCAGTCCGTGAATCATGTTGACATCGAAGGCGGTGAGCGGCAGGCCCAGTCGGTAGCTTTCGCGCAGCCAGTAACTCGTGAATAGCGGAGAACTCAAGAACAGGTTTCCATACAGAATCCACGCTAGTGCCTGGTCCCTTTTCCCTACAGAATTGTCACGAACCCCTGCCTTGAAGTCATAAATACGAGCGAAACCGTGCAGCTGCATCAACTGGTGCTGGTGATTCCAAAGCGTGGACAACAACAGCAATGAAAGAGGAGCCCAGGCGAGTCCACCGGCGATGATCGCCGAGATTACGAGTAACCCGGCGATTAGCTGAACACGAAATCGTCGCCGATCGTCGGCGACACCCCATGTGCGAAACAGCGTCACGATTTGGTGGGGCACATCGACCCACAGAGCTATAGACGCTACTGCAACCGCGGACATCCACGCTCGCCCGGCAAATGCCAGGGCAAGAGCGGCGAACGGCAGGCCCAAAAACCAGATCACGTCTGCTCTTGGGCCAACGATATACGCAAAACGCAAACGACTGTTGTCGTGGGGAACATCCACTTCGTATGAGCTTTCAGGTCCGAATTCTGCTAACTGTCGGCCCGGACAGGAAACAGATGCGGTTGCATGTGTTTTGCTTACGGCAATCTCGATTGCGAAAGTCGTCTTCAGATCATACATCGCAGTTTGGATGAATGTCCCGGGGCGACAACGCTGTTGACCCTCATTGAATCTTAAACGTACGTATTTGGCCAGACAACCGGATCCCGTTTACAGCGTGTGTAGAATTGTTGGATGAAAATGCCAATTAGCGAATCCGTAACAAAAGAGACGTCACCTCGCGTACGCCCCGGAACGGGGTTGCTGGAAGGTGCGCTGGCTCGAGCGTGTGAACCGGTCGGAATTCGATTTCTGATCCAACTACGCATTTTGCTGGGGCTCGTGCTGGCGTACGAAGTCTGGCTTTTTTTCGAACACAATCTGATCACACGCTATTTCGTCGAACAGAAAACTCACTTCACCTATTTGTGGTTCGACTGGCTTCCCGTTCTGTCGCCGCAAGCCATGCATTTTCACTTCATCGTGTTGGGCATACTCGCCTTGATGGTGCTGATTGGGTTCGCTTATCGGCTTGCGATCTCACTGTTTTGCTTCGGATTCACGTACGTGTTTCTTCTTGAGAAAGCACGGTACATGAATCACTTCTACCTGATCATTCTGTTATGTGCGGTCCTGGCTTTTATGCCTGCGCATGCGGCGTGGTCTGCGGACGCCGTTCTTCGTCCGTCGGTGCGCCGCCGTTGGTGCCCGGCCTGGATGTTGTGGATTTTGCGATTGCAACTTGGCGTTGTGTACTTTTATGCGGGACTTGCCAAGGTGACGCCGGATTGGCTTAGCGGTCGTGTGTTGGGCGAGATGTTGGAGTACAAACAGCACTTACCGCTGGTCTCGTGGATTGTTGAAACGCCGTCAATGGTTCTGGCTGCTTCCTGGCTGGCCATGCTGTTCGACATTTTGATCGTCCCACTCCTGCTGTGGAAACGCACGCGAATTGCAGCGTTCGTGATGATGGCGATCTTCCACGCGTGCAATACTGTGCTGTTCAAAATCGACGTGTTTCCGGTACTGATGGCTGGGGCCACGCTGATCCTGTTTTTGCCGCAACCTGCCGACCTTCGCGACACGACAGACCGCGATGCATCTGACTTGAAAACGTCGAAGTTTGCCTTGACCATGGGCGGCGCTTACGCCCTTCTTCAGGTGTTAATACCTCTTCGACACCTGGCTTACCCGGGCGATGCTGCCTGGACAGACGAAGGTCAGACATTTGCCTGGCGAATGCTAATGCGTGTAAAAACAGGGACGGTTCCAAGGTTCCCCGTTCGCTATTCGCTGGACGGCACGGTCTATGAAGCTGAGGTCCCGATTCCGCAGGATCCGGATTTCTGGGCTCACCACTGGCAAGCCCGAAAGATGCTGATCGACCCGGACCTGATTCTGCAATTCGTACATCAGCAAGCTGAAAAGCTAAAAGCTCAGGGCGCTGAGGACCTCGACATCCGCGCGATCGTGCCGGTTTCGCTCAACGGGCGTCCGCCGCAATTACTGATTGATCCCGACGTCAATCTGGCAAACGAAGTACGGTCGTTGCGCCCGAAGAAATGGATTACAACTGTCCGCCAATCTGCGCAGAATGGCGAAGGTGGAAGTTCGCCCAACCCGTAAGTTATCAACGTCAGGTCGTTGCGACCAATGCGGCATGAACGGTGAGGACGTGTCCGCAGCTTTTCCCGATCTGTCTGAAGTGGGTGCACCTGGCCGAGTGAACCTTCGCGTTGATTGGTCGAAAACGTTGCGTCCATTGTGGTATCCTTCTGTGCGAAGGCACGAACCTTCGCATGCTGAAATCGGACACCTTTAGTCACGCTTTTTCGCGTGCTGCAACCATGGAACCGTACATGCATCACATGACTCTTCCCCGACATGGCGATCACCAGGAATGACGGCTCGCCGAAAAAGAAATCTGCTGGATGCTGCTCTGTCCGAAACGACCATGGCAGCGTGCGCGCTGGACGATGAACGGCGAGTTCGGTTCTTCAGTGCTGGCATGGAAGAACTCACCGGCTGGCCTGCGGATCAGATCAAGGGACTGAAATGCGCGCCGTTTGTTGCTCCCAACGCCACGCCCGTCGACCTGCTCACGAGTGGTCTCGCGCCGTCGTCCGAGGTGCTGAACGGTGAGATGGAATCGACCACTGTTGTGCTTCCGCACCGCAACGGGACTGGCGTGAAAATGACGCTGGTGTTCGTCCCGATTCCGAATGCGGACGGGATCGTTTCACGTATACTGATTGTTCGCCACGAAGCTTCCGCTGCGGCGCCGGTTGGCACGTCACTCACGCAAAAACTTCACGCGGAAGTGACGTCGCTTCGAAACGAATTTCGACGACGGTTTTCCGATCAGTCATTTCTGGGCAACTGCCCCGCCATTCGCAAAGCTTTGTTTCAGGCGGAACTGTTGAAGGGGGCCGACTGCGGTTACAGCATTTTAGGGCCGCCGGGAAGCGGACGTCGGCATCTGGCGAAACTCATCCACGTGGCCGGTCAACATCACGAACAAAGCTTCGTCGCGTTGGATTGCCGACTGCTTTTGCCGGACCACCTGCTGGACACTCTGGGACGTCTGAAACAGCTTTCCCCCGAACAACAGGGCGCGCCTCATCGACGGGTCGGAACGTTGCTGTTGATTGATGCCGACCGATGTCCGCGAGAAGTGCAGCAGGCTATCGTTGAGGATTTTGCGGCGGAATTGACGGGCGTTCGGCTGGTTGCCATGACGAGTGATTCGCTGCTCGCCGCCGAACAGGAAGGATGGCTGCTGCCGGAATTTCGAGCTCTGTTTTCCACACTGCAGATCGACTTGCCGCCTCTGCACCAGCGTGGCGACGATATCGTTTTGCTGGCTCAGCACTTCATTGAAGAATGCCAACGAACGCTGGAGACATCCGCCGAAGGCATGACCAACGACGTGGAACGTGAGTTGCGATTCTACCGCTGGCCTGGCAACGTGCGCGAACTGCGCGACGTAATCACGACGGCGTGCGAAGACAGCTTTTCAGTGAAGCTGGAAGTTGAAGACCTGCCGTTCGCGTTTCGCGCCGGCCAGGACGCTCAACAATTGCCGCAGACTCCGGACGCGCCCGTTCAGTCGCTCGAAGAAATTATGCTTCGGTTTGAGGCCGACGTACTGACGCAAACACTGCAAGCCTGCGACGGTAACAAAGCTGAGGCTGCTCGCAGACTGGGCATGACGCGACCTCGTCTGTACCGGCGTTTGAAAACTCTGGGCCTGGATGACGATCACGATTGAGTGTGTGGCTGAGCGTGCGGGTGAGCCGCTTCGTAGGCTTCTTTCAGGCGGCGAGTGCTGACGTGCGTGTAGATTTGTGTGGTCGTGAGACTCTTGTGTCCCAATAGTTCCTGCACGCTTCGAAGGTCCGCGCCTCCGTCCAAAAGATGAGTGGCAAAACTGTGACGCAGTGTGTGGGGTGATGTCTGAATCGACAGGCCCGCGATCTTAATATGCTTTTCCAGCATTCGCCCGATGCTGCGAGTTGTCAGACGCTTGCCGAAACGATTCAGAAACAACGCGTCCTGCTCTGCGGCGCTGGCGGTTGTGTCTGGTTTGCGAACGTCCAGCCAGGCTGCCAAGGCTTTCAACGCAAAGCTGCCAATCGGAGCGACCCGTTCTTTACGTCCCTTACCGAGCACTCGAACAATTCCCGACGCTCGATCCAAATCGCTAAGGTTCAGGCTCACCAGTTCGGCAACACGCAAGCCCGCTGAGTACATCGTTTCCAGGATCGCTCGATCACGCAGCCCATCGTTCTTGTTGGCCGGTGGCGTGGAGAGTAGTCGGCCGACTTCGTCCGTGGTCAGAAAGTGAGGCAGTTTGCGGCCAGCGCGAGGCGTTCTGAGTGGCTTTGCTGGATTCGTTTCGCAGATGCCTTCGCGATTACAGAATCGGAAGAAGCTGCGAAGGCACGCCAGTCGCCGAGCCACCGTGGCTCGCGCGTATCCGCATTCGTGAAGGTAAGCCACATACGTTCGCAACTGGCTGACGTTGACGTCGGACGGTTCGGGGATGTGCCCGTGCTGTTCTTCAAAGAATTCCTGCAGGTGAATCAGGTCGTCCCCGTATGACTTCATGGTCAGTGGTGACGCGTTGCGTTCAACTTTGAGATAGTTCAAAAATGATCGAACGGCATTCTTCATTTAGCAACCTCGCCATTGAAGTTGGACAGCGCGGAGGCTACAGCGAAGCTCGCTGACTTGTGGCCGCGGAACAAATGTCTTGGACTATGGGGGCTGCTTCCCACGAGCCCGAACTGTCCACAACAAAACGTAAACTGCTCTCAGGCGTACTTTGTGCAACACGTTATGCTGCGTTAGGAAAGTCTTCCAATGCCTGCTGTTGTTCCAGCATCCCGCGGACTCGTTGAGCCAACATGGCGGCGTCGTACCATGTGAATTCCAGATCCGGATCTTCCGCGTATTGGCTTAACGTATCCAGCAGTGTGTCGATGCTGTGGTCGTCGTAGACAAATACAAACCGATGCTGTTCACGCACCATTGCCAGCACGTTTAGCGATGTCGACATGACGGCCTCCTGCCGTGGATCTGAAGAAATTATTGCGCCCCACGGTGGGTATCGGAACAACGCGTCACCATTGTTTTGAAGGTTGTTGAGGCACCCGATATCCGTTTCGTGCGCTATAACGAAGCCAGGCGTCACAGACGAAATAATGCGTTGCCGTGCGGGATTTACCTCGGCGCGATGAGTCGCCCAAAGACCACTTCAACGGACAACTGCAACCGGCAAATGGTGCCGGTTGCGATTATTGTGGGTCGACTCTCCGAGTCGACAAAAAAGACCGCGCGAACGTCGTCGAATTGCCTCTCGCTTCTGCCCGTTCGGATAGCAGCGCGGCGGCGATTGTGCGAGCGATTGGCGAGGGCGGATTGAGCATGTGGGAGCGTGAGGTTTGTAGGAGGGGCTGCTTCTCGACTTGGAAAGTCGAGCCACAATTTTGCGCGAGCTCCGGGGTTGTACTGCTGGAGACATCGCGCCCCACTTCCTCACCCCCAGCGACTTACAGAAGCACCGCCGGCGCATCAGCCTTCACACCGTCACTCGCCTGCCACGCCAACCGCCTGTCGGTGCGTACCGACGCGATAGAGTTCGAGTTTTTGGACGTAGGCTTCGTCGTGTTGTGAGACGAACATGGGGGAGAAGAGATTGAAGAGGACGACGTCACTCGGCGCGAAACGGAAGTCGGCGACATGCTCGAACCGGTACTGGGCGACTGTCCAGTCGTAGAGTAGTTCTTCGGTGCGCAGCGCATTCGGACCGAGGACCAGGTAGGTCGGGAGTTCCTCGCCGTTCAACGCGGCTGGTGGGAAGTTGACGTCCTGGACCGGAGATACATTCAAACCGGCGTTGCGAAGATGGAACAACACGGACGGTTCGCCGAACCCGTAGACGACGCAGGTTGGTTTGTCGATGTCCGCGAGTGGTGTCGAGGTGTCGTACGGTTTTGAAATCCGTTCGTACAGTTGAGCCATAAATCCGGGCGGCGGAATCAGGTTGCCGTCTTCGTCAAATTGTTCCGGCGGATCGGGACGGATGATGCCATCCTCCTCGGTGACCCACGGAATGGCTTCGGGTTGAAACTTGCCCGCCGCATCCTGCAAAGCGGCTTCCCCCAGATGCCACGACGCATCTCGCAGCGACGTTCGGTCGCGCCAGATGGTTGGTGTTCGGATACCGCCCGTGACTGAAATCGTGAGCGCTAACGCGACCACGACCATCGCGTTGACGATTCGCTTGAGTGGCCCGGGCGGTGGGACATCGTCGATCGGACTTCGGCGAGCGACGTTGGTGTTGGCTTCCATCCACCATGCCACGCCGCCTGCTCCGGCCAGCCAGATCGACGCCAGCAGAGGCATCGACAATCGAGGGAACGGAGAATACATCGGCGTGGCGAACACCATTCCCAACAGCCACGATGCCGCGAAGGCAAATCCGATCATGGGATCGATGGCCGGTGCGGCTCTCATATCGGCCGGAAAGAAACCTGCGCCGCCCGGCATGATCAGCGACGTGTCTTGTTCGACTCGGCGACGGTGCAACTCCGTCAACGTTGGCCACAGAAACATTCCAGCCAGGCCGCCGATTCCAAGACATGTCAGCAGCCCAACGGAACTCACACCAGTCGCCACCACGCCCATCACTAGTGCTGTGCTGCAGAATTTGGCGAGCAACCGTGGCGGCGGAAACCATGCTGGTGCTGTTGTCGATTTGGAAGGCGCGGCGTCAGTGGAAGTGGCGTCGGTGGCTATTTGATCGGTAGGTCTTGATTGAGCCAGTTCCATCCAGCGCCGACTTCCGGCGGCCATCATGCCAACGATCACAGCCAGCGCGGCCAGCCAGCTGTCGAAGTGGAAGTAGTACATGATGTGAGCCGCCATGTTGTTCTGCCACTGACTCAACCCGGTGTAGTAGCCAGAATGGTTCGCAGCGACGGCCGCATAGCCGCCAGCGTCCTGCAACATCCAAAGCCAGGGCGACCAGCAGACGAAGGCCGTCGCAGCCATCACCAGAACCAGCGCGGCCGATGTCCTGAACGTCGCGATGGTGCGTTGTCTCAGTAGCCATCGAAAGGCAACTCCGCTACTGACGATTGCCAGCGGTAACCAGCCGGTGTACTTCGTCCACCACGCTGCGGCGCAGCAGATTCCGGCGACGATCATCAGCTGGTACGAACTGCGATTGATTCCCGCTGCTGCGACGGTCACGGCCAGAGTCATCCAGAACAGCACGGGCACGTCTGTTAACGCCATGCGAGAAAACTGAATGTGGTAGTCACTGAAAGCAACCACGTACACGATGAACAGTCCGGCGTTCATTCCGAAGCTCATGCGAGCCAGCCACCACATCAGCGGGATGGTGGCACAGCCCAGAAGGAGGCTCGGCAGAAAAACGGCCCACGGCTGATGCCCTGTGATGGCAGAACTGACTTCAATCATCGTCGGCAGCAGCGGCGGTGCATACAGTTGACGATGCGGGTACGAGGTCCCAAAGTCGCCGTCGTGCCACAGGCCAGCGGCGTAGACGCCTTCGTCAAAGTGTTCGACGGCCAGTCGGTCCAGATGCTGAACTCGCAGCAACACGCCCATTACGATGGCCATGCCGACAAGGACGAGTTCGGGTTTGGAACAGGGAAGCTTCATGGAGGCAGAATTTTAAGATCTGAAATGGCAGATTTGAGATGTCCGACGCGGCGGCATCTTCGGAAATTGGTGATTGGAATGCCATCGTCCGTTCGTTCCACGTGAAACAGACGTCGATCGTTCTCTCCAGAGTCGATCTGTCGCGGTTGGATCGTTTAACCCGCAGCCGGAGGCGCAGGCGTGAGCGTGGCGGGCTGAACGCAGTTTGATGATCCGACACACGGTCGGCAGCAGCCTGTCGCCGAAGGTTCGATCGGAAGTGCTGCGGCTGGGGCGTCCAGCCGCAGCTGCGAAAGCACCGACAGTAAGTTTCCGATCGTTGCTAGCGAATCCCACGTCAGAGCGGACGCCTGCGCCTCCGGCTGCGGGTTAAACGAATTCAATGAGATCGAGATACGTCGTGGTGCAACCCGTTCCACGTGGAACGAGTCTCAGTTCGGATAGGCATCGGCAAGCGGCTTCTGCTCCGCAGCGATCGGCGATTGCTGTTGCTGCCTGGCGGCTTCTGCCTTGTGTTCCATTCTCACCATGAGTCCGAACGGCCACTTGTCCCAGATCACGTACTGCAGCCAAAAGAAGACGCCCAGCGCGAACATCAGCCAGCCTCCGCCCTTCTCCAGCGACCACCGGGCACACCGCCGGCGCTTCAGCTCTCATCCAGCTCACCCGCTCCCCCACGCCAACCGCCCGCCGGTGCGTACCGGCCTGTTTCACGTGGAACACAAAGCCGCGCTCTGCCCGCCTCCCCGCAACCCTTCTCCAGCGACCAACGGGAGCACCGGCGGCGCTTCAGCTCGCACCCGGCTCACCCACTCCCCCACGCCAACCGCCCGCCGGTGCATACCGGCCCGGCCTGTTTCACGTGGAACACAAAGCCGCGCTCTGCCCGCCTCGCCGCAACCCTTCTCCAGCGACCATCGGGAGCACCGCCGGCGCTTCAGCTCTCATCTAGCTCACCCGCTCCCCCACGCCAACCGCCCGCCGGTGCGTACCGGCGTGTTTCACGTGGAACGGAGTTATGGTGAATCGGTGTTTGGGGATTGGTGTTGGTTCGTGGCCATTCGTTCTTCCTTCTGGCGTTCGGCCGCTTCAGCCTTGTGTTCCATTCTTACCGCGAGTCCGAACAGCCACTTGCCCCAGATCACGTACTGCAGCCAGAAGAAGACTCCCAGGACGAACATGGTCAGGGCCATCATCCCGGCGCCGGGCAGGATCACGGCCAGCAATCCGAAAAACGCGAAGCTGACCATGAGCGTCACCAGCAATGCGATCGGCACAGTGGGGACGTCGGGCTGGGGTTCGCGTTTTTGAGGCAGTTTGGGCATAGCCGTGGCAGTGTACGGGATGAGGGCTGAACGATGAAGGCTGGGGCAGAAGGAGAAAAATCCGCGGGCGACTTCTTCTGTTTTCCCTCCCCTTCCCACGCTCGCCCTCGCCGCGCGATCCGCTAACATGTGACATCAGGCGAGCATTTCTTCATCCTATCCCGGCGAACCGAATCTCCACGGGTCTCGCGCCTCTGCAAAACTTCAAATCATGACAGCGACCGCTCAGCCATTGAAAGAACAGTCTCCGCGAGAAGTCCTCGCCCTGTGCCGCCAGCGCGAAATCCGTGCGATTGATCTTCGCTTCGCCGATTTCCTGGGCCAACAAAGACACGTCACGATCCCGGCCGAACAGCTGACCGAAGCCAGGTTCGAAGACGGGTTCGGCTTCGACGGTTCGTCCATGCAGGGTTGGCAGGCGATTCATGAAAGTGACATGCTGATCGTCCCCGATGCTCAGACGGCGTTCGTCGACCCGTGCCTGCAGAACACGCTCGCGATTTTGTGCAACGTCAAGGATCCCGTCACGCACCAAAGCTATCCGCGAGACCCCCGCCATGTGGCTCGCAAGGCCGAAATGTATATGCAGTCGACGGGCATCGCGGACCAGGCCAACGTCGGCAGCGACATCGAATTCTTCGTGTTCGACAGCGTTGTCTTTGACCAGAACGCTCACGAAGCCTACTACCGCATCGACAGCAGTGAAGGCGAATGGAACGGCGACAGCGACCGTCCATCGTCGACCGCTCACCAAATTCGTCACCGCGACGGCTACCTCACAATGCCGCCGATGGACACGCTTCAGGACCTTCGCACGGAACTGATGCTGGTGCTGGCGGAAAGTGGCGTGGCGGTTAACAGCCAGCAGCGAGCGACCGCGACTGGCGGCCAGTGCCACCTGGACCTCAAAGCAGCCCCGCTACAACGCGCCGGGGACCACCTGCTGCGACTGAAATACCTGGCTCGCAACTTCGCGGCTCGGCACGGCAAAGTGGCAACCTTCATGCCCAAGCCCGTCTTCAACGACAACGGCTCCGGTCTGCACCTGCACTTGTCTTTGTGGAAAGACGGCTCGCCGCTGTTCGCGGGCGCTGGCTACGGCGGCCTAAGCGAAACCGCCATGTACGCGATGGGCGGAATTCTCAAACACGCGCCGTCCCTGCTGGCGTTCTGCTGCCCGTCGACCAACAGCTACAAACGACTGATTCCCGGATTCGAAGCCCCGGTCAACCTGTCCTACAGTTACCGCAATCGGTCGGCCGCGATTCGCATCCCGGTGAATTCCGGCGACGAAGCAGATCGACGCATTGAGTTCCGGTGCCCGGATCCTACCTGCAATCCGTACCTCGCGATGTCGGCCGTGCTGATGGCGATGCTGGACGGAATCCAAAATCGCATCAGCTCCGGCAAGCCGCTGGACAAAGACTTGTATGACCTCGCGCCAGAAGAACGACGAGACGTGCCGTCGACGCCCGCGACGCTGGAACACGCTTTGGCCGCTCTTGAATCCAACCACGATTTCCTACTGCGAGGCGACGTGTTTACTCCGGACGTGATCGAGAACTGGGTCCGCTTCAAACGCTCCGAAGAAGTCGACGCCCTCAACCAACGCCCTCACCCCTACGAATTCGCCCTCTACTTTTAGGCCGGTACGCACCGGCGGGCGGTTGGCGTGGGGAGCGGGGGAGCCGGGTGGAGGCTGAAGCGCCGGCGGTGCTCCCGTCGGTCGCTGCAGACAGTCGCGGAATGTAATAACCCCTCCCGCAATTTATTGCGGGAGGGGTCGATCGAGCGAAGCAAGATCGGGGGAGGGCCGCACGACGCACGGACCGCTTTTCCTGTACCATTCACAAGCGCCCGGGAAAGTCGAAACGATCCACGACAACCTGCCAGATACTTTGTTCCAACCTTTCAGGGCCCGTGTCTCGACATTCACTTCGCTTATCCGAATTACGAACCGGCATCACCATGGAGTCGCAAAACTACGTCCTCGCCATCACCGGAGCCAGCGGGACGGCGTACGCCATCCGGTTAGCTCAAGCCATGCTGCAATCCGGAGCGACGCTGCACCTTGTCGTCAGCGAAGCCGCTCGGCAGGTCGCACTGCGAGAACTGGGAACTCAACTGCCCGGCGAAGCGGCAACGTCGAAGGAGTGGCTCACTTTTCTGGCCACAGCTTTCGATCAGCATCCCGCCGCTGAATGGGGCTTCGACAGTTTCGAACCACCCACGGACGCTCGCCTGCACTGCCATTCAATCCGAGACTACTCAGCAGGGATTGCGAGCGGTTCGTTTCTAACCAGCGGCATGGTCGTGTGCCCGTGCTCGATGGGAACGTTATCTTCCGTCGCCACTGGCGCGTCGACAAACCTGATTCAGCGAGCGGCGGATGTTCACTTGAAGGAACGTCGACCGCTGGTCATGGTACCTCGCGAAACGCCGCTTGGTCTGATTGCGTTGGAGAATATGGTGCGGCTCACGAACGCCGGTGCCACCATCCTTCCGTCCATGCCCGGCTTCTATCAGAACCCCGTTTGCGTGGCAGATCTGGTGAACTTTGTGGTCGCTCGAATCTGCGACCATTTGCGAATTCCGAATTCGCTCATCCAACGCTGGGGTGATGAGTCGTAAGAAATCGGACGCATCCGCTTGCCAGGACTGGCGACTCGTAGTGGGGCTCGCCCGAGTTCCTGCGATCCGCCACCCAAATCGGGCTCTCTGGCGAACTCCACTAAATCCCTTTTTCAACACGGAAACAAAACCGCAAATGACCAACGCCAATCGACAATCCACCGGCATTCCGAAGCTTGACGAAGCGCTAGGCGGAGGCCTGATTCCGGGAACGCTGACCGTGGTCATGGGCGCCACCGGTATTGGAAAAACGCAACTCGGCGTCAGTTACGCTCAAGCCGGCGAACAGCAGGAAGGTCAGACCGGCGTCATCTTCGACCTGACCACGCGCGGCGATTCACAAAACCAGGCAGAATATGCCGAACGGATGTTCAACTGGAAACTCCGCCAGCGAAAATTAATCGATCGCATCGACCCGGCCGTGGTTTGGGACGAAGCGGAAATTCGATCCGACTACCTTCACGTCTTTCACCGTGGTGGTCGGCGAGTCACAATCGGTGACATGCCGCCGGAACAATGGCAGGAGTTCAAAGCCGATTTAATGAGACGTCTGGATCAGACGATTGCCTTCTTCTATGGCAACTTTGTGCATGGGGTGCGGCGAGCTGTCATCGATGGCGTTGAGCCGACGGAGAAGGATTCTGACTCGTTCCAGTTCCATTTGTTCGACTACATTTATCACCAGATCCTGCGCAAAGAACACGACTGGCTGGCTCGCGATTTGTTCCGCGTCCATTTTCGGTCGCAGCAAGAAAAGGTCGAGCAGCACGCTTACGACAACCAGGACATCGGCGGCCTGCTGCTGTACACCAGTCACGAAGTGATGCTGGACGACCTGCTTTCACGGCCGATTCAATCGGGCGATGTGCTATCGAACGCCAACACCATTATCATGCTCGGCAAAACGCGCGACGGCAACAAGATTGGCCGAGCCCTCTACGTCGCCAAGCATCGCGGCAGCGCGTGCAGCGACGAAATTCTGCCGTACCAAATCGCGGAACAAGGCCTTCAGATTTTGCCGTCGTAGCTTGAGGCTGCAGCGCGAGTCAGCGACTAATTGTCGGGAGTCGAAGCGGCATCGGCAACGAGTTTGAGATGCGCGGCCGCCGAGTTGAATTCCTGATGAGACGAGAAGCCTTCGAACGACTGGAATGCAATCAATGTGCCTGACAGGAAATTGTGATCAGCTTGAGCGTCGGGAGGCGGCTGAAACGTGTACCCTTCCCAGCCCGCGCGGGGGCTCAGCATTTCGGACTTTTGATCAGTGATGACGCATGACCACGGGCCGGACAGCTTGGTAGATTCGTTCGGGGCGAGCTGGATAATTTGAGTCGCAGTGAGTGCTGCCGGGGTTTGCTGCTCGCCCTTCGCGATTTGTGTTTCTGAAACATGAAACGTTCGAGCGGGCGGAAATGAGATCGAAATTGGCCGATCAGTTATGTTCAAAAACGTGTAGACGGCTGTCCCCTTCAGGTCGTGTACACTCGCGCCATCGCCTTCACTGCGGGCGTCTTCGTCTTCAAGATCCACCTCAATCGCAACCGCTACGGGCTGAGTTGCCTGGACGAAAGCGATCGGGATACTGGGCAACGACTCCTGCTGCGGGGCGAAGAAGCGGCCACAGAAGAACGCGACAACGACTAAGATGATTGTGGCGACGTACTTCATTTCGCTCGTACCTTTCCATGCTTCCGACGAAACCGTTCCGCGTGAAACGCACCGCCGATGCGCTGCAATTGTCGAGCCGCACCAGCCATAGTCAACCCATTTCATCGCCGGCGCTTAAGCTCCAATCCGGCTCATCCGCCCCCCCCACGCCAACCGCCCGCCGGTGCCTACCGGCGACCAGCGGGAACATCGCCGGCGCTTCAGCTTCTATCCGGCTCACCCGCCCGCCACGCCAATCGCCCGTCGGTGCATACCGACCGCCCGTCGGTGCGTACCGGCATGGCAAGGTTTGAGCGGACTTTGTATTGTTCGCGATCTGTGGTTGTGGTGCCGGTTTAGGCGAAGTTGCGGAGCCATCCGTGAGTGGCAAGCTGCGGGGGCATCGTCATTTACTACTGTGTTTTTGCCCCGGAGGGGCGACAGCACTTAGCCTCGGGTGTAAGCCCGAGGTTAGAGACGCGACGCCCACAAAGCCCCGGAGGGGCGACAGCAAAAGGATAAAACAACAACTGGTGTCACCCCTTCGGGGCTTTCTCAAGCTTGTTAGAACACGACCTTGGGCTTACGCCCAAGGCTAAGTGCTGCCGCCCGCCGGGCGAATCGTAAACCCATACCACAATTTACAAACCAACAAAGAACGACTGTTCAACACCAAATTTTTAACAGACCAGCACCATTGATGCGTCAGGCATGGTTGATGGTTTGTGTGCCACTGGCCCTCATTAAATCTACACACGGCTTATCGTGTGACAAAGAATCGACGTATGAGTACCGCGACAAAAAGTAATTATACCGGCAGCGACATTGAAGTTCTTGAGGGGCTGGAACCGGTCCGCAAGCGTCCGTCCATGTACATTGGAGGTGTGGATTCGCGAGGACTGCATCATCTGTTGTGGGAAGTGGTCGACAACTCGGTTGATGAATTTCTGGCGGGCGAATGCAAACGCATTGTGGTGACTCTGCATAAGGACGGCAGCAGTTGTACGGTCAGCGATGACGGCCGTGGCATCCCCGTCGACAAGCATCCAAAGATGAAGAAGTCGTCGTTGGAAGTTATTCTGACGACGCTGCATGCAGGCGGAAAATTCGACAACAAAAGCTACGCTCGCAGCGGCGGACTGCACGGCGTGGGTTCGTCTGTGGTCAACGCGCTGTCGTCGAAGATGGTCGCGACGATTCATCGAGACGGGCACGAATGGACACAGACGTATCGGCGAGGCAAGCCGACTGCTCCGGCGAAGAAAGTGAAGCCGTTTCGAGGCCACGGGACCACGATTTTCTTTCAGCCGGACGACACGATCTTTCGGCGTACGCAGTTCAATTCAGAAACGATCCGTCAGCACCTGGAAGACATTTCGTACATCCACGGCGGCCTGACGATCGTGTTCAAAGACGAACACAAAGGCGAAACTCACGAACTGCACCACCCGGACGGCATTGTCAGCTACATCGAAAAAGTGATCGGTGACAGCGGCAAGAAAACCGTTCACGACTTGTTGTTCAAGACGGACAAAGATGACAAGGTGGCTCGGGTTGAGCTGGTTCTGAAGTGGACGGAAAGCACGGACGAACAGATCCGCAGCTACGTCAACGGCATCCGCACTCATGCTGGTGGAACTCATGAAAACGGCATGAAAGCGGGACTGGCAAAAGCCGTTCGCAACTATATGGAGGTGCACAGCTTTAAGCCGCGTGGAGTAAACATCACGACGGACGACATCCGCGAAGGTGTCGTGGCTGTGCTGTCGATTTTTCACGGCGACCCGATGTTTCAGGGGCAGACCAAAGAGCGGCTGAATAACCCGGAAATGACGTCGATGATCGACGGCCTTGTGCGTCCGGCGCTGGAAAACTGGCTGAACAATAACCCGACTGTGGCCGACGCGATTCTGGGGCGCATCGTGCTTTCTGCGCGAGCTCGCCTGGCCAGCCGCGATGCGGTGAGCGACGTGAAACGCAAGTCGGTGGCCAACCGACGGACGAATCTACCGGGCAAGCTGGTGGATTGTCAGACCAAGAATACCGGCGATTCAGAACTGTTTATCGTGGAAGGT
This sequence comes from Fuerstiella marisgermanici, assembly GCF_001983935.1. Classification (GTDB taxonomy): domain Bacteria; phylum Planctomycetota; class Planctomycetia; order Planctomycetales; family Planctomycetaceae; genus Fuerstiella; species Fuerstiella marisgermanici. The sequence continues at coordinate 2,622,619 of NZ_CP017641.1, read as the reverse complement.
GATTCGGCCGGCGGAACTGCCGTGATGGGCCGCAATTCGTCGACTCAAGCCGTGCTGCCGCTGCGAGGCAAGATTCTGAATACGGAGTCGTTGGGCTTATCAAAGATTCTGAAGAACCAGGAAATCAACGACCTTGTCGAAACGCTGGGAACGGGCATTGGGCCGAATTTTGACATTCATCGCCTGAGGTACGCTCGCATCATTCTGCTCATGGATGCCGACAGCGACGGGTACCATATTTCCACTCTGCTGCTGACCTTCTTCTTCCGCCATATGACGGAATTGATCCGACAGGGCAAGTTGTTTATCGCTCAACCGCCCCTGTTCCGGATCGAAGTCGGCAAGACAACTCACTACGCGCAGACAGATGCGCATAAAGAGGAGATCCTTGCATCGCTGCCTGAGAATCGGACGCCGACGGTGCTGCGGTTCAAGGGGCTGGGCGAAATGAATTCGTCGCAGCTGCGTGACACGACGCTGAATCCTGCGGCTCGTGTTTTGCTGCGAGTCGACATCGAGAGTCAGCTGGAAGCAGACCAGACGTTTCACCAGCTGTTGGGCAAGGAAGCGTCTGAGCGATACAAAGTCATCATGGAAGACGCGAGTTTCGCTGACGACGTAGACGCTTAAACGGCGACTTAAAGTTCGCTGTGTTGTTCGTCCTGCCCTTGAGACGTCACCAGCGTACCGTTGTCTTCGGCCTTATCTTCGCTTTTCAGGACCGCGCTGATTGTGTCGAGCAGGTCTGGAATTCTGAATGGCTTTTGAAGGTAAGCGTCGAAGTCAGACAGGTCCAGATCTGTGGCGTCGTGAGCTGTCAGTGCGATTACTTTCGCGCCGCCACCAAACGCCGAATGTCGGATTACTCGATTCGCAGAAACGCCATCGCAATGAGGCATCACGAGGTCCAGAAGGATGACGTCGGGCGACATGGCCTGCAACAGGTAATCGATCGCTTCGTTGCCGTCAGCGGCCGTCGCCACAAAACAACCTTCAGCGCGAAGAGCAGTCGCGAGGCTGACTCGTTGCATCGCGTCGTCTTCAACAACCAGCACGCGCGTGACGGATTCCAACCACTCAGGATCGACACTCAACTTCAGTTCTGATTCCACCTGATGAAGCTTCAGCGCCAACGATTCGATGCGTTCCAGTTGTCGCAGTGTGGCTTCGTCCGGTGAGAACTCATTGTGCTGAAGCAATGATTCTGCTTCCAACACGATTTGGTTGAGTTGGTTTCTGAGTCGGTGGGTGTATGTGAGAGGACGTGAATCCGACATCAAAAAGCTTCCTGTGGCGGGCCCGTGCGCATGGCTGACAGATCCGTTCGCACAAGGACGTATTGGTATCTGGTAGTCGGTTTACCTGGGGTCAGGTCCGAGGGCGAATTTTACGAGTCGGCCCTTGTTGAATCCAGTGAAACGATTGGTGATTCGCCCGAAAGATCTCGTTCCACAACGCGCTTTTCCGCTCGCGCGCAGAAGGCTTAAAATACTTTCAAAATGTTTTCTAATACCGAATTTTTTGACGAACAGTTTTTGTTGCCGGTGCGCACCGGCGGGCGATTGGCGTGGCTAACGGGTGACGGTGTAACGGCTGAATCGCCGGCGGTGCTCCCGTTGGTCGCCGATAGTGACGGCGTATGAAGTTGGTGCGCAAGTTGTGGTCGAAGGTCGGTTTTACTGATGCGCGTTGATGCGCGAGTCAGGTTCACTTTGCCGGCGGGATATCCCACCCTGGCAGGTGAGCGCGGTTGGTGACGCGATCACGTGTGCGGTCAAACGTGTGCAAGGTGAGTGTGCCAGTTTGTCAAGCTGTGAAGGCCAAGCGCGCGGTATGGCGCGCTTGATCTGGTGAGTGACCTACGGGAACGACGTCTACTACTCGGAGCGTCAGCTCCAATCGGTCGGCGGGCCATCCCGCCTTAAGCAGCGCGGCGGTTGGAGACGTCGCGGGATTCGTGGCCGTAGAGGTGATCGCGAGTTGCGGGCATTCCGGACTCTTCCTTCTTAGCCACTTTTTCGACAAGGACCTGATACAGCCGAGCGCCGCCGTTCTTGAATGCCATGCTGCAGCCGACTAGGTACAGCAACCACATGCGGTATTTTTCTTCACCCACACATTTGATGGCTGTGTCGCGGTTTTCGTACAAACGCTGGCACCAGATTCGGCACGTCTTAATGTAGTGGTTTCGCCACCCTTCGACGTCTGCGACTTCGAAGCCGGCGGATTCCATCGATGTGACCATGTGTCCGAGATGATCGAGTTCCGCACCCGGAAAGATGTGCTTGGCCAGAAGGCGACGATCGGCGTTCAGCTTGCGGAACTCTTTCATACTGGTCTTGCCAGGGCGAGTGATCCCCTGCAGTAGAAAACGGCCGTTCGTGGTCATCAGCGAATTGACCTTCTTCATGAAGCTCGGCAGGTTGTTGATACCTACATGTTCGTACATGCAAATCGATGCGACCTTGTCGAACTCACCTTCAAGATTCGCGTAGTCGCAGATCTCGACCGTGACCTGATCCTGAAGTCCCAGCGAACGGATTTTTTGCTCTGTGTATTCGAGCTGTTCCGTCGACAGCGTGATGCCGTGCGCTTTCACGCCATAGTGTTTGGCGGCATGGCACAGCAGGCCACCCCAGCCGAAGCCAATGTCCAGAAAACGTTCGCCGGGCTGAAGCTGCAGCTTGCGACACGTCATGTCGAGCTTGTCAATTTGCGCCTGGTCGAGTGACGTTTCGGGGGTGCGGAAATAGGCACACGTGTAGACCATTTCCTTATCCAGAAACAACTCGTAAAACTCGTTGCTGACGTCATAGTGGAACTGGATGAAGTCGAGGTTCTCAACCTGTTCGCGTTCTCGACCAGTGCTGTCGCCTTTGTATGCGTTTTGCACATTCAACGATGTCGAACGTTCCAGCAGGAACGGGAACAACGATTTCACGAGTACTGACTTATTGATCTTCTTCGCTCGCTGCCGCGAATTGCGAACGGTCAACGCTTCCAGAAACGTGTGAATGTCGGCGCCATGAAAATCGATGTGGCCTAGCGCATAGTGTCGCAGAAGGTTGTCTGAGGTTGGCCGTCTGAGGAGTGAACCGATCACGCCAGGCCCGCTGATCGACAAAACCAGTTCGGGGTCAACGTCGGTTCCAAGAGGCACCAACGTTCCATCCCATAGCCGCACCGAAACGCGATTGTTGATTTGCACTGCCAACTGTTCCAGTAAAGTTCTGGCAGCTGCAATTTGTCGCTTTCGTCGTTGTTCGCGTCCGAACATTGCGGATATCCCAAAAGGCAAAAGGAAGGAAGAACTCGTTTGCTACAAAAGGCGGAGATTTCGTGTTCGTCCCTGACCGACGAAGGCCCATCACGTAATGACAGAAATGCCATTGCCACCAGATATCGCGTATCAGACCGTCAAGTACTGTTTTCCTGAAAACCGGTCAATAGCGATCGCGGAACGTCGCGAACTCGGCGGTCACCCGCAGATACGTGTTCGTCTTCGGCGTAGGGAGCGGCAAGGCGAGGCGGTACCTGCGGCGCACTGAAAACGCTGGTGATTTTGTCGGGCGGCTCGCCTATGCTGCGCTGCTTGCCAACGGTTGCAGTCCGTGGCTGCTACGCGATTGTCGAGCCATCTTCGCAAATGCAGAGCCGTGAATTTCTGCGGCGTTCATGGCGCCTCGCGCGGCCTGCCTTTTGCGCATGGATTCGCGTTTCTGGAGAAAGACGGTTGGCGAAGTCGTTCGGCTCGGCTACACTGACGCCAGCTCAACGTTCGCGAATATTCGCAGCGGAGGGCTCGACGATCGGGAATAAGCGAGTCGCATTGAACACGAAGGTGTTTGGTGCATCTTGATCGGACAGAGTTTTGTCGGGCAGAGTATTGAGGTAAAGCTGGGTGGCTTTATCAGTCTGTCCTTGTTTCGTCAGCCCGTTTGCTGACGATCGCTGCCAACCATCGGTGACGTGCACCGCTCTGGAAAGCTGCTCGCGCCGTAGGGCGCATCGAATTTCGTGACTTTCTTGTTTGTCCGTGATTCCGGTCGAAGCGGCGTCTACCGTTTGGCATAAACGATCAGTCTTTTCCTGGCTGAGCGTTTCGCAAGTTGGCTAAAGATTCCGCAACGAAGCGCTAAACGCCAAGTGTTGTCGTTATTCCTGCGAAAGCGAGGATTCATCGCACTATATTGGGTTCCCGCTTTCGCGGAAATGACGAGAATCAGAATTGTATCGTTTGTCAGAGCGTTAGCTCCGAATGGCAGGCGGGTCGCCCCGCCCCTGTCATTAACAGTTTCCGTCCAGGCTTGGCAGCTTGCTTAGCGAACGACGGAAGTGAACAATGTTGATCGGAGCGTCAGCTCCCAACCGGCAAGCGGGCCACACCGCCAAGTAAAAGGAGAGAATTATCGCACAGAATCAAAACACCTTCGCCAAACGACAACGCGAAATGGAAAAGAAGGCTAAGGCCGATAAGAAGCGAGCTCGTCGAACTCAGCGGAAAAACGGGGACGACACCCCGCAGTCGAACGAACCCCTCAGCTTGGTCGCTCGCATGCGAGGCGAGCGCGGTTAGTTAAGGCAACGTCAGAAATACAGATGGTGAACGGAGTGATTTGAGGCTCCCTGTCTTGGGTAGACGGGAACTTTTGACCCCCACCATCTGTTTAGGAAACACTCTCAGGCTGCTACCGGCCACACATATGTTTTGCGTGTTCGAGGTGGCCGACATTTTCAGGTTAGTGAGTAATAAGATGGCAGAAGGTACGATCAAGCGAATGACCGACAAGGGATTCGGTTTTATTGAGGACGGAAGCGGGAAAGACATGTTCTTTCATAGCTCAGCCCTGGAAGGCATCCGTTACGAAGAACTGCGAGAAGGCCAGCAGGTCTCTTACAACGTCGGCGAAGGCCCTAAAGGACCACGCGCAGAAAACGTTCGCGTCGTCTGAGACGAAACGAAGTTGATGTAAATAAAACGTCGTGCGTCCTTCAGAAGACACGCGACGTTTTTTCGTGCGCGCACGTGACGATAAGCGGGCAATTTCAAAGGCAGAAACACACGACCGTTGGCCAACCGAACCTGCGGCGTCAGAAGGTTGCCTGCACCACACGCGGGCAATTGCCTGCCCAGCACCGCATTGGTTCGCCTTCGTCAAGCTGCTCTACGCGGCCGAACGTTGCTCGTCGTCGTCATCCAGTTCCGGCAACGGGCCGCGATGCTTTGCGATTGCCTTTGATTCGGCGGCCGACAGCTGGTCCAGAAACTGACGCAGCTTGGCTTCGGTTTCACGACGCTCACGATTGCGTTCCATGCGTACCGTCGCCAATTCTTCTTCCAGCTGGGCGACTTTGGCCACGGCTTCGGTTTCCGCATCGTTCGGCGCACGTTCGGCCAGTTTCAGTTCCTGCTCCGCAAACCAGCGTTCCAGATCGTTGCGATCGCGGCGGAATTGCTCTTGTCGCGACGACAGTTCTACGGCCTGACTTTCGAGGCGATCGCGTTCGGCCTGCAGGTGCTGATGCAATTGCTCGAAGAACGATTCCACAGACTTTCGAGCCTGTAGGTAGCCCGGATGCTGTTCCAGTGTCAAACCATTTTCGCGGTGAGTCGCCTGAAGTTCTTCCAGAATCAACCGCTGCTCAAGAATGTCACGTTGCTTGGCATCCAGTTCGCCGCGCATTTGATTCACGTGCTGGAGCCGCTGCTCGACGCGTCGCGCCGTTTCCGCTGACGCCTGTTCGGCCTGCCGCAGTTGTCGCGTTCGCGAATCCAGATCCTGCATGACCGACGCGTGATGTTCGGCCGTGCGATCCTGTTGTCGTTTGATGTCGAGTTCCGCGCTGACTCGTTGACGGTCGATGACTTTCTGTTCACGAAGCAGTGACGCGTCGCGTTCCATCAAAGTGGCTCGCAGTTGCTGCAACTGACGAAAACGAAGTCGGTGCTGATCTTCGAAGCTCTTGCGTTCGCATCGGAACAACTGCTGTTCGCGGCGCAGTTCACGCAACTCAAGTTCGAAGTCTTCGCGCGATCGAGCCAGGTGTTCAAACTGAAACCGGTAGCGTCGTTGCAGATTGTTCTGCTCAGACAGCAACGCCTGCTTTCGCTTTTCGATCTCTTCGCGAAGCCGCTGATGTTCTGTTTCGAGTTGCTCGCCGAACAATTCGCGCTGCTGCTGAAGGTCTTCTTCCTGCTGTCGGAATGCCTGCTGCTCAGCTTCGCGCCGATTGCTCCATTCCTGTCGCTCGCGATGCAGCTGATCCAGCTCAGTCGCCAGTTCACGGCGAACGGCCTCACGCATCGCTTCGCGTTCAGCTTCCAGAGTTTCGTCGACCTGCTGTAGACGATCGGCGTGCTGTCGTTCCAGCTGCTCAGTCCGCTCGCTTAGCCGCGTCCGCTCCTGATCCAACGCATCGCGCTGCCGCTGCATGGCTTCGCGTTCGCGAGCCAGTTCGTCGTTGACGGCGTCGTGCAGTCGCTGGCGTTTGTTGTCGAGTTCTTCGCGATTTTCTTCGATGATTTCGCGTTGATGATCCAGTTCCTGCTGCAGTTGCTTCAGGTGTTGCTGGCGTTCCTGCAGTTCTGCGGTCAGTTCGCGTTGAGCGGTCCGGTCGCGTGCCACCTGTTCGGCAAACTCGCGTGCGCGAGCTTCGAACGCGCCTCGATCGGCGCTAAGCTGGGTACGTTCGGCAACCAGTTCTGCTTGGCGCGACTGTAATTCAGAAAATCGGTGCTGCAGCGCTTCGGCTGCCGCGCTGGCTTGTAGAAGGACCTTAAACGCATCGCCGTCGGATTCTGCCTGCGAGTACGCCGCAGCGTCTGAGCCGTGCTGCTTCATAACCAATGCGCGGCCCTCCGCCTTCTGGGAGGCGTCTTCGGCAGGCTGAGCATTGTCCGGCTGGTGGCTCAAGTGGGATTTCCGGCGACGGGTGTTGGCATCCAACGTGACTGCAAAATGGCCCAGCTCGTAAAAAGACGTGGCTTCTGACAGTCAGTCCGCCAGATTCTGAGACAATTCATTGCGCACCACAATACGACAAACCGCCATGGGCTAATGAAAACCCATGGCGGTCAGATGTATTTTTGGTGAACCGGTCGAATCAGCCGACTGCCGAGTCCAGCATCTTCACGAAATGTTCTTTCGGAGGTGCTCCGACAACTTTATCGACCATTTCGCCGTCTTTGAACAGCATCACAGTCGGGATGCTCGTAATTCCGTAACCAGCCGCTGTTTGCTGGTTCTCGTCCGTATTCACTTTGCCTATTTTAACTTTTCCCGCGTATTCGCCCGCGAGTTCTTCGATGGTCGGCATGAGCATGCGACAAGGTCCGCACCATGGCGCCCAGAAGTCCACAAGGACGGGTTCCGACGATTTCAGCACGTCCGCATCAAAGTTTGCATCGGTAAATTCCTGCAGATTTTCTGCCATCTTACTTCTTCTTCCTGCTAATCAAGTTGCCGGACCTGTGGCCAATTACATTGTTGCCGCAGTCTGTAATCCGACGTGTTTGGGGCTCGTTTCCTTACACATTCTGTGCGGTGTGCGCAGATATTTGTTCACATGACGCATGGGGTAAGTTCGAGTTCAGATTATCGATAAAGTGCGGCAAAGTGTCAACGGGAGGAGACGGGCGTCAAATCCGTGAATTTCGCGGACTCAATCGTCTCGAATTTGCAGCGTTTTCGTCCCGCCAATCTGGAAAGTCAAACTACGGCGGACACGGGGCATGTAGAACGCGGCGGGCTGCGATTGCATGCCTCCAACGCCTTCGACGACGATCGGATGCGGCTGATTTTAGATAGGCTTGTTTCGTGGGCTTCTCAATTCCGGTGTAGTCATGAACATGCCCCGCCGCACTCCGTTTGTCATTCGATCAGAATTCTGTACAACACGAAGTCTGCTCACAGCGTCTCCTTCAACACGGAATTTACCATGAGTTCACTGCTGCAATATCACCCATCAGCTGCGTTGGCTTACCTTGCGGACGGACGGTTTGAGGGACTAAAAGCGGACCTCGAAAACGCACGCGATGAAACTCTGAACGACGTTGAATTGTGGCAAAGTGGCGCGGCCGTTCCACCAGCCAAAGACCCGCTGGATGCGGGGTTCATTCAATGGCCCGAAGAATTGCTGCTGGACCTGAACGAAAACGGCGACAACAGCCTTGTCGCTCGCATCGAAAACTGCGCGGCTCGGATTCGCGAAACGGCCGACGGTGTCGTGATTTTGGGCATCGGCGGATCCTACATGGGCATGAAGGCCATGTTCGACGCGTTGGGCCACCCGTACCACAACGAACTATCTCGCAGCGAACGCAACGGCGTGCCGCGAATTTATTACGAAGGCTGGAACGTTGATTCCGATCAGCAGAAGGCACTGTTGAACCTGTGCGAACAACGAGCCGTCTGCGCTACAGACAACACCGTCGCTGACGCTCGCACGGCCGTCATCGTGATCAGCAAATCCGGCGGCACGATGGAAACGGCTGTGTCGTTCCGCAATTTCCGAGCACTCATCGAACGCCAGTTTGGTGACGACGCCAAACGACTCATCGTGCCAGTCACCGGCGACAGCGGAAAGCTGCGCGACCTTTCTAACGAAGCCGGATTCGAAGACGTTTTTTCGATTCCGGACGGTATCGGCGGACGGTTTTCGGTGCTCACACCAGTCGGCCTGCTGCCAGCCGCGGTCGCCGGCCTGAACGTTCGCCAGCTGCTGCAGGGAGCGGTTGCGATGACAGATCATTTTCGCCACGCCGACTACGGCAGCAACGCCGTGCTGGATTACACGGCGGTCGGACACGCATTCGAAGTCGATCAGGGGCTGACGACTCGCATTCTGTCGACGTGGGGAAGCAAGCTGGAAGCTGTCGGCCTCTGGTACGACCAGTTGCTGTCAGAAAGTCTGGGCAAACACGAAAAAGGAGCGACCCCGCTGACAGTCGTGAACACTCGCGATTTGCACAGCCGAGGCCAGCAGCATCAGGAAGGTCGACGCGACAAACTGATCACCAACCTGCTGCCCGGTGCCCCGAATTCCGATCCGCTGACTCTGCCAGAACGCGAAGACGACCACGATCAGCTGAACAAGTTCGCCGGCTACCCTCTGCCCAAAATCCTTCAAGCTGCCATCGACGGAACCAACCAGGCCTACGCCGACGACAACCGCCCCACGGCCGACATCCTTCTGCCCACCGTTAACGAACACACCATCGGCCAGGTTTTCCAAATGCTGATGCTGGCAACGGTCGTCGAAGGCCGCCTTGTCGGCACAAATCCCTATGGCCAGCCAGGCGTGGAAGCGTACAAGAAGAATATGAACGCGAATTTGTCGCAGGGGTAAGGAGATATGACAACTAAAATTACATGGCTGGGCCATTCCGCCTTTCAAGTCGAAACGGCAGGCAAGACGATTCTGCTGGACCCGTTTTTTACCGGCAACCCGGCGGCCACTGTCTCGGCAGATTCCGTTGCCGCCGATGCAATCTTGATTACTCACGGGCACGGCGATCATATCGGTGACACCGTCGACATCGCCAAACGCACGGGCGCGTTGGTGGTGGCAAATTTTGAGATCGTCACATGGTTGCAGGGACAGGGGCTGGAGAACGTCCACGCGATGCACATCGGCGGCAGTCATGCGTTTGACTTCGGCACCGTGAAGCTCACGATCGCTCACCACGGATCGGCTTTGCCAGACAACAGCTACGGCGGAAACCCCGCCGGCATCATTCTGAAGACCGCCGACGGCAACATCTACTTCGCCGGCGACACAGCTCTGTTTTCAGACATGCAGTTGATCGGCGACGAAGACCTGGAAGTCGCCGTACTGCCAATCGGCGACAACTTCACCATGGGGCCAGACGACAGCGTGAAAGCTACCAACTTCCTGTCGCCCAGAATCGTGATTCCGCAGCACTACAACACGTGGCCACTGATCAATCAGGACACGGCCGCATGGGAAACCAATATCAATCTACAGACCTCCGCCACCCCCGTCGTCCTCCAGGTCGGCGAACACTTTGACCTTTCGTAGGTCGGTACGCACCGACGGGCGGTTGGCGTGGTGCCTTGGTGAGCTGCGTGGGAGCGGAAGCGCCGGCGTTGGGTGGGGCGGTTGTTTTTTGGGGGGCGTGGCTTGCTGAGCTGCGATCGATGTTGTGGGCGACCCCGAAATGGCGCTCAGGTCGGTACGCACCGACGGGCGGTTGGCATGGTGCCTTGGTGAGCGGGGTGGGAGCGGAAGCGCCGGCGTTGGGTGGGGCGGTTGTTTTGGGGGGCGTGGCTTACTGAGCTGCAAGCGGTGTTGTGCGCGGCCCGAAACGGCGCTCAGGTCGGTGTGCACCGACGGGCGGTTGGCATGGTGCCTTGGTGAGCGGGGTGGGAGCGGAAGCGCCGGCGTTGGGTGGGGCGGTTGTTTTGGGGGGCGTGGCTTACTGAGCTGCAAGCGGTGTTGTGCGCGGCCCCGAAATGGCGTTCAGGTCGGTGTGCACCGACGGGCGATTGGCGTGGCGCCTTGGTGAACTTGGTGGGAGCGGAAGCGCCGGCGTTGGGTGGATCGGTTGCTTGGGGAATGATGTGGCTTGCTGAGCTGTGAGCAGTGGTGTCCTGATAGACGGTACGTTCCCAGGGTCACGGCTTTGGACGCAATGCATTGTTGGTCCGCAACACATGCCAGGGTCATTCCCACGAGGCGGGCAACTTACACTGTGCTGCAATGAGGACACCAGCGATGGGCGTAGTGGTGTGGTGGCCGGTGTGGAAACTGAAGTGCCGGGGGCTCACATCAGGCGCGTGTCCTCAACCCGTGTCGCCCTGCCGTCGCAGCCGCAGCTTTGGCCAAATGGCGGACTGCCCCGACCTGTTAAACCTTACCGGTTAGTGAACGTTGGGAAGCCTCGGGTACCTTTCCGGCTTCAGCCATTCCAACCACTGCTTCTCATTCCCGCATCGTGTGGTCCGGATGTGCGGGTCGTGCCTGGAACGCCGATGAAAACCTTCGGAACGGCTAATTTGGTTATGTGGTTCACCGAATGGGTTCTGGTTTCGCAATCGGCGTAGAACAGATCGGCAGGTGAAGTTGGGTGGTTTGTGAAGTCGAAGAAGACTGTGTGAATCATTCTGCGAGCAGACAACGACGTTTCGCTCGCACCCAACTTAACCCGGTTTCAGAAGGTAGATGGCAATGAAAAGGCTCATGGTGGGAGCCGCTGCAGCAGTAATCATGCTGATGAACGGCGGAGCTACGAATGCTGGTTTGTTAGGCCTCGGTGGATACGCATCGTGTCCAACCGGCGCTTGCGATGCCTGCGGAGATTTCGCAGGTGCAAAATGTGGAAGCGGCGTCCAGTACAAGACGGTCCGCGAAGTTGTGTGGGAACAAAAGCAATGTCAACGAATGCGAGTCGTTGTTGACCGCTGCACCGAAACCGTTCCGGTTTCCTGTGTTCGAAACGTGTACAAGACGTGCTACCGTGATGAGACCTACACGGTTTGCAAGCCGGTCTACGAAACCTGTTACCGCACAAAAACGATCAATGTGTGCAAGCCGGTTGTGGAAACCTGCTACCGCACAGTTACCTGTAACGTCCGTAAGCCGGTTTACAAGACCTGCTACCGCGACGTGTGCTACAACGTTTGCAAGCCTGTCTACAAGACCTGCTATCGCGAACAGTGTTACACCGTTTGCAAGCCGGTTTACAAGACCTGCTACCGTGAACAGTGCTACACAACGTACAAGACGGAAACACAGACCTGCTACCGCGATTGCAGCTACACTGTGATGAAGCCTGTGACTGAAACTCGCACGGTTCCAGTTCAGAGTGGCCGTTGGGAAACCTACACCAAGACGGTGCCAGGCCCAATGGTTAAGAAGTGCGTTCCTGATCCGTGCAACCCATGCTGTTCAAAGATTGTTTGCTGCCCAGGTCCTTGCCGCACGATCTGCTGCAAGCGTTGGGTCCCATGCACTGCCAACAAGACAATCACCTGCACTCGAATGGTTCCCGAAGTTTGCACTCGCAAAGTTCCTTACACCGTGTGTCACCGCGTTCCTGTAACGTGCACCAAGAAGGTTCCGTACACCACCTGCACCATGGTTCAGCAGACTTGTACTCGACGGATTCCTTACACAACCTGCACGATGCACCGAGAGACCTGCACCAAGAAAGTTCCTTACACAACGTGTACGTGGACGAATGAGTGCGTTACGAAGCGAATTCCTTACACCAAGTGCCGCATGGAAACTCACTGCGTCACAAAGCGAATTCCTTACACAACTTGCCGCATGGTTCAGCAGACCTGCACCAAGCGAGTTCCTTACACGACCTGCGAACAGGTTGTGGAAACGAAGATGGTCACAAAGACGAAGTGTGTTCCTCGCTGTGTGCCTGTCACCGTCACCAAGTGCGTTCCTCGAGTAGTCTGCCGTCGCGTGGCTGTCGCCTGCGATCCTTGCTGTGCTCCAACCTGCACAGCTCCGGGCGGATGCAACTAGACTGGTTGCAACGGAGATGGCTGCGGCTAACATGCCTGCAACTCATCTCTTGTTGCCACCAACGCAAAACGGCCGCAGCTTTAAGCTGAGGTAAACCATCCACCAAGATGTGTTTCATTGCCGAAGGGGCAGTTCACAAGACGTGAGCTGCCCCTTTTTTCGTTTCTCGATCACTATTGAATAATCGCGGGCTCCTTTCACCCGTCAAACGTTCGGAATAACACCTATGCTCACCGGAAAATCATTTCTCGCCTTCGTGGGCACCGACTACGAAGACCTCGAACTATGGTACCCCAAACTGCGACTGATTGAAGAAGGCGCGACGTTTGTGATGGCCGGGCCGGAGGCAGGCGCGAAGTACATTGGGAAGAACGGCTATCCGTGCGTATCGGACATCGCCATTCAGGGGATCGACACGTCAAAGTACAATGGCCTGATCTGCGGCGGCGGGTGGATGCCGGACAAGCTGCGTCGTGATCCGGAAGTGCTGCGGATTACTCGGGAATTCGCCAACGCCGGAAAGTTGGTCGCCGCCATCTGCCACGGCGGCTGGATTCCGATCTCCGCTGACGTCTATAAGGGAGTCAAGGTCACGGGGTCGCCAGGCATTAAAGACGATCTGGTCAACGCCGGCGGCATGTTTGAAGACGCGCCGGTCATTGTCGATCGACACTTTATCAGCAGCCGTCGGCCGGATGACCTGCCGGACTTTTGTAAAGCGATTCTGGCGTTCTACCGTTAGGCTTTGCTAATCGATAATTTTGCTGATCGGATATTCAACAATACCTTTCGCGCCGGCCGCCTTTAGCTGCGGTACGGCGGTGCGGACCAGCTTTTCTTCCACAATTGTGTTCACCGCGATCCAGTCGGGATCTGACAGGTGCGACACTGTTGGTGTCTGCAACGCGGGAAGGATGTCGACGACGGCGTCCAACTGTTCGCGGTGCACGTTCATCATGAGGCCGACTTTACCTTCGGCCGCCAGGCAGGACTGCAGCATCAGAGCAATGTTGTCGATCTTGTTCTTCGTCCATTCGTCGGCGTAGCTTTTGGGGTTGGCGATAAAGCGAGTCGTGCTTTGAATCACTTCGTCCAGAATGCGGAGATTGTTGGCTCGCAGTGAGCTTCCCGTTTCGGTGACTTCGACGATTGCATCGGCCAGCTTCGGCGGTTTGACTTCCGTCGCGCCCCATGAAAATTCGACTTCCGCATTGACGCCGTGTTGCTTCAGGTAATTGGTTGTCAGACCCACGGCTTCCGTTGCAATCCGCTTGCCTTCCAGGTCTTTGACAGTTTTGATGTCGCTGTCTTCAGGCACGCACAATACCCAGCGGACGGGGCGTCGACTGACTTTCGAAAAGACCAGTTCGCAAACTTCGTGCACGTCGGCATTCGTTTCCAGCACCCAGTCGTGGCCTGTGATCCCGGCATCCAGGATTCCGTTGGCGACGTAGCGAGCCATCTCCTGAGCTCGAATCAGCATGCATTCGATTTCGTCATCGTTGACGGTCGGAAAATACGATCGTGACGAAAACTTAATTTTGTAGCCGGCTCGGTCAAACAGTTCGGCGGTTGAATCTTTGAGGCTGCCGGCGGGGATGCCGAGTTTCAAAATGCGTTCTGACATGTTGATGTGACTTGTCTTCTGACGGAAGAGGAATGGACTGCGGGAAAGGTGAACTGCGGTACGACGCTTTGTTTACTTCTTGTAAACCTCAGCCGGATCAAATACGCGTTCGCCTTCGATGGAAAACTGACCAGTCGCCGGATCGATCTTCCGGAAGAAGCAGCTGCGATAACCTTCGTGGCACGCTGCGCCGCCGATCTGATTAACTTTCAGCAGCAGTGTGTCCGCATCACAGTCGAAGTAGATGGCTTTCAGTTCCTGAACGTTGCCGCTTTCTTCGCCCTTTCGCCACAACTTCTGTCGGCTGCGGCTGAAATAGACGGCTCGATTTGTCTTCAGCGTTTCGTGATAAGCTTCTTCATTCATCCATGCCATCATCAGCACGTCGCCGGTTGCGGCGTCCTGAGCGATGGCGGGTATGAGTTCAGTTTTCGAAAAGTCGGGACCGGACGGGCTGCCCATGATGAGTCTTTCAGCGTGCGCAAATCGAAACGCGGTGAATGCGCTTAGAAGGTTAGCGTTATTGAAACGGGAGGTTATCAGTCGAATGTGGCCTACTCCACTGCACACGGAACAGACGCATGAGAATTTCATAATCGGGCGAACCGTTCCGCCCGACTTCGCCATGAATGCGCCGTTTCTGTGACGCATTGATCCGGATTCCGGCCGAATTGCTCCGAAAATCCGAAGGTCACCGGGCATGACATTGAAGGTTTGAAAACGCAATAACTTTTATCAAAAATTGACATAACACCAGCATTTTGAACACATGGGACCTTCCCTACCGGCCCAGCTTTCAATCGCGAGAAGTCCGACAGGAAGTCCCCCCTGGTGGTTGAGGTGGGATTGTCAACGCAATTCAGTTCCCTATCATTCCGCCCGTCCAGAATTGATCTGGCAACTTATTTCCGTCTCGCAATGCGATCGCCAATGCCGATCGACTCAGAATATCACTGGCGAGCGGACCTTTATCCGGACAGGTAAACACAGTTCGGTTTACGCAAACACTTTGAGAGTTCCTGATTGATGGCAGAGCAGAAGGCAACCAACGTTACCTGGCACGAACACAACGTGACGTCGGAAGAACGTCAGAAACTGAATGGGCACAAAGGAGCTGTGCTGTGGTTTACGGGCTTGAGTGGCTGTGGGAAAAGCACAATCGCCAACGCCGTTGACCGCCTTCTGCACGACCGAGGCATTCACACATTCGTACTGGACGGCGATAACGTCCGAATGGGTTTGAACAAGAACCTCGGTTTTTCTCCGGAAGACCGCACAGAAAACATTCGCCGCATTGGTGAAGTGGCCAAGTTGTTCTGCCAGGGCGGCACGATTGTGTTGACCGCGTTCATCTCTCCTTACCGCGAAGACCGCGATCAGGTGCGTGAAATTCTGGACGACGGTGAGTTTCACGAAGTCTACGTGAACGCGTCACTGGAAACCTGCGAAGAACGCGACCCAAAAGGCCTGTATAAGAAAGCTCGCGCTGGCGAAATCAAAGGTTTTACCGGTATCGACGCACCTTACGAAGCGCCTGAAAAGGGCGAACTGGAACTGGATTCCGACAGCAAGGGCATCGAAGAGCTGGCCAATGAAGTGATCGCTCACCTGGAAGCGACAGGTCGCCTCAGCGTCTAACGAAGAAAACTAACTGACCCAACGTTCTTTGTCCTGTTCTGTGACAGTTGGTCAGTAATCGTGCTGAGGCGAGTGTCGGAGGAATCCTGATTCCTTTGCTGCCCGCTTCAGCAAAAGAACGCCTAACAAAACTTGGATCGCCGCGTTGTGACGACAGGAGTCGAGATGCAAGGAAAAGTGACGAGTCGACAAATGTCGTCGAGGAGCGCTGACGCCGCAGATCGGCTGCTGTCGTCGCAACCTTCCGGGACGCTTGCGGTTTCGTTTCAGGCGGCGTCGTTCGTCGTCGACGACACTTGTCGCCTCCACCTCTCTTCTTGCCTGAAACGAAACCACAAACGTCGCGGCTAATCCAGGTTTTGTTAGGCGTTCTAAGTAGAAATCGCTTGAGCAAGGATTGTTCGAGAAAGTGAATTCCAATGAATTCCAGACGCAGGGATGTGCGTTCGGAATCCAACGCATGGGCTGCAGAAAGGATGCGCGATGAGTGTCGCTTCACTGACAACATTGCTGACAGTGTATTTTCTCGCGGGGTCTGGTTCTGAACAGATCTCAAAGAACGTTGAACCAGGCGTAGCGGCTGATGCCGCAGATGTGCAGGTTTCGCAAGAATGGTTGACGTCTTACGAAGACGCCAAAGCATTGGCCACCAAGCACAAGTTGCCATTGCTGCTGCACTTCGACGCCACATGGTGCGGCGCCTGCCGCGTGATGGAAGCCGAAGTGATGCACAAGCCGGCTGTGACCGAGCAGCTGGGCCGAACGCTGATCGGAGTGCGTATTGATGCGGATCGCTACAAAGATCTGATCACCGAATACGGCATCTCGACTCTGCCAACGGAACTGATCGTTCAACCGGACGGCAAACGCAGCGAACTGTTTGTGGGAGCGGTTTCGTTAAGCAAATACAAATTGCGTCTGCAGCAATTTGCCAGTTCAGCGGCAACAGCTCTTGCCAAGTCTGGCGCGGAATCGGCCGCAGGCGAAAAAGATGCTGCCGAAGTTCGGTCGTGTCTGATTGTCCGGCACGATGGAAAGATGGTCGGTGCTGGCGGCTTTTCTCCCGTCGCTTTGGTGGCACAGCGCCGCTGGATCAAAGGCAGCGACAAGTTCGTGGCCACTCATGAAGGCGTCCAGTATTTTCTGCAGTCGCAGCAGGAAGTGGATCAGTTTACCGCCAATCCCACCAGGTACATTCCTCTGCTGCATGGCCTGGACCTGGTTGAGCTGCATCTGGAAAACCGGACCACGACCGGTGCCATTGAGTACGGTGCCTTCTACAAAGGGCAGGTGTACTTTTTCGCAAGCGTGAAGAACCGTGATCGCTTCGAAAACAACCCAACATGGTACCTCAGCGCGATGGCCGACGCTCGCAGCGCCGACAGCAAGGCCTACCCGTTCCTAAACGCCAACACTGTCAACTAAGCCATGCGGCCGGTATGCACCGGTGGGCGGTTGGCGTGGTGAGGGGGTTGAGCCGGATGAAGGCTGAATCGCCGGCGATGCTCCCGGTGGTCGCTAAGGGCGCGCGGACCGTGGTAGTAACCTCCGGCAGGCCGGGGGACTTTCCCGCGTCAGTGACCAACGGGAACGCCAACTTCAATTCGGAGCGTCAGCTCCAACCGGCTGGCGGGCCGCCCCGCCCCGCACGCCATTTTAGTTTGTGGCGGCGGTGATGCGGTCTGGGAAGTAGACGTAGTTTCTCATCGCCATGGCGAGGTCGTTATTGCGGAAGTAGTAAGGCCACAGGTGAGATGCTCCGACGGCTCGACTGACGTCGTAGTCTCGAATCTTCGTCCCCATGCGGCCGAGTTGTCGGCGGTCCCAGCCGGTGAGGCCCGTTGAACCAATGGGACGCTTGACGAACAGTGGCATTCGCAACGGATAAACGGCCAGAGCCGGGTCTTTGCAGTTGGTCAGGTTCAAAATGCATTCTGTGCTGTACAGAGCTCGGTCGTATCGTTTGCCGGGATTCAGCCAGTTGTGGTCAACCGCTGCGGCGGCGAAGACAGTGCGAATCTGTCGCCCGTTCGCTCGTGCAAACGGATGGCAAATCCCCTGAATTCGTCCACCCGCCATCAGGTGCAGGCCGGCTGACGCCACGCGAGTTCCATGGCTGTGACCCAGAATGCAGATAGGACATTCGGGCGGGATGTGCTGAATCAGTTCTGCAAGGTAGTAACCGTTTCGAGCGGCCTGGCGACCGAGGATGTTGACATCATTGGCTGCGAAAATCGACAGCGGCTTAAAGCTGGGCCAGCTAAAGTAGACCATCTGCATGCGGTTCCCGCAGCTCGCCGACCGCAGCCAATTCCAGACGAAACCAGACTCGTGGCAGGCGCTGGGAGTGTCCACAAAGCTGCCATGGATGACGATGCACACGGGAACACCGGGCTCAAGCCCGCCAGAAAGTTCCGCCAGGCTGGACCGCCGGAAGTCGTCGCACTGTTCGCGTCGCAGCACAATCGGGCAAAACTGCGGACACGTGTGATCAAATGACTGAGGGCAGTTGTTGGTACTGAGGAACCAATACCCCGAATCCGCCATCGATGAATAGTGCGGCTCGCCTTCAGAAGGAGGAGCATACTCACCGAACGGAACATCTTCCGATTCGTAGGTCGCGGGCGGGACCGTTTCGACCGTCAGTTGCGCACTGGTCGGCGCGTGGCTGAACAAAACGATCAGCGCGGCCAGAGCGGTAAGCTGGATTGGACGCAGGCAGTATGGCACAGCAAGCAAACGCAGTCTCATGGTTGATTCCGCCGTCAATGGCCGGTTTTCTCCTGTGAGATTATTGGGCATCGATACCGTCCGTTGCATCGAAGTTCTCGCATTCCCGGCGCAAAGTCTTCCTGGCCCAGAATAACGACATGTCCTAGCGGAGTATCGGCCCGTTCGCAGGAACGTCTTGCGGAATCTGCCGATATGTCGCCCGTGTCGATTCTGTCATTTCGGCAAACTGAGGAAATCGAAGCGAAAGAGTCGAACTTGCGGGCGCAGTGGCAAAATCTGAGTTGCCGGATTCAAAAAGCGGCCTGCGATGGCACGAATGCGGCCCACCGTTGTTGACACATCGCGAATCCGTCTCTAGCATGCCCGCTCGACGGACGGAGTGCTGTGTCAGGCGAACCTGAACGACACTTGGCCCGTCGAAACAAGCAGATCAGGAGAGGTGGCAGAGTGGCCGAATGCACCGGTCTTGAAAACCGGCGTAGGGTCAAACCTACCGTGGGTTCAAATCCCACCCTCTCCGTTAATGCAAAAAGGACTCATGCCAAACTGGCGTGAGTCCTTTTTTTGTGGCATGGCGGCCGAATGCATTCGGCGGTGAGTAGTCAGAAGTTTTGGCGTCGGCCACGGTTGCGAGAAACCGGGGATGGCCGCCTGACTTCTGCCAGGTGCGGCTTCCGACGCCAACCGATTGTGGCAGCCTATTTGTTGAGGCCGGTCGTGGTTTCTTCCCCGATGAGTGCTTCGCCGATGGACTGGCTGGCGACTCGAGCTCGGACGCGATGGTTACCGGCACGTGAGCACCGGACGCGGATGGCGAACGTGGCACTCTTCCCGGCGTCCAGCGACGGCATTGAACGGAAGATGACCGCTCCGTTGTCCGCAATGAATTCCGAAGGTCCGGTGATCTCCAGGATTTCAAGGGCCGGTGGAAGTTCGCACGACAGGCCCACGCCTTCCGCAGCACTCGAACCGTTGTTTTCCACATGGATGTTGAACACAGCTTCGCCGCCTGGTGACACCTGCTTCTGAGTCGTTGCGACTGTCAGCGTGAGTTCGGCCTTTCCGGCGACGGCGGTCGAATGTTCGGCCACTGTCATCTTGCCGTGTTCCGACAGCACACCAACCTGATGCAGGCTTTCACCCGACTTTGTTGGTCGCAGAGTCACTTTGAACTGACGACTACGATTCGGCTCAAGCGTGCCCACAAACCACTCAATGGTGCGATCGTCGGTGTTGAACTTGCCACCTGCATCAGCCTGAACGAATTCGAAACCGGCAGGCACTTTGTACTTGGCTCGTACGTTACTGGAATCAACGTTGCCTTCGTTGACGACGACCAGTTCGTAGTCGCTAAGCTGACCAGTCTTGCGAGAATCAGGACCTCGCAAGCCGATGTTCAGTCGAGGTTCGGCCACAGTCACACGTTGAATTGTTTGATCAGAAAGATCTCCGTCCGCGATAACTCGGACCGCCATCTTCTGTTCGCCACCCTTGATGGCTGTGAGGTTCAGGCGTGCCTGACGGACCTCACCGGGATTGAGTGTTCCAATTTCGATAGTCAGAAGACTGCCCTGTCGGTGTTCCAGTCCCTGGGGCACGGCGGCCTGAATGACGACGTTCTTGGCTTTACCGGTGCCGGGGTTTGTTATGTGAACGGTGTATCCCGCCTGCTGCCCGACTTCGACCGTGCTGCTACCTTCGACTTTGATAGCCAGCATCGGCTTTGTGACAGCAACGTTGGAAGACGTGGCTCCGGTCAATTGAACGAATGCATTCATCTGCACGTCGCCTTCCTGACGCGGTACGACAACAAGTGAAATTTTCTCCGTTTGTCCGGGCTGCAGTTCAGCAAAGGCCCAGCGAGCACTGGTGCCAGCCGCTGTGGGGGCTGGTTGAGCGTCGATGACCTGAAGGCCTTGCGGCAGGACGGCTTCTGCCATGACGTTGCGAACGACAGAGCGGCCTGAGTTTTCGACAACAAGATCGCAGCGGCATTCCTGCCCAACGCTGTATTCGTCATGGTGAACCCATCGCAGAGTCACGCTGGGGGTTTGAGGCCCCTGCAACGATGAAGGCAGTGTGACGGCAGGAGCAGCGGTGTCGGCAGACGGCGTGAATGCCGTTCCGTCGAAAGCGGTCTGCTCAACAACGGGCGCCTGTGTCGGTTGTTCAAATACGGGGTCCGCTTTAGTCGCAGAAACGGCAACGACTGGAACACCGTTGGGTTTTGGCTTGGCAGCGGCCGCGAATTCAGCAGCTTCTGCGAACGGAGTCGAAGATCCTTCTCCGGAAAGTTCCTCAAAGAAGTCCGCTCCTGTTTGCTGAACGCCGCCGACGTGTTCGCTGTCCGCGAAAGCAGCAACAGAGACCGTCTTTGGCGACTTCGCGACCTGCTCTGTCGCGGCTGAGGCTGCGAATGGGTTAGTAGGCGTTTTGGCAACAGGTACGCCCGAAGCGGCGAATGGGTCGTTGGCGGCAGCCTGCGTGGTTTCGCCGGTTGCGGCAACGGCCACTCGAAGTCGTTCTCGTTTGACGGCAGGCGGTGTCTGTGCAGCAGCTGGCTTTACTGTTGATTCAGCCGGCGAATTGGCCGAAAAGAACGCGGCTGCGTCTGTATCGATGGCCTTAGCAACTGGAGCGGCTTTGGCAGTCGTTGCTGCTGGAGCCGCCTTTTTTGTCTGCACCGCCTCAACGTCGGTTTCGACCGGTTCTGTGTGCTCCTTCAATTCTTCCCATTGTGAAAATGGGTTCTTGTTACCGTCGCCCCAGACAAATGGAGCAACAGCGGCGGCAGCAAACAGTGTTAGAGCAATGCGGCGAAAAAGCATTACCAGTTCTCCAGCAGACTATGGGCCTCAAATCGGTGAAGGCCCGAATAACGACAAACCAGCCTCTCATCGTCTGTATCGGTCGTGAGGGTTGTTCCGGTTGAGGAAAAATTTCCGATTATTCCGATTAGGTAAAATAGGCCCGCTTTCCGGCCACACAGCAATGCTTCAGAGCCCGAAAAACGGCGGGTGATCCGCAGCGTTTGAGTTTTCGTCTCCGCAAAGAAGCGGCTCCGAAACCGGCACTTCTCGTCAATGCAGCACGCCGCCGACCATTTTGCTGGGCCAACCGATGATTGCAGGCGGAATCCCGGCATTAGCCAGGCGTGTCGCACCAAACAGCGGTCACAGAAGCTGTGTGGGTCGTGAAACCCGACGTCAGTCGCCACGCGAAGGACAAATTCGGGAACGATCAGAATGTTTCGCTGCGGTACGCGAATTGCCTAAACGACTTTTGAGACGCCGTGTGTCGACATTGACCCTGTTCCGTTTGATCCAATACACTTGGCAGCGTTGAAGTTACGGCGAATGGGCGCGTTGTCCTAAGTCTGACGAGACCGCCAAATGGGCAGGCTGGACGAGTTTGCTCAACAGGCGTCGGAACGCGTGTATAGAGATTACAGAGATAAGTGCGCGGATCGGATAGCGTTCGCACCATTCAGGACAGAAGCGGATTATGGAAGTCATTGAACGAGTTGGCGATTTCTTTACGGCAGCGACAGGAAAGATCGAACGTGGAATCACGTCGATTTTCGGTTCGTCCAACGAAAACCGTATTAAGAAGATCGGCTTCGTCCGCGACAAACACGGCAACACCACAATTACGCCAGGTTCGCTGATTGACCGTATCAACAGCTTTGAGCCCGCGTGGCAGGCGAAGTCCGATGACGAATTGATGCAGACGACCGCCATGTTTCGCGAGCGGCTGCGCGCGGGCGAGACGTTGGATGACCTCATGCCGGAAGCTTTCGCCGCCGTCCGCGAATCGGGGCGTCGCTTTCTGCAGATGAGGCACTACGACGTGCAAATGGTCGGCGGCTGGATTCTGCACAACGGCATGATCGCCGAAATGGTGACCGGGGAAGGCAAAACGCTGGTCGCCACGTTGCCCACCTACCTGAACGCGATCGCGGGGCACGTGCATGTCGTTACGGTGAACGATTACCTGGCTCGCCGCGACATGGAATGGATGGGGCCGATCCACATGAAGCTGGGCCTGACGATTGGAGCCATTCAGTCAGAAATGGGGCCTCAGGAACGCCAGCAGCACTATTCGCGAGACATCACTTACGGGACCAGTAACCAGTTTGGTTTCGACTACCTGCGCGACAACATGAAGCCGACGCGGGACCTGCAGGTGCAGGGGCCTCTGGATTACGCCATCGTCGACGAAATCGACAACATCCTGATCGACGAAGCTCGAACGCCGCTGATCATTTCCGGTCCGGCTCACGACAACCTCGAAAAGTATCCCAAAGCCGACACAGTCGCTCGCCAGTTGCGCGCCGGAGTCGACTTCGAAGTCAAGGAAAAAGAACACACCTGCCACCTCACTGAAGAAGGCACGCGCAAGGCTGAAGAACTGGCCGGCGTGGATAGTTTCTATACAGCGGGCAACATGGAATGGCCGCATCTGATCGATAACTCGCTCAAGGCTCATCACCTTTACAAAAAAGACATTCACTACGTTGTCGAACATGGCGAAGTGATCATCGTTGACGAAAACACGGGCCGAAAAATGGAAGGCCGCCAGTGGAGTGACGGGCTGCACCAGGCTGTTGAAGCTAAAGAGCATCTGAAGATCAAGGAAGAATCGCAGACGCTGGCCACCATCACGTTGCAGAACTACTTCAAGCTGTACAACAAGCTGGCCGGCATGACCGGTACGGCGATGACAGAAGCGGAAGAGTTCTACAAAATCTATAACCTTGACGTGATGGCCGTGCCCACCAATCGCACGATGCAGCGCATCAACTTTCCCGACAACATCTACGGGTCGGACAAAGAAAAATGGGGCGCAGTTGTTGAAGAGATCAAAGAAGTTCATCAAACCGGCCGCCCTATTCTGGTCGGTACAACGTCGATCGAAACTTCCGAACTGGTCGCCAACAAGCTGACCAAACAGGGCATCAAGCACGACGTTCTGAATGCCAAGCAGCATGAACGCGAAGCTGAAATTGTGGCTCAGGCAGGCCGCCGCGGCGCTGTGACCATCGCGACGAACATGGCTGGTCGAGGTACCGACATTATCCTCGGCGGCAACCCGGAACACGCAGCCTGGGAAGAACTGAAGGTTAAGTACCCGACACGTCTGGAAGTTCCGAAGTCCGAATGGGACGAACTCACGGATCAGATTGCCGAACGCGACGGCATGAAGGCCGAAGCCAAAGAAATCCAGGAACTCGGCGGGCTTCACGTCATCGGGACCGAACGTCACGACTCACGCCGCATCGACCTGCAGCTTCGTGGGCGAGCGGGTCGTCAGGGCGACCCGGGCTCAAGCCGCTTCTTCATCTCACTCGATGACAAACTCATGCGTTTGTTCGCGGGCGATTTTGTGAAGCGAGTGATGCAGTGGGCCGGTCTGGAAAACGGCGAACCGATCGTCAGCCCAATGGTCACGCGGCGAGTCGAAGGGGCTCAAAAGAAGATCGAAGAACGCCACTTCGATCAGCGTAAGAACCTGCTGGAATACGACGAAATCATGGATGAGCAGCGGAAGCGAACATACGCTTACCGTCAGCAGATTCTGGATGGAGCCGACTGCCGCGAGCTGCTGCTGGGAATGATGGACAGCCAGATTTCGCAATGGGTGCCGCACTTCCTGAACAACAACTATCGCGAAAACAGCCTGGCAGAATGGGCCAGTCAGAAGCTGCATCTGGACCTCGACGCTCATCAGTTCCGAGGCTTCGATCGCGACCAGTTGGAAGACTTCCTGAAGGATGAAGCTGAACGCCAGTACGAAGCGATCATCTACGAACAGACCGAAGTCAATCTGCCGGAAGCTGATGGCGACGAAGAAGAAGTGGCCGCCATCAAACGCGAATGGAACTGGATCGCGATGTCTCGCTGGGCCAACCAGTTCTTCGGCCTGAATTTAAACGACCGAGATTTGCAAAAGGTTGGTCGCGACGAAGTGCCGATGCACCTGCTGAACCTGGCTCGCGGAACAATTCAACGCTGGGACGTGAAGGACCTTGACACCTTCATGGACCCCGATTTCGAATACAAGTCGCTGTGCGGCTGGGCCAATCATCACTTCACGCTAAACGTGAATGTGGATGAAGTGAAGGGGAAAGAAGATCCCGAAATCGAAATGTTCCTGAAGGACCAGGTACGCAATCTGTACGACGAAAAGGAAGTCACATTCCCGGTCAAAGTGGGCCTCAGCAGCTTCCTTTCCGGCGATGGGGCTCATGGCGAAAAGTACAACCGCGAAAAACTTTGCCGCTGGGCGAACACTCGGTTCCGTCGAGATTTCTCTCCGGAACAGTTTGCGTCGATGTCCACGCCGCAGATCGAAGAATTGCTGATCGCGACCAGCCGCGACTTCCTGCTGACCAAACCAGACGTGTCGGCCGTTGAAGCGAAACTGCTGGAACTGCTGCCGGATTCTGACATTGATGCGGTACGAGTCACCGAAGAACAGGCGAAGGCCGTGGCTGCGTGGGCAGACGGTGATATTAAGTGGACGGTCGATCAGGAAAAGCTGCTGAAGATGAAGCCCGCCGAAGCGCGAGCCTCTTTCCTTCAGGGTATCGAAGCAACCTACCGCCCGGAACTGCGTCAAACAGAACGCTCCGTGCTGCTGGAAATCGTCGACACAGCCTGGAAGGATCACCTGTATTACATGGGCCATCTGAAGCAGGGTATCGGCTTTGTTGGCTATGCTCAGAAGGACCCGAAAACCGAATATAAGCGAGAAGGTCGCAAGGCGTTCAACGCGATGTGGGATCGAGTGGCCGAGCAGGTGACTCAGGCGACATTCCGAATCGAACAGGAAAGCCCGGCCTTCGTTGGGTCACTGTGGCGAGTCACCGCGACTGAACACGATGTCGCACCACCGGTTGATGATCCGACCGACAACACGCAGACAAGCGGCTCCGAACCGGGTGAAGGAAACAAGGCGATCGATCCGATCATCAACGACCAACCCAAAGTCGGTCGCAACGATCCCTGTCCGTGCGGCAGCGGCAAGAAGTACAAGAAGTGTCACGGCAAATAGCCGTGACTAAGATGTGAAACCCCGTCCTGCATTTCATTGCGGGATGAGGCGATCGAACGGTGCAGAATCGCAGAAGGAACGACCGCGATTTCAGCTTCCCGCAATTCCAAACTAACGTTTGAGAACGCGGCGTATCGGAACGGATTCCCAGATGAAGTGGTTCCTTAACATCACCTACGCCGCCCTGCTGACGCTGCTGTCGCCCGTCATCCTGTGGCGAAGTTTGCGTCATGGCCGCTATAGCCGCGGCTGGCGCGAAAAGCTGTTGGGACAGTTGCCACAATCATCGGGCGAAAAACCTGTCGTCTGGTTTCACGCGGTCAGCGTGGGTGAAGTGGTCCAGCTAACCAAAGTGGTGAATGCGTTTCGCGATCGAGTCGGTGATTCGCACCAGATTGTGATCACAACGTCTACCGACACCGGCTTCGAACTCGCAGCAACGCGGTTCGAAGGTTGCACTGTCACGTGGTTTCCGCTCGATTTCTCGTGGGCCGTTTCCTCAGCCATCCAACGCATTCGCCCGGATCTGGTCGTCCTGTTCGAGCTGGAACTATGGCCCAACTTCCTAAACGCCTGCGACGCCGCAAACGTCAAGACGGCACTGATTAACGCTCGGATGAGCGACAAAAGTTTCGCGGGCTATTCACGAATTCAGCGCTTGATCCGTCCCTTGTTTCAACAGTTTGCAATCGTCGCAGCTCAGACGCAGCAATACGCTGATCGCCTGCAACGCCTTGGGACAAAGCCGATGGTCACGACGGTCACGGGCTCAATCAAGTTCGATGGCGTCCTGACCGACCGCAACAACCCGGCCACGCAGGAACTCAGAAGGCTATTCGGCATCGCCAACAACGAACTCGTCTTCATCGCCGGCAGCACTCAGGCCCCCGAAGAACAGATGGCGATTGACGCGTGGATGTCATTGCGAGAAACCTCACCCAGCTTGCGAGTAATCCTTGTGCCACGGCATCGAGAACGGTTCGATGAAGTGGCCGATTTAGTGAAGGACGCGGGCCTGACGTTGTGCCGGCGTTCCCAGGTCGACGGCAGCGACGTCGCCACACCAGACGCCGTTTGTCTGCTGGACACCATCGGCGAACTATCCGCGTGCTGGGGCTTAGCGGACATCGCTTTCGTCGGCGGCAGCTTTGGTCCTCGCGGCGGCCAAAACATGCTGGAACCGGCCGCTTTCGGAGCCGCGGTGATGTTCGGTCCCAACACCAGCAACTTTCGAGACATCACCAGCCGCCTGCTCGAAATCAACGGCGCGGTGCGAATTCATTCTGACGCAGAAATGGCATCGCAGCTGGCGTCGTTGGTGACCGACGAACCACGACGGATTCAACTGGGCCAGGCCGCTCAACAGCTTGTCCTGCAACAAGCCGGTGCACTGGATCGCACGATCGAGCTGCTGACGCAGCAACTCAGCGTCGCGGCCGCGCCGAGCGAATCGCGTGCGGCGTAGCGTTCAGGTTGATCCCTTGTGTTTTGTTCATCGTTGATTGATGTGTGCCAGTGGCACACAAGCGTTGGTAGGCCGGTAACAAGCGAACCGTGATGCCAGAACGTCGGCCTTGGTTCGGCCTACGTCGCAAGCCAACTTTGCCACCCGAGTTCTAACCTCGCTGCACGACAAACGGGGGCGGATGTGAGATGCCATGGTTGATGAGGACGAATCCGAATTGATGCGCGGCAGGATGTGACGCTCGTATTCTCGCCCGGAGGGCGCTAGCACATAGCCGTCGGTGTGAGCCGACGGGAAATGAGTTTGCTTGCGAGAAAGCCCCGACGGGGCGAAAGCAAGGCGAGTGGCGGAATGTGCTGTCGCCCCATTCGGGGCTGGCGCGTCGTTCGTGTCCCTTTCCGTCGGCTCACGCCGACGGCTACGTGCTTCGGCCCCGCCGGGGCCAACCGCAGCTATACAATTCAACGTCTCGTTTGGCACTTGCATGTCAGGCCGAGTCGCGGGTGGGCATGATTCGTCCGCGGTAGGCTGCCACGGATGAACGGACCAATCGAAAACTGTACCATAGTCACTCAGGCAGTCATCAATGCGGCACTGGCCGAACAAGCAGCTGCAGCGACGAGCAAACAGGAGCCACCTTAGCTCTGCTTAACCGATAAGGCAGGCTTGAGCGCCACATCACATTGCACGGTTACAAGCACTTTGGTCTCGTTGAACGCTATGAGAAAAACAGTCCAGTATATTAAGTGTCGAAGAATCGGGCAGGCGCTGGTTTGGGGTGCGATAGGTAGCTTTCTCCTAAGCGCACTTGGGAGTTACGTAATATGGAATGGAAGCACGTCAAACGGAGATCCGCCTTTCATTGAAACATTTGGGATCACGGGTTGGTATTGCGCTTTCCTGAAATTCGCGATCATACCTGGCTTTTGTGCGCTCAACGCGGGATTAGAGGTCAAGAAGTCTGTTCAGCCGACACTGCGCCGCAGCGGCACAAAGCTACAGTGGGTCTGGTTTTTTATTTGGTTTCATTATTTCACACCATTATTTCCGTTGTCCCATTGGTTGTCGCGAAGCCTTTCTGACTCTGGCTGCACCGGGAAAGATGTAGGCAATCCGGACAAGGGCGACTAATCCGATGACGGCATGAATCTGCGGGGGATTATCAGAACCATCCAGACACAGTCCCGGTAGGGCAGGCTCCTTGTATAGACCGGAGACGTATGTGGCAGGCGTTCGGGCGGATGGTAGGCGCTTTTGGTTGAATTAAGTTTTCCGATTATGGGGAGAGCTCAATGAGCTGTAAGGAGACCGACCGCGTGAGCGAGCGACGAGAATTCGTCACATTGGCCAGCCAGCCTGAGTCCAATATCACGGCGACGTATCGTATGCGAAGGCGGGCAGGAGTCTGCCCCGCAGGAAATGAATAGGATTAGTGTTTTACCCCAGCACATCATGCGAAAGAATTAACTTTATGAGCGAAATTAAGATCAGCATCGTTTGCTGCGACGACACTCCCGAGCAGCATTCGAAAATCGTTGCGGCGACGATCGACGAATCGATTCTGACGAGCCGACTGCTGGATTCTGCGGAGCAGACACTTCCGCCGCACGAAGCCAAAGGACTCCACAACGCCGCCGCGCACCCGGAGCACGGGTTGGTGACGTATCTTCAGCAGGTCAACGAAGGAGGCTTCGCCGTATTGGTTGGAGACCCGGAAGATTTGCAGGAAACGTATTTTGGGGCGGGATCCTACGTCGGCTTCATCGACGCAGAAGGACCGGGACATGCTTCGAAGGTCGGCCCCGATGGCGTGAAGAAAACATTCCGAATACTCAAAGGGCATCTCGAAGTCTGAACCACTGGCCCTGACACACAGGTGGCAAAATGAGATTTCGAATTGCCAAACTGAAATTGGTCCGGCGGGGCCGAAGCACGTACGCCACGGTGTGGCATGTGGACCGGGGGCTAATGCATGGATCTCCGACCTGATCTCTGGCACCTTGAAATCATCTTCTGACGTGACGCCGCAGGCTAAGCTTTGATTCGACGCGACAGCGCGAAGGGCGACAGTAGTGCCATAACGTTTGCGTTGCACCGGAGTTGGTCGCGGGGATGGTTGAATGTTATATCGCCGGGAACAGCCCGGTGGCGTTTTTTTGCAGAAGGGGCCAACAAGCGATGCGGAACCGGGCACTGGCGTTAAACATCCTGACCGCAGTACTGTTCGCAGCGTTCTTTGCGTACACGTTTTTTGCCAAGCAACACCTACAATCGCTCGCACGTGAGTTTGTGGTCGAGAAGACAGTCGAACATGCCGGGCCCGTGATCGACACCGTTGAGGATGCATTGGACGTTCCTCTGCTGTCGAAGCTTATGTCGAGAAAGGACCTGCAGCTCGTTCGAACTGAGATCGAGGCGTACCGTGAGAATCCGGCTGCCTACATCGCCGATTTGGCCGGGCAATCTCTCGCCAACCCGCCTCCGCAAAAATTCCGAGCGGTCGCGAAGAAGACGGCTGAAGCCAAACAGGAAATTCGAGACTACTACGACAGGACACTTGCGGCACTAATCGCCGATCTCCGTATTTTCTCGGGCACAAATATTGCTGCGGCAATCCTGGCGATTGTTTTGATAGCCTGGTCGAGAACGCCGATCTGCAAGCGGTTGGTTGCAGTTTCGATTGTCCTGTTCTCTGGCGTTGTATTGTGCTCCTATATGTACATCGACAGTCTCTCGTTCTTTCGGATCATCACTCACACTCATATGGGATGGTGGTATCCCGTATTCGTGATCGCCGTTGCCGCCTGGCTGTACCAGGACGTTGGTGGTGCAGGGCCGGCACGCCCGGCCGCGCCTGCCGTTCAGACTGGTCCTGATACACAGGTGGAAAAACGCGACTTTGAACTGTGAATTTGCGATTGGCCCAGCAGGGCCGAAGCACGAAGCCGTCGGCGTTGGGATGTGGATTTAATTAGCCGCGACGGGCACCTGGTCTTGCCTCGGCCAGATGCGTAACTGGTGCGCAGCAATGTGGCTCGACTCTCCGAGTCGAGGACGCACAGCGCGCCGCACTCGCTTGGTCATAGACCAACTTACGTTTTGTTGTGGACGGTTCTGGCTCGTGGGAACCGGCCCGCGTAGGGCAATAGCTGATTTCCGCGGCCACAAGTCAGCGTGAAACGCTGTAGTGGTTGAGCGCGTGTAAAAGGTTTTGGGTTGTTAAGCAAAACGTTCTGCTCGACTCGGAGAATCGAGCCACAGATTAAATCCACATCCGCTCGGGCGGAAAAACAGCGATCGCTTCTTGCAGTGCAACAAACGATCGCGGGTGCTACCAATCCACGCTTCCAATGCTCCGGCCCGTGCATCAGGCCTTCTGGCCACTGCGCCGGTTTCAGGAACTTCGACGTGCAATGCTACCTCAGTCGATCGGCGCCCAAGGTGCCGTGGAGTTCGTGCAGGTAGTCGGACGATGACACTCGCTTTAGCTGAGCGTTTGCGGTTTCCAGACGCTTTGCGATGTTCAGCCGTTCCAGATCGCGCGACGATTCCGGAGCACTTTGGAAGTTCTGAAGGTACTGCACGTGCCGTTGCCATAGCTTTTGATCGCGTTGGCGGCGAGCCTTCAGGCGTTCTTCATACCAGTCGGAATCCAGCATCGATTGCAGAGTGAACAGTTTGCGGATTTCCGGATCGTGAACATCTTTGCCCTTGTAGTTGCCTTCCGCCATGATGTGCAACAACGCTCGCAACGGTGGGCAGGCCAGATCAATCGAACCGTCATTCAGATAGTTACGGGCGACTCGCTGATGAGCTTCCGTGATGTACAGAATGCCGTCGGCAAAGGAGGCTGGGTCCTGAGTTTCCGGACGCATGATGGCGTCGTCAAAGACCTTGCGAGGATTGTCAAACACGCGCCCCGCAAACCGGCGAATAAACCGCGACGTGACTCGATAACCCAATCGGCTGGCCATGACGAGCTTGCCTTCCCATTCGAAGTCTTCCATCTTCTCCAGAAGATCTTCTTCCAGCAGAAATTTGGGAGAACGCTCTTCAGGCGAAAGGCGACACCAGATTTCCGGAATCAACAAACTGATGTCATGGTCGACTCGCACATTCGCGCCGATATGCCCGGCCGATGTGGAGAATCCGGCGAGGTCTGTCAGCAGGTAACTGACCAAAGCCGCGTTCAGGTCGGTGATCGGCAGCAATGCGTTGAACGGACCTTTCGTCAAAGCTCCTTCGCTACCCGCACCGGTTGTGGACGGGCTTTTGCCGGTCAATGAACTGATGAAGTCCATAAACAGTTCGGGCAGTTCCTGATAGTGGATCGGGTTGTAAACTGCCAGAGGCCGAATGCCATTTTCGTAGTCGGCCGGGTTGTTGCGACGTCCGACCAGCACCGAATTCACGGGCTGCCGAACCGGCTTGTTTGACGGAACAGCTCGAAACAGCCGCACGCCCATTTCGGCCACGTGGCGGTTGAGTGGTTCCAGCAGGTCCAGACGCATCTGCAGGTACCGAGGGTTCTTGCTGGGCTTTCCGTTGATAATGCGCGGAGTCGCAGAACACACCACATACCCGCCGTCGTCGTCGCGAGCCTCAAGCAGCAGCTTCTGCATAGGGTCTGTAAACTGGCTGAGGTCGACCGCTCGATCACAAATGTCGCGGATCTGTTCGCGCGACAACGGTTCGAAGTTCACGATGAAGTTGTCGTCGCGGGCCAGATCCGCTTCTGTTTGTTTGTCCAGTCCGCGATGAATGGCATCGTCAGGCCGCTGAAACAATCGGTACTCACAGTTTTCTGCGAACTTCACGCTGGTGGCGTCGCCCGCGTGGTCCGCCAGATAGTCCAGTTGATTGGTCGGCACGACAACCGAAGCACTAATGTCGTCTTCGGTTTGTACTTTCTGAGCCGGCGCGAAGTCCTGCCGCAGCTTGTAGGTTCGCCACGTGTTTTCGCTAAGCAGCCCGACTCGCAAGTACGTGCCGACCAGTGTTCGATCGCCGTATTTCAGTTCGTGGCCAGGGTGCCCGTTCACGATGTCGACGGTAAAGTCCTTGCGCCAATCGCCGGTCTCGTCGCCTCGATGCATTCGCTTGATGATGAACACGATGGCGTACACGTAGCCTGGAATTGATTCCAGCCAGGCATTGTACTCGTCCGTGTAGTCGCTCGACGGTGTCAGCAGTTTGATCAGGCTGCCCAAAGAACGACTTGGGTCCAGAGCCTTGCGGGTCTTCTTGACGGTGTAGTCCGGCAGGTGCTTGCTGTCGGGACTCCAGCGATCCGAATAGTCGCGGTCGAAGATTTCCTGAACAAGGTCGAGGTCCTTCTCCACGTCGGCGACGAAAATCGGGCCGTGCAGCAGATAGTCGGCGATCGATTTGCTGATTTCACTTTTGCCACCACCGCTAACGGTGCAGGGTTTGTGACAGCAGACGCCTTCTGATGCAGTTCCGATCAATCGCCACGATGGAGCGGCCGGATGCTTTTCCAGCTTCACTTTGAAGCCGGACGGCGTCATGTAGACGTTGCCCGGAGTCAGCGGGATTGTCTGCTTGTGCTCACCCTGATACCACGAAACATTCTGATCATGAACATTGGCCGTGCAGTCTTCCGGCACATACACCAATTCCGGAAACTGCTTGTCGATGCCGTAACCTTCCGGCCGCACGTCGATGCGGTCGGCGTAGTCGCGAGCAACATCTGCGAAGGTGCGGTTGTTGTAGCGACGGCTGTCGGCGATGAAGTCGTCGCCCAAATTGTAGCTGGCGTAGGCTAACGCACCGCCGGCGTGTTCTTCTTCGAAATTGCCTGAAAGGTTGGCCGCGTAACTTAGCTGCGTCTTCACTTCCTTTTTGCAATAGCCGAAGTAGTTGTCAGCAATCAGTGTGACGATCACGCCTTCTTCGGTGCGGCACGTAATCTTAAACGGTGTGCCGTTGTTGTACGGTTCGTCCTCTGACTGCCAGCAGGCGCCGTCACGACGCTGACGTTCTGTGGCGTCGTCGTAGCTGGGCAGGCCCAGTTCCTTTTTGGTGTAATCCGTGAGGTGCGGTGCCAGAATCACGCAGCCCGTGTGACCACTCCAGTGAAGCACGTCCAGCGCGGCGTCGTTTTCCGGCAGGAAGGGATTGCCACCGTTGCCGAAGATGGATTCGACGAAGTCGAGGTTACTTACCAGTGACCCTGGCGCGACAAAGCGAACTTCGATGGACTGCTCTTCGCAGTAGCCTGGCACTTCAGGACACAATAGCGGCCGCAGTAACAGCGATACAAACGAATATGCTTTTTGTTCCTGATCGGCGGTGAAGGGAAGTTCCATCGATTCCTTAGGCGGCTTCATGGCCGCGCGGAACAGATTGACGAAGACCTGCTGAGGCACCGCAATCTTGTCGTCCGGAATTGGCAGGCCACCTTCGGCCACATGGAAAGTGCCCTTGGTTGTGCGGCGGTCGTGCCGCGGATTGTGCAGCACCCCGTTGTGGACTCGATACGACGAAACCAACGAGTTGCTATAGTGGTCGCCGTCGAGCGGCAAAGAAAGTTCGCGAGCGATCCCGTGGCGATCCAGTACCAAAGACGCATCCGGCAAACGCAGTTCGTCAGCACCGGGCAGCCCCTTGAAGTGGTCTGCTAAAAACGATTCGATTCGCTGATCGACCGGGCAGCGGATGGAATCGAGCTGCCGGATTCGCTGCTGGTACGTGTTGAGAATCCGTTCGGCACCCAGCGAATTGGCAGACCGGAAACCTGCCGGAGCGGGCTGCCCGTGGGCGATCAGTTTCAGTGCGATGTAGTCAACAATCGCCTTTCGCTGGCTGTTCCGTTCGCTGCCGGAACGCTGTGAATAGAACCCAAGGTCTTCTTCGAAGTTTGTAATGGCCATGTGTCTCGAAAGTTCTGTAAAGTACTCGGCGCGCAACCGTCCCTGAATGAAATTCGCCTGCGTGCGAACATTAGGCGTTCAACCCTCACGACGCAAACGGGGGCTTCTGTACTGGTCGACGTTTTCACAAATCGAGAAGGCAGGTGCCCTTGTATCTTTCCGAAAACAGATTATTGCGAATGTCGACACTGTGCGGCCTGTACGTAGCTCAGGGAATTCCCTGGGGGTTCGTCACCGTGACATTTGCCGCCTGGCTGGCCAAGCCGGAGCACGGGATCACGGCGGAACAAATCGGCCCCATTTTGGCCGTGGCGTCGCTGCCGTGGTCGTTTAAATTTGTCTGGGGACCGATGATGGACCGGTTCACCATTCGACGATTCGGCCGCCGTCGCCCGTGGATCGTGTTCGCTCAAAGCATGGCCATCCTCGTTCTGGGCAGCCTGTTATTCTTCGACGACCTGCCATCGCTGGTCTGGACGGATGTCCCGGACACTGGCGGATCTCTGCAAACGCTTTATCGACTCGTCCCCGGCCCGCTGGCTGCGTTGGTGTTGCTGGCCAACATTTTTGTGTCTGTGCAGGACGTCGCCGTCGACGCATTGGCCGTCGACCTGCTGCGGGAAGACGAACGAGGCGTCGCGAACGGTCTGATGTACGGCAGCAGCTATCTGGGCTCCGCCATCGGCGGCATGGGGCTGGGGATCGTGGTGGCTCGCTACGGCATTCGGGCCGGCCTGTTGACTCAGGCTGCCATGCTGTTTGCCATCATGCTGCTACCGATCTGTTTTCGCGAACGCCCGGCAGCAAGCGACTCAGCGGACAACATTGATGCACCGAAGCAACGGCTTGCGGATCCGTCGGCTGGCAGCGTCGATTTTGGTGAGCTTCCCATCACGCCACCGATTGCCGACACGCCGACACTCGGCACACCCGCCCCCGCACTCGACGCTGAATCGGACGTCGGTGCCGCGCGCGAATCTGTGTTCATGAATCTGCTGAAGGCTTTTAGTCTGCGATCCACGCTGTTGGGAGCATTCGTCGCGCTGGGAACGAAGATTGGCATCGGCGTGTTGACGGCCGTGTTCGTGGACTACCTGATCAAACAAGGCGGCTGGAGTCAGGAAGATTACTCCAGCATCATCGGCGGATGGGCGTTGCTGTTGGGGCTTTCCGGAGCGGCCGCCGGTGGTTTCCTCGCAGACAGACTCGGCCCCAAACGTATCATCTTCGCCGTCTCACTGTTGCTCGGCAGCCTGTGGATCGGCTTCGGACTGGTCCCGTCAGCGCTCGCTGTTCGGCCGCTGGTGATCGGACTCATGCTGAGTCAGGAACTGCTGCTGGGCGTTCTCTCGGTATCATTGTTCACACTGTTTATGAGCATCTCCTGGCCACGCGTCGCGGCGACTCAGTTCACCGCGTACATGTCACTGATGAATGTGTCGACGACAATCGGCAGCTATCTGTCCAGCCTGCTTGTGGTCCGCCTGTCGATCGCTCAAATCCTGATGGTCTCAGGCGTCCTGCAAATCGTCATGGTGCTGCCAGTGTTGCTCATCGACGTAAAACAAACTCGCCGAGTGCTGGGAGAAAGCTAACACAGTGGCAACGTTGGCTGATGCCAATCACTGAGCAAGTAGGATGGGCACGGGATGTCGATTTAATTAATGTTGATTTTGTAGCGGTGCGACCGGCCTCCTGTACCGGTCAAAATGTGGTGAGATCAGAAGGTTCAGTGACAAAGCGATTGTATGCGATTGGCCCCGAATGGGGCCTAAGCACGTAGCCGATGGCGTGAGCCATCGGTTTAGGCATCCAAGAGTCCCCAAGCCCCGAACGGGGCGATAGCGGTTTTTGCGGGCTCGTTAGCCTTGGGCTCACGCCCAAGCAAGTAGGATGGGCACCGCCCAATGGAACTAAGCTTGTATTTGTTTTGTTTTGCGGGTGTTTGGGGGCGCTTGTTTTTTACGTTTTTTGGCGGCTGAGCTGGTGTTTCGTGGGAACGATCTGCCGGGTCGCCATTGCACTTCATGTGAAGCGATCGCTTTGAGCAGCTTCGGCAGGATTCGATGCCCGATCGCCGTCGGGGTTGAGGTGAGCAGCAGTGGCCATGCAGTTTTTAATTCCTGTAGTGCGTGTTTGAAACTTAATCCCAAGGGGTCTCCGTCCGGAGCCGCACGCTGAGCGGCTTCCACCATCAGCCACCGCACCAACAGGTACAACACGACGTGTCCGGCCACTTCGAAACGAATCGATTCGGCGGTGCGGCTGCGCAGTGATCGCTCCAGTCCCTGGTGGACTTTCATTTCGTGAAACGTCGTTTCGATTTCCCAGCGACGGTGGTACAGACCGACTCGCAGACGAACGCTGCGATCCAGAGGTCGACCGGGTTCGGATTCGGTCGCCATTCGAATCCAGTCGTCCCGACTGATGCGTTTCGAATCCAGCACGTTGGTGACCACGGCGCTCGGAGCAAAGCCTTTGATCTGATAATTGATGACGCGCAGGTCGATCGATTCCGAAAGGTTTTCCTGACGCCAACGCGGCCCGGTCGGCGTCTTCCAGCGAACGATGCGTTCTTTCGGCCCCAGCTTCCGCAGCGTCTTCATGCTGGCGCTGGGATGCTGTCGAATCGCAAAGGACGCTCCTGCCGCCTGAATCTGATGAAACAGTCCGTAACTCCAGAACCCCTGATCCATCAGTACCAGATCGTTTCGCCGCACTGTGTTAAGCAGCCGCGCAGCAATCGTGCGTTCGCCCTCATCGATGCGACACAATTCGTAACGCCACGGAAGACGCACAAACGGAAGCTGCAGCATGACCATTCGCGCCTGCACGGTGCGAGACTTCCCGTTGCCCGCTGTTCCAAAATGTTTTGCCAGCGACTTGTACTGTGGCAGCCGAATGGTGGAACCATCCAGCGCCAGCAGGCGAAACTGCTTCCACTGATTTAACGGCTGGTGTTCCGCTTCGAAGCGTTCGGTGAGCAGTTCGATCAGCACATTCCACAGGGTGGCGGGCATGCGTTTGCGAGCCTGAGCAAAGGCTTCTTCGGTGACTTCGGTCACCTCTTTGCCTCGTGGATCATGTTTGGACCGCGTGGCCTGCCGCCGCGTCCGGTTCTTTCGAACTTGGGCGATCGGTTCCGGCAGTCCATTCGCCGACATATCCAGCAAACGCACGGTCAGCGACAGCACGCTGCCAAACGACTGCGAGGAATGAACAGCGGAAAGCACTCCGAGCCAGACAAGATTGGGAAGTGCGAGTGCCGAATGAACAATTTGCAACCCCGCCTTCTCACCCGCCTGAACCAACACCGACTGCGGCAGCAGCCGAGTCATCGCCCTCAAGTCATGTTGACGAATCTGTTCCCATACCCGATACCTCG
The DNA here is from genome assembly GCF_001983935.1 of Fuerstiella marisgermanici. Lineage (GTDB taxonomy): Bacteria > Planctomycetota > Planctomycetia > Planctomycetales > Planctomycetaceae > Fuerstiella > Fuerstiella marisgermanici. The sequence continues at coordinate 2,585,321 of NZ_CP017641.1, read as the reverse complement.
TCTCATCCGTAAACATTTCCGAGCCCTCCGTTGGCGTAATCGTTCCTGACAAAACGACTTATGCCACAGAGGGCTCCTCTAGCTCAATACAAGCTTAGTTCCATTGGGCACCGCCCATCAACGCACCAACCGACAGTTGGTGGGCGGTGCCCACCCTACTTCTGTGACGCTATCGCTGCCAGCCGCAAACTGTTCCAATACCTACTTATGGAACTGTTTCTCACGGGATGAGACGTCATCGATGCGGGCCAGTCGCACAGGTGAACGATATGTCATCGCACTCTGCCCCCGCACCCAAATCCCGCAAGTATCTAAACGGTCAGCCGTGGAAAAAAGCGGCAGGGCAAAACTGCCCGCGTGAATCCGTAGAAGATCACCTTGACGCGGAATACGCCGTTGTCGACCTGTCCCGCGATCCACCGGCTGAGAGTCTGGTGAAGGCGACGATTCGTGAAATGCGAATTCGCTTCTATCAGCCGAACACGATCAAGGCTTATCGTTCGGCACTGGTTAGTTTTCTGCGCTGGCATCGAGGGCGACTTGACCAGATCACGAAAGAAGATATTCGCGAATATCTCGATTTGCTTGTCACTGGCGGCGCTTCTTCGTCTCACGTCAGCGTCACACTATCGGCTCTGCGTACCACGTTCGACAAATTCTGCCTGCTGCGCTGCACGGTCGGTTTGGTCACACCGCGTAAACCGAAACGGCTGCCGGTTGTCCTGTCTCAACAGGAAGTGCAACGGCTGATCTCTTCGGCCACTTCATTTCGCGACAAGCTTCTCATCAGTGTGCTGTACGCGACGGGACTGCGAGTCTCCGAAGTCGCTCGGCTGCGTTGGGCGGATCTGGATTTTGATCGGCGACAGGTTCGAGTCGAAGGGGGCAAGGGACGAAAGGACCGGTATGTGATGCTGGCCGAGCATTTGATTCCATTGCTGCGACAGGTGTGGCGATTTACAAAAGGCGAAGGCTATCTGTTTCCGGCAGAAGGCAAGCGCACAACCGACCGTCACCTGTCACCTCGTACTATCGAAAGAGCCGTTGAAAAAGCTCGCACACTTTCCGGCATCACCAAACACGCCACGCCGCACAGTATGCGTCACAGCTTTGCCACGCATCTAATCGAAGCCGGAACCGACATCCGGTTTATCCAAAAGCTGTTGGGCCACACAAACCTGGAAACGACGTCGCTGTATGCCAAAGTCGCGACCACGGTGACTTCTAACGTTGGCAGTCCATTCGACAAGATGCACGATCAGCAGCCCGGCCCCGCGAATGCAACACCTCAGGGGCCGTCCTCACCCAGCGTTGGAACGATGAAGATCGTGGTGGAAGACGTTCCCGATGCGGCGGGCAGTCGGCGAGTTTACCTGGGGATCAGTCACGGACTGCATCATATTCCGCTTCCCGGAATCACCGTTTGTCAACCGCGCCCCGGCTGGATCAACCTTCAGATCCCTCCGGTCGAATCGTGGCAGGCCGCGTTGGCACAATTGACTGCGGCGGAAAGAAGCCGAATTGCACAACCCGAATTCTACGAAGTGCTGAAGACACAAATCGCCCGTCGCATGCCTCGCGAAACGGGCTGAACTATTGGGCAATGGTATGCGATTCACCAAGGTCGACTATCAGCCTCGATTTGTGGAATGCTGCGCTGCGCATCATCAAACACACCTGTTGAGCTGCAGTCACGGCATGCTCAGCGCGTCTGCTGCCAGACGGCCTTGAATTTCTTGACCGCTCCCGCCCCTGTTGCTTATACTCACACCACCTTAATATTCCCAATTCCAGCATGTACGACAGCTCTGTCGTACAGATAACCGTTAGGCGACCTACCGTAATGCAACTCCTGATCGGCTCCGAGGCTGGTGACCACGTCATCTTCAACGTTGGAGACGTAGACTACACCGATGGTTGCGATTGGGTACCTTGCACGCTTGACATTGCCGCTGGTGCGTGGCGCGGCACACTTGACGTTTCGCTGATCACGCGGGACTTCGCGCCGTTCCGTACGCAGCTTCAGTCACTCTACAACACTCTCGATGGCTCGGCACGCTTCGACACTACCGAACGCCAGATCGAACTCGAATGCACGGCGAACAACCTTGGCCATATAACGGTTTCTGGCGTGGTTGACGATCAGGTGTGCGACGGTAATCGCCTGACGTTTTCGTTCTCGCTCGACCAATCATATTTACCTGCGGTCATTTCCCAAATGCAGGCAATTGAGGCAACGTTCAAACCATATCCACCGGTCGCCCAACATCTGTATGTCGTGATAAGTCAAGTAGCGCGTATTTTTATCGGGGAAAGAAGTTGTAGTTTTTTTGTTGGAGAGTTTTTTGCCCTCCAACTTGCTACGACTTATCCTTGTTGGTTTCACGTTCGAGGTTTTCCCGTTCCGTTTGCTGCGGGGCGTTTCTTAACGAAGTCTCGCTCAGCGTTCCGTTGGAAAGCTGGCTGCTTCAAACATCTGTTCGTGTTCAAACCGAAGACGACGGGCACAGCCGTTCGGCGGTCAGCTTCGCACCACAGAGTGCATCACACGCAATGCGTGTCTAAGCGGCCGCCAGACGGTTTTGTGTTTTGTTATGCGGTTGTCGACGGTGTTCTCCGTTCCGGAGCACAGAAACTGTTATGGGCTCGATCGTCGGTCATTCATGAAGTTGTTGGGCTCACGCTGTGTTGCAAGCGCGTCCAGTTGTGGGGTGACTCGACGGCGAGGCAGCCGGGATCAGGGAAATTTCAAACGGGTCTCCGTGTGTGAATTCTGAAATGTGAAGGCAGCAGCGACGCGGCCAGTCATGGTTCGTGAGCTCACGCCCGTGGGGTTCATTCGCTCATGCTGAGTCACCGTCAAAAGGGTGCTCAAATGCGGACACGTTTGTGCGAGCGATTTGTCGAACTCGGCGATGTTCCTTGTCGCAACGTTTCCGCCGCGACAAGGTGGCTCAGTTGTGCGCCCGGCTCACGCCGCTGCTGTGGTTTCGAATGTGTTGTTCTCCTGTGTGACGAATAAAACGTTGCGGCCAGGAATTGCCTTTGTCGGAGCCGGTTGTCGGTCACGCACTCTGCCACGGTGACCGATGAGCGGCGCAGACGAAGGCAATTCCGCCTTGGTTGGTGAGGTGAGAGGGAACGCCGTTCAGCCGTGCGCCGCGGTCGAAGGCTGAGCGGCTTTCGATGCGACTTTGCGACGTCGGCGAGGTTTCGGAACTTCCACGCGCGCGTCGTCCGGCAGTCGCAGAAATTCACGCTCGCTGAAAATGTCGCCGCGTTTGAGCACCAGGTAAACGGCGCGGCCCAGTCGCGCGGCCAGAATCGAAAGCGCCTTGCCGCGACCGTGACGTTTCTCCATCTTTGCGAACGCCGCTTTGGTGGCCGGGCTGTCTCGCAGCAGCAGCGCCACCGCTTCGCTGAACGCCCACTTCAACTGAGGATTACCCTGCTTGCGCCCCGGCGAACCGTAGTTCTTTCCGGCCGACGAATGCTGACCGGGTACCAGTCGAGCGTACGAAAGGAAGTCTCCTGCGCGGCGAAAACGTTTCAGGTCACCGATTTCGTAGAGGATGACAAGTGCCAGAATATCACCGATGCCAGGGACCGCTTTCAGCCGATAGAACAGACCTGGATCATCAAACTGAGCCATCTGCACGAGCGTCTTTTCCAGCCGCGAGATCTGCGTTGTCAGCGCGTTGATCATGGCGATGTCCGTTTCGATGGTCAGTTGCGAAGCCTGCGTGGGAAACGTTTCCGCCAGCCCTTCCTGGTGAGACGCGTACCGTAACTGTCCGCTCGGCGCGGCGACGTTGTACTGCAGACACGAACTGCGAACGTGCGCTTGCAGTTCGGCTCGCTGCCGAGTGAAGTAGCACCGTCGTCGGCACAGATCACGCTGACTGCGCATCGATTTGGGGTAAGCCCACGCGACGGGAAAGTTGCCGCCTCGCAGCAGTTGAGCGATCTTCAACGAATCCTGTTTGTCGTTCTTCGTCTTGCCGCCGTGAATCGCTTTCATTCCAAAGGCGTGGCCGAGCACAAACGGCACGTTCAGTTCATCACACGCATCCGCCAGCCAGTACCAGTTGAAGGTCGATTCGACGGCCAGCACGATGTCTCGATCTCGAAACGGTTCGAGAGCCGTCTGCAGATCCCGCGGCGTGCAGTGCAGATTCTTATGGAAGACGGTCTTGCCATCGGAGTCGACGATGCAGGTGTACATCCGCCTGGCGTGCAGATCGACGCCGCAATAAAGTTCGTGCTGAGTAGGGTAAAAAGCCATGTGTCTGTCCTTGTAAAGAAGTGAGAGTTCCATCCGCCTGAACATCAGACCAGATTTCCAAACTCATCACGACATGAACAGTGTCATGGTTTTTACGCTGGGGCCTTCGGCACACCTTCCAACTTTGTCAACGCAGGCTGGCTTTGGTACAATTTCTCGTAGTTCAGGCATCGTTCGCTTCGTTCAGGGCGGTGTCGTAAAAACCTTCCGTTATGTGACCGAGGCACTCGATGGATCGTAAACGCGTTATCTACATCGACGTCGATGACACGTTGATCCGCACTGTTGGCACCACGCAGATTCCCATGCCCGCCAGCGCGGATTACGTGCGCCGGATGCATGCCGCTGGTCATACGCTCTACTGCTGGTCGCGCGGAGGTGGCGACTATGCCCGCGATGTCGCAAAATCACTCGATATTGCGGACTGTTTCGTGGCATTCTTACCGAAACCCGATGTATGCCTCGACGACCGTGGCGACAAGCTGCTCGACTATTGCGACGTCATTCTGCCCGGCAACGCGTCAAACCATTGAGAATCAACCCTGATTCCCCATGCTCGCGGTCACATAACATCTGTATGTCGTGATAAGTCAAGTAGCGCGTATTTTTATCGGGGAAAGAAGTTGTAGTTTTTTTTGTTGGAGAGTTTTTTGCCCTCCAACTCGCTACGACTTATCCTTGTCGGTTTTCGTTTGACGCTTCCTTCATCCGTGTTGCTGCGTGGCGTTTCTTAACGAAGTCTCGCTCAGCTTTCTTGCAAGAGCTGGCTGCTTCAAACATCTGTTCGTGTTCAAACCGAAGACGACGGGCACAGCCGTTCGGCGGTCAGCTTCGCACCTTAGAACCCCTAACAAAGCCTGTGTGGCCGCGTTGTGACGACAGTGGTCGAGATGCAAGGAAAAGTGACGAGGCGACAGATGTCGTCGAGGAGCGCTGACGCCGCAGATCGGCTACTGTCGTCGCAACCCTCCGGGCCGCTTGTGGTTCCGCCTCAGGCGGCGTCGTTCGTCGTCGACGACACTTGTCGCCTCCTCCTCACTTCTTGCCTGAAACGAAACCACAAACGTCGCGGCTCACACAGGTGTTGTTAGGGGTTCTTAGAGTGCATCACACGCAATGCGTGTCTAAGCGGCCGCCAGACGGTTTTGTGTTTTGTTATGCGGTTGTCGACGGTGTTCTCCGTTCCGGAGCACAGAAACTGTTATGGGCTCGATCGTCGGTCATTCATGAAGTTGTTGGGCTCACGCTGTGTTGCAAGCGCGTCCAGTTGTGGGGTGACTCGACGCGAGGCAGCCGGGATCAGGGAAATTTCAAACGGGTCTCCGTGTGTGAATTCTGAAATGTGAAGGCAGCAGCGACGCGGCCAGTCATGGTTCGTGAGCTCACGCCAAGGCTACTCAGACACTGTAGCTTCAAGTCGCCTGTACAGCGGCAGGTGGCGGTAGTAGACCTCAAGCGTGAGGATGCTGAGTGCGGTTTGGTAGATCTGGCCGCCCTGAATGCCATGATTGTCGGTGGGGGCCCAGCTTCCGGCGGCGGGACCTTCCGTGATTTGAGTGGTCACAAGCTGTTCTCGCATTTGCAGGTTCCATTTGTCCCACAAGTCGCCGCCGAAGTGGCGTAGCACCTGAGTCGCGTAGTAGTTGTAGTAGACGTCGCGGCTGCTGGGGCCGACGGCCGAAAGCCGCTGTACGCCTTTTTGCAGCGGCTTGTGGTCTTTGCCCCACCCCAGATACATCCGACACAACAGACCAACGGCCGTCATCGAATTCGTCGCGTTGCCTCGATTGGGCGTGTAGCGGTAGGTCGCTCCGTCGTCGTCGCCGCGTGCGGCGTGCAGAAACTGGCGAGCTTCCCGCAGCACGCTGCTGGACACTTTAATCCGTCCGGCCTTCGCGCTTTGCAGAGCCATCACCTGCCAGCCAACGACTGACGTGTCACCCGCCTGCCTTGGACGATAGCGCCAGCCTCCGCCGGCTGGATCCTGTGCTCGTTCGATGAATCGCACGGCCATCTGCGTGAGCTGCCGAAGATCCGTGTCGGCGGGGTCCAGCGCGTGAGCTTCGCTGATACAGATCGTGGCCAGTCCCTGCACGTACATCCCGGCGTTGCCTTCCGACGCACCTCGCAAATCGGCCGTGCCCTGAACGATTTCCGCCTGCGAACCAATGTACGCCAGGCCTTTGTGAACGATTTCACGGTAGGGCCCGTCGTTGGCGTGAGTATGCCCGGCTCCCAGAAAACACAGCAGCGCCAAAGACGTGGCGCCAACTTCCGTGCGTTGAAAAATTCCGGGCTCCGCGTCTGGACCGGGCGCGGATAGGTTCCACGAACCATCATCGCGTTGAAGCCCCGCCAACCAGGCCAGCCCCATGTTGACGGATTTTTCACTGGCGGCCGTGCCACCATACTTCTGCACGGCCGCTCGACGACCAGCCGTGGAACGTCCGCCGAATTCGCCCTGCTTAAAAACGGCCTCCATCTGAGCATCCGTGGGTTCGATATCCAGCGTCAGGTCGCGGTCGACCGGATCGTTAATTTCGGCGGACGAATCTCCGTCGTCCAGATTCGACAACAGTGCTTTCAGGTTGCTGTTGACCTTCAAGTCGCGTAGATCGTCGGGCTGAACGACTTCCGCCACGTCGACCACAACCAGATCGTCGTCGGGCAGTTCAGTTCGCGTCACGACCAAACCGAACAACCGTTCCGTGGTCGCGGGCGGCAACGCCCACAATGCCATTATCAGCGCAGACAGGCTAAGGATGACGAAACTGATCGCGTAGCTCACCATTTCTTCACGGTGCTGAGCGATCCAAACAGGCAGCGTCTGCGAGAAGAACTTTTGAATTCGACCGGCCTGTCTGGCCACCCACAGAGTCCACGCGGGCACTTTTCCGCGTCGCGGCCGACGGGCTCGCGTTCGCCGCTGGACATCAGTCAGCACGGATGTGCGAGCTGGGCAACCGGTGGAAGGCGAAAGGGGGGCGTCTGAGTCGGAAACTCCGTTCGGGAAGTTTGGGATGTCTGACCTGACGCGATCCATATTGCGTTTCTGCGATAAGTCCCCGATGGAACAAAGGCGTGCGAACGTCGTAACGGTTCGCAATCCTTTACTATCGAGATTCTACAGCGAATCTTGCTGACTTGCGGCCGCGGATCAAGCTTTTCGAATTCTGAAGGCTGTTCCCCACGAGCCCCAACCGTTCACAACAATGGGGAAACTGCTCTCACCACGACCGACCGTGCGACGCCCACAAAATCGTCTGAACCTCTACTGCTATGGGTAACGCATAACGCGGCGAAAGTTCACACCGTTTTTCAGGGCGCGGCAGATTACGTGGCAAATTCAGAGTTTTAAGGCCGTTTTTCTGAACATGTCGCCGCGTGGGGGGGCGTGGGAACAGGTAATTTGCTGTTGACGACTGTTTGCTACAGCCATAAGTCAGCGGAACACGCTGTAGGGGGCCTTAGGTCGTCAGGTCCGTCGCGATGGTCAGGCGAAATTCTGTTCCGTAAGCGTCCGAACGGACCAGATCGATCGATCCGCCCAATTCCTGTTGAGCCAACTGGCGGCAGACGAACAATCCGAGCCCGGTCCCGGTTTTTTTGGTCGTGAAGTACGGTTCGAAAATTTTCGCCTGCGCGTCTTCCGGAATTCCGTGGCCTTCGTCGGCAATGTAGATCGCCACCACATCCACATTCGCTTCCGATTTTTCCTGCCGAGTTCGCACTGTGATGGAAGCGCCTTCTTCAGTGGCGTCCAGAGCGTTCAGCACCAGATTCAGCACCACCTGCACCAGTTGATCATAAATCGTGCGGATGGCTTTGATGTCGGGATCGAAGTCGGTGTGAACCTTCTTGCCCTTCCAGCGTTTGTAGTATTTGGCGATGTTCAGGGCGTCGTTGATGGCGGCTTCTGTGCTGACCAGCGTTGCCATTTGACTGGCCGGTCGACTGAATCCGACCAGTTCCTGCAGCGTACGCTGAATTCGCGTTAACTGCCCGTCCACCATTTCCAGCCGCTCTTTGGTGTAGTCGTCAGCGTTGCGGCGATTCAGCATTTGCACGATGGAACTGATCGAAGCCAGAGGGTTGCCGACTTCGTGAGCGATCCCGGCGGCCAGAAGTCCGAACGCCGCCTGCTTTTCCTGCTGCACCAATAGTGCCTGAGATTCCTGTAGCTGCTTTGTGCGGTCTCGAATGCGGGCTTCCAGTTGTTCCTGGTTTTCGACCAGTTCGCCGTTCAGTTCGGACAACCGCTGGCTCGCAGTTTTCAGCAGTGCCGTGAGTGCAATGATGGCCCACGCGGCCCAGCCCAGAAACACCAGGGTGAGCAGCATTTGAGTCGCGTCGTCGTCGCTGCGCGTGGGCGATAGCAGTCCCAGCATGCTGTAACTGAGCGCATGCAGGCCAAACGTGGCGAAGGCCAGTTTCGGAGTATGCCGAATCGCGCAGACCAGGATCGACAGAAAATAATAGAAGCGAAACGGGCTGCTGACGCCTTCGTCAAAGTAGCACAGCAGCCCGATAAACAGAGCTTCCATGATGCTGATCAGAATGCGGAATTCGGCCAGCAGCACATGGCCCTTCATGCTGCGGACGGTGTCGATTAAAGCGTAGACCGCTCCAACTGCCAGCAAAGCGTTCAATTCGCCTTTGGACGTATTTCTCGCGCTGGCGTTGATGAAATCGCCCGCGTTGACCAGCAGATAGCCAACGACGACGCCAAACCAGCGGATTCGAACCGTGATCGATTCGGCCTGGAGTTCGCGGATATTGGGGTTCGCGACGGTGTTGGCCGTGGCATTTGCAACCTGCGCGGCAGGTCGTCCGACAGTGGACGATGGCGATGACGACATGAAAATCAAACCTGGGGCATGGCGTAGCGTCGGTTCCGGAAGTGGGCAGTTTAGCGAGCGTCTTCCGCGAATGCAGTAAATCCGCCGACAAATCAAACTTTGCGCCCGCTGCCTCCACAAACGCTCGCGTATCGTGACGACAGGGAAGGTTTGCGCGCCGAAGGTTTGTGGCGAAGTGACATCGCCAAATGTACGATGCGCATTCGAGGCCGCCGGTGACGTTTGCGACGGCCCACAGCGGCCATCGTCAGAAATACATGTGACTCAACACCAATTCAGGAATCCCGTGCTTCGATTCGTTTCTGCATTAACCGGCTATGCCTGCAAGGTCGTGCGTACGGCGGCGTTTTGTGTCGCCATTAGCGGCGTGCTGCACTGTGTTGACATCAACGCGGCAGAATTCGAAAGCCTGCGACTGGGGCTACAGGGGCAGGGAAAAGTCGGCACATGGTTGCCGATTTCTGCCACCGCGACAGACCTTCCAGCCGGCCAGCTGGTTGAATTGCAGGCCGCATTTCCCGATCCTCGTGGCGACAACTACGTCGAAACCACCGCAGTCGCCGTTGTACCGAATTCCGGAATGGCCTCGCTGCACGGCTATTTCCGAAGTGGACGGATCGAAGGCACCGGTGTCGTGTCGCTGGTCGATTCGGAAACCGGAGAAACGCTGGTTCGGCGCACCGTTCTGTTTGGCGAAGACGTCGCCCTGCCCGATCCGGAAGTGGAAGTGCAGCGTCGGCTGCAGTTGCGTCGTATGGATGCGTTGACGCTACTTACGGTTGGCGGTGGAGCGGGCGGCATTGCGGGCGTGGAAGAATTTCTCCGCAACGCGGCCGTGTATTCTCGCGACCGATCGATTCTACAGAGCGTCCAATTGGGCGATCCGTCGGAACTGCCCGACGACGTCGATGGTCTTGACGCGGTCGACGTCATTTTGATGGCTGATAAGTTTGAGACTTCACCGCAACAGGCCGGTGCGATACAGCAGTGGGTTCGCGATGGCGGGCGGCTGATTGTCAGCACCGGTGGTACGGTCGACAAGTTTCTAGCGTCGGACGTGGGCCGCTGGGTTGGTGAGCACTTTGGCATCGAAGACGCTCCCATCGCGATGCGACGATTCAACGGTTTAGAAGCGTTTGTGTCCGGGGCGACTCGCATTCAAACAAACCTGAGCGGCAAAGATTCATGGCCTGTCGCGCGGCTGACGAGTGGCCAGACAAAGGCCCTGGTCGATTCGCTCGACGGCCCGATCCTGGGCACTCAAAGCATCGGGGCGGGAATCATCACCGTCCTGGCGGTCGACATCAATCAGCTGCCGCTGAACCGGTGGACCTCGCTGCCGCAGTTTCTGGAAGTGCTTGTCTTCGGCGAAAAACTCAGCCCGACTTCGGCCGATCGCCGGCGGACGTCGCGCGTGTCACAATCCGGAGTGTCCGACCTGGGGACTCAATGGCTGGCGGCCAACGACGCCGTCCCAATCGCCGGGCAGTGGTCCACGTGGAGTGTCATGGCGATGTTGGCGGCCTGGTTGATTTTGATCGGGCCGCTCGATTTTCTGCTGGTGACCAAGGTGTTGAAACGGCCTCATCTGACGTGGCTGACGTTTCCCTTTCTGATTGTCTGCGGCGTGATGTTGATGGTTCAGGTGGCCGGGAAATCAGGCCAGCTGGGAATGCGGCAATTGGACGTGTTGGACGTGATGGAAGACGGAAACTCGTCTTACCTGCACGCTCGATCATGGTTAAGCGTTTCAGCGTCGGAAACGATGCGGGCCGAGTTCCACGCCGAACCGACTCTTGAACTTCCCGGCATGAAATTTGACCACGCCACTAAGACCACAAAGTCGGACGCAAGCGACGCATCAGCGGCGAACAAAGCGGCAGCCGTGCAGCTCACCTGGAGCGGTCGGCCGGAAGACGTGTTCGGCGCGATGTACCGCAAGGGCGGGATGGGGCTCGGTCAGCAAACATTTCGACACAGCCGGTTGTCGCCTGACACTGTCACCAACATGCCGCTGCTCACCAACGGCTCACGGTCGTTTAAGGCCGCCTGGCATGCATCCGGACCACAGCCACTGGTGGAATCGTCTCTGACGGTTTCAGGATTCGGCCTGTTGAAAGGCACCTTCCACCACAACCTGCCGGAACCGATTACCGATTGGATCGTGGTTCACGGTAACCGCGTTTATCGAGCTCAACCGACTGCCGACGAATACATCGCACTTGATTCGAACACGTCCTGGACGGCTCGCGCCGATGGGATCTACGCGTCTGACCTTAAAGCGTACCTCACGGGAACTCGTACAAAACGCACCAAAGAATCCAAAGGCACCAGCCGTGGTTCGTCGCAAGTAACGACTCCTTACGACGCTCAATCCACAGACGCGCAATACGTCCTCACGATGTTAAGTTTGTACAACTACGCCGGCGGTGCCGAATACGCGGGATTGTCTCACACGCAGTATCGCAGGATGGAAGTCACCGATACCGCTCGGCTGAATCACGCGGTGTTGATTGGCCGGATTGATCTGCCCGTGTCATCGCTAAGCATTAATGACCAGCCGATCACAAACAACGAACGCCAGACATTGGTGCGTTTGTTTATTCCCGTCGATAAGCGACCGCCGGGAGCTCGTGCAAAAACGAAAGAAGATCTGGATAAGGAACAGCAGGTTGAAAGTGAGAACCAACAGTGATTGAAACTCGAAATCTGACCAAGCGATATGGCAACCTGATCGCGGTCAACAACATCAACCTGAAGCTTTCGGAAGGTGACGTGTTCGGCTTTATCGGACCCAACGGATCCGGAAAAACGACCACGATGCGGATGATCGCCACACTGCTAAATCCGGATCACGGCGAAGCTTACGTGTGCGGCAAGTCGATCTACACTAATCAGGAAGACATTCGCCGCCTGGTGGGATTTATGCCGGACTTCTTCGGCGTGTATGACGACATGACGGTGATTGAGTATCTCGAATTCTTCTGCGCCGCCTATCGAATTCCCGGTTCGAAACGTCGCAAGATCTGCGAAGAAAAGCTCGAACTGGTCGACATGTCGTTTAAGCGAGATGCGATGGTCAACGAATTGTCTCGCGGGCAGACTCAGCGTATTGGACTGGCCAGAACGCTGCTGCACGAACCTCAGGTGCTGCTGCTGGACGAACCCGCCAGCGGCCTGGACCCGCGAGCTCGAATCGAAATCCGCAATCTGTTGCGCCGGCTTGGCGAACTGAAAAAGACCGTCATCGTGTCCAGCCACATTCTGCCCGAACTGGCAGACGTGTGTACTCGCGTCGGCATGATCGAAAAGGGCAACCTGATTGTCGACGGCAACGTCGCGGAAGTGATGAAGAAGGCGCGGCAGCGAATACTACTCAATATCCGAGTACGCGATCGTGTTGAAGACGCCGCGAAGCTGATGGAACAGTGTGACACCGTCGAAGCCGTCAGCATTGGCAAAGATCAATTGCTGGAAGTCACGCTCAAACCCAACGTGGAAGACTACAGCGAAATCCCGGCCGAACTGGTCAACGGCGGATTTGCCCTGATGCTGTTTCGTGAAGAAGAAGTGAACCTCGAAACCGCGTTTATGGAACTGACCAAGGGCCTCGTGCAGTAGCGGCCAGCACTGGTCAGTCGTTCTCTCCCCTCCCAGCCGCAGGCAAGGGAGGGGTCGAACAAGCGCAGCGATGTTCGGGGGAGGGCCGTCTGCGCATCCCGCGCTGCACGACTGCACCAACCCAACGTGCTCAGCCCCCACCCGGACGTTGCTTCGCTCCGTCCGACCTCCCCCAACGCTGCGCTGGGAGAGGTGCATGCAAAAGCCCACGGCTGACCCAGGTCCGCACGATCTCGTTCTGCACCTGTTATCGAAGGCTTCGTCCCGCCACGCTTCTGCGCGGCGGCGACCGTGGGTACAATGAGTGGATTGGCGCGAAACCGATTTCTCACCCCTTCAAAAAGTCCGTTCAATGCGTAAGCTTGCCCTTTTGATGTGCGTGCTGGCGACAGCCACCGATTCTTCGTTTGCTGCCGACCGACTGGTGTTTTCACCGAAGGGTGACAACGACGACGCCAAACATATCGTGCTGATCGCTGGCGACGAAGAGTATCGCACAGAAGAATCGATGCCGATGCTGGGCAAGATTCTCAGCCAAAAACATGGATTCAAATGCACGGTGCTGTTTTCTTTCGGCCCGGACGGTGCTTCCTACATCGACCCGAACAACCAGGCGGGACTCCGCGGCCTGGACGCTCTGGATTCCGCGGACCTGATGATCATTGGAACTCGATTTCGCACGCCAGAGGCAGATGCCGCGAAACACGTCACGCAGTTTTTGAACGCGGGCAAACCGGTCATCGGCATTCGCACGTCGACTCACGCCTTCAACGGCAATGGGGATTTCGGCGGACTGAAGTATGCCGAATTCGGCTTGAAAATTCTGGGCGAAACCTGGGTTAGTCATCACGGACGGCATAAGCATCAGGGAGCTCGAGGCGTCATCGCCGACGGCAAGCAGTCGCACCCGATTTTAAACAGCGTAAAAGATGTTTTCGCGCCCAGCGACGTGTACGGCGTGGTCCATCTGACGGACGACGACGAAATTCTGATGCGAGCCGCAGTGACGGAAACGCTGGACCCGAACTCCAAAGCAATCGAAGGCGAGAAGAACGATCCGATGCAGCCGTTTGCCTGGCTTCATGAATATTCGTCACCCGACGGTCAAACAACGGGCCGATCATTCTGCACGACCGGCGGGGCGTCCGTCGACTTTGTCAACGAAGATCTGCGACGCTTGGTTGTGAACGCGGCCTACTTTTTGACAGACCAGGACGTCCCGGACAAAGCGGACGTCGGATTCGTCGATCCGTTCTACCCGAGCTTTTACGGCTTCATTAAGGCGCCAAAGTATTACTGGAAACAGGCCAATTTAACATTGGGAGATTTTGAGCTTGGCAAGTCGCCGCACATGCCGGATCCGGAAAACAGTCCGGAATGGAACTTCCGCCCGACGCCATAGGCCAGTCGGCCAGTCACCGCGTCGTGAGCTACGGGAACAGTATCACACCGAGAATGACGACAACCAGGCCGGTCAGGCCGGCGAGCGCCGTCATCGGTGTGATGTATTTCAAGCCTTCCTTTTCCGTCATGCCGCTCATCCGAGTGATCACCCAAAAGCCGCTGTCGTTCATCCATGAGATCGGCTTTGATCCGCAACCGACGGCCAGGGCGACATAAAGCGGATCGACGTTGGCGGCTCCGCTGGTGACCAAACCACCAAAGATCCCAGCGGCGGTGATCATAGCCACCGTTGACGATCCCTGAGCAGTCCGAACGGCCGTCGTCACCAGAAACGCGGCCACGACAACCATCACGGGCGACGTTCCTGGCAGGCCTTCCAGCAGTTCCGCCACGCTGGTCTGTCTCATCATCATGCCAAACGCGCCGCCGGCGGCGGTCACCAGAATGATCGTCCCCGCGCTGGTCACAGCGTCCTGCAAAGCGGCGGAAAATGCCTGTTTGGAAGGACGCTTCGTTCGAACGTACATCACGACCGCAAACGCGGCTGAAATCAGCAGTGCGAAGTTCTTCTCACCACAGATGGTAATCGCGTTGGCTAGCGATTCTGATATCGGCTGCGACGCAAACCGCCATGTGGGCTCCGTCGATTCGCCGACCGCTTGCGTCTTCGTTACCAGTGCACCAAGTGAGATCAGCAGAATCGGCAGCAGAATCGGCACCAGCGATGTCAACAAGCCGGGGGCTGAGTCGTTGTTGGCAGCTACGTGCTCGCCTGCATCGGCCGCCAGAAGCTCTGTTGGCCGGTCTGGTTCTGCGATGCCATCAGAATCCGGCAACGACAATACGTTGCGAGAATTGATCCACATGGCGTACAGCATTCCGACGCTCGCACTAATCAGACCGACAACGCTGCCACCGAAAATCATCGCGGTGATGGATACGTCAAAGGCTTCGGCGATAAAGAGTGGCCCAGGCGTTGGCGGGACAAGTGAATGAGCCATCGTGCCGCCGGCAACGATCGACAGTACGTACAATAGGTAATTCCCGCCCGTGCGCAGCCGCAGCGCCTTCGCCAGCGGAACCATCAGGTAAAAGACGGTGTCGAAGAAGACTGGAATGCTTAAAGTAAACCCGCTGACGGCAAAAGCGGCCGGAGCGTTCTTTTCGCCGACCGCGTTCAGCGCCGACTTCACAATCCGGTCGGCCGCTCCGCTGTCCAGCAGGCAACGGCCGATGATTGACGCCGCCACAATCAGAATCGCCAGCTTGCCGCAATACGACCCCAAAGCGGTTGTCAGACGGCTCATAAACGACAGCTTGCCGTTGTTCGCGGCACTGGCGGCATCTTTGCTGCTTAACAGGTACAGCTTCCGATTGGCTTCGCTCAGGGCTTCCTCGTCGTCGTTGAACTCGAAGCGATAGGAAACGTCGCTTTCGCTCTCACGCTGGGTCGGCTGCTGATCCGGCACGGTTGCCACTATTCGCAGAGCCAGGCCTTCGCCCGGGTCTTCCGCCACAACGAGGTTGTTTACGTTGCTGAGCGATTCCGGAACGGTGATCGTCAGGCTTTGGCTGTCAATGTCGGCATTGCGGACAACGCCTTCCAGTTGCCCGGACCGGATGACCAGTTCCGACGGCGTCAGGAAAGCGACCGTCAGTCCGGCCAGGATGAGTGCGACAAAGGCGTGCAGGCGAAACACGAGGATTCCGCCGATGACGATCGCCAGGCCGGTCAGAAGGATGAAGACGGTTGTCATAAAGTGCGACAGTCATCGAACAGAGTTTTGCTGAAACATCCGTGGTCACTTTCGCAACCACACGCCGTCGGTGGGCACCACTCACCGATGATGCAAATTTTGGTGCGTCACGGAAAGCGTCGCGGGGCTTTTTCGGCCACAGTCCATGCAAATACGTCTGCAGCAGCGAACGAAAGTGGTTCCCGCGCTGCCGTCACAGCGGCCAGTGGTACAAGCACGCGCGTTGGAGGATTCGCTGATACCGGCGGATTCCGCCGACCAGTACAGGCTTGCGCCGCGTTCAGCCTCAGGAAAGGCTCGTGTTTTGTGGGGTGGTTCGTTCGATATAACCGGACTGACTGATTCCTTCCGTAAAATCGAAACATTTTCACAAGTTACCCAATCGGAACGATCGATACTCAGAAGGACGACGTTTGTAACGCTGAAGCACAGTTGTTACGCCGGTACAGAAAGTCGTCGCGTGACCTGAGGTCGTACGCGAAAGTTAACCGCACGAGTGGTTACTTCAAACACGGCAACTTCGAAGGGCTACGGCCTGGAATCCTGGCAGGAATGGAAGCAATGCACACGTTTGGCAGGCATCTTCGACGATCGGTGGTTCTCAGTGCAATCTGCCTGATGACCTTCGTCAACAGTGGGTGCACACTGACGGGCGGCTTCATCGGCGTCATCTACGAATACATGCTGTTCTGGGAAACACTTCCCGTCATGCCCATCACGCCCTATCAAATGGGGCGGTTGGAAGATCAGCTTTGGGAAGACGAACGGTACAACCGCGTCCCCGTGCTGGACCCGATCGAAGGTGAGAACGCGCCAACGTTCTGCGTCGATCCGCCCAGCGATGACCAGGTGATTCGCTCTCTTCCGGATGATGTCTCCGGTGGTATTGCGTTCCTCCAGGAAACTCAACGCAATAACGTTCGTATCGTGGTCGAAAAAATCGTCGACCGGCTGGACGAATGTAAGGTCTACCCATTGGTCGGCCCGGCTCGTCTGCACCACTGTCACTTCAAGTGTACGGTGTTCTACGACAAGACAATCCGCTCGTACTGGCCGATCCCGTTCACTCATGTGGACCAAACCGAAGAAGTGGTCTACATCGACAAAGACCACCTCATCCGGTGTGCCGGTCCGGCGATGAATTAGCAAATTGCCCGAAGGCCGGTGTCGATGCGAATCGCATAACACTGGCCAAGGCAGAAATCAGCCCCAGGGTTATAAATAGCCCTGGGGCTTTTTCGTGCCGATCGTCGGGCAGTGTGGACCGGTTGCGAGTCGCAGTTGAATTGTCATGACTGAAGACACCCGCTGCCCATTTCGCTATGAAAGGCGGGGCCTTCCGCATTTGCGCGATAGACCCCGGTTCACAATTTGCGATCTTCGAACGGCCGCTTCGTCGCCACACGTCTGACGGCCGCTTAAAGTCTGACTCTGTCAAAGCCGCGCCGGATTCGCCTCGTTGAAGAACGAGCAACGGCAGCGCTTCCGAGCAACGCCTTGAAACGGCTGTGGACTCGGCCACCTTACGTCAGAGTAAACTGGAACTCACCATCATCGGTGACGTTCACGACAGCGCTGGAGACGGATTCGCCTTCAGCCATCCGGGACAGAAATTCAGCTGACATCTGTGGCAGCAACGAACCGGTCAGAATACGGTCGACGTTACGAGCTCCACTGTCCACTTCGGTGCAGCGGCTGACGATGTGATCCAAAACAGCATCGGTCCACGTGAATTCTGCGTCGTAGTGTTCGTTGACGCGGCGAGCCACCTTGCCCAGCTTCAACACGGCAATCTGCCTCATGATGTCGTCGCTAAGCGGGAAGTAAGGCACGACAACGATTCGACCCAAAAACGCGGGCTTGAAACTCTTCAGCAGTTCAGGATGCAAGGCCAACGCCAAAGCTTCCGGGGCGGGCATTGTTTCCGGATCGGCACACAGCTTCATCATCGTTTCGGTGGCCGCATTGGATGTCATAATGATCACCGTATTGCGGAAGTCGATGTCGCGGCCTTCGCCGTCCTTCATGTTGCCTTTGTCGAACACCTGATAGAAAACGTCCTGCACGCCCGAGTGAGCTTTCTCCATTTCGTCCAGCAGCACCACGCTGTACGGCTTGCGACGCACGGCTTCGGTCAGCACACCGCCTTCGCCGTAACCGACGTAACCCGGAGGCGAGCCCATCAGCAGTGAAACCTTGTGCTCTTCCTTGAACTCGCTCATGTTGATCGTGGTCATGTTCTGTTCGCCGCCGTACAGCAGTTCGGCCAGCGTGATCGCGGTTTCTGTTTTGCCGACACCGCTGGGGCCGACAAGGAAGAACACACCGATCGGACGATCCGGGTCTGTCAAGTTGGCTCGCGAAGTACGAATGCGTTCCGCGATTTCCTTTAGACCGTGATCCTGCCCAACAACTCGTTTCTGCATTTCTTTGTCGAGGGCCAGGATCGTGTTGATCTCGTCGCTCACCATGCGTCCGACCGGAATTCCGGTCCACGACGAAACGATTTCCGCGACCGCCTGCGAATCCACGCACGCCTGCATCAGTGGGTTTTCGCCCTGAATCTCTTCCAGCTTTTTGTCGATTTCCTCCAGCTCCGCAATCAGCTTGGCTCGATCTTCTTCCGACAAAGGTGGCTGCTTGGCCGCATCAGCCGGACTATCCGCTGCTGGTTTTTCGGCCGTGGCTTGATCAGCTTTGGCATCCTTCGCTTTGCCGTCTGCCTCTTTTTTGGTGTCAGCGGCCTCAGCATTCTCTTCGTGTTGCGGCACTGATTCGCCGGACAGTTTGCCGCGAATGTCTCGGATCTGATCGATCAGTTCGCGTTCCTTCGTCCACTGCTCTTTGAGTTCTTCGTAGCGAGCCTTCGTTTCTTCCTTCTTTTGTTTCAGCGCTTCCACTTCTTCTGCGTGGTCGGCACCTGTTGCTAGTTCTCTTTCCAGCACTTCGATCGCAACGGATGTCTGATCGATGGTTCGCTGGCAGTCTTCGATGGCGGGTGGAGTGGTCGTGTGGCCGATCGCAACTCGCGCACAGGCCGTGTCCAGAAGGCTGACGCACTTGTCAGGAAGCTGACGGCCCGAAATGTAGCGGCTGGAAAGTCGTACGGAATCCTCAACCGCTTCGTTCAGGATCTCAATCTTGTGATGGTCCTGCAGCGTGTCGACAAGGCCTCGCATCATGGCGATGGCTTTCGAAATTTCCGGTTCGTCAACCTTCACCACCTGAAACCGTCGCGCGAGTGCGGCGTCTCGTTCGAAGTACTTCTTATATTCGGCCCAGGTCGTGGCAGCGATCGTGCGCAGTTCGCCTCTTGCCAAGGCGGGCTTCAGCATGTTGGCGGCATCGCCCTGCCCGGCCTGTCCGCCAGCACCGATCAGTGTGTGAGCTTCGTCGATAAACAGGATGATGGGTGTGACCGATCGATTGACCTCTTCGATGACGCCTTTCAGTCGGTTTTCGAATTCGCCTTTAACGCCCGCTCCGGCCTGCAGCAGGCTGAGGTCCAGCGTGCGCAATGCGACTGTCTGCAACGCTGGTGGGACGTCTCCCTGTGCGATCCGCAGCGCGAAGCCTTCGACGACGGCCGTTTTACCAACGCCTGCTTCCCCCGTCATGATCGGATTGTTCTGGCGACGACGAGTCAGAATGTCGACGATCTGCCGGATTTCCGAATCGCGTCCCAGGACCGGATCGATCTTGCCTTCTCGAGCACGTGCTGTCAGGTCAATCGTGTATTGGTCCAGATGCGGCGTTTGACCACCGGGGCGAGGTCCCGGCGTACCACCGCCTCCGGAACCGCTGGACGAACTGACGACGTCTGAGCCTGCTTCTGAGCTATCTGCCAGGATCGTTTGCAGGTCTCGCGCCAGAGCTTCTGGTGATATTTTGTCGAGTTCCTTCGAGATGCCTCGTGCGATTTGCGACAGAGATGTGTCCGTCAACAATGCCAACAGCAGGTGACCTGAACGAGTTTTTCCGGCCGAGTAGTCGATCGAGCCGAGCACCCATGCTTCGCGCGCGAGATCGACGGTGTGCTGAGACAGAAGCGGCTGGCTTGAGTTGCCGGTTTTTAATTTGTCAATCGCTTTCATCACGTCGGCCGTCAGTCGCGACGGATCGATGGCGAAGGCTTTGGCGATGGCGTGGATGTCGGTGTTGGATCCTTCCAGCAGCTTTAGCAACCAGTGTTCGATTTCGACGTTGTAATTCGTCCGAGACATACAGAGCCCGGCGGCACCTTCCAGCGATCGAGTGCAAACGTCGTTAAGTTTTCCAATCAGTGATTTAAGATTGACGGCGGTCATTTTTGTTTAGCCCTGAGGAACGTTGGGAGTTCGAAAGATAGAGTTTTAAACGTGGAAATTCATGGGTCGCTGCCGGGGTGCATAGCGTCACCTTCGACGGGCCTATTTGCAAGTCACCCCTGGCAGTCAGTCGGCATATCGTTGCAGGTAAGCGGCCGCTGGTCGCGGCTGCTTAACAACTGTAATAGCGGAAGGTCAGCGCGCTAGTGTTCACAAAAACACCAGGGGCCTGACAAGGTACTAGAATCGGAACACAGCATCTTCGGAATCTTTCGTTAACGAATCCGACGCCATCCATGTGTTCCAGCCAAGTCGTGGCTGAAAGTCGGGGCCTGCGCTAAGTTCGCAGGGCGGAACATCTTCCTTGCGCAATACCAGTTGGACATCGAAATCCAGTTCGAGTCCGAGGTAGAATCGAATAATCTCTGACAGGCATTCGAGGTGTTGGCCGCCCGGCAGGAATTCGTAAAATTCATCAAGCGTAAGCGGGCCCAGTCGAATGCGTACTCGACTTTGCACATCCCACACGCGCGAACCAACAACGGCAGATTGGCCGAGTTCCAGGTTCAGGCCGTCGCGATGCTGCTTTGACGGCATGCTGGACTGCGTGTCTTCCGGAAGGTACAGCCACTGGCCGCAGAATTGAATAACTTCGGCTTCCACCTGAAAGTAGTGCTCAACAATCTGTTCAAGACCACTGGCGTTACGGCAGCGTTGACTGAACAACCCTCCATAGAACACCATCGTTTGGTCGTCGAACAGAAAGCGATGCCTCAGGCCAGGGATTTCCAGACCCGCCAAACTAAACAGGCAACGCGTAAACAGGTCGTCTTCGTATTCGCCCGACTGCTGCGAACGTTCATACGAATACGGAAAGTGATACTTCTCCCACGCTCGATAAAACAGCGAGACCGATCTGTGATTAAACAGGTCGAAGAATTCCCGCAGCGTGTGGTCTTTGTAGCGTGCGTGAGACCGTTCGATCAACAACGTTGTGTAGTGACTAGGCAGCACTCCATTGGGACCGGTCAGCCCCATAAACGACACGGTCATGTCCAGCGGCAGCGGCACTTCTGTGGCGTCTCCGCTGCGCAACGCCGCTCGATCCTTTCGATCTCGCGGAGCCAGAGCGGCGATCTGCCCTGGTGGAAATGACAGCGAGGGCAATGCTTTGAACGCGACAGGTTCTGACTGCGGACCGCGATCTCCACCGATCTGGCCGGTGAGCGTCTGTTCGCTACCTTCGGCGACGTACAGTTCGATAATCCGTACGGCCTGAAAGAAATCAAAATCCTGAGGGGAGTTCAGCAGGTCCTGGATTAAATCAGGAACCGGTCGCCCGCCTGAGCCGGCCATGTCCACTTGTCCTGTTTTCGCGATTGCCGCAGACGGGTTGTTGCGGTCAGTTTGGTGAAAGAATTGATCGACGTGTACATGCCGAAGAAGCGGTTAAGAATCGTCGCAAACAAGAAGGCACTGTCGCCCGAAAAGTTTTCGTCATCGAACACCACGTTAATCTGAGTGCCTCGGGCGAAAGCATTATTGATTCGCTGCACCAAAGGCTGGCTGCCCAGAGAATGAATGCCCTGCACCAGATTTCGCGTCTCGGCCGAATCGCGAACATCGTTCAACGCCAGAATTTCCTGAATCGCGTTCACGGCGTTGTCGGAATCCATCAGCGAAAGATGATTCAGCGACAACTGCGACACCAACGGCCACAGGTTGCGGCGCCCCAAATGCTGTCGTAGTGTGGGTGTTGGCGAAACCAAACAGTCGATGCGCGATATGGGGCCTCGACCACCTACCACATCAAAGCGAATCTGCTTGGCTGTTCGTTGTTTGGTCAGTTCTTCCGGCAGGTCGCGGTTAAAGCAGGTCAACCTCGCGTACATCATGCCTTCGCCCGGCCGACGTGGCGAAAATTCCGGGTCGACCAGTGTGACAAACATCTCAGTCGGCACGTTTAGTGTTCCCGCGTCGCCTTCGACAGGGCCAGGGCGGCGAGTCGCGTGCCAGTATCCGGTGTCGCCCGAAACTTCTGTGTGATTCACAGAATAGAATTTACGAAACGGGCGGACTTCGTTGCGCTGAGTTTCGACTTTGATGTCGTTGACCGAATAAATTTCCATCGACGATTCGGCTCGCGCATCGGGCACGATGCGGTATTCCGTGCGGCGAAATGTCAGAGGTACAGCGTCCGCCGTTTTTTCGAACAGGTTGATGATCGGCGTGCAGCCGGTGCAAACGGTGTCGGGCGAAACAAGATTTTCCAATGCCGATGGGCATTCCTTTAGCAGAATGCTGATCTGCAACTTTGTGCCCAGCCGCTTCAGGATGTCCGGCGTGAGTCCCGTGACGTCGAAGAACAGAAACTTCTGCGGCAGGACAAAATATTCTGTCAGCAGGCGATAGCCGGGAAATGAACGTGGGTTGTGAGGAAGGACGGCTTCGTCGGCATCGAAACCCACCGCCTTAATGCAATCCGGCCCCAGTACGGCGACGGCTTCGGTCGGATCTTCGCCGCAGATGACGACTTCGATGGTTTGGGTTAGCACGGTTTCCAGTAGCTGCGCCGCTTTTTCGAAGTTTGGCAGGTTCACGAAGAAGCGAAGATGATCCAACGCGAATTCGCCCAGCGGCAGTTCGGGATCGAGCGTGCTGAAGTCGAAACGCAGTGTCGAAACCGCTTCTGATTTGCCTCGCGTGGCCGGCCCGGAAAATGGCTGCGGCAAAAGTCGAGTACTCTTGTTGGCCAGCGGAAACAGTGCGACGGGATAACTGGTTCGAAAACGGCAGTTGTGTCCGAACACCGGTTCGGTTTCGACGTACGTACCAGACTTGACGTGATATCCATCCGTCTGGTCGGCCTGAGCATCGCTGAGTGCGAAGCGCAGAATCGACATCGACGGCACGGGCGCGAGCATGTGTGGATACAGAATATCCAGCATTGCGTCGGCAATTTCCGGAAAGCTGTCATCCAGTTTGTGCCGGATGCGCGCGTTCTGGTACGCGAACGCCTGGACCAGCCGTTCGACATGAGGGTCTTTAATGTCCTTGCCGCTGAGGCTAAGACGGTTGGCGATCTTCGGGAAGCGTTCGGCAAAATCGCCAGCGCTTTGCCGGAAATAATCCAGTTCCTTTTGATACCACGCGTCGAGTGTCTCGCTCATTGGTTCCTCACAGAATGTCAAACTGGCCGGTGGAGGATTCCATCGACGAGTCGTACTTCACTCGATGACGTCCGTCTTCCACAACCAACATGCCTTCGATTCGAAAGCGGAAGGTGCGGTCGTAGTACTGGTCGTTGGGGACCGGAGTCACTCGGACATCGACCAGTCGCGGTTCGAACAGTTTGATTGCTTTGCGGATGGCGTTGACCAGAACATCAGAGTCACCAGCGGCGTTCAGGCTGCTGGCGGTGAAGTCCGGAATGCCGTAGTTGATCAGTGAATCATCGATTTCGTCGAACTCCGGCGGCCAGGACACGCAGCGGTAACGCGTGTTAAGAAGGCTTTCCAGATCGCGACGTACCGACTGCTGGATGATCCGAAGTTTTTCGGCATCATCCTGCGGCGCTTCTTTCGAATTATCCGGTTCGTTGTCCAGCAAGCGGTCCAGCAACGACAACCGAATTTTGCTGCGATCGGAATACCCGGTACTCACTGACTTTGGTCCTTGTTGAAGCTGCAGAACGAAGAACGGACTTTGGTCCCTTTGCCGAACTGACTTTACCCTCGATTTCACCCACTGGATGGAATTGACGGTGAAGCGATACTGAACTGGTCAGGTGATTTGACTAATCACCAATCGTAATCGT
The DNA here is from genome assembly GCF_001983935.1 of Fuerstiella marisgermanici. GTDB lineage: Bacteria > Planctomycetota > Planctomycetia > Planctomycetales > Planctomycetaceae > Fuerstiella > Fuerstiella marisgermanici. Next base: position 2,561,271 of record NZ_CP017641.1, on the reverse strand, counting down.
CTTCACTTCAGTGATCGTCACTGCGTCTTCGCCCACAAGCCATTCGCGCTGCCCCGATCCCTGCACGGGGGCGTCCTCGGACTGCTGCTTCCAGTCTGTCGCTCGACCAATTCGGATACGTTCATCTTCGGACGTATGCGAACCGTGGTACAGAGCGGGAATATGAATGCGGCCGGCGACTTCGCCCACAGTTTCGATTTCCGCAGCTCGCCAAAGCATGTCGGACAGATGTTCGATGTCTGACAGTTCAATCGACTTAATCTGGTCAATCGACAGCCAGTAGTACTGCCCGGTGGCCGTATAGACTTCGATGGTCGGCCCCAGCAGATCGTCCAGATCTCGCATACCTTCGAAGGCCTTACCGTTCAAGGTCCCCGTAACCTCAGGCTCCAGCTCACTGGCTTCCGCCAATAACTGAGCGGCACCAGCGAAGTCGCCATCTCGCAGGTTGAGAAGCGCCTTCAGCCGCTTCTGTTGAGCGTCCGTCGGCTGACTCAGGAATTCGGGAATGCGGCCTTCTTCGTAGACCTCCCGGCGTGACATTTCGGACCGAATCAGGTGCCGCAGCAGCGAGGTGCCGTGCAGCGAATCGGGATCGATAGACAGAGTTGCATCCAGCTGTTTGTCGGCGCGTTCCAGATTGCCATCAAAACACAAAAGTTCGGCAAGCTGGCTGCGGGGGACGACAGACGACGGATCGTTGCGGACGGCTTCGTTGGCCGCGGCAACGGCGTCTGTAAGTTTGCCGGCTTGAAAAAGTTCTACGGGGGTTGTCACAGAATCTGTTCCTTATTCTTTAAGGTCCACTCGTCGAGCTACAAGAGTCATGCTGGAAGAAAGTTGGTCCAATTGATAGTGCGGCAACAGGCGGATCGTCAGCATATATTTTCCTGGCTGGCCTGGTGCGTCCAACACTTCTACGTCGGCTTCTCGCAACGGGTATTGCGCCTTCATGCTGGGCGGTGCTTTTTCGTCGGGAGTCACATATTGCACCAGCCAGCTTTGCAGGTCGTTTTGAATCTCCATGGGACTGAGGTTTGATCCCAGTTTGCTGCGCGCCTTCACTTTCAGATAGTGAGCGATCCGGGAACAGCACAGTACATATTGCAGCATGGCCGAAATTCGAGCATTCGCGGTCGCCACCGGATCGTCGTACGTCGCTGGCTGATGCACAGACTGGTTCGAATAAAAGACGGAGTATGGCGTGTCTTTGCAATGGGACAGGGGGATAAAGCCGAGGTCGCACAGTTCGGATTCCTGCACATCGGAGATAGACACTTCTGTACTGCTTCGCGACGCCACGCCATAAGCGTCCGTATGAAAACTGTGCGTCGGCAAACCCGTGACCAGTCCGCCACCATCGACGCCACGTTCCACACCGCGAATATCAGCAAACCACCCGCAGCTTGAAAACGCCTTCAACAGCACGCTGCCCATCGCCCATGCGGAATTGCCCCACAGATACTTTTCGCGGTCAGCCCCCTGAACGTCTTCTTCAAATCGAAAGCCGTGGCGCGAGCTGCCGTCATCGCGATAGGGTTCTCGCATTAGAACTCGAGGCAGCGTGAGGCCGACAAACTGAGTGTCAGGATGTTCTCGCAAGCTACGCCATTTGCGATGGCGAGTCTGTTGAAAAACGGCTTCCAGGTTAACTGGCTTTTCCAGATCAGCAAACGTGTCCAGACCAATAAGTTCCGGGCTGGCCGCAGAAATGATCGGCGCGAAAGCTGCGGCACCGACGCCACTTAGCTGAGACAGCAGGTCGAGATCATCCGGATGGTTGGTGAATTCGTAGTTGGCCAGCAACGCACCATAGGGCGTGCCGCCCGCCATGCCGAATTCTTCTTCGTACACCTTCTGGAACAGTGCGTTTTGATCGAAGTCGGACGCTTTTTCGAAGTTGCGTAACAGCTCGCGTTTGGAAACGTCCAGCACGCGAATCTGAAGTTCGGTCCCTTTTTCGTCGAAGCCGCGTTCGTTCACCAGTTCTGCACGCGTCTTCCACACGTAATGCAGACCTCGCCACGCCGATTCCAATGCCTGGAACTGCGGTGCATGAAGGATGGCATTCACCTGATCAGAGAGAAGCTGATCGATGCGTGCGATGTCCCGCGACAGAATTGTGCGAGCTGCTTCGAGCTGCGATTGATCCGACGGAACCTTGCCCAGCCAGTGTGTGAACAGCTTCGCGAGATTCGTTTCCGTCAGGAAGTCTCGCAGCGGGTTCAGCTTCTCACTTGGCTTGCCGGTGCCGGTGCCTGGTGCCTGCGCCGTGATTTGGTCGAGCAGACTGGCAGGCGATTCCGATGCTGTTTGATCGGTGACCGTTTGACCGGCCGCGGCGTCCGACGCCACGGTTACGGGCAGAGCAACGTCGGATTGTGATTGCTCGCCGGCCACCAGGATTCTCGTTTCGGGCTATGAATCGTGCCTGCCGACCGGGACGAGCCCGCACGGCGTATAAACATCGAGCGATAAAGCGTTGGCCAAAGCCGACGCAAAGGGAAACACGGGCCAGACAAACGGCCAGTGCCATGGCGCGTGCTGAATCAACAGGCGCCCAGCGCGTGAAACAGTCCTGCCGGAGCAACCGGCAGGACTGCAGTTCTAACCGCTAAGCTTTCTGAGGAAGCTTGGCGACCATACGAAGCGACGTGGTTAGTTCTTCCAGTTGCAACCATGGTCTTAGCAATGCAACAGCATTGTAAGATCCGGGCGCACCGGGAATCTCTTCCACGGAAATATCCGCTTCTGCCAGTGGGTATTTGGCCTTCATTTCGGCCGAAGCTTTTGGATCGTCCAGCACGTAGTTAGCGATCCAGCGTTTCAGGAAGTCTTCCATGTCGCTGCGTTCCATAAAGGAACCAATCTTGTCGCGAGCGATACACTTCAGGAAGTGAGCGATTCGCGAAGCAGCCATGATGTACGGCAGGCGAGCGGAAATGGCGGCGTTGGCTGTCGCTTCGTCGGTGTCGTACTTTTTGGGGCGCTGCGTCGTCTGTGCACCAAAGAAGACGGAGTAGTCCGTGTTCTTGAAGTGACACAGCGGCAGGAAGCCTTCTTTGCTGAGTTCCGCTTCACGGCGGTCTGTGATGCCGATTTCTGTCGGGCACTTGGTGTCGATGTCGCCATCGTCACTGACAAAGTTGTGCACCGGCAGACCTTCGACCGTACCGCCGTTTTCCACACCACGAATGGCCGTACACCATGCGGTTTGTGCAAACGCGTTGGTCATGTTGGTACCCATGACGTAGGCGGCGTTCATCCACGTATATTTCTCGTGGCTGGTCGGCTTGGAATCACCATGTTCGTCGAGTTCGAATTCTTCGTATTCGAATTCGTCGATTGGCTTGGTGTTGTTGCCATAAGGCAGTCGAGCCAGGACTCGTGGCAGCACCAACGTGACGTAGCGAGAATCTTCTGAATCGCGGAACGAATTCCACTTCGTGTGCTTGGCACTCATGAAGATCTTTTCGATGTCGCGTGGCTTCGAAAGTTCTTCCCAGGATTCCATGCCAAACAGGTTTGGCGATGCGGCCGAAATGAACGGGCAATGAGCAGCCGCGCAAACACCGGAGATCTTTTCGAGCAGGTCGATGTCTTCCGGGTGGTTGGTGAATTCGAAGTCGCCAACCAGCGAACCGAAGGGCTCACCGCCGGGCATGCCGAATTCGTCTTCATACAGCTTTTTGAACAGGACGCTCTGGTCGAATTCAATCGCCTTGTCCAGGTCCTTGAAGACTTCGCGTTTTGACACGTTCAGCACGCGTAGTTTCAGCTGCTTGCTGGTTTCGGAATTCATCACCAGGTGATGCAAACCTCGCCACGATCCTTCCAGCTTTTGGAACTGTTCGTGCTGCATGACAGCGGCCAGCTGTTCTGACAGCTTTTGGTCGAGGGCACCGATGGCCGCCGACAGCGTCTTGGTACAGCTTTTGTCCCACGTCATCGTGCCGGACATCGCGACGCCGATCAGGTTTTTCACCATGTCGGAGCCTTCGTCGCGTTCTACTACTTTAGGCATTGCTGACAGCATGCTGTCCAGAATACTGCCGGATTCTTCCGCGCCGGCTTCTGCTTGTGCTTCTTGTTCTCCTGCACTCATCATTCACCCCCTTCGCTGTCATCGCCACCGGCAGACGGTGCTTCCACACCCAATTCACCAGCCGCTGCCTGTACTTTCGCGGTGTCACTTAACACCTGTTCCATCAACGCTTCCAGGTCTTCCGACTGGTCCATCTGAGTCAACAGGTCACGCAGTTTGTTGCGAGATTCCAACAGTGCCTTCAGCGCTGGAACCTGTTCGACAACCTTGCCCGGTTCGAAGTCTTCCATGGATTTGAAGTTCAGTTGAACTCCCATTTCCTTGTCGCCGCCTTCCAGCGTGTTTTTGACACGCATGTTCAGTTCGGGACTGATTTTTGCCATCACGTCGTCGAAGTTGTCGCGGTCGATGTTGGCGAATTTTCGTTTGCTCAGCGAATCGGGCTTTTTGGTGGGGTTGCCGCTGAAGTCTCCCATCACCCCCATCACAAAGGGCAGTTCTTTCTTGACCACTGCGTCGCCGATTTCGACGTCGTACGTGATATGGACGCGCGGCTTTCGCACGCGATCCAGTTTGTGCTGAATAGACGATTTAGCCATATTGCCAGCCTTTCTGCCCTTTCTGTCAGGTCATCAAATACAGGATCAGCCCTGTGGAAACGTGTGTTCTTGCATGATGGCCGCCAGGTGCCATCGTACGAATGCGATCCAGACGATTTCGTCGCCCGTTCTAGTACGATCAATCTTCCTCTGCCGGTGCTTCAATGCCGACGTCCTTAAACAACTCACCGCGAACCGTCTCGTCCGCGATTAGATCCATGTACAATTCCTGTGGCGTCATTCGAGCTCGCCGCTTGGCCTTTCGGATTTCGGCCGGAAGGATGCTTTGAGGTTCGTGACGTTCAAACCACAAAGCCACTTTCTCCAATGCTTCGATGGCTTCGTTGCGATTCGAGATTTCACCGCGATTGCCGCCACCTCCACTGCCGCCGCCGCTCGGAGCAGCAACAGCACCACCATCAGACGCAGCTTCTTCACCATCGCCGGATTCGCCGTCCGAATCCGAATCGATTAAGCGAGCTCCCGCGACCTGCTTCAGAACCTGTTCCGCCTCTTCCAGTGTTGCGGTAAATCGAGACAGATTCGGCGCGTCTTCTTCGCCCGCTTTTTCAAGGAAGGTCTGATTCAGTGCGGTGACCGCTGCCTTCGCCTGCTCAATTTCTGCGGAGAGGTTCTGATAGAATTCGTCTGTCGTTTCCGCCACTGCTCTATTAAACAGTTCGGACGTAACAGCACCTCGCGCGATGCGCTGATCGCGCTCTTCGGAACTCATCGAATCCAGTTGGCGGGCCTGAGTGTGTTGCCAGACAACAAATTCGCCAACCGACGTGTCGTCCGTCATCGGAACTCGCAGCAACGGATAGGAGATTGCGTCTCCATTAAGTCGTGCGATCGGGAGGATCGTGGTTTCGATTCCGTCCTCGTCCGGCGTGGGCAGCAGTTCGCCTTCGCCCCAGAAGTTTTCGATCAGTTCTCGCGTCAGATTCAGCGACTGAGCCAGCCCGCCGATCCCGCCAAGACGCACCGACGCTTCAATCATATAGGCGACGATTTCCAGGTCTTTCGCCACCGTCTGCAGGTACTCCTGCCCGTTACTCCACACTTCCCGCCATTGACGGATGGCGTCTGAGGAAGACTCTCCCTGAAGGTCGGCCTGAGTTTCCTGGTCACGCGCGTCTTTGCGCGCATCACGCACCTGGCGATACAGGTTATTGGGATCATCGTCATCACGAAGATCGACGCCCCCACGGAATTCACCATCAAAAGGTGTTAATAGAGTTGGAATATCCAGTTCAAGACTCATTCTGAAATATCACTTACCAAAGTCTGTTCAACCGTCCACAATCGACATTGTTGGCGTCGCCCCGCCAGTAAAAGTGCGTCAATCATCGCTGTCTGTCATTCTCAATGCAAGGGAATGCAACGTGCGTGCGTGTAGCCGGCTGGCCCACGCCTTGCTGATACCGATCCGTTCACCCGCATCTTTAATCGTCAAACCTTCAAAGTAGATCCCTTTGATTAAAGTGGCTTCCTGGTCGGGCAATTCTTCGACCAGCTTTCGAATTTCCGTTCGCAGGTCGGCGTCTTCGGCAGCGTCGGACGGCGTATAGTCTTCGGATGGCTCTGGGCTGCCGACACCTTCGCCAGCCCATTGGGTCATAATGTAGGTCATGGACAGAGATCGCGCTGTCTGGCCAAACCAGTTGGTATCTTCAGACTGAGCGTCACTGGGGGACGCTTCCAGCACGTCGTTTGCGTTACGTTCGTAGCGGCCGCGCGCGTAATCCGCTTTGCTGAACCACGCCATGGTGGACAAACCATCAAGTATCGCGCCGCGAACTCGGTAGTAGGCGTAGGTTGTGAACTGCACCCCGCGGTTCTGATCGAAGTCTCGCGCTGCTTCTGCCAGCCCGACCTGGCCAAACCCGATAAGGTCGTCCAGTTCAACACTTCGAGGCACCTTCTGGTGCACCTTCCATGCAATGGACCGAACCAAACCCTGACAACTGTGAATCAATTCGGGCGTGGGGCTGGAGTCGTTGGTCTTCATGACGACTCCTTCGTGAGCGAATGCCAGAGTTGCTCAAGGCGTGCATGAGACCGTGAATCGTCAAACAATGACCTGGCGACGGCCAGATCGACGGAACGTTTCTGCTCTGCCGACAACAGGCGAATTCCGTCTGTCACGGCCGCAACCAGCGAAACCAGCACAGGGTCGACCGACAGCGGATCGTCCGGAAACTGTTTCGCCACCTTTAATAAGCGAGATTTCAACGCCGCGTCTTCGGCCGAATGTTGGCGGTCCGACCGCGTGGCCGATATGACTTGTTCAAGCACATCCGCCAATACCGGCGTGCCCTTTTCGTTTGCCGCCGATTTCGAAGACTCTGCAGATAGCTCCGGTTTATCGGGCGGTTGCGTATCGCGATCGGCTGGCACTTGAACAATCCCGGTAGTAAAGAAGAAATCTGAATCAATTCTTTTGCGACGTTCTGAATTCAGAACTGTGGGAGAATCGTGATTCTCGGCATTTCAATCGCAAGTTACGACACATATTGAATGAATTCTTTGATTATTGATGCAGCCCATGTCGTTGCCGGTAGTGCTCACTTGTATAGACCATGGGTTCACTGCGTTGTGATTCTTGTGGTTCTTTCACAGAATGCCGGGGTTCGTGCCGAGTGAGTTTGTATGGTCTAAGGCACCGACCGTAACAGTAGATGCATAGAAGGAAATCAGATGGGATCAGATTCCGTTCTCTGGGGTGAAGGGCTGTTCTTGCGCCCGCATCACTTTCAGGCGATTGAACGGCTTTCGCACGATAGTTCTTATATTTCGAACGTGTGGGAAACGCCCTTCTTTTATGGGTTGCACCGCCTCGAAATCGATCAGGACGCTTTGTCCAACTGGCGTGTGTCACTGTCCGAATGTCATCTGCGATTCAAAGACGGCACTCAATTGCGCTTTCCTCAGGACGCGCACATTTCGCCTGTTGACATCCCCAAAACTATGTTCGCGAAATCCGATTCGCGGGTTCGCGTGTATGTGGGCGTGTCAGAATTGCGGCGAGGCGTGTCGAACGCGTCTCACGAAAACGATCCGTCGGCCAGATACCTGCGCCATGCAGAAAATGTCGAAGACGAAAACGTGGCCGGCAATCCGCAGGAACTGGAGTTCCGAAAACTGAACCCTCAAATCCTGATCGGCACCGATGCCGCGCGCGGGTTCGATGCCATCCCCATCATGCAGCTTCGACTCGGCGCCACTGCCGAAGCGCCACCACAAATCGATCCTGATTACATTCCGCCACTGTTGGTTAAGGAAGCCTGGGCACCGTTGGAAAGCTTTGTCCGGTCTGTGTACGACCGTCTTGGTGCCACGGCCGAACAGTTTTCTCGCCAGATGATTGACCGGGGCGTGGCTTTCGCCAGCGGTCACAAAGAAGACCTCGAACGCATTCTGCACCTGCATTCTGTGAACACAGCGCTGGGCGGCCTGGCTCATTTTCCATTCACGCCTGGCATTCATCCGTTTCGAGTTTACGAAGGGCTTTGTCGAGCCGTCGGCAGTCTCGCGATATTCCGCAAGGCGCGGCGATTACCGGAATTGCCTCATTACGACCACGACAACATCGGTCCCGCGTTAGCTCGACTACGTGATCTGCTGGATATCGAACCGGAACAATCCACGGACTACGAACGAGTTCCGTTTTCGTCCGAAGGCTTCCAGATGTCTGTGCGTTTGAAGGCCGAATGGCTGGAACCCACATGGGCATTTTATATCGGCGTCGAAGGCGAAACCACTTTCAGTCGCGTGACCGAACTTTTGTCTGAGCGCGAACTGGGCATGAAGGTAGGCAGCTCAGAAGAGGTCGATAAAATATACAGCCGTGGCCGCCGTGGCGTTCGCATTATGCCGGTCGGTGATGCTCCGCGCGCGTTTCCGCGTTCGAATTGGCATTATTTTCGAGTCGACCGCGAAGGCGCGTGGGACAGTGTAGAACGCAGTCTGAACCTGGGCATTCGCTTTAACGAACGCCGCGTGGAAAAACAGGTCAACGGCGAAAACCGAATCGACGTGTCAGACCGGGAAACCGGTAATCTGGTGTCGCTGGCGTTTTCACTGTTTGCTATTAAGAATTCGTCGTCGAGCTAGCTACTTAAACCCAAACTGTCCTCATGGCAAATACCGTTATCAGCCTTGCTGAGCCCTTCTTTCTGAAAGTCCTTGGACTGCTGGAACAAGCTGCGCCCGATGGGCAGCAGTTGCACAAATTGCAGCGGCAGTTGACCGCCGACCTGCAGGCGATCGAGCAGAAAGTGAACTCCGGACTCGTCGGTGGAATCTCCGCCGGCGAATGGATGACGATCAAACGAGTGCTGGTGTACTGGGCCGATGAAGTTCTGACGAATCACATTCGCGACTGGGACGATTACACGCTGGAGCAGGAATACTTCGGCGAACAGAACCGAGCGTGGAAGTTTTACGTCGAAGGTGAAGAAGCAGTCCCGACGGCGGGCAGCGAAGTGGCCGAGCTTTTTTATCTGGCCATCGTGCTGGGCTTTGTCGGCGACATTGAAGACGCCTTCAAAGAAGAACTTCGCACGGACATGCCAGGCGGCCATCAGGACGAAAACGAAGCTCGCCGCTACTGGGCCACTCAATTGCAACGCCGCATTCGCCACGAATCACCGGGCGACATTCAGGGCGAACCGCTGGAAGGCGACGTCGAACCTTTAAGCACAGGCGGCTTCTGGAAGTCCGGCATGGCGGCCCTGCTGATCACATCACTCATTTTTCTGATCGTGCTTGGCTGGCGGTTCCTTGGCGACGATTAGTCGGCCCGCTCGTCGGCCGGTTTATCGGTAGGTAGCCGATAGAACAGCGCGACGGGGATCATCAACACCGCCAACGCTAAAAATGTGGCGTACTGATGTTGGTGAGCTTGCTCGGGTCCGGCTAATGCGTCGATCACCTGTTGCGTCACCCACAGGAACCCGGCCGAAATCAGAATGCCGATCCACGTCATCACATTCATTGCGCCTATCAGTCGTCCCTTTTGTTCGGCGGGCGGCGCTTCCTGAATGTAAACCTGAATGGGGATTACAAAGAAGCCTGCCGACATGCCCAGCAAAAACATGCTCAACCGCAGCATCCATTCGACCGGCGCAGCCACCGCCAGACTGTGAAACAAGCCCTGAATCTGATCCCGACTTTCCGGCGGCCGCCCGACAACTCCGCTGCCGAGCAAAGCGATCAGCAACAGCGAACCAACAATCATCCAGCTTCCACGCGTTGTCCAGCGAGTTCCATCAGCGCGGCCGCCTTTGTTGGCGAACCCGGCAACCACACAGCCGAACGCGATTCCCACGCCGATTGATGCCGCCAGCAGGCTGGTTCGCGTCTTGCTAAGTTGCAGCGTGAGGTCGCCAAGGTTGTTGACGCCTGGTTGAGCGGCCCCGCCGATAAACCAGAACAGCGACATCACCATCATTGCCGCAAACAGAGATGGCTTCTGACGGAACAATCGGCGTACGTCTTTGGGAATGAACAGGTTGCCCGGTTCAAATGGCAGCCCAGGTCTCGCAACAGGAGTGTGCCGAACCAGCAGCGCGGTGGCCGTACCGATCACAGCAATCAGAATGGCGACCATGCTGCACAACCAAAGCGAATTTCCGAGATGATCCAGAGCCACGCCAGCGATCGCAGTACCAAAGATGATCGCCAGAAACGTGGTCATCTGAATTGCGCCGTTCACGGGCAGCAGTTGGCGATGTTTGAACAGTTCAGGAAGGATTCCATACTTCGACGGCCCGAAGAATGCGCTTTGAGCTCCCATGAAGCCCAGCACCACGATTAACAGTTTGAGCTGCCCGGCGGGCGAAAGGCCAGAGAGCATCAGCACCACCAGCGATGCTGCCATCACGGCGATTTCAGCCACCTTGCACCACACGATGATGGTGCGTTTGGAATACCGATCAGACAGCCAGCCGCCGAATCCTGAGAACAGTACAAACGGCAACGCAAACGCCGCCAGAGCCAATGGCTGCAGGTTCGTGCTGCCGACGACGGCCAGTTCCGTACACTTCAGCAACACCATCTGCTTGAAGTAGTTATCGTTGAAAGCGCCCAGAAACTGAGTCGCCAGCAGGCCGCTGAATGCCGAATCGGATTTCAACGGCCGCTCAACGTCGCCGTCTGCAACATCAGCAACAGCGGGGGGCACGTATGGAGTGTCAGAAGCCATTCTGAATAGATCGTGTTCAGGTTGAAGTGAAGCCGCAGGTCAATGCGTGAACACAGGACACTATCAGAAATCACAAGATGAGTACAAAGCGACTGCTGGTGAGTGACGCCAGGAACGCCAGCGTGTCAGGCTGGGTTTGTGGTGTCCTCGGATTGGGCCGCCGAGGGTTATTAACTGTGTGGCCCACTACGAGCATAAGCAACGTGAACACTTCACGCGTCTGCATCAGGCGGGCTCTTGTCCAGGAAGAAAATCAACGCCAGCCGCCCAAGCACGACTCCAACAGCCAGGCAAAGCGTCCAGACGCCCCAGAAAATGATTGGCGAGTCTGCTCGAGACACAACTGTGCTTTGGGGACGAATTTCTCCTGTCTGGATCGCAGCAATACACGTCCAAAAGAAGAAGGCAGAGATCAGTGCAAAGAATAATGCAAAGAGATTTTTGACCATCCCGGAAGTCTAGCATCTTCAAATTGCACCGATCAACAGCACGCTGACACGCGGGACTCGGATGCTTTCTGAATCATGTGCAGTGCCCCGCAAACTGTGCTACTTCTTTCGAGCCAGCAGAAAACGCGCTAGCACTTCAGCGTAATTTTCTTCGATGCTGACTCGGTGATAATCCACGGCCGAATCTCGCACGATCTTTTTCAGGTCGGCCAGATACGTCTGCACGGCGGCTCGATATTGTTTTGCGATCGTTGTGGGATCAACCAGCATCGGAGCGGCACCTTCGAGGTCAACAAACTTCACCGGGCGGTCGAATTCGAAATCGATTTCGCTTTGTTCCAGCAGATGGAATACGGCCACGTCGTGCTTGCGAAAGCGCAGGTGCTGGAAGCAGCTGCGCAGTTCTTCCGGATCGACGAACATGTCCGAGATGATCACGACTAAAGCTCGTTGAGCAATTTTCTCAGCCGCCTGATGCAAAGCCGCGGGCAAACCTGTTTCGCCTTCCGCCTTCATGTCACCCAGTTCATCCAAGACAAACTTCAGATGAGCCGCGCTGCGTTTGGGGCGGATCTCACGCTTGAACTTTTCACCCGCGCAATACAACCCAACGGAATCTCCCTGCCCCGCCGCCAGGTACGCCAGCGTTCCCGCGAGGCTGCGGGCGTAGTCGAGTTTTGTTTTACCAGCTTCCTGACTTCCATTGATGCCAAAGTTCATCGACCCGCTGACGTCGACGATCAGGCACAACCGCAGATTGGTATCGGCTTCGTATTCTTTGATGTAAAAACGGTCGCTGCGGCCCCAGGCTCGCCAGTCAAGGCGGCGCGTGTCGTCGCCGGGGACGTACTTGCGGTATTCAGAAAATTCGAGACTCGAGCCACGAGTCGGGCTGCGATGGCGGCCCGACACGCTGCCGATCATTGGCGTGCGCGCGTCCATAGCAAGGCCGGCAAGGCGAGCGACGACGGCGGGATCGATGAAGTTTCGCATGGGGGTGGGTTTGGGGTTCAGGGTTTAGAGTTTAGGGTTTCAGTGAAAAAGGTGGGGACCATTGGATTTGAGGCTTCTTCCCGAAACCTTAACCCCCGGTTGCCCGAAACCCTTCTAACCCAGCGTCTCCGCATTCAATTCATCCACCAACCGCTTCACGATGTCGATGCTGGTAATGCCTTCAGATTCGGCGTTGAAGGTGGTGAGGACTCGATGGCTAAGAACCGGCTGAGCGACTTCGATGACGTCTTCCAGTCGCACCATATAGCTGCCGGTCAGGGCCGCTCGAGCTTTGGCACCAAGCACAAGATACTGGACGGCTCGCGGACCAGCTCCCCACGAAACCAGCGGCTTCAACCACTCTGGCGATTCATCGACCTTTGGCCGAGTGCGGCGGACGAGGTCGACGGCGAATTCGTAGATATGCTTCGGCACGGGGACGCGACGGACAAGTTCCTGAAACCGAATCACGGACGGACCATCCAAAATGTGGTCCAGTTGCGGCAATGTTCCGCCGGTGGTTGTGCGAGCGATCTCGATCTCTTCCAGCCGCGACGGATAATCGACGGTGATCAGAAACATGAAGCGGTCAAGCTGAGCTTCGGGAAGCGGGTACGTGCCTTCCTGTTCGACTGGGTTTTGAGTCGCCAGTACAAAGAACGGCGGCTCCAGCGTGTATGGTCGACCTACGACTGTCACGCGGTGTTCCTGCATCGCTTCCAACATGGCGGCCTGAGTTTTCGAGGGAGCTCGGTTGATTTCGTCGGCCAGTACAATGTTGGCGAAGACCGGGCCTTTGACGAATTCAAACTCGCGGCGCCCTTCGGCTGTTTCCTGCAGAATGTCGGTGCCGGTGATGTCCATCGGCATCAGGTCGGGAGTGAACTGAATGCGGCTGAAGCTAAGCGACATAGTTTCTGCCAGTCGACTGATCAATAGTGTCTTCGCCAGACCAGGCACACCCATCAGCAGTGAATGTCCGCGTGCGAACAGGCAGATAGCCAGTTGTTCGATGACGGTGTCCTGTCCGACGATGATCTTGGCCAGTTCGGCCTTCAGCTTTTGATGCACATCACGAAGTTCGTCGATTGCGGCGACGTCGTCAGAATGCATTTCGGGGATGGTTTCGGTGATGGACGACATGTATTGCTCACTTGGGGATTTTGTTGCGGTGATGTGTGATATTGAAGGCTTGATAAGAGTCGTTTAACCCGCAGCCGAAGGCGCAGGCGTCTTTTGATCGGGGTCCGTGAGTCTTCCGCTTCTACTGCGGAACAACGTTCCCCAGCAACGCCTGCGCCTTCGGCTGCGGGTTAAACGATCCGCAGGCTTTGCCGCGAATTCTCTCAGTCACATGCCTGTCTGCCTCACTTTGGGATCTGAAAATTAAAGCTGCCGCCGTTTGCCAAATTCACTTGCACATAGCGACCGTTAAAATCGAATTCGCCCTTCATTGCGTTCCATGCTTCCTGCTGAGCTCCCTGAAAAACCGTGGCATCCTGTTTAGAAAACTTAAACAAAGGCATCACTAGTGTTGCCACTTCCTCCATATACTTGCGATACGGATTTTGGAAGTTACCGGAAGGCAGGCTTTCTTCAACAAGCTCCTGCACCTTACTACGTTGTTCGGGCCGCAGCCACAATTCTTTGTCCAGTAGCGCTGTGAGATGAATCGCACTCGAACGGCGCATGGCGACGTGTCGTGTCAGGGCCGGTTCGTATGCAACGGGCAGCAACGATTCGACCGTGTGCTTCCACAAAGCATCCGACTCGATTAAGTTCAGGTCTGGCACGCTTACGCCAAAGCTGAAGTTGCCGCCAAAACGTCCGGCCTGATCTTCATAGGTTTTTAGCCGCTGGCGAGTCGTCTTCTTCCAGTCTTCGATCAGGTTTTCCGCAACTCCCTTGCCCGCAATCTCCAAGTGACGAGCGTCCTCGTCAGACAAGCCCCACTCAGCCTGCCCATAGGCGGCTCGCACAGCGCAAGCTCGGCTGATACGTTCGCGTTGAATCTTCGATGCCTCAAGCAGCTTGTCTCCCCACGTGTGCATCCCTTCGCTGGAAGAAAAATACAGGTACTGCTCGTTGCTCACGCCATTATTATTCTGGCTCGCCGCAGCGTCACTGAAGTCTTTCGCGCGAGCTCGCTGAGCCGCATTCAGGCACTTGAGGTGATCGCCGCGTCGCAGCAAAAAGGCAAGGGACTGTTGTTTGTAGTAGTAGCTTTGCGGTGTGAACGCGAAGGAACTGCCTTCCATCCCGTCCAGCCGTTCTCGCAGCGGCTGATACATTTCTTTGCGTTGAGCGGCCGTCAGATAGAGTTCCTCATCCAACATATTCAGAACGCGTTCAACGGTAGCATGCAGATGAAAGGCGCGACGTTCATCGGCGGCAGCGGAAAGCCTGTCCAGTTGTTCGTCGTTTAGTAGGCCATTCAGTTTGCGTTGTTGTCGTGTGAGGTCCAGCTGCTCCGCCGTGCCCATCGCAAGAGTGAACTTCACAGGAAACGTGTCGTGCAGCGGGTCTCGATTGGGGTCTGGCTTCCAGTCCTTTTGCTTCTCGGCCACGCGATCTGCGGCGAACTTCTGCAGTAGAGCGGTTTCCTCAGGCGACAATTCGCAAACCGGCGCGATCCATTCGACCATGGCATTGGAATAGGCGGTCAACCGTTCTTCGCGGCGTTTGAGCTGATCAGGCGCGGGCTCAGGCAGAGCGGGCTGGGCCATTTGCCGGATCCGTTGCGCCGGCACGACCTTCTTTTCGCCCACGGCTTCTCGCAGTAGATCGCCCAGCGCGTCGGCGAATTTTTCGACCACCGTTTCCTTCTTCTGAGCCACCGCTGACTCATTCATCAGCAGTACACTGATCAAGGTGAGTGCGGTTAAGGTGGCCCGGAACAGATTCATGCGGATTCGATCTGGCAGGAAAACGGGACGGAAAGGTCCCCGATTTTTCGCAACTCTACACAGAATTGCAACTGGATTGTGCAAGTTGACCGCAACGCGTCAGCCCACTGATCGCCACGTTCTTACAAGAACAGCTTACAATCAGACAACTGCGTCTGCAGCGAATATCTTCGCCCAAACAGCCCCAATTAGACGGCCAGCGTTCCTCCCAAATGGCTCGATTCGGCAGCCCGGCGGCAGGAAAAACCGTGTGACCGTCGGTGTTCAACCACGTGGGAGGTGGCCATTCTCCCGTAGTCACCCCCATCCTGCGACAATCTGTCTGGCAAAAACCGCGGTCTCGGCAGAATTCAGCAAAATCGTATTCTGACATCTTTCAGACAAA
Organism: Fuerstiella marisgermanici; assembly: GCF_001983935.1. Taxonomy (GTDB): domain Bacteria; phylum Planctomycetota; class Planctomycetia; order Planctomycetales; family Planctomycetaceae; genus Fuerstiella; species Fuerstiella marisgermanici. Next base: position 2,545,686 of record NZ_CP017641.1, on the reverse strand, counting down.
TTGACTCTGCGCAGCAATCATTCAGATGCGTATACTGTTGGCCTGCGTACGTACGCCTGCAGACGTCCCACTTCATGGAGCATTGAAGTATGAGTACACCCGCAATTCGACTGCCCGACACGACGAGGCGGCGTCTGGACGACTTTCGGAGTCACGTCCGAAAGATCAAAGTGGCGGAAGGAATCCTGGCGGGACTGTTCGGCCTGGCGTTGTCGTACGTCGCCGTCTTTATCCTCGACCGGTTCATTGATACCCCCGCCATCGTGCGTGGAGCGATTCTTGTTGGCGGCTGCCTGGGACTGGGCCTGTTCTTTCCATTGAAGTGCCACCGCTGGGTGTGGGGCACTCGGCGCATGGAACAAGTGGCCACCATTTTGAAGCAGCGTTTCCCGAGTCTCGGGGACCAACTGCTGGGTGTCGTGGAACTCGCACGTGAAGACACGAAACTTGGCACAAGCGAAACACTGGCGCGAGCCGCCGTTGAACACGTGGACTTAGTCGTCCGCGACAAAGACTTTTCCGACGCCGTCCCCAAACCTCGCCACAAGCGATGGGCACTGGCGGCAGCTGTACCGGCAGCCTTGATGCTGCTTGCACTGCTGATCGTGCCAGCCGCTGGCTCCAACGCGCTGCAGCGCTGGTTGATGCCGTGGAAAAACGTGGAACGCTACACGTTTGCTCAGGTGTCGAACCTTCCCAAAGCCATTGTGGCTCCTCACGGTGAAGAGTTCGACGTTTCAACTCAGCTTGCCGAAACGACTCAATGGTCGCCCGGCGAAGGTACGGTTCAGTTCAACGACCAATCACCGGTGAAAGCAGAACTGAAGCAGGGTTCGTACACGTTTAAAGTGCCTCCTCAAACCGAAACTGGCAAACTAAGTGTCCGCATCGGCGACATTCGCAAATCGATGGACGTGCAGGTTGCGACTCGCCCGGAACTTTCCGCGTTAACGGCATCCGTCAAGCTGCCGGATTATCTTCAGTATTCGCGAGACCTTCAAACAGACGTGCGCGGCGGCGTGGTGTCGGTCTTGAAAGGGAGCGTCGCCAGCTTCGACGCAGAAATTAGTCGTAACCTGCAAACGGCTTCCGTGCAGGGCAAAGCGACCAAAGTGGACGGTAACAAAATCAAGCCGGAACCTGTGGCCGTCGCCGATTCAGAAACTCTGGAATTGCAATGGAAGGACGAACTGGGGCTGTCTGCCAAAGATGCCTTCAAGCTGAAGATCAAAGCGGTTGAAGACGGCGAACCCAACGTGACCTTCCAGCAGCTTGACACTCAGCAGGTCGTACTTTCCACCGACACGATCACCTTCGACGTTCAGGCCGACGACGATTACGGCCTGAAGGAAATCGGGCTGGAATGGAAGGGCATCGAAGACGCACTCAGAAATCCGAACCCTGAAAACGGCGACAAGGTGATTGCCAAAGGAGCCGCCGAGCAGCCCGCGTTTTCTGGCAAGGCAACCTTCTGCGCATTAAACGATAAGGTGAAGCCTCAGTCGTTGCAGATTCGAGCGTACGCGGAAGACTTCAAGCCGGAACGTGGCCGAGTCTACTCACCGACGTATGTGATCCACGTGCTGACACCAGAAGAACATGCAATTTGGGTAACGAACCAGTTGCGCCGCTGGGCCAGTCTGGCGGACGACGTGTACGAAGAAGAAATGCGGCTGCACAACGCCAACCGCGAATTGCGTCGCATGAGTAACGACGAATTAAACAATCCGAAAACACGGCGTCGTATCGAACAGCAGTCTGCGGCCGAACGAGCCAACGGACAGCGACTTGGTGCAGTCACAGATCACGGCGAAAACCTGATTCAACAGGCACTACGTAACGAAGAAATGATGGTCGGTCATCTGGAAACCTGGGCCGATGCATTGGAAGCTTTGAAAGAGATTTCAGAAAACCGAATGCCGAACGTTGCCGACATGCTGGCGGAAGCGGCGAAGGCTCCTGGAAAAGCAAGCGGCAAACCCGGTAAGCCTGCCAAGGGTAAACCCGGGAATGCCAAGTCGGCTCCTAAGGCTGGCAACAACAGAGGCAAGCCGGGCGAAGGTGGCGGCGAAACAGAACCTTCCGACAAAGAAATCCCGGCCGTTCCGCAGCTTACGGATGTGGAATCCGGCTTCATGGAGTCCGAAAAAGGCGAAGGCGACGATCCACCGAAAAAGCCGAGCAAAGGGAAGTTGACATTGCCAACGACCGTGCTGCAGGGCGGGCCCAAGCCGGACAAAAAAGAAGAGGACGGGCCAACTCAGGAAAAGGTTGACGAAGCTGTCGAAGAACAGGCCGATCTGCTGGAAGACTTCGCCAAGGTTCGCGAAGACCTGCAGAAGATTATGGACGACCTCGAAAACAGCACGTTCGTCAAACGTCTGAAGGCTGCATCACGTCGGCAGATGGAAGTGGCTGAAGATCTGAACAAGACATTGTTCAAAGGCTTTGGCCTGGCGGCTTCCAAACTGGACGGGCGTCAAACCCAACAGACGCTCAAAATTGCCGAACGCGAGGTGGCTCAAAGCCAGTCGGTTTGGAATATCCAATCCGATCTGGAAGCCTATTACGACCGTCGCAAAAACGAGACCTTCCTAAACATCATCAATGAAATGAAAGAGGTTCGTATCACAACCAAGCTGGATGGGCTTGGTGAACGAGTGAAACAAAACCTCAGCGGAGAATCGATCGCTCGCGCAGAATACTGGTGTGATACGCTCGATCGGTGGGCGGAAGAACTCGTTGAACCCAGTCAGTGCGGCAAGTGCCCCGGTGGGTCCAGCGACAGTTTACCGCCATTCATTGTGTTGGAAGTCATGCGGATTCTGGAAGCAGAAATGGACCTCCGGGAAGAAACTCGCGCGACGGAACAGGCTCACGAAGCACTGCCTACGGACGAGTACCTGGAACGAGCGAACGTGTTGTCGGTCACTCAGGACGGGCTGCACAAACGATTGCAGAGCGTGGTGGTCGACATCAAAGCGCTGCCGGATGCTGAAACTAACTTTGGCAAGGAGCTGAAGCTTATCGGTCAGGCCGTGCAGGTCATGGCTGAAGCGACTGAGATTCTTGCCGAGCCGGACACAGGGCCTCAGGCGATCGCTGCGGAAACGGAAGTGATCGAATTGTTGCTGCAATCCAAACGAGCCAATCCGAAAGGAGGAGGCGGCGGCGGTTCGTCACCCGGCGGCGGAGGTAGTGGAGACACCGATCGGCCTGCATTGGCACTCTACGGTGCCGGCGCCGACTTGAAGGCTCAGATTGAAGATCGAGACGTGCAGCAAACAACTGGCACCGCTGGCACAAGCCTTCCCGCCGAATTCCGCGACGGGCTGGACGCGTTCTTTAACGCGGTGGAGACCATTCAGTAGAGGAAATGGCACAGGGGAAACGGAACAATCCCAGCACTGTTGGAACAAGTTATGTCGTGGATCGCTCCGGGATCCAACGCGGCACTGCTGCCACAATCAGCGACAACCAAAAAGGATTGTTCCGACTTCCCTACACCCACTTTGTCATTTGTGAACAACGGCAGCCTGTAAAGGATTGCTGAAGTCCAATACCGCGGACGACAGCCATCACTGAACGAAGTCACTGAGAAACGTATGCGACAACCACGGCACACTATTCCAGTTCTGTTTCTTGCCATTGCTGCGGCTGTGGCTTCTTCTGCCGTCGCTCGGGACCCGCAGCTCCGCTTTGGAACCGGTGTTCCGCCTGATGTTGAAATGATTTATGAACGTGGCTTGTCGTGGCTGGCGGAAAGTCAGGGCGAAGCCGGCAACTGGGGCACTCAAGCAGCCAGTCATGGGCACGGTTCCGGCGGAGCAGGTATAACCGGAATGTGCATCATGTCGTTCATGGCCAGCGGCGAAGACCCGAATTTCGGGAAGTACAGCGAACACATTCGCAGAGCTGTCCGCAATATCATAACCGCTCAAAGTGCCAGCACGGGATACCTTGGCAACAGCATGTACCATCACGGATTCGGCATGTTGGGCCTTGCCGAAGTGTATGGCGCATTGGATGAAGACACTCTGTGGACGGGAGCGGACACCAGCAAGAAACGCAGCATCGGTGAAGCTCTGGAACTGGCCGTGCGTTGCGCGGTGACGTCGCAAAAGAATAATCAATGGGGCGGCTGGAGATATTCGCCCGAATCCCGTGACGCCGACACATCAGTTTCCGGTGCGATCATGGTCGGCCTGATTGCGGCTCGCAACGCAGGCATGAAAGTGCCGGACGAATGCATCGATAAAGGTCTGGACTACTTCAAAAAGATGACCTCCACTCGCGGCGGAGTCGGCTATTCCGGCGGCGTTGGCGGGCTGGGTGGTTCGAAAAACCTTCAGGCCATTTCGTCGCTGGTTTTCGCAATCGGTCGGCGTAAAGAAGCGGCCGAATACAAGGCCGTGGCGAAACAAGTCGTGGGCAACATCCAACATCAGGAAGGTTCTTACCCGTTCTATTTTCGGTACTATATGGCTCAGGCCTTGTTTCAGGGCGACTTCGATGCGTGGAACAAGTGGAACACGAAAACGATTCGCCAGTTAAAAGACATGCAGGCCGACGACGGCAGTTTTTCGTCGAGCCACGGACCTGTGTACGGCACGGCAATGTCGATGCTGGCGTTGGCTTTAAACTATCGCTTCCTGCCGATCTACGAACGTTAGATTGATACGTTGGTCTTTCGAGACCGTCGAATGAAGTACTGAATTCAGATGACGATCCACAAAAACTTCGCCATTGTTTTGGCCGCGCTGCTCGCTGTCCCGCTTTATGCGGCCGAACAGGAAATGGGCACGCTGTTCTGGGGCAATGGCGACAGTCTGGCGGGACAGCTGGTTTCGGCGAAGGGCGATACGCTCGTCTGGCAATCGCCCTTGTTCGCAGACCCTTTGCAGATCGATCTGGGAGTTCTGTCTGCCGTCAGCTTTCCGGAATCTGAAACGTCAGAAGCGGAAACAGAGTCAAACGACGAATTTCGTATCACGCTGGTCAATCACAACGTGCTACACGGCAGCATTGCAAAAGTCGAAGACAACACGATTCACTTCAACAGCCGACGGCACGGCAGCCTGCGTTTGGAACAGGATCAAATCCTAAGTCTGCAGCGTGCGCAAAATAAAGGCCTGCTGTACTATGGACCTCGAGGTCTTGACGGATGGACGCCGCGCGGCACCAAAGCAAAGCTCACTGACTGGCACGAGGAAAATGACGGCAGCCTGACGACGCCCAAGGGCGAAACGGGGCTGCTTAAGGCGATGGAATTCCCCGATCGCTGCGAAGTGGAAATCGTACTGACATCGACCTCAGTACCGGACTTTGTGCTGTCACTCGGCAGCCGCGAAAACGGAAATCCGCGCGTCGAAATGTGGGGCGACGAACTGATCTGCCGCTGCGGCCTGGACTTTGTCGAACTGAAATCGGTGGCCCCGGATAGCCGCAAACTGCACTTTCACGTCTTTGTCGACTTCAAACAAAAAGTCATGGCCGTCTATTCCAGTGCCGGGCAACTGCTGGGGAAGACGGATTCAAAAGACTGGGAAGTTCCGACTCAGGGGCTCATTGTCGAAGCCGTCGAAGGCGACCTCACCATCAAGCGACTGCGTATCAGTGAATGGGACGGTAGTCTGCCCAAGAATCTGCGCCCCGGTGAAACTCGAGTTCACACGCTGGACGGAGACGTTCGTTACGGCAGCATCGCTGGCTTTTCTGAAGAAGATCAAGTCCTTCAGGTGGCGTTAAATCAGGAAGCCAAAAGTAAGGATACAGACGAGACGGCAACGGGTGCGGACGCCGAGAAAACGGACGCGGTGGAACAGCCCGCTGAGGAACAGGCCGCTGAGAAACAGGACGCAGAAATGCTGGAAACGATCGACCTTCCGATCGCCAACGTCACTCGTATCGTGCTGTCCACAAAGGAAGAACAGCCAAACGACAAGGGCAAGACGCTGGTGTCCTGGAAGAACGGTGGGTTCGTGTCGGGCACGATGGTGGCAATGACTAACGAGCAGATTTCCATTGATACCGGCTATTCAGATCGGCCGATCGTTTCGAAACTCGCGGGCGTGCGACGGATCAAGCTGCCCAATTCAGTCACCCCCGAAGACGAACCGGATCGCCTGTTCTTTGAAGGCGGATCGCTGCGAGGCAACCTGACGGTGGAAGATCACGATTCTTCGCCGATACGCTGGAAGCCCGTCGGCGGGCGCAATGCGACCACGCTTGTGTCTAAGGGTAAAGCTCGTTTTCAGCGAGGCCACGAGCCCGAAACGCTGGCGATCGACACAAAGCAGTATCCTGACGTTGTCTTCCTGAAAGACGGCGACGTGTTTCCCTGCCTGCTGCAAAAGTCCGATGCGGCGAGCATTCAAATTACGACGCCGGTGGCGGGAGTCCGGCAGCTTGACGTGGCTCATGTGCAGGCCATCGAACTCGGCAGCATCACGCGAGCACGCCAGGCTGGCTTTACGGCGGATGGATGGAAGCGAACCATTGGAAGTCCCGTTCATCGTGACGGCAGCCTGCGTTTTTCTTCGAGTGCGGCCTATGGCAATGAGAACATCCTGACCGGAAACGTAGTCAGTTTTCATCTGGAATGGACGCCTCAGACGTATGGCAGTCTGACCACGTGGCTGTACGCCGACTCACTTCGTTCACCTGAAGCTGGACTCCCCATCTGCATTCAGTTTAGTCCGAATCAGTTGACGATCACTGACCGCCCGCCGGATATGAACAACAGACGGATTGTGTTTGGTGCCCAGGGGCAGCCAGGTGATGCGAAGGGCGTCGTGCGGTTGGTTGAACAAAAAGCGGACGTGCAACTGATCACCCGCGACGGAAACGTGCAGGTGATGGTCAACGGCAAAGAAGCGAATAGCTTCGAACTGACATCGGTAGCCGCCGGTTCGCGAGCACTACTGTTTGCAACCAACATCACTCGCGTCAGTAACCGAATTGTGCGCAACGGGCAGGTACAAAATGGCGTAACCGGCGTGCCTCTGGCTGTTTCCAATTTCGAAGTCCGCAATGTCGCGGGCACTTCGGTCGCTCAGTTCATCAACGCAGAAGCTCGACAACGCACGCTTACGATTCCTCGCTTCCAGAAAGACGATCCTCCAACGCACATTCTTCTGGCCCCCAACGGCGATCTGCTGCGTGGCCGCTTGATTGGCGTGGAAGATGGCATGGTGCGTTTCGAATCACGTCTCGAAACGTTTCGGTTCCCTCGTGATCGCGTTTCAGCCATTGTGTGGCTGCCGCCGCCGGCCGGTGACGAATCGGAAGACGCAGCAGAACCCGTCGCACAAACGGAACGAGACGAAACGGCTGTGCAGGCTCAACTAGACAACGGCTATACGCTAACTATGACGCCGGAACGGATGGCGGACGGGCAGTTGATCGGTAAGTCCAGTTTGTTGGGCGAATGTCGTATTCCTGCGAAGGCAATTCGCGACCTGTTCTTAGGCAGCGCGGACGGTCGTGAAGAAATACTGTCCTACGTGAACTGGATTCCGGAACGGGCCAAAGAACCGGAATGGAAACTGCCCGACGGTGGCGACGTCGACGAAGCAGAATCCGCGCTGGTCGGACAATTTATGGACGACTTCGAACTGGAAACACTGGACGGCGGCACCTTCCGACTTAGTGATCATCAGGACAAAATTGTGGTGCTCGACTTCTGGGCGTCGTGGTGTGGCCCGTGCGTTGCCGCGTTGCCTCAATACATCAGCGCCACGTCGAAGTTCGACGAATCACAGGTCATCTTCGTGGCCGTCAATCTGGAAGAAGCCCCGGATCGGATCCAAACATTCTTAGACCGGCAGAACCTTGCACCGCTGGTCGCTTTGGATCGTGGTTCCTTAATTGCCAGACGCTTCGGCGTGACCGGCATTCCTCATTCCGTGGTCCTGGGCAAAGGAGCCGTGGTCAAACACGTCACCGTTGGCTTTAGGCCGGGCGCTGGCGAAAAGTTGGGCGAACGCATCGCAAAGCTGCTGGACGGCACGGACGAAGCAATGCCGGATAAGCCTGAGCCGGCCAATTAGAGCGGCTCCTTATCCAGGCCTGCAACCGCATCAACTCTGCTCGGCATATTCCACCTCACCCGGGGTTGCAGCGGCTGCCGTTACTTGTCGTCGTAGTGGAATTCCAACGGTGTGGCAGCGTCGGCCGGAGCAACACGGAAGCCGACTCGGCCATCCATCACGTCCAGCAGCAGTTGGCCGCAGACATCTGAACGCCAGCCATCCAAAATGCGAGGTACTCCGTTCTTGCGATTTGCAAAACGGTGGTAACGCACCAATTCCGTCAGGTCTTTGTTGTTGGCCACCAGCGTCTGCGAAATATCCAGCTCGGCACACCGGTTCGACAGCGACAGGGACAGCAGTTTCGAAATCACCTGTTCGTCGGATGTTGATTCCTGACGCCGGCTGCGTGGCTTCACTGGCAACTCATCGTCAGGAAGTTGGAGCGCCTCGGCAATGACTTCCACCACATCGGGAAGTCGCCGTTTGTATTCCGGGCGATTCATGTCTCGCGTCGCCAGAGCCTGTTGCACGGTTTTGGGTTTGCGTTTGGCCAGATCGATCAGCAGGTCGTCTCGCAGAATCCGTCGCGTCGGCCGGTTGCGGAACGCCGCTTCCTGTTCTCGCCACGCAGCAAGCTTCTGCAAAACAGCCAGTTCACGGCGCGATAACTTGTGAGCTCCCGACAGGCGTTGCCACGGGGGCATGGCGTCGTCGGCCACAATGTCGTCAATCATTCGCTGCATTTCTGCCAGAGCCCAGGAAAGCCGGTCACGCTGCTGCAGCCAGTCTGTCTGAGTCCGCCAGATTTCCATGACGTGTTCGACGTCTTCCAATGCGTACGTCAGCTGATCGCTGGACAGGGGGCGTCTTAGCCAGTCGGTGCGGGTTTGGCTGCCGTCGACCTGCTGATTCAGCACGCGTTGCACGATGGCCGCGTAGGACAATGGATAACTTCGACCGCGAAAGCCTTCCGCAATCTGAATGTCGAACAGGTCGCGTGGCGGACGGCCGATCAGGTGCAGGCAAAAGCGAATCTCTGCCTGACCGCCGTGCACGATGACGGTTGTCTGGTCGTCAGCCATGATGTCCCACCACGCGGACAAATCGCCAACTGCCAGCGGATCGACTGCGGCACTGCGAGTATCGGTGGCAAACTGTAACAGGCCCAGTTCGGGGCGATATGTGCTTTCGGAAACGAATTCCGTATCAAAAGCCACCACACCGGATTCGCGAATGTGATTGCAGAGATCAGCGAACTCTTCCGGGTGAGAAATCAGGTCAACGGTCATGGACGATAGATCACCACGTTGAAAGTCAGAAGTAAACGAAACTGGGGGCGTCGGCCAGCGGACCATTGTGAGGATCGTCTGCAGCCATTCGCAACGCTGGGTGGGCCAAAGTCGACCGTCACAGCATTATTGCCTGTAAGCGGGGCACGTTAGAACCTTCAACCGGTTTCGTCCACACCGAATCCCCCTTCGCTGACCGGAAGAATCGGTACAACCCTGAGACTTTGGCGATGCTGGCAGTTTTCCCGGACAACAATTTGACGCCAGCCAACACCGACCTATGTTTCCGTTGTCTTCGAAACGCCCGTCAGCTGACGGGACGAAGACGGCTAAGAAAACAATGAGAATAGCAGCGCGTTAAGGAAAGCTGGGAGCTTTGAGGGGACCTTATCGCGCTGCTTTTTCTATGCGCCGGTACAACGCCAACCGCGTTGCCGACGCCATTGTGTGACTCAAAATAGCCAAAATCTCCCCCTCACGCAGGCATTCAGAACGTCAGCGTTACGGCCCAGCCGCCCCAGCATCTGTCACTCGGTCGCCCCAGCCATCGCCTGTGGTTGCGTATCCACTTCGTCGTAGAAGAAGTTGGCCATGAGGTGTTCCGCAGCGAACAGCACGATCAGTAGCCCCATCAGCACGGGAAAAACCTCAATCCCGAGCCGGCCGATGTTGACCGCTCGATCCAGTTCTTCCGGATTATTGACGCGTGCATAACGGCCTTCGCCCAAAATATTGTTCAGACTCTCGATGCTCATGCGAGTCAGGTTGCTTTCGGCATCGATATTATTGGCCGCGAAATCTGTGGTGAATGAGTTGCCGTCGTCGGTCGCTCGAAGCTGGTAGTGTCCCGCCTCATTGATGTCCGTCAGCAACACAGACGACTGGTCGAACGGCAACGTTCCGGGCGTGAAGCGAAATCGAGGTCGCGTGAGTCCATACTGGCTGAACCGCTCCGATTCGGGCACTTGAATTTCCACCGGTTCACCCACGGTGAAGTTTCTCACAGCGTCGGCGGCCCCGGTCAGATATTGCATCATTTCGTCAACAAGCATTAGAAACGCCCACGAATCGTCAGTCACCAATCCGGTGTTCCAGCCGTCTTGATTGTTGTCGACGGCAGATGTGAACATCAGGACTCGACCGCGGCCAACGTTGCGTTCCAGCAATGCGGGCCGAGCTGTCCGGTCGTTGTACGACATCAACACGCGAGCATCCTTCGCGATATCAACCGTCCAGCTTTTGCTGAATCTGGCCCACGCCAGTTCTGTCATCGCACTTGGGTCGTTCAGAAAACTTTGAACAATCGGGTTGCTCTCCGCGACCAGATTTAGCTGACTGGATTCCGGCCGAAACGGCAGCGCGGTCAGCGGCACGCCGGGCAAAACCAGTTGAGCATCCACGGTACTCCAGTGGCCGGCATCCAGCAGGCGTTCGCCACCCGCTGCCACAAACAGCGATCCGCCTTCGTTAACAAAGCGATATAAATCCGACCAGACGCCCGGTGGCGGTCGCGTCCAGTTCAGCACGCACACGACGTCGTATGCACGAAGTTGTTCGCGACGGAATTCTGCCCCCGTCACTGACGTGCAGTCAAATCTGAGTTCACCCAGTGCTTCGAATTCCACCGGCTGTAGTGCGTTGCGGAACAGCCATGTGTCAATTTCTCGATCACCAACCAGCAGAACTTTTGGGACACTCTGCACACCAAACACAAAGTAGCGAACGTCATCTACCGGCATCGGGTCCGGAGTGGTCAGCCGGATAAAACCCTGCTGAAACTTTGCTCCTTCAAGCCCGCGAACAGAAAAGGTGGCTGTGGGAGGACTGCCGCCGTCAAACCGAACGGTGTTTAACGCATTGCCGCCCGCACCTCCGCCACGGATTTCATTTCCTTCGCGGTCCAAAGTAAATAGCTCGACAATCGCTTCGGCCGAGGCGGCTGGTGTGGCCGAAACTGAGACCGATACCTGCACTGGCTGTCCCGTGACGGTGGCATCGCGATCAAGTCGCAGTTGGCCGAGCGAGCGATTGATCGGATTCGACACGCTGACATCGATCAAATACACATGCAGCCAATCGTGCTGCACCAGAAGATCTCGGATGCCGGATTCGTCCGGTTCGTTCCACGCTGCTTCTGAAAGGTCGGTCAGCACGTAGATTTCCCGAGCAAACGCATCGGCTGAAGCTCGTTCGGCCTGCACTCGTTCGCGATCGGATACTTGAGCGTTAATCGAATCGCGGATTGTGACGTTCAGCGAACGAGTGACCGCATGCGTCTTCAGGTCTTCAATTCGAGATCGCGCGCCGGCGAGGTCTGCCTGGAAGACGACTTCGGAATCCGGACTAAGCGTTGTGATGGCCACGCTGCTTTCCGGAGGCAGCACGGTGAGGTGATCGAGGGCGAGTTGCTTTGCCTGATCAAGGCGAGTCAGACTTTCGTGCTTGTAAGTCATGCTTTGACTGTTGTCGAAGACAAACACGGCAGCCACGGGGACGTCGGGCGATATCGAGCTGCGCGGCCCTGTGATTTCGCCCTGCACTCGCAGTCCCCAGGGCACGCCGACGAACACACAGGCAGCCACAAGACCGGCCAGAACCGTGAATGCACGCAGCCGTCCACGACGTTCGCGCAGCAGATGTTCGGCGGGCTGCTGTTTTGCTGCCGTCGTCGAACGCCAGCGGTACACCATCGCACAAGCGATGACGACTCCAATTAATGTCAGCCATTCATACCAACGCAGGCCGTAGCGAGCCGCCGGAAGCGTTGGTCGCGTGAGTGCCAGAACGGCGATCGCTATCACGATGGCTCGCAGCACCAGCAGCAAAATGTGTCTTAGCCGCATGCGGCGACTGTTCGACGTCTGCCGACTTTGCAACAGTCGTAGCGCCGGGAATTCAATCCGCTTCGGCTTGGCGCGCATGATCAAATGCAACAGGACGGGAAGCCCGGCCAGCAGCAGACCGCCAAGGATGGATGCGTTAAGTAGTGTCATATTCGAATTCGTCGCGCTGCTCGGCAGTTTAGCCGATGGCCACGAATTTGACACTACGCATTTATGCCCGGAACTCGGATTGTTTTGGCGGTTCAGTCACCTTCGAGCACGCACCGTCTTCTCCGTCGCACAGCGAACAGACCCAGACCAGTTGCCACCAGCAACAGCGGCACTGCGGTTGGTTCAGGCACGGCAATTAACGGCGTGAGGTCGTCGAAGGTAAACGCCGGGCTGTCGAACAGGGTGTAGACGCTGCTGAGATCGGCGGCGCCCAAGGTCATCACGTTTTCGATATCAATCGCACCGATAATTCCGCCGCGGCCTGTGAAGACCAAATGCCCATCTCCATCGGCGCGAATGCCGTCTATTTCTGCGCCGGCAGACAGGAAGTGGCCTCCATCAATAAAGTGAGATGTTGAACCCAATAGCCCCGGCACGACTTCCATACCCAGAGCGGGATCATACGCGATAAATTCGCCATTGATGATGTTGGTGCCAAACAGCAGACCGCTGGACGGATCGAAGTCCAGCTCGTCAGAACCGTCCGATACGCCCGGCACCGGTGGACCGCCAATGGCTCCGCGTGCCAAGCCCGTGATATGAGCGGTCGGTGCCGAACCATCCCAGATGCCGGCACCATCCAGGTCGATACTCATCAGCGCTCGTGTGGTCGCGGCCGGTGCGGGCGCTGGATCCTGAGCGAAAAAGTAGAGCCGGTCATCGACGATTTCCAGCCCCTCAAATTCAACAAGCCCACCGGCTCCGGCGACGCCGCCATCAAAGACGACTTCTTCCGGTCCGCCAGAAAAGGCTTTCCGCATGATGCGATGATCGGAGCTTCCATCGAAACCGAATTGGTTTTCGACATAGTACAAATGAGTCGGCGTGCTCAGCACCGACGATGGATGCGTCGCGCTGCCAGTCGCACCCGCGACTGCGGATGTGTCCGCAATAAAGTCGGGCAAAGTCGCTCCGGTGACAACGTTGTAGAAACCCACCTTACCGTCAGGAATTCCGACCATAACTCCGGTGTGACCGTCGCCATGAGGCGCGAAATCGATTCCGTCCAGGTGGAGGCCACGGTCCTCAGTCACAGCCACCCCGACCGTTCCGCTGCCGGCGATGGATGCGTCAAGCGTGACCTTAAAAATGACGTTGCTGCCAGCCGATTCGCCCGTAACGTAGGTGGTCATGATTCCCGCGTCGGCCCGCGGTGGTTCCTCAAACAGGCCCATCACAATAATGCCCGCAAGCACCCCAAAGCTTTTTAAATGGCTGGCCCGCTTTCCCATCGTAACTTTCCCGTCTGTAATTGCGCAAAGTGGTCGAACGTTCACATAGGTGACGACTGCACTTCAGGTCGCCTCACGCGTTCCCGTCGGCGAAATCAGTGCCCCGCAGGAAGAAGCAGGAAACATGACCAGAGCCTGCAAAGTTTTTTCGCTTTCGCTGCATTTTGTGCGAAACTGTCGGGTGGAAGGCTGAGCGACGTGGCCTTAAAACATCGGGATCCGTTTCTATGACCGCCAAAGACGTTCCGCAAAATGTTTCCACTCTCCTGGCTGGCGTTGCGGCTGGTGACACGGCGGCGGCGGACGAACTCTTTCCGATTGTGTACGACGAACTGCACCGGAGAGCGGCCGCGTATATGCGGCGCGAGCGAGACGACCATACTCTGCAAACAACCGCTTTAATCCACGAAGCCTACCTGCGACTTGTCAGGTCGGATGACCAGTCCGCTCAGTTTCGTAACGTCGATCACTTCATTGCGACAGCATCCATCGTGATGCGGCGAATTCTGGTCAACCACGCTAAGGCCAGGCAGGCCCAAAAACGCGGCGGCGAAGTTGTGACCATGCGTATCGACAGCGTATCGCCCTTATTCACCAAGCCGGCCATTGACTTGATCGCTCTGGATTCTGCGATGGAGGATCTGCGTGATCGAGATGCGACTCAGCATCGAATTGTGGAAATGAGATTCTTTGGCGGGCTGACTGTCGAACAATGTGCTGGCCTGCTGAAAATGTCGCCCCGGACTGTGTACTACGAATGGTCACACGCTCGAGCATGGTTGCGAACTCAAATTGAAGGCGTTTGACAGATGCCAACCAAACACTGGGCCAAAGTGAAATTGTTGTTTCAACAGGCCGTTGACCTTCCTGTTGAAGATCGTGCGGCGTTTTGTGATGCCCACTGTGACAGCGAATCCATGAAGGTCGAATTGCTGCGGTTGTTGGACGCTCATGAAGAGGACACCGGCTTCTTGAAGTCACCTTTCGAGGCCACTGAATCCTCGGAAATCAGCGACGCCTTCATCGGTCGAGCGATCGGCGATTTCCGGATCACGCGTCGTATCGGTGCGGGCGGAATGGGAGTCGTCTACGAAGCAATTCAGGAGCATCCTGGCCGCTCAGTCGCCATCAAGCTGCTGCAGCCAGGCCACAGTTGCGAAAAGTTGCTGTGGCGTCTTCAGCACGAATCCGAGATCCTGGCCAGGCTGCAGCATCCTGGAGTGGCTCATGTTTATGCGTCCGGAATGACTGATTTCGGATACGGGCCACAGCCGTGGTTTGCGATGGAATTGGTGGATGGTCTGCCCCTGCATCGGCACATGCAGCAGCACGACCTGTCTACAGAGCGGAAGCTGGTGCTGTTTTTGGAGATCGCCGACGCGGTGCAGCACGCTCACGAGCGAGGCGTCATTCATCGCGATTTAAAGCCAGCCAATATCATGATGGCGGGAGACTCTGCAGGAAGCATATTGTCGCACCTTCCGAAGATTCTTGACTTTGGAGTGGCGAGAATCATCGACGAAAGCGGCAATACCGGGACCACGATGCGGACAGCGATCGGTGAAATTGCTGGGACAATTGGCTACATGAGTCCCGAACGATTTTCGGGCGAAGACAACGTCGACCATCGTTGCGACGTGTATGCTCTGGGCGTCATCGGTTACGAACTGCTGACAAAAACACTGCCGATCGATGTGCGAAGCCACAGCCTCGTGGAGGCTATTCGTGCGGTTGAGCAGCAGTCGCCGGTGCCACTGCGGACTGTCGCTCCCACCTTGAGCGCGGACCTTGAGGTGATCTTTTCCAAGTGCCTTGAAAAGGATCCGACACGCCGATATCAGTCCGCGCGAGATCTCGCTGATGATGTGCGGCGGTTCCTTCAGCGCGAACCGATTCGAGCACGGCGTGCATCGCGAGGCTATCTTTTTCGAAAGTTTGTCAGCCGCAACCGAACGCTTGTCGGAGGAATCGTGGCCACCATCCTGGCTTTGGCTGCGGGCATGTTTCTGTACGCCGTCGAAGCAAAGCAAGCTCGAGCAGAAGCGGAAAAGTCACAGTATGAAGCCGATAAGGCGCTCGCCATCAATAGTTTTATGACGAACGATTTCATCACGAGGCTAATACCTCTTGCAAAAGATTCTTCTGATCCGCAGCACAGCACGGTGACTGAGATTGTGGGGGAAGCGGCCAGGCATGTGCCCACCATGTTCGGCGAACGTCCCGCGATTGAAGCAGCCGTTCGAAACGAAATCGGCACCGTCTATTACAATATGGGAGACCACCCCAACGCCGTCGAACAATATGAACTGGCATTGCAGCTCTGGACGTCTCAACTCGGCCCGTCGCACGTGGACACACTAAAGGCCGTCAATAATCTTGGCCTCGCGTTCGCGCGCCAGGGAAATAACAAAGCCGCGGAGCCGCTGTACCGCCGCGCATGGAAGGGCAGAATTGCCAAGCTGGGAGAATCGCATTCTTCAACTTTGGCGTCCATGAACAACCTCGCCGAAGCGGTGCGGGCAAATGGCCGCCCTGAGGAAGCCGAGCAGCTGCTGCGACGAGCGTACGAGTTACAGCTTGCTGAAGCCGGTCTTCAAAACAAGCAGACTCTGATCATGCTGGCGAATCTCGGCTCACTTCTGGCTAAGCAGGGGCGACACAAAGAAGCGGAGAAGATCCACCGAACGGTCTTCGAAAACATGGCCACTACGCTCGGCGAAGATCACGTCACCACGCTATGGGCGCAACTGGAACTGGCTCAATCAATCTACCGCCTGAAAGACTACGATGCCGCCAAAGAAGTGCTGATACCAGTCGTGGAAACTTTCGAACGCACAAACGGCGCAGCAGACTTCAGCACAATTACCGCGCGGCGACTGATGGGCCGAATTCTAAGAGGCGGCAACGACCACGCTGCCGCTCGAGCAACTCTGCAATTGGCTCTGGACGCTGCCAACACAGATTCTGATACGTTTGCCCGAGTGATTCCTAAGATCGAACGGGATCTGCGGCGGCTTGAAGATGAGTGATCTGATTGGCGTAGGGCCTCCGCCACCGTTTGGGGCCACGCCATTCCGGCCATCACCCGGTACGCTACGGATGTGAGAATGTTGGTGTCTTCGTCGACGTCACTACACCGCATCCGCGTCGTGATGTACGATCCGCCCGTCATGGCTGACCAACAGAACACACCGCTTAGAACTGGACAAAACGAAGCAGCGCTCCGCCCGCCCGTGGCTGCGCGTGAGTTCCTGACCGCATATCACCGGGAACTCCGCCACTACCTGCAGCATCACCGCTTGAAGCTTTACAACTGGTTTGGTGAAACCAGGCGGCGAGCAGACGCTTACGAAGCTTCGAAGCTAAATCTGCTGAAGACCGCCTATCGTCTTGACCGCGATTCCGCCGCCGTTCTATACCTGCAATGTGATGCTATCGCCGCTCGGATGGGCCTGTCGGTTCCGGTCACGCTTTATCAGGCGCAACAAAGTTCAGGCCTGAATGCCGGAATGACGTGGCTGCCGGGGGAAGCTCATATCGTTCTGCATGGGCCGCTGCAGGAAACGCTAACTGAACGAGAAATGGAGGCGCTGCTGGCTCACGAGCTGGCTCACTACGAACTGCTGTCGATTGACGATGGCGAATTTCACATTGTCGACGAAGTGTTGTCTGCGATGACCAACGACGCGAACTCCGGCGACGCCGAAAGTCGTACATGGCGCAACTACAAGCTGTATACAGAACTGTATTGTGATCGCCGAGCCGCCATGATTACAGAAGACATCGACGCCTGTATCTGCTGCCTGTTGAAAATCGAAACCGGACAATCGGCGGTGAACGCTGACGCGTATCTGCAACAGGCTGAGGAAATTTTGGAGAAGGAAAGGGCAGGCAGCGACGGGGTGACTCATCCCGAAATGTACATACGAGCCAAATCGTTGAAATTCTGGGCCGACGATCCAGCGACGTGCGACGAAAAGGTAAAACCGCTGATTGAGGGCCCATTGCAGCTGGCGACGCTTGATCTGCTGCAGCAGCAATCGTTGGCGAGGATAACGAAGTCCTTTCTACAGGATTTTCTGAAGCCAGAATGGTTACAAACGCCCGTGTTGATTGGGCATGCCAAACGCTTTTTCGAAGACTTCACGGTGCCAGACGCGGCAGAAGAAAGCGTTCATAGCGACGTAGCGGATTTCGCCAAAAATCCCGATGCGCCGCCCACGCCCAGCACGCCGCCGAGTCACGGGAACTCTGGCGAGTCCCACTACGACGCTCAGTCGAATAACAACGGCGAGGAGCTGAAAAGTTACTTCTGCTACCTGCTGTTGGACTTCGCCACCTGCGATCCGGACCTTGAAGAGGCAGCTCTGGCGGCAGCCGTCGTCTTCGCAGACAAATTGAAACTTCGAAAACCCTTCGACAAACTGTGTGCCGACGAACTGAAAATCGGTAAGCGAACGCTGCACCGCGTTCAGAAGGAAGCGAAGGAAATCGTGCTGGCGGCGGAAACGGAGTTTGTGGCGTGAGCGACTTTCATTCGTTTCTGCGATCCCAAATCGACAGCGGAGGGTTTCCGACGGAAGACGTGCTGGTTTCGTTTCTTCCGTTAATCCGACAGGTCATTGTGACTCACGATTACGGCGAAGTCGCGCCGCTGGAAGGTTTGAACAGCCTGAAGGTCGCGAACCGCCAGATTTGGTTTTCAGAATCGGACCAATTGCCGCTGCGCCGCCAACTGAGAACGGTGAAGAAGCTGTTGAATCCCGCGAGCGCAGGAGTTGACGTCACGGGCCGGTCGCAGGTCACCTTTGACGTTGACGATGGCGACGAACATTGGCAGGATAGCCATGTCACTGATTCGTCCGAAGGTGCGGCGGCGACGCCGTCATGGCTGCCCGGTTACGTCTGCTGGGAGCACACCGTCGGCCATCACGATCCGGTCACCGACGTGTTTTCGCTCGGCTTGATTCTGGCGAGCCTCGCCTGTGGGCTGGACCTGGCCGATCCCGCTGACCTCGAACGTTTTGTCACTCACCGCAACAACCTGTTTCGTATCAACGAAGCGTTGCACCCTGTGATCGCTCGCACAATCGTGGTGATGACAGAACTGGATCGGCACCAGCGTCCGCCGGACCTTCGAGCTCTGCTGGCGACACTGGAAAACTATCGCGATCAGGAAGTCGACTTCGAAACCGACCTCGCCAGCACTTCAGCATTATCCGCCGCGACGTTCACCGACAAGCGCCAAGTGGTGCTCAGCAAACTGCGTGAACGGCTTTTCGAAATCAACCGCCGCAATCGTCTGCTGCACTTTCGCACGACGTTGCAGACCATCAACCTGACTCAGGCGTCGATTCCGCTGTCGTTCGATGTGTCGACGATTCGGCAGGAACAGGTACTGTCGTGGAACAATGCTTTCCGCGACGACGTGCTGAAGCAGAAGCCGGTGTTGCTGAATAAGTTTCTGAACTTTCGGGAAGCGGCGTACCTGCCGGCCACGTTGGATCGGTTGCGAGCCGAAGCGCGGCGAGACGAAAATGACTTCGGGTTCGCTCAGCTGCGCCTGATTGTGGCGTTCCTGAGATGGGCCGATCTGAAGGTATCGCCACCGGAACGCTACGAATCGCCGCTACTGCTGCTGCCGGTGAAGCTGGACGTCAAAAAGGGCATTCACGACCGCTATTCGCTGCAGGCGATGGACGGAGAGGCAGAAGTTAATCCGGTTGTGCGGCATCTGTTCAAGCAGCTGTACGATATTGAACTGCCGGAGACTGTTGAGCTGTCGGCCGAAAGCCTGGACACCTTTTGCGAAAACTTCCGTAACACAATTCGGGCCAATGATGCGTCGGTAGAACTGCGGCGAATTGACAAGGCAAGGATTGAGCTGATTCATGCCAAAGCCAAGCGGCGGCTGGATCAGTATCGGCGGCGTACGCGACTGGCGGGACGTGGCATTCGGCACTTCATGGATCTGGATTACAGTTACGATTCGGTCAACTACCATCCGCTCGGTGTTCGCATTTTCGAACACATGATTTCGCCGACAAAGCTGCAACTGGAAAGTGTGATCGACCAGTCTTCGCCCAAAGCTGCGAAGGCAAAGTCGGTCGCCAACAACACAACGGCTCCATCCTCAGAAGCAGAGGCCGGAACTGAAGCAGCGGAAGTTGAAGCGGAGGGCGAATTCTATCGGTTGCTGGACGAAGTCGACGACAATCCGCTGAACTGGGAAATCGATTTCTGTTCAGTAACGCTGGCGAATCTGAAGTACCGCCGCATGTCGCTGGCTCAGGATTACAATCGCCTGATTGTCGAAAATACGGCGAACGCAGCGTTCGAAGCGACGTTTGCGCTGGGGGCACTTGATGACAACGTGAGCGACGAGGCGCTAATCGCCGATCGATCATGTGCGGAACCGACAACCAACGCCGTGCCGCTGACAGAACGCTTCCACATCGTGCCCTGCGATCCGACTCAGGCGACGGCCACGGCGAAGGCTCGCACCGGTGGCAGCTACATCATTCAAGGGCCACCGGGCACTGGTAAATCGCAGACGATCGCAAACCTCATTGCCGACTTCGTGATTCGCGGAAAACGCATCCTGTTTGTTTGCGAAAAGCGAGCGGCCGTGGACGTTGTTTACCATCGTCTGAAGCAACAGGGGCTGCAGGACCTGTGCTGTTTGATTCACGATTCGCAGGCGGACAAAAAGCAGTTCGTGATGGACCTGAAGCGAACGTACGACGACTTTCTGGCGGAAGCCGAACAGCCGCGTGATCAGCACCGTGGCCGTCGCGATGAAGTGGTGGATCACGTCCAGACGGCTCTGCAACCCATCGACGAATTCAACACGTCCATGACATCGGCGCCGGATCATATCGGCCTTCCGGTTCGTACGCTGCTGAACCGATTGATCGAATTGAAGCCGCGTGTTCGCGATTTGCTGCCGCACGACTGGGAACGAGTCCCCACTTATGCCGCCTTTGAAGCTCATCGACAACAACTCGCCGATTTCGAAACTCGCCTGCAGCGTATCGAACCTTCCGGCATGCTCGCGAACCATCCACTGCGCCTGATTAGCGCGGCCGTCGTCGACGCGGAACGGCCGATCGAACTGGTGACCGAATGCCTTGTCGAAGCGCTGCATCAATTGCAGCATATTTGCGATGAGGTCGCTCGATTAGAACTGCCTTCTGAGACAACGTCCAGCTTCAATCAGTTCTCCGAATCGATTCAATTTGCCGAAGACACCGCCTTTCTGACAGAGCGTGACTTACTGCAGCTGCTCGACACCAAATCGAATCGAGCTCAAAAACTTCAGCGGCGCGTCCGCAAGCTCGAAAAGTGTGACGCGCTGATCGCGAAACACATCGCTACCAACCAGCACTGGCGGCAAAAACTGTCTCCCGAAGACACTCGCACAGCACTGGAACAGGCGAAGCGGCTGGAAGGCGGGCTACTATCCGCTCTGAAGCCGAAGTGGTGGCGATTGCGCAAGACATTGGACAGAGCGTATGACTTTTCGCATCACGAAATCAAACCGTCTTGGGTTTCGGTGTTGCAGAAGTTGGAGGACGAACACGAAGCAAAGGCCGATCGCTACCGAGTGGCGCAGGAAGTCAGCGACGAGTTTGGGATTCATCTGGATCTGGACCGCTTTTTGCAATCGCTGCAAAGCGTGAAAGAACGGCTTAAAACGGAATCCGGTCCAATCAAAACTCTGGCTCGCTATGCACGCGCATCGAAAGACGGCGCAACAACGCTGTTTGCTCTGGCGGAATTGCGAGAGCCATTAAACGACTTCACGCAAACGGCCGATCGGTTTTTGGATGCTTACCAATATTGTTCGCCGGGTGAGCTATCTGCGTCGGTCGAACAGTTGAACGCTGTGATTGGCCAGTTACCTGATTGCCTGCACTGCCTCGCGACGCTCCAGCCGCTGCCAAGAGAACTCACCGACGCACTGCGTACACTTCCGCTGACCACGCAGCAACTGGAAGCGGCCGCTGCCGAACACAGTCTGAACGAAACCTACCGAGCCGCTCCGGACGTGGCTCGATTTGACGGAGATACTCGATCATCGCTGTTGCAGCAGCTGATGACGAAGACAGATCAGTGGCTCATTGAGAACGCTCAGGCGGTTCGAGAATCCGTGCGGCAGCAGTTTTGTGACAACGTCGTGATTTCGACGACTCCGGCTGCCCAATTGACGCCCGACCAGAAGGAATTTAGGAAGCAGTATGCACGCGGACGCCGTGAACTGGAACACGAATTCGGGAAGTCGATGCGGTACAAGTCCATTCGTGAACTGGCGGGCGGCGATTCCGGGTTGGTGATTCGTGATCTCAAGCCGGTGTGGTTGATGAGTCCGTTAAGTGTGTCGGACACGCTGCCGTTGAGTGCCGAACATTTTGATGCCGTGATCTTTGATGAAGCCAGCCAGATCACACTGGAAGATGCCGTTCCCGCGCTGTTTCGAGCCGACCAGGCGATCGTGGTGGGCGACGAAATGCAACTTCCGCCAACCAGCTTCTTCGGCAGCCGTCGTGCGGATGATGACGAATTGGAATTTGAAGAAGACGGTGAGTTGGTTTCGTACGATCTGAACAGCAGCAGCCTTCTGAACCATGGATCGAAGAACCTGCCGTCGACAATGCTCGGCTGGCACTATCGCAGCCGGTCCGAATCGCTGATCAGTTTTTCCAACCACGCTTTCTACGGCGGGCGGCTGCTGACCGTTCCGGAAGAATCGCTACCTCAGCCGGAACTGCCCGAACTGTGCGTGGAACGACCGACGCAAGGCTCGGAGTTTGCCGAGGCCGTGATCGATCGACCCGTGAGCTTTCACTTCATGGAAAAAGGCGTCTACGAAAAACGACGCAACACCTTCGAAGCTGAATACATCGCTCAGCTGGTGCGTTCGTTGTTGCTGCAGGAATGCGGTTACAGCATCGGCATCGTCGCCTTTTCGGAAGCTCAACAGTCGGAAATCGAACGTGCTCTGCGAAGTTTGGCAGAAGACGATTCCGACTTCGGCGAAGCTTTCGAAGCCGAACTCGAACGCGAGGACGACGGCCAATTTGCGGGCCTGTTGATTCGCAACCTGGAAAACATTCAGGGTGATGAACGAGACATCATCATCATGAGTGTCTGCTACGGCCCGGATCAGGACGGTCGCACCCGAATGAACTTCGGCCCGATCAACATGGCGGGCGGCGAGAAACGGCTGAACGTGGCGTTTTCGCGTGCGAAGCAATTTATGACGCTGGTCTCTTCCATGCGTTCAACCGCGATTACAAACGAATACAACGACGGAGCCAACTGCCTGAAACGATATCTGCGTTATGCGGAAGCGTGCTCCGTTGGCCAGGCGGAAGCGATGGCGACGGTGCTGCGTAGTTTAAGTGGCTACGGCCCGGGCAGTGGCGATCGGACCACGTCGCCCGATCCCGTCACAAACGACATCGCGGACGAACTGCGGGGGCTCGGCTTCACCATCGACTTCGATGTCGGGCAGTCGCATTTTCGAGTCAACCTTGCGGTACGTCGAGAAGGTGATCGGGAATATCGCTTGGGGATTCTGGTCGACACGGATCAATGGTACCAGCAGCTCGATCTGCTGGAACGCGAACTGTTGAAGCCTCGGCTGCTGGCGGCCTTCGGCTGGACGGTCGAAGTTGTGCTGGCGAAAGATTGGTATCACGACAAAGTGTGTTGCGTGACTCGACTGCATGAAGCACTGAAGCGTTAAGGGCAGTCCTTCATCTGTTACTGGCCCCGCCCGAATGGACCTTCGCGACGTTGCGCCCTGCCACAGTGAATCGCCGTCGTATGGCAAATGCTTCGAACGCAGACGCCGTTCAGCAGTGTTGTGGCTGCGCGGCTGCCGTTGTCGATTTTTAGCATCCCGGAACGCCCCGCATAAACCGTTCAGCCGTAACGCTTTACGAGCGAATTCGCTTGGTGTGAGAGGTCCGTCACCGGCAGCTGTGCGGATCGCGAGCTAGGCTTTGAACGATTCCAGGCTCAAAGGATTTCCCATGCTTCAGCTGCTGTTTTCTTACTGGTGGATCGCTGTTCTCGCAGCTGGCGTCGTCGCCTTCTGTGCTGTGCGATTCTGCGCCGAACGAACACTCGATTCGCTCGCTGAGGACATTCTGCGTGGCACGCAGTCTGATTTCGCGGCGGGCGATGTCGAAGTTCATTCCGTCACGGCGGCTGGGACAAAAATAATTGACGGCGAAACAGCGACTCTGTATGACATCGACGCAACGATCGCGCCGTTTGGCGAGGACACTGACTGGTGCGGTTCAGATTTGTTCCTGCGTGGCGTCGATGAATATGGCGACATCGATCCGTTGCGAGTGGGCGAGATCAGGAAATTGCAGAGATGGGACGGGGAATCGTTTGTTCCGGCGCAGCACAACGCCACACTGGAAGGCACTCAGCGATTGAAACTCTCTGTCCAGGTTGCTGGTTCGCCAGGACCAACTCGGTTCAACTATAACTTCGCTTGCTTCGGCCCGGCCTTCGATTTGCCAGCCGTCGAGGGAGACGTTTTGGTAACGGCGTAGTTCGCGCACGCCGTGCAGCATTTGATTCATCTGCAGATGGGTAGATTCCACGCTTATCCGTCGCTCAGTACGCGGGCCAGGGCGTGGAATCGCGAGGCGGCACCTTTTCCTCGTTCGTTTTGGTGCCGCCTCGCACATTTTTATCACGGTGGACACCGTCAGTACCATTTGCTGAGGACTGTACTCGCCGGTTTGGCGGGCGCTACGCTGATCGGGCCAAGTGCGGTTACATGGACATCAGGCGTCCAAACACCAGTGCTCCGACAATGCATACCACGATTGCGGTGAACACCATCAACGTGACGGCAGCCACACCAAGGTGTAACAGAACCGTTTTCGTCTGTGAGTCCTGTTCATCGGGCACGTCTGCAGATTCCGGCGCACTGTACGGATCATCACTCATCGCCCACCGCTTCCGGTTCGTGCTTACGACAAACCCAGCTCAGCAGCGTGTAGAACGCGGCGAAGATGGTGACAACGAGCCAGTGTTGGATGGAGATCGCATCTCCCAATCTTCCCACATTCGCGTTAAATTGCGTTGACCGCATACCGAGAAACTCGCCGTTGGAATGAGCTGAAATGAAGGCACTGGCTTCCCGGGGCAGCTGTTCACCGAAATAGGCGCCTGCGTTGTACTTCTCGCTGCTCGGGGAGAATCTCGTGTTGAACGAAGTCATCGAGCGGAAGTACCCAGCGAACCACCCGTGAGCCCCGAGGCCTGTCGCCACGTGGCCGGCACCGAAGGGGATGGCGATCGTTCCGACCCATCCATTGCCCACAAACCACGCCGCCAAACTGAGAAACAATCCCAGCCTGGCCACTGTGGTCAATCCCGGCCGGATCAGTTCTCGCATGCTTGAGCCTTCGGGCACTGGCGATAGATGAAACTCGCAACGCGCGATTGAAGTTGTCGATCGGTCCACGTGGGCAGGTGGCCAGAATGGGCCGAACCGTGGCGGACTACGGACACGTGCCGGGTGCCTGCGTTAGTCTTGGCTTAGGTCGTTCGAAGCCCATCATACACTTCCGGAAGCGGGGAGATGACAGAAAAATCGGACTGTCAGCTTGATTGCTGGTGCGATTCCCTGTTCATTGGTGACTGATCACGATTTTGCTTTCTGCTGACTATTGTTCGTCAGTAGACTGCCCAACAACGGGGCGCGATCGATTTCGCAGTATGAGTGATTAGGGCCAATGGTTAAGTGTGCGTATTGTAAGTGGGACCGTTCGGTGAGGCGTAGTGAAACGACAGATCGTTGGTACTACCGTTTGCTTCTCCTAAAGCGAGTCCGGTGTGACAACTGCCAACAAACGTCCCTCGTATGGGTCTGGCGCCGGCTGATTGTCTGATGTGTTGTCGTGATCGCTGATGCGCGACGGGCTGATTCGTCTAGCGCTCCTAGACAGCTTCGCGGGGTTCGGACTCAGCCATCACTCGCTGAACCGCGAAACGTGCCGGGGCCGGCGCAGCTGTTGAGATGACTGAAAACGCCCCGCATGGCGGCACGGCCTTCGAGCGACTCAATGCTTAAACGCCAGCTCGCCTGCCTGAGCGTACCGCAGTCGCTGACTGGGCATCGCACAAGAAATTAGCGGAAGCTGTACGGTCCCGCGTCCCGGCCGTCGGAGCCGGGACGTGGTCGACCAATTGCCACTTGAGCTATCTTGTCTTAAGAAACAGGAAGCGGCTGATGCCTTCGGTCTTGACCTGGAATCGCAATCCCTGTTTGGCGTCGTACTTGTTCAGGACCTCTCGGAAACCCCCGGTGTCCTCAATGTCTTCGCCGTTGAGTTTCACGATGATGTCCTTCTTTCTGAGCCCGGCGGATGCGGCGAGGCTGCCTGGTTCGACTTCGGTGATAACAACGCCCTTCTGGCTTTCGCTGTAGCCAAGAGCTTCGGCGATGCGTGGAGTGACCGTTTGAAGTGTCATCCCCAGGTCGGTCGAAACAGACGTGTCTCCGTTGCTGGCGACCATCACTTTGTCGTCGAGCAGCCCGATCCTGACTTCGACGATCTGAATTTTTCCGTCGCGGAAGATTTCAAATTCAACGGTGGAATCCGGTTTCGTTGTCGCCACGGCGTTACGCAGTTCGCTTGAATTTTTCATCTTCTTACCGTCGATCTTGCGCACAATGTCACCAGACTTCAGCCCCGCTTTCGCTGCCGGACCGTCGTCAGTGACGTCGCCGATTAACACACCGTAGTCACTGTCGTAGTTGAACGATGCAGCAAGGTCTTTGGTCAGGTTTTGAATGACGGCTCCGATAAACCCGCGATCGACTCGACCGGTTTCTTTCAAACTGCCCATGATGTGCCGCGCCATTCCGATGGGAATCGAGAATCCGACGCCCGCGTTGGAACCGCTGCGAGTTGCAATGGCGGTGTTGATGCCGACCACTTCGCCATGAAGGTTGACCAGCGGGCCTCCGCTGTTGCCGGGGTTAATCGCCGCATCTGTTTGGATGAAGTTCTCGTAGTCAGCGATTCCAACCGTGTTACGACCTGTGGCGCTTACTATTCCTGAAGTCACCGTGTTTTCGAGTCCAAACGGACCGCCGACGGCAATCACCCATTGCCCCACTCGAACATCGTCAGCGGCTGCCAGCTTTGCGGCGGGCAGTCCCGATGCATCCACTTTCAGCAACGCGATGTCACTCTTGGGGTCGCGGCCGACAATTTCGGCCTCGTAAGTATCTTCGTCAACGGTCTTCACCGTGATCTTGTCGGCGTCGGCGACGACATGGTTGTTGGTCAGAATGTAGCCATCGTTGGAGACGATCACACCGCTGCCGAAGCCCTGCTGAACGCCACCGCCTCGTGGTTGCATGGGTGTCTGAAAGAAACGATCAAAGTCGTCCCCAAAAAACCGGCGAAACTCTTCAGGAATTTGAGACTGCAACGACCCTCGCCCCTGCAGCGTCTGTAACTGTTTTTCCGACATGATACTCACGACCGAAGGGCTGATGTGATCCGCGGCCTGCTGGAAGGCGAGTGACAGCATATCCGCCTGCTGGATCAACGTTGGATCGAGTGGCGGAACTTCGGTCTTGCTAGGGACAAGGACCGCCGCCCCGGCCGTAAAGCTGACCAGGACGCTGAATACCATGGTGGCCATAAACCACTTCGGTACGTGGATTGGGGTGTGCATGATCGTTTCCTTTTCGCTTCTGTATTCAGTTTGCCGTGAATGATTCTGACGCCGGTTGAATCGCTTTCGGTTTTCAACGACGGTGATCCGTCGGGCGGCGACTGGTTGATCGCGACTCCATCCAGCGTCTACGCAGTTTTGCTCGACCACGTTGCATGCCGCGTGCCAAAACAATGGTGACGTTCGCGTGTCGCAGTTTCTTACTGTGGGCGCCACTAATCGGGCCGTCTGCAGCCGCGTCGCTGTCTAAATTTCAGCCACGCCGCGCAGTCTGTACACAGTTCCCGCTAAAAATTTGCGGTCGTGCCGTGGGGCTCATTAAGATCGGTGGGCCCATCCCGTTGTTGACAGGGAATGAATTGATTCCCTGAATGTCTGCCAGTCAGACGAAAAGATTTACACGCCTGCTCTACGTTTTCAGGTACTTCCGCATACCCACAACTAACGCTTCGACGTCGCTGTTTACCTGATTGCACAGGTCAGCGATCTGAGATGTGTCACCGGTGGCAGCGGAATGTTCCATCTGCCCGGCAAGCTTTGACGTAGCGTCGCGTCCATAGCCTGCCAGCAGGCCCTTCAACCGATGAGCGGCTCGCTGGATTTTTTCTGTGTTCGAATTGCTTAGACCCTGGCAGATCTCCTTAACTAAACCGGGCCCATCGTTCAGAAAGTACTGCATCTGGCTGCGCAACAGATCGTCTTCACCTTCCAGCCGTTCAAGGGCGAAAGTGAAGTCGATTTCCGTGGTCGCAATAGGATCATCTTTCGGAAACTCGTGCTTGGTGCCCGCGGAAGCCACGCTTTCGACCAGCGTCACTAGCTCGCGCGGGCGGATGGGTTTGGACAGGTAGGCGTCCATTCCCTGAGCCAGACATTTTTCGCGATCGCCCTTCATGGCATGAGCCGTGAGCGCGATGATGGGCGTGTGGCGTCCGCATCCCTGCTCGCGTTCGCGAATTTCCGTTGTTACTTCAAAGCCGTCCATTTCCGGCATCTGCACGTCCATCAAAATCGCGTCAAACGGCGGGTCAGCGGATTCGTATTCACGAAGGACGTCTCGGCCAGTTTCTGCGGGAACACACTGGTGGCTTCGTTTCGTCAAAATGGCGGTGGCAAGATCTCGATTCGCTTCATGGTCGTCGGCAACCAGGACTCGCAGTGTGCGCGGCGGACGATCGTTGGGCGAAGCCTGGTTGTTGTCGGCATTCTTACTCAGTCGTTTGGGACCGACAGCGGAAAGAATGGCGTTCAGCAACGCCGATGGTGAAACCGGCTTGAGCATGAACGATTCGATGCCCAGTTCCTGACAGCGCGCGGACGAGTTGGGTCGGTCGGCCGATGAGAGCATCATCATGGTTCCGCATTCCAGATCCGGGGCGTCGCGAATCTGTTGTGCAACTTCAAAGCCGTCGAGTTCCGGCATGATCGCATCCAGCAGCACAAGGTCGAACGCCCTTCCATTTTGGGAATGCTGTTCGATTTCCTGCAGGGCCGCTCTTCCGCTGTCGACCAGCGTCGGTTCCATCTTCCAGTGACGCAACATTCCACCGACGACATCGCGGTTCGTCTTGTTGTCGTCGACCACCAGAACGTGGAAGCCTTCGACATCAGCAGCATCGGCGTTGTGTAATGGCGGAGCGTCGTGGACGATCGGAAAACTAAGCGAGAAGTGGAACCGACTTCCTTTGCCTTGCTGGCTTTCAACCCAGATTCGTCCCCCCATCATTCGCAACAATTGCGATGTGATGGCGAGTCCCAAGCCGGTGCCGCCGTATTCTCGCGTCGTGGAATTATCGACCTGTTCGAATGCATCGAAAATTCTTTGCAGACGATCTTTGGGAATGCCAACTCCGGTGTCGCTGACAATAAAGTGTAGGCCGATTTCGTTGCCGTTCTGCCACTGGGGTTCGATGTTGACCGAGACTTCGCCAGACCGGGTAAACTTAATCGCGTTGCCCACCAGGTTAACCAGAATTTGTCGCAACCGGACTGGGTCGCCGCGCAGCCATTGAGGCGTGTCGAGCGGCACGTGGCAGGCCAGTTCCAGACCTTTCGTGTGTGCCCGCACCGCAAGAGCGCGGACGGTGTCCCGGATCAAATCGGCAATGTTGAAGTTCGTGTGATCGATCGACAATTTGCCTGCTTCAATCTTCGACAGGTCAAGTACGTCGTTCAACAATTCCAGCAGCGATTCGGCCGACAGCTTCACGGTGCTGAGGTATTCTTTTTGTTCTCGCTGCAATTCCGTGCCGAGCGTAAGTTCTGTCATGCCGATGATGGCGTTCAGCGGCGTCCGTATTTCGTGGCTCATGTTCGCCAGAAATTCACTCTTCGCCTGACTGGCCGACTCGGCCGATTCTTTGGCGGCCGCAAGAGCATCCACCGCCTGACGCTGCTGTGAAACATCCGTGCCGATGGCGATCCAACGGCTTATGCCGCTCGTCCCCCGAGTCACCGGCGTCAGCGTGAAGTGCGTCCAATAGGCCCGGCCGTCTTTGCGATACAGCAGCAATTCGTCGTTAAAGCGATGGCCGTGCCGCAGAGCTTCACGAAAGTCTCGCATCACTTCTCGGTTGCTGCTGGGGCCGCCGAGCAGTTCGTCGAGGCGCCGGCGGTTTATTTCGGCTTCGGAATATCCGGTGATGGCGACAAACGCATTGTTTACCCAGGTGATGCTGCCGTCGGGATCCATCACAACAATGAAGTTGTCCGTTTCGCTGGCGATAAGCGAAAAAAGCGTTTCTGAATCCTCCGTGCCGCGCGCCATTTCGTCGCGCAGCGTGTGTCGCTGCCGCATCGTGTCGGCTTCGGCTTCGATACGACGAGACCGCTGGCTGGCCACAAGAATTGCGTCTTCCAGTGACTTCTGCTGGATCATCCGTTTCCAGAGACTCGCTTCTCTTGCCGTTGGTCTTTGGAATGTTGGAGGCAGCATTTGCCGTAGTTCGGCGATCGTGCCACGGTTTGCATTGTCGTCGAAGTGAAAGTAGTCGACGACGTCTTTGAGTCGTTCAAGTGATCGTGCTTCTTCGGTTCGTCGCTCGGCCGCCCGTGGCGCTTTGTTGCCGCGCTGTTTCTCTTCGCCTTCGTTACGAACCACGATCTGAAGATAGTGCTGACTTCCATCCTGCGACAACGAGAATTCAACGGCCCCATGCGCCTGCGCCGCGAGGACATAGCGGCAGACATCGGTTACGGCTTTGCTGAAGTCTTCACGCTGCTTCTGCGGTAGCTCAGTCAGCGCGGCCAACAGCCGAACGCGTCGACTCATGTGTGACAGGTCGGCCTGACGCGAGAGAGAAAGTTTGAGCAGTGGTGAATCTTGTTCGGTCATTGTGATTTCTTCTGCGAAGCAGGCCGTCTGCTATCCATCGCGCGGGACGCGTTTTCTGCTTTCCTTATGTTTCCACCACGGTGTCGATCGTGATTCCGAGCTGACTGATTTTCGATCGCAGCGTGCTGCGCGTGATGCCAAGCAGCCTTGTGGCGCGTACCTGATTTCCGTCCGTGTGACGAAGCACGCGGGAAATGATTTCGCGTTCGGCGATCTCAATGCCTTCTTTGTAGATCGCAGTACTGTCAGCCTCCAAACGTTCGCTCACGAAACGATCCCAAACGTCGCTCAACGACTGCGGCGAGGATGGCTTTGCGTTGATGTGAGGATGCTGCTCCGGTTCACATACGATGTCCGGCAGAAAGTGTTCCAGCAACACTGGCCCACTGCTCGCCAGTACCGCCTGCTTCAGAATGCTTTGCAGTTCACGGATATTGCCAGGCCAGGAATACGCCTTCAACAGCTCCATGGTCGCTTCGTCGACCGTCAGGACTTCTTTATCAAGTTCCCGGTTGGCTCGACGCAGAAAATAGTCAATCAGCTCAGGCAGGTCGTCGTGCCGATCTCGCAACGGTGGGATTTCGATGCTGTAGACGTTCAGCCGGTAGTACAGGTCCCATCGAAACTTTCCGTCTTCGGCCATCTTTTCGAGATCGCGGTGAGTGGCGGTAATAATTCGCACGTCGGTTTTGATTGTGGTGTTCCCGCCGACTCGTTCGAACTGCTGGTTTTGCAATAGCCGCAGCATCTTGCTTTGCAGAGCCAACGGCATGTCGCCGATCTCGTCCAGAAAAATCGTGCCGCCGCTGCACTGTTCAAACTTTCCGATGCGCCGGCGGTCAGCACCGGTGAAGGCCCCCTTTTCGTGCCCAAACAATTCGCTTTCCAGAAGCGATTCCGGGATGGCTGCACAGTTGACGGCCAAAAACGGCTGCTCGGCTCGATCACTAAACTGATACACAGCCCGCGCCACCAGCTCTTTTCCGGTGCCGCTCTCACCGCGAATCAGAACGTTGACGTTCTTCGGGGCGACACGTCCAATCGCTTTGTAAACGTCCTGCATCTCTTCGCTGCGGCCGACCAGTGTATCGCCATCATCTGGCGTCGGCTGCTGAGCATCGCCCATCGTAATGGGTTCATTCATCAGGCGACGCACTTCCAGAGCGCGGTCGACCAGTTCTCGCACTTGCTTCAGATTTAGCGGCTTCAACAAATAGTCGAACGCCCCGTGCCTCATCGCATCAATGGCCGTGGCGCTCGTGCCGCCAGCGGTCACGAAAATCACGGGCAGGCGAGTGTCGTAGCGTTTGACTTCGTCGAGAAGCTGGATGCCGGACTTGTCGGGCAGCATGACGTCAAAGACAGCGACGTCTGGCTTGTGTTCGGCCACCAGCTTGAGTGCATCCGCGGCTGTTTTTGCGGTCAAGACCGTCAGGCCCTGCTTCTCAAATGTGTGCCGAAACAGCTCCAGATCTGAAGGCTCGTCGTCAACGGCGATTAGTGTTGGCATGGAGATTCAATCAATGAAATGTCTGCATGGAACGGGTTCCTGTGAGTGTCAATGTTATCGTCAATCGACTGCGAATACGCAAAGCCGCTCGTCCCTCGCGGAACGAGCGGCCTGCTATCAAATACGCCGGGATTCGACTTCTGATTCTGGCCAGGATGGTGCCAGTTCGAGTCGGTGACCGGTTCGTTTTTAAGGTAGTGGACCACGAATGGGGGCCAGCACGATTCCGAAGACTGCATGCGGCGGCACCTTATCGTGATGGACCGGGGTCGTTGAGGACCAGGATTACCAGGACGTCTTCCGATGTCTTGATATCCGCTGCTGAGATTCCTGTGCCCGCGCTGTAAACGTTTTGTGTCCAAGTGCGGACGTCAGATTTTCAGTGCCACCGGCAGGCTGAATTCATCATAGCGGTCGCTGTGCACACCTTCGTTTTCCATTTCGTCGCCGACAATTTCCCGAAAGGCATCCTCGGTCCCTTCCGCTTCGGTCTGACAGGCGACGCAACTGGTCGCAAACGGAAGAATTTCTAATCGCGCCATTGTGATCTGGCGGCCACAATTTTCGCAGAAGCCATATTCCTGTTCCTCGATGCGGTTCAAGGCATGATTGATCTGCAGCAGTTCTTCGTACAGATGGTCAGCCAACGCTGCTGCGACTTCGTCACACTCAAAATCAATGCCTTCGCATTCTGCGTCCCACGACTGGTCACCGAGCTCATTCCGCAACTCACCGATTTCCAGTTCAGCTTCCTCAAGTAACTCCAGGCGGCGATCACGCAGTTGTTGCGCGATCTGAGCCAAATCGTCTTTGCGTGTCATGGTGCAACTCTCCATATGGGCTGAGTTCGAAATCGTGGACCGATGGGAACTCGGCTTACAAAAATGCTGGCCTCAACAGGCAGCAAATTCTGACCTTGCAGCGTTGATGCCAAAACTTGTGTTCGGCCACCCTATCTGTTGTGACCCTTCGCCCGTGTTTAGCGGCTTGCCGGCGGCGAAATTCAGTTACTTCTCTGAAGTCGACTCAGTGGCCGGTGCCTCAGAAACACTGTCTTTCTTTGCTTCTTCCGCTGATCGTTCGCCATCAACGTGCTTTGACGCGGCATCAAAAGATGTTTTCAAATCTGTGAAAGCTTTGACAATGCCAGCTTTCAGGTCAGCCCACCTGTCGGCGCTGGTTTCATTAAGTTCTTCCAGTTTTGCTTCGAGGACCTCCTGCTTTTTCGACAGCTCGTTGCTCATTTCTGCGAATTCTTTTTTGGCTTCGTCCTGCAGCTTATTCGCGGATTCTTTGAGCTCGGCGATGTCACCTTTCATGTTGCTGAGCTTCTGACTGAATTCTGCGGAGTACTGCTCCTTCTTTTTCTGAGCTGCATTCGCCGCCGCATCGACGGCTTCTTTTGTTTCCTGCTTCATGTCTTCGACGGCTTCGTCCGCTTCATTCTTCAGTTCGTCGATCACCGGCTTTGCTGCAGTAACCGTGCTGCTGTCTTCACCGACTGCATCGTTGGTCGACACCGTGTCTGCTGCATCGTCGGTGCCCGCGTCGGCACCAGCCGACGGAGAACTAGCACCCAGCGTGGGCGGAGCGACAGATCTTTGTTCGCTGCAACCGACCAACCCAACAGCCATCGTGCAGGCAAGCCCTGCGATCCAGAATTTCTTCATCGTGTTATCCCTTCACTCAGCTTTGCATTTTTACAGACAAGCGACCGCAACCGCTGCGGCCGCGTAGACGGTTACTATGGTCAAGAGATGCACCCACCAGCGTTTCGGGTAGCCCTTGCGATTCGGCGGATGCCAGGGCTGGCGACTAAAGAACAAGTCGACGACGCGACTTACCCATCGAGTTCGCCTGGCCGAAGTGGGTTCGGGGTTTATCGCGACTTTGCGTACCGGCTGAACTTCTTCGGGAAGTACGCGATACCCTTGAACTCGATAGCGCAAGGTGACGGCATGTGGGCGTTGACGACTGCTGAGTTTTCGAACCGATTTCGTCCGGCACTCAGAAGTTCGACCAGTTTGCATAATCATGGCATCCTCCTTTCGCAATCCCGAAGTAAGACGTCCCTTCCGGCGGATCACCCCAAGGCGTAGGCGGAATTTGCGGTCCTGTACAGTCGTTGAGGTCGCTGATTTCCAGATTCGTGTGCCTGCTGTTGATGCGGCGATGATTCCGAATCTGATTCGTCCTCGCCTTCATGCACCTTCTGTTGGTCGTCAACCGGTGCACTTGTCGATTGCGCGTTCCTGATTTGCTCCGCAATCTCCGCTCGATGAACAGGAATGTCAGAAGGAGCTGTGATGCCCAGCCGCACTCGGCCCCCCTGTATCTCGACCACCATGATTTCGATGTTGTTTCCGATGCGAATTCGTTCGTCTCGTTTTCGTGACAGCACCAACATATTGAGACCTCCTTTTCCTGAGATGTAAGTGGATGAAGGCGGGCAACCAAACCCCACCAACGAGACCAATAAAATGCTATCGGCGACCTGACTTTGCAAAGAGCGCGCCAAATATTGGGATCCGGTTAAAGTCTGGGCGAACGGCAACCGCAAAAACCTAATCGCGCCAAATTTCAGACAGTGTGGCCAGCAATTAGACAGCCAGGTTCTGTCCCGCAATTTGAAATTTGCCGCGCACCTATTGAGGCACATAGCTTGGCTGGCGGTAAAGCAGACTTGCGGCGAGAACGACTTTTCGAGTGCACCTGTGCTGGTGCGCGACTGTGCAGATGCGCCGGAGCCGCTTGCCACTACTATCTTGTTGTGTTCCGACGGCCCCAGATTTGGCACACCTGTTGCTTCCGTGTCACAGAGTGACTTTTCGTCGGGGAGGATCGGACATGAGTGCTTCAACACAATTGGATCACACAGGATCGCTCAACGGATCTGATCACAACGCAGAGCGCATTCAGGAAATCGTTGTGCAGCGGCATCGCAGCCTGCTGCAGTACGCGGACTTGCGTTGGCCGTGGGGGGAGCTGCAGGACTGTGCCGAACGCAACATCCTCAAGACAATGGCAGCCAGACAGCGTGAGGGGATTCGGAAACTGGTGTTGCTGCTGGATCGCCGCGGTTGGGCGGTGGACTATGGACAGTTTTCGGACCACTTCAAGGACTTCACCTTCGTGGCTGTCGACCATCTGTGGCAACAAGTGGTGAAGTCAGAGCACGATCTGCTGGCCGAGCTTCATGAGGTCCGTCAGGACGTGATCGAAGATGACGATGCTGTCAAAGTCCTCGATCAATGCATTGCACATCAGCGAGAAATTCTCACGACCGTATCTGAGCACGTCGTTGAATCTCGGTCGCACGCGAACCAGCGCAATAGTGAAAGGAGAGTGTGAAATGAGTACCGCAACATGGAACGAAACTCAGCACTTTGACCTGCACGACGTGACTGAGCGCATCAGCCATGCCGTGTGGACACTGGTGAAATACATATGTCTGACGGTCTATGCTTTCTGCTCGCTGGCGGTAACGATCGTGGCGTATCCAATCATCGTCGGAACCGCCCTTCTGGCGGGCATGCTGGCGTTTGGTGGTTTCGTCCTCAGTTTCAGCCTGCTGATCGAAGCGGCTCGGCATATCCCGGCGCTGTTGGGATTTTCGTGAGAGACGCAGGACATAGGCAGTACCGATCGCTAGCTGGCCACGACCGTGGAGCTAATCGGTTGCACGTGGAATGCGCCTACCTTACGTGTTTGAGGCTCGCCATGGTGCTTAAGCATGGAGGGCACCGCTGCAGACTACGTTTGGCACAGAATTTGTTCTGTCGCAATATCGCGGCCGGAGTACGGGACTTCGGCACCATCAAATTGTTAAGCAAAGGAGCATCGCCATGCCTTCTCTCAACGATCACTCGATGTACGAAATTGACGACAACTTGTTCGATGATGAAGTTCTGATTGACGATTCGACAACACTGCCGCGCGACGATTCCGGTTTGCCGCTGGACACGGACTACTGGGTTTGCATCTGCGGCCACGAGAACGAAGGGACCGATCGCTGCGAAGCCTGTGATGAGTTTCTGCATGAGCGCGATTGGTACTGGGATTCATTTCGGCCCTGATCCAACGTATTCGGAACCGGGCTGGCATTGGCCCATGACACCGTCGTCCATTCTGTCCGAACGCGAATGAAAGGATCGTTTCCATGACACTTCCCAATCGCGACACCTATCGCAACGTCATTTTCTTCGCCGTCGCGGTCTCAGTGGCGCTCATTGCGCTTTGCGTCACAGACCTTTTCGCCAACTACCCGTTCCAGCCATTCATGGGGCAAACCGCGTTTGACGTGGCGTTTCTCATCAGTTCGGCGATCCTGCTCTACATGTGCTGGCACACATGGCACGACCTGGACCTCGGGAATCAACCGCCCCGCCAACTGAACGTGTCCGAAAGCACGCAATACGGAACATTTTCAGGCCGCACGTCTGAACGGCCGCGTGCAACATCCGCCGGTGCGCGCCGAGGAAACCGCAGCGGCTCCGGTCACCGAGCAACGGTCTCATGACATCCGCAGGCTCTCTGAGACCAGCCTGCTTCTTGTATTGCGACGCCAATCAGTGTCGTTGCTGATTAAGAGTCGACGAATGCCGTCGCTTCAAGCGGGGATGACCAACGTTCCTCCGCTGTGTCTTAAATTCAGTCACGTGAATGCTCGCGCCTGTCGACGCCGAAAGTAGAAACCAGTGAAAGTTCTGCGTGATAAACTTTCAGCCCCACCATCAAACGTTTTGGCACGCTCGTTGCTTTGATCGAAGTGGGTTGCCGTAATGGATCTTGCAACAGATCCTGGCGAGGAGTGCCTGGTGGCAGGTTCCACTTTCCGCACTGCGGAAGACGGAGCAATCTCCAATTCTCGCATTTCAACGGCATGTTCCCGTGCCCGTCGGCGTGAGCCGTGGGGACAACCGGACGTATGGAAGCCCCGTGGAACGGTCGCGGCCGACGATCGGCATATCGCCGACGCACAAGCGACTGTCCCATGAACCACGTCCTTGCGTATTCACGTTCGACGGGCCAATTTGGAGGTCGCGGATCGTAGTTCATCCCGCTGATCCGCTGCCTTCTTCTTCACCATTGCGGGATGACGTTTCGTATTGGAAGGAGAATCTGAATGAACACCGCGTTAACTCCATTCAGCACGCGAATGTCTCGTCCGTTTGGAGATTTTCGCACCGAGATGGACGGACTGTTGAGCCGCTTTTTTGGCAACGACAGTGAAGCAGCATCCCACGAAGGTACCAACTGGCTGACTCCGTCGTGCAACATTTCGGGATCCGATGATTCGTGGATGGTGACTGTCGACCTTCCCGGAATGTCCAAGGACGACATCAGCGTGGAGCTTAGAAATGGCGAACTCTGGATCACCGGAGAACGCAAAGAAAGCTCAGAAGAAAAAGGGAAAACGTACCATCGAACCGAAAGTCACTATGGTCGGTTCCAACGCGGAATCCGTCTGGGCGAGGACCTTGATATGGACAAGGTCGATGCCGAATACAAAGACGGTGTGTTACGAATCGCCGTCCCCAAAGCTGAGACGTCACGCACGAAACACGTCGAAGTGAAGTCCTGACGAACGCAGCGGCTCTGGACAGAGCGGAAACTGCCTTACTGAAAGGCCGCTACGGTTTCCGTCTGCGTCCAAAGGGTTCGCGAGATGTGTCGGACCGGCTGGTGTGAGTCACCTTCACACCAGCCAGGGCCGGTGAAGTTGGAGTTGACCTGTCAGTGTGAGCCGTCGTCAGTGGCAACCAGTTCATCGGCATCAGTGTCCTCGCCGAAACCTTGATGCCAGCCAGCGCGGCTCACAGGCAGACGGTCGTGAAATGAGGTGAAACGATGAAGACACTGCATCCGTACGTTCCACTGGTCGTCGCTGGGCTAATTCTTATCGGCGCCAGTTCTCTGGGGCCGAACTCTACAACGACGTCTCCGATTGCAGAATCCATTTCACCAACGATGGCACCATCCGCCAAAGTGCTGGCGGGTGCTGTCGAGATCGATCCTGGACCGATGACTTTGGGATTGGATTGGAGCACCGTACTTCGGCCGCAAGAGAATGCCGGGCCGAGGAAGCTCAACGATCCCATCGTCACGGCGGCAGATCCACGATACCCGGTTAAACCGTTCGGCGATCAACGTGAGCAGCCTGAAGCTCCAGAACTGGCGGCCATGCTGTCGCCGATGGTTCGACTGGAAACTGCTGGTCGTCGAGGTGTTCGTTTTCAGGACGACAGTCGACTGCCTTCGAAGATGCAACGAATGATGCATTCTTTTGCCTCGGCCGTTGCCTGATGTGTCTTACTGTTCATGCAACTTAAGCTTGCGGGTGGTCCGCTTGCGGAAGTTATCAAAGTCTGAATGCGAGGATTCGTTCCTCTGGAAAAGGGAGAGTAGAAATGACTGGCACAATTGTTCCGTTTCGCACTCGCTATCCCGGTGTGTTCGGGGACTTCAGGCGAGAACTGGATCAGATGGTTGAAAACTTTCTGGGATCCGAAAATCACGAAGGGGCGGCATACTTCAGTCCGCTGTGCAATGTGGCGGAGACCGAGAATCACTACGACATTTCCATCGACCTGCCAGGCGTCGTGTTGGAAGACGTTGACGTCGGGTTGCGGAAAGGTGAACTCTGCATTACCGGTGAGCGTAAGTTTGAAGAACTGACCGATG
The DNA here is from genome assembly GCF_001983935.1 of Fuerstiella marisgermanici. Lineage (GTDB taxonomy): Bacteria > Planctomycetota > Planctomycetia > Planctomycetales > Planctomycetaceae > Fuerstiella > Fuerstiella marisgermanici. The sequence goes on along the minus strand of NZ_CP017641.1, from coordinate 2,506,826 downwards.
GTAAATGGCACCGCTACGAATGCCCGCGCGGTCGGTTCCAACGCATCATTCGCCTCGCCGCTGATGTCGACATGGAGAAAGTCGATGCCGAGTTCCGCAACGGCGTTCTCCACATCAACGTGCCGAAGGCCGAAGCTGCGAAACCGAAGCGGATCAACATTCGAGGCTGATCCATTGCCGTGGCCTGGCATCGAGCACCCCCGCAATTCTCGAGTTGCGGGGGGCTCGGGCCGGGTATCCGGCTTATAGGTTAATCCACAAGACACGTGATTCTTTTTGGATCGAGGCGATGTCACAGTTCCATCCCAGGGATTTGGCGATGTCTGAATGTTCAGACCGAATCATGAACGAACTGCAGCAGTATTCCACGTTTCACACCCTGCTGCTGGACGATCTGCGCGAACTGCTGGAAGAACGTCTGGACGCGGAGAACTCCCGCTGGGTGCACGCAATAGTGGATCAACTCTGCACCAACCTGCAGCGAGAGTTCGCTCTTGAGGACCAGGCGGGCTACCTGGAAGAGGTGCTTGAACGATTCCCGAACTGGCTGCAGCGAGTCGAGCGACTTCGACGAAACCGCCTCGGTCTCATTGGTGACCTCAAGCAATTGCAGGGAAAACTGAACAACCCGCCGGACCAGATGCCCATCGCCAACAGCTTGCGCGATAAATTTCGCAGCTGGGCCGATCGACTTGCCGACCACAAACGCCAGGAAAATATCCTGCTGCTGGATGCCGTGAACCTTGATGTGGGCGAAGGCGAGTAGCCGGTGCAGTCGGGTGTCGGCACCGTGTATTGCGGAGTCGTTTGTTCTGAATGGTGACCTAACGTGGCCGCCTAATCGCTCGTGGCCTGTTCGGCGAGGTATTGATCCTTCAGTTTGACGTACTGAGCGGGAGAGTATTCGAAGAACCGCATTTCCTTGTCTGTGACCGCTCGAAGATTGCGGCAGGGGTTGCCTACGTACACGAAGCCGCTTTCGAGCGTTTTTCCCGGCGGCACGATGCAGCCCGCACCGACAATGACTTCGTTTTCGACAACAGCGCCGTCGTTTACGATCGCTCCATTGCCAACGAGCACCAGGCTGCCCACTGTACAGCCATGAAGAACCGCGCGGTGGCCGATCACCACGTCATCTCCGATTTTCAGCGGCCAGCCTTCGGGATTGAATTCGCCAGCATGCGTCGTGTGAAGCACGGCGTTGTCCTGCACGTTGGATCGATCACCCACTTCTATCGTGTGCATGTCCCCACGAATCACCGCGCCCGGCCATACAGAGACATCGTCGCCCAAAGTGACCTTGCCAATCACAGTCGACGCGGGATCGATGTAGACTCGCTTGCCGAGTTGCGGTGCAATGCCTTGAAAGCTTCGAACGGATGAGAACATAGAACAGTTTTACTCAACAGACGACAGGAACGGGATGGACGGCGGCTTGGGCACCGCGAATGGCGGCTACTCTACAAACCATCCAGACGTTGTACCATTCCGCCAATTTCTGTTCCGCAGGATTTCCCGGTGTCCACCCTGCATCGCCGTCGCAGCAGTCACGTCCAATCTTCCAGAACGCCGTGCGGGCTGAATTGGCGTCACGAACCAGCAGGGATGTAATCGCCGACATCAGTGGGGCTTCTGCTTCGGACTATCGAACTCTATACGTACGTCGCTGGCTTGCGCGCGAGCTCATAAACCAAAAAAAACGGCAGTCGGACATTCCTGTTTAGGAATCCGACTGCCGCTCTGGTTTTGCTCGTTCAGCATTTTGCTGAAGGTCTTACTGAGGTGCTGGTGCCTGCTCGACCGTGTTGTCAGCGTCTGCTGTTGCCGATGTCTGGCTGCTCTGATCGTGCTCTTCCTCGGAAATGCCCGCGTCATACATCATGTGATGGGTGACATCGCCGGCGATTTCGAGTTTCGTTAGCATCCCCGCTTCACCAATTTGCTTTTGGTGAGTTCGCGTCCAGCCCTGAACCTGCGGCTCAAGACTGTGCAGAAGTGAGTCGGTGATCTTCAGTCGCTGCTTAATGCTGTCGCGATCATCAGACTGCTGAGCGTCTCGCAATCCTTTGGCTTCCGTTAACGCTGCATACGCTTCGCGGTAGGCGGCAGCGAAGTTGGCGTTCTGCTGGTAGTTATAGTGCATGTCCAGACACAGGTCGTTGAGCACGGTTGTTAGAACTTCGGACAGTTGGTCGGTGTAGGCAAATTCACCGAACTGAACTTCGACCGGTTGCGACTGTTGCTCAACAGCTCCACCCGTCTGGGCTATGGCAGTGCCACCGTCTACGACCACATTACCGCTCAGCAACACGCCGTTCGGCTGCGACTGGTAACCGCTTCCGAAATTGCTATCCGGAAAATAGTAGTACCGACTATTGTTCCGGTAGAATGCACCTCGGTTGGTGTTGTTGTAGCGAGGGCCTCGCGGTGAAAGAATCCTTCGCGCTTCCGGAAACTGCCTGACAATCAGTTGCGCCAACGGATTCGACTGGTACCGTCCGCGTTGGTTAAAGTTGCTGCCAAAACGGTTGTTGTTGTTGTTGTTGTTTCGGTTGCTGTAGTTGTTTCGGGTGCCGTAGTTACGATTGCCAAACGGCTGTTGAGAAAAGTTATTTCCCCCACGACGTTGGTTGGACGGTTGGTTATCGAAGCGTCGATTGCCATCTGAACGCTGGTTGCCTGAGCCTCTCACTTCGTCGCGGATGCGGTTTTGCAGTTGGTTCCGCAACGCTTGGCCGACGTTTTGCGGTCGGTCTGAGTTCTGACGGCCAAAGTTTCCGCCGTCTCCCCGATTGCTTCCTCCCGACCGGCCACCGGGGTTGTCGCGATTTCCACCTCGCTGAGCGTTGGCGACGTCAGCTGTCACCAACGCGAGGGCCATTCCAGCAACTGCCAGTATCATCTTTGACTTCTTCATGTTTTTTACCTTTTGGATTTCCAATTTTCGTGATGCAGATCGATCGCTCATACAGAGCTATTCTGGACCCGCTTCGATCTGCGGTTATTTGTGTCTCATCAACCTTCGCTTCCTGCTTAGCCGCTGGGTGTTGGCCCCGGTTGTTCCGTCGTGAACGGGGGCCAACGCCCAGCGGCAGCTAAGCACGAACTCAATTGCGGGCGAGCTGCACGAGCTGACACTTCCGCCGGTGCAAAGGCTGCGGATGCTCACATGTAGTGCACGTTTGATGCCGACATTGTATTTCGGCCTTAAGAGCAGCTTTGAGCCCTGAACGGAAGAGATTTCGACCGATCTGCCGGTGGATGAGCGACCATTGCGGCACCGCATCATTCAACTCGATGCCAAATGGGAACACTACGTGAGAATGCGTTTCCGAATGCGGAATTCTGCTTGTTGGGTCGGACTGGCTTGTCGCCACAACGCGGCTACTTCGCGGCTACGTCGACGCCGGCGTTAGTTCTTCGTACTCAATTCAATGAGTCCAACCGTCCCCGGGGACGAGCGAATGGCACTCGCACAACAAAATGCTCACGTGGGCCAATTCCGCACATTGACGGACGTCTACTCGATCATCGCTTTCACATACTCCAGACTGTCTGCAGCCTCAATCTTCAGGTCGTGTCGCCAGCGAATGATGCGTGGAAACCGGACGGCGATACCGGACTTGTGACGCTTGCTGACTTGAATGTTTTCAAACGCGAGCTCAAAGACCAGCTTTGGCGTCACGCTGCGGACCGGTCCAAAACGTTCCAGCGTGTTGGCCCGGACGAATCGGTCAACCTCCGCAATTTCTTCATCGGTGAGTCCCGAGTAAGCCTTCGCGAATGTGACCAGTTCGCCGTCGTTCCAGATTCCGAACGTGTAGTCGCTGTACAAGCTTGCTCGACGACCGCTGCCTCGTTGAGCGTAGGTCAGCACCGCGTCAACGGTGTACGGCTCGATCTTCCACTTCCACCAGTCGCCGCGAGGCCGGCCGACTCGGTATGGGCTGTCTCGCCGTTTCAGCATCAGACCTTCCGCCTGATTCTCACGGCTCTGCTGCCGTAGCTCTGCGAGGTCACTCCATGACTGGCAGGGGAGTTCCTTCGAAAGCTGAATCGCGGTGTTTGGATTTTCTGTGGCAACGGCGTCCACGATTCCCTGTAGTTGCTGCCTCCGAAATGTGAGCGGTTCCTCACGCACATCCCTGCCCTGCCACTCCAGCAGATCAAAGGCGATAAACGAGACGGGAATATCGCTGAGAATTTTCTTGCCAGGCTTCTTTCGCCCGATGCGTCGCTGCATTTGGCTGAATGGCAGAATCCCACCGTCTTTGAACGCGACGATTTCTCCGTCTACGGCTGAGCCGTTGGGAACGCTATCGGCGATGGCGGTGAGTTCCGGGAAACGATCCGTCATTAATTCTTCGCCGCGAGACCAGATGAAAAACTGATCATCACGTTTCAGCAACTGAGCACGAATCCCATCCCACTTCCATTCGGCCTGCCAGTCTGTGACAGGCCCGAGTGTTTCGACATAGGCTTCGAGGGGATGGGCCAGAAAAAACGGATACGGTTGGCTGATGTGAGCGTCCCCGGTGTCGGCATTCATCAGCGAATTGAAGAATTCAGCGGACGGTTCCCAGTCGCCCATCAAACGGTGAGCCAGTACTTCGGAAGGCAATCCGAAGCGTTGCGCCAACGCTTTCACCACCATCTTCTGCGACACGCCAACTCGAAACGCGCCCGTCATCAGTTTGTGCAGCACGAAGCGTTCGGTCTGGTCAAGCTGTTGCCAGTATTCCACCATCGCAGAACGTTGTTCGGGTTCGCAAAGCTTCTTCAAAGGCAGCAGCCTTTGGGTTACCCATTCGTGCAACGGGACATCAGACTGCGACTGAGGTGCCGGCAAAATCAGCGCCATAACTTCTGCAAGGTCGCCGACAACTTCATAGCATTCGTCGAACATCCAGTCTTCGATTCCGGCGACTTCGGCCGACCACGTTCGAAGCAACTTCATCGGGACCAGCCGCTGAAGTTTTTTCCCGCTCAGGAAATAGATGGCCCAGGCCGCATCCGCCGGATCAGCTTCAGAGAAGTAGTCCACCAGGACTGCCGTTTTTCCGGTTGTCTTCGTGGTTGCGTCCAGACTTGTATACAGTTGGCTAAAACGCTTCATGGCGATTCCGCCTCTTCGACTTCGCCGCGAAATTCTGTCTTGATGACTTTCGCTGCGACACCTTGCTGTTGAAGGTGACGCGCTACCTGGGCCGAGTAGCCATGTGTGACCCACACATTTTCGGCTTCAGTTTCCTTGATCGTTTGCATCAGGTCGGGCCAGTCGACGTGATCCGAAATGACGAAGCCGCGATCGACCACTCGCCGACGCCGGATGCCTCGCACGCCCATCCAGCCTGAAGCCATTGCCATCGACACATTGCCGAACCGCCGTAGCCACGTGCTGCCACGAGCACTCGGCGGAGCAAGCACCAGCGTGCGAGACCAGTCGAACGTTTTGTCCTGCTCTAAGATGTTACCCGCCTCCGGCAACTCGACTCCGCAGCGTCGATAGGCGGCGTTCGCTTTCAGAATTGCTCCGTGAGCGAACACCGGGCCGATGCTGGTGTCGATCCCGGAAAGTATTCTCTGGCTCTTCCCTACGGCATACGTGAACAGCACACTCGTCCGTCCCGCCTGTTGGTTGGTTCGCCACCATTGGTTGATGTCATCGAATACGGCTTGCGGATTTTTCCAGCGGTAGATTGGCAGACCGAATGTCGATTCGGTGACGAACGTGTGGCATTTGATCGGTTCAAACGCAGCACAGGTCGGGTCGGCCTGCCGCTTGTAATCGCCCGTCACAACGACGACTTCACCGCGGTATTCCATGCGCACCTGAGCCGACCCCGTCATGTGCCCGGCAGGATGTAGCGACACGTTGACGCCGTTCATGGAAACCGTCGAGCCGTATTCCACAAATTGAAACGACGCTACGTCGGGCAAACGAGTCCTCAGAATGTGTTCGCCAGCTTTCGCTGCGAGGTACGCCTGCGAACCCGGCCGAGCATGGTCTGCGTGCGCGTGCGTCACGACGGCTCGTTCGACTGGTTGCCACGGATCGACATAAAACCTGCCGCGAGGGCAGTAGAGACCATGGTCCGATTCCGTTAGCAACGTCACGTGCAAAAGCCCTCAGAAAGGTTCCGTTTTGTAGATTGCGTGGCCAGCAATTTGCCGCGTGCATTGGTTGCACATTGCATGCCGCCGCAGTGACGCGGTTTGCTCACGCTTTTCCCGTTTCGTAGACCGCTCGGCGGCCAAATTGATTGACGGGCGGCCAGCGAAAACGAGTTTCACCAGTTGAGTATAGGCGCGTTTCGGCATGGTCAAACAAACTACTTGCCTGTCACCGATGGCGTGTGAGAATGGACGGCACAACAACGGATGAGTGGCCCCCTAAGAAGAAACAATTGACGATGTCGCAGGACGTTCAGACGAAACTCAAAATTCTTGCCGACGCCGCCAAGTACGATGCATCCTGCGCCAGCAGCGGGTCGAAGGGAACTCGCCAAGGAAGCAAGCTGGGCAGTACTGAGGGCATGGGGATCTGTCACAGCTACACGCCGGATGGCAGATGCGTTTCGCTGCTCAAAATCCTTATGACGAACTACTGCATCTACGACTGTCAATATTGCGTCAACCGAGTCAGCAGCGACACGCCTCGGGCTCGCTTCACGACCGACGAAATTGTGGATCTCACAATTCAGTTCTATCAGCGGAACTATATCGAGGGGCTGTTTTTAAGTTCCGGGATCATCCAGTCGCCCGATTACACCATGGAGCAGATGAATCTGGTCGCGATGACGTTGCGAACGAAGCACCGATTTGGAGGCTACATTCACTTGAAGTCCATTCCCGGCGCGTCTGACGATTTGCTGGCCGACGCGGGACGCTGGGCGGATCGCCTGAGTGTAAATGTCGAACTGCCGACGGCGGGAGACCTGCAGCAGCTTGCTCCGGAAAAGAAGGAACCGGAGATTACTCATGCGATGGGCACCATCAAGGGGCGAATCGACGAGTTCAAAACGGAGAAGAAGGCGGGTTTCAAAGTGCCGAAGTTCGCCCCTGCGGGCCAGAGTACTCAGATGATTGTCGGTGCCACGCCCACGCCGGATCTGGAAATTCTTCAAACGGCCTCATCGCTGTACAACAACCACGACCTGCGGCGAGTCTACTATTCGGCCTACAGCCCGATCCCACACGCTGATGCCAGACTGCCCGGCAAGAGTCCTCCGCTGGTTCGCGAACATCGCCTCTACCAGGCCGACTGGCTTCTGAGATTCTACGGTTTCGATGCCAACGAACTGGTTGCAGAAGCGGACCGCAACCTATCGCTGGACGTTGACCCCAAGCTGGCATGGGCGCTGGCGCATCGGGAGTACTTTCCCGTTGATGTTAATCTCGCTCCTCGTGAGGAACTGCTGAGAATTCCAGGCATTGGCGCGAAAAGCGTAGCTCGCATATTAAAAATTCGACAGCACCACGCGCTGCAGGTGGCTGATTTGAAAAAGCTTCGCGTGGCGTGGAAACGCACGGCTCACTTTGTGGTGACGGCGGATCATAACCCCGGTCTGAAAAAGCTGGACGACCTGCACTTAAAGCAACAATTTGTCCAGCAGCCACGGCAACTCACGCTGTTTGATGCTCACGCTTCTGCCAAATCGGGCGAGGTGTGATGCAGTTTGTTAAGGCCAGCACATTCGAAGAATGGCGAACCGTCTGTCGAGGGTTGCTTGCCCGCCACGTTCCGCCGTCTGGCGTCGTTTTTGGTGACACAGACCGCAGTCCGAGTCTGTTTGACGCCACTGATGATTCGGAGGCATTGCCACCGCCTGCAGACTCTAAGTCGCCAGTCGTGTTCCGAATTCCGAAGTCGTTTTTGCAGGCGGCCGAACGTATTGCCTGCCACACTGCCCCGGATCGCTGGGAACGGTTGTATCGCACGCTGTGGCGGATGACTCACGGAGAACCTCGATTGCTGGAAGTCACGACAGACGACGACGTGCATCGTCTGGTAATGATGGAGAAAGCCGTTCGTCGCGATGCGCACAAGATGAAAGCGTTCGTCCGCTTCCGCAAAGTCGAATCGCCGGAAGGTGAGCATTTTGTGGCATGGCATCGCCCCGAATTTCGTATCGTCCGGCTAACCGCTCCTTTTTTCGCTCGTCGCTTTCCCAGCATGTGCTGGACAATTCTGACACCTTCGGAATCCGTGCACTGGGACCTTCAGCAACTAAATTACGGGCCGGGCGCAGCAGCCAGTGAGGCACCGCAGGGTGACGAGCTTGAAGACCTGTGGAAAACCTACTACGGATCGATCTTTAATCCGGCGCGCATCAAGTTGAAGATGATGACTCAGGAAATGCCGACGCGTCATTGGCCCACGCTTCCGGAAACCGACATCATCCCCGACCTTCTGGCCGACGCACCTCGGCGGGTTGCCGAAATGATCGCTCGTCAGGAAGGCTTCGCGACTTCGGCCGCTGACTTCCTGCCACAGACGCTCACCTTCGACGCACTTCGTGCTGCCGCGGCCGGGTGCAAAGGCTGTGACCTGCACGAGCATGCAACTCAGACCGTTTTTGGCGAAGGCCCAGTAGATTCAGGTCTAATGCTGATCGGCGAACAGCCTGGTGATCAGGAAGATCTGGTCGGCCGGCCGTTTGTGGGACCGGCTGGTAAAATTCTGGACGAAGCACTCGCGAAAGTCGGTATCTCGCGAGACAGAATCTACGTCACAAATTCGGTGAAGCACTTCAAATACAATCTGAGCGGAAAGCGCCGCCTGCACAGCAATCCGGATGTGCGAGAAGTGACCGCCTGCAAGCCGTGGGTGGAAGCAGAAATCGAACTCGTCCAGCCACAAGTTATCGTCTGTCTCGGCGCCACTGCCGCCCGACAAATCATCGGGCCGGAATTCCGAGTAACGAAGCATCGAGCAGTACCTCAGAAGACACGGCACTGCGAAAACACCATCGGAACATGGCACCCATCTGCGATCCTGCGTCAGCCGTCACAAACACGTCGCAACGAAATGTTGCTGGAACTCGCAAGCGACTTGCGTCTGGCCGCTCAACTAACTGGCTTTGGCGAATAAACCTGACGACGGTGGGCCGGCCTAAATAACTCCCGACCAATCTGAAACGCGGTTCCGTTGAGCGTGGCCGGGGTTGGACTGAGTGCAGCGAAGGAAACCTCGGTGCCTCACTGTTGCATCGCTCCCCGTTCTACAGGGACCCATTTCGTGGTTTAGGCGGCAGCTATCGAGACCTCTTCATGCCACCTTCATTTGTGCGCAACGCGGCGGCAACAACCGGTTCATTCACGGGGACAAGCAGCTTGCCTGTCTTCAGGTCGACGATCTTTCGGCAAGGGTGCCCGGCCAACAATTTCGCCGCGCGGGTGAGGTCAACTTCTGTGTTGGTGAGTGGCTGGCATTGTTCACACCAGGACGTGCGGCGGGTCCACGCGGTTTCGCGACCGCTGCGTTTCACCAGATCGCTTCCGCAGACCTTGCAGCGTCTGATCTCGCTGCTTAGTACCCAGTGATTCGTGAGGTGAATATTTCGCCCGGTCGTGTTCTGAGGACCTCGGCGAGCATTCGTGCGTATCAGCCCCACACCAATCGACAACAGAGCTTCGACATTGGAAAGCGAACTGACGAATGTGTTCGGATTGATGCCGGTGATGAAGGGGGTTTCCACGGCGTAGATATTTCCGAACCCTGCAACCACGCGCTGATCCAGCATTGCCTGCGAAATTGGAACATCTCCGGCGGACGAAAGCTGCTGTATGGCGAGGTCGTGGTCATAGTGACCGCAGATGTCGGGCCCTAAGTGGCCAACCGCATGGCGTTCGTCTTTCGTCCGCATGATGCCGAGAATTGGGATGTCGACAGCCACGATCCATCCATCTGTCATCTCAATTTCGAACTTGCGGCGATGAGCACGGATTTCTCTCGGGAAACGCGGGTAGACGGCTCCCGTCATCCGAAGATGGACGTGGACCGTGTACCCATTCGAGAATCTCATCAACAAATGTTTGCCACGCGAATCAACACTCGTGAGCGTCGCACCGGTGAAATCCGACGTGGAATATCGCGGGTGTCGAAACAGGTTCCCGACGACCTCCTGGCCAACGAATCGCGCTGCCAGCATGTCGGCGAGTCGTCGAAGTGTGTCACCTTCGGGCATCGGTGTTCCTGTGAAGCGACATAACGGACGGGCCTGTTTCCCACAATGTGCCAGACATAACTTTCACGCACGCGGGTGGCTGCTGCTGGCAGATTGAGTTCACGGACTAAGACCTTGAGCCTGTGTGAATTAGCTTCTTGTTGACGAATTCAAGAATGCCGAGATGCGAAAGTTCGCGACCGTAGCCGGAATTCTTCGTTCCTCCAAACGGGAGGTCCGCCTGAGACTGAGTTGGCTGGTTGATAAACATCATACCGGTATCGATCTGTTCAGCCACTTTCCGACCTCGTTCGATATCTTTCGTGTACACCGAACCGCCTAATCCGTAGGAAGAATCGTTCGCCAGTTTGATGGCAGCGGCTTCGTCTTTCACTACGTAAACGGTAGCAACAGGCCCAAACAATTCCTGATCGTACGTCGGCATATCCGGTGTGACGTCAGTGAGAATCGTCGGATTGAAGAAGGCACCTTTGCAGTCTGGCCGGTCACCACCCAGCACCACGGTCGCTCCGGCGTTGATAGCGGATTGAACCTGCTTGTCCAGGTTGTCTGCAGCAGACTCCGTGGAAAGCGGCCCGACTTCGGTGTCTTCGTCGATAGGATCGCCGAGCTTCATGTCTGCGAGCTTCGACTTGAACGCCGACAGAAAATCGTCAGCCAAAGATTCAACGACAATGAAGCGTTTGGCGGCGACGCAACTCTGCCCCGTATTTACCATTCGGCCCTTCACCGCCATTTCGACAACGGCGTCGAGGTCAGCATCTTCCAGCACGATAAACGGGTCGTTGCCACCGAGTTCCAGAACGGATCGTTTTAGGTTCTTTCCCGCGGCAGCGGCTACGGCAGCTCCTGCGCGTTCGCTGCCGGTGAGCGACACGCCTTGAATGCGATCATCCTCAATAATGGTTTCCACAAACTCAGTGGGAATCAGCAAGTTTGTAAACACACCTTCCGGCAGTCCACTTTCGTCAAAGAGATTCTGAATCTTTTCGGCACATTGAGGCACATTGCCAGCGTGTTTCACCAGCACCGTGTTGCCCGCCATTATGTTCGGCATCGCATAGCGGACGACCTGATAAAACGGAAAGTTCCACGGCATAACACCCATCAGAACACCGATCGGTGCGTACTGAATGTACGCCTCCGCGTCGTCTGTATCCATTGGCTGATTCGCCAGGAATTCTTCCGCACCGTTGGCGTAGAACTCAGTGATTTCCGCACAGAACAGAATTTCTTTGCGAGCTTCCGCGATTCGCTTGCCCATCTCGACCGTGATCAGCTTTGCACACTCGTCGGTCCGCTCCCGCAGGGCCTTTGCGAACGTCAGCAGAATGCTCTTACGGTGGTCGAACGTGGTTTCCTGCCAGTCTGCGAAGGCTTTCTGAGCTGCCGCGACCTTATCCATGGTCTGCTCTTTCGTGAGCGGTTCGTAGGTCTTCAACGTTTCGCCGGTGGCCGGATTGATGCTCGTGATACTCATGGGACTTTCCGTATTGATCGGGGTGCGTGAATTCAAAGATGCGCAACTGCGGTTGCAGCAACCGTGCCAATTGTCCGATCCAGCCGACAAAGCAAAAACGCCTTGAAGCAGGACCCGCGTGAAGACGCAGGCCACCGGGTGCGTGGTAGTTGGCCGATCAGTCAGGTCGCATGGGCGTCAGGGCGTTCCCGCATTGTTGTGACTATCGTTGCGCAGCGGACTCGTCAGAAGCAGGTGTCCACGATGCCGCCGTCGCAGCGCACAGCAGACCCGGTGGTGGCAGCCGCCTGTTGACTGCACAAGAATGCCACCGTTGCTGCGACTTCGTTCACGTCTGCAAACCGTTGGATCAGCGACGATGGCCGATTCTCTTTGAAGAATGCTTCCTTAGTTTTCGCGAGGTCACTATCCCCTGCAACATCCTTCACGAATTGCTCAACCCCTTCGCTCCACGTTGGCCCCGGCAACACGCAGTTGACGGTGACACCTGTGGCCTTCAGTGTTTTTGCCAGGCCGCGTGAGACTGCCAGTTGTGCGGTCTTTGTCATGCCGTAGTGGATCATTTCGACAGGGATATTGATCGCTGATTCACTGGAAATGAATACGATCCTTCCCCAGCCCTGCTGCTTCATGGGTTCCATCAAGGCTCGCGAGAGTCGAATGCCGCTCATCACATTCACGTCGTAGAACCGTTGCCAGTCGTCGTCACTGATCGCTGAAAATTCCTGTGGTTGAAAGATCCCAGCGTTGTTGATCAGGATATCGATCGTTCCATGCGCATTCGTTTTTTCGATCAGCGTCGCACAGCCTTCCGCGGTGCCGAGGTCGGCTGGGACTCCGATAGCCCGGTCGCCAAGTTGTAGATCGTTTAGTGCAGCATCGACAGATTTCTGGCTGCGGCCGTTGATCACGACCTGAGCACCTTCCGCTGCCAACGTTTTTGCAATCGCTTTGCCGATGCCGGACGTTGATCCCGTCACCAGTGCCAGCTTGCCGTTAAGTCCCAAATTCATTGTATTCCTTTCGGTGGTTGAAGACGTTACCTGCCGCCACGATGAGAACAAAACGCCGGTGAACTCGCACCGGCGCATTTCCCGTTCTCCTTAGCGACCCAACGCCCCCGCGCCATCGTTTGCTGAAGCGTCTTGGCCTAGCGGAGTGATGGTTCTCGTTGCCAGATGCGGTGTTGCTTGGCCTTTTTCACAAAGCTGGTGAAGTCACAGTCCTCCACGAATACGACTCCAGGATCGTCTTTGGCGTCGCTGCAGCTCCGTTCGATCAGGGCTTCAGCCGCTTCGTTGTAGCCGATCACTTTCAAGTGACTAAATGCGTCGCGGACCCAATCGATTGCGGCGGCTTGAGACAGCAGCATCTCCATGTCTTCTTCCATTGGCGCGAGCAAGACGCAGTCGAACAGTACGGAGGGAGCACCGGCCAGAAAGTGATCCGGTTGGATATCCTTGCCGTCCGTCGTCTGCATCGGCCCTGCTTTCAAAGCAATCACTTCCAACATCGCTCCTTCTTCTTTGGCTGCCTCCATCGCCGCAGAATAGAAGTCATCATCAACCGTGTTGGTAACCAGCAGCCCGATCTTCTTGCCCTGAAGAGTTTCAGGGGCTGAGGCGTATTGCGAGAGTGGTTTCGAAGGTTTTACATCACGCACTGGTACTGCTGGTGAAATCTTATCCGCTTCGCCTTCCATACCCAGAGCCTGTGCCACCTGATTGGCCAGATCCTTGTCGACGTTGTGTAGATGCCCCAGCATGCGTTTGCGGATATTTAGCTCTTTGCATTTCCCCAATTCGAAGGCGAACCCACCGACAATGTGCCGCTGCTCGGGTTCCGTCATCGACTTCCAAAACATGAGTGCCTGCGAATAGTGATCGGCGAAGCTTTCCGGCCGGATTCGAAGCTTCTTGCCGCTCTCCGCCGACGCGTGGCTGGTGAAACCGATCTCCGGGTTTTCGCGAGGGCTGCCGTCGTCGAGCGAATTGGCTTCGTACGCGGCCCTGCCGGTTGGGACCTCCATCTGCATGTGCCCGTCTCGCTGAAAGTTGGCGAACGGGCACTTCGGTGCGTTGATGGGAATTTGATGAAAGTTCGGACTGCCGAGTCGCGACAGCTGCGTGTCCAGGTACGAAAACAGTCGCCCCTGCAAGAGCGGATCGTTCGAAAAGTCGATGCCTGGCACAATGTGCGACGGACAAAACGCCACCTGTTCCGTCTCAGCGAAGAAGTTCTTCACGTTATCGTTGAGCACCATTTTGCCAATCGGCGTCAGCGGCACCAGTTCTTCCGGAATGAGTTTCGTTGGGTCTAACACATCGAAGTCGAACGCTTCAGCCTCTTCTTCTGAGAATGCCTGGACGGACAGTTCCCACTCGGGGAAGTCGCCCGCATCGATCGCATTCCACATATCACGACGGTGGAAGTCAGGGTCGGCTCCGGACACCTTTACGGCTTCGTCCCAGATCAATGAGAAGGTTCCCAGCTTTGGCCGCCAGTGAAACTTGACGAAGGTCGATTCACCGGCATCGTTGATCATGCGGAATGTGTGGACCCCGAATCCTTCCATCATACGCAAAGATCGAGGAATCGCGCGATCAGACATGACCCACATGAGCATATGCATCGATTCCGGATTGAGCGACACGAAATCCCAGAAGGAATCGTGAGCCGATTGTGCCTGCGGGAAGTCTCGATCCGGCGCTGGCTTTACGCTGTGAATTAAGTCCGGAAACTTGATTGCATCCTGAATGAAGAACACAGGCATGTTGTTGCCGACAAGGTCGTAGTTGCCTTGCTGAGTATAAAACTTGACCGCGAAGCCTCGGACGTCACGAGCTGTGTCTGGTGATCCCTTGCTGCCCGCCACCGTTGAGAAGCGGCAGAACACGGGTGTTGTCGTGTTGGGTTGAAGGAAGGCCGCCTCCGTCAGTTTTGAATTCCCGTCGTACGCTTCGAAGTAACCATGAACACCGTAGCCGCGTGCGTGCACCACTCTTTCCGGAATCCGCTCGTGGTCGAAGTGCGTGATCTTCTCACGCATCACAAAGTCTTCCAGCAACTGCGGACCTCGCGGACCGACGGTCAAAGTATTCTGATCATCCGAGATCGGAAGCCCCTGATTGGTGGTCAGGGTTTTGTCTGCGTCGCTCGTGGTCTGGTGAGTTTCGCCGCCGTTGCCGTGAGATTGTGATTTCGACATGTGTTCCTCCGTAGCTGCAAGCAGCGTGCTTGCAGCCGTGTTCAGTAGTTAAAGTTTTCGAGGGGAAAGGTTTCAAGGCAGAGCATTGGATTCGAATCCCGCCCGCTGCCCTGTGACAGATTCAAATGCTTATGCGGACTGCTATAGTTCGCAGCCATGCATCTTGTGCTGCGAGCGTCCGCTGAGGTGCCTCCGCATGCCCACTGGTCGTTGACGCCACGCCGACTCATGCAGTCCTCATGCCAATCGCATTCGATTAATTTGAAATGGGTCGGAACCACCAGGCAGCCAGACCAGCCAGCAGGATGACCCACTCACCCACAGCCAGCTTGACGGTCATCGAACCGATGTCTGCAAACATCAGGAAACCGGCGGTGCGGAAGGCCACTAATGAGCCGTGGATCAGGATGCATCCGATCATTACTGGCTCCGTTGCTGTTGAGCGAACGAGCGGCAGCAGCAACAACAGCCCGATGCCGAATTCCAGGCCTCCGTACACGGTTAGAAACTCAGACCGACCGGAGCCGCCCACGAGTTGGAAGCCCACTTTGGTCGACGTTTCCTGGGGCGAGACACTGCACCAAATGCCAAGGCCAAGGTAGAGCAGGCCGACGATGCTGAGGTAGATTTGTTGAGCGTTCATGGGAGTGTTCTTTAGTGAAGTGAGGGCACAGTTAGGTGGTTGTAGCCAGCACTCCAATCGTGGCCAGCCGAACAGCGTTCGCTCGTGATGCCGCTGGACGGCGCGGAACTTGCAACACAGTCAAGAACAGTTCACTGCGAACGTAAACTCAACTCAACCTCCTGAACGAAGGCATTCCAAATTATGACTCAGTCAGCACAAGAGCAATTTCATTCTCAACTCACTCACTTCAGCAATGCTATGCTGGTCACTCGAGCAAGCGACGGGCAACTTCGCAGTCGACCGATGGCCGTCGCCGAGGTGGAAGAAAACTCGAACGTCTGGTTTGTAACCGACTTCGACGCTGCGAAAGTCGACGAAATTCAAGCTGATCCGCAGGTCTGCGTCGTCATGCAGGACAGCAGCCGTTTTCTTTCGCTAAGCGGTCATGGCAAGATCATTCGCGACCGTAACAAGGTCGAAGAGCTGTGGAGTGAAGCGTGGAAGGTCTGGTTTCCTGAAGGCAAGGACGATCCTTCCATTGTGCTGTTGAAGGTTGAATCGACAGTAGGCGAGTTCTGGGATAACTCAGGCCTGAAGGGCATCCAATACCTGTTCGAAGCTGGCAAAGCCTATCTGTCCGGCGAACGTCCCGACACCAGCGAATCGATGAATAAAAAAGTCACGCTGTAGCAAACAGGGTGAGATCACACCCCGGATTTGATCTCACTTGGACGTTCAGCGGCCTTCCTGATCGCTGAGCGTTCATGGCTCGCCATAAAAAGTTTGTCGGCATCCAGTTGCGAATCGCGGCGCTAAGGTCCGCACAACGGGCACGCAGTTTGCTCTTCCGGTGCCAGCACATCGCCAGCCGCGATCGGTTTCTGCGTCACGGATTTCGGGGCGTGATATGTGAGCGCCTTGCGACTCACGAATGCTTGACTAAATTTCGAGGTGCGGGACAGACACCAACCCAACCTATAAGGCCAAAGTGCCGCAAAAAAGTTTCGGCGGACTAAGGGAAGAACCATACTGTGTCAGACACAACCGCTTATCCCAATCTACTCACTCGTTTATGGCGGTATGTTGTCTTGTTTGTTCGTTGCCCGGACGATATCGCGTCGCTGGCCCCCAGTTCGGCATTCCTAACGCGGAAACTCGCGGGACTTCCATGCGTTCAAAACGCAAAGCACATTGTGGAACTCGGCCCCGGCGACGGTGGCGTCACGCGCGACTTACTTGAGGCCATGTCGCCTCAGGCCAGACTGCTGGCGATTGAGCTGCTGCCTGATCTTGTCGAGGTGCTGCAATCCATCAATGACGACCGCCTGATTGTCGAACACGCCGACGCGTGTGAGCTGGCATCTCTTGTTGAGACGCATCATTTGAAGCCAGTCGACGTCGTTGTCTCCGGCATTCCCTTTTCGATTCTTGACCGCGAACCAGCCACGCAGATCATCGAAGCAATTTATGACTCGCTGACACCTGGTGGAACATTCGTCGCTTATCAGGTGCGAGACGAAATCAATGGGCTCGCATTAAAACGCTTTGGCGAACCGGAAATTACGTGGGTTCCGTGGAACCTGCCGCCGGTGAGACTGTTTCAGTGGACGAAGCCGGGGTGAGATGTTGGTTTGCGGTGTTCAGTGTTCAGTGGAAGCGGTCGGTGGAAGTGGCGTCCGGCCAAGCCTCGCCGAAGCGTCTGAATGGGTGCCCCAAAAAAATGGAAACGCAGTAGCGGCACGTGTGGCCGGAGTCGGACTTAGCGTAGCGAAGGAAACCCCGGGGGGGCACCATTAGCCCTGCAGCAAAGACTGAGCTCCATCGATCCAGACAGGTGTCCCCGTGATGTGCGACGCACTGTCGCTGGCGAGGAAGACGGCGAGGTTTGCGACCTGTTGAGCTTCTCCCATCTTTCCGGACGTCAGAGGAATCTTTCCGTCGGGGAAGATTACGGGCGTTTCAATATCGTCCAGATTTTCTTTCTCGGTCCTTTCGTGGATGTGGCTGGTGATGGCCCCAGGACAGATCACGTTGACGCGGATTTTGGAAGGGGCCAGTTCCAGAGCCAACATTTGTCCCAGCGCCAGTTGCCCTGCTTTGCTTGATGCGTATGCGGACGCGCCCTCATTGCTGAACATGCGGGTCCCGTTGACTGACGATGTAATCACAATGCTGCCGCCGCCCGCCTTGCGTAGATGCGCCAACGCAAAGTGAACGGTGTGGTACGTGCCAGTCAGGTTCACGGCGATGGTTTGAGCCCATTCATCTGGACCGATGTCTTCCAGCGGAGCCCACTTGCCGTTTGTCCCTGCGTTAGCGTAAACACAGTCAATGCGTCCGAAGCGGTTAATGATCGCTTCGACGGAGTCCCTGACCTGGTCCGGTTGACTGACGTCAGCGACCGTCGCCATCGCTTCTGTGCCAAGCTGCTGGATTTCGTCTACAACCGAGTTCAGCTTGTCCTGCTTCAACGCTGTGATCGCTACTTTCGCCCCACAGCGAGCTGCTTCCAAGGCGATGGCCTTTCCAACACCAGAACTACCACCGGTCACCCAGGCAACTTTACCGTTTAATGAAATCTGCATGCTGGTCTCCTGTCGATCACCAGGCCGTGAAGGCACTGACGGTGGTCTGGATTCGGAAATTCATTCAAGACGCGCAAGGGCAAATTAAGTAACCGTTGCACTTAGCTCACGGCATTTCAGCGAGCGGCCGCGACGCAGGTGATTGCAAAAGCCGCGCCGATCAATTTTGAGCCACGCTGCGCTGTTGGCGTAGCAGTCGCCACAGCCAGCTCAGGAACAGGCCTCCGATCACAATCCAGCTGACCCAGCTAAGCGGTTTGGCAAGGCTGCCATGTTGATCGGCCAGCCACCAGCCGGCACCTGTAAGCAGCGCCGTCCATAGAACGGTCCCGATGGCCGTGCAGATACTGAAGCGAGTGATTTCCATTTCTGCGAAGCCCGCTGGCACGCTGATGAATGTTCGAATTCCAGGGACCATCCGGCAAAACAGCACGGCCCATCCGCCCCAGCGATCGAACCAGTCATCTGTGCGTTCGATGTCGCCGGTGGTCAGTGTCAGCCATGCACCATGACCTTTCACCCATCGCAATAGTCTGTCTTTTCCGATTCGCTTTCCCACAAAGTACCAGAACATGGCTCCGGCGAATGAACCCACACTGCCCGCCAACACTGCGGCGACGGCAGAGATGCGTCCTTGGCTAACCGCATACCCAGCCCACGGCATGACCACTTCGGACGGCAGCGGCGGAAAAATATTCTCCACCAGCATCAGTATGGCAATACCGACGGCACCGAAGTCTTCCAGAAAGTTTTTGATGAGTTCATCCATGTTATTGAATTGTCCCGTGCGATAGCTCGCAGCGGCCTGTTTCTCGCTCACCTACAGTGAAACTCGCTGACTTCTGGTCGCGGAATCGGTGGTTCGGGCGGTGAGGCCAGTTTCTCACGATCCCGAACTGTCCATAACAAAAGAGAAACTGCTCTAGCTGAGCACCCTTCCTAAGCGCCTGTTATTTGCATACATCATTCTGAAACACCATCGCCCACCGACCCGCCGTGATTAGCCTGTCGTCAGGTGTTCGTCTGTTTGAGTTGGCGGTTCCAGGCGTTCCACTTTCAGATCGTGAACGAGCAGGTCTGCTGTTTCCACGTAGATGCCGAGCAGCCCCTTGGTGAATTTTGCGTCGGCCAGCGACAGCACAACGCCGTCACCGATCGACAATTCGTGGTAGCTGCCGAACGATATCAATCGAATGTCAATCTCCCGGCAATTTTCAGTGTGCCAGAAACCTGCCTGCAGAGAATCGAACTCCAGCATGTGTTCACCCGAGCCTGGCGGGCCGGTGCCCCACGAACGAATCTGAGCAATCCCCTTGGCCAGGTCCAGAGAAATGTAGTAGCCATCATGCGAAGCCTCGTCGACTCGGAACAGCAATCCGCACTTCCCCGCGCCAGAGAGAGTCAGTCGCGCCTGCATGCTGAAACTGTCGATTGGTTGATCGAACGCAAACGCCTGGAAGCCGGCTTCGCTGGTCAGACGTATTGACCCATCGTCCGTGCGGCAATGGTCCTGCTGGCGAGATTGCTTAAGTGTCCGAATACATTGAGTCTCCAGTTCACCCACGACACGGTCGTCAAACGCTTCAAACGACCTGACCTGTAGTTGACCGTTACTCCGCCGCACCAATCGCTTCGGCGGCGGCATAAGATTATTTACGGTGCGATCATCCAGCGACCGCGTAAAAAAATTCCACAGCAGGATTCCGTTGTCGTCTCGGCACACTCGACCTGCATAGTTGCCTTTTGCCAATAGCACATTGTCGTGATAGTTTTTCCACGGCTTCTTAATATCACTTGTGTGCCAGTAGCGAATTTTGGCATCTTCACGCAAGCTGCCAATCAAGTAGTAGTCCTCCTCGATCTTCAATAAATTCGGCACCTCGATGTCGTCGTACAACTGCGGCGCAAACAAAGGTGGCTGGGCTTCAAAGTGATTTGGTTCCACTTCTTCCATCGACGCAACGCAGCCGCGCCGCACCAAAGGGCCGTCCTTGGTTCTTGCCGCCGCCAGTAGCCAACCGCGATCGCCTTCGTGAAAGTAGAATGGGTCACGGAAGCTGATCCAGCGGCGTTCGCCTTCCACGTCCGCTTCGTAAAATTCGTCATCAGGTGAAACCGGAAAGCAGCTTTTCATGTCGACGGGTGATCGCGTGCGACTGGCCTTGCCGTTTGGCAGTTTTTCGCGAGCCCGCTTGATGCGTTCCGGATCTGTTTTTCCTCGCCCGTCGACCCAATGAACGGGCGACTTCTTCCAACGGTAAAGGTCGCTGCTGGTCGCCATACCAATCCGCTGTTTTAGGCCTTGGTCTCGGCGTGAAAGACCGGTGTAGAACATTCGCCAGTGTCCGGCTTGATGAGGATCAGGCGTCACGTGCATCGTCCATAGCATCAGGTCGTCCCAGCTACCCGGATCATCAATAAACAGCGCGTTATCAATTCGTCTCCAGTTCAGCCCGTTATCGCTGATGGCATGAGCGATAAAGTCATGGTTTGGCAGGACCAAATGAAAAAGGTGGTAAAGACCTTCGTGATACACAACATCGACATCGCCGATGGTCTTGCGACTCCACGTCGATTCTGAAAACATAAAACTGTCCTGCGGTGCTATTCAGTTGCTGTTCAGCCATTGCGACGCTGATCCCATCGCCCGCAGTAACCCGGTGTTTCATGCCACCGCCCTCCTACGCGCCAAGCCCAGGGCCAATTGTACCGTTGCCGATGACGTTGTGGCCGGGGTTTTCGACGGCTTGCCCAACCCCGGCCATGAACACGTCGAATGGCAACAGCGCCTACGCTACCTGTTCGGCGTGCTTGCCTTCGGCAAATTCTTCGACCGCTTTGCAGCAGAATGCTTCCAGGTCGTCAGGGCAGCGGCTGGTGACGAGACCTTCGTCGCACACTACCTCCTCGTCAACCCAGTTCGCTCCTGCATTCTGCAGGTCGGTCTTCAGGCTTGGCCAGGACGTCACTTTGCGGTCACGCACAACGTCGGCTTCGATCAGAGTCCACGGGCCGTGGCAGATGGCGGCCACCGGTTTGTGCTGTTTGAAGAAGTCGCGGACAAAATCAACGGCCACGTCGTTTGTTCGAAGTGTGTCCGGATTCGCGACACCGCCGGGTAACACCAGGCCGTCGTAGTCTTCAGCACTCACCTGATCGACGGTGCGGTCCACGTCGAACTTGTCTGCCTTCTCGTCGTGATTCATGCCCTGAATCTTGCCGCTCTTGAGCGACACCAGTTCGACAGTCGCGCCAGCCTTCTTGACTGCTTCCCACGGCTGAGTGAGCTCACACTGTTCGAAGCCGCAGGTGGCGAGGAACGCGATTTTTTTACCGTTCAGATTCTTGTCTGACATTTGTTGGGGTCTCCGTATTGAAGTTGAGGGAATGAAATCAACCGATTTTCAGTGGCCAACGTCCGTTGCAGACATTGTGCCAATGAACTCGCGATGTCGGAAAAGTCGCCTGTTCCCAAACTTCAAGTCTGGATCTGATTTAGCTGAAGTAAGCGGCGTCGTGCAGCCTGGCGTTGGCGAATGCCATTCAGCGTCGCCCGCGTGTTTCAGTGCGCCACGCATTCGTGGATCCGCTGGCAGGTTGTGCTCATCAGTGAACGCACATCGCGCGGATTGATCAACCAGCGACCGCGTGACGGCAGCACGACGCTTATTGCGGGCGGCTCACGAATTTGGAATCAGGTTTGCAGGAAGGCGCTGTGAAACTCTATTCTCATTTCTTGCCGTGGAACTTTCAGTATGGTCAATGACGCAATCACAGTTGACGACTTGAATCGCCACGTCCCGCCATACCATCACAATCCTTCAGCGTGGTCTCAAAGAATTCCTATCTGCCTGCTGGCGTTCGTTGCTGCAGGCATCTCTGCTCATCTTTCCCTGTATCAATGGGGACTGATCGAAACAGTCTGGGATCCCGTGTTCGGCGAAGACAGCGACAAAGTGCTGAAGTCATCGGCTGCAAAAAAGATGTATGCGATTCTCGGCATCCACGATGCTGCCTTGGGAGTACTCGCCTATCTGGGTGATGCGATCCTCGGATTCGCAGGGTCAACTCGCCGATGGCAGTATCGTCCGTGGCTGGTGATTCTGTTTGGCATCGATGTGATTCCGCTGGGCATTGTCAGTGCCATCCTGGTCGTGCTGCAGGCCACAGTCATCGGCTACTGGTGCTTTCTGTGTCTGGTGACGGCGGTGATCTCGTTGATTTTGGTGTACTGGGCCTGGGATGAAGTACGAGCGTCGCTGAAGTATCTATCGATTGTCTGGAAAGAAACCGGCAGCAAACGAACTCTGTGGCGAGCCTTCTGGGGCTACCGCGAAGATGCCATGGATCACGCGGCGGAAACACTTCTGTCGCGACAGACCAGCTAAAGCAGTTCACCTTTCGTTGTTGACAACACGGGCTCGTAGAACAGCCTTCACAGTCCGAAACGTTGTTCCGCAGCCACAAGTTCGCGAAACTCGCTGTAAGGAATTGATCTCATGTGGGGACGTATTGTCGAAATCATGACCGCCGTCTGGTTGATGCTGAGTCCGTTTATCTTTCGAGCTCAAGACAACGCCACGCTGGTGTGGGTGGACGTTCTGACGGGCCTAAGCATCTGCACGCTGGCCGGTTTATCGTGGTGGAAGCCGACTCGGTACGCTCACGTCCTGATCCTTTTCATCGCGATTGGTCTTGTCGTTCATGGGCGGTTGGACGGGACACCGCCCGCCCCGGTTCATCAGAATCACATCGTTGTTGGATTGTTTCTGTTGATGATTGCCATTATCCCCAACGACGCATCTGATCCACCGAAAGCGTGGCGAGCGAACTCTGCAGACTTAACGTGATTGCTCCCTATGTCCATTCTGCAATTCACCGAAAACGCGATCTGGCTGAACGCGCTGATCTTCGCAATCGGAGCGATCGGCGTTTGGTCGGCCGGAACGAAACTCAGCGCCCACGTCGACTTGTTCGCAGACCGCACCGGGCTGGGCAAAGCGTTTGCTGGAGCGTTATTGCTGGGCGGGGCGACCAGTCTTCCCGAAATCGCCACGACGCTGACTGCGGCGTCATCCGGGGCGGCAAAACTGGCGGGCACGAATCTACTGGGCGGGGTCGCCATGCAAATTGCCGTGCTGGCGATGGTGGATGCACTGCTGGTCCGAGGTCGGGCGCTGACCTTCTTTTCGCCGCAATCGTCGCTGCTGATGATTGGCGTGATGCTGATCGGTTTGATTGCTCTGGCATCGGCGGCCGTTTCCAGTGGTGAGCTGGTTTCATTCGCGGGCGTGGGGCTCTGGCCAATTCTGTTGTTCGCGGCGTACCTGTTTTCGTTGTGGGTGATTCACAAATACGAAGGCGATTCTCGCTGGGAACCGCGAGGAGAAATTGCGGAGCCACCAGAATCCGCTCGCGACTTAAAAGACGCTCACACGCTGAAGTATCGCGACACAGCCACGGCGGCTCTGGTCGGATTCTTCTGTCTGGCGTGCGCGGGAGTCCTTGTCGGCGGCTACTTTGTGGCTCGCACGGGAGAAGCCATTGCCGAACAATCGGGGCTGGGACAAAACATCGTGGGAGCCACTCTCGTGGCGTTGGCAACCAGTCTTCCTGAAGTCAGTACGACATGGGGAGCCGTTCGTTTCGGAGCCTACAGCATGGCAGCGGCCAACATTCTGGGCACGAATAGCCTCGAGGTCGCGTTGTTCCTGCCAGCAGACATCGCTTACCGCGAAGGTGCGATCTTTGATGCGCTGGACCCGTCGACCGGATTTCTGGCCGCTATTGGAATCGTCGTGACGAGTCTCTATCTCTGGGGAATTCTCGAACGCCGTGACCGCACGATTTTCGGCATGGGACGAGATTCCGCCGCAGTGCTGTTGGTCTATGTGCTGGGTCTGGCCGTGTATTCGACGCTATAAGGCTTTCGGTGGACACGTTTACGCGTCGTTGGATGCGGCTTCTGAGTTCGCGACCGTCAGTGGCTCTTTGAAAGTCAGTGTGCGATACGGGAACGGAATTTCGATTCCCGCATCGTCGAGCGACCCTTTCACGCTTTCGACGACTTCGTCTCGCGATTTGCGTTCGTCCAGCGGAGTGGAACCAGTCCACCAGGTGACTTCAAAGTTGATACTCGAATCCGCGAACTCGCGAGCAAAGATTTCAACATCGTGGCCGGTGTCGACGGATTCGCACTTCTGGACGGCTTCCTGAATAACTTTGCGAGCTGTTGCGACGTCTTCGTCGTAGGCGATGCCACAGATCACCGTCGTTCGCCGAGACGCTTTGCTGGTCAGCACGTACACTGGCTGCTTAAACAGCATGGCGTTGGGCAAGACCACCAGTTGGCCGTCGACCTGTCGGATACTGGTCATTCGAACCGTGATATCCTCGACACATCCGCTCACCTCTCCGCATTCGATGAAGTCGCCTTTGTCGAAGGGGAATCGCCACAGGATCAGGACTCCGGCGAAAAAGTTTTCAAAGATGTCCTTGAACGCAAAACCGATTGCGACCGAACTAAGCCCCAACACTGTCAGCAACTTGGCCGGGGTCATGCCGGGAAACATGACGATTGCCGCGACCATCAACCCGACTACCCAGACACCGCAGGTCGTCAGCTGAAGCAGTAGATCCTGCAGTCCATGTCGAAGGTGGCTGCGTTTTGCTGTCTTGTTCACCACGGACACGGCAATACGTGCGACCAGCCACGTAAGCAGGATAATGGCCAGTGCCGCGACCATTAACGGCACCTGTTTCAGAAACTCTGTCCACAACGTCGTCAGACTGGCGCCGACAGTTTCCATCGATTCGCTAAGACGTACGCTCTGCGACACAGTGATGTTGTTGACTACGGCGACCACGTCTTCGGTGCGTCGAGCGACATCGCTGGCCCAGTTCCGTCTTTGGTCAGTGTCCGTACGTCCGGAAATAATCACGATGCCTTCATTGACTTCCACTTCCGGCGAGACGAACCAGTCTGATGCAGCAAAAATCTTTTGCAGACGCTGTTGAATGACATCGTCATCTGCAACGGCGTCAACCTTTACAGCAACATCTTCATCGGTCCCGACGACTTCGTCATCAGCCGCTGGACTTTCGCTTTCTTCGTCCGCCGAAGGTTCCGACGCCGCATCGCCGTCTTGAGGCGCGGCGACTGTTATCGGAATGGCATGAGCAGAAATGGTGAGTAACGCCACGAAAAGAGCGAAACTGATCTTGCTGATCGTCATCTGTATTTGGTTCTCGAACGGTGTTGCGTGTTCGTAACAACGCGCGGAGCATGCACCGTAAAGGCATTTCACACACGTAGTCGCAATGGACGAAGGGCAATCTCCATGCCCGAAACGTCATTATGGATCTCATGCCGATAATTGACGACGCCGTCGCGTCCGCCAGATGAACTGATTGGTCGCGCAGGCTTCACGCCGGTTGCTGAGCGATCAGTGGTTGTGCGTTATTCGGAAGTGGTCCACGCAGATTTACGGATGCGGCGATCTGGCACAGAGTTCGCATTCATAGTGAACTGCAAATTTACACTTCTGCAATCGCAGGAACCCGCGTCAAAGAAAGATCAACGATGAATGACCAGGATGTGATGGAAGATCCCACAAACCGTATCGTCGCCGTGTTTGCGAACAAAGACTTCGCGGACGCTGCTCGCAACGATCTGTCGGATTACGGCATTGAAGAACGCCAGATACGAATTTTGGAAGGGAAGAGCGAAGCGGATGAGGTGGATACGTCCGCGAAATGGTTTGCCGATACCGACGAAGAAATGGAACAGTTTCAGCAGCAGTTGCTCGCGGGAAACACCGTAATTTCCGTGCCAGCCAAAGACAAAGCTTCGCGGGAAGAGATCCACGAAATTCTCAAACGGCACCAGGCCTATCGAGTGACTCACTTTGGTAGATGGGTCACAGAACTGATGCGTTAGCCGCAACAGCACCGCGTGAACCTGAAGCTTTTCGGCTTCTCGCGGGGTTAGCTGACCGTCAGTTTTCTTCTCGTGGATTAGTTCCCAGCAGGTACCGTTCAAGCCAGCGAACGCCAATCAAAACCGAGACTGCGAACACGGCGGTCTCGGTTGCCAGGATATAGCGTCCAACGCCCACAGCAATGCCGATCCCCGCCGTCAGAAAGATGGATGCTGCGGTGGTGAGTCCTTCCACTTCATTGCCACCGCGATGAATGATGGTGCCGGCTCCCAGAAAGCTGATTCCGATTACGATCGCCTGCACGATTCGAACCGGGTCCGCTTCAACAACTGATTCTGATCCCTGTCGTTGGAAGAAGTCGATCGAACTTTCGCCAAGCAGCACCAGCAGCGCGGCACCGGATGCGACAAAGATATGTGTTCGCAGGCCGGCGGGTTTGTCAGCCATCTCTCGTTCGAGACCGATGATTCCTCCCAGCAGGCCAGCGAAGGCGACAGGTCCAAAGGCAATGAGTTCGGTGGTGAGGTTCATAATCGGTGCGGCCCACTATGAGTAGCGTTGCCAAATGTGTCGGTTTCGAAATTTCGAGTGCTGCCCGACATCAGAATATGCAGTACTCGTACCGAACTCACGGAAAACAGTGGCGCCCCGCAGTAACGCGTTCGCTGCGGTAAGCCACGCTTCCCTGCCGCTCGCTGGCCGTGCTGGCCGTGCTGGCCGTGCTGGCCGGATCCGCCGCCGTGATCTGGCTGGACTGGACCTGGGTTGATCCCGCCCTGACGTTGCTAATCGCTGCGTATGTGCTGCATATGTTATGTTCTGTGGCAGGTTATCACGATGCTGCCCAAAGCCGCGCGAATTCTCATGGAAGGCGCTCCGCACGACGTCGACCTGCAAGCGATGATCGATCGGCTACGTGCTATCGACGGTGCGGAAGACATTCACCACGTGCACTTGTGGGAACTGTACGAAGCTCACCAGGCGTTCGAAGCTCACGTACAAATCCAGCAGACAGACGCTGGGCAGTTGGAATCCATTAAAGCGCGCCTGAAACAGATTCTTAGCCAGGAATTCGGCGTTACTCATTCCACGCTTGAGTTCGAGTTTGAATCGGCGCACGGCGGATGTGCTTCGGCCGACATGATTGCGGACGGGAATTGTTCCCCAAACAAACGTTAAGCCGGGCGAACGGAATAGAGTTTGCGACGACCTGATCTGTCCGCGCTTTACTACAGGTCAGCGCCGCTTATGCCGCATTTTGTGATGGCTCGCCAACCGATCCGGTCGATGGGCGATCACTCAATTTCACCCTCACGAATTTTGGAAAAGGATGTAACGATGAAGACCACTCACTTCGGAATCACCGCAACAGCTCTATCAGGATTGGTCATCTTCCTGGCTCCCGCAACGGCCTTCCTTCAGGACGATGATCACCGGGAAAAGGGGCATCACGACAATGGTGCTGAGCGGGAAATGCCCACAGAAGGTGTGGCGGTGCTGGTGCCAACGAAGGGCAACGAAGTTTTTGGAACCCTGACTCTGCAGCAGCAGGACGATCACGTACTGGTTCGCGGTAAAGTTCATGGTCTGAAGCCGGGAAAACACGGATTCCATATTCACCAGTTTGGCGACCTGCGAGATCCGGAAGGGAAGTCGGCCGGAGGACATTACAACCCCCACGGGACGAAGCACGGCGCTCCAGACGATCACGAGCGTCATCCCGGGGATCTCGGGAACATCGAAGCGAATTCCGAAGGGGTGGCTGAGGTTAACAAAAAGGCAAAGGGGCTGAAGTTGCACTTCGTGCTTGGCCGCTCTTTCGTGGTTCATGCGGGAATGGATGACCTGAAGAGCCAACCGTCCGGTGATGCTGGTCCGCGAGTTGCCGTGGGTGTGATTGGCTTTGCTGAGGTCAAGAAATGATGTCGCACGATCATTCCCACAGCATGGGAACTCGTGGCGTCGCTCGGCCGATGGAAATGATGGAGCACGACCACGAGTGTCATGATCATGAGATGTCGCACGACGAGCGTCTAAAGATGCTCAGGCAGCATCATAAAAAGACGCTCTAGGTTTACTGGACACTCGTCGTGCTGGGAGTATGGACGGCCATTGCTCCGTTCACGTTTGGGTACATGAATCCCGACATCTGGGTCGATCCCGCTGGCGGGCGCGGAGTCTGGTTTTCCGATCAGACTCACACCCGCCTGCGCGCGATACTGATGACGGCGAGTGACACTATTTCCGGACTCGCATTAGTAGTCATTGGCTGGCGGACGCTGACTCCGAATCGTCCGAAGAGTATTTGGGCGTGCTGCGGAATCGGGATCTGGCTCACGATGGCACCAGTGCTGTTCTGGGCGCCGACCAGCAGTTCCTATGCGAACGACACAGTCGTGGGAGCACTCGTGATTGCACTCACGATTTTGATTCCCGGCATGCCGAACATGATCATGTATATGCAGCATGGCCCGCCGGTGCCGCCAGGCTGGTGGCATGCTCCCCTTGAACAGGTCCATCACTATGAGAGTCTACTGACGAATTCATTCTCAGGAGACTCAGGATGTCGAAGAAACGTGAACGTCACACTCCGGAGCAGATTGTTCGGAAGCTTCGTGATGCGGATGCGATGCTGACGAGCGGCAAGTCGCTCGGTGAGGTTGTTCAATCGCTGGCTGTCAGTGAAGCGACGTATCATCGCTGGCGTCAGCAGTACGGCGGGATGAAGGCCGAGGAAGCAAAGCGTCTGAAGGAACTGGAAGTTGAGAACGCTCGGCTTAAGAAGCTGCTTGCGGAAGCGGAACTCGACAAGGCAATGCTGAAGGAGATCGCGGAGGGAAACTTCTGACGGTCTCCCGGAAACGCGAGGCCGTCAAACATGTGCAGGAGAAGTTCGACGTTTCGGAACGTCACGCGTGCCGAACGGTTGGTCAGCATCGTTCGGTTCATCGTCGTGAACCCGTTGTTCGCGATGATGAGGCGGCGTTGGTGAAGCGAATGCTGGAGCTGGTTCGTGAGCATCCGCGATTTGGTTATCGGCGTATCTGTCGTCTTCTTCGTCGCGAAGAATTCGTGGTGAACAGGAAGCGAATGTATCGCCTTTGGCGTCGTGAAGGCCTGAAGGTCTGTCGACGAACGAAGAAGCGGCGTGGCACTGGCGGCAGTAAAAACGCTTGTCATGTTCACCGATCGCGGGGAAAAAACGACGTATGGGCGTGGGATTTTGTGTTTGACTACACAACGAATGGAACTCAGTTGAAGTGGCTGACCGTTGTTGACGAATTCACTCGGGAGTGCGTTGCGTTGAAAGTTTCTCGCAGTATCAAAGCCGACGACGTGATCGACACGTTGTGTGAATTGATCGCTGCTCGCGGTGTTCCGAACCACATTCGCAGCGACAACGGCCCAGAGTTTATCGCGAAGGCGATTGGCAAGTGGCTGAAACAAACAGGCGTCTCGGCGCTGTACGTCGAGCCGGGATCGCCGTGGCAGAACGGGTATTCCGAGAGTTTCAATTCGAAGCTTCGCGATGAATTTCTGAACGTGGAAGAGTTTGAAAGTGTTCGCGATGCCGTACAGATGACGAAGGAATTTCAACGTCAGTACAACGAAGTTCGTCCGCACAGCGCGTTGGACTACCAGACACCGAATGAGTTCGCGGCGATGCAGCCTTCGGTTCGAGCTCGACAGACGGGAGCCGCCCCGACCACCTTCGCCATCACCTCGACCTGAGCTCCGCGTTGAAGGCCGAGGCGACAGCGAAGGCGGACGGGGCTCAGCACAACTTGTTTGGAAGATTATTCAATACCAATGTCAGCCCACAACTCTCATAACAACCGGACCTAATCTCGGGGGCAGCCCACTGGACGTATAACCCATCCAGTTGGCCTCAACGCTGGATCATGATTGTCACGGGGCTTGCGGGATGGGTTGTGTCTCGGTACCTCGCGGCCTTCCAACTGGGATATATCAACCACGTTTGGGATCCGTTCTTCGGGTTCGCAGAAGGCACGAAGCAGGTTCTGAATTCTAATATGTCTCACATGTGGCCAATCTCTGATGGCGGTCTCGGAGCGATTTCGTATACCTTCGAATTCCTGATGGGCTACATGGGCAGCCCGGCTCGCTGGCGCACAATGCCCTGGATGGTCGCGTTCTTTGGCATTCTGGTAATTCCCTTGGGGCTGACGCACATCGTTTTGGTGATGTCTCAACCGATGATCGTGCATCATTGGTGTTTGATGTGCCTGTTGGCGGCGGGCATCATGTTGCCCATGATTCCGCTGGAAGTCGACGAAGTTGTCGCAATGGGGCAGCACATGGCGGAAGCGAAACGTCGCCGTGATCGAGGCGGATCGCTGTGGAAAATCTTCTGGCTGGGCGGATCTGCAGAAGGATGCACGAAAGACGAACGCAGTCCGGAACTGGTGACTCTGCCGCAGCAACCGTGGTCGGTATTCAAAGCATCGATCTGGGGAATGACGTTTCCCTGGACGTTGATCGCATCGGCGTTCTCAGGCATCGCCCTGATGTTCTGCCCCTCATTCTTCGGCATCAACATTCAGGCCCCTGCGGCCGACGTCGGTCACGTGGGCGGTGCGTTAATCGTCACGGTGGCGGTGGTGTGCATGGGCGAAGTCGTGCGGCTGGGCCGCTACCTGAATGTGCCGTTGGGAATCGCAGTGGCGGTGCTGCCTTGGCTGCAGTCCGGTTCTGTGCAAAGCTACTCCGTGACCTGCACCGTCATCGGCCTCGCGGTTGCTTTGCTAGCAATTCCTTGCGGCGTAAAACTCGAACGTTATGGCTTGTGGGATCGTTTTGTGAGGTAGCTGGTCTTGGACCGGCCGCCTTGACTTGGCCAGCATTGCAGCAGGGGAATCGGAAGTTTGTCGCAGGCGGTCTTACCAGGCTTCCTGAACGGCTTCGTCAGCATCTGCTTTGTCGCCAGCATCCAGCTCAGGAGCCTGCTGCTGGGATTCGGCCGCCGGTTCGTAGCTGAGTTCTATCAAGAGTGGAAAATGGTCCGAGCCTATGAATTCGAGCGTCTTCATTTCGGCGACTCGGAAATCGTCCGAGTGGAACAGATAGTCCAGCGGATAGCGAAGAAACCAGGACGTCGCATCGAACGTCGCATACAGGCCGCGTCCTTCGCGAGGATCAAGCAGGTCGCTGACTTCCTGAAACAGATTGGTCGTCCGCGACCAGCCCACGTCGTTTAGATCGCCAAGGACGATGGAAGACTGAGCGCCATCCACCTCACGCCCCACCAGCACCAGTTCGGCGTCGCGCTTCGTGGTTCCTCGACCAACCTGAGGCGGCTTGGGATGCACGGCAAACAACCGCACCGGTTGTCCGTTTCTTAAACGGATGGTTGCGTCGATCGATGGCATCCTGTCGCTCACCATCGCTCGAACGCGGCAGGAATCGACGTCCATATTGGTGAACAACGCAATGCCGTAATGATTGTCCAGTGGATGCTTCTTCGAAAAGGCAAACTGTTGGTCTAACTCTGAAAGATCGTTGAGCCACCGCTCGTTGACTTCGCACAACACCAACACGTCCGGTTGCTCACGCTTAACGATTTCGAGGACCGCAGCCGCATTGTCGTTCTCCTGCTGAACGTTCATCGCGACGATCCGTAATCGCCTGGCTGGATCGTCCGATTTAGCGGCCTGCACCGTACGCGGTGCCAGCGGCGAATACGGGAAGATCCAGTAGGCCTGAATCACACAGCAAGCCATCAGCCCTAGCGACCACCACTTCAACGTTCGGTGACGGCGAAACATCAGCATGAACGGCAGCGTCGCGAGATAAACGCACAGCAACTGCAGGCGCGGATAGTCGCCGATGCGAACCCACCACCAGTTGACCGGAAATAGCGGCACGACGGCCGTCACAACCAGCAGTCCGCACCAGACACGCCAGAGCAGCCATCGCCAGTTCAGGCGACTGCGGTCGCTATGCGTCACGGCGTTGGAGGGCGTCGCTTCTGAGGACATGGATGCTTTCTACGGGATTGACGTTTCGGACTGAAAACCTGCCAAGTGTAATTCAAACGAACGCGAATTGCTGCGACCTTTGAATTTCTCTGATGCGCGGTACGCAATCTGCGGACCTCTATGGGCGCGGACCAACAGAAATCCTTCGTCGGCGCTGCATTTCATTTTGAAGTTGCATGCAAACGGCACACCAAAACGCTTGTCGCGACGCTTACGGCTCGACGGCCGCGTCTGGTTGGCCGCATCGATTGTGGTCCAGGAATCATGTTTCAGAAGCAATCTTTGTGGGATTGGCAGCGAGGTGTGCGGCCGAGGTTGAAGCGAGCGACGCGTGAAACCCGTGGCTTCCTTCGCTTAGTCCAACCGCGGCCACACTCAGCGGGATGATGGCCCTTTTGGGGCGAGAGTTGTTTTGCGTACTTACCTGATCTTCAGTTAACGAAATCGAAAGTGAATTCCATGTTGGAAAAATGGGTGTGGTCGGGATGGACGGAAGCGCCAATGGTCATGTTAAGCGGGGTCGCAACCTATGCGGCAATCCTGATTTACACTCGCATCGTCGGCCTGCGCAGTCTCTCAAAGATGTCGGCAGCAGACTTTGCCATGACTGTCGCCGTGGGGTCGTTGTTTGCCTCGACCATTTCGAGCCCCAAACCAGCGCTTGTCCTCGGCCTGTTCGCGCTGGCGATGTTGTACCTTGGACAGTGGCTCGTGGCGTGGCTGCGTCGGCGATCTGCTCAAGTCAGCAAGTGGGTCGACAATCAACCTCTGCTGTTGATGAGTGGCCGAGAAATTCTGGACGACAACCTGAAGCGAGCCAACGTTACTCGCTGCGACCTGTTCGGCAAGCTGCGAGAAGCAAACGCCCTGAATTATGACGAGGTGCTGGCCGTCGTGTTTGAAGCGACCGGCGACGTCTCTGTGCTGCATTCCAGTGATCCGAACGCAAAGCTTGAGCCGGAATTCTTCACCAATGTGATCGACGCCGACCGATTGCCGTCTCAATAGGGCGAGAGCTCGCCACGTGAATGGCCTTGAAATTCATTCGGGTTCCGACAGTTGCAGGATGTCAACGGCATGCGGCTGTGGAAACACGTCCAGAGTCGGCCCGTCTGTTGATCTCACCACATCGCCCGTTGCGGCGTCTTAACCTGGCACGTGATATGCAGAGTGGTCTTACCGCATCACTCACACTCATTGCGGGAAGACGCTTGTCATGTTCGTACTCGAAACAACTCAGACCGACGGCATTGCTCAACTGTCCTACCTGATTGGCGACACCAGCACCGGAAAGGCGGCCGTCATCGATCCTCGGACGGATGTCGATATCTATCTTCAGACAGCTCGCAAGCACGGCTTATCGATCACCCATATTTTTGAAACGCATATCCACGCCGACTTCATGAGCGGCAGTCGGTCGCTTGCCGATCGCGCTGGCAGCGCAGAGATCTACCTCAGCGGCGAAGATGCCGACTACAAATTCGATGGCGTCAAAGTTCACTGTGGCGATCAGTTTGACTTCGGATCGTTCACCCTGACCGCTCGTCATACACCAGGCCACACGTCTGAACATCTGGCGTTCGAATTAGCAGAAGCGAAACATCCTGAGATGCCTCATGCGGTGTTCACGGGCGATTCACTGTTTGTCAGTTCTGCCGGACGGCCAGACATCCTTGGCAATGACCAGGCCGAAACGCTTGCCAAACAACTGTACGAAACGTTGTACAACTACTTCCTGAAACTGGAAGAGTACGTCGTCGTCTATCCCGGCCACGGTGCGGGTTCGGCGTGCGGGGCTGACATTGGAGACCGGCTGGTCAGCACCATCGGCTACGAACGCCGCACCAACAAGTCTCTGCACTTCCCGGCGTTCGAAGAATTCCGCAGCTTTGTGGTGGATGACGCGCCGCCAGTACCGGTCCATTACCCGCATCTGAAAGCGGTCAACGCTGCAGGTGCCGAACTGTTGCACCGTCTGCCGACCGTCCCCGCACTGCCGCCGTCTGAATTTCGTGCGGCTGGTCGTGAGCCCGGTGTCACGATTGTGGACACTCGCAGCATGCTGGCCTTCGGCGGCGGCCATGTGCCCGGTGCCATCAACATCGGTGATCGCCCTGAATTGTCTCCGTGGATTGCTCAGATGGTCGATCCTGAACAGCGCCTGTTGCTGGTTGTCGGCGACGACACCGACGTCGATCAAATCACCCGCATGATAATTCGAGTCGGCTTGACCAAATTCGCGGGCTATCTAGGCGGCGGCATGAAGGCGTGGGAAACGAGCGGGTTGCCACTACAAGTGCTGCCTCAGGTTTCGGTACACGAACTTCATGACGACCTGCAAAACGGTTCGCACTTTCAGATCCTCGACGTGCGTTCTCCCGAAGAATGGAACGCTGGTCACGTCCCCCACGCTCAACACCAGTTCGTCGCCGACATGCGGCAGCGCATCACCGGACTGAATAAAGACAAGCCCATCGCAACATATTGCGCTAGCGGTTACCGAGCCAACATTGCCGCGAGCCTGATGCAATCACGCGGGTTCAAACACGTGCATAACGTCCCCGGAAGCTGGAGTGCCTGGACAGCCGCCGGTTTCCCCGTTGAAAAGTAATTGCGCCGACGGGACGCCTCCCGAAGAATGAGTGGAAGCTCATCATGCGACAAATCACTACGACCACAGTCCTCACCCTGCTGACTCCCGCGATCGCGGCGGCTCAGGAACCAACCATCGACCCGTTGCAGTACCCCGGCGCCGCGTGGTCGCCGTACCTGGTCGGAGCACTAATCGGCGTGCTGTCGATGTTTACTTTCTACTTCTCCAACAAACCGCTCGGCGCGTCAACGGCGTATGCTCGGATCGCAGGGCTGTTGGGAAAAGTGATCGCTCCGACGCACACGAAGTCGCTGAAATACTTTAAGGACAATCCACCAAAAATTGGCTGGGAGTTCATGCTGGTAGTCGGTGTTATTCTCGGTGGATTCGTATCTGCCTGGTCCGGCGGCGAGTTGACCGGACGCCTGCTTCCGGAAATGTGGCAGGCACGCTTCGGCCCGGACAGCGGTGGCCTACGGATCGCCGTCGCGCTGGCGGGCGGAATTCTGATGTCCTTCGGCGCGAGACTATCAGGCGGCTGCACAAGCGGCCACGGCATCAGCGGAACTCTGCAGCTGGCAGTCGGATCATGGGTGTCCGCCATCTGCTTCTTCATCGGCGGCATCGCCGTCGCCATGCTGATGTTTACCTGAACCTAGATAACGACCCACCAAAATGAGAACCCGGTTCCATCAAGCGGGCCGGGGTTGGACTGAGTGAAGCGAAGGAACCCCCCCGGGGTTCCCGAAGCGGGATCAAACCTCGAACACAGCCCATCAAACTTAATTCCAGACTCAAACCATAAGACTAAAACGATGTCCACAATTCTTGAGCAACCCACTCCTGAAACTGTACCGACGCCAGTTCCAGAACCGAACGAACCTGCCGTACCCGCGTCAAAGCTTCGCACACTCATGCTGGGACTGGTCTTTGGAATTGTCTTTGGATTCCTGCTGCAGAAAGGCGGAGTCGCGAAGTATCACGTCCTGATCGGCCAGTTGCTGCTGGTCGACTTCACCGTTGTGAAGGTGATGCTGTCAGCGGTGATCGTCGGGATGATCGGCATTCACGCGATGCACCGGCTGGGCATGGTGGAGATGCATATCAAGCCAACTCGCTACGCCGCGAACATCATCGGCGGACTAATCTTCGGAGCCGGGTTCGCACTGTCAGCCTACTGCCCAGGAACCGGTGCCGCTGCATTAGGCCAGGGCAACTACGACAGCCTGGTAATGATCGGCGGGATGATTATCGGAGCCTACCTGTTCGCCGAATCATCCGGCTGGCTGGCTATGAAAGTAAACCCGATCGGTGATCGAGGAGAGCTCACCCTATTCCAATGGATCCCCGCACACCGCTCCACAGTTGTGCTGCTCACCGCCGCTCTACTTGCCGCAGTCCTCGCAACAATCGAAACCCTCAACGTGTAGCCCACGGCTGCGATCCAAAACTTCGCCGCCACGGGAACGTACCATCGCATGACGACGCGACAGGCGGCGGGAGAACACTGGCGAATGGTATGGCATCTGCTTCGGGGAATTGGGGTTATGTTTTTTTTGCCCCTTTGTTCCGAAGAAGGATTTCAACATGCTGTATTCGATCGTTTCATGGTGCCCTCGTTTCTATTTCCTGCTGGTTGCAGGCTGTGTGTTGCTCGGCGATTCGCGATTTGCGAGGGGGCAAACGGATGAGCAGCATGATGTGGAGATTGTTTCCACTGAAGATGTGGGACGTTTTCGGTCTGTTAAAGATCCAGATCTGACACAGGTGGCGGAGAGTATCGTTAAACGAACGAATCAGTTTCGGGAAACCGAAGACTTGGATCCGCTTACGACGGATGAAACGCTCCGGCAGACGGCTCAGAAATTTGCAGATTACATGGCAGAGACCAACCGCTACGGCCACACGGCGGATGGTCGGCAGCCCAGCCAGCGAGTTGCCGCTCAGGGGTATGAGTTCTGTATCGTTGCTGAAAATATTGCCTACCATTTCCGCACCAAAGGTATCGCGACCGACGCGCTGGCAGAGCAGGCGTTTACTGGCTGGCAGAACTCACCCGGGCATCGCCGCAATATGCTCAAGCCACACGTCACGGAAACCGGGGTCGCTCTAAGTCAAAGCGAATCGACGGGCGTTTACTACGCTGTCCAGTTGTTTGGTCGCCCAAAGTCAGCCTCGACGACGTTTACTCTGCGAAACCGTGCGGCAGCAACCGTGCAATACACAATCGGAGAACGATCGTTCGAACTGCCGCCGAAATACTCACGAAAGCACCAGGTCTGTCGACCGCCAACGGTGAAAGTGATGAATGGCGACGACGTGGTTGCGGAACGAACTCCTGAAAACGACAGCACGTTGACGCTCATCAGCAGCGACGATGGCGTGAAGATCGAATAGGCCGTGGTTGCTGGCCTTTCAGCGCGCTGCTTCATCGCTCGCGCCTTGGATGTCAGCGGCCCGCCAAACCGCAAGCCAGTAGCTTTCATTCAAACGGTACGACCTTTGCTTTGCGGTGGATCAACACTTGTCCGCAACGCCGGCTTCCGACATATCACTGGGATGTCAATCGTTGTCACCCGGTCAACGCGTTGTGAACCGAAGCTACATTTGAAATCAATCACATGCAAACGATTCTCGAACCGCCATCGCTGCAAAATTACGCGACCGACTACTTTCGTAGTCGCTGCAAACCGAAGTCTCAGCATCGCGTGGGGATGGAGGTCGAACACATCTGTGTCCGGACGTCAGACGGCCAGCGCATCGCGTACGACACCGGCGACGGTTGTGTTTTGACGCTGCTTGATGAGTTGCAGACTTCGCTTGGTGGCGAGCAGGTCTTTCGAGGCGATCTGTTGTTCGGCATCGAAGGCGACTGGGGTAAGGTCACGTTGGAGCCTGGTAATCAGATCGAATGGTCGTCTCCGGCACGTGCCACAAGTCAGGAACTGCAAGCTGACCTGGACCACTGGCTGCTTCACTTTAACACCGCGTTAAGGAACAACGGAGTCGTCGCCGTTTCCAGTGGCCTTGACGGAACCAATATTCGCCGCGTGCCGTGGATTCCCAAACGCCGCTACGACATTATGGCCGACCATTACCGGCGTAATGCCAACGTGGCTCATCGAGCGATGTTGAACACGGCGGGCGTGCATGTCAGCTTTGACTACGCGGACGCTCAGGACTGGCAGCGTAAGTTTCGAGCGTTAACGGTGGCGACACCAGCGGCGATCGCGCTGCTCGCGAACTCACCGGGAAGGTTTCGCGATCAGTCGTTTGTGGCACTTCGCCCCGTGCTATGGCTGGAAATGGACGAACAGCGCAGCTCGCTGCCGAACGACGTATTCTCGCCGGACTATTCACTTGAAAGATGGGCTGACTGGGTCACAGATCGGCCGGCGTTGCTGCAGGAAATCGAAGGCACTCTGCACCCCGGAGACAAGCGTTCGTTGAGCGACGCCTATGAAGCGCACGAAGGTTTCGACGACGTATGGAAGCTACAGGTGGGGACCATCTTCACTCCTGTGAGAAGTCATTCGCACCTGGAAGTCCGCACGATCGATACTCAGCCCGACGCCCGCCTGGCGGCCGTGCCCGCGTTTTGGGTAGGACTTGTTTCGCACGAGCCCACGCTTAACCGCGTGCTGGATGTGCTTGCTGAAATCCAGGACGAAGTGACATGGCGCAATCTGTTCTACCGGGCCTGCCGGTTTGGACTCGAAGACGCGCCGATCAATCAGCTCGCCGGCACACTGCTGGAACTCGCCCGCGAAGGGCTAAACGCCGCTGAAGGGCGAAGTGATGCGCTGGCAACACTGGCTTTGAGGCGATAGCTCGCCACCAAAGTGGCGTCACGGTTACTTCGAGTGTGGCCGGGGTTGCACTGAGCGTAGCGAAGCGAACCCCCGGGATTTCGCTCGTTCCTCGCTCCATCCTTGGCCACACGCCTCGGTCCCAATTCCACGACGATCCCGTTCGCCCACCGCAAAGAACGCGTCCATCTCGTGAACGGAAGGCTGGGCCAGTTGGGACTAAGCGTAGCGAAGAACCCCCGGGATTCCGCCCGTTCCTCGCTCCATTCCTGGCCACACGCCTCGGTCCCAATTCCACAAGAACCTATTTCTCGCACTAAGAAAAAAAGCGTGCGTCCCGTGAATCAGCTTTTTGCAATCGCCGCCATGTGTGCGATTGCAAAGCCGACTCACGAGATCGTCAAGCGCGTGTGGGCGAGGCGATGAAGG
Organism: Fuerstiella marisgermanici; assembly: GCF_001983935.1. Taxonomy (GTDB): domain Bacteria; phylum Planctomycetota; class Planctomycetia; order Planctomycetales; family Planctomycetaceae; genus Fuerstiella; species Fuerstiella marisgermanici. Next base: position 2,467,968 of record NZ_CP017641.1, on the reverse strand, counting down.
TGAAAACGCTACACGACGTAGCGGAAGATTGCGGCGATGGGGGATTTGAGCTGGTCATCGTTGACGAAGACGACTCGCCCGTCGGCTCGTAGAGTGCGGATGGCGGCGATGTCGTACAAGTCGTAGGTGTCGGCCGATGCGGCTTCGTCGCTGCGTTCGACGGTCCCGTTGTCATCACACGTTCCGAAGTTGCGATCGCCGTGCTTCAACAGCAGTGTGTCCACTCGGCCGTTGAAGGCGGCCTGCACGATCGTCTTCAGATCTGTCGAACCGTGCTTGGTGCCGCTCGCTTCCCCAAAACGGTCAACTGCCGCCTTGCGTTCAGAATCGCAGTGGTTCCTGACGACGGGCCACGCTTTCGTCAGTAAGTCGTCGGCCGATGAATCGTCGAAGTTGCCTTGCACCGCTTCATCAAGCACCGGGCAACAGTCAAATTCATCCTTGAAGTAGGGAAACAATTCTTCGACGCCGGCGAACACGACAGGCGCGTCTTGAGCTCGCAGGTGAGCCCCCACAGCTTCCTTGATGTCGCGGAAGTACTGCTTTAATTCCTCTTCGTCTTTCTTTTCAACGTGGCCGTGAGGCACCGACGAATCCGCTGCGTTGGCTCGCACCTTAAATGAATGCCGGTTGTGGCCGCGTTGCTCGTCGTTGTCACCTTCGTCCAGACCGGCTGGCAGGTCGTCGAAGTGTTCTTCCTTCAGCCCTGATTTGCAGCCTCGGAAAACTCGAACAGCGTTGCGGCTGACGGCGACCAGATGAAAGTCTTCGCTGGCATTCATCGAACGCAACAGCGGTTTCAGGCGGTAGCGATGGCTGACGGCCACTTCTTCGTCGAACTTTGTTCCCAATTGAAACAGACACGATTCGTCTCGCGAAAGCAAAATCGCCAGGCCGTCGGACTGATGCTGCCAGAATTCGTCCGATGCATCCAGGTTCATCAGGTCGCGAGCCGGCTGCAGCAAGTCGTCCGCGTCACTTTCAGAAAGGCCCGCCTTGACTAACTGCTTCTTCGCCGTCGAAACTGCATTCTTCAGGCGGATAGGGTCCTGCTGCACATCCGTGCCGTGCCGATGAGTCGGCATATAGATTGAAACGCAGAGGCTGTCTCGTGCCGTGCTGAGTTGTTCAAGGTGCTCTGAGTCAATCGTTTCAAAGTGTTCGATGGTCTGCGTCATCGCATGTCTCCTGGCTAAAATTTTCGGAAGTCAGGCTGTTTCAACTACAAGTGTCGAATGCGACTGCTGTCACGCCTGAAGGTTTGCACTGTGGATAACGCAAATGGTGTGCCTGGAAGGAATTCGGCGAACGGGTGCGTCATCGAGCGATCGAGATCATCTTCCGCCGCATCAACTGATCGCTCAAACGCCGACTCGGGCTGTCATCGACCACAATGCCGCCGTCTGCGACACACTCACCGACGCCATTGCAGATTGTACCGTTCCTAAACGTCGGTGCCGCATTCATCCGGCGAAGCTGCCGATGCGTCTGAGGCGAATGTTGATCCGTCACTGGTTGGGCGATGCGTCCAGGCTTATGATTTGCCTCTAAGAATCCTGCGAAGCTTGATGAACACAGCCCCACAAAAGCGGCATCATGCCTCCCCGGCAAAAAGGCACTCAGCAGACAATTCCTGATCGCAAGCCAAATCAAAACGTAAGCCGAATCCAGCGAAGCGCAGCTCCGGCACCACCACTCCCGAAACATCCTGGCCATCCTCCCTCACACCGCCGACTCAGATTTCAACAACCAGCCAAGGGTTCTCACACCCCGAACGTTCACGATGACGGTGTCGCAGCAGGAGGCTATTCGACTGCCGTCCCTCACAAATTCCTTCCTCTCGATTGTGAAATGAGTTTCATTCCATGCACTGGCTCCTTCAACTTCAACAGCGCTTGATTGTCGCATTCGTGTCACTGTCCGCGTTGTGGCTCGCATGCCCGGTTCAGATCGTTCGCGCGGACGACGATTCGCCCGGCGTGCGAGTGCAGAATGTTAGTCGCGCGTTTCACAACGGTGAACACAATGCGTTTACGGATCTGATTCGCTGGAAGGGGAAGTACTGGTTGACGTTTCGAAGTTGTCCGGATGGGCACATGGTGTTTTCCACGTCCTCGATAATGGTTCTCAGCAGCGAAGATGCAAAGACGTGGGACACCGTGCATAAGTTTTCCGTGCCGTTGCGAGATACGCGCGATCCGCACTTTCTGGAATTCCAGGGAAAGCTGTTCATCTACACCGGCACGTGGTACAGCGGCGAAGGCGAACTGCCCCGCGAAGACTATGACATCAACAAACATCTTGGCTATACGGTCTGGACCGACGACGGCAAAACGTGGAGTGCACCGCACCAGATGGAAGGCACGTACGGGCATTACATTTGGCGAGCGGTCACTGACGGCGAAACGGCCTACCTTTGCGGTCGTCGTAAGCGAGCGTATTCGGAAGCCGAATCCGGCGCGGGCGGTGCTTCGATTTTGGAAGGAGCGTTGCTGGAAAGCTCGGACGGGATCAACTGGAGATTTCGGTCACTGTTTCAGACGCAGCAGGGCAACGAAACAGCATTTCAAATACAGCCGGACGGCACCATGCTGGCACTCAGTCGCCAGCGAGGTTCCACCGCCCAACTGGCTCGCTCCCGCCCTCCCTACCAGACATGGGACCGCAAAGAACTGCCTCACTACGTCGGCGGCCCGCTACTGGCAAAGTGGGGAGACCACTGGCTGGTCGGCGGCCGAAAGAACACCGCCGCCGGACCAAAGACGGCACTTTACTGGCTGATCGATGACGAACTAAAACCCATCGCAGAACTCCCCAGCGGCGGCGACAATTCCTATCCCGGCTTCGTCGAAGTCGACGCTCAACACGGATTGCTGTCCTGGTACTCCAGCCACGAAAAAGACGACGACGGAAAAACGATCACCGCGATTTACGTGGCGGACCTTGTGAAAGATTAGCTGCGCATGACATGGGAGCGTTTCGCCCAGAAGACGTGTAATGTTGAGGCGGAGTACCGTGCTCCGCAATACCGCCCTGCTGTCTGTTGCGTTTCCAACCCAGACGGCGGCGCTATGCGCACCGCCGTGAGCACTCCATGGCGTGAACGGAATGCATGGGCGTTCAATCCCCGAACGTCAGTTACGTCTGCTGAGTCAACTCGGTGAAACTTTTTCCGCCCCGCAGTTGATCGCGACGGTCGCCCTTCATTCGACAAACTGCTTTAGCCGCTATTTCGTAATAGAGGATGGCCCACTGATCTAGGCGTGCTGATTATACCATCAGCAAACTTGACTTCCGCATTTTTCTGAGAACGCTACGCGGGGCAATTCAAGGGATCTTGAACTCAGTTGCTACAACATGAATGCAAAGATCGTTTACCTCAGCAATTCAGCCGACGGCTCCGACAAACGCAGCCTGTTCATCATCGCAGAAACCACGAAGACTGGCGAAGTAGTTATACTCGCCCGAGTCATTCAGAAGGCCAACAAAGTGCAGGCCTGCCTGGTTGGCGAGAACTGCTATTGGTGATTCTGAAACACACCGGGACATTTGGATTAGCCGTGTAACGGCCTCCCCCCCCATCGCTTCAAACACCGCCGATTGCGAGATTACTTAGCAAGAAAGGCCCGCGAGAGTGTCAGGCAGAGACGGAAATCGTGGTTATCTCGTTCAAACAGTGATTGCACTATTGGAAGCGTTGCAGTCCGTAGACTGGCATACAGTTACTCTGGAGCCATCGCATCAAAGCGAAAAGATCGACATCCTTCGTCAAGGCAGCGCCGGAACGAAGGCAACTCAGGTGAAATCCTCTATACGTCAGATTACGAAGCCGAACGCTGAACGATGGGCAAAGGAGCTTGACGACGGCGCATCAGCGGATGTCCTTGAACTCGTGCTGGTCGGAAGTTGTTCTCAGTCAGTTTTGGCGGTCGGAGAAATTGGTCGTGTTCGCGTGCCCCGCGCAAAGAATCTGGATTGGAAAGGACTGCTCCGCGAAGCAGCACATCTGCTGGATGTGTTTCTGCACATGGAAAATCTTGCCAGCGAGTCGCCTAAGCATCGCGAACTCCTTGTACAGGGGCTCGTCGCCCAGCTTTCGATGTACTCCAGTGAATCGCGTCCGCTTAAACGTTCAGAGCTCGTTAGTCTGGTCAAAGAATGGCTCAGTGCGACTGAGCGACCACCGCAGGGCACGACGAAGCTCTCGGCGCTGTCACCGTTGCCACGGTCGTGCCGCTCCGATTTTGGCGCCGGTCTGATCGGGCGAGACAATGAGCTTGCGTGGCTACAGCAGACCGACGGAGACAAGCTTATTTCTGCCCAGCCTGGCATGGGCAAAACCTTTCTGCTTCAACAGTACGCGCGGCATACGAATGCATTTTTCCTGACTGGTAACGACGAGCATTCAATTGCCGATGCGATTACTCAACAACAACCGGATACCGTCCTTATCGAGGACGGCGCTCTGTACCTGGATTCGATACGGTTCCTGCTGAGCTATCGCCGGGACCACGATCTGAGTTTCGAAATCATTGTTGACAGCTGGCCCGGAGACGTCGATCAGCTTGCTACTGCGCTGGGGATTGCGGGCTCGAAAATTCTGAAGCTGCCTGAACTGGCAGACAACACACTCGTCGAGATTATCAAGGCATCTGGCATTCATGGTCCCAACCACCTTCTTCACATGATCGTGCATCAATCATCGGGATGCCCAGGACGAGCAATGATGCTCATCGACGCGTGTCTGCAAAAAACGAAAACGGACTGGAATGAGGTATGGACCGGAGAGAAGCTGGCGAGTTGGGTTAGGGCGCGATTTTCCGATTTGATTGGCGAATCAGCGACCGAAGCTCTGGCCTGTTTAAGTCTCGGTGGGTCTGATGGCGTGCCTATTGTTTCAGCGGCAAGTGTGTTGGGGCGGTCGGAGCCTGAAGTGAGACGAATTGTGCGCGATCTTGCACTCGGTGGACTCATCGTCGACTTTGGCGACGGGAGGTTGATTGTTGTCCCCGAACTCTTACGAGGTGTTCTTGTACGAGACATCTTCTTCAATTCCGCTGCAGCCGTGCCGATTACACACGCCATCAATGAAATTGGGCTCTCAACCGGCCTTGTGGATACTGTGATTGCCGCGCATGCCCGTGGTGCTCGGATTTCAGCCCACGAGCTGCGTCGAATGGTTGTAGATGTGGATTGCGACGCAGTCTGGCGAGCATACGTCTGCTCGACCTCTGAACATGCGGAGTGGGTAATTCAGAATCGTCCGAATCTCATCCTGAAGCTTTCTGACGTCCTGTTGCAGTCGAGCCCTGAAAGCACGATTCCGCACCTAATTGCCGCAGCACCATTGGACAAACGCCCCGAGAACCAGGCTCCGGATCACCCCATCCGCCGCATTCGTGATTGGGCGCAGTCCGGCTTTCCGGGGCGGGAAGCTGTTGACCGTCGCAAGGCAACGCTTGAAGCGTTCACGAGCTATCTTGCGCAGGGCGGTGACATCAATCTGGCAGCCCCGCTTATCCCGATCATTGTTTCACCGCAATTCGACGATACGGAACAGAATCCCGCCGACCGAATGCAGTTCACGATGCGTCGTGGCGGCTTGCTGCCAAAAGATCTCGAGCGCTTAGAAGCGTTTTTGGACGAGATCTTTGAAATACTGGATCCTGCGCGTCTGAACAAATGGAAGCCGGTTTTACGGGCCGTCAAAGCGTGGCTATTTCCTCATTTTGGAATGATCGGCGTATCCGACGAACAACGAGCTGTCTTCAACCGTTCCGGGACGGCTGTTTTGACTCGCACGAGTGAACTGGCCGCTGACCGTCCAGGTGTTTTGACGTCTCTGAATATACTCGCGAGACACGGAGAGATTTCTCTCGATATCGACATTGATGAGACATTCGCGCTACTCTTTCCGGGCCGCCCACGCGGCGACACTGAATGGAAAATCGACGAACAACAACGGCAGTGGGAGCATGCGAAAGCAACAGGTAAACAATGGGCTGACCACAACCCCGAGGAAGTTATTCAGAGGGTGCAATGGTGCATCGCCGAGTCAGAGCAGATGCTCGACCCTTGGCCGGATCATTGCAAGACGGTTGTCGATTCGATCGCCGACAACGTCGTCAACACGATTTGCTGGATTGACGCGATCATCGCCGAGCGCGCGAGACCGGATCTGATCACGCACCTACTTGTGACGGCATTGCGGCGGAAAGAGACAGGATCCACTGAGCGACTGAGAACACTTTTAACGGACGGCCACTTTCGATACGAAGCCGTTCAGGTGGGACTCGTTTGTGATGTGCCAGACGATATTCGACAGCTGGCAGTCGCTGAATGCGTCCACGTGCCAAAGCTGGTCGACCACGTAGCCATGATGTACGAACTGCAAGCTGCCACAATTGAAGCTTTGCTAACGCACGACGATGCCGACGTTGTGTCGCACGCTCTTCACGGCCTATGGCATGCCAGAGAGAAACATCCACTGCCAGAGTCTCTTAGAGCAATCTGGCTGTATGCCGCAACACAACATCTGACTGACGAATGGTGTCTAGAGCAGGCACTCAAGACCGATCAGGAGTTCCGTACGGCCTGGCTGGAAGATAAGTGCAGGAAGACCGACCGCTCATCTCGTTACATACGAGTTGAGCCTTTTAAAATCGCTACAGTTGATCTGACGGAAGAAATGCGATGTGAATTGATCGCGAAAGTCAGTCCGGACGCGTACCACGCCACGAAACTGACTATGGTCTTCGTGGGAGACTCTGCAGAAGTCTATGCTCGCCTGCTTGAAATCGACGAATTAGAACAATTCCACGACATTCCTTTAGCAAGGCATCCAGATCCTGTATGGATTTCACTGGTCAGCGTGGCGACGAGCCATGGAGTGTCCCCCGAAGACATCACGCATGCTTCGCGCCGATACTTCACAATGGATTTCGCCGAAGTGCCGAATAAACATCACCGCGAAATAGGCGTCTGGACAGAGTTAACGACCCACAAACACTCAACGGTTTCTCTTGTCGCAAAGCTTGCCCTTAAACTCGCTGAGGCTGATCTCGATTCCTGGCTGAAAGACGAACGGCGAGACCGACTGCGATAATATGGCCTACAACTGCCGGGAGTTGCCGACTCGATCGCGTAATGCCCCGTCCCGTAGCGAGCCACATAGGCCGGCCCCAGCGAAGCTCCGCTCCGGGACTGCTGATTGCTAATCGCAATTGTGGCTGCCGGAACGTCGTCGCTTTGCTCCTTGGTCCGGCCTGCTCAACTCGGTGGCGGTGTCGCCGTCTCGGGCTTTTGGGAACTCTGAAACCGTGGCCAACCTGGCCGATCACTTCTTGTCATTCCCAACGGCGACTGTCACTTCCACGAGTCCGCGTTTGGGGTCGGGGCTGGCAAGGTGTAGTGAGCCGAGGTGGCGGTTTTCGGGATTTCTTGGGCCTCTGGCGAACAGCAACTGGTCGGGGCCGACTCCGACGATGCCCAGTGAACAGTTGAACTCATGGCGCCCGGTCAGCTTGAAGTCGGCGTCGGTCGTCAGCAGGATCGCCGGTGATCCGTAGCACCCGAACCACCAGACTCCGTCGTGAAACGTGGCCGTTTGGATGCCCAGGTGTGTCCACTTGCTCTTGATGATGTGTTTTTTGACGAACTGAAATTTGGCGTCGTATTCGTAGACGTAGTTTTCCTGCACTCCGTCGGGCAGCCCGCCAACCACAAAGAAGTGGCCATTCCTTGTGCCGATTCCGCCCGCGCCGTGGAACACTTGCTGAGTTTCGTGCTTGGCCACAAGATTGAGCGTGTTGGCGTCGTACTCGTACACCCACGAATCGGCGTTGCCTTCGGGATCGTTAAATCGTCCGAGGTTCACAGCGACGTAGATTTTGCCGTCCTTGAAACACAGGTCGCCATGGTGGTTGGCGACGGGGATTTGCTTTTGGACTTTTCCGTTTTGATCGGTCTTCACCAGTTGAGTGGTAAAGGACCAGAAGATCGCAGCGGCGTTGTCCGTACAGACACCCTGTAAATGATGTTGATAGTCACCATCGCATTTGACCGGTCCAAATTTCGGCTGGTCGCTTTTGGCGTCCTGAGGCAAAGCTGGTGAAACGGAAAACGAGCACGCAAGACTGATGGCCAGTGACGTGATGAAGTAGCGTCGATGGAACATTACGAGAATGACCTGTGATGATGTTGAAGATTAACGAATGCGTTTGCGGTGGAGCTTAATGACGTAGTTTCACTTTGTCAGCTGTGGCTTCTTTAAGCGGCTACCGTAGTCTCGATCAGCGATTTTCGTCCATGACTTGTCGCACTAGGGTCGACACATCGGGGTTGCTGTAGAGCTGCTTGACTAGCCGTTCGTAAGTTTCGGCGAAGCGAGCGTCTTCTGCCAGATCACTGAAAACCGAATCGAGCTTCAGGAAGGCGAGCGGTTCTGTAGATTTGATTTTGGCCGCTGACCGGTCAGGCATCGTCGAATCCGACGTGATCCTTCAGGTAGTCGATGTGGTCAGTGACCGGCAACTCCTCCGGCTTCATTCCGGCGAGAATCGTTTCGGTGGAGCCGTCATTCATAGAGTTTTCATCCCGCGACATGGTTCACTGCGATCAGTCCATTGTCCGTGCCAACAGTTCGGTCAAAGTGCAAACACGCCCCTAAGACAGGGTTTTCGCCGCAACGGATTTTCTCAACGTCCGGATAGTATGCTTCAGCCGACAACCACTGCGAGCACCGGACCACCATGCGTCTCAAATTTCGCCGCAAACTCCTGGTAGCTCCCTGCGGAAAGTGGGCACATCCGAAAGTTGCGAATTTTTTTAGAATGCCGAGTCGCTGGCCGCGGATCAGGGCTACTCGACGATTCACACAGCGCCAAAGTTGTGGATGCGCGAGAAACCACATTGAACCACGCGAACGAAACGCGCCAAGGAATCGGAGCAGGCCGAACGGGACCATTCTCGTAAGGTAGTCAGCGGCCTTCTTTGTGAAAGAAAAGCATGTATGCGCCGTTGCTCGCGCGGATTGCGACACGTATGCCTTGTCACGGCCGAAAACCAGATGCAGCGTGAATGTCCTGCGTTATCCACGACCGCGCGGGAAAACGTCTGACAGCGAAATTGGCACGCATCGTTTGGTGCGACGATGCTGCGGGCGTACTGCGTGGCATGGTTGATGCTTCACGTAGTCTCCAAACGCAGCCGATCAGACGACGGCCGCGAATCTATCATGGATGAGCTGCAGTCGTGGCCGGGGAAGTCGGCGTGGGGCGGTCTGTGTTTTTCCGCCGGGTGTCGTCCGTGGAGTAACGGTTAAGCAGTGAGATCCACCCGTTGGCTGGGGCGGAATGTGCGTTGCTGTGGCTCCACAATTTGCCGCGTCATTTGGTTGTACTCGGCGGGGTGGCGGAAACAGAAGCGGGGACGGCGTTTTTATTCGCCGTCCCCGCAGGGGTCGAGGTACGTTATGCCATCGGTGCATCCATGCTCTGAGTTGCCTCATCCTGAGACTAGCACAACGAACCCCAATTCCGTATGTCTTAACAGGCGGCCGGATAAATTGATCGGATGCGAGCGATTAGTGCATCCTGATTGAGCGGCTTTGAGATCCAGGCATCGACGCTTTCACGATAAGCACGCGTCGTGGTTTCGGCTCCACTTAGAACGAAGAGCTTTGGAGCGTCGCTGCCAAACTCTCGTCGAATTTTTGGGACAAGCCATTCACCGCCGAACGCTGGCATCGACCAATCCAGCAGAACAATGTCCGGTTTACATCCAGCCTGCAGTTCCTTCAGTGCAGCCTGACCGTCAGAATGGCCATCAACATCCAGTCCCTGCATCGCCAGTAGGCTGCACAGCAGGTCGCGCTGGTCGGGATCGTCTTCGACAACCATCACTCGCCCATCGATTCCGGGGCACTCGTCGTTGTCGACTCTGAAATTGACGGCTCCCTGCTCCGTCTGCCTTTCAAGGTACTCAACCATCTTCATGAACGTCGCGGCGGCTGCCTCCGGAAGCATCGCATCGACCTGTTGCTGATAGACCATCACGTACAGGTTGATGGAATTCAGAACGTTCCGCAGCTTGTGAGAGTTGGCGGCGGAGGAGTTGATTGCGGGGACGGCGGCTGAGCCAGCGATCTCTTCGCGTAGCACCACGATATCGCTTGGTGCATCCACTCCAACACGTGCGGTGTTGCCCTTAACGTTCAGCAGAGTGACTGTAATCCCTAATGCTGGAAATACAATTTTTTGATCCTTGCGGCGTGACATCACTAACATTACGGATTCCTTCCCCTGGGGTGGCCCTTGTGGCATCCATGCTGCTGAGTTGTGTCCGATCCCTAGACGGAGGAATATTGATGGAAGGGTTTCTAGTCGACAAGGGAAACTTTTAAGAAAAAAATTGAAGATCGGGTCTTCCATACCAATTCGAGTGAGTGTTTTCACTCGAATTGGTCGTGCCTGTGGGGGTAACTACTCCCACTCCTGTGGGGAAATGCTTGGATTCCCCGGTATTCAGTACGGAATTCAACCTGGGGCTCGCCAAGCTGCTCGCGATTTATATAGATTAAACCCGCTCGAATTGATGTGAGCTGACGATCGCGTACTTTCGCATCACGCTACGCAAATGCATCGCGCTGGAGGTCGCACATGGGATCGGATGATGGCAACTTGAAGCCAGTTAAGATCGTTGGAATCGGTGCCTCTGCTGGTGGCCTCAATGCGTTGGAATCACTGTTCGACGAGCTGAACCCGACCAGCGGAATGGCGTTTATCGTGGTTCAGCACCTTTCGCCTGACTTCGACAGCATCATGGACCAACTGCTGTCGCGACACACACAGATGCAGGTGACGTTGATCGAAGATGGTATGCCGGTGGAAGCAAATCGCATCCACCTGCTACCACCCGGCAAGCAGGTCATCATTTCGAATGACAAACTGCTGCTGGCCGAACGCGCCGAAGGAACCAGCCTGGCGTTTCCCGTGGACGAACTATTCCGGTCGCTCGCGCAAAACGTTGGCGAGAACGCGATTGGCATCATTCTTTCCGGAACCGGCAGCGACGGATCCCGGGGGGGTCGAGACATCGCGGCAGCCGGCGGCGTCGTGATTGTTCAATCGCTCGAATCTGCCAACTTCGACGGAATGCCTCGCAGTGCATGTAACACGGGCGTTGTAGACCTTATCTTAAGTCCGGGTGAGATTGCGAAGACCCTTCATCGCATGGCCAATGAGGAATGGCCACAGCACGAAAAGGAAAGGAATTCTGACAGCATGGAGCTGGTAGATCATATGGCCCCGTCAATGCGATTGATTTTCCATCTCTTGCATCAAAAATTTGGATTAGATTTTTCACACTACAAATCAGACATGATTGCTCGTCGCGTTGAGCGCCGAGTCAAGCTCTCAGGCGTTTCGGACCTGGAGAGCTACGCGGATTCGCTGACCGAAGAGGGAGATGAAATCAACCTTCTTTATCACGACATGCTTATCGGTGTGACCGACTTTTTTCGTGACTGCAAAGTCTTCGAGCGGCTGCAGCTTGATGTCATCCCCTCTGCCGTAGACAACCTTCACGAAGAGGAAGAGTTTCGTTGTTGGGTCGCGGGCACAGCATCCGGTGAGGAGGCGTATTCTTTAGCAATCCTTCTTGCAGAAGAATTTTCGAAGCGAGGTATTGAGAAGCGAATCCGAATTTTTGCCTCCGACGTACACGAACAGTCTTTGGCGGCCGCCGGACGCGGTGTGTATTCGCACGATCAACTCGGCAATGTCACACCTGAACGTCGCGAACGATTCTTTATCGAGCGTCAGGACGGATTTCATGTGGCGCCGGAACTTCGCAAGATGGTTGTGTTCACACCGCACAACGTGATTCGTGACGCACCGTTCACTCGGCTGGATCTGATCACGTGTCGCAATCTGTTGATTTATTTCACGCCACCGACTCAGCAACGGGTCCTTTCGCTGTTTCATTTTGGCTTGAAAACGGGAGGAACTCTTTGTCTGGGCGGAAGCGAAAGCCTTGGCAACCTGCGCAGTGAATTTCAGGCAATCGACGAAACGTCAAGAATCTTTCGCAAGGACCGCGAAGTCCCCAGCACAGGCATTCGAGGGACTTTAAACCGTGTGGCATGGACGCATACAACTGACACCACTCCGCCGCCCGACCGAGACGCCACGCGTCAGCTGCTGAAGACCTACGACCAGCTGCTGAAACGCCTTAACTGCCCCGCGCTACTTGTGAATGAAAAACGGGAAGTTCTGCACGTCCTTGGCGGCGCTGGGAAGTACCTCGTTTTCTCCGATGGACGTCCGACCAACGACGTGCTTCAGGTGATTCACCCGGAGCTGCGTTCTCACTTATCGTTGGCGTTGATCCACTTGCGACGCGACAAACATCCAGTCACCGTTGAACCGGTCAAATGCGAAATTAACAACCAGGTCACAGGCATCGCACTGACGGCGGAAACTTTCGAAAGCGGTGATGAAGAAGCGCAAACAGTCCTGATTACATTGCAGGTGACAGACATCTCAGCGGATGCGGAGGTCAGCCCCACGCTGCTTTCTGCAGCTGAGTTAAGCAACGTCGAACACCTCGAACGTGAGCTGCAGTTCACGCAGGACAATCTGCAATCGACCATTGAAGAACTGCAATCAACCAACGAAGAATTGCAGTCGACAAATGAACAGATGACAGCGTCGAATGAAGAGCTGCAGAGCACCAACGAAGAACTACATTCCGTTAATGAAGAGCTGTATACCGTGAATGCGGAACATCAGCGGAAGATCGACGAACTGACGGAGTTAAATGACGACATTGACAACCTGCTGACGACAACTAACGTCCACACTTTGTTTCTCGATTCCAATCTTCGGTTACGTCGGTTCACGCCGCGTATCGCGGAACTGTTTAATTTAATCCCCCAGGACATCGGTAGGAGAATCGATTCTTTCACTCACAAGCTGCAGGACGCCACACTGACCGAAGCCATTCGTGAAGTCATTCGGACAGAACAGCCTGTTCATCGCGAAATTAAGGATCAGAGTAGTCAATGGTATCTGCTGCGTATCTTTCCCTATCTTTCCCGCGGCACAGTCGAAGGAGCTGTCGTCACGCTGGTGGATGTTACGACCTTACAGGTGGCGACTGAGGCACTCAAGAAAAGCGAAGAACGGTTTGATCTTGCGGTGCGAGGCAGCAATGCGGGAATATGGGACTGGCAAAATGTGAAGCAGGAACCGATATGGTGTTCCAGTCGGATGTACGCACTGCTTGGACGCCCACCGGAACAGGAGCTGACTGTTTCCTACTGGCGTGAACTCATTCATCCAGAAGATGAGCAACTCGTGATGGACGCGTTGGCAAGTCACCTTGAGCGCGGCACTCCGTTTGATATCGAGTACCGCATGGAACACGGTGCATCTGAAGAATACCGTTGGTTTCACATGCGAGGCTCTGCCGACCGCTTTGGTGCTGACCGAGTGGTGCGCATGGCGGGTTCGTTTGAAGACGTTACGGATCGTCGGCTGGCCGAAGAAGGGGTTCAGAAGGCCGTTGCCAGGCGAGACCAGTTTCTGGCAATGCTGTCCCACGAACTGCGAAATCCGTTGGGAGCGGTCACTAATGCGACTGCAGTTCTGGCGAGTGGCGCAGCAGACGAATCCATCACTCGAAAGGCACTCGAGGTTGTGAGGCGTCAGTTGAATCAGATGTCGCGATTGCTGGACGACCTGTTGGATGTTTCGCGAATCACTCACGGAAAGATCGAATTGCGGACAGGCAAGGTCGACCTGCGGCATATTGTTGAGCAGGCGATATCCGTTGTTCGTCGTTCCTTAAACGACGCAGACCTAAGTTTCTCAGTTGAAATGCCAACGGAGGCACTGGTGGTCGACGGTGATCCCGCTCGCCTTGAACAGGTAACGGTCAACCTGTTGACCAACGCCATCAAATACACGCCGGCTGGTGGAGACATCAGACTGTCATTGCAAGCGGAAGGCGGGTTCGGTGTGATTGAAGTTCAGGATACTGGCGTTGGAATTCCGCGAGACAAGCTGCAGGAGATTTTCTCCCTGTTCTATCAATCAGATGAGACTCTGGATCGATCCAATGGTGGCATGGGCGTTGGGCTGACTTTGGTGATGGCTGTCGTCGAACTTCACAAGGGAAAAGTCACGGCTCGCAGCAATGGGCCCGGCAGAGGCAGCACGTTCACCGTCACATTACCGCTAAGCACATCGGCGCAGCTGGCTGTCGCGGGCCCGGTAGCGCGCCCGTCAGTCGCGATTCGTCAAGTGGTTCTTGTCGAAGATATTGATGACGCGAGAGAGATGCTGGCAACTTTGCTGGCACTGCGAGGTTTGTCGGTACACGAAGGACGCGACGGTGCGGAAGGCCTTGAATTGATCCGGAAGGTTCGTCCCGACGCTGCGATCATCGATATTGGTCTGCCCGAAATGGATGGGCACGAAGTCGCTCGTCGGATTCGAAACGATTCGTCCTTCGACGATGTTCGCCTGGTGGCGTTAACCGGCTATGGGCAGGATGCAGACAGGGAAGCGGTGCGCGAGTCGGGATTTGACCTCCATCTTGTGAAGCCACTCAACCCCGAATCACTCGACACAATTCTGTCCGAACTGGCGGACATTCAGCGAGGTCCGGCAAAAACCAACGTGTAGCCGTTGGGCTCAAGTGCGTGATGGAATACCTCAAATTCAGCCACGGAAGGAAGTAAGAATATGAATGTTAGCGAGACAAAATCCGGCACCACTTCGACCCGTGAACAGTTGATCGAAGATTTGCAGCAACATCAGTTTGAATTACAGCAACAAAATACCGAACTCCGCCGCGCTCATGAGGAACTGAATCACGCGACAGAGCGATTTCACGAACTATGGAATGACGCGCCTGTTGGCTACCTTTCTCTGGACAGGTCCGGAGTCATCACAGTTGCGAATCGACGAGCTCGCACACTGCTTGGACACATTGCACCAGTGCAGGAAGGTGTGTCCCTGCAACGATTTCTTACACGCGAATCCAACCTGACGTTCCGCCAACACATGTGGTCCGTCGCGTCATCCGACGTTCCAGTCGTTGCCGAATTTCAACTTAAGACTCCGGAAGACGTCGCTGAGGTTTGGATTCGCGTTGAATCGACGGCGACGTCTGAAGGAGAGTACCGTTTTGCCGTCATCGATATCTCACGGCAAAAAGCGGCAGAGGCTAAGCAACGGGCTCTCGCGAGTCAGTTGCGGCAGTCGCAAAAAATGGAGGTTCTGAATGAGATGTCCGCGGGCATCGCACACGATTTCAACAATATTTTGCAGGTTATTGTTGGATGTGCAGAGCTTTCGAAAACAGAGCTTGCCGCCAGAGGCGAATCCACAATGCTGATCGATAAGCTGTTGGATGGAGCTCAACGTGGTGTCGACCTGACTGGGCGGCTACTGGCGTTCAGTCGCCGGTCTTCGCTGACAGCAAGGACAGTTGACCTCCGCGAATTAGTCGAGAACACCGTGGACATGGCGGCTCGCACGGTGCCAGAATGTATTTCCATCGAATCACACGTACCGCGCACTTCGCTGCCGATTAACGCGGATGGCAATCTCATCGAACAAGCGCTGCTGAACCTCTGCGTGAATGCCAGGGATGCAATGCCTCAAGGTGGTTGCATGCAAGTGCGTGCCGACCACTGCGAAATATCGGATCTGCTTCTCGACGATGGAACACGACTTCCGCCGGGACCTTACGCCGTAATTACCGTATGCGATGACGGCGAAGGCATGGACGATGCGACTCGCAGAAAACTGTTTGACCCCTTCTACACGACCAAAGAGACGAAATCGGGAACTGGCCTGGGACTGTCTATTGTTTACGGAATCGTGCGGCAACATGGCGGGGGAATCACCGTTGATTCCAGATTGGGCCACGGCGCCATCTTTACGATCTACCTGCCCCTTTCAACGGAGTCGCCTTCGGACGATGTTGCAGAGTCGCCAGATTCACACAACGCCTATGCGCACGGCAGCGGGACGATTCTGGTCGCTGAGGATGAGCCTGCGATTCGTGAAGTCCTGTCCTGTACGTTGCTGAATGCAGGTTACAACGTGATCACAGCGAACGATGGCCTGCATGCACTGGAGCTTATTGAATCTTTTGAAGGCAGGATTGATCTGCTACTGACTGATGCGATTATGCCCCGGAAAAGTGGCAAAGACGTATGCTCACAGTTTCATGTTCGATTTGCCGGAGCACCGGTTGTATTCTTAACCGGACATGGCGATTCTGTCGTCGATCGGCAGTTCCTTGACGAACATCAGGCACAGATTCTTTCTAAACCGATCCGCTTTAATGCACTTTTGGAGATGATCGGAAGCAGGCTGGAATGTGGTGAACGCTGATACTGAACGTAAATCACTTCGTAGTGTCGACGGATTCCTAAAGTAAAAAACCAGTTTGGTGAGTGGCTAAGCAGCAGAACACAGAAGTCAAGAAACAATGGCCTGACACATCCTGATATACATTGAACGATCTGTAGTCTCTGAGGAATTTAATCGCGACTGCCACGATGTTTTCGCTTCGCTTTATTCACAACCAGCCTCAGAAAACAAACGTGTCCGCAACCGACGTCCCGCCGCTATCAACAAGAAGTCGATGGGCCCTGTTTTGCTGCGTCTCACTTGGTTACCTGATAGCTGCCGAGATTGGCCATGCGATGTCGTTTTCGGGCTATTTCGCCACGTTCTGGCTGCCCGCTGGACTGGCTGTGGCAACGTACCTTGCTGTCCGACCACGCTACTGGGCCATTCTGCTGTTCGCCACACTCACGGCAAATATCGCCTCGGACGTGGGGTTGCACGACAAACACCTCTTCGTGAGCCTCGGCTTTTGGGTCGCGAACACAACAGAAGCGATGATCGCCGTCGCTTTGATTCGTCGATTTGATTCGGCATCGAAAATACTGCAGACAGTCCGCAGCGCGTTGACGTTTGTGCTGCTGGTCTGCGTGCTCAGTACCGCCGCTGGGGCAACGCTGGGAGCGGCTGTCGTCTGGAAGGCGTTTGACGCAAGCTATGCCAACACCTGGCGAATCTGGTGGAGCGCGGATTACGTGGGGATGCTTGTGACCTTCCCGTTTGTCTGGATCGCCATCGATGCATACGCACACTGGAAGCAGCGACGTCGACGGTTTGCCGTACTGACGGGACCGCTTGAAAAGGGGATCTACGTTGGACTGCTGATTGCGCTGGCTGCCGCGTCTCACTATGTTTTCGGTATTCAGCTTCAACGAATGGCCTACATCGTGTTTCCCATTCTGCTGTGGCTGGTCATGCGGTTTGAGGTTGTTGGAGCGGCAAGTGGATTGTTTGTTCTGGCATTAATCGCCGTCGCTGACACAGCCGGAGGTAAGGGGTTTTTCGGTGGAATCGAAGCACTGCCGGAACGTGCTTTCGCGTTGCAGAGTTACCTGTTTGTTTCAGCCACAACATTCCTGACCCTGGCCGCCACTGTTCGGGAACGTCAGGAAGCGGAACACCGATTGAGGATGAGTCAGTTTACGATTGAAAAAGCGTCGAACGCTCAGTTCTGGATTCGCGAAAATGGTTCCTTTGCATACGCCAATGAACTGGCGTCCCGTTATCTGGGTTATTCGCGCGAAGAACTTTGCCAGATGTCGATGGCAGATGTTAACCCGGACTTTCCGGACGACGCATGGGCCAGTCACTGGAACGTAACGAAGCACCAGGGAGAGCTACGCCTTGAGTCAACATACAGAAGACGTAACGGCACGACTTTCGACTGCGAACTCCAAACGGTTTTAGTCGACTTCGGCGGAGAAGAAGTCATCGTCGCTTCGGTCCAGGACATTTCTGCCCGAAAAGCCGCAGAAAGAGATCTGTATCGGAGTCAAACGGCTTTGCATACAGCCGCTGACGCGGTGCTGTGGGTGAAACCGGACGGCCACATCTTTTACGTCAATGACGAAGCATGCATTCGGCTCATGTATTCGCGTGAAGATCTCCTGAAGTTAACAGTCGCTGACATCAACCCGGACCTTCAATCGGTCGAAAAGTTTCGAGCCGAAATCTGGCCAAGGATCCACCAGGACAAACGCCTGATGTTGACCATGCGGCATGAGCGTCGTGATGGCACGATATTTCCTGTTGAGATTGTGATCCATCACATCGAATTTGAGGGCGAGGAATTCGCATGTTCGTTCGTTCGCGATATCACCGCTCGTGTGGCCGCAGAAAAGGAACTTGACGAAGCGAGGGCTCGTCTGGAATTGGCGATTTCCGGTGGCAATGTCGGCCTGTGGGACTGGGACGTGCTATCCGGCGAGGTGCATTTTTCCGACCATTGGCACAGTCAGCTGGGCGAATCACCGGGAACCCTCAAAACATTCAACGACTGGGAAGTTCGCCTGCACCCAGATGATGCGGACGAAGCTCGCGCCGTGGCGCAGGATGCGTTGGTCAAAAGAAAACCTGACTATCAATCCACGTTTCGTTTGAAACACAAAGACGGCAGCTATCGATGGATTTTGTCTCGGGGGCGACTGTCCTTCGATTCTGACGGCAAGCCCAATCGCATGGTCGGCACACATGTTGACGTGACCGAACTGCAGGAAACGCGTGCAAAACTTGAAGCACTCATCGAGTTAATGGGCGTCACGGACGGAGCGTGGAACTGGGACCTGCTGACAGATTCCGTCGACTACAGCACGCGATTTCGAGAGTTGTTGGGTTATGCTCCTGACGACTTCGACGGGTTTCCCAACGAACTCGACAGCTTCAAGCAGCGAATTCATCCTGACGACAGCGACAGTTTCTGGGATCAGATTCAGCAGCATCAGAAGAACGGTCAGCCTATGGACCTTGAAGTTCGTATGCGACGGAAGGACGGCGTGTACCGATGGTTTCGCGCTCGGGGAGCGATGCTGCGGGACGACGATCGCAAGCAGTTTCGAATGGCCGGTTCTATCTACGATGTCACCCATCGCAAAAATGTAGAACTGCAGCTGCTCGAAAGTAACTCCGATCTTGAACAATTCGCCTATGTCGCTTCACACGATTTGCAGGAACCTCTGCGTGCTGTTGGCGGGTTCTGTCAGCTGCTGCAACGCCGCTATAGCGATTCACTGGACGAAACTGCTCGCGGGTACATTGCGAAGGCGGTGGAAGGGGCCAGCCGCATGACGACTCTCATCGAGGACTTGCTTGAATTTTCCAGAGTTGGAAACGATAAACGTCCGTTAAAGGTGATCTGCGTGAAGGACGTCGTTGCGGCTGCCATGGAGCAGATGCAGTTGCCGATCGAAGAAAGTGGCGCGCAAATTACTGTCGAAGATCTTCCGATGGTTGCAGGAGATGCGCAATTGCTTGCCCAGTTGTTCCAGAATCTGATCAGTAATGCCATCAAGTTTCGCCAGCAGAATATTCCGCCCCGGATTCGCATTTTTGCGACCCGGACGGAATCATTTTGGGACGTTTCTGTGGAAGATAATGGTATCGGAATCAGAGCGGATCATATCAAACAGACATTCACGATTTTTAAGAGGCTGCACCGGCGTGAGGAGATTCCGGGAACGGGCATCGGTCTCGCCATCTGCAAACGAATCGCTGAACGTCACAACGGATCGATCTCTGTGTCCAGCACTCCAGGCAAGGGAAGCGTTTTCACATTAAGGTTAGCTGCGGAAGAACAACGTTATGCTTGAAAACGAAAAGGTGATTGAAATCCTGCTGGTTGAGGACAGCGTGACGGATGCCGAATTGACGCTGGAGGCGTTGAAAGAAGGCCGTCTGCAGAACAACGTCCATCACGTGTCGGACGGTGAGAAGGCGATGGCGTATCTGCGGAGAGAAGGTGACTACCGGGACGCGAGCCGACCTGATCTCATATTACTGGATTTGAATATGCCGCGAATGGACGGGCGTGACGTTCTGAAAGAGATGCGTAATGACGAAAATCTGAAGGTCATTCCCGTCGTCGTCCTCACAACATCAAACTACGACAAAGACATTTTGCAGTCCTACGGTCTCGCAGCAAACAACTACATCGTGAAGCCCGTGGACCTGACCCAATTCTTCCACGTGATTCAGCAGGTCAGCCACTTCTGGGTCAAGATTGTCGCGTTACCTCCGCCCCGGAATGATTAACCATGTGAAGCTGCGAAGTGCGGATTGCCAGGAACGCCTTTCGAGACCCTGTGATCGATCCGCAGAACGCTTGCGTTGGAATTTTTTCGCACTTTATCACCTGCATTTTCATGCCCCTGAAATCCCCGGCGGAAGGCTGTCGGGTTGGATAGATCATGACAGCAACCACTCCTGAGACGACCGTTGAACCATCCGCTTCGCAACCAACTTTTATTGTTGGGATTGGAGCGTCGGCTGGCGGGCTGAATCCCATCGAAGAGTTCTTCGACCACATGCCCGTCGACACGGGAATGGCATTTGTGGTGGTCCAGCATCTGTCCCCGGACTTCAAAAGTCTGATGGACGAACTTCTGGCCCGCCATACTCGGATGGCCATTCATAAAGTCATTGATTCGATGGAGGTGGAAGCAAACTCCATCTACCTGATCCCGCCGGAAAAAAACATGGCGCTGTCCGAAGGTCGCCTTCTGTTAACAGACCAGGAAAGCCACCGCGGACTGAATCTCCCCATCGATATCTTCTTTCGGTCACTTGCCAAAGATGCGGCGGAGCGAGCCATCGCCATTGTGCTTTCAGGTACGGGCAGCGATGGTTCGCGTGGGATCAAAGATGTCCACGAAGCCGGTGGTATCGTGCTTGCCCAGAATGCAGAAACCGCTGGCTTCGACGGTATGCCTCGCGCGGCCATGCAGACTGGAGTCGTCGATGTGGCGCTTGCTCCGAATGATCTCGCGGTGCGCGTGATTGAATATTCAAAAGAGAAAGACAAAGTCGCCCTGCAACGAGTCGAAGGGGCGACCAAGCTGCCGTCTGGCGAACCTGGCTTGTTTAGTATCTTCAACATGTTCCGCCTGCATCATGGGATCGATTTTGCTTTGTACAAGCCGGCGACTATCCACAGGCGGCTTGAGCGGCGTATGCAAATCAGCGGGTTTACCGATTTAGACAAGTATGCCGTTCACATTGAGGAAGATGAAGAAGAACGTGACTACCTGTTTCGGGATTTGCTGGTTGAGGTTACACAGTTCTTCCGCGACGAAGCGGCGTTTCGAAGGTTGAGGGAAGATATCATTCCACAGCTGGTTGATCGTTCGGAGGCCGGTGAAGAAATTCGCATCTGGGTTCCCGGTTGCGCGACGGGTGAAGAAGCGTATTCGATGGCAATTCTTTTTGACGAGGCAATTGCGAACGCGAACCGCAGCCAGGACTTCAAGGTCTTTGCCACGGACGTGCACCGCACATCTTTGGAAACCGCAAGTACAGCTGTCTACCCTATTCAGGCGTTAGAGGTTGTTCCTGCTGATCTGCAGGGACGATATTTCACCAAATCTAACGGCTTGTGCCACATTAAACGAGAGGTGCGGCAAAAGGTCATCTTCGCAGCCAACGATTTGACGTCAGATCCGCCGTTCACCCGTCTTGATCTTATCAGCTGCCGCAACGTTCTGATCTATCTGGAACCGAAAGTACAGAAGCGAGTCTTGTCTCTTTTCCATTTTGGCTTGAAGACAGGTGGAACTCTGTTTTTAGGCCCGAGTGAATCAGTGAGCGACCTTGAGTCTGAATTTGACACCATTGATCGGCACTGGAGAATTTACCGCAAACGTCGCGATGTGCGTCTGCCGGAAGCAACGCGAATGCCAATGACACCCGTGCTAAGCAGTGTGGTGCTCGAAAAACACAATGGAATCGTCGCATCACCCTTCAAAGCAGAACGGGCCGCATGGGTTTCAACAGCGATGGAGGATCTGCTGACAAGGTACGTCCCACCCAGCCTGATGATCAACGACCAGCAGGAATTAGTGCATACGTTCGGTGATGCCAGAAAGCTTCTGGTGCAGCCGGAAGGTCGCCCCACACTAGACGCGTTGAAAATGCTCGATGGGGAAATGCGGACCGCAGTCAGCACGGCGCTGCATCGAGCAAGACAGGAAAATCAGGCAGTCACGTTGAAAGGGATTCGTCGCGAAATGGACAACTCAGACGAATTCGAACTCTACAAGGTCAAGGTGGAACCGTATCGGAAAGCGAATCGAAACCTATACCTGGTAATCCTCGAAAAGCAACAGGAAACGCTAGCGGCAGATGCATCAATCATCGAAGAATTGCGTCGAGAGGACCGTTCTGATGAGCGAATCCTGCAACTTGAGCGTGAGCTTAACTACACACGGGAAACGCTGCAGGCCACCGTGGAAGAATTGGAATCAAGCAACGAAGAGCTGCAGGCCACCAATGAAGAACTGATCGCGTCCAACGAAGAACTGCAGAGTACCAATGAAGAACTGCACAGCGTGAACGAAGAGCTTTATACGGTGAATTCCGAGCACAAGCAGAAGATTGAGGAACTCACGCAGCTCACGAGTGACATGGACAACCTTCTTAAAAGCACCGACATTGGCACGATCTTCCTGGATCATGAGTTTCGGATTCGCATGTACACGCCCGCGATTTCTGCAGCGTTCAATGTCATGGAACAGGATATCGGACGGCCGATCGATAATATTGCTTACAAACTGGACAGCCCCAACCTGCTGGCTGACGCGGCTGAGGTATTGAGTACTTTGCAGGCGAAAGAGGTTGAGGTTCAGAGTGCCGATGGCAGCGTCTACCTTCAACGAATGCAGCCTTACCGCACAGAGAATGATGCTGTCCAGGGCGTTGTGCTGACAACGACTGACATCACGGCTCTGCGGGAGGCCGAACAGGCGCAGCGCAGCATGATGACGCAGATTAATGAAGAACTGCCAGACTTCGCATATGCGGTGTCTCACGACCTTCAGGCCCCGCTTCGCCACATCAGCCAGTACTCGAAAATTCTTGATGAAGCGGCGGAATCCGGTCAAGTTGAGCAGATCCCCAAAGCGACGAAAGTCATTCACGATAGCGCAAACGCCATGCACACAATGCTTGGCGGATTGCTTTCGTATTCACGGATTAACAGTCGCGCCCGCCCCATGGCACCTGTGGAACTATCTGAGGTGCTTGACGAGGCCGTCAAAAGTTTATCGGGCACCATTGAGTTTAATCAGGCGAACTTTATGGTCGACAAGCTACCGGTCGTGTCCGGAGATCGTGCACAGTTGCAAACGGTATTTTTCCACCTGTTTGACAATGCGATCAAGTATCGATCTGAGGAACAGCCACAGGTCAATGTCAGCTATCACCGGGCTGACGGATTCGTGGTGATTTCCGTTGCGGACAACGGCATCGGAATTGACGAACGACACAAGGACCGTGTGTTCACAATTTTTAAGCGTTTGGGTTATAAGGAAGATGCACCAGGCATTGGGATTGGATTGGCTTTGTGCAAGCGCATTGTTGTCAGGCATGGAGGAAGGATCTGGGTGGAACCAAATTCGCCAGTTGGCAGTATCTTTAAATTTACGTTGCGCGAATTCGCGCCGGTGCCTCCGTCCGCGATGCATTCAGATTCGGATCTCGGAACATGACAGACGACAGCCTGAACAGACCCGCAGAAATTGAACGTAAGGATTCATTGATTCCGGATGAGGATCCCGCTATTCACTGCATCGTGGGCATTGGCGCGTCTGCAGGAGGATTGAAGGCTCTGGAAGTGCTGCTGCAGCATCTTCCCAACGATACGGGACTGACGTTTGTCGTAGTCCAGCATCTATCACCTGACTTTAAGAGCGTGATGGATGAAATCCTTGGCCGCCATACCCACATGAAGGTAATGAATGCTCAGCAGGGCATTCCGCTAAAGCAGAACACCGTGTATCTGATTCCTCGCAGCAAGAACATCGCGATCGACGATAGCCGAGTTGTACTGACAGATATTGACCGTGATCAGATGCAGCGCCCCGTCGACCTTCTTCTGCATTCTATTGCTCAGGGATTTGGCGAACGTGCGGTTGGCGTCATCCTTTCGGGAACGGGCACGGACGGCGTTTCGGGTATTCGAGCGATCCATGAGGCCGGCGGACTGACCGTGGCGCAGTCTCCTGACACGGCACAGTTTGACGGTATGCCGGCCAACGCGATCGCGACAGAATGCGTCAACCTCGTGCTTCCGCCCGAAGAAATTGCCCAACTACTCTCTCGCCACGCCATCGATCCTACGAAGCGGCTGGCAGCGGAAGAGTTCATGACCACGGAGGAGATGTCAGGGATCAACCTCATCTTCTCACTGCTATGCGAGCGACACGGAATCAATTTTGCAGATTACAAATCAACAACTGTCGCTCGCCGAATCGAACGCCGCATTCAGGCCATCCACAGTCGCTCCATCCACGAGTACGCGAAAACCTTACAGGCCGATAACGCCGAGCTCGACCTTCTGTATCACGACATGCTTATTGGCGTCACGAAGTTCTTTCGAGACTCCGAAGCCTTTTTCTCGCTGCAAACGCCCTTAAGCAAAATAGTCGCCAGGCTCGAACCCGGTGAGGAACTGCGAATCTGGTCCGCAGCTTGCGCAACTGGTGAGGAACCCTATACCATCGCGATGTTGGCCACCGAACTTTTTGCTCGTCACGGCAAACCAGTGCGACTTAAAATCCTTGCAACAGACGTTCACCAAGGTGCCCTCGACTTTGCGGCACATGGGGTGTACCCGCCGGGATCAATGGAATTTGTGTCGCATGAGCGCCAGGCGCGATTCTTCTCCCCGCTGCCGGATGGGAAATTCCGCATCTCAGCAGATATTCGCCGTCACATCGTGTTTGCCCGACACAACGTCATGCAGGACCCGCCATTTACAAAATTGCACCTGGTCAGCTGTCGCAACATGCTCATCTATCTGAAAGCGAGCGCTCAGGCCCACGCGATTGCAGCATTTCATTTCGCACTGGCACAAAACGGAATCATGATGCTGGGGGCCAGTGAGACGCCTGGCAAACTTCAGGATGAATTCGAAACGATTGACAGCACGTGGCGAATCTTCCGCAAGCTTCGAAGCCTGCCGGGGTTGGCTGTCGATCCCGGCAATATCACGCAGGCCATCGCTCGCGGGCCGCGCCGCCTGGTCAACATTCTCAATCGCGACAAGCCCGAACAGCTCAGCTTCACAGGCCTGCTGGAAGCTTACGATTTATTGCTAAACGAATTCGTCGAATGTGGACTGTTGCTGGACGAAAGCCGAAATGTTCTGCACGTCTTTGGAAACGGATACCGATTCCTCAAAAGCGCCACCGGGCGTTTTACAGGAAACATCATGCGCCTTCTGGAAGGTGAAGCTCGCACAACGATTGGAGCAGCACTGGTTCGCGCTCAGAAGGATCAGGAAACACGTTTCGTTCTTCGCAACGTAGCGTTTCCCGTCACTGACGGCACGGTCGAAATCGACGTGACCGTGCGCTCTTTGCGCAGTGATTCGTCTAAGAATTTTGTGTGGTTTGTTGAGTTTTGTGACCCCCAGAAGCCTCAAAAAACGCTTACTGAAGAGGTGCAATTCGCTCGGGGGCGTGGTGCGGATTACGAAGCCATCGAATCCGAATTGATCTACGCCAAGGAAAGTTTGAGCGCCACAATCGAAGAGCTGGAAACCAGCAATGAAGAGTTGCAATCCACAAATGAAGAAATGGTCGCTTCCAACGAAGAACTTCAGAGTACCAATGAAGAACTGCACAGCGTCAACGAAGAACTGTACTCCGTAAACTCAGAAAACCACCGCAAGATCACGGAACTTCATGAGCTCACTGAAGACATGGAAAACCTGCTCAGCAGTACCGACATCGGTATCGTTTTCATGGACGAAGATCTCAGGATTCGCAAATTTACGAAGGCAGCCACGGACTACTTCAACCTGGTCGACCACGACATCGGCAGGCGACTGGACAACTTCGCTCACAACCTAAAAATCACGAATCTGGACGAGCTACTTCAGGAAGTCGTTCGGTCAGACCGCAGCTACACGGCTCAAGTGACCAATGCCAAAGGTGAGGCCATCCTCATGAAAATCCTCCCCTACGTCAGCGTAAGCGACAGACGCGGCGCCGTCCTCAATCTCGTAAACGTACACGAAATCAGCCTGGGACAGACGAATTAGATTGTGTTCCAGGTTCTGAAAACCAGAAGTGCCAGTGGTGACCATCAGTAAAATCTGGCGGAGTTGGAAAACCAAAGGCAATGTGCGAACAAATGCTTTGCCCAGGGCATCACCGAACCTGAACCGCAGGCGGGAATGGTACATTCATGCAATTTCCATTGCGTGGCTTCCAAGTTTCCGTAAGCACATCTATTTTGGTCCGCGATTCGCTCGTCTACTACAACTGTGTTTCATTATGCACCTTTGTTCTATTTGAGTTAAAACTCAAGGGATTGCTGTTTGGGATCTGGTACCGCGGGGTTGCGGTTTCGAGTTTTTGCCTTCCGGACAACGGCCTTTGCCGCTGGCGTCTCCAGTTCGCTGCGATTGATGATCCACGGTCCGTCCGGAAGCGGGTGTTGACCTTTGATATCGGCTCGTTCAATCGCCAGTCTGAGTGTCCGCGTGCTGATGCCAAGATGTTTTGCGCTGTCGGTTAGGTTCATCCAGCCTTGATCAGATTGAGCCTGTGCAGTCCAGCGGGCAATCTTGTGGTAGTTCCGCATCGATGTGACCCGCTCTCGAGTCCACCGGTTTCCTCGTCCCGTTGGTAACCCGTTGCGGTTGAGCAGTCCGGCGATGAGATCGTCGGAACAGATTCGTGCGAGTGACCGGACAGCATCGACGGCCTCTGCTGACGTGGCTGTCGTGGCTGTCGTGGCTGTCGATTTTCCGCGACGACGGCGGGGAAGTCGCAGTTCGGTATGCACACCACCAACCCAGTGGATTGTAAGAATGACTTCGCTCACGTCGTTGTCGACATCCGCAACGATATCGCGGATCAGAGTCCGAACGATGCGTTTCTTGATTCGAATGTCAGCATCAGGATTGTTCCAGACTGCGTCAAGGTCAGCCACGACTGCCATCAGACCCTGCAAATCAGGATCGTCGATTGAAGATCTGTCATTTCGCTGCTGATCGATCCGTGCTTCGACGTCGCTGACGTGTTGCATCGACGCATTCCATCTTCGTTCCAGTTCCTCGGTGACAAGTCGATTTTCCGGGTCAGCTGCATCGAATTGACGTTGTGCACGCGATGCTTCATAACGAGCAGACTTAAGTTCCCCTTCCAGTGCCTGAAGGATTTCGTTGTCACGTTCGGTTGTTTTCTGGTGAGCGAGCATGGCGGCCTCTTGAGCGGCAGGAGCAACAACACGGAATATCTGTTCTGCAACGGCGATGTCAACGGACGTGGCACCGAATGCGATGCACTTGGCTTCGCCATTGTCCAGATACCCTCGGTGGCAGCAGTAACGTGGCACTTTCGCTCCGACTCCGCTGTACGCGACGGCCAGTCGCCGTCCACATTGCTGACAGCCCAGCATTCCCGACAACAGTGCCGAACCTTTTCGAGCAGCGCCTCGCCCGGAACGCAGATTGTTTGACGAAATCAAATCCTGCAATCGTTCGAACTCCTCCCACGATACATAGCCTTCGTGATGTTCGGGAATCAATGCGATCCATTCTTCGCGACTGCGCCGCCGTGTTTTTGAATCAACGAATCCACCTTCATACGATGGCTGATGTTCGGTTCGGCCATACGCATACGCCCCACCGTACACCGGATGAGTCAGGATCTGGTACACCATCCCGTATGTCGGACGCTTCCACTTCAGGACTCCGGCTTTGTCTCGTGTCGGCATCTGCAGATCTTCTTCCAGAAGCCACATCAAAGCTTGCCGTGCACTCCCCAGTTCGAAGCACTTGCGAAACACCAGATTGATCATCTGTTGCACGCGAGTATTCGGGTCTTTCTCAATGCGCTGATCTTTGCCTCGAGTCGTTCCCGTTTTCAGATATCCGACCGGTGCCGAAATGATCAGTTCTCCTCGGCGCGCCTTTTCACGCCGAGCTTCTACGGATCGCTGACGAAGGAGGTCCAGCTCGTATTCGTTCAAACTTCCTTTCAGTCCCAGCAACAGTCGGTCATTGCTCCGGCGAGGAGCGTAGACCGTTTCCTGATCGATCAATAACGTGTCCACGACTCGACACACTTCAACCAGTTGCTGCCATTCACGACTGTTGCGAGCAAACCGCGACACCTCTCGTGCAGCAACGGCCCCGATCTTCCCGAGGCACACATCGGCGACCATGCGTTCAAATCCCGATCGAACAACGCTGCCGGACGCGCTGCGCCCCAGATCTTCATCGATGACTTCAATGTCTTTCCATCCCAGTGAACGCATCCGTTGCTGCATGGCATACTGCAGCCTGCGGCTTTCTTCGTTGTGAAGCACCTGAAACGGCGACGACTGACGAATGTAAAGAACGGCTTTCCGCTGAAGATGGATGGCTTCAATCTTTTCACTCATCTTCGGACTCCTTTCCGCTGTTGAGATTTTCAGCATGATGACGAACGAGTTCCGCCAGATATCGGGTCGCTTCTTCCCGAGTCTCGCTGGGCAGATCACTCCATCGCGGCCGGGGCGGACTCACTTCAAACAGATCAAGCTGTGTTGTCGGTTTCGTTCTGGGTTGTGGCATCAGCATCTCCCTGAGAAGATTGGAAATGCTGAACATCTATCAGAAACTCATCGCCCGCTGTGGCGTCCCGCAGCAGTGCTGAAAGATTCAATAGTGCTGATATTGAAACGCAGGGTTCGTCGCGTAGCTGCATGACGCAGCATACAGACTGATTCAACATCCACTGCGGAACTTCACGAAACTTTCCGTCCGTCACGTCGGCAGGACGACACAAATAGACAGCTCCGCGATCACGACGTACGATCGCTCGATCAATCGTGACGGGCTGATCAAACCAAGGGTGCCATCGATACCGAACTACTGCCTCGGTAACATGGCTATCGGTACGTGAGGTTGTACAACAAGCACCGGGTGCCTACTGCCCGGTGAAGTAGACCCCAATATTTGGACCACGGGGTTAGATAGACAAAACGGCACTGAGTGTTAAAACGGTGAGTGCAACGAACCGGATGGACCAAAAAACTGGGGCCTGTGGCGCGATGGCAAAGGGTATTCCTACGAAGGCGGTCATCGCATTCCGTTTATTGCTCGCTGGCCAGACCGTATTGAACCGGGAACCTCATCGGCGGCAATGATCACGATGACCGACCTGTTCGCCACAGCGGCGGACATCGTCAGACAGGAACTACCTTCGGACGCCGCCGAAGATTCGTTCAGCCTGCTGCCTGTGCTGCTGGGCCGGGAAGAGAAAATCGTCGGACGGAAAGCCATTTTCATTCTGGGCAACGGCAAAGACAGTGCCGTCGCGGTGGGTAGCGAGCAGTGGAAGCTGATTGTTCGCTACGGCGACGACGAAGACCGAGGCAACGAGCTCTACGATCTGTCAAAAGACCCCGGCGAACAGACCAACGTCATCAACGACCATCCGGTAATCGCAGAGCAACTTTCCGCAGCCTATCGAAAGGCCGAGTCCGATGGCCGAACACGCCCCAGATGACCGCCAGCAGCGAATAAGTTAAGGCACGGCATCGAAAGCGATCATACCCACTTAACGATCCTCGCTACGAAGCCTGAGTTCACTGTTAAAATCGCAGCCAGCAAGAACGACGCCCAAAGAATTCGCCACCTGCGAACATGTCAGCATCGATTCGCTTACAATGCTCACGCAGCTCCCAATGAACGGCAAACAGGTCCCCGCCTCAATGACCGAGCCGGGTTCCATTCACAGAGTCGTGGCTGAAATCACGGCCAAGCTTTCTTCCCCACGCCACCGCCCGCTCGTGCCAGATTAACGGAGAGTACAAAAAAATAGCTCCCCAGCTGAAGACTGGGGAGCTAAACGTGCTAAAGGCTTTGGCTTCAAAGCTTTAGAAAGAGTGAGGGCGCAGGGACTTGAACCCTGGACCTACGGATTAAAAGTCCGTTGCTCTACCAACTGAGCTACGCCCTCTGGTTAATGAAAACACTAGGTTTTTACGACCTTGTGGTTCCCGCTTATGCGGGTTAACTGCTGCAACATTTGATGAAGCAGACGACTGTCACCGCCAAGCCCGCGAAACCATATCGGGATTTCTGTTCATTTCCAGCCGCGGACCGCCAATGGCTGAAGAAAATTTCGGAAAGCGTTAGTGTTGCGGATGATGAGAAGATTTGTTGGCTGCCTTGAAAGAAATTCGAACGTTAGTTCGAGAGTTTCTTGGCGGCGAACGTTCCCCGAAAATTTCAGGCCGACGGCAATGTGAGCGGCAATTGGCATGCTCGTGAACAGGTCTCGTTGCTGGTGGCGATTGGCGGTCGCTGGCGAAGCGACAGTTATTGATGCTTCAAGGCCACGGAGAACAACCGGTCGCCTTGTCGCAGTAGCAGACGATCGCCGGTAACGACGGCCGCGTACAGTACGGGACCGGAAGGCGGGCCGCCGCGGCCTTCATTTTCGGCTTCTGCCGGTGGATCAGGTTTCGATGGTTCCGGAAGATTGTCCCAGGTGCTCAGCTTTTGGGCGGAACCGATATTCGAGAGAGTGTCGATCTTGCCATCCTTTTCACAGAACAATACTTGCTCGCCCATCGCAATTGGTGTCGCCCAAGTGCTGCCTTTGAGCCGCTTGGCGAATAGTTCGTCACCTGTTTCGGCATTTAGCCCGTACAGCACGCCTTCGCGGTTCACGAACATTGCGACGCCGTTATGAGCGATCGGCGAACCGAATGAACTGGTCGCTCGCTTGGCTTTCCATGCATAGTCGGCCGACCACTTGCCGTCGTCTGTTTTTTGAATCTGAACGACGCCGTTGGATTCTGCAGCTCGCCCGCCACCCGATTCGCCACGGCCAATAGTTGCTCCAATCAGGAATCGCCCGTTACCCAAAGGCATCGGCGTTGGTGTGGAATTTCCACTAATGCCGTCGAAGGTCCACAATCGTTCGCCGGTAGCCGGGGCCAGACCAGCAAGGCTTCCGATGGCACTCAGCACCAGATGCTGACCGCCGTCGACTGGCACTAAACGGGGACTCGACCACGCAGTGGCTCCGAGCCCCTTCGATTTCCATTCGGTTTCGCCTGACTGTTTGTTCAGGCTGGCAATGTACGGATCGTCAGAACGTTCGACCCAAACGAACACTGAATCATCGTCCTGTTCGAGCGACGACGACAGCCCGTGGCGAGCCTTCAGGTCGCCATAGTCTTCGACGAGGTTGCGTTCCCAGCGAACTTTGCCTTTGTGCGTCAACGCGATGACGTTGCCGCCTTCGAAAAAACACACGATGCCGTCTTTGTCCGTCACGGGGGAAGGAGCCGCTTTGCTGATGTAGTTGCTGCTCTCCGCTGGCGTGGCGTTGGCCAGTGTGTGCTGCCACAGCTGAGTGCCGTCGTCGAGCCTGTAAGCAGTGACATGGCATTTGTCTTTATTATCGCCTTGCACCGTCGTGATATAGACGTTGCCATCCCACACGACTGGCGACGATTGGCCGTAGCCGGTGAATTCCGTTTGCCACTGGATATCGCCGAGCGACACTTCACTCGGTGTTGCGGTCGCAACGTTGCCGCCGTTTTGGAAAGACGTCCATGCGTCGTTGGCGAATGCTGTGGCCGCAATGGTTGAAGCGACGAGAAGTGAGGCAAGGTGTTTCATGAGCTGCGGCTTGACTTGAAAATAAATGAAAGGCCATTGTGTGGGTATCGCTGTCTGGTATCGCAAACGGCGTTCAGTACCAAGTTGTGAAGTTGACTGCTCGGGATAGATCGCCGCCTTCCACAACAATTGGCGAAAGGCGGCATGACCTTAGACGACTATGTTCCCTCTGCCACATCAATCACTTCGACTTCTTCAAACTTGCCGATGCTCATGTTTGAACCCCCGACAACCACCAGTTGCCGACTGTTCAACGGTAGCAGACGATGGAAGAATCGTGGCGTCACGTCTTCGGAAACCACTTCCCATTTTGATCCGTCTGGTGACAGTTTCTGCAATGTACCCTGCACAGTTGTTACGTACAGTGAACCGCCCGTCGCAAAGGCGGATGCTCCGAAACCCGTCATGCCGCCGGACGACATGCTGCGCTGTGGCTTCTCACCGTCTTTGGGCTTGGGATCGGCTTTGACGAACAACTCCGGGCCTTCGGACCAGGCGTTCGTGGCCGGATCGTAAGTGGCTGTCTTCGTCGTCGGTCCACCTTCCGATTGCATGCCACCGATGATGTAGAGTTTGCCATCATGAGCGGCTGCCGCGATCGCTCGACGCTGAAACGGCGGCGATGCGATGGCTTCCCATTTCAATTCGTCGGCTGTCAAATCCATCTTCCAGGCAGTGTCGTGCCATACGTGGTCGCCTTCGCCGGTCATCGCCCAGCCGCCGACCACATAAATGCTGTCTCCAACGACAGCCGCATCGTGAGACGAACGTGGTTCGGGTAAAGCCGGAAGATCTGACCACGTGCTGGTCGCGGGATCGAAGCACGCAGCGTAGTCTTGCGAGACCAACTTATGGTCGTCGCCTTCTTCATTCATTGCTGTGAAACCGCCGATGCGATACAGCTTTTTCCCATGAGCGACCAGGGCCAATCCCTGCAGGCCCGGCCCTTCGGCCAGCTTGTCCCATTCGCCAGACTTGAGATTCAGCTTCATCAGCTGACGTCCCTGCTCCGTTTTCGAATAAGAATGCGCACTGCCGGTGTGGCCTCCGTACAGGTAGAGGGAATCGTTCAGTACTGCGGCACCGAAGCTGGTCACTGGCTGCGGAATGTTCTGGAATGCCGGTTTCGCGACCGTTGAAGCAGACATCGGAACCATCAGGGCCACGGTCGAATAGTGGCGCGTTTCCGGATACTTCTTGCCCTTCACTTCGCCCGCTTTGGCTTCGATGTGTCGAGCCCGAATAGAATACAGCCCCGCATCAGCAACGTCGAAGGACGCGACGCCCTTCGCATCGGTTTCTGCTTCTATGTCGTCGGCACCTGGTCGAGCGGCTTTGACCTGCACTCCGGCTACTGGCTTTTCGTTGAAGTAAACTTTCACCGTGATTCGGCCGCTGTGTAGTTTCGGCACAACGTCCAGAGCGATGTCGTCAGTGGCAACTGCCTGTTGCCAGGCGGCAGACGAAGCGTCCGGACCGGTCTTGGCATAGTACTTTAAACGAAACTTAGAATCGCCACGATCCATCACGCCCAGGTCATGTGACGTCACATAGACGCTATTGTCTTTGGCGTTGATCGTTGTGGAAATCGATTCGTCGGTCTTCGTGAGTTTCAGAGCGACGGCATCGTCAGTGCCCGTGATTTTTGACACGGTGACACCGCTCACGCGCGACAGGTAGTCAGCGTTGTCGTCGGTGGCGTCTTCGCCGAAGTAGACGCACACTTTGGTCTGCCCACCGCTTTCGACAGGAGCCAGCCAGATAAAATGCGCGGGGGCTGTTGACGCGATCAGCAGGCTCATCGCAGTCGTGAATAGAGTCTTCATGCTCGTGAACTTTCTGTGTTAGTGAAAAATGGTTAAGCCGAAACAAAAGGCGAATGGCATTGTTACGGCATGCTTGAAAATTGGACGAATCGAACCGGCTGTCACGCCGTGTCTATGCAATGAGTAGTGACGCACGGCCGGGATAAGACTGCGCCATCGAAACCGCTCGTCGCTAAAATCCCGGACCTGTTTGCGATCGGCCTCGACCGTTGGTTGTTTTGAGCGACCGGCAGATAAGAATCCACCTTAAACACGCAGACGAGTCTCTCCTACTCTGTTCAGCGTCTCGGAGAGGCGCTGCTACGTGATCACATTCGCTCTGTCGTTTGCCTGGAGACCAATTCGAACGCCAGGTCATTGGGCCCGGCTTCACTGAGGTCTGCCGTCAGTTGACTGTTCTTGTTGTAGACCGCAGGAATTCGCAACACTTCGACCTTCGCTTTGCGTCCCTGCTGCTGCAGGCGTTGCAAAGCCTCTTCGTCATCCAATGCGAATTCGCCAGCCTCCGGCGCTTCGATTTCGACTCGATGATGCCCAACAACGGGCCCAACCTCTTGTGGAAACTGAAAGAATCCGTTGATGATCGCGACCGAAACTTTGGGACCTTCTGTGCCACCCGTCGGGATGAAACGAATCGTGCCGTTCTCCAACGGCTGCCCGTCTAAACTCACGATGCCGTTCGCTGCGACTCGCCTGGGGCCTTTTGAATTCGAACCACATCCGACGACTGCTGCACTTAGAATCAGCACAAGCAAACGCGAACTTGTGGCAGGTCGTTTTAGAGGGATGCGATTAGAACTCACCGATCACCTCGCCTCCGTTGCGGCTAGCGAGTCCATCAAGAACTCCGGCGTCGATGTTTTCAGAAATGAAGTGCACCGAGCCATCAGCCAAAGTGAACTGCACGCCGCCGAGATGATCGCTGCGAAACGTGTTGATCCACGCGGCATCGTAAACGCCGTCGTCTTTGTAGTCGCGCGGGTTGAATCCGTCGTTGGTTGAGCAGGCAGTCGAACCGGGATACGGCACGGACCAGTACGTGAATGAATACCGCGAATCGCCGGCACAACTTCCGGACGTGAATTTATAGTCCGGCAGGTTGTAAGCCGTTTCGCCGATCATCAGCGTTGTACTTGTGCCATCTGTGAAGTCACGGAATTTCGTTTTCCCGGCAGTGCTGTCTGTATACACGATTGCTCCGTCTAAAGTCGGACGCGGTGTACCAGGAATGTAGGCCCAATACGGATTGTAGGATTGAGTTCCAATACAGGCCGCGTAGTTGCCTGGGGCTCGACCGTTATCAGTGTCGCAACTCGGCACCTGTCGCCTCATCGGCGATGACGGACAAAGGTAGCCTGAAATCGTCTGACCGGTCACGGCGACACTGTCGGGGTCGCTATTGATCTTGTTGAAGTCGTACAGCGCGTAGCTGTTGGCCTGATCGATCATCGGCAGAATCGATGTGAACAGACTTCCGCCGCTGAGTGTGCTATTCGCATTGACGTTGGGGAACGTGCTGTAGACGTCGTGGTAGTTGTGCAATGCGAGGCCAATCTGCTTGAGATTGTTCTTGCACTGAGTTCGCCGAGCCGCTTCGCGGGCCTGTTGCACAGCAGGCAGAAGCAGGGAAACGAGGATGGCGATGATCGCAATGACGACAAGCAGTTCGATCAGCGTGAAGCCGCGCTGGCTCCGTGCGTGGGCGCGCATGATGGTCTTCCTTTGGATAGACAGACTCGTTGAATTTGAGACCGACACCCTGTGTGACGGTCAATCAGATCCCGAGCGTGGCTGGCTATGCGTGGAAGCGAAGGGGCGTCAAGAAACGCCCACAAATTTGGCTTGCTGCGGCCTCGGACTGAACCCCTTGCAGTGACACTGAGACTCAGTCTCATCAATTTAGCGGCGGTTAAGCCACGAACAACCGCTGATCACAACGTTTTCGACGTTTTCTCACTTTTCGCGAGAACCGCCTTCTGCTCGCGGAGGAGTCCTATTGCCAGCCTTGCCCTACGATGGCGTTGCAGCCGCAATATCCCGTACGAGGCAATTGTTCTTCAGCGACGGGCCGCTGGTGCTTTCGTGACACGGGCGCCAGGTCGAAGCTCAATGCGATACTGATACCGCACGCGAATCAGCGAAGTGCAGCACATCCTGGAAGCCGAGGCGGTTGGATTGATGAGGCGAATTCGAAGTGAGCGTGGTTGGTGTGGGACGTTTGTTCGCGCGACCGTTCGCTATCGAATTGATTAGCTCCAGCTTTGCCATGATTGGTACTATGGCGCGTGTCTCTGGTGGCGACCGTGATTGGGGTGTGATTGGCAGGAGGCGTCGCTGGGAGTGCGGGGCGGGGTTTATTGTTGGGGGTTTGATAGTAATTTCTGCGCATAGAAAAACCCTCGTCGAAGATGCTATCGAGAGGGTTCTTTTGGAATGCTGTTAGCTTAGTTTTGATAGAGCATCGAGAACTGCCTTTGCGGTGTCGACTCCGCCAACTGATTCTGCAAATTCCTTTGCGGCGACAAGATCGCTGAGGCTGATATCTGCTCGGTTTGGCTTTCTAACTTTCTTCTTGGCCGACGCTCCTCTTTTCTTCGTCTTAGGGGCATCATCTTTGTGGATCATGTGGTACTTGACCGAACTGACATACTGCGGCGTCACTTTGTGACTTTTCAGCTTCGCTGCAACGTCAATCGGTGACGCATCCGGGTTCTTTGTGAGCTCTTCTTTGATCAGCTGAGTCTTGTTAACTTTTTTCGCCATTGGTGTTTCCTGGTTTAGACTGGACAAACAGATATGGCGGGCATACTAAAAATGACTACGACCGAAGACAACTTACTATTGTACTTCTGCCATTGTGATCTCAGGAATGATTCGCTGAATCTATACCAATGGGGGAAACACTTCGTCTGCATCGAAGACATCCTGCTCTGATGCCTCCTGCCGGAAGTCGGCTACCGGACCGGCCAATGCGAATAGCACTTTCCGTGGGCGTCTGAAGATTCGGCCACCAAGTAGGTGAACTGATCCGAGGCCCAGGTATAGTCCAGGAGTGACACGGCGTACTTCGTCATGGATAGTACCAACGGTGCCTGTATTAGTTTCGCCATATTCAATGGTGAACTGCTCTTTTGGTTTGGCATTCGTTGCGGTCAGATAGGTATGCATTCGAAACGCACGTCGCACGCCTCGGCGAGTGCGAAAGATGTTGTAACCGTAGCCTCCTGTTTCGGATGCTGGCTGAAATGCTTTTCCGATCCAATAGCCAC
Source organism: Fuerstiella marisgermanici (assembly GCF_001983935.1). GTDB lineage: Bacteria > Planctomycetota > Planctomycetia > Planctomycetales > Planctomycetaceae > Fuerstiella > Fuerstiella marisgermanici. The sequence continues at coordinate 2,431,103 of NZ_CP017641.1, read as the reverse complement.
CACGATTGACGAACGCTCGAGTCAGCAGGTTGGCGAACCAATGGCCTTGATCCAGTAGGACAGCTCGGTACTCACCTTCGATTTCGTCGAGCGACGGCACAGGTAGCTCGTGAAAGAGTCGCCGCAGCTCTTTGCGCGAGCGTTGCTGAAGTTCAGCCAGCCGCTCGGACAAAGCAAGCGTGTCGACTGGCGGTTCGACACAGCTTTCGCGCGGTGCGGGCGAAGGCCAGGCCGGCGTGGTCGTGAGGTAATCCTGTTGTGCGGTGGAATCCATTCCGAAAGCCAATTGAACCAAAGGACGAGCAGCCGGGATTCTACAAACCGGCAGAATCTGCCGCCACCCCTCTACGGAGGAAGTGCAGCTGCCCGGATCCTGATGGGCTCAGCACGGCGGTTGTCAGCCGGTGATGTGGTGGAATGTCCGGTGGGGCGAACTCGTGCACGCGGTCCGGGCGGCAGAGCGGATAGGATTCGAAAAGTAAGTTCCGTCGCCCACTAGTTGCTTGTGCACACACACTTACCAAGGCAAACCGGCGAGTGATCGCTATACGCTGGTGAATCAAGGAGCGCGTGAGGTTGCGCTGTGGCGACCGGATTGAATTCGCAATCAACGAGAACTAATCTGCGTATTCTGCGGCCCACCGGCTTAGGAGGTCCATCGTACGCATCATCAAAAGTACGAATTCTTCCCGCAGCAACGCTTTATCAGACGTACGCACGTCAAGCCGTGCAAATTCCTCACCCTGCACCGACTCGGAGAAAACTGTGAAAACACTGCTGGCCACCGTGGCTGTTAGTTCGCTGCTCGCGACCTCGCTATCAAATGTCTGCCTAAGTGACGACGTCAAAGAAGGTGCTCTGCCCGTGAGCGCCACTCGCGCGTTTGAGAACCTGATCTTTGATCGTCCCATCGTGGTGACTCACGCCAACGATGGTTCCGATCGCGTCTTTGTGGCCGAACAAAAAGGCGTGATCAAGGTTTTTCCTAACGACGCAGATGTGGAAGAAGCGGACGTATTTCTGGATGTGGATAGTCGAGTCACCTACAAGGACAACCAGAATGAGGAAGGCCTGTTGGGATTTGCATTTCATCCTGACTTCAAAAAGAACGGTCAGTTTTTTCTTTACTACACAACGGCATCGGCAGACCACACATCGGTAATTTCTCGCTTCACGGTTTCTAATGACGATAAGAATAAGGCTGACCCGGCATCTGAAGAGGAGATCATGCGAATTCCTCAACCCTTCTGGAACCACAACGGCGGCACTATTGGGTTTGGACCAGACGGCTTTCTTTACGTTGGACTGGGCGACGGCGGCAGCGCCAACGATCCGAACGGCAACGGCCAAAATCTACGTACTCTGCTGGGTTCCATGCTACGAATCGACGTTGACAACAAAGACGACGGAAAGAACTACGCGATTCCGAAGGACAACCCGTTTATCGGTCATGAAGTTGTCGTGAACCGCCGTGGCGAAAAAGAGATGGCTCGGCCGGAAATCTATGCCTATGGTCTGCGAAACGTCTGGCGAATGTCGTTTGACCGGGAAACAGGCAAGCTGTGGGCGGGCGATGTTGGTCAAAACCTATGGGAAGAAATCAACATCATCGAAAAAGGCGGCAACTACGGCTGGAACATTCGCGAAGCGAAGCATTGGTTCCGCCCCGATGGGGACGACGAAAATACGGATAAATTTGTCGATCCGATTTGGGAGTACCACCATTCTGTGGGTAAGTCGATTACCGGCGGAAGCGTGTATCGAGGTAAGGCTGTGCCGGAACTGGTCGGCAAATACGTTTACGCAGATTACGTCTCCGGCCTGCTATGGGCGTTGGAACATGACGGCTCTAAGACCGTGGCGAACTATACGCTGACAGGAGATAAGTTGCCGGTGATGAGCTTCGGTGAAGACGAAGCGGGCGAGATCTACTTCACCACGACATTCGGCCAGCTTTATCAATTCCAGTCGGACAAGTAGCTTCGTATGTCACTCCTACTCGAAAACGTTCGCAAGTCCTACAAAGAACCCAACGGCCATCGCCTTCCGGTACTCGGCATTGATCGTTATGCGCTTGAACAGGGAGAACAGGCGGCTTTGGTCGGTTCCAGTGGGGGCGGCAAGACGACGCTATTGAACGTCATTTCCGGAATCCTCGCGCCGGACAGCGGCCAGGTAGTGGTTGACGGCAGGGATATTGCGAAGTTGCCGGAAGCCGTCCGTGACCGCTTCCGGGCCGCGAAGATTGGCTTTGTATTTCAAACCTTCAACCTGTTGCCAGCGTTTACTGCGTTGGAAAATGTGTTGCTGGGAATGTCGTTCTCCGGGCGCGGAGTCGACCGGGAATTCGCGATCACATTGCTGGATCGAGTCGGCCTGCGCAGTCGCATGAACCATACGCCGCAGCGGATGTCGGTGGGGGAACAGCAGCGAGTCTCGGTCGCTCGAGCCTTAGCCAACAAGCCAGCGCTATTGCTGGCCGACGAACCGACGGCGAATGTGGACCCCGGCAACCAGGATTTGATTCTGAATTTGATTAAAGACACCTGCAAAGAAAACAGTGTGACTCTGCTAATGGTGACGCACGCGATGGAAGTGGCTAATACCTTTGAACGAGTCGACCGGTTGTCCGACTTCAATAAGCCGGAAGCGAGTCCTCAGGAGGCATCGGCATGAACCTTCTGACGATTGCATGGAAAAGCGTAAAACAGCGTTGGTTGGCATCGGCATTGACCGCTCTAAGCGTCGCGCTAGGCGTGATGTTGATGGTCGGCGTGCTGGTCGCGGCCGGTGCTTTGGACACCGCGTTCAATCAGCGAGCGATCGCTTACGACTTGATCGTGGGTGCGAAGGGAAGTGATCTGCAATTAGTGCTGAGTTCCGTGTACCGCATTCAGCCACCGATCGCGAACCTGCCGTACATGTACCTGGAAGAGCTTCGTGAGGACTCTAAAGTGGAGATCGCAATTCCGCTGGCATTCGGCGACTTTACCAGGCCGCAGGACGGAGCGTTTCCGATTGTCGGCACGACCAATGAGTATTTTCTGAACGACTACACGCCCGGTCAGAAGTTTCAGGTTGAAGACCAGCCGGGCACCAAGCAACTGGAAGGTATCTATGATGCCGTGATTGGTTCTCAGGTCGCGCGACACAACAACTGGAAGGTGGGTGATCAGTTCAGCATTGTGCATGGCAGTGCGGACAGCGAAGACGAACATGATGAGATGTTCACAATCGTATCCGTGCTTCGGCAAACGGGCACGCCCAACGATCGCAGCGTGTTTTTGAACCTCGAAGCCGTTTACACGCTGGAAGGTCATCAAAAGCCGATTGACGAGGTTTGGGACTCACTGAAGCAGTTCTACGGCGACGACCCGGAACGGCGCGATGAAGCTTTCGCTCAGCTTGACGAACTTCGTGCGCGGCGTAGGAAAGGTGAACAGATCGGCGACCCGGCAATGGGCTACGGTTTGGATACACCTGAGGCCATGAAACAAATCACCGCGATTTATGTGCGTACCAAATCGCCTTTCAACGCCGTTAATTTGGTACATAAACTGAGGGATGGAAACAAGGCGATGGCGGTGAATCCCATTCGGCCCATTCAGCGGCTAATGACTAACTTCGTGGGCAACATTCAGAAGATGTTTATGGTGCTGACGGCGATGGTGATTGTGGTTTCCGGAATCAGCATCTTTGTGAGTATCTATAACAGCATGTCAGATCGCAAACGCGAGATCGGTATCATGCGAGCACTGGGAGCTCGACGAGAAAGTGTGTTCGCAATCGTGTTGACCGAATCCGCCGTGCTGTGCCTTGGCGGCGGGCTGATCGGCTGGCTGCTGGGACACACGCTGTTCGTACTAAGCGCCCCGTATCTAAGCGCTCGAACAGGGTTGTTGCTCAACGGTTGGGCAGTGAACCCGTACGAATTCGTACTTTTCCCCGTGTTGCTCGTTTTTGGAGCTCTGGTCGGATTCCTGCCAGCGATGGCCGCCTACCGAACCGATGTCGCAGACGCGTTAAACGGCTAGCAAATAATTTCGTTGCCGTCGCAAGTGAACCACATACTGGCCTAGCTGCGGCATCTACTGCTGCGGCTGGAGGACAAGCAAGCCTCCCGGCTCGCTACCTGCCAGTTCTCCCGAAAACGCAGCTTCGAATCGCGTGAATGTATTGGAATGAAGCACGTTGGCGTCTTCCACTGCGGCTGCGGAGACTGAAGAATTTGTTCCGTCTTTGCGAATAGAGTAGTTTACGTTTGATTATGGACGGTTCTGGCTCGCGGGAACCGGCCCACGTAGGGCCAAAACCGATTTCCGCAGCCACAAGTCAGTGTGAAACGCTGTGAGCCCCGCGAGAATCCGGTGCGGCAGCAGAATCTTGTCGATACAGCAGTGAATGTTTTGGCCTTGGCTTGTGTCGCACATGCCCCGCCTTTTTTGTCTCGCAACGGACCTGCAACTTCGTCCCGCCGCTTTCACGGACAGCGCGGCGATGTGAAAAATCCCGAAAATTGTTTGCAGCATTCTTGTAGTCATCCTGCTTACTCGGTTAAGGGCCGGAAATCATTCGCGGACACCGCTTGTCAGAAACCGTTATGCCAGTTGATCGCTGGCAGTTCCTGCCCGGAAGATTCAATACCGGGGGAAAGCTGTGCAAAAAACGTACTCAATTCTGACGTGGTTGGTCACAACGAATTCCGTTTCGGCGGGCGCTATCGCGCATTGCGTGCGTTGGACTCAGTGGCTTTCATCAATAATTGATCGCATGAAGCGTTTCGGGGATGGATCTGTCCATGGTCGGCGATCTCGCAGGCAGACCCGGGGACAAAGTGTAGGGAAACTGGTCGCCGCGACACCGGTTGAGATACTCGAAGGCCGCACGCTGCTGACTGTGATCATCGAACTCCCGCATCATTTCGAACAGTTGCGACTTGAAATGGGGGACGAAAGCTTCGCCGCATTGCTCCAAGACAATGAAAATCAATACGGAAATCTTCAAGGCATTGGTGAATCAGTCATTAATGAGTTCGGCGAACAGGCGTATTCGGAGTTTGAACAGATCGAGTCGACGCTGAATCAATGGCTTGATCAGTTCAACAATCCATGCCCCGACAACAATCAGCCAACGGCTGCCCCGCAAACCCTGACGGCCTTCGAAGACGTATTGCAAGAGATTATTCTCACGGGAGACGATGGTGATCCGGAGGTGATTCAACCGCTGACGTTTGTCATCGAAACTCTCCCGACCACTGGAACGCTGATTCTGCCAAGAGGCGGGGTGATCAGTTCCGGCGACCTGCCTGTTGTGCTGGATGATCCCGGACTATTTTTCCTTACCGCCCCGAATGACATAACACAGCAGGTTTTTGACTTCAAAGTTGTGGACAGCGGCTCGCTCGAAAGCCCGACCGCCACTGTCACTATCGATGTGACTTCGGTCAACGATAAACCGACGGCCGACTCGCAAACGGTTACAACGTTCAAAGACCTAAAGCTCCCCATCAATCTCACGGGGGACGATGGTGATCCGGAGGAGACTCAGTCACTGACCTTTATCATCGAGACTTTGCCAGCCGCTGGCGCGCTGATTGACTCAGGTGGTGCGCCGATCGTCGCAGGTGACCTGCCCCTCACGCTGGATGATCCCGTTGTATTCTTCATCAACGAAGAAAACGACGTGACGCCGCAGTCGTTTGACTTCAAAGTGATTGACGACGAACCACTCGAAAGTTTGATTGGAACCGTCGATATCGAGGTGGCTGAACTCCCAAATCAACTGGAACAACTACGACTGCAATTGGGGGACGAAAGCTTCGCCGCGTGGCTCCAAAATAACCAAGATCAATTTGAAACTCTTCAAGGTGTTGATGAATCAGTCGTCGCAGGATTCGATGATGAGACGCGTCAGCAGTTTTACGAAGTTGAATCAATCCTTGAGCAATGGCTTGATCAATTTAGCAATCCATGTCCAGACGCCCCTGAACCGACGACTGCAATCGCGGGTCGTGTCTGGAACGACCTTAACGCCAATGGATTGCAGGACGATGGCGAACCGGGGATGATCGACGGTAGCTGTCCATTTCCGCGTGGTGCGCAGCGTGAGGTGTGGTGTTCAGTTGGCGGGGACGAGTTTGGACAGTCGCGACTGACCGGGCGGCGCGGAGGTCAGGCCGACTTCAAGTTTCAGTCGATCAAACAGACTGAATCCATCCTGCTGCCACGTCATGACCTCGGCCACCACGGAACTGAGCGTTGGTGTTTTCAGATGGAGATTCAGCGATTCCAGGACGCTTGTAAGAATGCTGCGGCGACGGGCTCCCTTCGATGTTTTGCTCGTTCGACCTGTGCGACGGTCCATGGCCGCGCCGCGAAGACTGCGTTCCGCTTCGTTGTTCGTTGCTGGCGCGGCCGGGCTTGTCACAAAACAAAACAACTCCTCTTCCGTCATCAGCCGAATCAGTTCTGAGACCAGGTTGTCAAAATCCTTGCCGAAGTCGGCCGCCCGAACATCGGAATCCTCGGCGCAGTAACGCACCAGCAGAGCCGCCAGCGTGTTATCAAGTTCATCGACCTTCGCCGCACGACCGGCATCGCCAAGACGACCATCGGCGGCGTGGCGTTTGGCCGCGTAGAAAATTTCCAGCAGGCCGTCGAGCAGTCGCTGGTACTCTTCGTTGTCCGGCTTCAGCAGCGTCAGACGGATGGCCTTCCGCAGCAGGTGAGCCCAGCATTTCTGTGCGTGACTGAAACCTCGGTACACGGCCGCATCGTCCGAAACAAGCACGCCTCCAAACAACTCTTTCGACAGGATCTGAGCCAGTGTGTCGCCGTCTTTGCGGCATCCGAAGATCAGCACGCGCGCCTTCTCCGACAAAAAAGCCCACACGCTGTTGATACTCCAACTGGTTTCGTCTGCATGCACAATCGCACTGAACGCCATCAGGTCACACAGAGATTCGAATTCCTGTTCCCAACGCCGTGCCAGTTGATTCAACAGAGCGTCCGCCTGGGATTTGCCGAGCGGCAGATTCCAGAAGAATTCAATCAATGCACACGTCTTGTCGATCGACAGTCCCGTGATGGTCACAATGCGAGCCAGCGCGATATGAACTTCAATGCCGAATTCGGACCGCGGCCACACGCCCGGAATTTCGGATTTCTCGCCGTTGGGGCCGTGATAGATTTCATAGACGACCTGCACGGCTTGGCCGTTGATCACTCTCCAGACGAAACGTTCCCGAACGAAACGGCACTCTGCGACGTTGTAACCTTCCGGCAGAATGAGTTCGCGTCGTTCGGCGTTGTCCGCTTTCTGCTCGGTTGTGCGACGACCGCGACGCGCCGAGGATTGTTTTTTGCGACCTTTTCGGCGGCCCGTTTCAGCGCGGCGTCTCTCTTCCGCCGTCACCGAAAACGCCTCGTCGAGTCGCTCTGTGGGGTTCTTACCTTCGAGCTCTTCAATCCGATCACGCAGCCGCCGGTTCTCGTCCCGCAGCTCCGCAACCTCACGCTGCAGGCTAAGCACAAGCTGCTTCACTTCCACAGCGATGATCTGACTGACATCCGTGTCCATCCACCTGTCGTATCAAAATCTAACCGACAGAAAAAGACCAGTCTCCAAGCTGAAATGGACAGCTACTGATCGACGCTCGCGTCAACCTGATTGACCCACGCGGCGGTTTGGTTGCGTTCACAAACACGACCGGTCCGAACGGCGATTATCTGTTCGGCCTACCTGTGCCCGGTGATTACTTCATCGAGTTTCTGCCGCTGCCAGACCTGGCGGTCACATTCCCCGGGGTCGGATTGGACAGCACGATCGACAGTGATGCAGATCTGTTTGGTCAAACGGGGCTAATAAACGTCGGGCCGGGTCTTGTTATTGGCGACATCGATGCGGGCTTCATTGTCCCGCCAACGCTGTCATTCCCTCCGCTCAGAATTCCGGAAAACATCGGCGAAGCGATGATCGAAGTGACTGTGAATCACCCAACAGGAGCTCTGCCCTTCGATGTCACATTGGAGCTGCTGACGCCGGCGGTTCCGATTCCACCACTGCCGCAGCTTGGAGTCGCTCTGCCGGGAGCAGACTTTGGCATTGTCGATGTACCGCACCTGGTGCCAGCCGGCACGCCGAACGGCACGGTCATTCCGATCCTGATTCCTATCATTGATGACCCGCTTGTTGAGCAACAGGAATTTGTGCCCATTGAAATCGTCGCATTGTCTCTGCGTAGCGTCGACCCCATCATGGTCGTCTATGAAGGCACGCGGACTCCAGTCGACATCGTCATCACCGATGACGACAGTGCAGACGTCACGTTTTCCGGCGAAGCAAAGGCTGAAGGCGACAGCGGAAACACACTGCTGAATTTCGAAGCAGTGATTTCCAATCCCTCGGATATCCCCGTCGTCATCGATTTTATGACTGTCGACGGCACCGCCACAACAGGCGACAATGATTACGTGTCCAACAATGGCCAGTTAGCCTTCAACGGATCCGGCTCGCAATCACATGATATCCTTGCCTACGATCCCGGCTTTTCCGGTGGCGTCAGGGTGGCAGCCGGAGATATCAACGGCGACGGCACGCCCGATATCATTACCGGTGCCGGACCTGGCGGTGGTCCACACGTGCGGGTGTTAGACGGGGCGAATTCCACCGGCCCAGCAGTCGTGGACTTCTTTGCCTACGACCAATCGTTCCAGGGAGGTGTTTTCGTCGCTACCGGAGACATCAATAATGACGGCACCCCCGATATCATTACCGGAGCTGGGGCGGGCGGCGGGCCTCACGTGAAAGTGTTTGACGGCTCGAACCCATTGGGGCCGCTTCTCGCTAACTTCTTTGCTTTTGATGCCGGCTTCACAGGTGGCGTGCGAGTCGCTTCAGGCGATGTCAACAACGACGGGCATGACGACATAATTGTCGGGTCTGGACCGGGTGCCGAGCCGCAAGTTCGAGTGTTCGACGGTCAAGACACGGACGCCCCTCCGCTTAAATCTTTCTTCGCCTTTGATTTGGGCTTCACCGGCGGCGTATTTGTGGCAGCAGGTGACGTAAACAACGACGGTTCGGATGACGTCATCGTTGGTGCCGGCCACGGCAGTGGGCCGAAAGTGCGTGTCTTCGACGGCAACTCCGGTGATACCGTGCGAAACTTCTTTGCCTACGATCCCGGCTTCACAGGTGGAGTCCGGGTCGGTTCCGCTGATGTGAATGATGATGGCTTTGATGACATCATCATCGGAGCGGGACCGGGAGGACCTCCGCAGGTTCGCATCTTTGACGGCAGCTCCGGGGGCAGTTACGCCGCACAAGTGGATAGCTTCATTCCTTACGAGTCGACCTTCACAGGTGGGATTTTCGTCGCCGGCGGCAGCATCGTAGTCGGGGCAGATGCCGGAGGCGGTCCGCAGGTACGAGTCTTTGATCGTACCTCGCCGGAGAAGCAGACCATCACGGTCGACATCGTTGGCGATACCGTTTCCGAGCTAAACGAAACGTTCTCTGTCGATTTCACGCTGCACGCTTCCTTGCAGAACGTCAATACCCCTGAGACATCCGCGACGGGCACAATTGTGAACGACGACTCTGTGGTCCCGGGCGTCAGGATTGAAGACGGTGTATTGACCATCGTGGGCACGAGTTCGGCGGACAACGTGATTCTTCATCGGCGGAATACTTCGAAGTACCGCGTGCGGACGACGTTCGCGGGTACTCAAAACTTCGATGCCGGAGAGATCACGAGTATCCACGTGCAGCTCGGCGACGGAAATGACAGATTCAATGCTCTGGGCACGTTCGCCGTGCCGCTGATCGTCGATGCGGGCGACGGTCACGACCGCTTGGTTGGCAGTCGAGGCGGCGACCTACTGCTGGGCGGCCCAGGTAACGACTTCATCTGGGCCGGTTCCGGCAATAACATCGTCATTGGCGGCACCGGGCGAGACTTCCTGTTTGGCGGATCCGGCCAGGATATTCTGATCGGCGGAAATACGTTGTTCGATGTTAATCCAACCGTGTTAGGCGGCCTGCTGGCTGAATGGAATTCTGACGCGGACCTGGATGTTCGCGTGCGAAACCTGTCGAACTTCAACGCATCGGGCAGCGGCATTAACGGCACTAACTACCTGAAAGCGACTGGTTCCGGTCAGTCGGTCTTCGACGACGATGATCGTGACCTGCTGTTCGGCGGTAGAAGCATGGACTGGCTTTTCTTTGCCACCGGGCAGGACATCGGCTTCGGCACTATTGGCGATCTGCTGGCTGATGATCTTGATGACTTTTTCCGCACATAAACAGCCGTCAAAGAAATGCCTTCGCAGCAAGACATATCTTGAGTGGTGGGAGTCACACAGAGTGATTGGATGTCGTATAGAAAGATCTGTGCGTTGAGCCGAATCTCTCCCGTGAAAAACGGGAGAGTGGAATCGCTGTCGAGTGTTTACGTGCCCCGTTCGGGTTCGACGTTAGAGCAATTTACGTTTTGTCGCGGGCGTTTCTGGCTCGTGGAAACCGGCCCACGTAGGACAAAAAACGATTTCCGCGGCCATAAGTCAGTGTGAAACGCTGTAGTGTCACGTGACTATCAAATTCACACTCGGCCAAGAAAACGACAGAATCCAGAGCTGGCGGTTCAGAACCAGACAACGTTTCGTCGTTCCAACACGCTTTATGTTCCACTGATCAGCGGGGAATGATGAGTTCACTTTCCGCGACCGGCAGCACTTTACGCACGGACATTGTGCTGGTTGTCGTGCTGACTTCCTGGAAGTTGTCTCGCGTTGCGGTCGATTCTTTTTGTTCACGAGTGACGGTGACTTCCCAGCGAGCCAGGCCGAAGGGCACTTCTTCTGACACCCAAAAATGAGCTTCATTGGTGGACCGGCTTTCCGGTCGTTCGATCACGATTTTGCCCAACAGATGCTGGGAGTTGAACGACATGTTGGCCGCTTTGGTTTGCGGCGTTTCGCTGGCCGAGACGACTTGTGGATCGGGATAGTTCATCAACTGACAAATCGTAGGGTAAAAGGCGATGGCTTCAGCGCTGATTGGGCGGACCTGAGCTTCTCCGCTTCGGCGATAACCTTTGACGATTGGCAGCATAATGTTGGGAATGCCATTGTTATCTGAAGACGCGTTCAGGATTTTGCTTTCCGGGACCAGCACTTTGTAGATTCGCGAACCCACAGGTCCGGGGTCAATTCCGGCTTCGCCCGCGTTGCCGGTGTTGACCTTGATTTCAATCCAGCGGCACGGTTGAACCTGCCCATCCCACTCGGCGTTTTCACGGCCGACCGACTTGATGCTCAGTTCACGGGCCTTGGTGATCGTCTCTTTGCCTTCTGCCAAGTCGGGACGCACCGTCGTGTACGCAATTTCGCCCTCATACTCGACGCCAGTTCCGTCCTGCGGCAGATTGAAGATCAGGCCCTGAGCGTACAGAGTGGGCGAACAGGTGCCGGCAATCATCGTCGCCAGGCAAAACAGACAGGAATTGACAGAAGTTCGCATTGGGTGCAGGGCCTCGTGTGGAGGTGCGGAGATCAGTGAACGCAGCGTTCGGGCGCTTATTCAGCCTTCCATTTCTGATTCGGCAGAAAGCGAAGCAAACTCGCGTTCCAGATAGTTTGTCGAAGTTTGGCGCAGTTAAGCAAGAGGAATCATCGCCGGAACGGCAAAATCGGCCGTCGGGCGTCTGAAAAGCGGGGAGAGCAAGACGGGCAGGGGCTGCGGCCGGCGGCGAATCTGTCGATGATGCCAATTGCGAAGATTTGTTGACCATTGGAACATTGGATTCTCTTTCGCAACCGGACCGCACGTGCCAGAATTGCCTGGGACGGCGAAAACGAGCGTACAACTCTGGAGTTGCCTTTCGTTAAGCGGGTATGATCCTGTATCTGCTGAAGCTTTCCTCAACGACCGCGTAAGACAACTCGCTATGCATCGAAACTTCGACGTTCGAAACTTCACTCTGGCCGTACTGTGCACTTTACTGCCCGGATTCATTCAGGCGGCGGACATACCGTCGGCACAGGAACTGGATCCGCTGGGGCTGGAAGTTCGCTGGAACAGCCAGGCCGTGCTGAATGTCCGCCGCGACGTTGTGGCTCACGTCAGCAACGACGAAAACAATATCTACATTCAATCGTCGTCCGGCATGCTCACAGCATTCGACGCCGAAAATGGTCGGAAGCTCTGGTCGACTCAAATCGGTCGCGGTGACGAACCTGCGATGGCCGCTGTGTCGAACAAGGACACCGTGATTGTCGTCGCCGGTCCGGTGGTCTATGGCTACAACAAGTTTTCAGGCACTCAGCTGCTGGAATTTCGTTTGCCACGACAGCCTTCCGCTTCACCGGTGATGGGGGAAGGGATTTTCTATGTGCCAATAACCGGCGGAGCATTGTACGCCTACGAAACGGCCACACTGGAATATCAGTTTCGGTTTGGAACGCTGCCGCCGGGCGTCGCACTTCCACAGGCATGGCGGTTCATCTGCAACGAAAAGATTGTGCATCCGCCAGTTCTTGGTCTGCAGTTTGTCGCGTTCGCCACACAGTCAGGAAATCTGCACGTCGTCAACACGTCAGGCGTTCAGCGCGGAACATCGCGGTATCAACTGTTTCTGAAGGGGCCGATCAGCGCGCCGCTGGCAATCGTTGACAACGCCCGGTCGTCCAGCATCATCGCAATGACCGACACTCATCGCGTGTTTAGTGTTGAGTTGATGGACCTGGACAGGATTGAAGACGGCCAACCGGCTCAGGACGTTCAATGGACGTACCCGCTTGGTCGCCCGATGAAGAATGCACCAATCGCGGTCCGCGACGATTTGTTTGTCGTCGCCGTCGACGGAACGCTGACTCAGTTTTCACGTGATCCGGCCCAAACGTTCTGGGGCCGACCTGTTGAAATTCCGCTGTACGAGGCACCAGTCCTGATTGGGGCCGGCATGGTCGACGCCGAAATCGATCCTCAGTTGCAGGCTGGTTTAAGTGTCGGAGGACAGTGTGTCCGAGTGACGACCGTCGTGCCCGGGTCGCCAGCCGATCAGGCGGGACTTCAGGCCGGTGATCTGCTGGTAACCGTCAATCGCACACCCGCCGCGTCAGTGACTGTCGCGAAAGAAGTCATTAGCCGGTTGCCATTGCGGTTCAACCGTCCCATCGAAGTGATTCGCGTGTCGACCGGTATGCAGCTGATGGAACAGGACAGCGATTCACCGTTACAGATTTCGGACACGGAAACACTGACCAGACATGTTGTGGTGGCCGGCGTCGTTCGTGATTCTGCCGCGATGGAAGCCGGTCTTAAGGAAGGCGATATCCTGGTAAGAATTGGTGACGAGCTGATCGAATCTGTCGAAAAAGCTCAACAAGCCACTGCCGCGGCGGCTCCTGGAACGCTGACACTGCAGTTGCTTCGAGACGGCACCGTGGTGCCAGCAAAAATTGAACTCACAACAGAAAAGCAACCGTTGCAACCCACGGGAGTTCCCACGGTATCGCTGCAGACGCTGCAGCTGACAATTCCTGTTGAACAGTGGGTCGTGGATGGAATTACCAGTCTTTCCGCCGTTGGCCGCTTTTCTGTTTTCGGCCTCGACCGGACAAACCGTCTTGTGGCATACGATCGAGCGACGTCGGAAATGCAGGGACGCGTAGCCGTGCCAGGGTACGCCGTACACCTCAACAATTCGATCACTGACCAGATCATTCTGATCTCGTCGACCGGTGATGTGCTGTGTCTTCGAGAAATCGGCCCTACCGTTCGTGTCCCTCGTGGTTTGTCTGATGTCAGCAACCGAGCGACGGTGAAGGAAGTTCTTGTGACGAAGGATGATCCGATCGAGCCCACCGGCACAGTCGTGGCCACGGTTGAGTTCCCCGACGGCACGGAACATCAGATCTCAGCCGATAACAAAGGGCTGGTTCAGGAGGTGTATGTCAAAGTTGGTGATATCGTTCAGGTCGACGATCCTTTGATCCGAATCGCCGACGATAAGTTCGCAACCTATCACCAGCGACCTCAACAACAACCCGTGGATGCAGAACTGCAATCTTCAGGCGGCAACGCGGGGCAGCCGGAAAACGGCGAAACGCCGTAAGGTCTGTCAGACGTCAAGCCCCATCATCTGCATTAGCTGGATCGCATTGCTGCGTTCGACCACGCCGTCGCGCAGCTGGTAGTCGAAGGTCATGTGGCCATCGACCACCTGATCTTCAAAGTGCATATTCACCGCCTTGCCATCCATAGAATCGACAATGCGAGTCAACGCCAGGTCGTGAGTGGTGACCATTCCCAGGGCGTCTCGTTCGACGAGTGTCTTGATCACCGCTTCTGCACCTCGGCGGCGGTCGTGCGAGTTGGTGCCGCTAAGAATTTCGTCCAGCAGAAACAGCACCGGGCGTTCGGTGCTGGCGAGATCAACCACTGCCTTCAAACGTTGCAGAACGGTAAAGAACAGCGAACGGCCTTCCTGCAGCGAATCGCTGACGCGCATGGCCGTTCCGATTTGAAATGGGAAGGCGTTTAGAGACGTCGCATTCACACGAGCACCGCAGAAGGCGAGTACCAGATTGGTTCCCACCGAACGCAGCAGCGTACTTTTACCGGACATGTTCGATCCACTAATCAGCATCAGTGGTTGTTGTTCGGTGAGCGATACGTTGTTGTGAACGCATTCCGACGGGTTCAGCAACGGATGGCCCAGCTCTTTCGCTTCGAAGTGTTTGACGTCTTCAGATATTGTCGGCAGCGTGTACGTTTGTTGTTCGTAGTTGAACCCGGAAATACTGGTCACGACCTCCAGCGTTGTAACTGCGTCCAACCATTCGGTCACTCGCTGACCGTGACACGTCCGCCAGCGTTCGATGCGATGAGGAAGATGGATGAATAATCCCAGCGCCCACGCGACGGGGATGAAAAACTGGTTCCGCAAAGCATTGTTAAGCCATTGCACCAGGCGACTTAGCTGTTGAATTCGTTCCGACGCGATGATGCCGTCAGCCGTCAATCGATTCTGAAGTTGCTGCAGGCTCTTTTCGTTAAGCGGATACGTTTCGAACTGCTGAGTTACCTCTGCAAGCTGTCGCAGAGCTTTGTCGACGTCATCCACTTCGTCCATCACAGACTTAATGCGGTGACGATTGATCACCACAAACGGCCCCTGCAACATCAGCATCAGCAGGATGTACGTGATACTCACCACGCCCGCCATCGCCAGACTCACCACCACAATCGAAGCGGCTCCAACCAGGCGAGCAGCCCACAATGTCCATTTCGGAAATTTTCCGGCGGGTTGAGTCAGCCAGATTTGAAGCGTCTTTTCAGCGGCCGCCCAGTCGACGTCGGTTTCGATGGCGGCCAGTCGTTCGCGCAGGTCCAGATGCTCACGCAACGATTCCGCCTGCAGTTGTCGTTCTGTAATCACCTCCGCCGTAGGCACTTCTGTCAGCCAGCCGGCGAGCTTGCGTTTCGCAGGCAGCGTGCGGCATTGATTTAGCTTTTGAAACAGCGAGCCCGTTCCGAAGATATCCAGGTCCGACGACCAAAGATGCTGAGCGTCGATGAATCGCGATCCGTCGCTGGCTGCATTCTTCCACAGACCGGCAAGTCGAGCCAACGAATCGATGTAGTATTGCTGAGACGCTTCGGCGCGACGAAGTTTCCTGACGACGGGCTCATGCAGCCGCAGCAGCAGCACGAAAACAGCCAGTGGTGCGAAGATCCACAGCCACGACACATCCGGATCGCCGATACAGATGCAGCCCACACCGATCACGGCGGCAAACGCGGCCAGCCGCAGCCGTGTGAACAGCCGATCGGTCGATCGCACGTCGTTCGCTCGCTTTCGCCACGACGACAGACGGAGCTGATACTCCGCCTGAGCCGCTGAAACGGAAGCATCCGCAGTTAGGCGTGTGACAGACGAGTCTTCAGAATCATCCACTTGGCTCGACAATTTACTTTTCCCGATTGAACGCACAGCAGTTTTGACGGGAGTTTCGTCGATGTGAGGTACAATCTGCTACGTCAGAACCGCATTCCGTCGGCAGAAATTTGCATTCCCCGCTGTTTGAGAAATGAAACACGAACCAATTTCGGATCATCGCTCAACCGTTGACTTGCAGAATTCGCGTCGCTGGCCGCGAATGTCGGCGTCGTCCGTCGCGTTTACGTTTGTTCTGAGTGGCATCCTGGTGCTGTGCTACGCCAACCGCCCGCTGTGGCACACGGATTTGTGGGATCACGTCAACTATGGGCGGAAGATGCTGCAAACTGGGGCATTGCCGACGACCGAACCGCTTGTGCCGCTGGCAGCCGGGGCGCCGATGGTGAATACCGCGTGGGGAGCACAGGTCTTCATGGCCGCCGTGCTCTCGTCGACCTGCCTCGGTCTGCCCGCTTTGCAGTTTGGGCATGGCTTGCTGGTGGTGATCGGTCTGGCTGCCGTTGGCCAGGCTGTGCG
Source organism: Fuerstiella marisgermanici (assembly GCF_001983935.1). Taxonomy (GTDB): domain Bacteria; phylum Planctomycetota; class Planctomycetia; order Planctomycetales; family Planctomycetaceae; genus Fuerstiella; species Fuerstiella marisgermanici. The sequence goes on along the minus strand of NZ_CP017641.1, from coordinate 2,414,620 downwards.
GAAGAATAGTGGTTCGACGTTGGGTGCAGTCATTGCCGTTGGGGCGATGCTGGCGGTCAACTGGCAACAGTTTTTGGTGATTCGCCCTCAAATTGTCGGCGTCACATTCTATTCCGTGGTGCTCGCGCTATTGGCGACGGATCAACTGCGGCGCCGTTGGGTTCGCTGCATGGTGCCGTTGCTATTCGTGGCGTGGGCGAATCTGCACGGTTCGTTCGCGATGGGGCTGACGCTGATGGGAGTCTGGGCGGCAGGCCAGGCTGTGAAAGCCTGGTGGACGTCGAAGTCAGTTCGCGCCGCGCTGCGTTGCGACGCCGTCCAACGCCTCTTATGGCTGATTCCCGTCTGTGCGGCGGCCGCGTTGCTGACCCCAAACGGTATCAGCGTGTATCTCGAAATCTTACGCATCGGTGGGCTGCAAAATATTCAGTCGATGTACGAATGGGGGCCGCTTACCTTGAGCATGAAGCAGGGCAAGGCAACGCTGATTGTGGTCTGCCTGCTGGTTCTTGCCACGGTCCTCAGTCCAAAGCGATTGCAGCTGGAACTCACGCTTAGCCTGATTGTGTTTGGCGGACTGGCCGTCTGGTCGTCTCGCATGTTGAACTGGTTTGGTCCCGTGGTCGGTGTGGCGTTAGGACTGCATGCGGCATCTGCGTGGCAGCGCTGGCGGCATAAGAAATCGGATTCAGCGGGAGAAGCCGCGAAGTCACCGGACCGTCGAGCCCTCTTTACGGCAGCGAATGTTGGAATCTGCTTTCTCGCCTTTGCCTTCAGCAACCTTGGCGTTCAGACGCTGGGCGGGAGTCCGCTATCGCCGACGAAACTGCTTTCGTCACGCACGCCGATCACAATGGCCGAGTTTCTGAACTCAAAGTCCCTTGCACCACGCAACCCCGTGTTTGTGCCAGCCGAATGGGCGGGCTACGTTTTCTACGCGACCGACGGACGTGTGATGCCGTTTGTGAATTTGCACGTTCACGTGATGCCGGAAAAATTGTGGTCTGACTACATGCACATCATGCTGGGCCAGCGTCGGGCGATCGAACTGTTAAACGATTATGACGTCGATCTTGTGGTGACAGACCGGTTGCGGAACCGCTATTTGATTGAGCGGTTGCTGGCGGCGAACGAATTTCGACTGCGATACAAAGACAGTCAGGCAGTCGTGTTTCAGCGGACGGGAACAACGTTCGACGCGGACTAAACGGGCGAAAAAGGCTGTTTTTGGCCGCAGAGTCGCAACTTTTCCATCAAATTGCCCCTTCCGCAGATGCAGTGACGAATGCGAGAAGTTCAAATGCGAGTGATCCGTCTTGCGCGAGAATTCGTTATTTCTGCCAGGATCGCGACCTTTCCGGCGAATCCCGACATGTCTTGCTCTACGACCACCGTATCCCCATTCTCACGAGAGAAGCGTATGAAAACCTGGGCTAACTCTGCCATGACCGCCGTGTTACTTGTCGCGGCGGCGGCTCCTGCCATTACCAATCGAGCGACGGCTGAAGATCTGCGAGACGCTCTGCCGCCCGACGTTTTTCTGGCTGTATACGGCAAGCACAACTCGGAACGCGACTATCAGCGTGAGCATTACGCGGAAGTCTGGAACGCGGTTGAAGAGACCCGGATCATCGAAAAAACGTTTCAGCTCATTCAGGCTCGAATGGCTGAAAACGACGTCGGCAAGATGCTGGCGTTCCGTGATACCGTGAAGGAAGCTCTTGAGCCCGTGCAGTGGAAAAAGCTGCTGGAACTGGAAGAGATTATCTACGGCCAAAAACTGGATGGCCCAGTCGGGCATAGTATCGTGATCGCTCGTTTCCCTGACGACGGAGCAGCGTCACTGAAACAGGGGCTAGGCAACCTGTTTGCAATGGCGGACGAAGCGGGCAAAGACAATATCAATCTGGTTGAAGAGACTCACGCCAACGCCACGCTGCTCACGCTGCAACTGCCGCCTCAGGTTCCGATGTCACCCGTTATCGGCGTGCGTGGTGACCTGTTTATCTTCAGCACGAGAACCGACTTCGCAAAGCAGGCGTTGACGCTGCTGGACGATCCCAGTGCAGAATCGAAGTTCGACGACCCACGCGTCAAGAAAGCACTCAGCCAGCTTCCGGAAGCCGAGGACGCTCTGGTCTTTTTCGACGGCAAAACGCTGGCTCAACAACTTGACGGTGTGATCGCCTTCATCCGCGGTGTCGGAGCGGGCAATGACGAAGCGCTGCGGATCGCGACGTTGATTGATTCACTGTTGGACGAACTTCTGATCGTTGATCACGAAGTCACAGTGGAATACACCGAAGGCTATCAAAACCGTTCAGCCACTTATGGTGAAGCCGTAAGCGGCCACAAAAACATGGTGGTTGGGGGAATGATTGCCAACCAGAAACTGTTTAGTGACTGGAGCAAATGGGTTCCCGCCGAAGCCAGCAGCTTCTCGCTAAACACGGGTGCCACCGTGACTCCATTGTACGACTGGATCACGACAAAGATTCCCGAAATCTTTCCGGAGAGTGAGCAGGCGTTTGCGAAGTGGGACCAGATTCAGGATCAGTTCGACGTTCATCTTCGGGAAGACATTCTGCAGAGTTTCTCCGGAGAATCGGTTTCGATTGCTATGCCCGGACCGCCCACACCGCTGGGGCCGTCGTCCAAATCTGTCAGCTTCACCCGATGCAGTCAGCCGGATCGCGTGAAGGAGCTGATCCACCGCGCGTTCGATGCACTTCAGGAGATTCCTCAGGTACAGGCTCAGGGCATCACGCTGGAAGAATCTGAACAACTGGAAGGCTTCGAAGTAATTCGCGCCAACCTGTTGATGATGATGGGTGGCCTGACTCCCGTGTTCGGTTTTCAGGATGGCTGGATGGCGATGGGGTCGCATGTCGACGCTGTACAGACAGTGCTTGATACGCGAGCCGGCGAGCACGACAGCTTTGCGGGGACGGATCAGTTTGCGAAATTCGGGCTGGAAGTTTCCGGCGATGTAAATGCCATTAGCTACAGCAACATTGGTCAGTCCATCCGCCAGGCCGGGCAGGCGATGCAGCAGTTCGGCAGTATGCTGCCCATGATTATGGCGATGGCCGGCCAGGGCGGTCAGGGAGGTCCGGACCTCGGCCCGTTGCAGGATGTTCTTCAGTTGCTGCCCCCAATCGGCCGCATCGTGTCGAAGTTTGACTTCATTGAATCCAGGCTAAGTGTGACTCAGCCCGGCCAGAACGAAAACAGCTACGTGCGACACACCGTCATCCTGATCAAGCCACCGGCTGCTGCAGAAGCTGAGGCTGAGTCCGCCAACTGATCGGTTCGGCAGCTTGCTCCCCTCCCGCAATTCTTGTGGGAGGGGCGATCAAGCGAAGCAAGATCGGGGGAGGGCCGATCGTACGTGGGAACTGCATTCTGTTCGCAGGCTGTCCGTTCGCGCCGCCCGCTGCCGGACGTTGCTTCACTGCGTCCGACCTCCCCCGGCGCTGCGCTGAGCGAGGTGCATGAGGACCGCCAGGTCACGTACTAAGCAGCTACCTCGAAAACATCGCCAGCGCAAGACCCACGTAAAAAACAAACGTGGCGATGTTCAAGGCAAGGCACCAGTAGATTCGCTGCGGCACTTTGCTGTAAGCGAGGCACTGTGCGACAAGGTACAGGCTGTAAATGACCAGCGGCGCGAAGAAAGCCGCGATGATGGACGCTCGGACCGTTCGACGTATCAGGTCCTTCTGCGGCGCGACTTTAACGACGGCGTGACTTGACCGAGGAACTCGGTAGGGAGAGTCGTCTTCCAGCGCAGGCGTGGGCGCGGCGGAGCCCGGTCGTTTTTCAATTCGGATATCGGCGGTGTCTGTTTCCAGCGGACCGAATTCGGGATTGTCAGGGCGGTCGCGGTGGCATGACCAGCATTCGTCGAACGCCATCGCGTTCACTTCGCGACATTCGGCGCAAACCCAGCCCTGTCCTTGAGTATCCCACGGTTGCCGATCAGGTTGATTGAGATCGGCTTCAAACTGATCCAGAATTGCCCGAGCTCGCGCCGCATCGTCTGCATGGACCAGCAGGTTGACTCGGTTCACCGCGTGACCGTAGTACGACAGCGTGGTCGCAATCTGGTCGCCATCAATCGCACACTCAAGCCCGTGATTTTGCAAAGCGGCATGTGCCAGTTGAGCGATATTCGGCGAAGAATACGTCCGAACTCGACATAAAGCATTTGTAGCCATGCAGTGGTTCCGTTTCTACAGCGTGATTCGCTGTAACGACCAGCTTAATAGAACGCCGTGGCAAGGCGGCGACGGTATTCGCCCGCTTGAGTCGACTTGGGGCCCATCGCTGACAGGATCGTGACCATGGCGTCTTTCGCTCTGTCACGAACTTCCGTTCGATCGGTTTGAATGACGTTCAACAGTAAGTCGCAGGCTTCGGGGTATCGCTTTTCGACGCTCAACGCTTCCGCCAGTTGAATCTGAAGTCCGACGTTATTCGGATCGGCTTCCAAAGCTGTGCGAGCGGCCGTGATGCCGCCGGAATCTTCGACATTGGATCTCAGTTCCAATTGTTCTTTCAGCGATTCCGCTTCGGGTTCCAGAAAACCGCGTGATTCGAGTTGCTCAACAATTTCGGCGCATTCCAGTTCACGATCAAGAGCCAACAATGTGCGGCCCAACGCAATCTGAAACTGCGGCACATCGGCTTCCATGGTCGCGGCTTTACGGAAACAGTCTTCAGCGGTTTCCAGGTCGCCCGTTCCTTCGGCCTGCAAACCTGAGTTGTAGGCTTCCATCGCGGCCGAAGGCAGAAATGATTCGAGCCATTCCTTCACCTGAGGTTCCGGCATCACGCCAGGCAACTGGCTGGCAGGCTGGCCATCAATCATGGCAAGGACAAATGGAATTGACTGTACGCCAAACGCGCCGGCGATTTCCGGCAGTTCGTCGACGTTGATTTTCATCAGAATGAAGCGGCCGTCGAATTCGGTCGCCAGCTTTTCCAGAATGGGCATCAACTGCTGACACGGCTGACACCATTCGGCCCAGAAATCGATCACGACCGGCACGTCGTTGGATTGGTCGATGACGTCCTGACGAAAGGTGTCGGTGGTGGTTGTGCGAATCCAGGGGCTGTCCATTTTTGTATTACCTTGCTGACGTGATTTATGATTGAGGCGTAAGATAGCGGACGCAGGCCTAGTTGTCCTGAGTCAGGCGTACAAAGTCGATTCCCACCATGTACGATTTCACCGCCTTCGGATTCGCCCCGATCAGTTCCACATTCAGCCGACGGTCGCCCTTCGATAGCTTCACGCCGGAATAGCTTAGAACTCCGGTGGTCACGACCTGTTTAGCGTCGAACAGATCGAGTGAATCTTCCAGCACCGCGTCATCGATCGACAGCTTGATAGTGCCGTAGTCGCGTGCTTTGGTGAAGACAATTTCGATCGTGTACGTGCCGTCTTCGGGGACAGGTAATTCCAGAGCCAGGCGGTCGCCGGGTTTGCCGCCGTTCCACCAGATTTGATCGTTGCCACTCCAGCGATCCGCCGTGAAGCCTCCCATTTTCTGGTTGCGAGTCGACCCATTCGTCTTTTCCACAACCTTCATGTTCTCGCCTTCGATCGCACCAAGCACCTTACCGGTTTCTGAGTCAATCGGCGCAGGAGGGCCGGACAGTGCAAGCTGTGCCGGGCTGGCGAGGTACGCGATAAGGTCACGAGCGTCGTCTTTTGATAAAGCGTCAAGCTGTCGTTCAGGCATCATGGAAACGTCGCTGAGGCTGCGTTCATCGATTTGGCTTTTCGGCACAACCACTTTGTCGTTGATGGTCTGAATCGTCAGTGCACTATCGGTTTCCTGCTTGAGCAGACCGCTGACAAGCTGGCCACTTTCCAATACAACCGTTGTCATCTGATAACTGCGGCCCACGACCGCGCTTGGGTCGAGTACATTTTCCAGAATGTAGTCCAGGTTGGCTCGGTTTGATCCCGTGATGTCCGGCCCGATGTCACCGCCGGTCCCGAACAGCTTGTGGCAGGTCTGACACGTTTTCTTAAAGACTCGACGGCCGTTGCCCAGGTGAGCTTTCTTTAGTGTGTCCGGAGTGAGTTGCTGCTTCCACGTCGCGATTTGCTGTTTGCGGTCGGCGCTGGTTTCGCGAATTTCGCCCCAGTGCTTCTTCAGCAGACCGTTGATGGAATCGTTTTTGAAGGCCAGTATCTGTCGCACGTGGTAAGCATGCAGGTCGCTGGCAGGCACGGTCTTGTTACCGATCGCATTCAATAGTGCAGATGTCCAATTCGGCCGCGACACCAACGTGCTGACGACGTCGTTGCGAGTCGCTTCGCCGAACGACTTATAGTTGGTCAGCAAGCTGGAAGGCACATCGTCGTTGCCAACGGTGGAAAGTGCCTTTACGGCCGCAGCCTGCAGTTGTTCGTTTTTCAGCACAGAATCCGACAGCAACACGTCGGAAGCCGCTTTGTCTTGGCCTCGGACCAACACGTCCAGAGCCTGGCGACGTCGCTTGATATCCTGATCGGCATCGGCCAGCAGGTTTCGCATGAGCGGATAGATTCGCTGGTCGCCAAAGATAACCGCCAACTGATTGGCTTTGTCGGTGATCTCCTGTTGAGTTGCTGCGTCGCCGGGAGCGTTGCTGGAAAGCGAAGAGAATGCTGGCTTCCACGCGTCCGGCATCGGCACGTCGACTCGACCTTCAAACGACGCTAGCATTTCGTCCAGGATCAGCTTAATCAGGTCTGGATCCTTCGACGTGGCCAATGTGGCGACAACAGCGCCGACGGTGTCGTTCTGCGAGGACGCTCGGCGGACAACGTACTGCCGCAACAGGGGAATGTTGGATTTCAACGCGAGCTTCATGGCTCGTTTTGCATCCGTCGGCACCAGCGGTTCAACGCCGTACCACAGCAGCAACGGAATGTTATGATCGTCCGCGTCTTCGCCGTGAGCCGCGAGGTTCTCGGCCAGCGTCCAACGTTGTTCCAGTGGCAGACGTTGTAGTGCAGACGCGAGATACATACGCACGGCGGCCGAATCGGTTTTGCGAGCAAGGTGTTCAAACTCTTTCAGCGTCTTTGGCGTGACGTGCCGGTTCTCCATTTCGAGCTGGATACTCCACGCAGCAACATATTCCCGCGGTGAATCCAGAAACGATTCTGCAAACTCGTTCCCATCCGACAGCCCACCGGTGACATGCATGGCCCACAGCCCCTGCAGGAATGTGGAGGTTCCATAGAACGAATCATCCGGCGCGTCGCTCGCGCGCATGCCGCCTTCGATGGCGTCCCACAGCTTTTCGTTACCGCCACGGTGCTGCAAGATCTTCCGTGCCATCGTGGAATACCACGCGTTTTTGCGGAACAGGTACTCGACCAATTCGAGCGATTCCAGTGCTTCCAGATTCACCTTCTGAGGTTTGCTTTCACCGTAGCTGATTCGGTAAATGCGGCCGTTGCTGCGGTCCCAGATTTCAGGGTTGTTGCGGTGGCACGCGTTTTTGTCGTACCAGTCAATCAGGTACACGCTGCCGTCCGGGCCGTAGCGAAGGTTGATGCCACGGAACCATTGATCGTTCGCTTTCATCAAATCTTTGCCGTGGCTTCCAATGTAGCCTGATCCTTTGCGATGCAGAATGTCGCAGTTGATACGGTTACCGTGGATGTTGTTAAAAAACATCTGGTTGCGATAGCTATCCGGCCAGTTGTCGCCGCGATAAATCATGGCTCCTGCGTGAGCGTGGCCGCCGCCGGCCTGATCGACCGATGCGTTGATGCCCGGTTCATGGCCCCACCACGCGTGGTCTCGAATGTTGCCGGTAAAGTGAGCGTGGTCGGCAATGGTTTTGATATCGTCGTAAGTGTGAGGATTAAAATGCTGACCGCCCTGTCGGTGGTAGCGGCCTCCCTGAACCATGTGCCACAGATGAGGGATCACACAGGCAGAAATGAACGCCTGGCCGTGATCATTGAAGTCAACGCCCCACGGATTACTGGTTCCGTGAGCGAACACTTCGAACTCGTCTTTGGTCGGATGGTACCGCCAGACACCGGCATTCAGACCGGTTCGTTGATCGTCCGGCGTACCCGGCTTGCCAACTTTGGAATGTGTGAAAACACCGTGGCAGCCATACAACCAACCGTCCGGCCCCCAGATAAACGCATTCAGTGTCTCATGAGTATCATCCCAGCCAAAGCCGTCGCGCAGCACGATGGCTCCGGGAGGAACGTCTTTCGGGAACTTTACGTGTTGGCGGCCAGATGCGACTCCGTTGTCGGCGGCGACTTTGTCCGGCACGTCGTCGCCGTCACGATCCGGAATGAACATCAAGTACGGAGCTGCTCCGACGTACACACCGCCAAAGCCCACTTCCAGGCCGCTGACCAGGTTCAGCCCTTCGATGAAGGTCTTTGATTTGTCGAAGACGCCGTCCAAATCGGTGTCTTCGAAAATCATGATCTTGTCTTTGCCTTCGCCCTCGGGAGCTCGCTGAGGATACGTATGAGCTTCCGCGACCCACAGTCGGCCTTTGGCGTCAAAGCACATCGCCACCGGTTGGTGGACCATCGGTTCGCCGGCCGCCAGTTGAACTTTGAAGCCTGCGGGAACGGTCATATTCTTAGCCGCTTCTTCCGGACTAAGGCCGGCCGCCAGTTCTTTGTGCCGCTGCGGTTGAGCGAGTTCGTATTCTTCTTTGTTGACGGTCCGGCGTGAATGGGTGAGCACGTGAGCTCCCTTCATGCCGCCGGTCACGATATCGGGAAGGTCATCGTTGTTAATGTCGCCGACAAACAGTCCGCGACCAATGCCCGATTCGCCGTCGGCTTTGTGCGGCACGAATTCAACTTCGCCATCTTTGCTTCGACGTAGCTCAAACCAGTATACGACCGCTCCCGCATCCCACATCGGACTCTTAGTATGATGCGACCAATACGTTTTGCCCGTCACAATGTCCTGCAGGCCATCGCCGTTGATGTCGGCCAGTTTGACGGCATGCGGTTCGGAAAAGACGAGTCCGTACGCATTGTTTTCCGGCTTGTCGCCCATGATGACGTGCTGTTGAAACTTCACGTCGCCGTTCGAAAGTGTTTGCGTGTTTTCGTACCACACCAGTCCGAAGTTGTGAGCACTAAGCGCGGTGATGACATCGTTGTCGCCGTCCCCATCTACGTCATACGCAAACATGTCTGACGGCGCTGCTCCGAAATTGAACTCATGGAAGTGCCATTGTTCCAGGCCGGGCGCTGCTGGTTGAGTGGCAGGTTCTTTAGGTTGCTCAAACCACCCGTTACGGGCAAGAACATCCTGTCGTCCGTCGCCGTTGACGTCGCCAACTCCCAAACCGTGGCCGAACGGAACGGGGGCCACCTTGCCGCTGATCGCTGTGATCTTCCAGGGCTGAAACGGATCGTCGCCAGGAGTCGCGTAGATGTATGCTCCGTGTCGACTGCAGACCAGCTCTGCCACACCGTCGCCGTTCAGGTCTGTGAACTGCGGCGATTCGTTTGAGACAGAATCAATCACTTCGAAACGTTCCCACAAGTCGTCCAGGCCGTCCTTCCCCGGGTTGCGGTAGACATAACCGGGTTTGCCAGGAAAGCCGACTGTCAGAATGTCGTTGGCTCCGTCGCCATCGAAGTCATGAATCCAACTGAAAAAGTTGTCTGCGTAGCCTTTTCGATTTTGAGGAACCGCTGGATAGATTTCGTGCTTCGCGGCGAAGTCCGGGCCTTCAAACCAATATGGTCCATACACCACGTCGGCCACGCCGTCGCCATTGATGTCGCCCGCTGATGCGCCTTCAGAAAAATAGACGTCGGAAAGTTGCTGACGCTTAAACGTATCCAGAGTCGGTGATTGCGGATCGTTTGCGGCAACCTGCGTCGCGGTGGCTGACAGCAGAATCGCGAACAGCACCATCGTATGGATGGCGGCTAAGAAACTTTGGTACTGAGGCATGGCAGTCGTAGTTTGCGAATGGGGATGAGACGAACGGGGCTGCTACTGATCGACGAGCGACTGGTGTTTAGGCGTACAGGTGTCTGATCTGTGGTCGTCGGGCGTTTTCTTTGTTGCGTCGCTTCGAACGGTGGAAAGCACCGAGGAAGCGGAATCCTGACTCTTGCGCCATGGTCGCTGATGCGTTTGAAAGCGTCAGCAACCAGCCCCGTATTTTGCCAAATTCGGCCAACGGTCGCCACGAACGGGGGAAATCACTAACAAAATTCGTCGGCTATGAGTGCGGTTTGCGTTGGCGTGACGTTGTTTTTGATTTTGCCGACTCACGGCTGCCAGAATTCACCGCTTTTCGCAGAACGAATCAATTTGCGGATGGCTTCGAGCTAAGTTTGCTTTGCCCTACGCCCCAATAGACTCCCCGAGTCAGGGGTAAGCGACAACGTCCCGTTGAAAATTCGAAATGTCCACTCAACTCCCTCAGCAAGATATAGCCAAGACTAGCGGCTCCGCCATCGCTGCGTCTCATGGCGTCGCGCCGAGTGCCAACCTGAGAGCGGCGTTTGATCAGTTTTTCGTGACGCAACTGCGAGTCTTCCGTTCAGGCGAAGTTCAGCTTGCCATTGCCGCGATTCTGGTGTTCACCGGAAGCGTGGGCTTTGCAATGCTGTTTCCTCAGCTGCAACTGTGGACAGAGTTTGCCGCTCGACATTCTCCCACCATCATCCTTGTGCTGTTAACAGTAGTTGCCGGCGCGGTTGCTGTTCGCCAGTTGGTGCGTGCAAGCCAAAGTGCCCCGGCCGCTGCCCCGTGCATCGAAACCATCGGACCGTACGTCCTTAAAGAACGGCTCGGTTCCGGCGGAATGGGCGAAGTGTTTTTAGCCGAACACCATCTGATGAAACGCGACTGTGCGGTGAAGCTCATTCATCCCCGCAACGCGCGCGATGAAAAGATGCGGGCCAATTTCGAATGCGAAGCCAAAGCGACGGCCCGGCTGACTCACTGGAACACTATCGAAATCTATGACTACGGCACATCCGTCGACGGCCGTTTCTATTACGTCATGGAATATCTGAAGGGCATGAACCTGTGGCATCACGTCCAGCAGTTTGGACCGATGCCGCCTGGCCGAGTTGTCTATCTTCTGAAGCAGCTTTGCGACGCGCTGCACGAAGCGGACTGTGCAGGTCTGGTGCATCGAGATATCAAACCCAGCAACATCTTTCTGACTGAACGAGGTCAGTCGTTCGACGTGGTTAAACTGTTGGACTTCGGTCTGGTGACGACGTTCACCAAGAAACCAATCAAACTGAATAACGTGAGTCGCACGCTTCGTGGTTCACCCTCGTTTATGTGTCCCGAACAGGCGGTTGGTCGTACGCCGGATTCGCGGGGCGATCTGTATTCGCTGGGAGCTGTTGCCTACTTTCTTCTGACCGGTCGCCCACCATACGTCGACGAAAACCCAATCATGCTGATTGTGGCTCATGCAACCGCCAGCGTGCCCGCGTTCGAGGAACTCGGAATCGACGTCCCGGCCGATCTGGCAGCCATCATTCTGAAATGCCTGGCTCGCGAGCCTGATGACCGCTTCGATTCGGCTCGACAATTACGATCCGCTTTGGAAACCTGCGAATGCGGTTCGGAATGGTCGTGGCAGTTCGCGGAAGACTGGTGGAAAGAGCATGCAGAATCGACGGTTGGAATATCAGGCGTCGAACACCGTGAATCTATTCAGACTTCAGCCAGCGACGAAGACACGTCACCGGAATTCGGCCAGGCGTCGAAAATCGATCACGAAGAACCCACCGCGATGTACGCGGTGCCGAACTAAACACACGCCCGTCAGATGAGTTCGCGGATCGGCGTTGAGTCGCTCACAAGGTGAGTCGGTCGGCCTTCCGGAGTGTAGACGATCTTGCCGGGATCGATGCCCAGCTTGTGGTAGATCGTGGATACAAAGTTCTCCGGCGACTTCACGGCGTCCACTGCAGAATAACCTTTGCGGTCGGTCGCACCGACGACAGTGCCGCCTGGTGTTCCGCCGCCAGCCATCAACACAGACATTGCGTTCGCCCAGTGGTCTCGGCCAGGCGTTGATTCGCCAGACAGTGTTGAAATCTTCGGCGTACGACCGAATTCACCCAGCGCGACAACCAGCGTGTCTTCCAGCATGCCGCGTTCTTTTAAGTCCTGAATCAGCGTGGCAACCGAATTGTCCCAGGAAGGCAAACGCTTGCGCAATGCGTCGAAGATGTTGCGGTGATGGTCCCAGCCGCCATCGTACACAGTGACGAATGGAACTCCCCCTTCAACCAGACGGCGAGCCAACAGACATCGCTGTCCGAATGAATCGCGACCGTAACGATCACGAACGGCGTCCGGTTCCTGAGCGATATCGAACGCGGCCTGAGCGTGCGTTGACGTCACGAGGTTGTAGCCCTGCTCGAAGTATTCGTCGAACGCAGAGACAGGGTCGGCTGCTGCTTCTTCATTCAGTCGTACCATGCGGTCGATCTTCGAACGCAAATCTGTACGGCTATCAAAACGCAGCTCTGACAGAGTTTTAGGTAACGCGACATCGCGAACTCGAAAGTTGTCGCTATTCGGATTGTCGCCTACTACGAATGGAGCGTACTTCGCGCCCAGAAAGTTGGGGCCGCCGGAGCGCGACATGCGAGGCATGCTGAAGTAGGGCGGCAGACCGTTATCTTTGCCCAGTTCTTTTGCAACGACCGATCCGATGCTGGGATGGAAGCTGACAAAGGCACCGCAACCCACGGGAATCCGCGGTGGGGCGCCAGTCATCATGTAGTGATTGCCGGCACCATGATTGCCCTGGTTGTGGCGGATCGATCGGATGATAGAAAAGTCATCCAGCGTCGCAGCCAGCTTGACCATGTGCTCTGAAAACTGAACGCCAGGAATGCTGGTTTTCGCTTCACCAAACTCACCACGAAATTCGGCTGGCGCGTCGGGTTTGGGGTCGAAGGTTTCGAAATGACTCGGCCCACCGTCCATCCAAATCAGGATGCAACGCTTGGCAGTCGCGACGGGACCTCCGCCATGCTTTGCGGATTCGCCTCGCACACGCAGGCTGTCTACCAGCCCTGTGCCCAGCAACGCACCCAGCCCATATTGCAGGCAGTCGCGCCGAGTTGTTCCTTCACAGTTTCGTTTGCTTGTTCGTACTTTTTTCATGGCAACCTAATTCTGAAAAACAAACTCGGGTGTGTTCAACATTGCCCACATCACGTCTTCGATCACCTGGCGGCGGTCAGCGTTCTCTGCAGACAGCAGATCCGCCACCAATTGGATTTCGTTGGCGGTCGGATTTCTTCCGTAAATCAACTGATAGATTTCCTGAGTCAACTCAGGCGCTTCTTTTTTCGAATCGGCCAGCCGAGCCGCATTGCCTTTATCATTCACCAGGTCGTTGTGCATGTTTTCTGAATTCATCAGATGCAAAGACTGCACGACCGTTGATTCCGGCTGCCGTTCGCACGGCGGATCCTGATTGGGATCGGGACGACCGAACGTATCCAGAAACAGCGACGTTGTGCGGTGCGTCCAGATTTGCTTGGCGGTTGATCCCGGCGGCATGGCTTCATACGACTGCGGCATCCCGGTGATGTCAGCCACCGCATCCAGCAACACTTCGGCTCGCAACCGCTGCCGGTAGTGACGCGAATAGTTGCGGTTGTCTGCCGCGTTTCGCTCGTTGATGTCGGAATTCAGCTGATAGACGTGCGATGCCGCGATAGTGCGAATCAAATTGGCCAGAGAGAAGCCTTCGTCGCGGAAGTGACTTCCCAAGGCCGTGAGCAGCGGTTGGTTACTGGCGGGGTTGGTGGCTCGAAAATCGTCTACCGGTTCAACCAAGCCACGCCCCATCAGGTCAGCCCATACTCGATTGGCAAATACCTGAGCGAACTGAGCGTTGTCCGGTGAGGTCATCCATTCGGCCAAAGCGTCGCGAGGATCCAGCAAGTCCGGATCGACGGTGTCGTCTCCCCACAATGGGCGAGGTTCCATTTCTTCGCCGGTCACCGGATGCTTAACGCTACCTTTGGTTCCCGCGTAGATGAATTCTTCAGACCCTGAAATCGGCGGCGACACGCCACGACCTTTGCGGCCGACTTTCTTGAAGTACGCTGCGAAACTGTAGAAGTCGGCCTGACTCCATTTTTCAAACACGTGATGGTGACACTTGGCACAGTCCAGTCGAACGCCCACAAATAACTGACTGGTCAGCGTACCAACTTCGTCCGGACTTCGTCGGTCGCGGAATAAAGTCACCGCGCCGTTGCGGAAGGTGCTGCCCTTGGCCGTGATCAGTTCTCGAACAAACTGGTCCCACGGCATGCGTTGATGAAAACGTTCGCGGATCCACTGGTCGTAGTTCAAGACGGCCTTGATGCCGACGCGATACGGATTCGGACGGAGCAGGTCCATCCACTTGTTCGCCCAATGGTCAGCGAAATCCGGTTCTTCCAGCAGACGGTCAACTAAGCGAGCACGCTTGTCCGGCGATGAGTCTTCAAGAAACTTGTGAACTTCGTCCGGCTTCGGAATTCGGCCGCAGATATCGGTGGTGACTCGGCGAAGGTAAGTCGCGTCGTCGCAAATGTCGGACGGCGTTATGTTAAGTTGCTGAAGCTTGGTCCAGACAAGGTCGTCGATAAAGTTGTTGCGAGGAAGTTGCTCGTACTCTTTGGCGGGGACAGCTTCCGGTCGAGGAATCGCGACGTCGCAGATTCCGATCATCCCCATAAAGCGGCCCATGATTGCCGCGTTGCCGGTGATCGTTCCTGCCGTGATCAAACCCTCTTCGCTGACAGAAGCGATCGGCGATTCGTTCGACTGAAAGCTGGCCAGGCGAGTGACGTCGCGTGTGGTGTTGTCGTCGTAGTGAGCCGTCACTTTCAGCGGCTGAGACTGCTCATTTTTTAGAATGATGTCGTCGGGAGATACCGTCACGTTAACCAGCTTGGGTGCTGATTTAACTTTGCGCGGCATGCCTTCTTTGATCCATTTTAGAATCAGGTTGTATTCTTCGCCGCCCGCTTCCAAACGTACGCCGCCACCGTGAGGTACCTGGCCAGTTGGTTTCTGCAGCAGCAGGCTAAGTTCCGGAGCAGCCGGGAAGACGCGCCGTCCTCGTCCTTCTTTGGCGATCGCTTCGTAGTCGAAGTCGGAATCGAATCCCAACAAAGACAGTTGAAAGCCGCCCTGTCCGCGAGCCTTTCCGTGACACGGTCCGGTCGTACACCCGAACCGAGTGAAGATCGGTTGCAGATCGTTTTGGAAGTCGACGGTCGGTTCACTCGCGTGCAAACTGTTGCTTAGCGCAATGAACATCAGGACCATGATTGTGCGGGAGACAAGCATGCGGCATCGGAAGCAGAGTTTGGTGGGATAAGGTGGAGGGACACGGCGGTTGCCGTGCGTCAATATCGTAACACGGGGGAACGGCAAAAGCAAAACGTTCGCGTCGCAAGTCTCGTCGGCAAATCGCGAATTCTGTAATCTCGCCGTGGTTTCACTCCTGCCTGTTCGTGTATATCGTCACTGGGCCCCGGACTTGGCAAGTCCCATATTTTTCTCCCTTCAATCGTTCTTAATTGCGTCATTTCGCAGAAGGCATTTCATAGCGTAATATTCTTGGCTGGACAGCGCCCTGTTGGTGCCAATGGTAACCCGAAGTGTAAGCGAGGGATCGAGTTGCGACGAATCCCTCGCTTACGCATCGGGTTACCCAAAACACGGCCCAATGACCGAAGGTGGCGCTGTCCAGTTAGTATCGTTTAATTAACGATTGAACGGACGCGGCTGATTCCACGACCGCGAATGGTGTCAACCACAGTGGACAATGCGTGACGTAGTCGAATTTCTATGCAGATGACGAACTCTGGCCAGCTCACCCGATTATTGTGGAGTTGCGATGGCTCTTTATAGCCCCCAAACGGATCCGAAGTATCAACGCGGCGACGCTCCCGTTGCTGATGACCCCACGGCTGGCGTGGTCGTTTCTCCTGACACTCAACGCGACAACCGTGTCCCGGACGGCCAGTATCGCACTCGAAAATGGCCCGTCCTGCACGCCACCGCTGTGCCCCAAATCGATTCGTCCACATGGCAGCTGACGGTCGATGGACTGGTCGAAGAACCACTCACCTTTTCACTGGAACAATTTCGAGAGCTACCGCGAATCAAAGTCTTTGCCGATTTTCATTGTGTGACGGCATGGTCGAGGCTGGGCAATCTTTGGGAGGGCGTTTCGCTATCGACTTTGCTGCAACGGGCCAAAGTGCAAGCCGCTGCGAAGTTTGCCGTCGTTGGCGCCTACGATGCTAACTGGACCACCAACGTGCCGCTGGCTGCTCTATTGGAATCCGACGTGTTATTGGCGGATACTCACGATGGCGAACCGATTGATGCTGATCACGGCGGCCCGGTTCGGTTAGTCGTGCCGCGGCTGTTCGCGTGGAAGAGTGCTAAATGGGTGAATCGGATCACGCTGACGGCGGACGATCAGCCCGGTTATTGGGAACGACTCGGATACCACGACAACGGCGATCCCTGGCTGGGACAACGCTACCGCGACGCGTAATACGATCCGCCAAAATGGCCCACACTACAGCTTGCCATTCGCCGAAAGTTTCTACACATCAACCGGCTTGGGATGTTCCCATGGAGCTCGATAGGGGCGGCTGAGTTTTTCGTTGGCTTCGGTGTCGTTCACCACTTTGTGAGTCTTCGGATCCCACTGCAAAGTGCGCCCAACGTCCAGCGCGATGTTGGCCAGAATGCAACTGGCGGTGGAAATGTATCCCTGTTCGATATCGGCCACCGGACGTTTTCGCGAATCGATACACGACAGAAAATCTTTCATGTGACCACGAATCGCTGGCGCCACATGTTTTTCCAAACGCTCCTCTGTCTTATCTTCCGGGTATTCATCCAGCTCCATCAGCACGTCACCCTTCACGGTCGGATTCTGCTTACCGCGCGGCGTGAATTCGTACTTGTGTACGCTTAGCTTTAGCGTGCCTTTGCTGCCGTAAATCGTCGCGCCCCAGGGATAGTCTTTATCCGGAGCGTCGCCCCACGTGCGGTGCTGCCAAAGGACGGGGAAGTCGGGGTGATGGAAGGTGGCCGTTTGAGTATCAGTGGTGTTCGCTTTGGCATCCGTCTGCACCAGAATGCCGCCGCTGCTGCTGATGTGAGTCGGCCAGCCCAGTTCCAGCATCCAACGCACCATGTCGTACATGTGAATGCACATGTCGCCGACAATGCCGTTGCAGTATTCCATAAACACTCGCCAACCGCGCGGGTGAACCAGTTCATTAAACGGTCGCATCGGCGCGGGGCCAGTCCACATGTTGTAATCCAGATGCTGTGGCGGCATCGAATCCGGCGGATTCTTTTGAGATCTCATGTGGTAATAGCAGTAGCACTCGACCAGTCCGATATCGCCCAGCAGCCCTTCGTTGACAACGCGATCGCGAGCTTCAATAAGATGCGGCGTGCTGCGGCGTTGAGTTCCTACTTGCACGACGCGATCGGTTTTACGAGCGGTCGTGAGCATCGCGTGACCTTCTTCCACGTCGACGCTGATCGGTTTCTGAACCCACAAATCGCACCCGGCATTCATCGCGGCGATGGCAGGCAAAGCGTGCCAGTGATCGGGAGTGTCGACCAGCATGATGTCGAACTGCTCGTCCTTCAACATTTGACGATAGTCCGACCACGTGTTCGGCTTCTTCCCTGACTTCTGCCTCTGCGAAACGATGTCGGCAGCGCCGGAAAGCATCTGGCTGTCGACATCACATAACCCGACGACATCAACGTCTTCCACCTGAATCAGTCGCAGCAGATCACACTTGCCATACCAGCCAGCACCGATCAACCCAACGCGACGCGGGGCTCGAGCACCCGAAGCGTGCAGACGCGGTGCGATGCCAGCCAACAGAGTGGCGCTGGAAGCGGAAAGGAAGGTTCGTCGCTGCATCGTCATTTCCTTCTGCAAAAAAGAGTGTTCGCCTGCTGAAGAGGAGCCAGACGATAGACCACTGGTTACTCTGGCACGATCGCTCGCCAGGCCGTTTGAATTTCGCTGCAAGCCGGCACGCGAACCGCCTGTGCCGAATAGAACCATCGTCGGCTACCACGTTATCAAACAATATTCGGCTCGTCGATCAAGCATGGACCCAACGGGTCCGGTCAAACAGCCTGTCTGATAGCGTTTTCGATGCGCAACCGCTAGGGTACACATGTGGACGCCCTGCGAGGGGCGACATCGGTATCGGAGCTCAGTGGAAATTCGAGGCCGAGAGCTGCGGCTTTCATTGAAGACAGTCATGGGATGGTGGCGGATTCGTCATTTGAATTACTGTTGGTGGAAGACAATTCTGCCGACGCAGGACTCATTCAAGCTCATCTTCGAGTTGGAATGAAGGGCGTGGAAGTTGTTCGCGTCGACCGGCTTTCCACCGCCGTTGACGCTCTGGCCACCGGGCGATTCAGCGTCGTCCTGCTGGATTTGAACCTACCCGATTGTTCCGGCGTGGAAACATTTCACCGGTTGGCGGCGAAATGCAACGGCACGCCAATCGTCGTGCTAAGCGGCATGGAAGACGCAGAAACCGCCATCGAAGCAGTCGGGGCTGGTGCCGACGACTACGTCCAAAAGACGCACTACGACGCTCAAACGCTGGCTCGCAGCGTCCGCTTTGCCATGGAACGGTCAACTCGCCGCATCACGGAGCGTGAACTGATCAATGCTCGAAGTGAATTGGCGGCCGCTCAAAGAATTCAGGATTCAATGTACCCGGGTCGCCCGCCTGAAATCTGCGGTTTAGATATTGCATCCGGCATCCGGTCGGCCGGAATCGGATGTGGTGACTACTACGATTTCATTCAACTGCAGGACGGACGTCATCTGGTTGCGATTGGTGATGTATCCGGGCATGGGATGGCTTCGGCCATCGTCATGGCAGAAACACGTGCCTGTCTGCACACGCTGACGGATGTGAAATCGCAGCCGTCGGCAATGCTGTCGGCCATGAATCGGCTGATCTACGCCAGTACGTCGGACGAAATGTTCGTGACGCTGCTATTGGTGATCTACGACCCGAAAAACAGCACGTTCGAATACTTTAACGCGGGGCACCCCGGATGGGTGATGCGTAAGCACGGGCCGCAGCAGTTGACAACTCATCAGTTGCCGATCGGTCTGATCGCGGAACTCGACTACTCTCAAAGCGATACGTTTCGGATGGCGACCGACGATATTCTCGTGATACCGACAGACGGTATTGCCGAAACTCCGTCCGGCAGCGAAATGTTTGGCAACCAACGGTTGTTGAGCTGCATTTCCGACAACCGGCACCATTCGGCCGCCAAAATCGTCGAAAATCTATTCACGGCGGCGATGACATACGCAGAATCGGACGTGCCGGCGGATGACATGACGGTTGTCGTGATGAAGGCAGAATAACGTCTACCGCGCAATGCGTTGTTCGATAAACGTGATCAGTTGAGCTGCCACGTCCGTCTTCAGGCCTGTGAATTCGGCCTGTGTTTCTGCGTCCGGCGACAGGATTTCGACGCGGTTCTCCAGTGATGAAATGGCGGAGGTGTCGTTTAGCACAATGCAGTCGCACTGTTTCATTCGCAGCTTACGCATGGCGTTGTTGCGAGGGTCCTGCGATTCCAGAGCGAAGCCGACGACCCAACGGTGCCCTTTTTGAGCTCCCAGTTCTGCCAGCACGTCTGAGGTTTCGACCAGTTCCAGTACGATCGGCTGTCCGGTCTTGGTCATCTTCCCGTGAACTCGTTCGCGCGGCCGATAGTCGCAGACGGCAGCCGTCGCGATGATCCCATCACAGGAAGGAAATAACTCCAGACACGACATCCGCAGTTCGTCAGTCGTTTCGATTGCCGATACTTTGGCACCATCCGGGACGTCTAAATCGACCGGGCCGGTGACCAGAATCACTTCGTGTCCGGCAGCGATGGCGGCTTCGGCCAGAGCGTAGCCCATGCGGCCGCTGCTGGCGTTCGAAAGGAAACGCACGTCGTCGACGTATTCGCGAGTCGGCCCGGCCGTGATCAGGATGCGCATGCAGTTGTTTTCAGGTCAATCCAAAGAGTTTTCGACGGAGATCTTGTCGAGTGATTCTGTGTGATAACATCCCGGCTGCGGCGTTTTCAGAAGTTTTTCGACAACTTGCACTCAAAAGTCGCATCTGTCATCTTGCAACACCAAACAAACCACCATGCAGTGGATTTCAGAAGGAATCCCAGGGCCTTTCCAATAACGACCAACCGCTGGCGTGCCACGGCGGATGCGTGCCGTCTCTGACGAGATCCAAATCGGCGCGCACCGCGGATCCATTTCGGCATCGTACCTGTATTTTATGTCCGACGATTCCTCCAAATTGACAGTCGATACTCGCGTGACGGTGGAAACACCGGAGGGCGTGGATTTTCGTTTTGTCATCGCGGGGCCGGGCAAGCGAGGCAGGGCGTTTGTCATTGACGTGTTCGTCAAAATCGCCATCACCATGTTGGGGTGGCTGCTGGTCGTCGCCATGACGGCATTGATGACCGGAGCAGATTATGACTTTCAAGTGTCCGGCGTGAGTGTCGGGCTGATGTCGGTATTGGCGTTTTCGCTGACGTGGCTGTACGGCGCTTGCTTTGAAGCGTTTTGGAACGGCCAAACACCAGGCAAACGTTCGGAAAATCTGCGAGTCGTGCGGACGAATGGCACGCCGGTTGGCTGGTTCGAAGCCTTCGGTCGTAACCTCGTATTGTTTGTCGATCTCCTGCCGCTGTTAGTCGTGTGGCCGCTGGGCACCTTCGCACTGTTTTCCATGGCGGGGACACGGCGCATGCAACGGCTGGGCGATCTTGTCTTCGACACAATGGTGATCGACGAAGCTCGCGAATTTGTCGGTCGAGCTGCCGGGATCACCACGGGCGTCGAACGAATTCCTCGCCACGAATGCAGCGGCCGTTATTCCGTCCCTGAACGCACTCTGGCCGTGATCGAACGGCTGTTCGAAGGTGACCGACTGATCTCCGACGGCCGTCGCGAAGAAATCGGTCGCTGTCTGTCGGTCGCAATCCGGCAGCGTCTTGGCTTTGAAGAACCCGGCCCCGATCCACGCAACCCGAACACCTACTTCACCAACACGCCTCAAAAACACACGCTGTTTTTAAGACGTGTACTCAAGACGTTTGCCGAGGATCCAACCGAAGCGGACCACTCGTCCGATAGCCTTGAGGACGTGGTTATTGAGGTCCTGGAAGAACCTGAACCTGCTCCCGTGCCGACTTTCGAAACGGCGACCGTTGGCGATGAAGGTGAAGCACGTTGAACCGCGAACGTTTTATCAAACAGCGAAGAACCGACTGGCAGCAAATGGAAACATTGCTGGCGTCACTGCAGCGTTCGCGATTGGGCAAGTGGACGGGCCGTGACGTGACACGCTTGTCCAAGCTGTACCGTTCCGTGTGCTACGACTTATCGTTGGTTCAGTCGCGAGAATGGGGCGTGCGTCTGGAACAATACCTGAACGACCTGGTGGCTCAGGGACACAACTGCCTGTACCGAGCTCCGCCGCGATCGCTGGACACGGCACTCACCTTCTTATCGGACGGCTTTCCAGCCTTGCTGCGCAAGCGGAAGAACTTCTTCTTTGTGGCATTGGCCTTGTTTGCTATTCCGTTTCTGGTCTCGTTTTGGTTGACGAAGTCAGACCAGGCGACGGCGGAATGGCTCGTCGACAAGACGGCAATGGAGCACTCAAGGGAAAGCTATTCGAAGGCTTTTTACAACTCCATTGACGCCCGATACGCCGACGAACGTTCGCGCATGGTGGGCTTCTACGTGCAAAATAATATTGGCATCGCGTTTCAGTGTTTTGCCTTCGGTGTCACATTCGGCATTGGTACCGTCGTAAAGCTGCTGTTTAACGGAATTGCGCTTGGCGCGATTTCCGGGTATCTTGTGAGCGAAGGATTGGGCGACAACTTTTTCAGCTTCGCGATTTCGCATGGTTCCTTCGAACTGACAGCGATTGCTGTGGCAGGAGCGGCCGGATTACTGGTTGGCTGGGGGATGGTTCATCCGGGCGAATTGTCGCGAGCCGAATCGTTGCGAGTCCACGGTCTGGACGCCATTAAGCTGGCCAGCGGGTCCGGCTTTATGCTGGCCATCGCCGCTTTGATCGAAGCCTATTTCTCTCCCATGGCGATTCCCCATGCCGTAAAATACGTTGTTGGGACGATGCTGTGGTTGATCGTGTTTCTGTATCTAGGCTTCGGTGGTCGCGGCATGGTTGAGCTGGCTCGCAGTGGGAAAATCCAGCGTGCGACGACTAAGACGTCCGGAATCAGTTCCGTTGGCGCGAGGCAGCAAACGCTATGAAAGTCGAAGACTGCATCGTCACCGTCGAACGACGAACCACGGGCGGCTGCATTGACCTGGCTTTGGTCTTTGCCAGACAGTTTGCGCGACCGTTGTTAAATTTGACGCTGTGCTTTGCCGTTCCGTGCACGGTTCTGGTGTGGTTCGTCTCGACTTCCATGAGAGAAATTGTGTTGCTGCCCTGCATGTTGATCTTTGCGTTCTTCAATATGCTGCTTAGCGGTGCCATCGTGGCGACGGCGGGACCTCAGGTGTTCGGGGTTCCGATTAGTACTCGAGTCGCACTAAAGGGGCTGTTGAGTCGCATTGTTCTGTACGCTTTTCTGGGCATGCTGATGCGAGTGACCGGATTCTGCATGGTGTTCCCACTGCTGTTTGTCATGGCCGGGTGTGGACATTTGCCGGAGGTCATGTTTCTGGAACGCACGCCGCTAAAACACGTTTCGGAACGGTTGTCGTGGCTTAGCAAAGGCGGCGGCTTTTCTCGCAATCTTGGACGACTGACGACGATTACATTGACGTGGTTTACCGTCGCGGCGGGCGTCTTTATCATGTTCGACTTCCTGTCCGGCCTGCTGTTAAATCATCCGATCTTCTTCGGCTCGATCGCGTGGAGTCCCGACATTTTTGAAGCCGTCACATCCAAATTCATCGACGACCCGTCGTTTGTGATCGTGCTGCAGATGTCGCTGTGGGTCACGTATCCGATCGCTCGCCTGGCCTGGTTCTTCTGCTACCTCGATCAACGAATTCGCAATGAGTGCTGGGATCTGGAATTGCAGTTTCGCGTTGAAGCAGCTCGGCTTGAGGAGCAGATGGCATGAGCTGCGGATATCGCATTTCCATTGGCCAGTCGCCGTGCCGCAAGCTGAGTGCCGAATCGTCTTTGGCGAAGGCAATCCTGCTCGCCATCGTATGCTGCACTTGTGCTCCACAATCTTCAGCCGATGAAGGCTCATTACCATCGGCCGAAATCCGTCGCGTGGCCAGTGAAGTGATGCAGCAACAGGACTTCCGCGCCGTGCGACGACGCGTGCTGGAGAATCTGCCGAACGACGAAACAAGCGGCGGCGACGGTTTTCTGGCGGACACAATTGGCAGCGTCAGTTCGGCCATCGGCGATTTCTTTCGATGGGTTTTCGGTGGCTTGTTTCAACCTCGCAACACCATTCCCCAGGCTCAGCCACCCCCAGTACAAACTTCGGGCAGCGGCGGCTTCAGCATGGACATCGGCAGGCTGTTGCTGTTTATCGGTTTGGGAGTACTGGTGGCGGTGGCGATCTGGATTATCGCGTCTGTCCTCAAAAGTCGCGATGGTCGACGAACACCAAACTCGAACGGGCTGTTCGATGAAACCGGCGCGATCAGCAATCTGGCTGTGCCGCCTGGTGAGCTGGCCGTTTCGACTTACGAATCGCGGGCCATCCAGTTCGCTCAGGAAGGCGACTTCCGTCTTGCAGTTCGGGAACTGTTGATCGGTAGCATGAGTTGGATTGAGCGCGCGGGACTGATCCGGTTCCGCAAGGGCTTGACCAACCGCGACTATATTCGCGCCGTTTGGCGACAGGATGAACGTCGGCTGGCGTACGCAGAAACGGCGCTTCAGTTTGAGAGAATCTACTTTGGTCGTCGCACGGCGACTCGTGAAACATTTGACGAATGCCTGCACCATTTTCAGGGGTCTTTTCGTGAAGAAGAAGCGACGACTGCAGCGGTCTGACATGCTGTGGCTGGCGGCCGTCGCGTTGCTGGTGCTGCTGCAGTTTTGGTGGTTGCCGGGTGACCCGGGCACGCCGGATGACACGTACAGCAGCACCATTCAAGGCAAGCGAGGTTTCTTTCAAACGCTGGAACAGCTTTCGAAGGCCGGTTTGCTGCCACCAGTGCGCCGGGAGGCGGCCAAACTTATTCCGGACGAACCCTGCACTCTGGTGGTCCTGAGTCCTGATCGTTATCCCGATGAAAATGAACAGGCTGAGCTGACGAAATTCGTTTACAACGGCGGTTCGCTGGTCTTTGCACCGAACTGGACGTCGCCCGATTGCCATATCCGCGGCTTGAGTATCAAGACCGAACGGGAATGGTTTGCATCGGAAGAAATCGCTGTGGCACCCGCCCCGGTCAATCCTGCAAACGGCACGTCCTCAGATGGTACTCCGCCCCCGGCAGATGCCGGCGAGCCCGTGATGCAGGCCGAGGCGGAAGAAAATCCAGCTGACGCCGTTCCCAGGACCGCTGCCCCGCCGGTGCAAAACTCGCCGCCTCAAAAACAGCCGCGTTCAAAGCAAAACAAGAATATGCCAGTGGATGAAGGTGTGATTCGTAATCCGTTGGGACATACGCCCATCAGTCCGCCGACTCCGCCCACCGAAGCCGCTGACAGCAACGACGCGGAAAACCTGTCGACAGACATCGCCGAACTGGAAATTGAAAGCCAGCTGATTCCGGGCACGTTCCCCTGGCGAAGTCACGCGACGCTGGTCGATCAGGGATTGCGACCGGTCGTTCTGGTACAGACAACAAGCGGCGACGTTCAGGCCGCCGCATGGCAATACGCTCAGGGCCTTGTGTTGGCCAGCGCCAGTTCGGACGTGTTTTCAAATCGAGCGATGTTGGACGAAGCTCAAGCAGAATTAGCCATTCGCCTGATCGAATACGCTCACGCGCATCACATCAACAACAGCAGCCTCAATCAACTTTCGGACGATCCGCAGATTGTGGTGAGTGAGTTTCTAAATGCCAGCGATGCGTACCGCGGCACTGCCGTGTTGATGAGCCCCACGCTGCGATCGGGAACTCTGCAGTTGATCACGATTGCACTGCTGGCGGGGTGGTTTGGCTTCCATCGATTCGGACCGGCGAAGCAGGACATGTCGATCCAACGCCGCAGTCTAACGGAGAGCGCGGCGGCGGTTGGGAACCTTCATTTTCGCACCGGCAGCGGCAACGAAGCCGTGCGGAATTACCTTGACTACATGAAAACTCAACTGCAGAAAATGTTCGGGCGTTCCGTACACCTCACGGACACAGCAACCATCGCCGCTCGCTCCGGAATGTTGCCCGAAGACGTCGAACGTCGTGTGCGGCGAGCAACCGTGCTCGGAAACGACCACTCCGTCAATACGTCTCAGGCGGCCGATGCGATTCGAGGTCTGTCCGAAATCCTGAACCGTCTACAGGGAATTCGATAACGCCTCGCCGTACGCCGCCTTGAACAGCAGTGGTAGGCCGGATCCAGCGAAGCGCAGCTCCGGCGTTGCGCTGCTGACTCCCGGAAACTCTTAACCAGCCCCTGCCGGAACATCCCCGCTTCGCTCCTCCGTCTGGCCTACTCGCCATTGAAAGCCTTCAACGACTTCGCGACGTTTCACGTTTCACAAACGCGGCGTAATCTTCAGGCGTGTCAATGCCGACGGCTGCTTCCGGAATCACGGTCACCGCGATGGACGCGCCTGTTTGAAGAGCTCGAAGCTGTTCCAGTTTTTCGAGTTCTTCCAGCGTCGATGGCTCCATTGATGTTAACCGCAGCAGAAAATCGTGCCGGTAGGCGTACAGGCCAACGTGCAGCAGCCACGGTGTTGCTGTGGCGGCTTTCAGCGTGTCTGCCACCGATGTTCCACGCGGAAAAGGAATGACGGATCGGCTGAAGTACAGCGCGTTACCGTTGTCGCTGACAACCACCTTGACGCAATCGGGGCTTTGGATGGCGTCCACATCAGACAGCGGTGCCGCAACGGTCGCCATTTCTGCTCCGGATTCCCGTAGCGTCGTCACCAACGAATCGATCGTCGCGACTTCCAGTTCCGGTTCGTCGCCCTGCAGATTGACAATCACATCTGCATCCGGGCAACACCGTCGCGCGATGTCGGCGACTCGGTCGCTGCCGCTGGGGAATTCGCCCGTCAATTCAGCGCGGCCACCAAACGAAGTCACAGCTTCCTGAATTCGCGGGCTGTCCGTTGCCACGATGACTTCGTCAAGAGCGGTGCATTGTTGAGCCACCTGCCAGACGTATTCGATCAGCGGGCGGCCGGTTTCGTTCAGCAGTAACTTTTCAGGCAGGCGACTCGATTGCAGCCGGGCGGGGATGATTCCAACGGTTCTCACAGATTCAGTTCACTTTTGACAATCGACGTCCACAACTTGTAGCCTTCGTCACTCAGATGCAGTCCGTCTTTGGCAAACAGTTCCGGCTTCGGTTTACCGTCTTCGCCCAGCATCGGCTTCCAGATGTCGAGATAGATCAATCGGTCGTCTGCCTCGCATTCCTTCGCGATCATTTGATTGGCTTCGTTCATTTTCTCCGAAAGGTTCCAGCGTTTAATGCTGGGTTTAATCGCAATGAAGGCAAGCTTTGTTTCCGGTGGCAGGTGTTGCTTCACCTTTTCCGCAAACTGAAGAAAGTCGCGATGCACGATGTCCGGCGACTTGCCTCCGGAAACGTCGTTGTCACCAGCGTACATGATGACCAGTGGTGGACGAAGCGGCGTGACAATACGATCGAAGTACTGCACGGAATCAGAAATCTGCGAGCCGCCAAACCCGTTGTTGACGACGTTCCCCTCCGGAAACCACTTCGGCAGATCCCACAGTTTGATACTGGAACTTCCGACGAAGACGACGCTGCCAGGCTTTGAAGAACCGTCTGTGATCTTCTTTTCCAGTGCTACAATCGAAGGCTCCCAACGGTCGGCCTTCTTCGCATCCTGCGCGACAGCGGCAGAAGCGAAGAACAGGAGCATCAGAATTGTGGAAACGTGCTTCATGAAAAATTCCCCGGACGGTTAAATTGCATTGCCAACAAACCCGGCGTCACCTCGGCGAATTGTGGCGCAGTGTTCGAACGGCTTCAAGTGACACCGTTCCAAACGCGATTGAACCTCCAACCGCTTGCTACAGACCTGAAGTGTAGCCAGGGTTGGGCTAAGCGAAGCGAAGGAAACGCCGGGGTACCACGGTGCAATCCATGAATCGCCATTCGCAAGCCGCATTCGCACTTTAACCTCGTTGCTGGAGACCGTATCATCTGGTCCCCGCCGATTCTCTTCCCGCCATTCATTTTGTGTTGGAGTCGTTCATGCGAATGAACTTCAGACCGCTGCCACTTCCGTTGATTCTTGCCGCTGCACTGCCGTGCCTATCGTCGTCTTCATTGCTGGCGTTGGACGAAGTTCCGGAAACGGCCGCTTCTGCAGCAGCGATTGAACACTTCGAGAAGAAGATTCGGCCGCTGCTGAGTGCTCGGTGCTACTCATGCCACTCAGCCAAAGCGAAAACGGTGCATGGTGGGTTGTTGCTGGATTCGGCAGCAGGCATCGCCAAGGGTGGCGACAGCGGACCGGCCATTTCTCCGAAAACGCCGGACGAAAGCTTGCTGCTGACCGTTCTGAAATACAGCGATGATGACATTCAAATGCCGCCGAAAGGCAAACTTCCGGACGACGAGATCGCTCTTCTGACCGACTGGGTTCGCCGCGGCGCCGTGTTTCCGAAATCGGACGACGCCGTCATGCTGATGGACGACGGCATCGATTTCGACGAAGGCCGAAAGTTCTGGTCGTTTCAACCGGCCAACGAACAGCCGTTACCAGATGTGCGCCACAAGACATGGCCCGCTCAGCGGATGGATCACTTTCTGTTGGCAGCGATGGAACAAAATGATCTACAACCGTCCCCCGAAGCGGGAAAAGCAACACTGCTGCGGCGGTTGAGTTTCGACTTAACCGGGCTGCCGCCTGCGCCGGAAGACGTCGAGGCCTTTCTGCTCGACAACCGACCGGACGCCTACGAACGCCAGGTGGACCGCCTGCTGCAGTCGCCACAATTCGGCGAACGATGGGCGCGCTTCTGGCTCGACCTGGCTCGCTACACAGACAAAACCGCGTCCTGGCTGGACTCCACCGGTGACGCTCATCTGTATCGAGATTGGATCGTTCAGGCCATGAACCAGGACATGCCGTACGACGAATTCGTCAAGCGGCAACTGGCGACGGACATGATGCCGTCAACAGGCCCCGAAGATCTTCCGGCACTCGGCTTTCTGGGCCTCAGCCCCAATTACTGGAAGGAGCTGAAGCTGCCGTGTGAAATCATTAAAGTCATTGTCGCCGACGAATGGGAAGAACGAGTCGACGCTGTGACTCGGACGTACCTGGGCCTGACCGTCGCGTGTGCTCGCTGCCACGATCACAAATTCGATCCCATCAGCACGGAAGACTATTACGCACTGGCTGGCATCTTTGCCAGCTGTCGAATCGCCGGCCGACCGACGATCGAAGAAGAACTTTACGAACCTGTCAAAGAGGCAAAATCGAAGGTCGAGGGGCTGCAAAAGACATTGGCATCGCTGAAAAAGAAGAAGCCGGTTCCGACCGAAAAAATCAACGAACTGACTCAGCAGATAAAAATCATCGAAGAATCCACACCTTACTACAACACGCCAGTTGCGACCGTCATGGTCGAAGAATCGCTTCACGTGGTTCGCGCAGGCAAGCGAGCGGACGAAGGGTCGACGTTGGACTATCGACCTGAGCCGCAGGATTTGAATTTGTTTATTCGCGGCAATCCAAATCGACTGGGCGACGTTGTTCCACGACGGTTTCTCACCGTCTTGTCGCCTTCCTCATCATCGCCACAGCGTTTTAACAACGGCAGCGGACGCCTCGAACTGGCCGAAGCCATCACCTCGGACGCCGCATCACTGACCGCGCGAGTGATCGTGAACCGGATCTGGGGGCGATATTTTGGGCAAGGGCTTGTCACAACGCCGAGCAACTTTGGACAACTCGGCGCTCGCCCATCGCATCCGGAACTGCTGGACGATATGGCGGCGCGGTTCATCAAAAACGGCTGGTCACTGAAAACGCTGCATCGAGAAATTGTGCTTTCCGCCACGTATAGGCAATCCAGTAATCCTGACGCGGCAGACATGAATGTCGATCCGGACAACCGACTGCTTTCTCGAATGCCACGTCGTCGACTGGACTACGAACAATGGCGCGACGCAATGTTGCTTTCGTCCGGCCAACTCGACCAAACGCTCGGCGGCCCAGCGGTGACGCTTGACGACAATAACAACCATCGCAGAACGCTGTACGCAACCGTTCACCGGCGAGACATGTCGAATGTCTTGCTTAGCCACGACTTCCCCGATCCAACGTCGCATAGTCCAATGCGACAGCAGACCACCACGGCTCTGCAGGGCCTGTATGCACTGAATGGCCCGCTGCTAAGCCACCAGGCGGATGCCCTGGCCGCTCGTTTGATCAGCGATTGCGAAACGGATGAAGCGCGTATTGATCGAGCCTACCATCTGCTGTTCTCGCGGCCGCCAACGAACCGTGAGCGACAGCTTGGCCTGGCGTTTCTGCAGGACACCGGCGAACCGGCTGACGGTGAATCTGCTGCTGGTGACCAAGCGGCCGACGCATGGCCGAAGTACGCTCATGTGCTGTTAATGTCGAATGAATTTGCATACGTCGATTAGCGCTGCAGGCCCAAACGGGCGTTAGTGATCGTCTCATGTAATCGCATTAAACAGATGCCGCAGCCGTTTGCCCCGCACCGGATTGACCGACGCGACGTGCGCGACTCGGCGCTGTAGATGAGCTTGAAAGTTGGCGTGCTGCTCGCGGTTTTGCGAAGCCGGTCCGTGGTGTTTGCAGTTTGTCAGAATGGCCTTCAGCCGGTCGAAGTCGCGACGCGATATGTTGGCTCGTTCATTCACCACCAGCCCGGTGACTGTCTGGCGTTGATCGTGCTTCATCACCAGCGTTTTGCGATTGCGGATTTCAAAACCTTCATTGTGCGCAATCGCCAGCACACCAACACGAAACCGACTCAGCGTGGACATAAAGCGAGCGTCGCCGCTGAAAATCAGGTCGTCCGCATACCGAGAATAGCGCCCACCGAACGTTGCTGTCAGCCCCGCCAGCCGACAGTCCAGCGACCACGCGCACAGGTTTGCCAGCGCCGGAGACGTGGGGGCTCCCTGAGGCAAGTGAGCCTGGAACAGCCGCGCGTATTTACGTCGCAGGCCTTGCGGATCATCGCCGGCTTCAGACACTCCGTCCGTCACTCCCTGCCACGTTTTATTGGTGCACAAGCCGGTTAATAGCCGAGCCACATGAAGCGGGTAACCGGCTGTGCGAAAAATTCCCAACACGCGAGCCGCTCGGATGGAAGGAAGGAAACCTGCAGGTCGATTCGCATGACGACGTGTTGCCCTGCGTGCAACGTTGCTGCCGTCAAGGGCGAGCGTCCAGGGCAATACGCGTGAGCCGCTGCATGAACGGGAATGTGTGCCAGCACGTTCGTCGCAATCCAACGTTGAGCGGCCTTGAGTGTTTGCTTGGGCGCTTCGACAAGGCGGTGTCCACCGCTTGATTTCCGAATCCAGTGATAACGATAGTTGCGCAGTTTTTCCTGTTCGACGCGGTGTTCCCAGCCAAGACAGTCGGCGAGCCACGGTAACCTGGTGACATCGACTTCTAACCTCTCCGCCAATTGACCGGTCGTGACGATGGCCGGTACTTTCCATGTCGCCGCCGCGTGGTTGGTTGGCGACATGGGAGTCGGGGGCAAGTCCAGCCAGTTAAACCGCGACACCATACGATTAATCGCAGGCATCGATCGCTGAACAATCTGCGCAACAGCCCAATGCCTTCTTAGCGTTCGAACCAGCTTCTCCTCCGTTGGCGGCAGCACGGAATCAGCAGTGATCGCAAAAACGGCATGCACCAGGCGTTGCGGCCACTTCGACCGTTTGGTGTTCGCACCAAGATGGATGTGCAATCGGTGCAGCACGGATTCTCGATCCCATGCACCGTTTCGCATGATGGCGGAAAGTACCCTGGCGGATTTTCTGTTCACGACCGCCTCCAGAAAGAAAAGTGTCCTTCGAGGCAAATGGCGCCTCGAAGGACAGCGATCTCATTCACTTGCGAGTTGTGAAAGTGTCAATCCACCGTCGAAGGCGGTGCGAAGACACTTTCGGTGCAATGTGCTGGTAAGAAGATAGACCATGGGGTAACCCCACAGCCGTGTCCACGGGCAAACCCGTTCGACACACAGACTGAATGCGAGACCGTGATTTTAACCGTACCGCAAACCGCAGAACGTTTCGAGTCCTTTTAGATTGCTAACTTCGAAGAGCGGGCCTCATGTTCGTCAGCGGGCGGCTCGTCTGGCGATGCAAATCCTTCTGCGGCGATCTGATGAAGTTGGCCCGACTGCGACGACCTTCGGCCGATGTGTCCCAGCGATTCCGTTGAGTTTTCCGTTTCCGACGGCGACGGGAACCATTCAGCCGACTCAGCAATTGCTTAAAGAATGGAGTGCCGATCGCTCACGCATCGTTTGACCTGCTGGCGGAGTACGGTATTTTGAACAGCATTGAGAGTCTGCGCAGTCCGCTGCGTCTGGCGGAGCTTGAAACAACAGTCGCTTGAGGATCCACGTATGAAGCCATCGTCGCGCTATTTGGCCGTTTTGACTGCGTTTTCCTGTGTCATTGCGGTTTCAACCGTGCCTGACAGCCTGTTCGCTCAGTCGATCGTCAACCGTAAAAATTCCGCCCCGGACGCATTCCGACAGCTGGAAGAAGTGCTGCCCACCGCGAATGCTTACCGCAATGCTTCGGGAGCTCCCGGACACGAGTACTGGCAGCAGAAGGTCGATTACGACATCCAGGTCGAACTTCACGATGACACTCAGAAGATTACTGGCTCTGAGGTCATTACTTACCAAAACAATTCGCCAGACACGCTGACGTATATGTGGCTGCAACTGGATGCGAATCGCTTCCACCCGAATTCGAACGCCAACCGACATCGCACGGCTCCGTCGATTGGCGACCGGATGACTTTTGATGCTTTGGACAGCATGCTGGA
Source organism: Fuerstiella marisgermanici (assembly GCF_001983935.1). GTDB lineage: Bacteria > Planctomycetota > Planctomycetia > Planctomycetales > Planctomycetaceae > Fuerstiella > Fuerstiella marisgermanici. The sequence continues at coordinate 2,382,320 of NZ_CP017641.1, read as the reverse complement.
AGCCACCACATTTGCCGGTGGAACAAAGATTCTGGAAGTCGCCGACAGCAGCAACGGGAACAAGTTAAAGCACACGATCGTCGGCACCAACATGCGAGTCGACCTGCCCGCTCCGTTGCCCAGCGGAGATACGTTTCGCTTTAAGGTGCGTTGGAAGTACAACATCACCGACGCAACCGTAATTCGAGCTCGAGGCGGCTTTGAGCACTTCGAAAAAGACGGCAACAACATCTACGAGATCGCTCAATGGTTTCCGCGCCTCTGTGCCTATTCTGATGCGACCGGCTGGCAGCACAAAGAATTCCTGGGCAAGGGCGAGTTCACTCTGGAGTTCGGCGATTACGTTGTCCGCATCACCGTACCTTCTGACCACATCGTCGCGTCAACCGGCGAACTCATGAACCCGGAAGACGTGCTTACGGAGACTCAGCGCGAGCGGCTCAAGGAAGCAGCAAAAGCAGATGACCCCATGTTCATTGTGACTCCGGATGAAGCGAAGAAAAATCAGAGCGAAGTCGCCGAGGACAAGAAGACATGGATCTTTAACGCAAAAAACGTCCGCGACTTTGCGTTTGCATCGTCTCGCAAATTCATCTGGGACGCCGTTGGTCATAACAGTGGCGGCAACCATGTGATGGCGATGTCGTACTACCCCAACGAAGCTGAACCGTTGTGGAGCAAGTATTCGACTCAGTCCATCGTTCACACGATGGAAGTGTATTCGAAGTACACCTTCCGGTATCCGTATCCAGTTGCCATTTCAGTAAACGGCCCGGTCTACGGGATGGAATATCCGATGATCTGCTTCAACGGTCCTCGCCCTGAAGAAGACGGGACGTACACCAAACGCACAAAGTACGCTTTGATCTCGGTGATTATTCACGAAGTCGGCCACAACTATTTTCCGATGATCGTGAATTCAGACGAACGCCAATGGACGTGGATGGATGAGGGCCTGAATTCGTTTCTGCAGTATCTGGCCGAAGTCGAGTGGGAAGACGACTATCCGTCGCGTGGCGGTGAGCCCAAGAGGATCACGGGCTACATGAAAAGTTCGAACCAGGTTCCGATCATGACGAATTCGGAGTCGATTTTGCAGTTCGGCCCGAACGCGTATTCCAAGCCAGCAACAGCGCTGAACATTCTTCGCGAAACAGTGATTGGTCGCGAAGGGTTCGACTTTGCGTTCAAAACGTACTCCGAACGCTGGATGTTCAAGCGGCCCTACCCGGCTGACTTTTTTCGCAGCATGGAAGATGCGTCCGGCGTCGACCTCGACTGGTTTTGGCGAGGCTGGTTTTACAGCACGGATCATGTTGACATCGCGATTGCGGGAGTCAACCACTACCAGATCGACGACGGCAACCCGTCGTCCAACAGCAAACGAAAACGACAGGAACGCGATGACGAACCCGAAACGATTTCGGAACAGCGAAACAAGCCGCTCAAGAAGCGTATACATCGCTACCCGGAATTGAAAGACTTCTACAACAGCTACGACGACCTTGCTGTGTCCGACGACGACAAGAAGAAGTTTTCGAAATACCTGAAGGATCTGACGCCCGAACAACGAAAAATGGTGGGCCTGGAAACTCACTTTTACATCGTCGATCTACAGAACAAAGGCGGCCTGGTCATGCCGGTCGTGATCCGCGTCACTCATGAAGATGAATCCACGCGTGAAATTCGTCTGCCTGCGGAAATCTGGGTGAAGAATGCGAATCAGACGTCACATCTGATCTTGTCTGAGCAGCCAATCGTGTCGTTACAGCTTGACCCGCACAATGAAACGGCGGACACCGACAGCAGCAATAACCACTTCCCGCCAAAGATGAAGCAGAGTCGCTTTAAGCTTTACAAGAGCAGCAAGTCGAAAAACGAAATGCAAAAAGCGGGCCTCGGCAAAAAGCCGGACGCTGACAAAAAGGACGCTGACAAAAAGGACGACGACGACAAGGACGAAAAGTCTGAAGCAAAGTCAAAGGACAAAGAGGCGAAGAAGAAGTCTGACAGTAAGAAAGAGGAGTAAAGTTATGAATTCGCGCTTTTTCGTCGTCGCTGCTTCTCTGTTGTTTGCGGGTTCAAACGCATGGGCGCATCCGTTCCATTCTTCGACAACCGAAATCGAATGGAATGCGTCGTCCGGAAAATTCGAAGTCGCAATGCGGTTGCGGATTGCCGACCTGGAAGACGCTCTGTCTGCCATCGAAAAGCGGCGTGTAAATGTCGAAACAGACCCGGACCGCGAACGTTTTGTGAAAGCGTACCTGCAGAAGCATTTCTCGATCGGCCATCGCAAAGACGAAAAGTGCTTGCTGCACTGGGTGGGCATGGAACTGGAACTGCACGATGCGTGGGTGTACTTCGAAGCAGAAGTGGCTGGCAAACCGTCACAACCAGCAAATCAACAAACGGCCGACACGCCCAAGCTAGTTGAACCAGCAACGGCAACAGTAAAGTCCTGGGACGAATTGTTCCGTCGTCGGGATTTGTCATCGACCGCAGGTGACCGCGACACGAAGGCGGCGCCGCCCATCCATGTTCGCTGCTCTGTCCTTCTGGATCTGCAGCCGGAACAGGAGAACGTCGTCACCGTGACTGTGGATTCGGATACCGAAACGGCATTGCTGAACGGTAAGGTGCGGACAGCCGTGCTGTTTCCGCGGAAGTAAGACGCGTCCACAAAAGCGTCGTTCGTCAACGATCTGTCGGTTCCATTATTCTCGCGACCAGAGGTTACCATGACCGCTATCCTGCCCTGCGTCCGTCAGCTTCTCGCAATCTGCCTGACCGTGGTTTCCGCTTCGGTCGCGGCCGAACGGCCGAATATTGTGTGGATTGTTGTCGACGACATGTCGGCCAACTTTTCGTGCTATGGCGAGACCGCGATTCAAACGCCAAACGTCGATCAGCTCGCTCGTGACGGAGTGCGGTTCACGAACGCATACGTGACGGCGCCGGTGTGTTCGACTTGTCGGTCGGCGTTCATCACGGGCATGTATCAAACTTCGATCGGAGCTCACCATCATCGCAGTGGGCGAGGCGAAAAGAAGATTCGACTGCCGAAATACATCAAGCTGGTGCCGCAGATGTTTCAGGACGCCGGCTATCACACGTCTTTGGGAAGCTGGCCGAACACCAGGAAAGGGCGGCTTGGCAAAACGGACTACAACTTCGAATGGGACGAAGCCGTTTACAACGGCAACGACTGGGCCACTCGCAAAGACGGGCAACCCTTCTTCCACCAGATTCAGACGCCGGGCGGCAAACGTCGCGGTGGAACTCTTGCATCCGCTCGCCGCTTTCAGAAAAAGTGTGAGGAGATCTTTGGCAGCGCGACACCGGTTAGCAAAGTCACATTGCCGCCCTACTACCCGAATGATCCTGTGCTGCTGGAAGACTGGGCCGCGTATCTGGACTGTTGTCGCTATACCGACAAGCTCGTCGGCGAAGTGGTCGCTCGGCTTAAAGACGAAGGACTTCTGGACAGCACCGTCATTCTGTTCATGACGGACCACGGCATCAGCCACGCTCGCGGAAAGCAGTTCCTGTACGACGAAGGTATTCATGTTCCACTGGTCATCAAAGGACCGGGCATCACTGCCGGAGACACTCGCAATGACCTTGTGGAACACATCGACATCGCGGCTTTGTCGCTGAACCTTGCTGGAATCCCGATCCCGGAATACATGCAGGCTCGAGATATCCTGGCGGCCGACTATCAGCCACGGGACGCTGTGTTTTCCGCTCGAGACCGCTGTGACGAAACGGTTGAGCACCTTCGCAGCGTCAGGACGAAGCGGTTCAAGTACATTCGCAACTTTCTGCCACAACGACCGATGCTGCAGCCGTGCGCCTACAAGGACGCCAAGTCAATCCTGATCGCATTAAGGGAAGCTCACAAAAACGGTGAGCTGAATGACCTGCAGGAAAAGCTGTTGTTCAGTGAACCCCGTCCGCCGGAAGAACTCTACGACCTGCAAACGGATCCGCACGAACTGGATAACCTCGCCGACGATCCAAAGCACGCCGCCACGCTCACAGAGTTGCGACAGCGGCTTGACGACTGGATGGAAGCGACCAACGACCTTGGCCGGGAACCGGAATCGACCGAGATGTTCGACAGCGACATGCAGGTCTACGTCGACGGCCTTCGCAACCGCAAACAGGATCCCGCTCACCTGCAAACGATCCTGGACAACATCGCTTTAATGAAGCGTTGGGCAGCAGAAGGCAAATGACGCCCCTCTGCATGCTGTAAGACGCGAAGACTGGGAGGTTTGCGGGGCGGTTTTGGTTCCCCGACTGCCTTTGGGGCATGCGTCAGCTCCGTCCATGCAGATCAGTTTCTGGGAGGCAAGTGAACGGCTTATCAAGGTCGGGACTGCCCTAATGCTGACAGTTGTGGAACTTAATACGGGATTTTCCGATTACGCAGGATCGGCTGTCTTGCATTTTTCGGTGCCTTGCGCGATTCTGGGGCCTTGGGCGGCGCAAGCAGGTGAGTGTGCGGTTTTTGCAGGTTGATCAGATTCCGCCCGGTTCTACCGATACTCACCGTTGTAACAAGTGCCGCCAAAGAGCTCACTTAGGCCGAGCAAACACCGGAGTTACCACACAATGCTCTACAGTTCCTACCTTTCCAGATTTCGCCTGTTAGCCCTTTTGGGCATCGCGGCCGCCGCGGGGAATGCTTATGCGTTCCAGGAGAAGACAGACCTTGCGGTCGGCTACGAAGAGGACGTTCTGGATGTACCGGAAACGTACGACCCGTTAGTTGGCGAAAAGCCAACCGCAACACGAGTTGCTCAGGAAGCCGCTCGCCTTGCCGAAATGGCTGGCGAAGAAGTCGGCGAGCAAGTCAGCACACTTGTCCGTGCCCTGTTTGACGGCGAGAAATCCGACGACGAGCGTCTGGAAGCAGTCGCCGAATTGAAGAACCTGATTCCGCAGTTCGAATCTGGTGAGCGCGTGCAACGTGCATTGGGACGTCAGTTACGGCGCCGAGTCAATCTGGCTGAGGCCGTTTTGACGGGCCTGAAGCAGACGCCTGAAGCCGATGAAGCTCGGGATCTGGCGAATGAGTTTCTGGTTCGCGCGGCCGTCGATTTTGAAATGGGCAACCGCCGAGCTCACGCAACCATCGTTCGTCAGAACTACCACGCTTTGCGAAAGTACCCAACGCTGTTCTCCAAAGTCAGCAGCGTCTTCGCTCGTGATTTCTTCAATTACAATCTGCACTTCGTTCTATCAGAGCCAATGATGTCGCGTTTGGTGTCTGACTACCGAACAGAATCAGGCGGCGTGGCCGACTGCATTCTGGGAGCCTGGGTGACGGGCTGTCAGGTAACGGACACAATGATCCGAGCCGACATTAAGCCAAGTGTTGGAACCGCCGCCTTCGACATCATTGTCGATGGTCGAACCGTGACCAATACTCAAGGTGTAAAATCGCCCGCGACAATTTACACGCATGGCGACCATCCGTTTACGATTCAAAAACCGGTTTACTTCGACGGTCAGCATATCTCAAGCGGCAACGCGACGATCGATATCAACGTTCGCAACACGACGACGGGTATCGCGACCAAGTTTGACCGAATCCCTATTCTTCGAGGCATCGTTCGCAACATTGCGGCAAAGGAAGTCGCCAAAAAGAAACCTCAAACCGACGCCATCGCCGCTCGCAAAATGGCGGACCGCGCACTGCCACGGTTTGAGAGCGAAGTGGGACAGAAGTTTTCCGAAGCGAACCACAACATTCAGTCCAATATCATGCAGAACCTGCAGGATAAAGGCATCAAACCTTCAGCGTTCAGCGCTCGATCCAGCAACACTCATCTGGCTGTGAGTTCTCGCACGATCGCGTCTGAAACACTGGCGGCACCTCGTCCACCGACCACCCCAGCCCCTCGGCGAGGCCTCGCGATTCAGTTGCACCAGTCAGCAGTCAATGCGTCCATCGACGCTCTGAACCTGTCCGGCAAAATGACGCCATCTCAGGTCATCGGACGTATCGAAGAAGCACTGGAAGATTTGTTGAAGCGACCTGTGGCAATCAAACGAGACAACGTCGATGACTCAACACTGTTCGATTTCAGCCCGTCCGATCCGGTACGAGTGCGATTCACCGAAGACGGTGTCGTGATCATTTTGCGAACTGGATTCATTCAGCTGGACAAGGACCGCACGGTTCCACGACACCTGCTGGAAATTCCAATGGGCATCGAACTTCGGAACGGACAGCTTGTTCTGATTCCACCAGAAACAGACACTCGCAGCGTGATCGCTCTCAGACCTCAACTGATTGAAGGCCGTGCGTCGCCACGGACCGTAATTCAGGCGAGAACCGTCATCAAAGAGTTGTTGGAGAAAACCTTTACCGAGCCGGAAATCGAAGTCGATTCCAATCTGGACCTGGTCATGGGTGACGGAACGAATCTCCGACTCCAAATCACGCGGTTCGAACCGAACGACGGTTGGCTCACAGTTGTGATGCAGTAACGTTCTGTACGTCGCTGTCTGAAGCGACGCAGAGACCACATGTGCAGATGAAGCTCGGCAGCAAATGCCGAGCTTCTTTGCGTTTGAGACCTCGTTTGTGCATCATGTGGTGTAAGGCGTTCAGCTTCGCGATGGGTTGGTCGCCGCACTCGGACCATCGAACCGCCGTATTGCGGAGGCATCCACATGCACCATTGGTTACTCATTCTTTTGGCATGCCTAACGACCACGGCATCCGTTGCCGCGGGTGATCAATCCACCGTTGCAGACGCTGCCGAGCAACAGGATGTGAAGCTGGTCCGAAAGCACATCGCTGACGGTGCCGATGTGAATGCCGGTCAACCGGATGGCATGACAGCATTGCACTGGGCGGTGTATCACGACGACCTGCCGCTCACGACATTGTTGATCGAATCCAACGCCGACGTTGCCGCAACAAATCGCTACGACGTCGCCCCGTTGTCAATTGCGTGTACCAACGGCAACACCAAAATCGTCTCGCTGCTGCTGGAACATTCAGCCGACGCCAACGTCGCTCGGCCCGGCAACGAAACCGCGTTGATGACGGCCGCTCGCACCGGTCGCCCCAAACCTGTTCGCTTGTTGTTAAAGCACGGCGCGAAAGTTGAAGCCACCGACTGGCGCGGCCAGACAGCATTGATGTGGGCCGCAGCCGAAGGGCATGAGGAAGTCGTTAAGTTGCTGCTTAAAGCCGGTGCTGACCCCGAACGGCGGCTGAAATCGGGATTCACACCGCTGTTCTTTGCCGTACGACAAGGGCAAACGGCGGCGGTGTTCGCTCTGCTTGAAGCTGGATGTGACGTCAACGCCGTCATGCAACCTAAAATTGGCGGCGCGAAAGCACCCCGCAAAGGCATGAGCCCCCTGATCCTGGCGGTTGAGAACGGACACTTCGAACTCGCCAGCAAGCTCCTTGACGCAGGTGCAGATCCCAACGACCTCCGGTCCGGCTTTAGTGCTTTACACACGCTAACCTGGGTGCGCAAACCCAATCGCGGCGACAGCGCAGACGGCGACCCGTCGCCTATCGGTTCCGGATCCGTCACCAGCCTGCAACTGGTCGAAAAGCTTGCGGCGGCAGGAGCGGACGTCAACCTGCGTTTGAAAGGTGGTCGGTCCGGGCGTGGCCGATTGAATCAAAAAGGCATGACGCCGTTTCTGATGGCCGCCGACACAGCCGATCTGGCACTCATGAAGTTGTTGCAGAAACTTGGTGCCGACCCACACATTCCCAACGCCGATAACTGCACGTCATTGATGGCCGCCGCCGGAATCGGCTCACTCGCGCCGGGCGAAGAAGCAGGAACAGAAGACGAGGCGCTGGCAGCAGTCGAATACCTGCTTCAACAGGGCAGCGACATCAATGCAACAGACGACAACGGAGAAACGACCATGCACGGCGCGGCTTATAAAAGTCTTCCACGCATGGTCAAGTACCTTGCAGAACACGGGGCCGATATCGACATCTGGAACCGCAAAAACAAATACGGCTGGACACCGTTGCAAATCGCAGAAGGACATCGCCCAGGCAACTTCAAACCCGCTCCAGCAACACTCGAAGCGATCAAGAGGGTCATAGACGCAGCCAGGAAAACCCCGACCGGAAAATAGCCGCCTGAAACCCCACTCCAACGGCATCTCGCAATGGCGAACCAATCGATCGTCCGCAGCGAGTCGAATAGCCCGCCGGACAAGCCGTCAGCACGTTGCCCTCGCGAGTTGCGTGGCAAATCTCGCCTGCCCCGGAACCGCTCACCCAGCGAGAGAAATTGGGGAACACATTCCCGTGAAAATTGGGCACTTCCGAATCAGCAATAATATCCCCGGCAGGACTCGAACCTGCTACCTTGGCTTTAGGAAAGCCACGCTCTATCCAGATGAGCTACGGGGACTTGTGAGTTTTTCCAATGTTTTTACAGTGTTTTTAACTGGTGGTTTTGATTACGACACCCGCTACGACACCCGCTGAACATTGGAGATACTTAAATTGAGGGCATATAAGAAAACGGCACCGCCGAAGAAACCATACAAAGAATTCCCGCTTTTTGCTCATCCAAACGGCCAGTGGTCTAAGAAAATCAAAGGGAAACAGTGGCACTTCGGGCTGTGGAATGACCCCGACGCTGCCCTTGCTCGCTACCTGGATGAAGTCGACGAAATCCACGCTGGCAGAGACCCACGCAGGATGGGTGTCGTCGAGGTGTCGGTCGAAGAAGTCACGGTCGCAGACGCAGCAAACCATTATCTGGCGAATCTCGACTCGCGGTGTTCAGCAGGCGAAGTGACACCGCGTTACTTCATGGAAGCCAAATTGGTGGCTAAGCGGCTGGTCGATTACTTTGGTCGCCGCGCCCGCGTTGCCGCATTGCGAGCCGCTGATTTCGCGGCCTACCGAAAGGCATTCCCCGACACATGGGGACCGACCAGAATCGGAGTAGAAATTCAGAAGGTGCGAACGATTTTTAAGTGGTGCCACGAATCCGAAGTGACCACCGCCATTCCGAACTTTGGCCCGGACTTCAAGAAGCCGTCGCGTGCTGTCATCCGCCGGGCAAAGCAGGCTCGGCAATCGAAGCACGGCAAGCTGGCATTTGAGCAGCATGAATTGCAGACCATTCTCGATAGCTGTGACGGCTGGCTGAAAGCGGCTGTCTTTCTCGGATTGAACGCTGGATTCGGGGCGATGGATTGCGGAAGACTGCGAGCCCAGAATATCGACTTTGAAAACGGTTGGTACGACTTGCCGCGACCGAAAACAGGGATTCCCAGGCGGTTCTATGTGTGGGAGGAAACTCGCGAAGCGATCAAGGAAGCTATGCGAGTGCGACCTGTTGCGAAGAAAGACGATCACGATGATTTGTGCTTCCTGACGACTCACGGAAAGCCGGTCGCCTACACGAACACCAGCGGCACGGTGTGCGATAACGTCGGTGAAATGTACAGGAAGCTGCTACGCAAACTCGATGCTGACGACGCCATCAAACACAACGGATTCGCGAAGCCTGGCAGGGGCTTCTATTCGCTTCGTCGCACTTATGAAACCATTGCAGGCAACAGTAAGGATCAGGTTGCCGTGAACTACGCGATGGGCCACGTTGATGACTCGATGGCAGCGGTGTACCGCCAGGGGATTGACGATCAGCGGTTGATTGACGTTGCGGAGCATGTTCGGAAGTGGCTGTTTGGAGGTGAGCAATGAGCAAACCAATGACAATCTGGCATCTGGCCAGTTACGTTGAAGGCACGTATCTGTTGTTCGAACTTCAGGCAGATCAACGGCCGCCTGGTGACGACATAAGCGCCAAAGCAAACTATGAAGTGCGCTACCTTCGCGCTCTGCAACGACTGAATCAGATCATTCTCGGTGGCATTGCCCCTGACGATGACATTTACGGTACTGAGTATTTTGGCAACGTGTATGGTGGCTTGAAGCTAGCTGCCGAGGCTGTCCAGGCGATGAACCACGAAACTGAACGCGATGTTATCGGCAACGGCGTCATATACGGCCATTCGTGGACGGATTATTTGTTGCAACTTGCTGGCGAACTCAACAATCAACTCGCAACCGCCCTGGTCGTCTCTGGCAAAATCTTCCCGGATGCGACCAAAGAAGAAGTGTTCGCGAACGCGGCTATTCTGATGCTGGATATCGTCGGCCCCGTGAATTTTTCGGCACTCAGGGCCGGAATCCGATGCGAATGGCCAACTGAAAAAGAGCCGGATCGGATCGAGATTCTGCGGGCGGGCATCAACGACGCTTCGAAGGTCGCTGAGAAAATCAAATTCGTGGTCGCTTATGTCCGGCAGACCGGCGAACAGGACGTGACGGAGATCGCGGCAGCACTCGGCGTGCATCCGAAGACACTCAACCGCTGGAAAAACAGCCATGGAGAACTTGCTGCCGAAATCCAATCAGGTGGCACAGTGAACGCCCCAAGACGGTTGCACGGGTACGTCGATAGTCGCGGAAATCTCGACGCTGAGCAATCTCAATGAGACTCACTGAGATTTATTAAAAAATCTCGCCAACGAAAACACTGCATTTGCTGAATCTCACTGAGATTTTCGCCTCCTCTGGCAGGGAAATACCAGAGGAGGTTTTTTCATGCACACTCAAATCCAAACTCGATTTGACAATGACGAAATCCGCGACCTGGCATGCGGATTAAATGGACTACTGCGAAGGCTGGATTGCTCTTGGCACGATCGCCGCAAGCTGAAGTTTTTGGCGACTGCTGAAGACCGATTGATGCCTGCTTACGCGGTTGAAGAACTGGCCGCCGCAGTCGCCGCCGTTGTCGAGACTGTATCAACTGTTCCAGTATCCGTCACCATCACGCAGCGAGGTGGCAGCGATGACTGATCACACCGTTACGCAACTCTCGGAACTGATGCAGCGGTCGCGTTCATCGATCACAACGCTAATCGAATCCGGCAAACTAGAAGCCTATGACGCCGCGCCTGACGGAAGGTACCGGCAGTATCGTGTCACGCCTGAAGCGCTGGAGAAATTCCGCGCGGCCAATAAGGCAGCGAAGTCGAAACAGCCGAAGCAACGGCGTGTGGCAAAGCCGGTGAAGAGGTACGTCTGATGCCTGAGTACCCCCTACCCATCCACCCCGCTGCTGATCTGCTGCCGTTAATGACGGATACAGAATACGCGGAACTCAAACAGGATATTGCCAATACCGAATTGCGTGACAACATCGTGTTGTGGAACGATCGGATTCTCGATGGTCGGCATCGAATTCGCGCACTGATCGAGTTGGGCATCAATTGGAAGATGCACGTCGATAGGTATGACGAAATCGAAATTCCAGATCCAGTAGCGTTCGTTGTCAGCAAGAACTTGCAACGCAGGCACTTGAGTTCGTCGCAACGTGCGATGGTTGCTGCCAAGGCCAAAGGCTACTACGAATGTGAAGGGAAAGAAGCTCAACGAGAAGGTGGCAAGAAGGTGGGCAACGGGCGTAAGAAGGTTGTGGCAAATTTGCCACAACCTAAAAAGCCTGAGAAAAAATCCCGTGACAAAGCCGCCGCCGCCGTTGGTGTTTCCGGCAAGTTGGTCGATGCCGCTCGGAAGGTTCGCAATGACGGAGTTCCGGAACTGGTCAAGGCAGTGGAATCCGGAAAGGTTGCTGTGAGTGCCGCCGCTGAAGTGGCGAAACTGCCAAAGGCCGAACAAGAGCAAGCGGTGAAAACGAACACGGTAAAACAGAAAGCCGCCGAGGTGCGATCAGCGAAGAAGGAAAAGAAGGCCAGCGAGTTCAACACTACCGAAGCAACTCAACAGTTATTCCAGGTGCTCAAACACGAAGTGAACCGCTGGCCGGAAGAGCATCGGCACATCGCCATTCATTGGATTCACCAATTCACCGAAAAGAAAATGTGGTTATGAATATCGGAAGGGATATCTGACCACCACGCAAAAAAAGAAACGCCGCCGGGACTCAACAGCCCCAACGACGTTTCAATTTCAACTCGATCAGACAGCCAACATTTTTGAAGGTGGTGAAGCTGTCTCATCAAACAGTCGCAGATGTTCGTTTTGCTGCCGGGCGCGACGAGCGATCTGCATTTCCAACCAAAATTCTCAGGCCCGGAGGCCCTTAAACGTTTCAGGAGGATGCTCAATGATACAACGCACGAAAGTCAAACGAAATGATGAAGACGGTGAAATCGCAATTTCGCCGCTGCTGTCCATCGACGTATCCGGACAGATCGTCTGCCCGCAGTGCAGCGGTAACTACATTCATTTAGCCCGCCTGTTGGCTGAACAAGGCAGCGTCACGCTTGGCGCGGCGAATGACCAAGTGAAAGCGTATCAGCACGATGAGCCAAGCAACCGGCGCGGCAGCGTGGTCGCGCTGATGCTGTCGTGTGAGGAATGCAGTCAGGTGACTGAGATCACGCTGCAACAGCACAAAGCATGCTTGTATGGCAGCGCGGAAGTCGTCGCTGGCGTGCAACATGGGACCGCGCCGCAGTTGTGGCGGGATTGACCAGCGATTGAAACAGTTGCAGCGCGGCGACTGTTGCCGTGCTAAAGATCACGAAGGAAATATCATTCGAAGGGAGTCCATGAGATGGACACCATGACGCGAGCGCTGGAGCAATTACAACGACAAGGCAGCATTGGCCCTACAGCACGAAGCGAACCGCCGAAAGTTATCAAACAGCAACATCAGGAATCACAGTTCAGGCAGACGGTAAATTTATTTGTCGGGCCAGGTAACGTTTTTGAAATCCGAATTTTGGGCGTTGGCAGTCGAGGTACCACGCATGCTGGCTACTTCGACAATATCGACATGGCCTGGGGAAATGCACTTCGTTACGCAGACCAGTCGGTCCCGAATCGAGGCATCTACTTTTGCCTCAACCCAATCGATTCTGCTTTGCTCGCGAGGTCCGCAAACAGGATCGGCGACAAGCCGGACACATTAACTTCTGATAAGGACGTCACGGCACGTCGCTGGCTATACGGTGACTTTGATCCGGTCAGACCCAAAGGTGTGTCCAGTACCGACGATGAGCTTGCTGCCGCTGTAGAGCGAGCCGCAGACTATGCTGAATGGCTTCGCGAGATTGGCGCGCCGGAAGGTGTGTCGGCCACATCCGGAAACGGCGCTCACTTGTTGCTACCGATCGACCTGCCGAACGATGAACCGTCAAAAGTGCTGATCCAGAAAGCGTTTGCAGTCCTGCATGATAAATTCTCAGACAACGTTGTGGACTTTGATCGATCGTGCTTCAACTCTGCCAGAATCTGCAGGCTCTACGGCACCGAGAATCGAAAGGGCGATAGCATTGCCGACCGTCCTCACCGAATGGCTTGGCTGAACTATGTCCCGGACTATCTTAGACAACGGACAGGGGAATTCTGCCCTACCGAAGTGCTGCAAGAAATCGCAGCAATGAAAGTCAAAAAGAAAACGACAGCGGCAGTGCCTGCGATGCTGAATGACGTTAAGCCGCGTCTCATGGTGGAACATTACTTACAGCACCACGGACTTAACTTTAGCATCGACTCGAAAGCAGGATACTCGGCGTTCATCCTGACTGACGGTTGCCCGTTCAACGCAGAGCATCGCGGCAAAGATGCGATGGTTACGCAGGGCGATGACGGGGCGATAGGTTTTAAGTGCTTCCATAATGGTTGCAGCGATAACAAGTGGGCACAACTCAAAGAAAAGTTTCCGCCGCTGCCAGAGCACTGGGACAAGCCACTAAAGAAACGGAAACCGGGCCGCCGCAAGACTGATGCGCCGCCGATTGATCCTGATGACCCCGGTGCGTTGGACCAGTACGACTTAGACAAGGGCGATGCGTACGGGCTGCAATCGATGACGGAAGCGGAAAAATTCTTACATCGGAAATATCCGCATGATCACAGCGAGCGGCATGCTTTGGCGTTTTACCAAGGCGGTTTTCTCGCGTACCGCGACAAGCGATGGGTCAACGTGCTTGAAAAGGAACTTCGAAGCTTGGCTGTCAAGCATCTGAAGTCGCGGTTCAAGGAAGTGAGAGGATCGGCCATTTCTGAAGTGATGGAATTCATTAAGGCTGACACTCTCGTCAGTGAATTTAACGAGATGCCTTGCCACCTTGATGAACCCGAACGCGAGTTCATCGCGTTCGAGAACGGCATGGCAGAACTCGAATCACTACTTGCCGGTAAGACAGAACTGATTCCACATTCGCACGCATGGTTCAGCCGGTCATCGTTGCCCTATGGTTTCGATCCGGGCGCACAGTGTCCGCAATGGGAATGGACTCTCCGTCAGAACCTGGAAAACGATATCGAGCGAATCAGGATCTGCCAGGAGTGGTTCGGCTACTGCTTAACGCACGGGACCGAATTTCAAAAGTTCTTACTCGTTGCGGGCGAAGGCGGCTGCGGGAAATCAGTGATGCTAAAAGCTCTTGAAGATCTCGTTGGCAAACCGAACTTTTCATCGGTTGGCATTAACGAACTGACCAACCCGTTTAGCTGGTGGAACATGCACGGCAAGCAGGTCAACATCCGCCATGAACTGGAATCGACCGGCAAGGTATCTGAGAGTGCTTTGCGAGAACTCACCACGGGCGACACTGTTGAGTTTCAACGCAAAATGATGAACAGCGTGACTGGCAGGCCAACCGCTAAAATGGTGTTCGCATGCAATGTGCTACCGAAATTTAGAGACAAGTCACTCGGTCTGTGGAGGCGCGTACTGTTGCTGCCATTCAACCGGCCGGTGCCTGAAGCGGAAAAAGTCAAAGCAATGGCTGAGACGGGTTACTGGGCGTCCATCGGCGAACTGCCCGGTATGTTCAACTGGGCACTTGATGGGCTCAGGCGCTTGCGTGGACAGAACGGTTTCACGAGTTCAGAAGTCTGCGATAACGCACTCCAACGCTATCGCGATGAGTGCAACACAGTGCAGACGTACCTGAAGGACTGTTTCGTGTTCACCGCCAATCCGACAAATGAACTGACTACGCAGAGCATGTACGAACGCTACCTGGAATGGTGCAAAGATCACTACCTCAACTTCCCGGTTAGCCTGCCCACGTTCGGCAAAGAGATACTTCGAACGTTCCCCGAAGCGCAACCACGCCGACGGGCAGACGGGACAGGGCAGCGTGGTTTTGCAGGAATCATTCAGAGGCCGTCTGAAATCGAGCAAAGGGAAACTGACGCAAAAATCATGAATGAGTGGGGCTAAGTCTGTCCGGCTTGTCCGGCAGTGTCCAGCAGGAATTTGGCATCCGGACAAGCACAAACCGTTCCCCTGAAAGAGTTTAGACCGCTTCTGTCCGGGTGTCCGGGGTAGACTCCAATTCATCGCGAGTATCGCACGCACGCGCACACGCGCACGCACGCGCATTAAAGTTGAGTGCAACCCGGACACCCGGACAGCAAACAAAAACACTGGTCAAGATGTGGCTCGGGCTCAGAACATCCGGACATTTGCTGGACAGATCCAGTTTAATGCTGATGCCACTACGCCCACGATGGCGCACAGACCGCCGCCATCGGTTCGGTCCACTTCGTCGCGTGATCACGTCGCGTCTGGAGCTGGTGCCGGTGGCATCTGATCGCGGCGAAGGTCTCACGCACGCCTGCGGAGTCCTGACGACATCACACGCGAGACCGCCACCGGCCGGCCACCGCCACCCACGACTGCCACCAGCCACGAGCATGTCGCACGATTTTTGCCAAGGTACTACAGGCGGGGTGGGGCTTCTAATTTCGACCGCCCGGAAGAACTGGGGTGTCGTGTCAGTCCTGGTATATCGGCCCGCATGGGGCAATGTCAGGCTTGGTCGTTTTTGAGTCGGAATGCCTATCCGGGGTCTATCGCAGGGTATTTTGGCTGACTTTGGGCAGATGTGGACAGTTGCGAGAAACTCTATCGACAGATCCGATGCGTCAGGTATTCTCGTTTGTTATGAGCAACCACATCAGCCCACCACGATCGCTTTCGCTTTCCGCCGCCGCCCAGACATTTGGCGTCAGCCGTCCAACGGTGCGAAGGTGGATGAAAAATGGTCTGTTAAAAGCTACTCGCCTGGGGAACGGCTTCTGGCGCGTGCCGCCGGATGAGGTCCGCCGCGTGCGAAGGCTTCTGGGTGATGAGTTGCCAGATGGTAATGGTGGTGCATCAGCAGCCAGAAGTGATCAACCTGACACATTCACCCACAACTATGCACAAAGCGATGCACCGGTAAGCGGCATTGCCAAAAATGGAGTAAATGAGAGCGACAATGATCAAAACTGCAATCAAAAAGGTGAGAGCAATACTGGACGCGCAGTCACCGGCAGCGGACTACCTGACTTCGGTAGCGGAGTCGGGGGAGACGGACCGAGCGAAAGCCCAGGCTGCGTATCACGCCACGATTCTGTCGCTGTCCCGGGATCAGCAGCCGGAGCTTCCAGCGACAGAACTTTAAGGAATGCTGACCTTCCTTGGAATCGGTGATTCGCAGTTCGCTGATGACATCGACCGCGCTCGCGACTTCGCGAAGCACGCCGCAACCGCATCCCAGATTTCCGCTCTGGAGAATGCCAAAGCCGCCGCGTCGGCAGAACTTTCCGCTTGGGCCGCTGAGACCGACCGCATCATTCAGGATCGCGAGCCACGCCGCGCTGAACTCGCGTATCGATTCCGCGAGGCCGAAGATAACTTGCGGGCCGCTCGCGAGAAAATCCGGCAAACGCCGCGGGCGGAATCGTTGCCGGATGAGTTTGTCGCCATTCTCGCGCGCATCGAGGGGCTCTTGCAGTCGAGTTCGCGGACAGTTGGCAACGCTCATTTTCTGGCAAGGTCTGCGGAGCGAGAGTTGGCAGAATTGAGAGCGGCGGTCAAAACCGCCGAGACGCCAAAGCAGAAGGAATCTGCAAAAGCCGAGCTGGCAAAACGTGAGCCGGAGCTAGTCGGAGATATCGAGACTTCACATTCCTTAGGGCAACGCCTGCAGGATCTGCGAGCCGCTCGCGATCGTGCCATGGAAGAGCTGATCTGCCCTGAGACGGGGCTGTTCGTCGGTGAAGTTTCCGCCAGCGAATTTTTCGCGGACCTGAACCTTGCCGACTTCGCAGCACCATCACGCGATTCATTCTGACGCACAACAACACGTCGCACCGGAAACAGCAGTACATTTCACATTTTCAATTCAATCACACAACCACAAAACGGAGTTTTTCACATGCCCACATCACTTTTGCCACAAGGCGAGATTTTCGCCGCTGCCATGTCGCTCGCAACCGGCAGCGTTTCACCGCAGATCTTGGAAGACGATTTCGACGTCGATGCCGACGTCTTAAACGAAGCGATGAGTTCTGAATACCGTGGAATCGGCTTCCATGGAATGATTCGCGCCGCCGCTGCTGAAGCGGGCATTCCGGTCGGCCATCACATCGCCGATGCCGAGTATTACCGCCTTGCTCAACAGATCCAGGAACGCTTCGATTACCGCTCCGCCGGTGGTCAGATTTCCGCGTCTCAAGGTTGGAGCACCATGAACCTCGCCAGCATCAATGAGAACGTGCTGAATCGTGCGATTCATTCGCGATTCGCGAAGCACACTTCCATCATTCCGGCGGTTGCTCAGGAAGCACCGTCTCGCGACTTCCGGCCGCATAAAACGTACCGCATGTACGGGCACGGATTTTTCAAGAAAGTCGGCGCCACTGGCGAGATCGAGCATTTGCAGTTCAGTGATACTGGATTCAGCAACGCAGTCGACACGACAGCCGGGATGGTCACGATTCCGCGCACTGCGATCATCAATGACGAGATCGGGATTTTCGACCAAATGGCCGTCTCGATTGCGGATGTGGGATTCGATACGCGAGAGCGTGACTTCTGTTATCTGTTACTTGATCCATCACTGTGGCGTACGTCAGCCACCACAGCACCCGACGGAAATGGTCAGTTGCCAGCTAACGCACTCGCGTCCGGCGGTTCTTCTGCGTTCGGCATCGAGGCTCTTGAGGCACTTGATGATGTGCTTTCCAATCAGCGCGACCGCGCCGATAAGCCGATTCGCACCGGCGGTGAAAAAGTGCTTCTCACGCAAGCTGGTGCCATGGCTCGCCGCGCGAAAGATATCAACCAATCTTCAGTTCTGATGGATCTGGCCAGCGGCACAAAAGCCGGTCAGAAGACGGAAAAAGCAAATCCATTTTATGGCGAACTCGACAAACGAGTTTCCACCCAATGGCTGAACCACGAAGAAATGGGATCACGCCAGTCAGCTACTGCATTCTTCATGTTTGCCGATCCATTGGTTCAGCCATTCCTGCAAGTGCTGTACTTGAACGATCGCCGCACACCGCATGTGGAATCCGAGCGCGGCGCCTTCAACGTTCTTGGTCAGCAAATGCGATCGTACTGGGACTACGGTATGGCCCAAATCGATGACGTTGGTGGCGGCTACTCACCGGGAGCGTAACGAGTCGAGTCACGATTGAGGTTAGACGCAATCGTGATTTCGGCAACGCTGGGTTTCTTGATTTCACCCGCGTTTGCCTTCGCCGGTGTGGTCTGAGTTTCCATGTCCTCAGGCCCCGCCGGTTTTTTCTTTTTTCCCTTCAACAGCTTCAGCCAATGACAATTTACCGCACAGATTTCAGCCACATCGCAGAGGCTCATTATGAGTTCATTCAATCCGGAATTTCAGAAGCATCAATCCCAGAAATGTGCGTCTACTACACTTCAGATCTGGACGACAAGCACGCCGACATCATGGCGCACGTTGATTACGTGCGCTACGGTCAGCAGTTCTATGTCGACTCCAACCCAACCGGCTTGTACGCGGGCCGAAGCAGCCTGAAAAAGATCGCCGCCGATGGTACGGTCGCAACATGGGAGCACAAGTTCAAAGTCGCTACCACGCAGCCGGAAAAAATCGGCCGCGATCCGAACCCGTTGGCTCGTGGTGTTGAGTTCATTGAGCGCGTCAGTGGCTTCCGCAAGATCACGTCGCTCATCGATTGGAACAACAACCCCGTTGTGAACCGCGCGGGTGATCGCATCAGTGGTTTTGAGGTTGAGTTGCCCGCGCCCGTTTATAGATATGGGGCGAACTTCGCGACCATTCCAAGTTGGGCGCTGAACTTGGACGGCACGGTGAACAACAGCCACAAGGATCTGCCAATTCGCTACCGCGCGCATGACGGCACGCTGACCACCATTCAGAATATCACCATCCCAGCCGGTCGCGGCAAGCTCCGAATCACGCAGTTGCCACTCAAGCCGACCGTCGAAAACAACGTCCAGTTTTTACCGATCAACTGGGAATGGCAGATCTCGCCCGTTGGTTGGAGTGAGCCGATCCTGAACGACGGATATCAAGAGCTCGTTTATCTGGATGCAGACGGCAATATCGCAACCAATTCGCAGGTTGTCGCGGGGACGTACGCGAAAAAAGTGGTCCATCCGGGATTATTGTGGGTAGAGGTCGAGTCCTCCGCAGTAGAAGAGGATGGCGGTTTTGAAGTTGTCGCGGTTTCGGTATCCGCCGACTCTTCGTTTGATGGCCATGATTTTGCTGTTCATTCCTTCGGCGACGGCGTTTGTGATTCCGTGAGTGCAGTAGCTCACCACATTGGCTAAGCGTTCTTTGATCGTGCGAGCGACTTTCTTCATTGGCTCCAGCTTTGTGTGGATGACTCGCTTGTACCAGTCATTGAAGAACGTCGTGGCCTCTGCCGGAGTGTCATGAACCCAGAGGTCTCGCAGCATCTCCTTGTAGGCCCACGCTTTGCCCGTGAGTAACTCTGCCTTCCATGCGGCATCAAAGCGTTCCTGCTGTTTTTCGCTGAGATTCTCCTGGCCTGAAAGCCACAGATACCGAGTTCCCGTCAATCGATCATCGCCTTCGGCGCGAAGCTTCTTCTGCTCCGACCGACGGACCTTGTCGACGGCTTCGGTTGCCAGCTTCATGATGTGAAAGCGGTCGTGCACAATCTTCTGTTCGGCCAATGCAATGTTGCCTTTGGTGCTCTTGACGTATGCGGCACTCATGTCCATCGCAACCGCCTCCACAGACTGCTTTTCACTGTCGGAAAGCTGATCGAAACAGGCATCAGCGGCTGCCGTGTCATGACCATCGGAAATCGCTTCGACAGTGCTCTTGTCCAAGTCATAGATCAGCGTGACGTAGTTGTGTCGTTTTCGAAAGGCTTTCTCGTCGATGCCGATTCGAGGGAGGTTCTTCGATTGTTTGCGATCCTTCCCGCGAGCCACCGCCTTCTGCAGAATGTGCCACGATTCATCCCATGAGATCCCCAGAATGCTGCACGCCCCTTTCACGGTTTGTGTGGCCAGAAGAACGTCGATGGCGAAGCGTTCAAAGAACAATGAGAAGCGGCTGTTCTTTTCCGCCCAGGGAAGCCTGATCTGTTTGACGCCATGATCCGGGCACTTCACGCGAGGCGTGCGGGCATGAAGGATGGTCGCAAATTGCATCGTGTCCAGATGCCGCCATTTGCGAGACTTCGTGTGGTCATAGCACGGCAGCTGCCTGTCGCAATCCGGACAGCAAAAAGTTTCGCCCTCGCCATGTTCGACGAAAACGTCGACCTGTTGAGCTTCCATATCCAGCTGAACGTCCGCCACAAACCACGGCCCCGTCAGTCCCAAAATCTGTTCGTAAAAGTCTGTTCCCTGCATCCCACGAAAACTAACGAATTAACGCCTCACCCACAAAGAACCCGGATGGACCCGATCTTTGCCAAGCTAGGTGCCATCGCGGCCATCAACCTTCAGATCGCAATCGGAAGTGTTGCCGCTCCAATCGCCACGGCTTTAACGTCGACCATCTTACCTGCAATCGCGTTATTAGGTGCGAACATTCAGATCATTTTGGGAACGGCAGTCGGTGCTGTCGCGACGTTCATTACAAGCACGTTGCTGCCGGTGTTCGCAGCCATCGCTGTTCAAGCACAGATTGCCGTCGGAACCGTGGTCGGTGGTATTGCCACTGCACTCACGGGCGTCGCCGGTTTGTTCTCCGCACCGTTTGCCGTGGTCGCGTTGAAGGTCGTCGCCATTGGTGCCGCGATCGCTGCCGTTGTGATCGTCGCGCGAAAGTTATTCGGGTCGCTCACAAGTTTAGGTTCCGCAGTTGCATCGTCCATCGGTGGCGTGCTTTCGTCGTTAACGTCGGGTGTTGCCAGCACGTTCAACGGCATGGTGTCGTTCATCACCGGCAAGTTCAGCCAGCTGTTCGCCTTCGCAAAAACAACATTCGGTGCCATCGCCGCTGCCATCGGTTCAGGCAACATCCAAGCCGCGTGGGACGTGGTCGTCAGTGGGTTGCTGCTAACCTGGACCAAGAGTGTTGCGAGCCTGAAAGAGTATTGGCATTCATTCGTTTCCGGCATGGTTTTGGTTTTCGAAACCGCCGTCGTCAACGTTCGCGTGGCGTTTGAAAAGATGGTGGCCGCTGTGCAAGGTCTGCTCAACGGCATCATCAACCAGTTCAATAACATCCTGCCTGAACGTTTCGAACTGCCGTTGATAAACACCGCCGACAACGCCGCCGAAATCAAACGCCTCAAAGATCAACTGGCCAGCACTCGCGATGCCATCGGTGAAAATCTTGCCGCACAAATCAAAGCCGCACAAGCACCAGCGAGGGCCGCTGCGAAGGCGTACGAAGAAGCGGTTGCGAATGCCAATAAGCTGAGCAAGGTCAGCGCCGACAGCAGCAATTTTGCGAAGGACTTAGGCAAGCAATTCGACAACCTGAAGTTGCCGGAAATCGAGTTACCGAAGTTCGAGTTGCCCGAACTGGACACGTCACCGATCACCAACGCAATCGGCACAATTCCAGCCGCCGCGAAAGTAGCAAGAGAGTCACTCGACTTCTCAGGTGTCTCAGCATTCAGTGCGGAAGGCATCGCATCAATCGCCGCCGCGCTGAACTCAGCAGGCACCGCCGCCGCGAATCTGCCAACGACCACCACGGATGCCGCCGGTATTGCCAACATCAACACTGGTGCTGCGGAAGTCGCCGGTGCTGGCGTGGATCTCGGCACCGCAGTCACCGGACTCACAGCCGTTCTGCGCGACCTGCGTGGTGTCGTTTCGAATATCGGTATCGCGGACGCTCAGGGCTTAGCTGCCGGACTCATGCAAGTTCAGGACAGAGTCAGCGCGAGCAAGCTCACCAAAATCGAAGAAGCCGTTCGTGGTATCGCACCAGCTGTGGGCGATCGAATTGACCAGACATTCAGCAGCATCAGCGTTGCCGATCGAGATTCAGAAACAAGGAAACCGATAGCATGACTGTCTATAGAGTCCAGTCCAACTTGGATGACTACTGGTTCGCATTGCGTCGAACCGGCACGAACGAACGCGCGATCGACGACATCGAAATCTGCTTCACTGCAGACCATGCAGACACCCACGATGACATCGTCGCTCACGCAAAGTACGCCCACCACGGCCAACAGCTTTACACCACGGGCAACGTGGCAACGGGCTTGTATGTCACCGAGTCCGTCCTGAAAAAGTTCTCGCAGGATTCAACGGCAACAACTTGGATTCAAAAGGTCAAGGTTGCCACCACGCAGCCCGAATTGAAACAACGCGAAGACAATCCGATCAACCGTTCCGTTCGTGCAATCGAGCGGATAACCGAGTTCGAAGATGTTCCCAGTTTAGGCGATTCACTGGGACGTCCGGCGACAAACTCGGCAGGCGATTACATCACGGGCTTCAGCATTTCGATGCCAGTCACGTCGTACAAATTCGGCGGCAACTTCGCTTCGATTCCAGCTTGGGTCAATCTCAATGGTGCCATCAACCGCGACCAGATTTCGATTCCGTTGTTGCATCGCTCGCCATCGGGCACCGTGACAAACAGCGGAACTGTCGTACTCCCACGCGGAACCGTTCGGTTGATCGTCGACCCGCTCACACTGGAACCGATTGAAGAGTCGTCGCAAATCTTCTTTCCCATTCGGTGGCGGTTGGTACATCGACCAATCGGACATTCAATCCCGATCATCAATCAGGGATTCAGCGAGCTGGTCTACCTGAAAGACAATGGCAACGTCGCAACAACAGCGGAAATCGTCGCGGAGAATTATGAGAGGGTTGTGAAGCGAATTTGTCTTGATGATGAAGGTGAGCCAATTCGCGAGCGATCTTTCCTTGATGGGTTCGGACGCAAGCTTCCCGTGGCCGTTCCGTCATCCGTCAGTGCAGGGACCGTGAATGTCATCGCTCACACGTTCCCACCATTCACACGGCTGCAGAGCAACACACTGACGCTGACGGACGATTGGGTTGGCCGGTCGATAGAGATTCCGATTCCCGGTTCGGAGTATCGTTATAGCACCACCATCACAGCTGTCAGCAGTGGCGTCGCCGATGTTTCAACACCGTGGCCGGATGCTGTCACCACGGGTGTTGATGTGTTCTACAGCGGCATCAGTGCGACGTGGCTGAACAAGTATCCGATCGCCAACTTCTCAACCATTCCAATGCCGACATCATGACCGAGTACGAAAAAATCGAACACCAGCGTGAATGCCTGAAGGTCGCGCAGCATCTGGAAAAGTCGGAATTCAAGTTGGATTCCGTCATCACTGAGCTGTGCAAAATCGAAGGCATTCAATCCGCGATGAAAGAAGTCGACGAAGCTTTGACAGCCGCCAACACTGGTGAGATCGGGCACCAGTTAACACTGCGTGCGGTCTGGGCACTGCGAATGCTCATCGGCATGAAGTTTGGTGAATTGCGTCTGCAGGAACTACGGGAGGGCGAAGCTGGTGGCGATGTTGAGTGAAGCCGAAACCGAAACGGGGTTCGTGTGTCTATTCCCGATCACGGTCAAGGGGATGATTTTTGATGAGTCTGTCACGCTGGAGCATACGTGGCGCGAAACGCCGATGGGGTTTTGTCCGAGCCTGCGCCAGATCAAGGAATGGACGGCTCAGATCCGCCGCGAGAATGATGAGGCTGAGAGGCAGGCCAGAGAGCGATGGGAACGAAATCGGCCAAGAACGAAGGGTGAGGTTCTCGCGGAGCTGGTTGATGAGATGAGTGGTTGCGTGGGTGAGGATGAGGATTGGTAGGTGATTTCGGCGGTTTTAAGCGTCGACCTGCCACAAGCAGTTTTCCAGATCCAGCTGTTTTCCCTGATTTGTGATGAAGGGACGCAATTTAAGCCATCACTTGAAAGAGCGCAGCGAACCGGGGACGACATGTAAGAACCTGCAGGGTTGACTGATCTTTCCCGCCGATTCTGCCGTTCGTGCAAAACCCACTTAATAAAGCTGCTGACGGTTTCATTGATCCATGAGCTACGATGCCAAAGAAATCGCGAACTACTTTCTGGACAAAGCCAAGTCCGATAGTTCGACCATTGCGCCGATGCAAATGCAGAAACTGGTCTACATTTCGCACGGGTATCACCTTGCCTTCGTTAATCAGCCGCTAATTGACAGCCCCGTTGGCCTATACGTCGGAGGCCTCTTCGCCGCGGTTGTCAGTCTTTGTTTCTTTCTTCTCCGCGTGGAGACGGTCTATGTATGCCAAGAATGCATGCCCTTTGGGCGTCAACGCCTTTCTTCGGAATTTTACACCAGCGACTTTTTCAGACGTTGCCAAACCATGTACTTCAATCTTGGGAAGAACATTAAAATATAAGAATTGATCGATAGGTTTCATTCCGTATTGATTGTCGATGCCAGTAACAAGACTGTCACGTGCCGAAAGCACAATGTCGACCAGACCAATCTCCTTCGGTGCTTCACTAAAGAGTTTCGTGGATATCTTTACAGGAAGAAGGAGCAGGGCCAGCGCATACTAAGTTGTTTTGCCGGTAAGGATTTGCATCAAATAGTCAATGTTCCATCCGGCCATTCTTCTTTTCATGACGTTGCTTTGTTTGCCAGGATGTTTCTTGATGAGGCTGAGTGTGAGTCGTCTGAGCCATGACAAATTGTTCGCGAAGATTCGGTTTCGGACTCGACTCTCATCCTCGCGGTAGGTCATGTCGAGACTCCAGTGCAGCGTGTTTTCTATGGCCCAGTGACCACGAACCGTTGTTGCGAACAGCTCGCCTTTGCGACGCAGACTGCTGATGTAGTAGCGAACGTCAGAATGATGAATGCCGTCCTGCTCGTACATTCGGATCGCCGTTCCGATGGTCTTGAGTCCGGCCCATTTGTGGCCCACGTCAAAATCGACAGGCACGGTCGCCTGATAGTAGATTCTCTGTTCCTGCCGACCGTGTCCCTTCTCTGTTTCTTCATAGCGACTGACGGGACAGCGAGCGAAGTCATCCTCCAGGTGATCGAGAAAAAACTTCTGCACGACCTCATAGAGTTTCGGTTGGTTGCCTTTCAGGGCTAACACATAGTCTGCATTGCCAGACACGATCTGCTGCGCAATGTTTTTTTGACAACCCGCTGCGTCAATCGTAATGATCGCCTCATCGATATTGATTTCGTTCAGTAATTTCGGGATCGCGGTGATCTCGTTCGACTTCTCTTCCGTCGCCACCTGTCCCAGAGAAATCCCCTGATCAGAAGCCCACGCACTCACGATGAACAACGCACCCAGCCCATTCTTTTTGTCATGTGATCGACGGAGTGCTTTGCCATCAATCGCAATCTGTTTTCTGTAGCCTTCTTTCTGTTCGTCGGAAAGTCCTTCCAGCGATTCAATCCATTGCACGAAGCACGCTTGAAAGTCGTTCGGCTTCAGGAGAGAAAGGACGCGCCGGTACGTATCTTTTTTCGGAATGCCATGCGGAAGTGCCAGGTGTTTCTGCAGGCCATCGGCATTCAGTCGCGCCCATTCCGCAATCGCACTGGGGCCGTCGGCGTTGGCCAGCACTCCGCAAATGGCGATCACAATCACATCACCAAGCAGATGCAGACGATTGATGTTGGAACGCGGGTCTTTCAATTGATCAAAGTAATGAACAATGTTTCCTGTCAGCTCCTGGGTGACCGCCAGTTCAACTGTCGACATCTCTTGTCCTCTCCTCGTGAAGTCCGATGTTACGACACGAAAAGACTAACCAATACTCACTTGTCGCGCCAGCCTAAATTGCCCAAAGTGCGCGCTGGCCCTGGAAGAAGGAGTGAGAAAATCTCTTTGAAATCTTCATCCGTCCATCCACCCTTGTCACTGTACTTAATCGCTTGCAACTTCTTTTCGAGTTGCGCGACCTTCGTCGTTAACGTCGCGTTGCGTTTGCTGAGCTGGGTAATTTCATCAAGCAACGGCTCTTGGTCTTTGACTTCGTCTCCACGCACCCATCCAATGAATTTCTTGCGTGTTGAAAAATCTGCAAGAGTCTCATGTACCGCGAGTTTGATATCCTTCGGGTCGTCGAAGAAGGAAGAAATTCGCGACAGCACTTTCTCTCGAAAGAGCTTCAGTTCTTTCCCGTATTCACTATCAATCGCTTCGCGTCCAAGTTCCTTGACTTTTGCGTCAATTGCATCTTCCGTCGCAACCACTGAGAAAGAAGGAATCCCTTGGGACGCTGCGAAGTCAAATTCTAGTTCGGTGTAGCTTAGCGACGTTGTCTGGTCGACGCTTCCATATCGTCCACCAAGAATCAGCATGTAGACGTCGGATTGGTCAATCCACCGTCGGATAGTTTCCATCTGCGATTCGTCGCCCGCCGCGAATAGTTCCATCCCTGCTGGAATGTGTCCAGATTTTAGGATTGCTTGAACAGCCGCCTGTCTCTCAGGGACTAGGTCTTTGTACGTCGACGATATGAATACTTGGATTTTTTTCAATGCGTTTCTTTCGCGAGTGGGAACTAGGGCGACAGTTGACGTCGAGAACGATTCTGCTCTTGTCAGGTAACGAATTGCGATCCATACATAGGCAGTGACGCCACGGCACAGATCGCACGTTGGACTTTCCGCTTCACATGCGAAGAACGACAACAGACTACGCTGTTCCTCGCCCTTGCGAATTCAATGACGTCACTGAACTCTGTTCAGGAATCAGCATAGCCTAGGGGCGTCTCGTTGTCACTACCAGTCAGAAGCTGATCGGTGAGCCGGTTCGTCCGGTTTCACTACCCCACATTGACACCACGGCACCGCGTCGTGGACACTCCACGGATGCGAGAACTCATTCAACCGCCCCGTGTTCTGGCTGAAGGCTACAAAAACAAAGTGGAGCGGGACAGCAAAACAATGCGTCGCCATAGCTTCGTGAAGAGAGGAAACGTGCCAGCCCAGTAATACTGCAGGATTGGCTGAATCGGTCGCGAAAGCTGGTCCCCGAATAGAAGCCATACCGCGATCGAAATGACGATGATTTCTTGAGGGCCAAAATAAACCATGTCAGTAGCCTGCAACGAAACTCAATGTGACGTTTGCCAATCTATGAATGCTGAAGCCAAATAGCAATGCGAGAACTCATTCAACCAGCATTGAAGATCATGGCACGGACAGGGCTGTTCTTGAGCGTGTTGGCGTGGGTTGTGGGGCAGTGGTGGACGGTTCGAATCGCGTACAACCACGCATACTACGTAAACGCGGAATTCGGGAGTTGCGGCTGGATTCTGTTCCATGAGGGAATGCCGTGGTATGTACTGACAATCGAACAGAATGATGAATACGACTTCCGTCAGAGAGGGGCATTCGGCTATCGCTTGGGATACCCAGCAAGCCCATTGGAAGAACCGAGGCTATGTAGGATTCCCGGCGTCTACTTCGACCGTGTTGTTCCGTTTGAAGGCGACATTTCAATTCGCCACTGGCTCGTCGTCTCAACCCTCACCTTCACCAACGTCGCGTTGTGGTGGTTCTACCGCAAACCGAAAGAGGTGACGCCGTGAGGGAGCTGATCAAGCCGGGGTTGTTCTGGGTGGCGCGGTTGGGGTTGCTTTTGAGTGTGGTGGCGTGGGTTGTTTGGAACGAAGAATACGGATTGAACGTCAACAGTTTCACTAACGCTCGTCGGGCTGCCCTTTAAGGTTGCCCATCCGAATCACCCGTGAAGCACTTGTGACTTCACGGCCATTGATAATTAAATTGACGGCGAAAAGGTACTTTCCATCCGGCACGATTTGGTCAGCAGGCAGGTTCGCAATCACGACCAATTTCGATGAGTCAGAGTGGTGTTTCTGTATTTCTCCAGCAACAGAGCGACGTACGACGAATTCACCAGACTTTCGTTGTAACAGTTGCACTGAAGCACCGATTTTGGTGGCAGGGTCTATTTGACCTGTTCTTAATGTGACCTCTGAGACCGAGCCGATGTTCGCAGTTACCGCGTAGCGCTCGTTCGTTAAGGGCTGATGCATAGTCAGCTCGAATAGGTCTCGCGAGTCACTCGCTGCTGCAAGTGAAATCAGGCCAAAAGACAGCGTCATTGCGGCACTCATGTTGGCATTCCAGTTGAGGAAAACGGAGCGAGCGAATAAGCCACCAGTGAGCATCGCCCCTCGCCGATGATCGAGAACCGACAGCGGCGATCAACCCGATTCACACCACGAGCCAGAACTGCCAGAGCGACCACGGATGCCACGCCGGGCATTCACACCCGCACGATTGTCGTTTGTGGTTATGATCGTGCTGTTGGTGTGGCGGATTTTGGGACGGCTGTTCGGGACAAGCTGCGGTGATGTGGCAAACCGCCGGGTGCGGACTTGCATGTCCGGTGGTGTGGGTAGGGTCGCCGGAAACGGTGGTCCTTACCCGATGTTATGTCAGCGCCTTACGTCTTCGCATGACAAGAAACGCTCCAGCGGCAAGTGCGAGAAACGAGCAAGAACCTGGCTCTGGAATGGCCGAAATCCCGGCGATATCCTGAACTTCAGCAGTGGATAGTGCATGGTCTGCAAAAAACACTTCATCGATCATTCCCGTAAATCCGCGGCCGGTCGCCGTACGGTTGCCTAAGGCTTTGCCGCCGATCGTAAAGATGTTGCCTTGCTCAGTTGAGCCGAAACTACTGTTTTTCTGTGTAATCAACTCCCCATCAAAGTAAAGCCGCATATCATTTTCAAGCGTGGTGTCCAGCACGAGAGCGACATGATGCCACAAATCGTCATTGACGGTGATCCCGGTTCCCGAAGAGCCAAGATGATTGCCACCGCTACCGACGTAGCCATAAAGTGTATCAAAATGAAGCGTCACACCTCCATTTAGGTGATTGAAGCCAGAATCATCGCCATTCATGAACAAGTACGAATCACTGCCCTGGGTCTGCGCGGAACGTACCCAACCGCCAATAGTAAACTCACTTCGGCTGGCGTACAAATCCGCATTGCGTGAGTAAAGATAATCGGCATTCGTAAAAATGGGCGCAAGGCCATTTCGTCCTTGCCCGAAGGTCAGCGAAAAGAACTGATTAAAATGATCTAAGTGATACCCATTGCCTGAAGAATCCGTCAGATCACCCTGGTCAAAGTCCCACTTTGCAATGACGTCTGCGTGCAATGGCGAAGCGGAAAGGTGAAAGAGAACGCAAACTGCAAATACTGCTGAGAATCTCATCGAAGGGTTGCATCCCTTTATTGGTTGTGTCTTTGCATTGGACAGAACACAAATTTTAGCTGCCGCCACATCCTACACAAGTCATCGGTGCTGCAGATTCTTCGACATAACATTGCTTCTACACCGGCTGCTTTGCGGAGCAACCCCATTGTCAGCGTTTTTACTCCGCCACACAACCGATTTTCGTTCTGTCGCACGGTGGCAGCACAGCAATCGCTGGTCGGGATCGGTACACGGCGACGAAGTTGCGGGTTGCTTTTGTGGAAGCGTTTGAGGCTGGGGCGAAGGTGGGGGTGGGTGGTTAGTGACCAACACTGGAATCACCACGGATGGTACGTGGGCACGCATTCGCAACTATTGAGTGAGTCGATGGCAACGAACAGGCGATTTACATCACCCCAAAAGGCATTACATCACCCGTTACATCACCCGAATTAGCATTTACATCACCCGACTTGCTGCAACTTCCGTTAACTTAGACACACTGCAGTGACTCGTGAAAATGGCTTCAAATAACACTTTTCGCTTTTGGTCAATGTTTTTACTACCCCGGGCGGGACTTGAACCCGCACACTCCTATCGGAATCCCAGATTTTAAGTCTGGTGCGTCTACCAATTCCGCCACCGGGGCTTGATGGTTTGGCAGATGCGACGAGGTGTGTCTGAATCTGCCTCTAAACCGTGGACACGCCAGAGTTTGGCGTGTTCGAGCGGGGGAGCATAATCGTTTTTCCGGGGTTTCCAAGCCAGGGAGGAACGATCCTGAGAAAGCACGGGGGACGGAATGGTTTCGGCGCTAACTTTCGCCTCATCTCTCAGGCGGTTTTCGCCGCAGGAGTGTGGCCGAACTTTGCTGAGGAACTGAGTTCTTGCCAATTTGCTTTGGGGCTTGTCAATACAGGCATTCAGGCCGGTGAGTTAACTGAAAAGCTGCTGTGTGGCGGATAATTTGCCGCATTTTTGCGGAGTGGCCTGCATTTTGTGGCCGTGAGTCCATGTGAAAATAATCCGGTCACGTTGACTGCGTGGATTCTGGCGTCACTTGATTGTCTGTCGACTCAAAAACCGCCCAATGCATCCGGGTACGGTCTGATCGATGCAATCGTGCAACCGATGGTTTGGTTGCGACAGGTGTGTCCGTTGTCATCGTGCCGGTCGTCCTCTTCGGCCTTCTTGCCCAAACGAAAACTCGCGGGGTTCTCGTTTGCGGCGCGGCAGGATTTGCCGCTGAACGTTGGCGTCTCAGGTTTCACAACCTGGGGCGGTGAACTCATTCAGAGAGCAGGAATCGATGTCCTTAATCACACGCCAGACAAGTCAGTCCGCAATGCGATACGTGTTCGCAGTTGCGTTAGGATGGGTTGCGACGCACCCCGTCGCTGGCTTCTGCCAGGCAGAAACGGACAACGCGCCGACGGTGGTTTTTGACACTCGAAATGTCGAAGACGTGTTCAACTCGCCGACTGCACCTTTGGAAAGCGTCGCGGCTGCGATTGAGCAACCGGTTTCGTATTCACAGCCGGCGTGTTTTGAACCGTTCAACAATCAACCGCAGGACTGCTATCCGAACAGCGTTCTGCCCGTGGGGCTGTTGTACCGTTCTTATATTGCCGGCCCGCACGAACCTCGCATGGGCACGGTGGCTCACTACGATCTCTCTGACAAAAGCTGGCGTTGGGATTCGACTTTAGGCGGCCGCGTCGGCATCTATCGACGCGACCAGCCGCCTCGGATGAATCTGGATGCCTGGCAGATCGATCTCGAAGGAGCCGTCATGGTGCGACTCGATCCCAACGAAAAGATGGACCTGGAATCATCTGACTACCGCTTTGGTCTGTTGTGGACCGGTCGGCTGGATAGAATTTCATACAAGGCAGGTTACTTTCACGTGAGCTCGCACGTTGGCGACGAGTACCAGATCAAGAATCCCGGTTTTCAGCGGGTGAACTATGTGCGAGAGAACCTAATCGTGGGGACGTCGTTTGATGCGACTCCGGAATGGCGTTTGTACGGCGAAATCGCCTGGGCGATTGCTGTGAGCGGTGGGGCTAAACCGTTGCAGTTTCAATTCGGAACTGAATATGCAAAACAAGCCAGTCGTCCACAAGCTGGTGCTCCGTTTGCTGCATTGAATTTTCAAATGCGGCAGGAAGTCAATTTTGCAGCAGGCGTCACTGCGATGACAGGCTGGCAGTGGAAGGGCCCGGTCACCGGACGCACCCTTCGCACGGGCCTGCAGTACTTTAACGGCCCGTCGAACCAGTACGAATTCTATCAACGGTTCGACAACCAACTGGGTGCCGGAATCTGGCTGGATTACTAAAGCGAGCTGGGCGGCGTCACAGAGCTATTGCAAGTCAGCAGGGTTAGGAACAGTCGCGAATTGACTTGCGTCTTCTGTCCTCGCCCGCACGAAAGCCGGCAGCTGACCGACGGTCCGTCCGTATGAATGGGTTTCGTAAGCGGCGATGCATTCAGCCACCGCGCTGACGATGGCTCGCACATGCCTGTCCGGCGGCTAAAACGGTGCCATCTGGCTCACGTGTTTGTTTGTAACCAGCGGACGAACACTGCTGTTCTGCCAGGGCCAGTCTCGCGAGCCGCCGCTGTTTAGCGGACCGCCCGTCTTAGAACGAAGTCGCTGCTGGCAGCAAATTTCTATTGCACATGCACGGATGCTGAGTTGCTTCAAACGAAAAATTCGGCGTGTTGTGTCAGGCACGACGTTCGTCCATCGTTCGTGAAGTTGTTATCATCGCTGGTGGTTCAACGGCCCGCCAAACAGCTTAGAGATTGAATGGCACGAAGAGGAACAGATATGTTGTTGCGAATTCTCATTGTCACCTCGCTGATGACCGTTGCGGGCGGACGCGCGTTGGCTCAGCAACCGGTTGAACCGCTGCTTCAGAAATATTGCCTGGGCTGCCACAACGATACCGACAAAGAAGTGGGGCTGTCTTTGCAGACGATGGCTTCGCTGAAAGCAGGAAGCGACAACGGGCCTGTGATTGATTCTGAGACGCCTGCCAAGAGCCTTTTGGCCGCCGTCCTGCACAAAGGTGCGGACAACGCGATGCCGCCCGACGGCGAACCGCAACCTACCGACGCCGAACGCCAACGATTGCTGCAGTGGGTTTTGGATGGTGCAAAAATCAAGTCGATGGCGGCTGGCGTACCGAGTGTTCCTGCCGTGAAACCATTTGATAAAGTCGTGCCTGCACTGCTCGCGAGCGCCCATGTTCCGCAGCACAAGGCGGTCGCTGTGGCCGGTGCGAGGCATGTTGCGCTGCTGGAACAAGACAGTCTTGAAGCTAAGTGGCGAGTGGCCGTGGACAACGCGCGGGTGACTCAGCTTTCGTTGGCGACGACTCAACCGTGGCTGGTCGCGGCGTCTGGAATGCCGGGCGTTAACGGCAAGGCGTTGCTGTTAAGCGTGGACGATGGTCGTGTGGTGAAGGAGTTCGGCGGCCACACAGATGCTGTCTACTCGGCCGTCATCAACCCTTCTGATCGTCTGATCGCGACGGCCGGTTATGATCGTCGAATTCTGCTGCACGATGTGGACAGCGGCAAGGTGCTGAAGAATCTGGATGGACACAATGGCAGTGTCTTTTCGCTTTGCTTTGATCCGTCCGGCAAGTTACTGTGCAGCGCCAGTGCCGATGGCACGGTGAAGGTGTGGAACGTTGAAACTGGTGAGCGGCTTGACACGCTGAGCCAGCCCACCGCAGAACAGTATGCTGTGCTGATCAGTCGCGACGGCAAACAGATCTTCGCGGCCGGCGCTGACAATCGTATTCGCACGTGGCAATTGGTCTCACGCGACACGCCGCGAATCAACCGGTTGACAGCTTCGCGGTTTGCTCACGAACAGGCGATCCACCGCATGGCGCTTTCGGCCGATGGAACGCTACTGGCGAGTGCAGCGGAAGATGGAACGCTGCGAGTCTGGACGACATCGCCGCTGGAACATCATCAGATTTTGCCGCGACAGAAACGCCCCGTCACATCGCTGACTTTCGTCAACAATAGCAAGCTGCTGATCACTCGGCTGGACGGAAGTTTAGAGCTGCTGGCCGTCAAACCCAGCACCGCTGCTCCTTCAACTTCGGGCGGGCCTTCGACCGCTGAGGTCGCCTCGGTGATGCTTCCTGAAAAAATCAACGAGATCTCGGAAGCGGAAAACAACAACGATGTTCAGAATGCTCAGGCGGTTTCGCTGCCCGCAACTATCACAGGAGTGATCAAGCCAGACGGCGGTAACGACCGCGACGTCGATTGCTTCCGTTTTTCTGCCTCCGCCGGCCAACAGCTTGTTCTGGAAGTGGCGGCGCAACAGAACAAATCGCCACTTGATTCGAAGATCGAAGTTCTCACAACCGACGGAAAACGCATCGTGAGAACCCAGCTTCAGGCTGTCCGTGATTCTTACTTTACGTTTCGAGGCAAAGATTCTGATACGGCCAACGATTACCGCGTTTTTAACTGGCGGGAAATGGAGCTGAACGAGTACCTGTATGCTGACGGCGAAGTCGTCAAACTTTGGATGTATCCACGGGGACCGGATTCCGGCTACATGGTCTATCCGGGATTCGGCAAACGCTTCGCATACTTTGGCACCACGCCTACGTCGCATGCATTGCAGGCTCCCTGCTTTATCGTCGTGCCCCACGCTCCTGACGAAAAGCTAACACCAAACGGTCTGCCCGTATTTCCGATCTACTTCGAAAACGACGACGACCCGCAACGTGAACTCGGCAGCGATTCTCGCCTGCTGTTCACGGCACCGGCCACCGCCGACTACACGGTTCGACTAACCGACGCGCGCGGTTTCAGCGGCGCTGACTTCAGCTACTCGCTGACAGTTCGTAGTCCGAAGCCGGATTTTGAAGTGGCCATTAATACTCGGAAAGTCAGCGTCGCCGCAGGCACGGGCAAAGAGGTGGTATTCACAGCAAAACGGATTGATGGCTTCGACGGGCCGATCACGATCGACATCACCGGGTTGCCAGCCGGTTTTGGTTTTTCCGGGCCGATCGAAATTGAGGCCGGGCAGCTGCAGGCGTTTGGTACGGTGTACGCCACCGACGGTGCAAAGGAGCCGACTCCTGAACAGCTTGCTAACATCAAAGTCGTCGCTGCGTCAGAAGTTCACGGCGAAAAAGATTTGGGGAAGTGGGAAGAACTGGAGCTAGTAACCGATCCAAAATTGAAGGTCCTTGTGACTCGCAGCGGAGCATCTGATGAGCAGCCGCCTTCTGCGGAAAAACCGTTGGTACTAACGATTCAGCCCGGGGACACGATCCAGGCGACTGTGAAACTGGATCGTCGGAAACACAACGGCATTGTCTCGTTCGGCAAGGAAAACTCCGGCCGCAACCTGCCTCACGGAGTTTTTGTGGACAATATCGGGCTGAATGGTTTGCTACTGTTAAGCGACCAATCGGAACGAGAATTCTTCATCACGGCAGCGAAAGTGATTCACGAATCAACGTCCACGTTCTATCTAAAGTCGAACGTCGACGGGATCACCTCGCTACCTGTCACGCTGAAAGTTGTGGCTTCCAACGGATTGGCTCCCGGCAAACAGGTGACCAATCGTTAATGTCCGTTCTCAAACGTCACTGGTTTCTGTTTGGCCTGTTGGTATCGATACCGGCAGCTGCCAGTCTGGCTCAGGCTGATCTTCCGCAAAGCGTTGTCGACGGCATTCTGTCGGTGCCGACGTCGTACTGCACGGCCTCTATTTTGTTTTTGATGGCAGTGACTCTGGATAGCGGACGCCTGCTGAATTCTGTTCGACGGCCAATGCCTGCTGTCCTGTCCTGCGGCGTTAACCAAATCGTACTGCCGCTGTTGTGTCTTCCGCTGCTGGCATTTCAGAAGTCAGCGGACCTGAAAGTCGGGCTGCTGATTGCGGCCAGTGTCCCATCTACAATGGCTGCCGCATCCGTGTGGACTCGCCGTGCCGGTGGCAATGACGCGGTCTCGCTGCTTGTGACACTGCTGACCAATGGGCTGTGCTTTGTGGTCACGCCGATCTGGATGACCGTCGGGAGTCGTTGGTTTGCCACAACGGATACGTCGGCGGGGCTTGGCTTTCAGGACATGGTGGTGCGTCTGACGCTGGCTGCGTTGGTGCCAGCAGTGATTGGTCAGGTTTTGCGAGGCTCCGTGCCCGTGCGATCCTTCGTCGACCGCAATAAGCCGACGTTCAGCACGGTGGCCCAGCTGATCATTCTTTTATTGGTCTTTGTGTCGTCGTTTAAAGGCGGACAGCACTTTACGTCCGGCAGTATGGCCGACAACCTGCGTCATGCCGAATTCGCGACCGTTTGGGCCTGCTGTATTGGCCTGCATCTGGCCGCTATGCTTATCCTGTGGACCACGTCTGGCACACTTAAGATCGCAGAAGAAGATCGCCGCGCGTGTGTGTTTGCGGGTAGTCAGAAGACGTTGCCGATCGGGATATTGGTGTCTCAGGCAACCGGGCTTCCTTTTTCGTTGCTGCCCATCCTGATGTACCACGCGTCTCAGCTGTTCATCGATACCTGGGTTGCGGACCGGCTAAAGCTGCGACCGGATAGTCAGCCAAAGGCCTGATTGGCAAAGCCGTGTGGTCGCCGATCGGCAAGCACGGACCGTGTTGAGCCGTGTGCGGTTCAACACGAAAACAACTCACTTCATAGCGACAATATTGCGGAACGATAAACTACCTTCGCGCACTGACCGCCAAAGTGCGGCGCTCCGTCTGGCCCTTCTGTGAGACCACTGATGAACCGTCTAATTCCCGCAGCGTCCGTGATTCTGATGCAGTTCGCGATGATTGACGTGCCCGCCGTTGATTCAGGTATTCAGCCATGGAACGAAAATGCGTGGTACTGGAGCTATCGCGGAAAGCCGGTGCTGCTGCTTGGTGGTAGCGACGATGACAACCTGTTTCAGTGGCCGGAACAGCAGCTCATTCCACAGCTTGATCGCCTGACCGCCGCCGGTGGCAACGTGATTCGCAACACGATGAGCGACCGCAACGACAAAGACTTCGAAGTCTACGCGTTCCAGCAGCTTAAAAACGGCAAGTACGATCTGAATAGATGGAACGATGAATACTGGACTCGGTTCGAACGGATGCTGGCGGAAACAGCCAAACGTAAGATCTTCGTGCAGATCGAAATCTGGGACCGCTTTGACTACACGGACAACAGAGACAGCGACCACTGGCAGGCTCATCCGTACAACCCTGGCAACAACGTAAACTATTCGCACGAACAGTCCGGCTTCGCGAAACGCTACCCCGACCATCCGGGCGCGAACAAGCAAGCGTTCTTCTTCACCACGCCGAAGCAGCGTAACAATCAGGTGGTGCTGACGATTCAGCAGAGGTATGTGAACAAGTTGCTGGATCATTCATTGCAATATGATCACGTGTTGTACTGCATTGATAACGAAACGAACGGGGACGAGGAGTGGAGTCGCTACTGGGCCGAATTCGTCAAGCATCGAGCGGCGAAGGACGAACACAAAATCTACGTCACCGAAATGTGGGACGACTGGAATCTGGCCGCTGACCGTCACAAGCGCACGTTCGATCACCCGGAACTCTACGATTACGTCGACGTTTCTCAGAACAATCACAACAAAGGCCAAAAGCACTGGGACAACTTTCTGCACGTGCGAAATATCCTGGCAGGTCAGCCGCGTCCGATGAACACAACCAAAACCTACGGAGCGACCGGCAACAAGTTTGGCCACAACGACCAGGACGCGATTGAACGGTTCTGGCGACATCTGCTGGCCGGAGCGGCGTCGATGAGATTTCATCGCCCCGACTCGGGACTCGGAATCAACAACAAGGCGGTCGCGTGTATCAAAGCCGCGCGGAAGCTGGAATCGCTGATTCCGTTGTGGTCTGTGCAACCGGCGATGGATTTGTTGTCCAAACGCGATACCAACGAAGCATACGTCGCCGCGAATAAGGGGCTCGCCTATGCCGTCTACTTTCCTTCCGGCGGTGAAGTGCAACTAAACGCGACGGACGTGAAGGGTTCGTTAAAACTACGCTGGATCAATATCGACACTGGCGAATTTGGCGACGACGATTCAATCGAGGGCGGTCGACAGATCACGTTGACTTCGCCGAGCAAAGCAAACTGGTGTGCCGCGATCGTAGCTCAGTAGCGTCACATCACATTCCAAGGGAGATTGTGAGAATGTCAACAATTGCCGTCTTTGGTGGCTCCGGAAAAATCGGCCGCCGCGCTGTGGAGATGCTCGGCACGCGAGGCCACAGCGTGCGAGCTCTGGTGCATCGCAGCGCCGTGCCTGGCGATCATGTAACCAGCGTGCAGGGCAACGTGGCGAGCGCCGCCGACTGTGCAAAAGTCGTGGGCAATGCGGACGTTGTTATCCAACTGGCAACCACCAAGGAAGACGCCGACACGTTTTTTGACGTTAGCCTGCGTGGCACGTTCAATATTCTGGAAGCCTGCCGCCACGCAAAGAACGTCCGCCAGTTCATCCTGTTAAGTGGCGATGCGGCTCAGGGAATCTGGTTTTACCCACATCCTAAACCCATTAACGAAGACGCACCGCTGGCCGCCTATCCGGGGTACTATGCGTTTTCTAAAGTCATGGAAGAAACCATGACTCAGCAGTACCGAATTCAATACGGATTGAACACGACGATTTTGCGTTCGTCCTGGGTGTTCGAAGGCGACGATCTGCTAAACCATTTTTCGCTTCTAAAGAACGTGAAGCCGGCGGAACCGGGACACGGGTTTGGTGAAGTCCCGGCCGACGTGCTGGAACTGGTTCGCACCGGCCAGGAACGAATTCCCATTCTGCTGGATGCGTCCGGCAACCCGCTCACGCGACACATCGTGCATATCGACGACGTGATCCAGGCCATTGATCGCTCGCTGGAGAACGATCAGGCAATGGGGCGAGACTACAACATCGCGGCAGAGCAGCCGTTTCAGTATCGCGACGCGGCCATCTACATTTCAGAGAAGCTTGCCGTACCGACCGTCGAAATCCCGAATCCGCAGTACCACCCGTTCTGCATCGACATCGCGCGAGCAAAGCAGGAAATCGGATACGCGCCGGAAAACGATTTCCGACGCATGGTGGACCGAGCCATCGAGTTTCGGAAAGCCAACTGTTAGAGGTCGCACCGCTGGACAAGCGACAGCTAGAAAGTAATCAGGCGTCGGCAGGCCCAGCGAATTATTACGCAAAGCGCTGACTGTGACTGAGAATTCGTTTAGGAGTCGGATGGCGTTTCGGCTGCTGCACGCGTTTCGACTTCTCTGTCAAACTCGCCACTTTTGACCTTCACCCAGTATTCGTCGAGATGTTTCCGGACCTTGCCGGACAACAAAACCACGCCGATGATATTGGGGATCGCCATGCCAAAGATCATCAGGTCACCGAACTCCAGCACGTTTGTAGACGACAGGATTGAACCCAAAAACGTGAAGACTAAAAAGATCGATCGGTAAAGCATGGAAGTGCCGTCGCCGAACAGATAGGCCCAGCAGCGTTCGCCGTAATAGGACCACGAAATCATCGTGGAAAATGCGAACAGAATCACCGCGACGCCCAACACATATTTGAATCCGCTGATTTCAGAATCCATTGCGACTGAGGTTAAGGCCGCTCCGTTTCCGCCTTCAATCTGCTGTTTGAATTCAAGGCTGGTTTCTGGATTCCATGCCCCCGTGACCACAATCACCAAAGCAGTCATGGTGCAAATGATGACCGTGTCAATAAACGGTCCCAGCATCGCGACCACGCCCTCTCGCACCGGATGGTCGGTCTTCGCGGCGGCGTGAGCGATCGCGGCGGAACCGACACCTGCTTCGTTTGAAAACGCAGCTCGCTGGAAACCAACGACCAGCACGCCCACCATTCCACCTGCGACAGCTTTCCCGGAGAATGCGTCGCTGAAAATCAAACTAACGGCGGCCGGCAGGCTGTCAAAGTTTTTGATCAGGATCACGATTGCCGCTGCGACATAGATGCCACACATGGCGGGAACGATCTTTTCAGCGGCGGATGCAATGCGTCGGATTCCGCCGATGATGACCATTCCGGTGACGACAGACATCCCCAGCCCATACACCCACCGGTAATCAGCATCGCCCGGATTTTGAGGCGGTGCCAGAAACGGCCAGACTTCACCGACGGCCCCCAGCGACATATTTACCTGAAACGAATTGCCGCCGGCAAACGATCCGCCGACGCACAACACTGCAAACATAACTCCCAGCACTTTCCCCAATGGGCCAAGCCCGACTTCCGGCAGGCCGCGCGACAGGTAAAACATCGCTCCGCCCATGATTCGTCCGTCCGGCCGCTCTTCTCGGTAAAGCTGCCCCAGCGTGCATTCGACAAACTTGGACGTCATTCCGATGAATCCTGCCAGAACCATCCACAACGTTGCGCCGGGACCGCCAAGGCAGATGGCGATCGCCACGCCCGCGATGTTTCCAAGTCCAACCGTTGCCGACAGCGCGGCCGTCAAAGCCTGGAAGTGAGTGACCTCGCCTTCATCTTCCGGATCGTCGTACTTGCCCGCCGTGACCTTGATCGCGTGTACGAATCCGCGAATGTTGATGAAGCCCATGCGGATGGTGAAGAAGGTCGCTCCCACCAGCAAAATGATGACGGCCAGCGGCATCGTTCTGTATTGGCTTTCTATTGACCTATTCAGTTTCTGCAACCAGGACGGCTGCTTTTCCGGCGCGGCTTCCGCTTCGTCATCGGGCGTGTCTGTGGCGACGGGGTCGTCGACAGGTGCGGGCGCTTCCGCAACAACTTTGGCCGGCCCGACCGGGACCGGAAAAAAGATCACCGACGCGATATGGCCATTCATATTGCCGAACCATTCGTTGACTGGTTCCAGAGCATCGTTAAAGCGTTGCACCAGCCCGCGACTGTCTTCAGCGTCGTCTGCTGCGGGAATGGCTGCAGGTTCGTCTGTCGAGGCGGTGTTGTCGACGGCTTCCTGAGGGGCCGCCAACGTCATTCCGGGGAAATTAAGGAACGCAGTTGCGACAGCCAGTAAAGCGATTTGACGGCCGCGAGATAACGAAAAATGGGGCATGGCAGAGTTTGTCTTTTCAGGTCAGTTTAAGTCGCCACACCACGCATGAAGGATGTGCGACAGCAGCGGACGGGGTTTGGGCGTCCAATGGCCGCGTGCAAGAATAGTAAGTCTTTACGATTGACGGAATCGAACCTTCAAAAACCGACATGTTTTACCCGCTTATTGGTCGATCCGTGTGCAACGCCCGAACGGGGGCCGCGCCGTGTCGTTTTCACAGTCCGCGTTTGATTGTGGAAAATCCGGCGCGAGGTTGGCAAGGCTGAGCGATCTCCGTTATACCATCGGTTCCGTTGCATCGTGCGGGCACTGTTCGGCCCGTTTCACATTGCCTCGATTCTGAGGACACCATGTTTAAAAGTCTGCGGGGCCATTTTCTTGTGGCATCCAATCACCTGAAAGATTCCAACTTTTACCGCGCTGTCGTGCTGATGCTGGAGCACACAGAAGAGAGCGCGATGGGAATTGTGGTGAATCGGCCAAGTTCCATTGCGGTCGACGCCGCCATGACGCAGTTGAACCAGACACCGGTATCCACAGAACCGATCTTCGCAGGCGGCCCGGTCGATACGTCAGCGCTTTTTATTCTGCACAACTGTTCAGAATTCGGGAAAGACGACGAGCAGATTACGCCGGGTGTTTTTGTCACCGGCAGTAACGATTCCTTCGAGTCGCTGCTGAGCAAAGATTCCACTTGCAATCACGATTGCCATTTTCGAGTTTACTGCGGATACGCTGGCTGGGGGCCATTGCAGCTCGACGATGAATTGAATCGCGGCGACTGGCGAACGTTGCCGGCTGAGGGGACGATCGTCTTCGAATTCGATCCCTACAACATTTGGGAACGTTGCACGGAGCAATTGAACCAGCAAAACCGATTGCTGCCTCACAACGTCGAAAACCCCGAATGGAACTAACAAGGGCACGCCCCCTTGCCCCGGTTCAAGCCGCCATTCGGACTCAGTACTGCGGCCCGCCCTGATCACCGCTTACCTGTATTCGTAATTCTTCGCACTTCGCACAAACTGAAATTCACACTCCATGCAGATCGTTGTTCTTAATGACCCAATCACAGGTTCGTCGGCTCAAATTGCCGCCCATCTGGGATTCAACTGTTTTGACTTTACGGCTCGCGTGAATGACGAGTCCGTTGCTGTCATCCATGCCGCCGAAGGGTTTGCCGACGGCACCAAGCCGCCCAGTCACAGCGGCATTCCGCTGCTGTTCCCTTTTCCCAACCGAATTCGTTCCGGACGCTATTCGTGGGATGGCAAGGACTACGAACTTCCGGAATCACTGGTTGGCTACGAAGGATCAGGTAATGCGATCCACGGTTTCTGCCTCGATCGACCGTGGCGGATCGTGTCGCAAACAGAATCCTCGGTGACCGGCGTCTTTCAAACCAGCAAAGACGCGCCAGAACGTTTGCCACTGTGGCCTGCCGACGCGGAAATTGAAATCTGCTACTCGCTGAACAACGCTTGTTTGCGAGCCGACATCGAAGTGGGCAATCCGTCAGACACGCCACTGCCGTGGGGCTTTGGAACTCACGCGTATTTCAAACTGCCGCTTTCTCGCAACAGCGATGCGGACAAGTGTGCGGTGTACGCTCCCGTGAAAAAGACGTGGGAACTGAACGGCTGTCTGCCGACCGGCCAGATTCTCGATCCACCAAAAGATGCACAACTGGACCGTTCGCCGTACTTTGGCGACCTGAAGGTTGACGACGTTTATACGTCGGTCGAAAGTTCAAACGGTGTGGTGGAATGCAAAGTAACGGACGAGCAGGCGGGATTGCAGATGATTCAACGCTGCGACGACAGCTTCCGCGAGATCGTCGCGTTCACACCGCCATGGGCGACTGCCGTTTGCCTTGAGCCTTACACCTGCACAACCGACGCCATCAATCTTCAACAGCAGGGTGTCGATGCCGGTCTGCAGGTGCTGGAACCAGGCGGCAAGTGGAATGGCTGGATCGAAATCGCAGTCGGCACCGTTGGCTGTTGAGTAAGAATCAGCCGAAGTTTAGGGTCGCCTGCCAGGGATCCAGGTGAAGCCCATGTGTAGACGATTGCTTCGGCGAGCGTTGTCAATGTCCTGCCAGCCGTAGCCCCAATCCAGTCGAGCACTCAGGCGGTCGCTGACGTTGAATCGCAGCCCGACACCGGTGCTGGCTGCAAACGTGTAAGCGTCTTCACCAGCACGCGCGTTCGACAGGTAGCCGTTGCCGAGATCCATAAACGCAAAGATGCGGCGAGAATGAACGTCGTCAGGATCGCCCCAACGTGTGGTGCGCGGGCCAAATTCGAAGTTCGCAATCCAACCGCTGTCTGCGTTGAACGCTCGCTGGTCAAAACCGCGAATCGTATCGTAGCCGCCCAAACCAAGAGTTTCGCTGAACAGCAGGCGTTCCGAGGCAACTTGTCCCGTCAGGCGACTTAACAGCATCCAGTCGCAGCCAATCAACGATGTTTCTTCGCCTGTGAACCGAGCGTAGAGATAGTCAGGCGACGAGCCCGGTCGAATCGTTTGAAACGCTGCAGCGGAATGAGAGCCTGTGCCACCACCGCCCGGTCCGACGTAGAT
This sequence comes from Fuerstiella marisgermanici, assembly GCF_001983935.1. Lineage (GTDB taxonomy): Bacteria > Planctomycetota > Planctomycetia > Planctomycetales > Planctomycetaceae > Fuerstiella > Fuerstiella marisgermanici. The sequence continues at coordinate 2,339,118 of NZ_CP017641.1, read as the reverse complement.
ATCTGCCTTCAGCGACATGTATTCATCGACTGAGGACCGGACAAAGTCGTCGACGCCGAATCGCAACTGAACAAGGTCGGCATTCGAGGCACTCACCGTGGAACCGGCGAATTCAAGGTTATTGTTCGTCGATTTAAAGTCCAGACCTGCGGTTAGGTTACGAGAATGCTGGGCAGATCGGATTAAGTGGCGAGTCGTGCTGACGCCGACTTGCCAGCTTTCGCCGTCCTGGTTTAGACCACCTCCCAGCATCGGCGACACCGTCGCATAGCTGCCATACGTTCCCACGCTGTAACGGCGGTTAACCGCATGGTTGTAGTTAACTGAATGGGCCTTCAGGCGCTGAAACGATTGGTCTGTGGTATACTGATAGCTTAGTTGCCCGCCGCGACCAAACATGTTGCCGTACATGACTCCAGCAAAAAAGCGGCCGTAGTTCAGCGACTTCACTCCTGTATCGTCGGCACCCACGTAGCCACGCAGTGGTGTGACGTCGTTTGATTGGTAGATCACGTCCGTAGTGCCGCTAACGCTGCCCGGTCGAAAGTCGACTTTGACTCGGCGAAACGGGTTCTGATTTACCCAAAACAAATCGCTTTGCAGTTTCGATTCATACACCCGATCGCCCGGACACGTGCATTCAATCCAGCGATCCAGTTCGCAACAATTGAATACGCAATCGGGGTCAATAAGAACTCGCCCGATGACGGATTCGACAATGACAAGATGCAGGGTACCACTGCTAATTCGCTGCTCCGGAATTTGCACGTCTACAATCGGCTGGCCACAGTCGCGGTACGCTTTGGCGATGTCGCGAGCCATTTGATTCAGGCTTTTCAAAGACAGCGGCTGCCCGATGTGCGATTCAACAATGTGCCGAACGCAGTCGGAATACACGAGCGAATCCTGGACGGCAAAGTCGTAGTGAACGCCAGTGAGCTCATCGATTGCCGGTTCCAGCGACACCTTGTCGGCTCGGTCAACGACAACCACTGCGTTTAGGCAATTAATCAGGGGACGATCGTCATGGTTCTTTGGCGGTAGTTCCGGCGCTGGCACAGATTGAGGCGCGTTGGCGTTCGGCAGACGCGATGGATCCAGAGGGCGATAGCGGTCGAAGTTCTGACCGTGCGCGATGTTGCTGTGCAGCATCGTCAAAATGAGGAGAGATCCAGCCAACAATGATGGCCGAAATCGGTTTGCGTCTTCCATGACTTGCTTCCGTAAGAATAAGGCTATCCGCATTGTCAGGTCGGCGAAGAATGAGCCGAATGTTGATACTGCCCGGCGCGATGGCGGCAACTTACCAGGTGCGACAGTCGGTCCTAATCGTCCCGCAGGACTGAACGATATGCCACTTGGCGCGACCTCGGTTGGATGGTTCAGCCACGACATGCGTAGAAACGTCTACGCCAATGCGAAGGCCGATCAATATGGGAAAAACTTCGTACTCCGTTGGAGCATGTCTTTGTCTGCAGCACATACAGAATCCATCCGGGCTGCATGCCAGCTGACTAAAACAGCCCTGCGGGTTAGGGAAGCGTGGCGAACAATGCCAGCGCCGTTCGATCAGCCTAGTGCGATCTCCTTGTGTCTTCGCCGCGGCATCCCAGATGACTCAGGACACGGCATCACCCACCCACGTTGAACAGGCTTTGAATAGATGATTCCACGCAACACTAACTGGCACGCTGAATTCATTCACAACCTTGAACTGAAGTCTCGAGCCCACGCCGTGGCCCGCAGAAACGAATATCGTCGTCAGCGATCATGGTCCAGAAATCTACGCAAGCGTCTGGCTACGCTGTTGGCCGCCGGTGCGATTACTGTCGGTGGAAGCCTGGACTGGAACGCTTCAGCGCGAGCAGAGCTGCCGACGGGAGCAGACGTCGTAGCTGGGGCTGCCATCATCAATTCCGGCGGGCCAGTGATGGACGTCAATGCGACGTCGACACGGACAATCATCAACTGGAATCAATTTAGCATCGGTTCTGGTAACACGGCCAATTTCAATCTGCCTGATTCCAGCAGCGCGATTCTGAATCGAGTCACCACGCCCGACATGCCGTCGGTGATAAACGGAGCATTGAATTCCAATGGGAATGTGATGCTGGTTAATCCCAGCGGCATCATGGTTGGTGCATCTGGTCTGGTAAATACGAATGCGTTCACCGCGTCGACGTTTGACATTGCTAACGACAAGTTCATGGCAGGCGGTGCGCTGACATTTTCCGGCGATTCGGCTGCCGGCTTAGTGAACAATGGAACGATCAACACGGGAACTGGCGGTGCTCACCTGATCGCTAACGACATTTCAAATAATGGTTCAATTACGTCTTCGGGGGGGAATATCACGTTAAGTGGCGGTGGCGAAGTGACTCTGAACAACGGTGTTACGTACGTGCAGCCGACGTTGGAGACTCTTAGCAGCGGCATCAGTCCGACCGCCGGGTTGATCCAGAACACGGGCACGATCCGAGCCACCGGTGCGGCGACTTCGGGCGGGGAAGTCTATCTGGTTAACCCGAACGGAAAAATTTTGCACGACGGGACGATTGCGGCCCATCGCGAGCCGACGAGGCTAGCCGCCGCGCCCGGCGAGACATCCGCGGCCAGCGGAGGGGGCTCACAGGGCGCACACGTGCAGCTCGAAGCCGACGAGATCACGCTTTCTGAAAATTCGTCAATCGATGTCGCGGGCACCGATGGCGGTGGAACCGTTTTGGTTGGTGGCGATTGGCAGGGCAGCGGCAACATGACTCAGGCAACGTCGGTCACAATGGAAGCTGGCGCGATGATTGATGCGTCGGCGACTAAAGGAGGCGACGGTGGGACGATCGTACTGTGGTCGGATGTGGCCAATGCCGAATCAATTACCAAAGCGTTCGGAACTCTGGTTGCTCGCGCTGGCGAAGTGTTTGGCGATGGCGGCCAAATTGAAACATCGGGGGCAAGAATCGAAACTGATGGGGTTTCCGTTGATGCGGGCGCTGCAAACGGAAACGGCGGACACTGGTTGATTGATCCCTACAACTATCTGATCGATGCGGTTGCGGCCAGCAATGTCGTCAGCGCTCTGAACACAGGCACCAGTGTGACTGTCACTACGACAGCCGACAATGCTTCTTACGGAAGCTCAGGTACAAACACCGAGCTTGGTGACATTGTGGTCCGCAGTGACATTGTCACCGGAGCGATGTCGGGCGACGCAACACTGACCTTGCAGGCTCACCGCCATATTAATGTTGATGCGAATATCGATGCGACTCAAAACGGTAACACAGCGAAATTGAACGTCACGTTGCTGGCTGACTCGGATCATTCCGGCGATGGCATTAATATCGTGAACGGCGATTCGATAAAGACCAACGGCGGAAGTTTGACCTTCGGTGACGGCAGCACTGCGACGATCGGCGGATCCAGCGTTCAAGTCGGTGGTGACGTTTACATCAGCGGCACGGCCGCTCAATCGTTTGAAACCGGCGGCGGTACTATTGCGGTCAATGGCGAAACGATTTTGGCGAACACGAATGGTGTCACGTTTGACTCTGGCGACGGAGCCATCGTCTTTGGTGGCGTCTTGAACTCAGGCAACCAATACACGGGCGTCACCAGCACACAGACGTGGGTAGGTGCTGTTGCTCATGCAAAGTCGGGAACTGGCGACCAGTTGGGTGATACCTACCTGGCAACGATTACGTCCCGATTAGAGAACGCAATCGCCGGCATCGCAGTCGACTATGCTCCTTCCTGGTTGGGAGGTAGACGTGTCACCGGCATCGGCACGGATTCGTTGTGGCGTTGGGTGACTGGTCCAGAAGGATTACAAGACAGCGGCAACGGTCTGGTCTTTGCGACCGGCAGCCATGGAGCGACTCCTGTCGACGGAGCCTTTACCAACTGGAATTCGGGAGAACCGAACAATTCTGGCGGAAATGAAACTGTTGTCCAGTTTGTTGGGGCGGCAGGAAACTGGAACGATCTCCCTCTTAACTCATCAACACTCACTCAATATGTACGCGAAACCAACCTCGCGCCAACTGCAGTCACAATCAACGCCGGCAGCGGAAGCGTCACCTTCAACGGCGGCATCGGAGGCAGCAAGGCACTCGCGTCGCTGGACGTGACCGCGAGCCAGGGCATTGCTATCAACGGAGGTCAAGTCAATACGACTGGAACGCAGACTTTCCACAGTCCCGTCCTGCTGGGTAACCACACCCATTTATCGACTATCCAAAGCGATATTGTCTTCGACTCAACCGTGGATTCCAACAGCACCAGCACCCCCTGGAATCTGACAACGACAATCACACCTGGCAACGTCTACCACTGGGTCGACTGGACGACGTGGGATGCCGCCAGCAAGACAGCGACGGGAACAATCACGGTTGGCTCCGATGTGATTACCGTCACATATCACAACCCTCAAGGGATCTACGGCATCCAAACATCGGGCGGAACTGCCTATTGGACCGGGCGAGGTGGTGGAGCCTTCGCTGGCGAGTCACCTTATGTCAGCGACAACGTGGCCAACGGTCCCTCCACAACGGACCTGATTCAATTGCGGTATGCTGGCTCTCAAACGTTGACGTTCAGCGAATCCGTCGAAAACCTTGCATTCAGCATCATGAGCATGAACGGCAACGGCTACGGGTTCGATCAGGATTTCACGATTGAATCCTATTCGGGATTAAACGGTGCTGGCCCCGGCTACTTCGGCGGTGGCACGATGACCAAAGCCATAGTGGGAGACACGTTTCAGCTTAACGACGGCGGAATCAACAGCGCCAGCGATGGGCATAGCGAACCGCACGGGACGATTCGCTTCGGGAATGCTTTCAGTGAACTGACCTGGAACAGCCTCAGCGACGAAACCTGGAACGCGTTCTCCGTCGGAGTCAGCGGAACCAGCTCGACGGCCGGCAGCGTGCAATTCAATGGTGCCGTCGGCAGCAACGCAGCACTGGGTGACATCACCGTCAACGCCGCCGTACAAACGACAGCCAACATTGCTGCTGCGTCTTCGTTCGACGTCACTGGTCTCGCCAACCTGGGTGGCGACATCACAACATCAGGAGATCAAACATTCGGCAGTGCCGTCACACTGGGCGCCGATACGGCGTTGACCACGACCAGCAATGGAAACGTAAACTTCGTGAGCACAGTCGATGGCGATCACGACTTATCTGTTGAAACCAGCGGCACAGGCGACGTCACGCTTAACGCAGCGATCGGAGCTAACGAAGCTTTATCGGGATTGACCATTACTACCGATGGCGTTGGCGCAGACGTCACCGTCAAATCCAGCATCGTGGTCGAAGGAGACGTTTCCATCGGCGGCGGCGACGTTCTTATTGGCGGCGACGTCACCAAGTCAACCGCAGCAAACACAACTGTCAGTTTGCTGGCGTCGGGCAGCCTGACCGTTGATAGCGGTGTGACAATCGGTACCGCCACCGACACGACTGACTTGGCTGTTGCAAGCGGCACGTCGGGGAATTTTGATGGACTTCTTATCGGCAACGGAAGCCTGACGAAAAGCGGCAACGGCTTTCTAAGAATCAATACCGTTCAAACCTACACGGGCGACACAACGATCCACGATGGCATCTTAATGCTGGGGGCCGACGATGTTCTTCCCGATCTAACGCGGTTGATTGTCAATGCAAACGGCATCCTAAGCTTAAATAGCTTCGACGACACCGTGGGTTCGATCGAAGGCAGCGGCCTGATTGAAAACGGTTCAATCGTTCGGGATGGAATCGTGTTGTGGCTGGATGCTGGCAATGGTGCTTCGTACGATGGCACCGGAACCACGTGGAATGACCTGAGCGGAAACGGCTATGACGGCACACTGTTCGGCGACCCGACTTACAACGGTTCGAAGCGGCAATTCGAGTTCACCACCAATGCTCAATACGCTCAGCTGGGTGCGTTACCTGCCGATTTTCTGTCGTCCGGCGACGGAGTTCTGGATGGACTCACGCTGTTTACTGTCGCCGATTTTGGCACAGCCAATCTTTGGGAACGCATCGTTGACTTTGGTAGCGGCGATCCGACCGACAACATCATCTTGTCGCGTTTCGGCAATACAAATGCAGTCAACTTTGAGCTGTATCCAGGTTCCGGCGGTGAAGAGCACAAGGTGGACCTGACGGGCACCAACACGTTGATCACTGCTGGCGGTGGCACTCGCAGCTACGCCGGTACGGCTGACGGTACAAACTTCCGTCTGTTCGCTGACGGAAACCTGGAGATTACGACGGCAGAGACAGCGTTGCCGAATGAAGTCGAGCTGAGCAACAACTACATCGGCAAGAGCAACTGGTCCGCCGATGATACACTTCGTGGTTCGATCGGAATTGTGCTGGTTTATGATCGAGCACTCTCCAGTTCTGAAGTTCAGCAGAACCACTCGGCGTTGATTGCCCGCTCGCCCGCCACGCTGACGGTCGGCGGTAACAACCTTGACACAACGTTTAGCGGTCAGCTTGAAAATGGTGCCGACACGTTGAATCTGACCAAGATCGGCACTGGCGCACTGACGCTAAGCGGGAACAATGGATATTCGGGCACCACGACGATCAATGCCGGTTCATTGATTGTCGGCGCTGGCGGAACGAGTGGCACGTTGGGCACTGGCAACGTTATCAACAACACTGACTTGCTGTTCAACCGTAGCGACGACTTCACCATCGTCAACGACATTAGCGGCACCGGTGACCTGACAAAACAAGGCACCAACGAACTGACTCTGACTGGCGACGCGACATATTCAGGTGAAACTGATGTGTCGGATGGTTCGCTGGTCTTCCAAAACGACGTGGCTCCCGCGATAAGCGGATTCACTGGCAGCGGTTCGGTAACGATTGAACCAACAGGAACCAAGTTTAGCGGCGCTGTCACCAGCAACTACGGTATTGCCGATACGATCACTGGTCTGACCATCGGTAAGGATGGCAATACGTCCGATGTCACCGTCAACAGCGTGACAAACATCAACGGAGACGTATCGCTTCACGGCGGAAACGTCGCAATCAACAACACGTTGACGACGACCGCCGGGAATAAACTCACGATCGACGCCTCCGGCGATGTGACTCAAACGTCCGCCATCACGACCGACAGCCTCGCTCTGCAGGGAACGGGTAATTTCACGATTGGCAACGCTGGGAATTCGATTGGAACGCTTGCCGGCGGCGAATCCGGAACGCTTCTTGGAAATGTTGCCGTGACGAATCCCGGTGCATTGACGGTTGGCACCGTGGGAGCTCAAAGCGGAATAGTGGCAAGTGGTACAATCAATATTGCCACTCAGTCCGGCGACCTGACGATCGCTCAAGACATTTCGACGACAGACACATCTGCGTCGGCGATCACTCTAAACGCTGGACAAATCACAGCCGCCGGAACCGCAACGGGCGGCAACCTCGTTCTCAGCAATTCGCCTTCGATCACCGTTGGCACGGGCGGACGAGCCACCCTGTACACCGGCAGCGTTGCCGACAGCATGGGCCTGGCCGAACTGTTGAACAGCGGCAGTGGTCGCTTTCGTTACAACAGCGACGAATCAGCGACTAACTTCTCGCTTGCACTTGGCTCCGGCGTATATGGCGTCTATCGCGAACGGCCGACAGTCAGCGGAGCCGTCGGTAACCAGACGGTGACCTACGGAACGGCACCCACTCTTACGCCGACCATTACCGGAACTGTCAACGGCGACACAACGGCTCAGGTATTCGGCGCTGCTCCAACTATTGACGTAGGCGGTTCAACATCAACCAGTGGCAACTACACAGTCGGCGATCACAGCCTGACAATCTCCGCCGGAGCCGAACAATTGGGTTACGCTGTCAACACGTTCACCGGCGGAACACTGACCGTCAACGCCAAGTCGATCACGACATCGATCGCCATCAACGGCAAAGTCTACGACGGCACCAATGCCGCAACGATTACTGCTGGTGCCAACGGCACAATCCTGGGGGATGCGGTTACCGTCAATGGTTCGGCGGCGTTCGACAATGCCGATGCCGGCACCGGCAAGACGGTCACCGTCACGGGAATCAATCTCACAGGTGCCGATGCCTCAAACTATGTACTGAATTCCACGTCCCATTCCGGCACGGCTGATATTACACAGAAGTAAGTCAGCATCAGTGGTCTGGAAGTTGCAAACCGAAGTTATGATGGCTCCGCCGTCGCAACGGTCGACCACAGCGGAGTGATCTTTTCCGGCAAGGTTTCCGGTGATGAACTGACCGCTGCCAGTACCTCGGGAGTGTTCGATAACAAGAACATAGGCACGGGCAAGACGGTTACTTTGAATGGTACAGTCTACGGAGGATCCGACGTGGACAATTATTCCTTCGTCGACCAAACGACCACGACGGCGAACATCGTCGCGAAGGAAGTCACGGTCAGCGGCATCGCCGTAGGCGACAAAGTTTACGACGGAAACACCACGGCCACGGTAGATTTCAGCGGCGTTGCCTTCGACGGCATCGTTAGCGGTGACGAATTGACCGCCAGCGGCACGACAGCAACGTTCGGCAACAAGAACGTCGGCACCGACAAGACTGTTGCTTTGGCTGGAACCACGTACGGCGGAACGAATTCCGGCAACTACAGCTTCACCAATCAGGCAACAGCCGTCGCCAATATCTCGCGATTAGACAGCGTCATGTGGATCGGCGGGGCGGCCGGTGATTGGAGTGACCCGGCCAACTGGGCGGGCGGAGCGATTCCGGACCTGGCGAACGTCGCGCATGTGATCATTCCGAACGGCGTGACACCGACATTCAACAGTAGTGTTGCTGGCCCCGTCGATATTGATTCACTGACGGGCGGCAATTTTCAGATCGACAGTGGTACGCTAAACGTCGCGCAGGATGCCGCGTTGGATGAGTACACTCAGAACGGCGGCGCCTTCAACGTCGGCGGCAATATGAGTGCCACCGAATTCGCACAAAACGGCGGCTCGCTGGGAATTACCGGACGGCTGGATGTGACCAACAGCTTCACACAGTCGCCCACTGGCACCATCGATGTCACGGGAGATGTCGAGATTAACCAATCAATCGGTGATCTGCAGGTTGAGAATCTATCTGGCCATAATGTAAACTTAAATAGCCCCAAAGGCGGCGTACGATTGGGCGACATAGACGCGGCGGGAACGCTTGCCGTCACCGCAGGCGACGGCAACGTGGAACAACTGCCGGGTAAGAGAATCAAAGTGACGGGAACGTCCAACTTCAACGCTACTGGTGACATTACACTCACGAACTCCGACAACGATTTCGTCGGCCCGGTGAATGCCAATGGCAACAATGTGGCCATTACCGATGGTCACGGAGGCCTGATTCTAAACGACATAACCACTGTTGGCACCTTTGACGCCACGTCGACGGGCGGCCCCATTATCCAGGACGCCAGCGGCACGATGACGATCAACGGGGCGGCCACGTTTAACGCAACAGATGGTAGTTCCCCAGCAGATATTCAGTTGGACGGAATAGATAATGACTTCCGCGGCGTCGTCAACGCCAGCGGAGGGCACATCAGTATCGTCGATGCTGGTGGTGGCGTTCTGCTTGGAACAATCGACGCTAGCGGTCAATTGGGGGTACTGTCCAACGGTGGCCCCATCATACAAACACCTGGAGGTTCGGTACGAGTAGAGGGCGAATCGTCGGTCACAGCCCAGGCGAACGGCCAACCAAAGAAAGTCATATTGAACAACAAGTCGAACCACTTTGGAGGAAAAGTGAATATCGACGCTGATACCTTCGAGCTTGATGACGAGGACGGCAAAGTGGCGCTTGGCCGAGTTCGGTCTTCCAGTATGGACAGTGTGCTGAACCAGGCCACAAGCGCCCTGGCGAGAGACACGAACACTCGCTACACAACCGAAACGAACTCAGGCACCGGCATTTTAAACGTTGTCCAGCGTTACGGACAAAAATGGATGTCGCAACTCGCAGAACGATTGTTTGGTGACCGCAATAATTCAGTTCCCGCCATCACAGAAGAAAGCGTGCAGAAGGTCGACACCGACGTCTTTTTAAACGTAGCAAATAACACTGATGAAGGAACGCGTGGCAGGAATTGATGTTCCTTTGGGGGAAAGAACAACCTGAGTTCCGCCTCGTTATGTGACGCCACACGACTTCAACCAAGCTTTGCTGGGCGACTGGACGGAGCCACCGGAGAGATCGCGGTCTACGTTCCTTCGGTGGCTCGTCCGCTCAGCAATTCGGTAAAGCGGCCCACATCGCTGCGGACGGCAGCGACGGCGTCGTCGCCTAGTTCTGCCTGTCCGAAACGCACTCTGTTGAAGGCGTGAGCAATTCGAGTTGGCAGCCGTCGGTCTTCCTCGTCCGACAAGCGGCCGGAAAAGTATCGGATGGCCATTAGCGCATTTTCCTGAGCCGTCTGGTTGTTAGGAAACTTCAGCCCGTGCCGTTCGCATTGGCTGCAGAACGTTTCGTAGAACCGCACAACGGACTGCTGTCCACGTCGGCCGGGACGCAACCAGCGGAACAGTCGTCCCAGAGCTGATCGCAGAATATGGTCCGGGCGTCGTTGGATGGCGAGTCCCAAAATCAACAACAGAAAGAACGTGACTGCACCGGTCTGCCAGCTCACCCATTTTTTAGGCTGCAGGATCACTTCTTCGTAGAACATCTTCAACGCGGCCCACAGGCCCTGTTGGCGAATCGTGTCGACTGCATTCTTCACTGAATCGACCAACGGTTTTGCCATTGCCTCCTGTTGCTGAAGGCTCATTTTCTGCACGATGCTGAACCAGTTGTCAGCAAAGGCAGCCTTCAGATCCATCCACCAGCTAAGTGTGCTGGGTTGAGCGACGCCTTCTTCACGAGCAGCGGCGGGCGTCGGGTCGACGGTTTCCCACCGATTGTGCACATAGGCTTCCAGCCAGGTGTGAGCGTGTTTTTGTTTGACTTCCCACCGGCCGGTCACGGAATTTTCTTCGCAGCCTTTGTAGCCGTTGACAATGCGAGCCGGAACGCCGACTGCCTGCAGCATCAGAGCGGCGGCTGACGCGAAGTATTCGCAGTGGCCACTCTTCCGGTTCAGCAGGAAATCCTCAACTGGATCAACGCTATCGTCAATCACATTTGCGGCCAGCGAATATTGAAACCGTTCGGCCGAATTCAGGTACGCCAGCACCGAATCAACCCTGCGTCGTTCGCTAACCAACTGACCATCCTCGTTCGAACACACCTCAATCGCCAGTTTCGTGAGCGACGGCAACGACGAGGCCAGGTCGCGAGTAATGCAACGCTCTTTCGCAGTTACGGATTCGAAGGATTCAAACGCCGTGAGGGGCCGCAAGAGTTCCTGCGACAAATTTAACATGGCTCGAACGCCGGACGAGGGCCGGGAGAGATGATGCTTTTGTCCATTTGGTGGCTTCGAACACCAGACTTCGTACGTGAATGGTTCCGCTCGAAACTTGTTATCCAGATTGTTATGTACCAGAGCGTAAGACAACATTCGCTGTTCGATCTGACCGTGCTTGCTTCCTCGGCGACCGCGATCAACCAGGCTCACCACGTTGTCTGCCGGCAGCGGGGCGAAGGCGAAGGTAGCGATGGGAGGATCCTGTGTGATCCGGACGCGGAAATCCGATTGGCGACGGGAACTCCGAAACCAGCGGCGAGTTTCAAGGTCGCCGACAGATGCACTTTGCCCACCGCCACTTCTCCACCGGCCGTTGCGGTAATGGCCCATCGCGTTGCCTCGAAAAAGTACTTCGTCCATGTTCATATGCGTGGCAAACTCGTCCGGCGTCAGTTCCTTCCCACCGACGACTGTCGTGAATTCGACGGTCTGCACACGCTGGTCAGACTGCATAATCTGGCCGATTTCGCCCAGCTCCACGCTCTCTGTAAAGCCGGTTCGGTGACCGATCGCGCCTTGAAGTTCTGAGATTCCTCCGAGTGCTTCGTTGACCCAGACTCGAGGAAAAACGGCAAACGCAAACAGGCCGACAAACAGTGACGACACAAAGGCGAAGCTGACGATGCCGCAAAACCGCCATCCAACCCAGGGTTCGTCAGAATCGATGTGCAATCCATTTCTAACGTCCACCGTCGAACGCACGGTCGCCACAGATGCTGCTGTTTCGCCGTCCGACTCCGTGGACAGGCTGTCTTCGATCGTTCCACCGCCGCCCGTGGCTGTTTCGTCCGACCGCCGCATCCGCAACTGAACTCGGTACAGCGTAAACACAGAAAGTGTCCAGATCATGACCAGCAGCGTCAGCACCAGTAACGCGCCGAAGGTCGGGTTGGTCGTCAAGACAGAGGCCACCGAAACCTGCAGAACGCTTAACGTGGCCAGCCACCAAAATTGGCGGATACCTTTCTGCATCAGCAGCACGACCCACGTCATGTAGACCAGCAGGTGAGCTCCGGCAAGCAGCTTGCCGAGCAGATTATTGTCGTAGAATTCGTAAGCCATCGACAAAAATGCGATAACGCCTAGCAGATTCGCGCCGGTAACGGATAGCTTCAGATACTTCCTGCGGTCGACCACGGTATGGGCGGCCAATACAACCAGCGGAGTAAAGGCCGCCGGCCAGGCCGCTTCTTCCGCGTACGCCAACACTAACGCTGGCAGGCTGACCATGACCGCAACACTGCGTAAAAAGATTATTTCCACACCCGCCGAAGTCTTGCTTGCTGTCGACATGCTCATACCGCGGCACCTCCGGTGGTGACGTCGTTCTGGACAGTCACTGTTTCAATTTCCGGTAGCGCGAACGTTCGTTTCAAGCGAGGCACGCTGGCCTCAACGATCGTGGTTTGCTGCACAAGGTCGATCCGGTCTGAAAGCATCTCCCTGGAAACCGATGCCAATGCTTCCTCTGCGATGGCGGGGCGAGGTGTGATGAGGACGATTCGTTCGTCGGATAAAGTGTGCTCAGTCAGCATTTCGGCTATCAATTTCTGCAGGTCGGCTTTTGCCGAACGTTTGCACACTGCCAGCGCGTCCAGTGCTTCTTCGCGAAATCCGCCCGGTACGCGACTGGTTAAAATCATTGGAGTTGCGCTGGCGATGCCAAGTAGATAACTACTGCCAGACGAGGCCCTGGTTTGTTCGACACAGATCGTCGCGGCAAGGCTGATGGCCATTTCCGATGCTTGACGCGGCCAGCCTTTGATTTCAGGCAGGTCCAACAGCACCAGCGAATCGCTTTGACGGTTCTGTTGATGTTCGCGCACCATCAGCTGGCCTCGCCGAGCGGTCGATCGCCAGTGAATCGAACGAGGGTTATCGTCGCTGCGGTATTCGCGAATGCGGTGGAATTCGTCGTCGAACAAACCCGGCCGTGAATGAACTCGGACCGAAGATTCCGCCAGTTCCTTTTGCTGCCGTCGCCACGAAGGCAGCAGCTGACCGATCTTGGGATGCACGATGACTTCCGACGTTTCCGCGATCATCTGACCGCGTTCGCCGATTCCCAGCGGAAAACGCGACGACACTCGAGCCGGCCCAATCGTGTAGCGGCCACGGTCTGAAAAACGCAATTCGTAGCGGCCGGTTCGAGCGGCCTTCGGTGGCACTCGAACAAACGCCACCAGACCTTCGACATCGTGAAGGCTTTTCCTGAGATTGCGGCCGCTGATCCGATCGCGTACCTCCAGCATATGAGACGCCAGCAGTCGCTTGCGATTGCGTACCGTGATTTCAACGCTCACGTATTGGTCGACGGTCGCTCGACGTGGCACGCGGCGCTCCACCGTGATGCCTTTCAGCATGCCGTACACGATCCAGCCGTTCAGAATGAACGGACCCGCCATCATGCCAAAAACGAGCAGCGGCATGTTTCGATGCCCCATCAACGCACCCACCGCCAGCGTCAGCATAATCGCTAGATAGCCGATCCCTTCGCGCGGGATCACAACGCGAGATCGCTTTCCGGCGCGAACCAGCACGCGATTCAGCTGCCGTCCAAAAATTATGTTGCCGATTCCCAGAACCAGCATGATTGAGCCCAGTATGATCAGCAGCTTGCCGGAGACTCCTCGAATTTCGGGAAACGTCAACGGCAGCACGTACGCTCCAAGAAAGCACGCGAACGCAGCCAGCAGTTGCGTGAGTGCTCCGGCAGTCAGCGAAAACGACGGCGCTAATCCGTGACGATCGGATTTCTTCTTCATGCACGTTTGCCTTCAGACGCGGGCCAACCTGGAATGAACATTGCTCAGTGATTTCAGTAACGGGCTCCTCACGGCATTGTACGACTTTTTCTCCGCGTTACAGCAAAAGATCAATCATTGCGATCCGCCCGTCCAGACCTCGCGTTTCTGTGAATGCCGAACGTAAGGCAAATGGCGTTCGCTTTGAGAGGGCCTGCCGCTCACAGAAAGCCACAAAATCTGCATCGCGTATGCATTTGTTGGCCCAATTGCGCGAGCTATTCCGCTCAGCGGATCGGCAGCAGACGGGAGAATGATTGTGAAAAATCAAATGACGCTTTGGACGATCGGGCACGCCAATCACGACATCAAAACCTTCCTCGCGTTGTTGAATCAGCATCAGATCCAAGCGTTGGCTGACATTCGTCGGTTTCCCGGGTCGCGCAAATTTCCGCAGTTCAATTGCGAAAAACTGGCCATCACTTTGAAATCGCACGAAATCGAATACCAGTGGTTTGAGGATCTGGGCGGGCGTCGGTCAAAGTCGATGGACGCCGACGAGTCTCCCAACGGTGGTTGGCGGAACTCGAGCTTTCGGAATTATGCGGACTACATGTTAAGCTCCCGGTTCCACGTGGCTTTCATGGAACTCGAAGCACTTGCGTTGGCGCAGAGAACCGCGATTATGTGCGCGGAAAGTGTCTTCTGGCGTTGTCACCGTCGGCTTGTAAGCGACTATGCCGTGGCAACGGGCGGCAGGGTGAACCACATCTTTCCGAACGGACAGGTCAAGCCGCATTCACTAACCAGCGAAGCCGTTGTCGAAGACCAGAATCCCTGCCGAATCGTCTATCCGGCGGCCCCGACTTTGTTTGACTGATTCAACGAATACTAATCCAGTGATCAAATCATAATGCAGTGGTTTTGGAAAATTTATCGATGGATTGTGTCGCACGACCGAGCCACCGCCGGGCTGGTTTTGGTGATCGCGTTAGGCGTTTGGGGATTCGCATCGATTGCCGACGAAGTACTGGAGGGGGAGGGGCTTGCGTTTGACCAAAACATACTCATGAGCATGCGTACCGTGGGAGATCCGGCAGACCCGATCGGGCCGAGCTGGTTTGAGGAAATGGCTCGTGATGTCACGGCTCTCGGCAGCGTGGCGGCACTCATGCTTTTCACAGCGACGATGGCCGGCTATCTCTACTTTGTAAAGCAGCCGTGGATGGCGTTGTTTGTTGTGGTGGCCGTGGTCAGCGGTTCACTGACAAGTGTTGCGATGAAGTCAGCATTCGACCGGGCTCGCCCCGATCTCGTTCCGCACGAAACTCGCATCTACACGAAAAGTTTTCCCAGCGGTCACTCCGCGATGTCGTCGCTCGTTTACCTGACTTTGGGAGCGGTGATGGCTCGCACGGAACGCCGACGCCGAGCGAAAGTCTTTTTGCTGACGGTTCCCATTTTACTTTCATTCATCATTGGCGTTAGCCGAGTGTATCTGGGTGTTCATTGGCCGACGGACGTACTCGCCGGCTGGGCGTTGGGCTTTTCGTGGGCGGCCGCGTCGTGGCTAATGTTCCGGTTTCTGGAACGCCGTTACCATCTTCCTGTTGAGCCCTCACCGAATCCGAAAGCAGAGAATGTCTGAGGCTGTTGTTTTTGATATGGATGGCTTGATGATCGACTCGCAGCCGTACTGGCAAGCCGCGCAGCTCGAAATTCTTCAGCCGTTGGGCGTGCCAATCACACTGCAGGACACGATTGATACGACCGGCATGCGAATCGACCAAATCGTCGACAAGTGCTATGCGGAAACGCCCTGGAATTCCGCCAGTTGCTCAGAGGTGTGCGATCGTATTCTTCAACGCGTCACAGAACTGGTTTGCGAGCATAAGCCGGTGATGCCTGGTTTGGCACACGCCATTCGCGTGTGCCAACAGCAGGGGGTGAAGCTGGGTCTGGCGTCGTCTTCGCCGATGAGTTTGATAGATGCGACTTTAGAAATGCTGCAGATGAAAGATGTTTTCCTTGTGAAGACATCAGCCGAACATCTGCGTTATGGAAAACCGCATCCTGAAGTGTATCTGAACGCCTGCGACGCGTTGAATGTTCAGCCTTATCACTGCGTGGCGATTGAGGATTCATTCGTCGGCCTGCTGGCTGCGAAGGCCGCTCTGATGAAAACCATTGTGGTTCCTGAACGCTCAGCAGCCGACGACAAGCAGTTTGTCATCGCCGACCATCAACTGGCTTCGTTGGAAGAACTAACGCCAGAGTTGTTTTGAACGGGAACGCCGTTTTGTCGTTGGTTCAGCGTTTGCGAGCTGACTGCCGACGCCGACCTTTCTTCGCGAAACCGGGCGACTTGCTGCCTTTGTCCTCCGGCACGGGCTCGCCGATTTTTTTCTTCAGCTGGTGAACCCGGTCTCGCAATTGAGCCGCTCGTTCGAAGTCCAGCTGCTCAGCCGCCTGCAGCATCTCAACTTCCAGTTCGCGAATGAATTCTTCCGTGACAAATTGGTCTTCGCTGGTGATTCCCACTGATTCGCGTTCCACTTTGCGAGCCGCGATTTCTTCTTCGATGCCGCGCCGGATCGCCTTCTGAATGGTGGCCGGAGTAATGCCGTGCTCTTTGTTATACGCGATCTGAATCTTGCGGCGGCGGTTGGTTTCGTCGATGGCTTTTTGCATGCTTTGCGTGACCGTATCGGCGTACAGAATCACTTCGGCGTTCACGTTTCGAGCTGAACGTCCAATCGTCTGAATCAGGCTGGTTTCGCTGCGCAGAAAGCCTTCTTTGTCCGCATCCAGAATCGCCACAAGACTCACTTCCGGCAGGTCCAGCCCTTCTCGCAACAGATTCACTCCGACCAAAGCGTCATACTGTCCTTCGCGAAGTTCGCGCAGAATCTCAACTCGTTCAATCGCGTCCAGTTCGGAATGCAGCCACTGGCAGCGGATGCCTTCTTCCTTCATGTAGCTGGTGAGATCTTCCGCCAGCCGCTTAGTAAGCGTTGTGACCAGCGTCCGTTCGCCGGATTCCGTGCGTTTGCGAATTGCGTCCATCAAGTGAGGCACCTGTCCTCGCGCGGGGACGATGTGAATTACCGGGTCGATCAACCCGGTTGGGCGAATGACCTGTTCGACAACTTCGCCGCCGGTTTGTTCCAATTCCCAATCAGCGGGCGTGGCAGAAACAAGCAACAAGTTCTTTTGCTTGCCGTTCCATTCTTCAAACATCAGTGGCCGATTGTCTTTGGCCATGGGGATACGAAAGCCGTGTTCCACAAGCGTTGTTTTGCGAGCACTATCGCCCGCATACATGGCTCGAATTTGAGGAATCGTGACATGAGATTCGTCGACGATCATCAGGAAGTCTTCCGGGAAGAAGTCGTACAGAGTGTACGGCGGTTCGCCCGGCTTGCGTCCCGCGAGGGCGCGACTGTAGTTTTCGATGCCGGGACAGAAGCCGGTTTCCTTCATCAGTTCCAAATCGTATCGCGTGCGAGCAGCCAGTCGTTGAGCTTCCAGTAACTTGCCTTCTTTGCGAAAGGCTTCCAACTGCGTTTCCAGTTCTTCACGGATCTCTTCCTGAGCCGCGTCGATACGGCTTTGCGGCAGGACGAAGTGCTTGGCTGGGTAAATGTAGATGTCCTGTAGTGATTCAGATTCTTTGCCACTCACAGGATCGATAATGCACAGCTTTTCAACTTCGTCGCCCCACAGCTCGATGCGGTACGCGAATTCTTCGTACGCCGGCCAGCATTCAATCACATCGCCACGGACTCGAAACTTACCTCGCCCCGGATCGAAGTCGTTGCGGTCGTATTGAATGTCGATCAGCTTCAGTAACAGAGCGTCCCGATCGATTTGCTGCCCAACATGGACAGGAATCATCATTTCCAGATAGTCTTTCGGCGACCCCAGGCCGTAAATGCAACTGACGGTCGAAACAACAATCACATCGTTACGACTCACCAGCGCACTAGTCGCCAGCAGTCGCAGCCGGTCGATTTCGTCGTTGATGGACGCGTCTTTTTCGATATAGATGTCGCGTTGAGGGATATACGCTTCCGGCTGGTAATAGTCGTAATAACTGACGAAGTACGTGACCGCGTTATTGGGGAAGAATTCGCGAAACTCCGAATACAACTGAGCCGCCAGCGTCTTGTTGTGAGACAGCACCAGCGTCGGTTTCTGAACCTGCTGAATAACATTGGCCATCGTGAAGGTCTTACCAGACCCCGTAACTCCCAATAGCACCTGAGCCTTCTTGCCTTCGTTAATCCCTCGCACCAGCGATTCAATCGCCTGAGGCTGATCCCCGGCCGGAGCGAATTCGCTTTGAAGGTCGAACTTAAATGGTTTCGGTTCAGGCATGGAAGTAGGCTGGTAGCTGGTTGGCCGCAAAATAACACACGCAAGCCCCGGATCTTACAACGACGCACCCGGAATGCATCCCTCCCTGAAGTTATTGTGGGAGTTACCTTGTGAGTCAGCTTCTCTGGGCCAGCGAACCGGTTTCACTTTGCCTGCGGCAGAGTGCTGACAGAGAAGCGGCAACAATGGTAAGATCATTCTGCCGGGCCACTGTGTATGCCGGGCCACTGTGTAGACAGGGGCGAGAAAGTGAGGCGTTTGGCGGGGTTGGCCGGGCGGTAGTATTGTTTAACGCTGGTTTGTTCAGTTGTTGATTCTGAAATCTGTCGGAAATCGCTTCAGAGTAGCGTGCGTCCGGGATTGTCAGGTGGGCTGGGTGATCACAGATGTGGAGTTGTGAAGCAAAGTTCGTCGCCGCGTTCCGACGGGCGAAATCAGGAAGCGAGCGGCTTGTCGCGAGTAAAGCACTCACTGGCAGACTTCTTTTCCATCGTTAACACGCCTTGCGTGCGATATTACACGCTTAATTGAGCGACCGCTATTCATAGGGAATTCCAATTTCGCCTATTGTTTAATAGCTAACATGGCGTTGGTTAAAGTGGGCTCTAACGATGTGACAACTCCGCGTAGCTTTGCCCAGTCCTCAGTTGCCTTGGTGAAGTCTCCACTTTGGCCATAGTTCTCTAACTGTTGGGCTGTGTCGCCTGCTTCTGAGAGCTGAAAGTACCGCATGGCGCTTTTTAGTTTGTGGGCACCTTTACGCAACTGTGCCGCATCATTACTGTCGATCGCTTGTACGATCCGAGGCACGACTTCTGCAATTTCGTCAACGTAGGCGTCGACGATGTCGGCCAGTGTTTTGCGGTCGCCGCCTAACGTTCGCAAAAGTTCTTCCCAGGGGATATCTACCGGCGTGACTGCGGACGAAGGACTATTCGCGTGTTCAACCGCTCGCATTTCTCCACTGATCGCTCGACCGATCGCTGCAAACAATTTGTCTGGTCGCACTGGCTTTGTGACGTAGTCATCCATGCCTGCTGCAAGGCATTTTTCACGGTCGCCTGACAACGCATGAGCAGTCATCGCGACGATTGGTGTGTGACGGCCGGCAATACGATCACGCTGACGGATTGCAGCAGTAGCTTGCAGTCCGTCCATCTCTGGCATCTGAAGATCCATCAGTACAACATCAAAGTCCTGAGCCCCGGATGCGTCGACGGCTTCACGGCCCGTTTCTGCAACCACCGCATGATGCCCGGCACTATTGAGCATCGCCATTGCAAGCTTCTGGTTAGGAACACTGTCTTCGGCCAGCAGGATACTCAACGATGTGAGTGCTTTTGCATCGGTTTTTAGCTTATCCGACATAGCGACGGGACCTGTTTGCACCTTGTCGACCAGGCCCAGTGCGTGGACCATCAGCTCCAGGAGTTCAGATTGTTTGACGGGTTTGAGCAAGCGACCTGCAATGTTCAGTTCGCTCATTTGCCGCTGAGGGCCACGATACCCTGACGACGTAAGCAGGATGATTGGCATCCCAAACTCGCTGTCTTCCTTCCGAATCTTTTCGGCCAAACTGTAGCCATCCATCCCCGGCATATTCACGTCGGAGATCACCATGTTAAACGCTCTGCCTTCGCGTGCGCGTTCAACCAACAGCGATATCGCGTCGTCACCGTTGGAAGCCTTTTCGAGGCTGTCCGTATACGGAGCCAAGGACTCCTCCAGGATTGTTAGGTTCACTGCATTGTCGTCGACGATCAGAGCACGCAGCTTGCCAAGCTTTTGCACCGACTCACGCCACGGTTGCAAAGGCTGTCTATCGCTGTGGGCAAACTCTGCCTTGAAACGAAAGGTACTACCTTTGCCGACTTCGCTGCTTACCGAGATCTCTCCGTTCATCGCCTCGACCAGACGTGACGTGATCGACAGTCCCAGTCCCGTGCCTCCATACCGGCGAGTGGTCGAAGAATCGGCTTGTTCGAATTCTTCGAAGATTCGTTCTGCCTCGTTTGGATCAATTCCTATGCCGGTATCGGTCACGCTCACATCAAGCATCACACCGTCAGGGTTGGATACCGATTCGTCGGACCTGCGAATATCGACTAGTACATAACCGGTCTTGGTAAATTTGATTGCATTGCCGACTAGATTCACAAAAATTTGCCGTAAACGACCGGGGTCGCCCACAAGTACCTCGGGTACTTCAGTGTCGCACCGATACGTCAGCTCCAGATCTTTGGCATGTGCCTTTAGTGCCAATGACTTCAGTGCATCCCCGGCCAGCTCGCGGATTTGAAAATCGGTTTGTTCCAGTTCCAGTTTGCCCGCCTCGATCTTGGAAAAGTCCAGAATGTCGTTGATCACTTGCAAAAGCGATTCGGACGATTCTGAAACCGTCGACAGGTAGTCGCGTTGCAGATCATTGAGTTCGGATTGCAGCACGATATTGCTGAGACCAATGATTGCATTGAGTGGGGTACGGATCTCATGGCTCATATTCGCCAGGAATTCACTTTTAGCGCGCGACGCCTCCATTGCCTTCTGCTCTGACTCGTGGAGCGACGCATTGAGTTGCTTTAGAGTTTTCTCTTTAAGTTTGTGCTCGGTGACGTCCTTGCCTTCTGCGAGAAGGTAGATCTCTTTTCCTTGCGAGTCCCGGACGGGCTTGACGGAGAACGCGATATCAACCACAGTCTCGTCCCAGACAAGATGCGACGCCTCAAACGCGATTGAATCGCCCTGCGCGGCGGTCTCGATTGATTCCCGCAGACGCGACTGTAGCTCCGGTGCATGGCTCCACCAATGTGTATCGGCTAGATGCTTGCCTTTGACATCCTCAAGTTTGATCCCTGCGGCAGTTAGCGCGGTGGCATTGGCGTCCACCAGTTTGCCGTCAAGCGATAGAAGTTTGAGGTAATTTGTGTTTTGATCGATAAGCGAACGATAGACCGTTTTGGTCTCCTGGAGGTTTGAATTGGCTTGCTCCAGGTCCAGACGAATCTCACGCTGGTCGTGGTCGTCGATGCTGGTACCTGTGAATCCCAGGAAAGCCCCATCTTCGCCAAGACGAGGCTTACCGATAGCCGTGTGCCACCGATACTCACCATCGTGTCGACGCAGACGGTATTCGAGCGTAAATTCTTTCTGCTGCCTGAATGCATCAAGATAGATAGCGCCCGCCGATTCGCGGTCGTCAGGGTGTACGATTTCGAGCCATCCGGAACCCAAATTTTCGTCAAGCGTGGTGCCGCTGTATTCCAGCCAACGATTGTTCAGCCATGTGCAATCCGAATCGCTGTCGCAAACCCATATGCTCAGCGGACAGCTGTTAGCAATGTTAAAGAATCGTGCCTCGCTTTCGTTGGCCGCTCTTCTGGCTGCATAAGTGTCGGTCAAATCGTTTACCGCTGCGATGACCTTCCGGTGGCCGTTTTGTGTCATCGTGCGCAGGCCGACGTCCGCGGGAAACTCCGTCCCATCTTTCCGCAGCCCGTAGACCGTACGCCCAATCCCCATCGCCCGATTGCTGGGATTGGCATGATAAGAATCGCGTAGCTTCGGGTGGTCTTCGTGATGCCGCTTTGGAATTAGCAATTCGACCGGTTGCCCTACTGCTTCTTCTTGGGTGTAACCAAAGGTTGTCGTTGCCGGTTCGTTGAATGCTTCGATGTTGCCATTTTCGTCCGCCAAAATGATGGCGACAGGCGACGAATCGAGCATCGTGAGCAGGTCCTGGTTCTTAGCTTGAAGTGCTTCGTTCAACTCCCGTTGCAAGCGGTGTGACGTAAAAGCCGCTTGAAAGGGAGAAAGGTCTAGCGCAAACCGCCACGTGATGAATGCAAGTCCGCAGAGCAGGAATGCCAATAGCCGATACGCGGGCCAGAAGAAAATAATCGTCGACATTCCGTAGCCACAAACTGCGCACAAGGTGAACAGCCATGCGAGCTGCATCAGCTTTTTGTCGCGATCTTGCGACGCCTCTTGTTGATAACATGACCGCCAGAACCACACGATTCGTGCGTATCCGACCATTACGACCATGTTCAAGGCAATCAGCGCAACAATCCATGGCCAATCAGGTGTTCCGTCGGCTGTTTGCAGGCAGTGCATGCGAGGCATGTACTCGCCGTAGTTTGTGAAGAAGTCAAATGGACCAGCCAGATTGCCATCTACTGCAGCGTTTTCGCTACCGAGCCCGTCTTCACAACCGCAATCACAAGCATAGGCGTAAGATGCGACGAGCAGTGTACCGACGACAGCTAAGAAGCGCGGCCAGGTTCTGAAATTGAATAAATGAGGCATGGCAAATTCCTCTTTATAATTCTGCGTTTGCGCTAGGTTGTGTGCCTCGAATGTGCGGCCTACCGATCGTCAGATTCGTATGCGATGCACATGCAGCCCTGAGCGTCACGAAAAAAGTAGTACCGCACCCCAATTTCGACTCCACGCGAAGCTCGCCGCCGTGCTGGTCAACGATTTTCCGACAGGTCGCCAGGCCGATACCAGAACCTTCGAATTCGGACTGTGTGTGTAGACGTTTGAAGGGAGCGAAGATCCGATCCAGGTGTTCGGGGGCGATACCAATGCCATTGTCTGCGACAGAAATCACCCAGTTGCCGCCTTCTTTCTGAGCCCCAATAGTGACGATGGGCGGGGATTCGCGACAGAACTTAATCGCATTGGCGATAAGATTTTGTAGCAATTGTGTTAGGGCTACGTCGTCACCCAGCACTTCGGGTAACTTTGCGTGTCGCATGCGTGCGCCTGATGACTCGATCCGAGCGAAAAGATTTTCCAGCACCGCCGACAGCACGGTGGAAAGGTTCACTGCGACAAGTTGTTTTTGGGACCGCCCTGATTCGGCATATTCCATCAATGCGTCCAGCAACCGAAACATGCGGAACGAGCTAGCCTCGACACGTTTTAAAAGTTCGGTTGCGTCGCGATCGCACTGGCCACCAATGCCGTCGATCAATAAAGAAACCATTCCCCGGATCGTTGTCAAAGGTCCACGAAGATCGTGGGCCGCGACGTGGGCGAAGTCCTCAAGTTCCTGACGTTTCTCTTTAAGCTCCCGAGCGAGTGCGACTTTCTCAATCGCGTTCGACAGGGCACGCTCGATCGCCTCGGATGTCAGTCGACTCTTGACCATATAGTCTTGGGCGCCACGCTTTAGCGCCTCGACGGCAACATCTTCACAACCGTTTCCCGAGAACGCGATGATTGGAACGTCGTCTCCGGACGCACGGATTCGTCGCAGTACGTCAAGTCCGTCGTCATCCCCCAGGAGGTAGTCAAGGAATACACAGTCGAATGGATTCTCACGAAGCGCTTCCAGTCCTGATTCGGCGTTCGTTACATGGGTCAGATCGAAGCCAGCGGGAAATGCCTGCTTGAGACACGATCGTAGCACCAACGCGTCTGCCAAACTATCGTCGATGGTAAGTATTTGAAGTTGTTTGCTTGTCATACCGCTCCCCAGCATGATGTACGTGTAAATTCAGCACGAAACTTATTGGTCCATCCGGGATTATTGTGGGTAGAGGTCGAGTCCTCCGCAGTAGAAGAGGATGGCGGTTTTGAAGTTGTCGCGGTTTCGGTATCCGCCGACTCTTCGTTTGATGGCCATGATTTTGCTGTTCATTCCTTCGGCGACGGCGTTTGTGATTCCGTGAGTGCAGTAGCTCACCACATTGGCTAAGCGTTCTTTGATCGTGCGAGCGACTTTCTTCATTGGCTCCAGCTTTGTGTGGATGACTCGCTTGTACCAGTCATTGAAGAACGTCGTGGCCTCTGCCGGAGTGTCATGAACCCAGAGGTCTCGCAGCATCTCCTTGTAGGCCCACGCTTTGCCCGTGAGTAACTCTGCCTTCCATGCGGCATCAAAGCGTTCCTGCTGTTTTTCGCTGAGATTCTCCTGGCCTGAAAGCCACAGATACCGAGTTCCCGTCAATCGATCATCGCCTTCGGCGCGAAGCTTCTTCTGCTCCGACCGACGGACCTTGTCGACGGCTTCGGTTGCCAGCTTCATGATGTGAAAGCGGTCGTGCACAATCTTCTGTTCGGCCAATGCAATGTTGCCTTTGGTGCTCTTGACGTATGCGGCACTCATGTCCATCGCAACCGCCTCCACAGACTGCTTTTCACTGTCGGAAAGCTGATCGAAACAGGCATCAGCGGCTGCCGTGTCATGACCATCGGAAATCGCTTCGACAGTGCTCTTGTCCAAGTCATAGATCAGCGTGACGTAGTTGTGTCGTTTTCGAAAGGCTTTCTCGTCGATGCCGATTCGAGGGAGGTTCTTCGATTGTTTGCGATCCTTCCCGCGAGCCACCGCCTTCTGCAGAATGTGCCACGATTCATCCCATGAGATCCCCAGAATGCTGCACGCCCCTTTCACGGTTTGTGTGGCCAGAAGAACGTCGATGGCGAAGCGTTCAAAGAACAATGAGAAGCGGCTGTTCTTTTCCGCCCAGGGAAGCCTGATCTGTTTGACGCCATGATCCGGGCACTTCACGCGAGGCGTGCGGGCATGAAGGATGGTCGCAAATTGCATCGTGTCCAGATGCCGCCATTGGCGAGACTTCGTGTGGTCATAGCACGGCAGCTGCCTGTCGCAATCCGGACAGCAAAAAGTTTCGCCCTCGCCATGTTCGACGAAAACGTCGACCTGTTGAGCTTCCATATCCAGCTGAACGTCCGCCACAAACCACGGCCCCGTCAGTCCCAAAATCTGTTCGTAAAAGTCTGTTCCCTGCATCCCACGAAAACTAACGAATTAACGCCTCACCCACAAAGAACCCGGATGGACCAAAAAAGTCAAGCAAGCGATCCTCAATGACGAAAATGAGCCGGTTCGTGAAAAAGCATTGCTGGACTGGTACGGTCGAAAGCTGAAAATTCCCACGCTGTCGAATGAGTCTCAAGGGACAATTACCGTCGGAAGAAACGCCACTCAGATGAATGGGGTAACGGCCGTCTTCACTGACGAATGGGTGGGGATGTACGTCAAGATGTTGCCAGCCGGTGCCGATCCGACAACAGCGTTCTTCACTACCATCACTGCTGCCGATGGGGCAGGCAATGTGGCAACATTCACAGATCATGCGCCGTACGACTGGACGAATGCCGAAGTGTATTTCCCGGCAATCTCGGCCGTGAACTTTGCCGCTGTGCCGTATGCTGATTTGTCTGTAATTCCTGTTTGACTTCGAGAGCCCAAAACGATGACGACCGAAACGAAAAGCCCAACTGAGCAACTACGTCTGCTGAAAAATGAGGCCGTCGGCTTGGACCACAGTATTGAGAGCAATCAGCTTCGCGCCGATGATCGCGATGACGAATTCCTCAATCTCAATGATCCGTTGGGGCAAATTCAAGACGCCATTAATAGAGTTGGTGAGCTTGGTTTGTCACCAGATGTTGAGTCGGTGTTGATGCGTTCCCTGGTGAACCAGCATGGTCGTGTTGCGATTGCGATCCGACGGCGGGAGTTGCTTGAGTTGCACCGGCAGATTCACTCACTGAAAGCAGTTGTGGATGATGGTGCTGAGTGAGATTGCAGAGACCGCAGCGACGATGGCATTCGAAGATCGAGCCGAGACCGGATTTGTTCCGTTGTTCCCTATCCGAGTGCGAAACATGATCTTTGATGAGTCGATCAAGTTCGACACGCCCACCGATGAGGTGCCGCGAGGCTGGAATCCAAGCTTGCGCCAAGTTCAGGAATGGTCGCAGAGGATTCAAGCCGCGAACGATGAGCGGAACCGTCGGTTGAAAGTTGAGGGACAAGAGGTTGAACGTGGCGGTTGATAGCCGTTGTGATTGTGGGCCAAACGCAACTCACTTGCATGGCCTTGTTGCTCTTGCGTCGCAGTCTGCTGCCACGTGGTGCATGGCAACACCTAGATTAGACAGAACGCCGCGTCTGTAGTTCAATGCTGGACGCAACGAACATGACTCAGGTAATCGCCAAGAAAGTGGACATCAAGGCTGTCGTAGTCCATACGGAAGCCACTCCACATGCCAACATTGTACGAGAATAGATTCATCTGTTTTTCCCAGTCTGGCTCGCCAAGCAGCTGAACGACTTCAGAACGGGTCATACCGGTTCGGAGGTGTGCCCATTTGAGGTGTTGAACCATGCTCGCGCGTGGATTGTCAGCGGCCCTGCTTCCATATTGGGCAAGCCAGACGTCTCGGTCGAACACACGACCAGAAAATGGAGAGCAAAGGAACGTGAATAGCTCACAACCACCAAATAGCAGCAACGGTATCGTGAACAAGATGAGGTAACGCTTGTTGCGGTCGCAACGACGGGTGAGACGAGCAGGAAAAGTGACTGGTTCACCAACCTTGCCGCCACAGGACGGACACGCATAACGGTCGTCGGCAAATTGAGCCGAGCATTCTGGGTTCGAGCAGTGAACCAGCATCCGTTCTCCTACTGCAAAAAAAAAGGCTGCCGTAACCGGGCACGAACGGAAGGCTTTGATTTCAGTTGCCGCATGACTGAATGATCCGGTCCACGGCGTTGTTGGGTGCGTTTTATTGGCAGGCGCATGATCGTACGGCTGGGGTTGCATTCCAGCCACTGGCATCACCTTCAAATTCTAAAGTTTGTTTTGGTACATCAACGCCACGGCACAATGTACAGAATCGCCTTTTGGATGGCAGCTTTAGGAACGATTTGCCGGGCCGAGAGCGATACTTGCCATCACTCCTTACAAATGTTCCGTTGTTCATTACAGAGGCAAGCTGAGTGTAAGCGTTCGCATTTGATTCAGCCCCATGATGCGGGGCCGTCACGAGGTATTCGGAATTGGAATTTAGATTGAAGGAGAAGTCAAAATCTGAATCTGCCGAGAACACAACACCGGGGTTCGCATCGGTCGGTGGCACTGAGAATACTAAACTCTCTTTGTTCGCCTTAGTTAAGGCCAAGTATTTCAATGCACGTGCGTCAAGCCGACGGACCTTCACAATTTCCCGGCAGTTCAATGGTAGGATCGTCGAATGCTGCACGGGTTGACCGTTGCCGTATTCAAACCACCTGATTGTGGCACCGACGTGAAATGCCGCCAATGCAATGCTTCGTATTCTGGCGGCGGCCTCTACTGCGTCCGCAAGTATCTTCGCACCGCGCGGGCCATATGGAATCCAAGGGCAAGGTCCAAACTCAAAAAAGTAATCCGCAGGGACTAACGAATCACTCTCGGCACTTGCGTTTTCTAGCGCATCGAGCAACGTTTCGTCCGTGCCCTCGTCGATTTCATTGGGTTGTTCGTTTTCCTCAGCTCGTTGATCCTCTATCGCAAGGATGTCGCCATACTCGTCAAGTGTACCAACCTTGTCGAGGTCTTCATGAGCCGCCTGCCAATCTCCATAGAGCTCGCGAGAAAAGTCGTATGGGTTTGCAAGCAAATCTTTTAGACGCTCTGTCCATCTTCCCGGTAACCAGACCTCTCGACATTGAATTCCAGATTCCAACAGGCCAAGAACGCCATTCGCGTGGTCAGCGTCGTTGTGAGTGCAAATCAATATGTCAAGCTTGGTGCGCGACAACGCAGTTTGAAACTGAGTCGCGATAGCACGAACGCTGCGTCCCCCATCGACAAGCAGGGAGGTGTTTTGATCCTGATAGAAGAATCCGTCACCTTGACCGACAGGTATTGCAACGAATCGGCTTTTCATATGAGCACCTAACGAATTGCGATTTATGCGTTGGGGGAGCGCTGACGTACAGATCGGGTATTGAACTTTTCCACTTCACGTTCGCTGTAAGACGGACTTCATTGTTCCTCGCCCTTGCGAACTCAGTGACGCCACTGAACCCTGTTCCTGACTCAGCATAGCCTAGGGGCGTATCGTTGTCACCACCAATGCGAAGTTGGTCAGTAAACCGGTTTGTCCGGTTCCACCAACCACATTGACACCATCACGTCGCCATGATTTCATTCACGCGAGAACTCATTCAACCAGTGTTCAAAGTCGACGGCGTGGAAGTGGGAAGGCCGGATCGGTGACACTGTGAAACCATGGCCAACGTCACAATCGCTTGACATCATCACCGCACACAAGCCAGACTAGAAAACGGTGGCGAAGGGACTGGCATCCCAACGCCACCTGACCAACACGCCTTTTCCGAAGAAAGACGGTGGCTGCCGTGCATCGTATGCACCAGGTTCATTGCTCGCAAATGGACTTAATCCGGTACAGGATTAAGTCTCAAGCATTTACCCGCGTTCCCGTCTGCGGAATCGGTACGCGCGTTCGTGAGTACATCTTTATAGGTGTGCTGGTCAGCCGGTTTGTCGGTTCGCAATGTTGCGTTCCATCCGGTTTTTAAGTCTGCCAATGGAGCTTGAAAGATGACCACCACCACCGAGACGAACACGACTGATCGCCCTTCTGAACCGGACAAGGAAATCAACAGGATCATGCAGTCATGCGGTTTGGAAACGCCCGGCTTGAGTCGCGTGTACGCAATCGCCTACCCGAAGTTGCGGCTGAGGGAAATTTACTTCCGCGATCTTGTTTCGCTTTGTGAAGCTGCGGGATTACCACAGCCATTCCTTCAGGACATTCTTGAGGGTGGTGAGGACGCCAACAATCCGGAATATGGTGAGTCATTCAACGGTCCCGAAATTAGTGTCGGCTTGACCAGCGATGGAGAATACGTGGTGAGCTTCGACCACTGCAAAGACGCCAGTGTGGCGATGGCATTTGAGTCACTGAAGTCGACCAATGCCGCGACGGAGCTGGAGTCAGAACCGCCAGCGGTCACGTAGCCACATCCACATCAACATCCAAATGCGAACGGTCTGAACTCGCCACAATGCGTTCGGCCGTTCGCATTTTTCGTTTGCACTCCACACAAAACCGAATCCGATGCGTCACTCCAGGCACGCGCCGATGCGTCTTCAGGACTCGCGTTTTGTAGCTTCCGCAATGTGGACATGCCACGCCGAAGCGATCAGCGGAAATGGGTTTGCGAGCCGGTGTGGTTGCTGGTGCTGTCATGGTGTGAGTTTATCGGGATTGCATGACGGCGTCACGGTTTCAGGTGGTTTCGAGGCGGTTTCGGAGTCGACCGGCTGAAAACGGTTCTCCAGATTCGCGTGTGAGGGCCTGCGATGGTGTTGGACGGGGAATGAGTCGGATCGCTGAAACTGTCGTCCCCACAACTGAACCGTTGCAATAGATTTGACAGGTGGTAGCACCGAGGGGTACTTTGGCACTCAGTTTTGCGGGGCGCACCAGTTTCGGAATTCGATTAAGCCATTTTCGGCGTCACGTTTTATAAAGAGGTTTTTCATGCTTAAGAAAGTCGCCTGCCTGTTTTCAGTGCTCTTGGCACCATGCACATTCGATGTTGCTGTAGCAGACATCATTGACCAATCGAACTTGGTTCCCAATGCCAGCTTTCGAATCGCAATTGCTGACGTCCAATCAGTCGCACAGACTTTCGAAGTAGGCGTAACCGGAGTTCTAAGCCGAATTGATCTGCAGATCTCAAAGAACACGCTGGCTGAGGGAGACCTCTTATTTTCCATCCGCAACACTTTAGCAGGAATCCCAGATCCGCTCGAAAGCAACTCGCTGTTTCAAACCACAATTACGCTGGACTCGATTCCAGAGATCAATGGCGGAAGTGGCCCGACGCCAGTCACTTCCATCGACGTTTCATCTGCCGCAATTGCTGTGTTCGATGGAGAGATATTTTCCTACTCGCTAAGCCGGAGTGGAGGGCCGTTCGGTTCTCCCCCTTGGGCGACAAGCGCGACAAACAATGGCGTGTATAGCAACGGCAGTATTTACACAAGGCCGGGCACTGTCGCCGCATGGAGTCCGGCGTCAACCGGGGATGACTTGGGATTTCAGACACACGTGACAGCATCAACAGTCCCTGAACCTGGATCTTTCGTGGTATTGAGTCTGATAGGTGTCTCGTGTTGTGTGCGTCGCTGTCGTCAAACGCGAAACTTTGCCAAAGCAAGTAACGTCTGACCGTTCAGTCAACACGATAGCGCCGCACATTCACCCAACAAACTCAAAGCCAGCGTAGGCAAAAACGCTGGCACGTTCGTCTGATTCTCGCACCGCACGACATCGTGGACACTTCAGCCCGCTTGCGCATCTGCGACCGGCATTTCCACCAGGGCCAGCGCATACTAAGTTGTTTTGCCGGTAAGGATTTGCATCAAATAGTCAATGTTCCATCCGGCCATTCTTCTTTTCATGACGTTGCTTTGTTTGCCAGGATGTTTCTTGATGAGGCTGAGTGTGAGTCGTCTGAGCCATGACAAATTGTTCGCGAAGATTCGGTTTCGGACTCGACTCTCATCCTCGCGGTAGGTCATGTCGAGACTCCAGTGCAGCGTGTTTTCTATGGCCCAGTGACCACGAACCGTTGTTGCGAACAGCTCGCCTTTGCGACGCAGACTGCTGATGTAGTAGCGAACGTCAGAATGATGAATGCCGTCCTGCTCGTACATTCGGATCGCCGTTCCGATGGTCTTGAGTCCGGCCCATTTGTGGCCCACGTCAAAATCGACAGGCACGGTCGCCTGATAGTAGATTCTCTGTTCCTGCCGACCGTGTCCCTTCTCTGTTTCTTCATAGCGACTGACGGGACAGCGAGCGAAGTCATCCTCCAGGTGATCGAGAAAAAACTTCTGCACGACCTCATAGAGTTTCGGTTGGTTGCCTTTCAGGGCTAACACATAGTCTGCATTGCCAGACACGATCTGCTGCGCAATGTTTTTTTGACAACCCGCTGCGTCAATCGTAATGATCGCCTCATCGATATTGATTTCGTTCAGTAATTTCGGGATCGCGGTGATCTCGTTCGACTTCTCTTCCGTCGCCACCTGTCCCAGAGAAATCCCCTGATCAGAAGCCCACGCACTCACGATGAACAACGCACCCAGCCCATTCTTTTTGTCATGTGATCGACGGAGTGCTTTGCCATCAATCGCAATCTGTTTTCTGTAGCCTTCTTTCTGTTCGTCGGAAAGTCCTTCCAGCGATTCAATCCATTGCACGAAGCACGCTTGAAAGTCGTTCGGCTTCAGGAGAGAAAGGACGCGCCGGTACGTATCTTTTTTCGGAATGCCATGCGGAAGTGCCAGGTGTTTCTGCAGGCCATCGGCATTCAGTCGCGCCCATTCCGCAATCGCACTGGGGCCGTCGGCGTTGGCCAGCACTCCGCAAATGGCGATCACAATCACATCACCAAGCAGATGCAGACGATTGATGTTGGAACGCGGGTCTTTCAATTGATCAAAGTAATGAACAATGTTTCCTGTCAGCTCCTGGGTGACCGCCAGTTCAACTGTCGACATCTCTTGTCCTCTCCTCGTGAAGTCCGATGTTACGACACGAAAAGACTAACCAATACTCACTTGTCGCGCCAGCCTAAATTGCCCAAAGTGCGCGCTGGCCCTGGCATTTCCACACCCCGCAAATCTTCCACTGAGCGAATACACATGAACAGCTCGTCCATCCTCACTTTCACCGTTTTGCTGACTTCGTTCTGTGGAATTTCGGAAGCTGGAATCATCGATTCTTTCGAGGTCGGCATGCAGTCCGTGACGGCAAATGCTGCCAATGGAAATGTGTCGAATTTGATAGAGAATCAGGATCCATCACAACTTGTGAACGGAGAACGTCGGTTGACGATTCAGGGGCAGATGTCAGTTGGATCCATCGTCGCGAATGTTGATACCGCAAATGGACAACTGTCGTTTGTTTCGAATAACCCGGCCTACACTTCACCGTTTCTTGGCCGTCTAATGATTGAGCACGTCCCCGGCAGCCGAGCGGACGTGTTCGACCTGTCACCATTCCAGAACAGCTCTTACGTTATCGACGTCGGCTCAGCGAATCTGGGAGTCATCGGGCCGAATTTTGAGGCAACCGTCGGAGTGAGTTCACCATCGGGCATACAGGAACAGGTCATCGATTTTCGCTCCTCACCAACTCCCTACAGTATCGTCGTGCCGATGTCTGATTTCTCGGGAGTAGACCTGTCTCAGGCGTACAGCCTCCGTCTTGATGTGACCGGACTATCCT
The DNA here is from genome assembly GCF_001983935.1 of Fuerstiella marisgermanici. GTDB lineage: Bacteria > Planctomycetota > Planctomycetia > Planctomycetales > Planctomycetaceae > Fuerstiella > Fuerstiella marisgermanici. The sequence continues at coordinate 2,306,488 of NZ_CP017641.1, read as the reverse complement.
CGACGGCTAATTTCACACTGGATGGCATTAGCTTTACCGATACCGCCGCCGTGCCGGAACCTTCAACATGGATTGGGTCGATCGCTGTGTTTGGGCTGGCAGGCATGATGATTCGCCGCAAACGACGGGTGGCGTAGTCGGTCGCACGTTGACAATCAAGGATGTGCTCGTGTTGCCCTCAGAACCGGGCGCATGACCCGTTAAACCGGCACGCGGAACTCCCATTCTTCCTGATCAGTAAATCTTCCGCGAGTTACTCAGAGCAGCCAGCCGTCAGCGTCGATGACCAGTGTGCTGGATCAAATGAAAGATCCGCCAGCCGGTGAGCAGCTTCTCAAGCCTCCCTGAGCTGCCCCGCCTTGGCCATCCCGGCCCACTTATCTCTGAGAGGAACAGCCATGTTTTTCGCGTCTCTAATCGCCGCTTCTGTATTCGCAGTCAACAATCCGCAGGCGGCCGACAGCGTCGCAAGGTTGCTGCCAACGCTGTCACATTCCATCGCCGCCATTGAAACGTTGCCTGTCGACAAGCCGGAAGCACCCGAATCGGCCGTTGCAATCAGCGTTGAAGAAACGACTCCGGATACCACGACGCCCAAAGCTGACGACATTGTGAAGGCGGAGAATGTTATTGAGCTGGAACTGGATTCGCCGGAATTCATCGTTGGCCTCGAACATCCGGCCGGCGTGTGCGAAGAATTCCTCGAGCCATTGGTATTGGAAGTCACGCAAGATCACGCTGAAGCCCCTCCGGAGTCGCTCCCAGCGGCCGTGGACACACTGGTGGCCGCTGAAGCCGAGCACGTGCCTAATGCCACTAAGGATGCAGATGAAGGGCCTGCGACAGATGCAGCTATCGAGACAGCCACATCCATTGAGCCATCGACGGACGCCGTACCAATCAACGATGTAAGCGTTGAAACGAACAGCTTGTCCACCTCACCATTGGACAGCAAAGAAGTGGCCATCAAGGCCGCTGTTCCAGCCGAACTTGCAGAGTCTTGGCCACACCTGAGTGACCACACTCGCGCAACCATTCTGATGCTGATTGAAGCTGATCAAATGGTAAAGAGCTAGACCGCGTTTCGGGGAAACAACGGGTGTCGCGACACCTGCAGAGGCATCAAATCAGATAAATCTGAACATTCTTTTGGAGAGCAAACCCAGTGTTTTATGGGGTTTGGTGGTCCTAAACCTGCTTTAGGAAAGCCACGCTCTATCCAGATGAGCTACGGGGACGTGGAAGCTATTATTATGTTTCGACAGCGTTTTCGGTCGCTGGGTTTCTTGGGGACACCCGCTCCGACACCTGCCGACCATCGGAGTTCCAGAAATTGACCGGACCAAACTCGGTGTCGAATTCATGGAAACCATACAAAAAATTCGCCATGTTTGCTCACGGAAACAGGCGGTCGTGTAAGAAAATTGAGCGGAATCAATAGCTTTCCGAGACTCCGAACGGCAATAACGCGGCTGCGGCCCTCGTTGACTATCTGGATGAATGCGACGGTGTACACAACAACAGAGCCCCGCGCGGCCAAGTGTTCGGGTGAATTGCTCTAAGCTGAGATTGGGGCAGACTATGGTGAGCAACCGAGGTTGATAAGCGGCGGGTTACTGCGAATGATTTCGCCTGTGTCCGACACCTTCAGGTAGTAGGACGATCGAATGTGGAAGGTCTTTGAGAAGGCAGAATCCCCGATCGACTCCAACTGCTCCCAGATGTTGACCCGGTAATTGCCGTCGTGGTGCTGACACACTTCGACACGATGCAGAAGTGGCAACGTGCCGACCTTCTCCAACACCTGCGACGTGATCTTGTCCGTGTGGTTCGACACCGCTTCGGGTTCATCTTTGCTCGGCGCGGCGTGATCGTCTTGTGCCATTATTCCCTCAGTTACTAACAGGTCATGAAATGATGGACCGTACTGTACCCGATTCCAGTGCAATCCGGGGTAGAATGCCTGAGTTCTTTCCTTCAGTATCAAGATGGGCCGATATTCAAGAGGCGTGCACTCCGCGTGGGGGCTGGTGCCCAAGCGAACTTGGCGGACGGTACTTGCTGTCAGCCGACCGCCAATCCGTCCCGGCGCCGGAGCCGATTCCACGTCGCTAACAACCTCGTACTCACGATATTCGTCTGCCAGGCGCCTGTTGAAACGTTTTTACAGGCGTTGTGCTACGGACTCGTCCGCGAGTTGCATTAGGCAATGCCTTCGAGGACAGGATGGGCAGGAAGACGGTGAAAGACGTGTGTTCGATTGGCGTTCTTCCGCGGAGGTCTTGGGAATGACGCACCGCCAGAATAGTCGGGCCACAATTGAGCGACGGACGATATCGGGTACGATCAGTGTGCCGCCTGGTTCGTTCGCGATTGTTGACGGCAGTTTGTGCTGAGGTGGCGTTTGTCGTTTGTACCGCACGCCGCGCTTTGTCTCTGCTTCGAATTCTGACGTAGCGTGCGAGCCTTAGGTGCCAGCCCGCTGAACAAATTCATCGGATGGCAGCGTGGTCTTCGAAAAGTTTCTTCAACACCGGAGAGTTTGATGCGAATTGTTGCCATCGTCCTCATGTCACTTTTGTCGGTTCAGCCGGTCGTCGCTCAATCGCCGCGTGCGTATCCTGTCGGAGAGATTCCTGCGGACTCGCGAGTTGGTGAACTTCAAACATTGAACGGTTACTTTCCCTTCAAGGCCGTGGCCGACAAAGCGGACTGGTCGCAGCGGCAGGCAGACATCAAGCGACGCATTTTGATCTCGCAGGGGCTATGGCCTGAGCCTACCAAAACTCAGCTCAACGCCGTCGTTCATAAGAGAATCGAGTTTGAGGACTACACGGTCGAAGCCGTCTACTTCGAATCGATCCCCGGCCATTTCGTGACGGGGAGTCTGTATCGCCCGAAGGGAAAGAGCGGGCCGTTCCCCGCGATCCTGTGTCCGCATGGCCACTGGAACGATGCGAGATTCTATGACGCTGGCGTCGATGCGGCGGAGAAACTGATCGCCACTGGTGCTGAACGTTTCGTAAACGCAGGCCGCAACCATATTCAGGCACGCTGTGTACAGCTGGCTCGCATGGGATGCATTGCGTTTTTCTATGACATGACGGGCAATTGTGATTCGATTCAAATCGGACACCGTCCGGACAAGTCTGACCATCTTGATACGGCTGAGAATTGGGGCTTCTTCGCCACACAGGCTGAACTCCGTTTGGAAAACATGATGGGACTGCAGACGTGGAATTCGGTACGTTCGATTGACTTCCTGCTGGAACAACCGGACGTCGATTCGAACCGTATAGGCGTCACCGGCGCCAGCGGAGGTGGAACTCAGGCGATGATCATCGCGGCTATCGATGATCGGGTGACGGCGGCTATGCCGTGCGTGATGGTTTCGACGGCGATGCAGGGTGGTTGCACTTGCGAGAACGCTCCTTTGATGCGAATTGATCAGGGCAACGTCGACATCGCTGCCGCCATCGCACCTCGACCGCTGGGGCTGACCGCCGCAGACGACTGGACCAGGGAACTGGAGACGAAAGGCTATCCCGATCTTCAGAATCTCTACGCGATACTCGGACACAAGAATCGATTGACGGCCGTGTTCCAGACGCACTTTCCTCACAACTACAACCATGTCAATCGCGTGGTGATGTACGGTTTCTTCAACCGACATTTCAACCTGGGCTTTAAAGAACCCATTCTCGAACGCGACTTCGATTTGCTTTCGAAAGAGCAGTTAACCGTCTGGAACGAGCAGCATCCCGGACCGTCCGGCACGGACATCGGCGACAGCCACGAAATCGAGCTTTTGAAGTTGGCGACCGCGGATTCTGATGAGCGTCTGGCCGACCTGATCCCGAGCAATGGCAATGAATTATCTGAATACCAAAATGTAGTTGGCAAGGCCTGGCAAACGATCCTTGGTCGGCGATTTGACGCCGTCGGCGACGTGAAGTTTACAGACACAAAGCAGGTTTCCCTCGATGGCATTCAGTTAACGGTTGGTCGCCTGAACCACTTAGATGCGGGTGAACAGATTCCCGCCGCGATATTGAAGGGCAGCAACGTAGATCAGAAAGGTGTCGTGGTCTGGATCACTGATTCCGGGAAGTCTGGTCTGCTGAGTGGCGATGGAGTCATTGATTCCGTCGGGGAGGCACTGAAGTCCGGATACACCGTCGTGACGGCAGACCTGTCTGGCCAGGGTGAGTTCCTGAAAAATGGTGAGCCACTCGAGTCGCAGCGGATGTGGTACCAGCGAAGAGGCCAGGCAGGATGGGAACGATTCTCTGGCTACACATATGGCTACAACCATTCGCTGTTTGCGAAACGCACGCACGATATTCTGACGCTGATCAAACACGCCAGGTCGGTGGCCGGAAAACAGGACGTGGAACTCATTGGAGAAGGCAGGACGGCGGGTCCACTTGTACTCGCGGCACGTAGTCAGGCGGGCGATACCGTCACGAAAACGACGGTCGACCTGAAAGGGTTCCGGTTCGAAGACCTCACAAAGCAGGACGCTCCGATGTTTGTGCCGGGAGCCGTCAAGTACCTTGACGTTGACGGGCTTCTGAGTGTTTGTGCTCCGTACAATGTTTCTGCATCCGGGATAAGCGACGCCCCCGTTGCGAGCAAAGTGTATGCAGCGGCCGGCGCGTCGGAAATGCTGAAGGTGTCCGGCGAGTGATCCAGCTAGCTGGATAGGGACAGCGATGTGAGCAGAGGTTGGCCGCGATTTTGGGGTTGGGCCGGAACGAGGACTCCCGCATTCGGGACTTTGCCGAACGTCGTTGACTCGACATGTGTCGTTAACGATGGTTCGACCAACTCGCGAGAACCTGTGCCCCCGTATGCTGTCCCTGCCACACCGCCGCCAAAATCGCTACCTCATTAAATATATCTCCCGCCTTAGAACGTGACGCTGACAGGCATCCGGGATGGATCATGTTAGCCATTGCAGCGGCCACCGTGTTCATGTCGGCGCCTGGGCAGTCGTTTTCCGTTGCGGCTTTCGTCGATCCAATGCTCGAAGAACTTGGCATCGACAGAACGGGCTATTCGATCGCGTATATGACGGCCACCCTCATCGGGGGCGCACTGTTGCCGTTCATTGGTCGGCTCGTGGACCGCTTTGGTGCTCGAAAAATCCTGCCACTAGTTGCGGTCGGTCTGGGAGGTGCCTGCACGTGGATGGGCCAGGTCGGAAGTCTCGCCGGGCTTTACGTCGGATTCACGATGATCCGTTGTTTGGGCCAGGGTTCGCTGACACTGATCGCGAACTGGATTGTAGGCGAATGGTTTCACGACTATCGAGGTCGAGCGGCTGGCATCTGTGCCGTTGGTGGAACGGCGTCTGTGTTAATTGTTCCGCAGGTCAACAATTTATTGATCGATTACTGCGGCTGGCGAAACACATGGATCGTTCTGGGCGGAATTGTTTGTGGCCTGTTGGTCGTCCCCGCCGCTGTGTTTCTACGCGATCGTCCTGAGCCGTTGGGGTTTCTTCCCGACTGGCGCTTTCCAGTGAACGAAACTACGAAACCTGAAGCGGCGGACACGCCGATGCAGACTGTCGAAGCTTCGCATGCCGACGCCGTACCGTTTATCTCCGAAAAATCTTACACCGTTAAAGAGGCGATTCGGTGTTCTGCGTTCTGGAAGATTGCATCGGTCGTCGCCACTGTCTCACTGGTTGGCACGGGATTGATGTTTCATCAGGTTTCGATCCTGAACGAAAAAGGAGTTTCCCGCGCGTTGGCTCTCAGTGCGCTGGGAGTTCAGGCAGTAGCGGCCACAGTGTCAACATTGATTGCCGGCTACCTCATCGATCACATGCCCGCGCGTTTTGTACTGGCATCGTCGATGGCGCTGGAAGTCTGCGCGATTCTGCTGCTGATATTCCTGCCGTCGCCAGGATGGATCTTTCTGTACTCCGCGTTGCTCGGACTTCATGGCGGAATCATCCGCAGTGCCGGGAGCATGGTCTGGATCAACTATTTCGGCAGGCAACACCAAGGGGCAATTCAGGGAGTTTCTATGTCCATCATGGTATTCGCCGCCGCGATCGGACCAGTGCCGGCAGCAATTGCCGACGACGTCTACGGCACCTACGGCCCCGCCCTGTGGGCATTTCTCGCCCTGCCAATCATCGCCGGAGTCGCCATCCTCTCGGCCACTCCCGTTAGCATTGATCACTCCACCGAACAGACTTGAGAAAACGCACCGCCGAGCCCCGTCGCGCAACCGTAATATCTTGTGTGCGTGATCTTGTGGTGTGCGGGTGCAACTCTTCACGGTTGCACGCCAGATCGATGTACACGCCGACCAGTTCCGTGTGAAGAAGATGAAGGCTCATACATGCCCGTTTGAGCCGCGTGGTCTAAGAACTTAAACAAGCGACCTGACACAACAACATCACGTGCGGGCGGAAGGCAAGTGGCCAGCTTCGGCGAGACATTCGCATCGTGGATGTTTGTGAGGAGAAGCAAGCTGGGGCCGCGGAACCGCTTGCGTTAGGCCTTACGCATGATACAGGTGGACTGTTTGGCGGGGCGGGCCGATTGGTTGGGCGTTTTGGCACTTTTTCACGCAACCCAGTACGGTCTGGCAACGACAAAGGCTTAGCAACGAGTTCTCTGTTTGTCGTCGGACATTCGGACAAGTCGTTTCCAAACCGGGCCACATGTTTCCTGAAGAGAAATCGATCATGCCATACGCACGTACCAACTACACACTAATCGATGTCGGCACGATGCTGGCGGGACGCGTTAACGTTAGCGTATCAGCTGGCGGCGGAGGCACTGCAGCTCCGAATCCACACGCGGGGCTGCACGTACCGACAGACGAGCTGCACAGTCATCCGTTGTTCCAGAAGGCTCGTATTAGTTCCGGGGACGTGGGCACTCATTCTGTCGCCAAAGACACTAATCAGCTGAAGGCTTCGCTGTTGCGAGCCCTCAACTCCGCCGCGATGCAAACTGAACTGGCGAAATTGGATCCACCAGCGCCACGAGCCATTCCGGTGGGGGCTCATCCCAATCATGCGGCCAACCTTCAGGCCAGAAACACAGCGGCAGCCCGCATGCCGGTAGCTCAGAAAAACAACATCTGGGTGAACATCAACTTCAACACACCGCAGGGAGAAGTTGATGAGTTTTCGGACGCTGGAGGTAGCGTGGCGACGCGTCAGTTCCGGTTCCGTTGTCTTGGCGTCAAGTTGATGGTGAATCCCGGCAACCGCGATGTCCCGATCATGCAGACCTGTGTGCCGATGGAAAACCCGAAGGCTGGCGGCGTTAACATTGCGTGATAGCCGCTGCCAACTGCCGCGCGATGGCCGCCGTCAACTGCATCGCCCAATCGCTGGCTCGTTCAGGTTGACCAACACCTGAACGAGCTCTTATTCGACCACGCTCATTGCGACCTGAGAGCCGCCGCTGCGGAGGCCGGTCGACGCGTGATGGCCCGGAAACACCGGTCCGCGCAATAAAAAACCGTCCTGCAAAACAGGACGGTCAATGCTCTGGAGAGGACTCGAACCTCCACGGGATTATCTCCCACCAGCCCCTCAAGCTGGCGTGTCTACCAATTCCACCACCAGAGCAAATCTGTGTCTAACTCTTGCTGCGATTCTAATAACCGATCTGCCGCATCAAATGCGGAGGACACGACATGTCCGTTGTGCGTTCGGTGAGCCGCAGGCACAACAATAGCAGCCGGGAAGTGCTGCCTTCAAGTAACTGAGCACCTTCGGCGGGAACAAAAAAGACTCCGCGACAAATCCGTCCCGGAGTCTTTGAATGTCAACAGCCTCGCGGGACAGCGTTGGCGAGACCGATCTACTGGGCGGACGGGCAGTTGCCGTCGCTTTCGGCCATTGATGTCTTCTGCTCAGTAATTACTGGCCACTGAGGCGCCATTTCGGCGTTCAGTTCGGTGTAGGCCGCCCATTGTTCGGGAACGTTGTCTTCGTGGAAGATCGCTTCCACGGGACATTCCGGAACGCAAGCCTCACAGTCGATGCATTCGTCCGGGTGAATCACGAGGATCGATTCGCCTTCGTAGAAGCACTCAACGGGGCAAACAACAACGCAGTCGGTGTATTTGCAATTGAAGCACGGTTCAGCAACAACGTGAGTCATCTCATTACCTTTCAGACATCTATAAAGGTCTCAAACCACTCGACAGCAAGTGATGAGAACCGGGTTTGAAGACATTCCGGAAGACCTTGCGATCGATCCCGGCAAACGCATCGTTAAGCGGTGGTGCGAAATACAACAGTCACCGCCCGACAGCCGGGTTTTACGTCATTTGTGTCGGCAATTTCCATCTCTCAACCCACAACAAACGCCCCGTAGGCATATTGAGACCGAATCTCGATGCGAAACCCGAAGTTAAGCGCGGATGGCGTGTTGGGCGTGGCTTGGGAACCTGTCCGGCTTCTGCGGCTTCGGCATCCCAAAATCCGCCCTGCAGCACGCCATTTCAACGAAGCTATGCCGTGAAAACGGAAGCCACGCACCGCAAACGGATCGATATTTTAAGGGGGAAGGATCGGCGAAATCGGTGGAACCTCCACGAGCGAGCGTTGTCTTGGAGGCTGTAATTACCACGTTTGAAAACACGATGTTCAATACTGAGCGTGGATGCGGAGCGGTGAGGTCTGAAGGCTGAAGACGCCCGAAAACCGCCCGGTTATTGTGAATTTGGTAACAAATTGCGGGCCAATCCTCTAAAAACAATCAGTTTCCTTCGTGTTTGGTATTTCGAATGCTCAGAATTAAGGGGACGCAGCGTAATACTGGGAGAGGAACTTTTGGCTTCGCCCCGGCTGGTTTGCACGGTCTGAACTCATGCCACTCACTGAAAAAGACAGAAAACTCGTAAACGATCTGCTTTCCGGGGCATCCGGAGCGTGGAATCTGTTTGTGGACCGTTACGCAAACCTGATCGTGCAGGTCATTCGACACACGGCATCGGCTCATAGTTTAAAGCTTAACGCTGACGACGTGGACGATCTGACGGCGGAGGTCTTCACTGCGTTGTTGGACCGCAATTTGGCAGCGATCCGTGCGTTTCGTGGGCGTAGTTCCTTCGCCACCTACTTGACAGTGATTGTGCGTCGCGTGGTGCTTCGAAAACTGACGCAGCGACGATACCTGCAGGCCTTCGGCCATGTGAAGGCTCACCAGGCAAGCTTTGCTGAGACCGCGGATGACGGTAGTGCGAATCGCGTTGATGCGAAGGACGAAGTGGATTCGCTGATGACGCGGTTGCCACAGAACCTGCGATCTGTCGTCGAGTCGTTTTATTTGGAAGGCAAAAGCTATCGTGAGATCAGCCGCCTGTTGAGCCTGCCGAAGAATTCCATCGGGCCGATGATCGCACGAGCCAAAGACTTGCTGCGAAGTCGCGAGCCGGAATCTTCTTAAGCTCGATCACCTGAACGCTCGTTGATCGACATTCACGACATCGGCTTCCGTATGTTGGCCTCGTGCTGAGTTCAATTGGCCGCTTCCGACGCCTGTGCCGCCGGTAAACATCAGCCGCCGATCGCAACCTTCATAAAGTAGAATCGCGACCTGTCACGGCGTTCTCGAAAGTCTTCCAGCAGGTCCAGCAGCGATGGTTGGTAGTCGATCTGTTGAGGTCGGTTGCCGGAACGAATGACGACTACCGTCTTTGCCAGGTCCAGTTCTGGTATATCGGGTGACAGGCGGACAAAGCCATTGCCGGGTAGCGAGCGAATCCGAATGGCGTTGGCTTTCTGGTTAATCTCCGCCTGAACGTGGCCTTCTGATTCCGGGCGGTCGTCGGGTGAAAGGGGTTCGTCGAGACTTGTGAATCGAGGTTCGATGGAATCCATGCCAATCCATCCCCAGCTTAGATCAGTGCTGCGAACGGTGGTTGCATCGATCCAGTCGCTTGGGGCGGAACGCTTTTGCACTGCCATCCATTCGAATAGCTGCGGAAATTCCTCAGCATATGATTCGACGCCGCGTTCCGGATAGCTGACCACCATAGCGTTACAATATTCCAGTCGTCCGCGAGCGTGAATCCGTGACAGCATGCGGTTAAGCAGCGGAATCATTCTTGTGGGGTAGTGCGGCTGTCGGGTGCCGACGATCACATACCATGGAAGGTTCGACGAATTTTGAATCGTCCACAGCAGATGCTTTCGCCCCAGCCCGGAGATGGGGATGACGCCGGCGAACAGGTCAGGGTGAGCGGTCGCGATATCCATCGCCGCGTCGGCGCCGACTCCGTGTCCGGCGATGAACACTCTGTCGCTGTCGATCGACAGGCCCTGCTTTAGTCGCCGAATCAGTCCCAACATTTGTGCATGTTGAGTCGCTGTGGCCGCGTATCCCGGGTCCGTGGGTGGCAACAAATCCGGTACGGCCAGGACGTAGCCGTGGCGATTCGCATAGTCCTTCCACAACTGCAACGTCGCCTTTAAACCGCTACTGCCGTAGGGAATCGCGATCAACAGAGGATACTCGCGCGTGTCGGCGTATTCTGATGGAATCTGGCCGAGGCAACCGGTTTCTGTGTCTGAGCCTTCTGTTGTGAACAGTCGGGCATCGTCCCACGCACCGGCTTGTGGCTTTATCGAACCGTCGGAGGGAAGATGCCGCAGCAGCATCGCCATTCTTTGGACCGAATAGCCTTCTGCCTGTTGCATCTTTTCTCGCAAGTCGTCGCGTGCTCGCGATTCGCTGTCGCCTGTCTTCATGTAGTCAGCCAACAAATACCGAATTTGAAACAGGCCAAATGCGTCCGCGAATTCGTCGATCGCATTGTCGGCGCCCAACAGCCAGCCGGTTGCGGCCAATGCAATTTTGGCTTCGGCCGATAGGCCTTCGTCCTGCCAGACCAGTTCATACGCGGCAAGACGCGGTAGTGAGTTGGCGTCCAGTTCTCGTTTGAGTTCTGTGCACATTTGAGTCGCGTCGCGGCGCAGCGTTTTGTCGTCCACATCGCCAAGCAACTTGTCCAACGACATCGACACGATTTGCAGACGCCGGTTTTCTTCATCCATCTGCTGGATGAACTGCCGGGCTCGCACACGCACTACGGGATCCAGCTTTGGGTCTGGCCATTCCCGGGCGTAGCGCTCGGCGGTGGAATCTTTGCCAACAGTTTTCATCCGCTGTAGTTCGGCAACAATTTTGTCGCCCGCTTTGTCGTTCCAGATCTCTATCGAACGCTCGCACCGCTTTTTCAGATCGGGAAACTGAAGTGCGATGTCGTCCAGCAATCGGCGTGACGCATCAAACTTGTCCGCTTGCATTAGCATTTGGGCGAGGTTCAGCTGTGTCTCGCCATCGTCGAAACCTTTCACGTGTGTGATGACACCCGGCTGACCGAGGCCGGAGTAGAGCGTGCCGTCGGGAATGGAAGCCAGTGAAACCCCGTAGACCCAATCATGAGTCAGCCCGCGCACCTGAGCCGAGAGTGAGTTCAGGCCGACGATTCCGACGTCAATTTTCAGAGTCCGACCTTCCGCAAACGTCAACTCAACAAAAGACCGGCCGTCTGGCTGAAACGGATTCTTCTCATGCAATCCAATCGCGTAGACCAGCGGCTTCCGACCGTCGAACTTCTGCATGATGCGGAAGTCAGCCGCGGGGATTGCCGCGTTGTCAGGCACAATTGGGCCGCTCATTCGGTTGGCCACATAATAGGCACGAAAACTCTGATCGATCTTCTTCAAACTCAGGCTCGCAACCGGCCGGGGATCTCCGGAAAGGGTTGCCCCGGACGTGCACAGTCCGCGGAGGATCAGCCCGTTGTCCAGCAAGACTGATCCCGGTGTGACATCGTCAGGCGGCTGAGCAATCGTGCGAGAGTGCCCCATCGGCAAAGCCAGGGACAGCAAAAGCCCCAGCAAGACTGCGGTCTGCGGCCTGGCATCTGCAACGGATTGCGGCAGCCAGGCTTTTGCAGCGAGTTTCTGAGGTCGACGCGGTTCGATCATTGAAATTTTGGCAGCCATGCAACGGGTTTCGGCGTTCGCGAGAATCAGTCGGAGTCCTGAAGAACACCGTCTGATTGTAGCGGAACCGCATCAAACCACAGGCCGATTTTCTCTGCGAATTTAGTGGCCAATACTGATCGCGGCGTCTGCGATCGGCGGAAACCGGCGGTTGTGATCACTCGATCGTCAGCGAATCGATGTCGAAGTCTGTCGTGACGTCGGCTGGCGGTTCGCCGGTGAGGCTGTTCAACCATTCGTTTGACGGCCATGCGCATGGACGAAACTTTTCGGTTGCGCCGGTCTGGTCGCGGTAGATGATGGCTCGTGCCGGTCCCAGTGATGCAGCGACCGGCGAATCGATCAGGCTGGCAGAATCGGTTTGGTTCATGCGGAACGCGATTCGGTTTTCGAATTCGCGAAGCAGCGAACTCGACAACCAGCGAACCACGTTGCTGAAGGTATCTGACCAGACAACCACATGAATTCCGACCAGCGGGCCACGTTTCAGAATGTCACTGAACATCGAAGCGGTAGTCGCTTCTTTGGGTTCGCCGAATCCGCCGAGCCCAAAATCGTCGTCGTCTTTTCTGAGGCTGCGAAACTGGCCCACATTACGAACCACCAGAATCTGCTCAGCCGCAGTCGCGCGTTCCGCGTTTTCTTCTCGCAAGACGATTTCGTCATAGTGCTGTTTGATCAACGCGTCTGCTGCATTCGCGTCGCCAATTTCGAACGAGGTTTCGGGCAGGTTGGTTCGCAGCGACTGAAATCGCTGCAACGAATCTGCATCGCGTCCGTCGTGTAGTAGAGTCAGCTTTGGTGTGGCAGTATTTGCGTCGGCAGCGAACGGTCGACAGGTGCTAAGAATTGTGTAGGCGATTAGCCCGTCTGCCTGACTTTCATCCTGACCGACCAGCAGAAGATTTTGTCCGCTCGCCCGTCGGATCTCAACGCACGTCGGCGCTGCGATTGCAACGGGTTGGCCCAGCCAAATTGTGATGCAGTCTGTTGTGCGGCGAGTCGCGTCGTCGGTTGGCTTCAGATACATGTTCAGCGGTCGACAAAGTTCCGGCGTCGGTGGCACGTTGCCTTCAAAGACGATCATCCCCTGCTCAGCAGAATTGGCGTCCGTCGGACGTGCCACCATCGTGGCGATTGCCTGCTCCCGACGTTCTTCGTCCAGCCACGCAATCTGAAATTGATGATTCCCCTGCCGCAGTCCGTTGGCGTCGTTGTAGATCGCTTCGCCTGGTCGCGTCAGCATGCGAGCCGCGGGATTGTCTTCGCTAAGGATCAAGTGAGCGTCGCTTTCACTGCATTGCAACGCGATCCGCACGGCGATCTGGCCCATCGTGCTGCGAGCCAGCGAGTACGCTCCACCAAGCGTCTGCGATCCGAGCAGTACGTGAATTCCGAACGCTCGCCCCTGCCGCACCAGCCGGTCCAGCAGCAACGATGCTCGTGCCGAAACGCGGTCTTCGGCGACGAAGAATTCCTGAAATTCGTCGATCAACAGCAAAAGGCGAGGCATCGGTTCACTCGGGAATTGCTTGCGAAACGATGGCACGTCCTGCACGCCGCGTTCGCGAAACAGTTCGCCGCGTTCCTGTAGAACTTCGTCCAGTCGTTCCAGCACGCTTAGGCCAAATTCCCGGTCACTCTCGATCGCGATGACTCGCGCGTGAGGCAGTTTGTGCGCCGCATAGGTGCGGAATTCGACGCCCTTTTTAAAGTCGATCAGGTAAAACTGAATTTCGTTCGGACTGTAGTGCAACGCCAGATTCGTGATCAGAATATGAAGCAGTGTCGACTTTCCGGAACCCGTTTTCCCCGCCACCAGTGCGTGTTGAGACGTGCCACGGCCGAGTCGCATAAACTGCAGCCGAGCGGCCCCGGCGCGACCGATGGGAAAGTCGATTCCGTCCGCCGTCGAATGACTCCAGATCTCGTCTTCGCGTGGTGCGATGCGGTTGAACGAAACTTCCACTCGCCGAGCGTCTCGCGATTGTTCGCCGACATCTCGTACAAGCTGAACGTAAGTTTCGGCCGCGGGTTCCGGGTACTGTTCAAACAGAACCGCCTTTGAATATTGCTGCTGCGGCAGAACGACATCGCCGTCCACCTTAAACCGTACGCAGGTGTTCGTCAGGTCGTCCACATCAAACGATGGTGGAACGCCAATAGTTGGATTCCACGCGACGATGGCGTGAACGCCGCAACGAGGGCCGCTGGTCAGAATTGACGACAGGTGCCGCGCCGATTCGTCGGTGAACGCGGTCGGGAATCCGGCCACGACAACAAAATGATACGGTTCGGCCACCTCGCCGGCTGATGCGTTGTATTCTTCGATCGTGTCGAACTGACTTCGCAGGTACGTCTGAAAAATGTTCTCCATATGAACAGTGACCTTCTGAAGTTGGTCACGAATTTGAGTGCTGTCCGTCCAGATGCGACTGTGAATCAGTAGCTCGTCGAAATCGGCTAGGTGCATCATTGCCGAGAAGCTTTGCCCCAGCCCAACCGGGTCGATTAACGTCAGGCGAATTCGCCCGGCCGGAATCACTGTCAGCAGCCGCAGTAACTGAGTTCGAATGAAACTGAGCGCTGTGTCGCGTCCGGCGGAATCGTGTTCGACAAGAAGCGAAGTATCGGTGGGGAATCGCAGAATCGCCGGCATTTCCAGACACAAATTGAATGGCTCGGGCCGAGGCAGTGCGTCGGGAATATTCGGGACAGTCGTCAACAGATCGCCGACTGAAAGGTGCGTCGGCATTTCGGTAGGAAGTGTCCACTGACCGGTTCCAGCCTTCGGCCAACGCCGAGTTGCCGCCGCGAGTACGCTGCTTTCCTTCGCGGTCGTGCGCAAGTCGTCGATGATGCTTCGCCACGTCGCAATGAGTTCGGCTTCCGCTAAGCGTTCGCGAGCCATTGTGCGTTGTGCTTGCTGTTCGCAGGTATCGCGAGCGGTCTGGAGTTCGATGTTCGTTCGATCCAGAGCCTGTTGAACGTCAGTCACTTTGCGAGCTTCAATGCGTTGCTCCGCTGTAGTCAACTCGTGATCAATTTGCTGAATTTGGCGTTGAATTTCGCCTTCGAAGGTGGCCTGTTGCGCGGCTGTTTGATTGCGGAGTGACGCAATTCGCGAATCGATGTCTTCGGTAAGTTTTTGTGTCTGTTGAATACGGCGCTGTTCGACTTCGAGTCGCCATTCGCTGGCCTGCCCTTCCATTCGGTCGACGTAGCGTTGAGATTTCTGTTCCCAACCAGTTCGCGCTGCCCTGGCATTGCTGACGTGTTGCAGCATCGACTGGAACCGACTTCGCAGCGAGGCCTGGGCCGACACCAACGACAACACGGCGAACAGCACCACAATGACGGCCGCGGTCAGGGCGGCCATCGCGGTCCACTGCCAGTCCGGTTTGGTTAACTCCGGATTGATAAACTGTCGCAGGTCGGCTCTTGCGGCGACGATAGGAATCCAAAGCACGACAAAGGCAAGAAGACTTAAAGCCCATATCCGAAAACCCTGCAGCCACCTGGGCAGTTTCAGACGTTCGATTTCATCGGCGGCCGCCAGCGCCTGATTGCCCGCTTCAACGGCGGCGTCTTTTAGTTCGAGCCGTTTCGTGACGTTCAGGTTCGGCGGTGGAAGTTCTGTTTCGGTCGTTGCGTGACTGTTGGCGAGATACTGTTCTGAATCTTTGAGCTGCTGCTGAAGAATTTCGAATCGTTCGTCTAGGAATGCTTTTTGAGTGACAAAGGTTTCTGCTTCGCGTTCGAAATGAACAACCGGGCTGTCGTCACCGTCTTCATCCATTACCGACTGCAGGACCCATAGCTCAGACTTGCGCCGCTCTTCCAGATTGTTCGTTTCGACTTCGAGGTCGGCGACCAGTCGGTGAAGGGTGGTTTTGAGATTCTGCTGCAGCGTTTCACGCCGTGAGTTGCAGTCAAGACGCAGCGTGTCGAGTTCGCGATCAGCGTTGTCGTGAATTCTCTGCCGTTCTGCCTGCATGTTCGTCAGAGCGGACTGTTGCAGCGATTCCAGCGTCTGGTCTCGTTCTGCGACGACTGTTTCCATGTGCGTTTGCAGACGTTGCAGTTCCGTGCGCAACACTTCGCATTCTGCAATCTTCTGTGACGCAGAAGTGAGCTGATTGGTGAGTGAAATTTCGTTAGTCGTCATACTTCGAAGTTCCGTTGCTGATGCACGATCGCGCTACGAGCCCATTGCGCAGGTTTCGACCGCCCCGGACGGCCATATTACACAAGTGAATGGGGTACTTTCGTTAACGGTGTTCCCGTACGATCTTCCGCCACAAACTCATTCCCTTTTGCACACTCCGTTGAATCGTGGCCTGCCGTGACGGTGCTTGGCTGGCTATTGCCATTATGTTTTCCGCAGACTTTGATGGCGAGGTATTCAGAGCAGAAGCCCGGGTTTTAGGAAAAGCAGACTTGTTTCGGCGTCGCATTCGGCCGGGTTCTCTATAATTCAACTCGCCCAAAGCAGTCGGGGCAGGTGAGCACCAAGTTCATTTGGCTCGACCAATGAGGTTATGCCCGACCTTCTGTATCTTTCTGTTCGCAATCGAGTTGTCAGAAAAGTCATTCACTGTGCCATCCAGCTATCCTCGTCCCACCAGCGACAAGTCTCACATTTTTCTGGAAGAAACAGACGCGAGTCTGCCGACTGACGCTCAGCTCAAGAATAACACTCGGTACATCTACTTCCGCAAGATCGCTCTTGGCGGCAAGTGCTTGATCCAGTCGTGCAAAGATATGCACCTGGGTCGTACTGTGTGCCACAAGACGCTGCGTCCTGAGTTTGCCGATGACCCGGAGGAACAGAAAGCATTTCTGCGAGAAGCTCGTGTCACGGCCATGCTGCAGCACCCCAATACAGCGCCGGTGTACGAGGTGGGCTTCGATTCCAAAATGCACTATTACTTCACAATGAAGCTGGTGCGCGGCGCCACATTGCGGGAAGTTTTAGACGGCTTGATGAACGGTGACCCGGCGCTGCAGAAAGCGTGGGATCTTCATCGGCTGATCGACGTCGTGATTCAGGTTGGTCAGGTTTTAAGCTACGCTCATGTGCACGGCGTCGTGCACTGTGATGTGAAGCCGGAAAATATAGTGACGGGCGGCTATGGAGAAGTGTTGCTTCTGGATTGGGGACTCGCCAGCCTTCGCAGCAAGGATGGCCCCGGCACGCTGGCTCGTGCCGAAGACGTGGACGACGTGAACTCGCTGCGTTCTAAGGACTCACACCCCGGCACGCCACAATACATGTCGCCCGAACAAATCGCGGGCGACGAACTGGATCACAGCACGGACATCTACAGTTTGGGGGCCATTCTGTTTGAAGTGCTGACCATGCAGCAACTGGCCTGGGGCGAGACTCTGGACGAAATGCTGCAGAACAAAGTCAACAACCCACCTCCCACGCCGAGCATCGTGGCGGCCGATCGGGATATTCCCTCGGCACTGGAAACGCTCTGCCTTCGCTGCATTCAACGAGAACCAGAACGCCGCATCAAGACGATGCTGAAACTCATTCACGAATTGTTGTACTGGCTAAGGTTGGACGCCAGACATCGACCGGTGTAATGCTGGCCGATACTCGTCGTCTACGCTGGTCGCTTGTCTGCATAGAGGGCAGACGTAGCTGCCTTCGCGATTCTAAAGCGGCCTACGCATCGTGTCCTCCGGCGGTTGCTTCAGCAGTCGCTTCTTCTTCCAGGTCATCACCTTCGGCCTGTATGTAGGATTTTTCTTTGTAGAAGTATCCCACGGGCACGAACAGAATCGCGGTAATCAGAATCGTATACGTCCAGAACCAGAAGTAGTCGCCACCTTCCAGCGTGTCCTGGCCACCCACTGTGATCGAGTGACTGATTTCCGTATCCGGTATATCGCCTCGAGCTGCATCGACTTCAGCTTTCCCGTCGTCTCCTCGGATAGAAATGATGCGTTGTTCCAGCCAGTCGTAGGGAACGTCTGCCTGATCCTGTGAGTCTTTCACGTCGGCTCGGCTAACGGTTCCTCGCAGAATCACGTCCCATTGAGTCTCGTTTTTGCCGTCCGCACCAGCAGATGTGATGCGAAAGTTGTTGCGGGAAAGCTGACTGTAGGTGAACGGATTTCCGTAAGAATCGGTTTCATTCGCAAGCAGCGATTGAGCTTCTTCTTCAGTCGGCAGAGCTTTGTCGGCATCGTCCGTCGCAGACGCGAAGAAGGCTTCTTCAATTAGTTTGGAGGCGTTTGCCAGCGTTTCATTGTCTGACGTTTCGACATCTTCCAGCTTGTTGAACGCGTTGAACTGGAGCACGATGTCGTCGGTCGTTCCGTATTCGCCGTCGACGCCCGCCACGGTAATCGTTTTGCCGTCTTCTTCACTGCCTCCGATTGGTCGAGCGGTCGTTTTGAACTTCCAGTTGGCTACCGTGCCTTCGGTATCTGGCTCCTGCGACTTCACCTCAGCAGCCACCTGATTCACGCCCGGTACCTGAATCGAATGGTTCACGAAGCTTGTGAAGATGTTGCCCAGTGAGACTGAAAACAGCCACACCGCCATAATGACAGACTTCATCGTCTTTGGCGCTTGAGTGTACGAAAATTCCAGCCCCGTGATTGAGATCATGACCTCACCACTGGTCAGTAACACGTAGGCCCAAAGCTGCCAGGCAATCGACGGCGTAGCACCGCCATCGATCAGGTCCTGAGCCATCGCGACCACGGCAAAACTGGCGGCCGTCAGGAAGAAGCCGATCGAAATTTTGCGAATGCTGGTCAGCCTGAACACTTTGTCGACGGACGGATAGATCACAAACTGGAACAGCGGAATCAGCATCATGACGAGGATCGGGTTGATCACTTGAATCTGCGATTGCAGCCATTCAATACCAAGGAATCGCCGATCCATATTCTCGGCTTGAATCACCCATGACGATCCCGTCTGATCGAACAGTCCCCAAAACACGGCGACAAACGCGTAGATTGTCGAAAGCTTCAACAACGCGAATACGCCTTCTCGGCTGAACGTTTCCTTAAAGAACTTCATCCCGCCAGCAGGCACATGAATAAATTTATTGCGCCCCATCCAGAACAATAGCGTTGCCAACGCCATCAGGACGCCCGGAACGCCGAACGCCACGTGTGGGCCGTACCATTTCAAAAGGACTGGTGTGAGCCACGTGGAAGCGGTCGATCCGAAGTTGATTGCGAAGTAAAACCACTGAAAGACGCGAGTCATCAAGTGGCTGTTCTTCTTGCCAAACTGGTCGCCGACATGAGCGGAAACGCACGGCTTGATGCCGCCGCTGCCGAGGGCGATCAGAAACAGGCCCAGCAACAGCCATTGTGAAGGCTCCAAACCTGCTCCGCCCATCAGCGCCAACGCAAGGTGGCCCAGGCAGTACACGATCGATAGCGAAAGGATCGTGCGATACTTGCCGATCAGGACGTCGGACAGAAACGAACCCAGGATGGGAAAGAAGTAAGTTGCCGCGACAAAGTTGTGGTAGTACTCGTTCGCGCGAGCGTCACTCATTTCTGTGCCGACTTCGCCATCGACCATGTAGTGCAGGTACTTGGTCATGAACACGACAAGGATCGTGCGCATTCCGTAGAAACTGAAGCGTTCGGCCGCTTCGTTCCCGATGATGTACTTCACACCTTTGGGCAACCCGGCGGTTTCTTCGGGCACAGAACGGTATTTGCCATCAGTCATGGAAGTGGTCTTATTCTTGTGCGTATGCTCGGATGACTTACTAAAACGGCCATGCTTCGGCCAGCGAATTCTTCTGAATGTCGGTCAATTGTTCAATGCCGCTTTTTGCCAGAGCCAGTTGAGCCTGCAGGGTCTCGAAATCGAATGGTTCGCCTTCGGCCGTGCCCTGCACTTCGATGAACTTGCCACTGCCCGTCATGATGACGTTCATATCGACTTCGGCCGTGCTGTCTTCCGGGTAGTCAAGGTCCAGCACCGGCGTGCCGTTGACGACTCCCACGCTGATGGCGGCGACGCTGTCTTTGATCACAGTGCCGCTGATGCCCAGCGAATGCACAGCTTCGCACAGCGCGATGAATCCGCCGGTGACGCTAAGCGTGCGAGTTCCCCCGTCAGCCTGCAGCACGTCGCAGTCGATCGTGATGGTGTGTTCGCCCAGAACGCCAAAGTCCACGGCGGCTCGCAGGCTGCGGCCGATCAGACGCTGGATTTCTGTGGTGCGACCGTCAACTTTGCTGCGGTCTCGCTGTTTGCGGGGCGTTGTGCTGCCGGGCAGCATGTTGTATTCGGCGGTCACCCAACCCTGAGCCGTCTCGCCTTCGTTTCGCGGCATCCGCCACGGTGGAACGCTGTTTTGCACGCTGGCAGTACACAGCACCATGGTGTCGCCTGCCTGAATCAGAACGCTGGCGGCAGAAGTATTTGTGAACCCGCGTTGTACGCTGATCGGGCGAAGTTGATCAACAGTGCGGCCATCATGGCGGCTCATAGAGTTGGCTTTCAGAGAATCAGGTCAAAGGCGACCAAAGTCAAAATAAACGAACGCCTTCTAGCAGACTGGCCGCGAGGTTTCGAGCTGATCGCCGATGGGTTGTCGTGAATTGTCACTCGATACCGCGAGGCAACGCTGTTCACGCCACCGGCATTTCGCTGTTGCTTCGACGGCGCCTGAAATTTTGAGCATTCGCCGCTTACATGTCTTCACGCACGGCAGACCTGAAATCCGGTGTTATGTTAGTAGCCGCTTAATCGCCTGGCCCTGGTCCGTGATTGGCACTGGGCGGTCTCCGTCGTACAGGTTCTTTGTGGGATCAATCTGCAGACAGGCGAGGATTGTCGCGAACGCATCGGGAACGCCGACTGGATTCTCCACGGGCTCCATGGCCAGTTCGTCGCTGACTCCATACGCACCGCAATGATTCAGGCCGCCGCCGGCCAGCACCATGCTGAAGCACTTCGAATGATGGCCACGACCGCCCCCGGAATCGAATTGAGCTGGGCGACCGAATTCAGAATTGATGACGATCAGTGTCTTGTCCAGCATCTGCCGAGCTTCCAGGTCACGTATCAAAGCGGCCAGCGACTGGTCGAGTTCCTGAATGAGCAAGTGCTGGTTCAACTGACCGTCGTTGTGAGTGTCCCAGCCGGTGCCGTTGCGGAAGTTCATGTTGTGAGACACTTCGATAAACCGGACACCGGCTTCGCACAGTCGCCGTGACAGCAGCATGCGCTGTCCAAACCCTTCGCCGTATTCAGTTCGCACGTCGTCCGATTCCGTCTTCAGGTCGAAGACTTTCATGAATTCCGGTCCCGATAGCCGGAGGCTTTCTGCCATTGCAGAGTTGTATTCTTCAAATAGCGCGTCGCCTGCAAAACGCTGCTCACCGGCCGTGCGGACCGTTTCCAACAGTCGTTCGCGCCGTGATTGCCGAGTCGTGCCAATGCTGGCCGGACGTGCCAGGCCAGCGGGGCCACTTTCGACATCGGTCAAATAAACGAAGCCACCTTTCTGACCCAGAAAACCTGGACCGCGCGTCAGGTTCGGATACCCGATCAACATGTAGGCCGGAACGCCAGGCGACGCGGCACCTCGTTCGTGAGCGATCATCGAACCCAGCGATGGGTATTGCACTGTCCCGCTGGTGACTCGCCCCGTGTGCATGCGGTTCGTCGCGGCCGCGTGTTCATCCACAACATTGTGATGGACAGTACGCAGCGCGGTGATTCGATCCATCAGCTTTGCGGATTCCTTCAGGTGTTCGCAAACCTGAACACCGCTGACGGCGGTATCGATGGCAGGGTAGTACGATCCGGCTTTCTTTGCCTTCGCATCGCCCATCGCTTTGGGATCGAAGGTGTCGATCTGAGCCATCCCGCCGCCCAGCCAGATCATGATGCAGTGTTCGGCTTTTCCCATGGGCTGAGGCTGGTATGCAAGCGCATCCTGCAACGGGAGTCCGCTGGCCAGTGCGGCTGAGACAGATGTCGTTTGCAGAAAGTTTCGTCGCCTCATATTGGGACTCCCTCGCGTTTTTCAGATCGGCAGTTTCAAAAACGGATGCGTGCCTTGCGTGTCGGCTCAATCAACACTGAACGCCCAACGCCCTTCGCGTCGAAAGATTTTAACCAAGTCAGAACCCAAAGAAAACGTAACACTTTGAATGCCCATTACGCCACAGGTGCGTCGATTTCCAGCAGTTGAATACGGCCGTTCGGTATGACTGTGGCAATTTCCGTCGCGGCGGGCAGAAGCACTGTTGTGCCCTTCGATAGTTGGACGCTTCCCGAGCTGGTCGTCACTTCGGCCTGGCCTTCGAGCAGCATGAGAATCCGAAAACGGTTGTGCAGCTTCAGGCGGAATTCGTCGACCGCTTTGTGCCGCCGAATGACGAAGTAGTCACAGCGAACGACTTCTTCAAAGTGATGTTTGCCGTCTGACAACTGGACTGGCGTCGCCGGATTCACGGGGCCGCGCTCAAAGTCGATGCACGCCAGCGATTCCTCAACATGAATCTCACGTGGCTGACCATCGCTGCCCATGCGGCCCCAGTCGTAAAGGCGAAACGTCAGGTTACTTTGTTGCTGCACTTCCGCCAGCAGGATGCCGGGGCCGAGTGCATGCACCGTTTGAGCGGGGACGAATATGCAGTCTCCGATCTTCGCGGGAATCATGTGCAAGGCTTCTTCAACCGTGCCCGCGTGCAGATGCTTTTCAAACTGCTCGCGCGTGATGTCAGCTTTCAAGCCGGCGCAGATTTGACTGTCGGGCTCCGCATCCAGAATGACCCAGGCCTCAGTCTTGCCATTTTCATCAGCGTCGTACTGTGCGGCCTGGTGATCGTTGGGGTGCACCTGCAGAGACAGCCAATCGTTGGCATCCAGATATTTGATCAGCAGCGGAAATTGAGTCGCCTTGCTGTGATCGCCTAACAGCTCAACGGAATGTTCCGCGATCAGTTCTGTCAGCGTTTTCCCAGCGAACTCGCCGCTCGCGACGACGCTTTGGCCACTCGGCTGGTCGGCAATTTCCCAACTCTCGGCATAGTCGTCGGCGTCGCCGAGCGGCTTGTTGAGCATCGTGCCCAGTTTCCGCCCGCCCCAGCGAATCTGCTTCAGAAGCGGTTCAAAGATCAGCGGCTCCATCGCTTACTCCGGGTTCAGAAACAGATTGTCGCCTGATTGTCCAAGTCGGGATTTTCGCTGCGCCCGACTCGGAAAGTCAGGCCACCAAAAAGACCAACTTGATCCTGGCTATGCCTTACTCTTGGTATTGTGTGCTCACACCGTCTTCCAAACGGTGCAAATGTTCGCCCGCTTTTCGCACCAGCAACACACCTTCGTCTTCGCGGTTGGCGAAGGCTTCCACATCGATCGTGGCGGGATCTCGGTAGGCGAGGTTGATTCGTTCGCAAACTTCACGAGGAATCTGAGACGCGACTGTCACGGTCACGCGAGGTTTCTCGACACCGTCGACAAATTCACCGCTGCCACGCACGTGAGTCGAATGTGCCAAAGCGCCCCACGGATGATGCTTGAATTTGTCCCACTGCTTGGTGAAGTAGTCTCGCACGTGATAACCGACCGCTTCAATGGCGGCGCCGTGAGTGACCGAGACGTCTTTCATATGCGGGGCGTAGATGATCAGTTCGCCGCCGTCTGCGACGACGGGTTCCAGCTTGTACATGCACTTTCCGGCCACCCAAAGTTCATCGTACATTTCCGGAGCACACGACAGCACCTGCTTGAAGGGCTTGGAAAAACGTTTGATGTGAACTCGGCCCGATAGCTCAGACGCGCCCTTCCATGCTTCTTCCGGCGTTCCGTAAAACATGCCGTACGGCGATGCATTCGCCGCGACGACGAAGGCCAGGCACCGGCGTTCGATGGGAACCAGCTTTGCGGCGCGATTGACGACCTGACGAACAGGTGTGTCCTGAATGCCGATGATCCCCACGTTGGTGATTAACGCTCCCAGCCAGTGAAAGAAATTCAGCAGCCTCGGGCCGGAAACGCCGGGGAAAAAGTATTTGTTGCCGCCACTGAAGCCAACGACTTCGTGCGGAAAAACCGGGCCAACAATAAGAGCGACGTCGTAATCCAGAACTCGTTTATTGATCTCAACCGGCACTTCCTGAGCAAGCACGCCGTTGGAAATTTCGCGGGTCTCAGCTTCGGTCAATGTACCGATTGTCGCCAGCGCATCGGGGTTGTCCCATTCATGGTTGAACAAGCCGACATCGTCGCACGGGTCGTCGTCGGCGATGCCCAGCATTGAGCGAATCTTTTGCAACGGCATGGGCGGATGAGTGCCCAACGCCACCAGCAGGTCTAATTGTTTGCAGGCCGGCCCCAGTAACTTCCGCAACGCCGGGAACAAAATCGGCAACGGAGCAGTACGTGTGCTGTCCGGTACGATCAGCAGAACTTTGCGTCCGGCGAATTCATCGACTGGTACGTTTTCGTGAATCCATTTCAGGATGGCGTCACGATCAAGAGTAGGCAGGTTTTCGGTCATTGATAGGTCAACTTGTTGAGACAGCGCATACGTCCCCGGACTGTATCTGATCCTGCGTTCGCCGTACATTGTGTTTATGGTTGTTCGTTTTCATTCGAACAAATGATCCTGGATTACGAAATCTGTTGACCTGTTCTGGCAAAGAACGCTGGTGATACGCTACCCTTCCCGGTTCGCCTAATAAAGACCATTCATCAGGGCCGATTTCGGTCTTTGCCAGTATCTTTCGTCAAGGATTCCATGACTCTCGCGGACCTTTTGCAAAATCGTTTTCGAGCCGACTTACGACATCGCGGCGCTGCTTACATCGAAGCGGAACGCGTGTCGCTGGTTCGAGTGACTCCGGAAAATGTCTTTGGTGTCGTCGTCGACGGCGTCGAATATCAGACTCAGCTACGCTACCAGGAAGACGACATCGGCCTGTTTTGCACGTGCGATCAGTTCGCCAAAAGCAAGGCGTGTAAGCACCTGTGGGCGACTGTGTTGACCGCCGATGCGGAAGGCTACATCAACCCTGCCATCCGCCCCGGTCGGCTGGCCCCGTTTATGGCCAAGGAGCTAACGTCTCCGATTCGAGTCGACGATTTGACGCCCGGATTCGACGCGGATGCTGAGATCTCCAGCACCAGCCGGTCCAAAAAGAAGGGCGGCACCGCAACAGCCACCGCGCCCGCTGTGCGCGAAGCTCGACTGGCACCGTGGGAAGCCAAGTTGGCGGGCCTGCGGGAAGAAATGTCGGCCCCTACAAGTTCCGGCAAGAACGCTCAAACACAGGACCGACAGATCTTTTACGAGATCGATTTTGAAGCCAGTAAAGAAGCAGACAAATTGGTTGTTCAGGCGTCGCAACGTCAACGTCGCTCCAGCGGACAATGGGGAAAAATCAAACCGCTGAAGATTAAGCCGGGCGAACTGGATCAGATCGAGCACGAAGACGACCGCGTGTTCCTGTCGTATCTGGCGGGAGCGATTCCCGAACGAAATAACTGGTCGACTCAGCAGGCCGAACTGCGAGCCGCCGCGCACCGGTTTCATTTGCCGTATGAGCTGGGCACGTTAATTCTGCCCGATATGTGCCGTTCCGGCCGTCTGGCAATTGGCGGCGCCGATGATAAAGCCGCTCAAACGCTGGAATGGGACGACGAATCGCCGTGGGAATTGACTGTCCGCGTGCGGAAGAACTCCGACGGCAGTGGCTGGCTGGTCACCGGCGTGTTGATGCGCGAAGACGAATCGCTTGAACTGTCTGACGTTCCGTTGGTCGTTTCGGGCGGTTTTGTCGTAGCGTCCGATTCGATTGGCCGCCTGCGCGACTTCGGTGCATCCGAATGGATGAAGATGCTGTCGGCAGAAAAGAGTCTCAGCATTCCGAAGTCCGATCAGAATGATTTCGTGGACCGTTTGCTGGACATTCCCACGTTGCCTCGGCTGGAACTGCCCAAAGAACTGCAACTGGAAGAGATTCACGCCACACCGACGCCTGCTCTGCGAATCTTCACGCCGCCAATGTCGCGATGGCGTAATGATTCTTTAACGGCCGAAGTCATCTTCGAATACATGGGCACGTCGGTTCCCGGACGTAATTCTCGTTGGGCCGTTGTGCAGCGAGACCAGAATCGATGCATCATCCGCGATCGAGAATTCGAAGCGAACTGCTGGGAACGTCTTCGCGAACACGGGTTCCGCAAACGACTAAACGGTTCGCAGACAAACGCCGACGTCGAAATTCCCCGGCGCGATCTTGGTCGTGCCGTGCGAGACCTCGTGGATGGCGGTTGGGAAGTCTTTGCCGATGGAAGCAAGGTGCGTCAGGCCGGTGCGATGAAGTTCCGAGTTAGTTCGGACATCGACTGGTTTGACGTGAATGCCGAGATCGACTTCGAAGGTCGTTCGGTCGCGTTTCCAGAACTGCTGCAGGCGCTGGAACGAGGTGACTCAACCGTACGGCTCGACGATGGTTCGCTCGGCATTCTGCCGGAAGAATGGCTTGAGCAAATCGGCCTGATTTCTGGTTTGGGAACGCTGGACGAAGACTCTCTGCGGTTTTCCAATTCGCAGGCCGCACTGCTGGATGCACTGCTTTCGGCTCAGGAAGACGTGGAATTCGACGAAAAGTTCGAAGACATGCGGGAACGCTTCCGCAACTTTTCGGGAATCGAAAAGCTGGAAACGCCAAAGGCCTTCAAGGGCGAACTCCGCGACTATCAACGCGACGGCCTGTCGTGGATGATGTTCCTGAACGACTTCAACTTCGGCGGCTGCCTGGCGGACGACATGGGTCTGGGAAAGACCGTGCAGTTCATCGCGATGCTGTTGATGCACAAAGAAAAGTCCGAAAAGCCCGCTCCGACACTGATCGTCGTGCCACGTTCGTTGATCTTCAACTGGAACGCGGAATGCAACCGGTTCGCTCCAAACCTAAAGGTGATGGACTACACCGGCATGGAACGAGCCGCTTTGCGAGACGAATTTGCAAAGCACGACGTGATTCTGACGACGTACGGCACCGTGCGGCGTGACATCACAATCCTGAAGGACTGCCAGTTCGACTATGTCGTGCTGGATGAAGCTCAAACAATCAAAAACCCGTCGTCACAGATTGCTCGCGCATCGCGATTGCTGCGGGCTCGGCATCGCCTGGCGTTAAGTGGTACACCGATTGAGAACAACGCGGGTGACCTGTGGTCCATTTTTGAATTCCTGAATCCCGGCATGCTGGGCCGTAGCTCGGCGTTCCGAAACCATGTGGCAGATCCGGAGAGCCAGGAATCACGGCAGATGGTCGGGCGCGGCCTGCGACCGTTCATACTGCGACGAACGAAAAAGCAAGTGGCGTCGGAACTACCAGATCGTCTGGAAGAAACGATCTACTGCGATATGGAAGAAGGCCAGCGACGTCTGTACGACGAATTGCGACTGCACTATCGCGAATCGTTGCTCGGAGCTGTTCACAAAGATGGCCTGGCCAAGAGCAAGATGCACGTGCTGGAAGCATTGCTGCGATTGCGTCAGGCAGCCTGTCATCCGGCGTTGCTGGATCGTGGCGACGAGTCGGAAACCTTCGCCAAGCTGGACTTCCTGATCCCTCATCTGAAGGAGTTGGTTTCAGAAGGTCACAAGTCGCTTGTGTTCTCTCAGTTCACAAGCATGTTGGCGATCGTGCGACAGCATCTGGACGAAGCGGGCATCGAGTACGAATACCTGGACGGCCAGACTCGCGACCGCGAAGCTCGCGTGAACCACTTCCAGGAGGACGACAACTGCAAGGTCTTCCTGATTAGCCTGAAGGCGGGTGGTTTGGGACTGAACCTGACCGCCGCCGACTACGTCTTCCTGCTCGACCCATGGTGGAACCCAGCCGTCGAAGCTCAGGCGATCGACCGAGCTCACCGAGTTGGACAAACCCGTACCGTATTCGCGTATCGAATGATTTGCCGCGACACGGTGGAAGAGAAAATTGCAGAGCTGCAAACGAAGAAGCGAAATCTGGCCGACGCGATTTTGAACGGAGCCGACCAGAAGAGCATTCTGAAGGATCTGTCCGTCGAAGATTTGGAAATGTTGCTGTCGTAGGTTTCAACTCGCGTATTCAACCTCTCGTCCTAACGGAGCTTAGGGCGGAGGTTCAACGGACGAAGTTTTGTTTGGGGAAGGAGTCATTGACGCGGGCAGTTGCGCACAGTGCGGATCCTTTCTACGCGGCAAACTCTGCGTCGATCTTTCTCCGCTCCAGTGATTGGTCGCAAAACAGACTGCGGACGAAGTGGTTTGTAAACACTTTCTATTCCAGCCCGGACCATTCTCAGTCATGACGTTCGCCGCCGAGGTAATACCGCTCGAACGACTGGCCCTCGCGCTGATTCCTGTTGTTGTCGTCCTGCTGATCCTGAACCATTGGGCGGTCGGGACCAAGACGTCGCTGATGGCGATCGCTCGTATGCTGCTGCAGTTGCTGCTGCTGGGTTTTGTGCTGGAATCGATCTTCGAAGCAGACAGTTCGCTGATCGTCATCGCGGTACTTGCCGTGATGCTGACAGCGGCCAGTTGGATCTCATTGCGAGTCGTCGTCAAACAGCGGACTGAATTGCTCGGCAAAGCGATGCTCGCCATTTTAGTTGGCGGCGGCGTAACGTTGGTGGTGATTACTCAAGGCGTGCTGCAGCCAACGCCGTGGTACGAGCCCAATCTGGTCATTCCGCTGGCCGGCATGATCTTTTCCAACTGCATGAATGCCGTCAGCCTGGCGGTAGAACGGTTTCAGTCGGAAATCGGGCGCGGCACCGATAGAATCGTCTCACGGCAGACGGCCCTGGAAGCGGCGTTGATTCCGATCACGAACTCGCTGTTCGCCGTAGGGCTGGTGTCGATCCCTGGCATGATGACAGGGCAAGTACTGGCCGGAGTTTCGCCAGTCATCGCGGCTCGCTACCAGATTATGGTGATGTGCATGATGTTTGGATCGACGGGCATGTCTGTCGCCATTTTTCTGCACTTGATCCGCGACCTGAAACCCGCCGGCGACGGCGATGATGCCTTGAAGAATCCTGAAACACCTGAAATCAATCCGTCTTCTTGGACACCTTGGACACCTCCCAGTGAAAAGTGAACGCCGCAGTCGTAAATCGAAACCTTCCAAACGCCGCCGCACTGGTGGCGGCGGGGCGACAGACGGGCGCAAACCGGCCGGTCTGCCGCGAGGTGTAGCCGATCGATTGATTCTCGCTCAGGCAGATAAGATTCTGCCGGGCAACGTGTTGATGATCCTGACCACCGGTACCGCTTTAGGCAAACACCTGATCCGCGAGCGGCCTGAAGTTATCTGGAAAATTTTCACGTGCGAACACTTCTACTTAACCGCCATCGTGAACGCTTTGTCCGACGATGACGATGTGGCGGCCGATTCTGACGTCGAATTGTTTTGCACGCCCGATTTGCCCCCCGGCGAATTCGACACCGTCGTGTTTCCTACCGATTCGAAAAGTTCGGCAGAACTCACCCGCGACCTGCTGCAAGCGGCCGCCAATCAGTTGAAGCCCGGCGGCCGGCTGATTGTTTCGTCGAACAACCCGAAAGATCACTGGCTGCACCAACATTTGAAGGACACAATCGGACGCACCACAGTCGTGAAGGATAAGCACGGCGTGTGCTATATTTCGCGGCAAAGTGACCAGCAGAACAAGCAGAAGTGCTTTCGCAATGAGTTCGCATTCCGCGACGGTGAGCGATTAATTCGTTGCGTGTCGCGGCCCGGCGTGTTTTCGCACCGCCGAGTCGACGCCGGCGCGCGGGCGTTGATCCGTTCACTGGATCTGGTCGCCGAATACCCGAAGTTTCGCAAAAAGCCCGTGCGGAAAATTGTGGAAATGGGGAGCGGCTGCGGGAGCGTGTCCACCGCTGCGGCACTCCGGTTTCCTGATGCGAGCGTACTCGCCGTCGACAGCCATGCGCGTGCCGTCCAGGCGACTCAGGAAACTGCCGCGTTAAACGACGCGACCAATGTGTCGGCCATGCTTACGTCGAATGGCGTTGTGCCGGACGCCGGGCAGCACGATGTGTTTTTGTGCAACCCGCCGTATTACTCGGACTTCCGAATCTCTGAACTGTTTCTCCAGTCGGCCGCCGAAACTCTGCGTCCCGGCGGTTTGGTCCATGTCGTGACGAAGCGTCTGGATTGGCACGAAAACCGCATGATTGAACTCTTCGCCAACGCGACCCCTCACAAGTTTGGCCAATACGACGTGATCGTTTCGCGGCGATAGCCCTTGGACCGGACGGTTGGCAGGCACGTGGCACGTGCGGCTCGCGTTCTTAGGACTGCGAGCCGATGAACCGACTGGTCGGTCCAAAATCCCGTAGCTGACCGATGGAACGCGAGGCAGCTTGCAGTCTCAACGAAAAAAGCCCGGCTTTGTGATGAGCCGGGCTTCTGTTTTGCTTAGATTTTCAACTGCCGGTTACATTCGGTAGCGAGGGTTCTCGCGGCTGAAGTCGCGGCTGGCCAGTTTGGTGCTGGTGTTCAGGTTCGTGAATGAATAGTTCTCAATCAGCGTCTGTTTATCCAGTTCTTCTTCCGACAGGCCTTCTGCATCTTTGGCCCAGGTAAAGTTTCGCATCATCACGGGGATGTGATAGCGAGCATCGACCATCATGATGCTCTTGCGATACATCTTGCAGTATTCCGGGCTGTCATACTTCAGCAGGAACGTGTAGCACTTTCTCTGGTCGAATTCCTGATCCGCGAGTCGCACGCAGGTTACGCCGTGGCCGCGTTTGAGGTCTCGTTCTCGGTAAGCCAGGATTTGGCGAATCATTCCCAGGATACCGGCTTCCGTCACTGGATAGCGAGATTCTGCCATGGCATTGGCACAGTTGGGATCAACTTTCAACGCGGGCAGAATCTTTTTGAACCCGCCGAATTTTACAACCATGCAGCCGTCGTCGTATTCTTCGCTGTACAGAACCTGACGACCGCGATCACCTGTGCGCCACTTCATATAAACTGCAAAGTGCGGCGTGTGTTGAACCTTCATGTCGATCGCTTGAGGCGCCTGCATGTCGCCGTTGATGCGTTCTTCTTTATGAAATTGAATCGTGTAGTCGCTCATGTTCTCCATAAAGCGAGCACCGTCCTGCAGCATTAGCGTACAGAACTTCAGTGTGTCCATGCTGTCCAGTACGCCGCCTTCGGTTGCCGCAATCGGCTGAGCTGGTTGCGCGACGGCAGAAGAATCTGCGTCTGCGTCGACCGTGGCGGAGTCCAGGATGGTAGATGCTTCCGGAGGCAGTGGAACCTGGCTCTCCTGGATAAATGTATTCAGCGTGTTCGTGCGAGCAACGGACACGTCTTCGCCGGCGGGAACCGAATCGAAACTGCAATAGAGAACTCCAACACTAAACGCAGTGGCACAGGCGGCCACAAAGTTGCGTCGGCCTGATGAGTTCCTGTGGCTGGATTTCAGCATAAAGTAATCACCTCTTGCAAAAGGTTCGGCCGCGCCAGAGAGACTGGTGAGACGTGGTCGCGCCGAACGGGATGGGAGTCGAGACGAGGAGATCTCATTGAATACGATCCGTTGTTGATTCCTCGTGCCACCGGATTCCGTCCCGGTAAGAGTGTGCCGTCTGAGTGCTGTGATGCCGAAAAGAATTGGCAAGAAACCGATCTTCTTTGAAGGCCGTGTTCTCGAGCGAAGCCTGATGCCGATTTCGGAAAGATGGCACCTTTCGCAGGTCGTTCCATCCATACGGGCTTCGCAGGGTATGAGACAGGATTCTCAACACCGCAGCATTGAGTTTGATCGTCAGCCACGGCAGTCATCAAACGTCTGTTTGTCCCAGACTGCCAAGGATTGACTAAGACAGGTGTCCGGCCTTGTCAAAAGAAGCCTCAGTCGCAGATTCGGAGTCCGTGAAAGAATCTCCGGCGTTTCAGCAGTCTGCCTAACCGGTACAGCTTCACTGGGCACCGATCGCGGTACTCTCAGTGCTTTCCCCCGAATGGCTTTGACCTCACAAAAATTCGTACTGCTACGCGGCGATCATGCTTTTGGGGCGAATGAATTTGGAGTCGGCGATGTGCTGCGTGGTGAAGTCACGAGTCCTCCATAAGGAAGTGTCCTCACGCCGCGCGGCGACCGGTTACCACAGTCAGCTGACCGAATCAGGAGTGAACGCTTACGCGAATTCGCGCGTTTGCACGGAGTCACTGGAACGCGGTCGGCGAAGTTCAAAGCTTGCTCCGCAGCGTTGATAATGGACTGCAGCGTGTTTTTCGCGTATTATCAGGCCACGCGAAACCACGCGTCCCACCTTCCTGTATACCCACCATCAGCATTCCTGCTGCCACTTTTGCTTTCCCCCTCGCAGAGAACTGCCATGCGCGCTCATCAGATGCTGCGGGACGAAAAATTGACTCGAAAGCTTCCCGTGACAATTTCACATCGTGCCACGTAACTGTCCGAGCCGTCCGATACCGACGGCTACTTCCCTGTTCAAATTCCCGTCGCATGATCGGAAGCCTCTACGTTTCGCAGCGTTTCTGGCAGCAACTTCTGAGGAGTTATCACTTGTTTCGAATTCGTTTCGCCATGTCTCATGCGGCCAATATTTCGGCTGCGACCGCCCTTTGTTTGATGGCGGTCCTCGTCAACGCTGCGTCTGCGGCGGAGCCCCTGATCTCGGAACTGTGGGGACGTGCGGGTGAAAAATGGACGGCCGAAAGTCGCCTGCCCGATTTTTCCTGGGCGGGGTACCACCAGGGCAAGAAGCCCCTACCGGCACTCAACCCCGATTGTTCCGTCAAAGATTTCGGTGCGGCGGGCGACGGCAAGACAGACGACACCAAAGCGTTTCAGAAAGCCATCGCACAGTCGGCCGGTAAGACGATTCTGGTGCCGCCGGGAACCTACGTGATCACCGACTTTCTAACGTTCGACACAACCGGCACGTCGTTAAAGGGAGCGGGTAGTCGGCAGTCCGTCCTCAAATTCCCTAAACCATTAAACGAAGTGAAACCCAATTGGGGAGCGACCACGGGGGGAGCTCGGACGAGCAACTATTCATGGTCGGGCGGATTCATAACCATCAGCGGTTCAACACCGGACAAAACTTTGGCAAGCGTGACCGCGGACGCCAAGCGTGGTGCACTATCACTTAGCGTGTCTGACGTGAGCGGTCTGCAGGTCGGTGACGAGTTCCGCTTGCAGATGGCCGACACCAAACAGCAAACGCTGGCTCGCTACCTGTATGCCGATGATCCCGGTCCAATCGAAAAACTCGGCAGCCGAACTCGCGTGTCCTTCATCGCTCGCATCGTCAACATCGACGAGGCCGCAAGACGGATTGACTTTGATCGGCCGCTGCGGACGGACGTTCGTCGCGAGTGGAAGCCGAGAATTTCATCGGCGGCAAGCACGGTCGAAGAGGTTGGCATCGAAGATCTCGGTTTTGAATTTCCCGAAGAACCGTACAAAGGCCACTTTACTGAACTGGGCTACAACGCGATGGCGTTTAGCGGCGTTCGCAATTGTTGGGCTCGCAACCTGTGGATTCACAACTCGGACAGCGGCATTTTTGTCCGAGGCGCGAATGTGACGTTAAGCGGTATCGAATTCGACTCAGAACGCGCTCCGGAACGCAGCCGCAAAGTGACCGGTCACCATGGAATCACTCTCAGCGGCCAGGACAACCTGCTAACGGGCTTCGAATTTCGAACGCATTTCATGCACGACATCACCGTCACTCACGGTTCGGCGGGCAACGTCGCTGCCGATGGTAGCGGAGTCGATCTCTGCTTCGATCACCATCGTTACGCAAACCACGCGAACCTGTCTACGGACATTGATTTAGGTGAAGGGACGCGCATGTTTCAATCGGGCGGCGGCTCAGCACTGGGCCGTCATTCTGGCGCGTGGGAAACGTTCTGGAACATCCGCTCACGCCAACCGCAGACCTGGCCGAAAGGCTGGGGGCCGGACCTGATGAACATGGTCGGAGTGTCGTCCAGCGCAGCTGCCATCACGGACGTTAAGGGTCGATGGTTCGAGCCTCTGAAAAATCGCCAGCTTAAACCTGCCAACCTTTACCAGGCACAGCTCACCAAACGAAAAGAATCCACACCATGATGTCGCTTCGCAACAGCGTTACTACCGTCGCCATCCTGCTGACTGCCGCGTCCGTAGTTCAGGCAGGAACCGTTCCGATAACGGTTGAAGAACCAAGTGGCGTTGATCGTCAAAGTTGGCCCGTGACTTCGGGCATCCCATTCGCACAGGGAAGTCTCACGGAGGCCGATCAGGTCGTGCTCACGACCGATGCCGGTCAGAAGCTGCCTCTGCAAACAGAAACTCTGGCCACGTGGCCGGACGGTTCGATCCGTTGGTTGCTGCTCGACTTTCAAATCGACCTCAAAGCGAAGCAGCGCCGAACTCTGGAACTTCGTTTCGGGACGGGCGTAACGTCAACTGCAGTGCCCGATCCGGTTTCCATCCGGCAGGAAGACGATGGCAGCGTGCTGATCAATACCGGACCGCTCGAACTGCGTCCCGGCGGGAATCATGCCAGCCTGCTCGGACGCGTCAGTTTGGATCGGAACAACGACCGACGTGTCTCACAGGACGAGCTGTTGCTGCACGACAAGAATTCGGGCGTGCTGCTGATGGATGGTCTGGGAAATGAATTTCGCCTCGGCGCGCCGGAGAGCACCGTGATTGAAGCGTCCGGCCCGCTGCGTGCCAGCGTCCGGTTTGAAGGGAAGCATGTGTCGGACGACGGTTCACTGTTTCGTTATGTTGTCCGGCTGCACGCCTACCGTGACAAGCCTTGGGTGCGCTGTAGCTATACGTTCATTAATGATCACCAGGCGTCTTTGATGACGTCGATAAAGAAGCTCGAAGTGTACGTCGACCAACCGAGCGGCCGCCGTTCTGGTTCTCGCAGTGGCTGGAGTGTTCTCGACGCAAAAACACAACCTGCCGCAGCGGCGAATGGTGAGAATCGATTGTTTCAATCCGATGAACGCCACTATGAGCACAACGGG
This sequence comes from Fuerstiella marisgermanici, assembly GCF_001983935.1. Lineage (GTDB taxonomy): Bacteria > Planctomycetota > Planctomycetia > Planctomycetales > Planctomycetaceae > Fuerstiella > Fuerstiella marisgermanici. The sequence goes on along the minus strand of NZ_CP017641.1, from coordinate 2,271,438 downwards.
CAGCCGGCGGGTGAACGGGCTCCCGGCTGGATTGCCAGCGGCGACGATGAAGCGGGCGTGGCGATTGGACTGCGTGAACTGTGGCAAAACTGGCCCAAAAGTCTGACGGTCAACGCCACGTCGCAGAGTATTGGCCTCTGCCCGGAACTGCCCGCTAAACTTTACGCCAACAAGCCGCTGGAAGAAGAGAACAAACTTTTCTACCACATTCGCGATGGGCAACACACGTTCAAGGTGGGACTGGCAAAGACTCACGAAATGTGGTTTCGGTTTCTTTCGGGACGTGATGATCCAAAGTCGCTCGCAGACTTCTACACAGCCGCCGAAGACCCACTGTTGGCGACATGCGACCCGGAGTATGCGTGCAGCACGAACGCCGCCGGTCGCTTACTGCCAGCCGATCCGGCCAAATTCTTTGGCTATGACGCGTGGTTGGATCACGCGATTGACGCTCATCTCGCTCGTCGCGACAAAGTGCGCGAGTACGGCATGTTGAACTACGGCGACTGGTTTGGAGAACGGCGAGTCAACTGGGGGAACCTCGAATACGACCTGGCTCACGGCCTGTTTTTACAATATTTGCGGAGCGGCGACCGACGCTACTTCTCCCGCGCCGAGCAGGCAGCTCGACATCACATCGACGTCGACGTGGTCCACGCAACGAATCCGCATCTGAACAATCCGTGGGGAGCACCGCCGCAGGGCGGAGAAATCTGGCTCCACTGCCTGAACCATACCGGCGGCTACTACGAAGATGCTCCACTGCCGGTCAGCAAAACCTATCAGATGGGACACAGCACAAACTTCGGGCACGTGTGGCTGTCCGGGGATTTGGACTACTACCACTTAACCGGTGACCGGCGAGGCCGCGAAGTGGCGCTGCAGATGGCCGACGCGATGGTTCGGCACATGCCGACGAAATATGGCGACCATATTCGAGCGATCGGCTGGCCAATGATTATGGTGTTGCATGCTTACGAAGCCACTGGCGACAAGAAGTACCTCGAGGCTGCCACGAAAAACTGGCAGGTGATGAAACGCGAAATCGACTGGGACCGAGGCTGGGTGGTTCGGCTCGCCAAAGGCCATTGTCTGCATGAAGACGACGACGAACGTTGCGAAGGGAATGTGCCGTTTATGGAGGGGATGACGCTGTGTGCCCTGTCGCGGTATCATCGTCTGACTGGCGATCCCGAGGTGCTGAAGGCAATCACGGCGGGCATTGACCAAATGATTCGCGAGTGCTGGCAGGAAGACGTCATGACGTTCCGCTATACGGCGTGCCCACTGTCGTCGAAGGCTCCGTACCCGCTGTTCATGCTGTCTGTTGAGGCTCTGGCGTATGAAGGAACCCTCACCGGTAACACAGAACATCTACGCGTTCTTCGCGAAGGGTTTCGAGCCGCAGTCCCGCGCGAGGCTAATCACGAATTCGGCAAAGGGGCTGCTCAGATGATTCACTTCGCACCGCACGGGATGAGTGCGCTGGGAAAGTAGCGATATCTCGGACCACTTTGGCTGCGGCACGTTGATCTTTCAACAAAAACGCCTCGCCGATAACCTACCCCCTGCGCAACTGCGCAGGTTTTGAACGATCGATTGCGGGCCAGACAAAGCAATTCACCTACAGTCAGAACACCAGGAGTAGCCAAGGATGGTCCCCTTTCAGGAAGAATCGGCAGAGACTCAGCAGCAGTTTGAAAGCGTCGCAACGAAGGCCGGCGAAGACGTTAAGAATGCCCTTGATGGGCTGAAACGAGGCGACTTCGAACAAGCCTGGCCACTGATTCAGCAGTACGCATTGCCCGCCATTCAGATTATTCTGTTGGTCATCGTTGCCTACATGGTCGCGAAGTTTGTCTCGCGGATCGTTAGTACGCCGATACGAAGACGAGTTGACGAGACGCTGGGCAAGTTCGTCGGCAAGGTGGCCTACTACGGCATCATGATCAGCGTGTTGGTCTCAGTGATGGGCCGATTCGGGTTTCAGGTCACAAGTTTTGCCGCGATCCTTGCCGCTGCCGGTTTCGCCATCGGAATGGCATTCCAGGGCACACTCGGCAACTTCGCCTCTGGGATCATGCTGCTCGTGTTCCGTCCATTCAAAGTGGGCGACGTTGTTAACGCCGCAGGCGTAACGGCCAAGGTAAATGAGATCGATTTGTTCACAACCATCTTCGATACGCCGGACAACCGCCGCATCATTGTTCCGAATTCTTCGATCACAGCTGGCACCATCGAAAACATTTCACACCACCAGGAACGCCGCGTCGACGTCGCGGTGGGCTGCGACTACGGCGCCGACCTGCGCGAAACTCGCGAAGTGCTGAACAGTGCAGCCGAATCGCTGCAGGACAAAATGGTCGAAGGCGACGGGCGAGGTTATCAGGTCGTTTTGGGTGGGCTCGGCGATTCCGCCGTCAACTGGACGGTCCGCTTCTGGACAACCGCAGACGAATTCTGGGGCGTCAAAGAGGAACTCACCGAGGCCGTCAAAAACCGATTGGACCAAGCCGGAATCGGAATCCCATTCCCCCAGATGGACATCCACGTCAACAACGTTGGTTAGAGTCCATATTTTGGCCGCCTTAACGCAGTTCCGCGGGAGGCGCGTTTAGTCGCGTCTTCCGTCTTTCTGCGTAATGGAGGCGTCAAGCGTTGCAGCACACGTCTTGTCCCGCTCCGACACTGATTTGTTCGACCGCACCCGCTCACAGTCGACTGTGCGTGAGGACCAGTCACGGCGTAGCGCTCACGGTAACTAACGCTGGCGCCGCAGCCACTTAGTCCAAAAGCTGTGGCCGCCGAATACCTCACCCAATGCCTACTGGCAGCCAATGCAGCACGCGCCGCTGCTACGGCACTCACATGCGCCGAAGGGTATTGTGCAGTCCGTGGGCTCGCCAAGCGAACGCCAATTCAGAACGCGTGTTCGTCGCGCACGCGTTCTGCGCGAACCTGAGACCGGATCGCACCTACGGCATGAAACAGTCGACTGCGGGTAGATTTCAGTTGTCTAACCTGAGTGCGTACGTGGTGATCGCGGCAGCAACTAAGGCCTGCGAGATGCTACACAATTCCGCAGACGACGTTGGCAGTTCAACTCGGTAGGCGGTATTGATTACACAGTATTCCGCTGGCGGAAAGCCAATACTTTGCTGAGCACTTGCTGGTCGTGCTTTGGTTTGCGCTGAGAAGTCACCATCCCGCGTGCATTTCCTGGGTGTGCATATCGCATGCGGAGATCCATGGCCTAATTGCCTAAGGTCCAGGAATGCGGGCAATACTGCTGGAAATTGATGCAATTGCCGAGTCGGGCACCTGGTGATGGTCCAGTCTTGCATTCCAGAATACCTGTTATTTAACCGCTGCGCAGTGCATTGCGATTCCGGCGAGCAAATCTGTGCTTAGCTGTTCTTCGTTTTTGGCACACTACGTGCAGAAGCTGCCGGTCAGGGTTTGCACAGGCACGATATTGCTTAGAAATGTCGAGTGCGGTTTTCACACTTTGTTGCTTTGTAAGGGCAGGCCTTGCGGCTTGCAGTCGGACTGCAAACGCCAGAGTTCTTTTTGTATTCGTCAATGGAGATTTAGAATGAAAAGTCGTTCCAAGCGTGGTTTCACATTAATCGAACTGCTCGTGGTGATTGCTATCATCGCGATCCTGATTGCCTTGCTGTTGCCAGCCGTGCAACAAGCTCGAGAAGCCGCACGGCGCACCCAGTGCAAGAATAATTTGAAGCAGTGGGGGCTGGCGCTCCATAACTATCACGATGTTGCCGGCCAGTTTCCTCCTTCGTGCATTAACCCCGGTAGCAATCGATCGGACGAATTTGTTCCTGCCGGCATGGTTCGCAATACGACTGGCTACTTGCTTCTATTGCCTTACATGGATCAGGCACCGCTTTACAGCCAGATCGACTTCAGTCTGCCGACAGGAAAAGAAGACTGGAAAGGCGTTGGTGGAGGCGGAACGCAAGATGTTCTCAATGGAGTCGTGATTCCGATTCAGTATTGCCCGAGCGATCCCATCTATGACAGCCCTCACTCAACCACCAGCACTGGTATTTATGCGTCGACGGAGTTCACACGCGTGAACTATGGATTCGTCCATGAGACGAGCGAGTACGACGACAATGCTGGCAGGCTTTGGTCGGCAAATTCCAGCGCTAATCGGTCTGCGTTCGGTATCAACCGCTCGGCTCGCATCGCTGACATCAAGGATGGAACCTCGAACACGATGTTGTTGATCGAGACGCCGCAGCAAAAAGCCAGTACCAGCTATGGCCCGTTCCTTCAGGCCTTCACGCACACTCACTTCATTTGCACGTACAACAGGCGTATCAACGAAACGTATGGCGGTAACCCATATCCGTATGCCTGGGGTGCAGGAAGCAAGCATACAGGAGGCTGTCAGACGTTGTTGGGGGACGGCAGCGTGCGATTTCTCAGTGAGAACATAGATCGATCACTGCTGCGAGCACTGGAGTCAATCCGTGGCGGAGAAGTTATCGGTGAATTCTAATTTTCAAATTTGTCAGAAATAGAGGGACTTGTGACACGATGAATAAATGGTATTTCATTGCAGTGCTGGCAGTTGGCGTGACCGGATGCAGTGGTAGTCCGGATGGGCCTGAAATGGCGCCAATCTCAGGCACTGTGATGCTGGACGGAAAGCCACTCGTTGGTGCTGAGGTCTTTTTCGTGGCCAATGGTTTCGAAGGCTTCGGAAAGACCAAAGAAAGCGGTCAGTATTCTCTGGTAAGAGGAGCTCCGGTTGGCGAATGTAAAGTCTATATCTCTAAGCTACCCGAAGCCAAGGTGGGGGCCAGTGGTTTACCTGCCGCCATTGCTGATGATCCTGAGCAGATGGCTGCCATGGGACAGGCCATTGCTTCTAGCGGTAGAGGTGTTAAGCCGCTACTGCCGCCTGAATTTAGCGACCCGGAGAAGACGAAGCTTTCGTTCAGTGTGCCGAGTGGTGGCTCCACTGACGCGAACTTTGATTTGTAGACACCGTTAATTTGAAATTTGCAATCCGGCTGCACAGCTTGGCGTTCTCGCCAAGCTGTGTCGCGTTACAGCGTGTTCCGCTGACATGTGGCCGCGGAACAAGCGTTTCGTACTATGGATGCTGTTTGCCACGAGCCCGAACTGTCCACGACACAAGGTAAACTGCTCTAGCGACTGCAAATTCGATGAGTGGCCACGCAATGTCGACGTTCGTCAAACCTTTGAAGCCTTTCTGGAACACAGTGGCGAGCTTACAAGTCACTGTCCCTCCGTTGTGACACGCGACACATGTCTGCCCTTGTGAAAATGTTTCCCCCACGCTTTCCCCGACCAGTTAACAGGGTTCTTCTATGTCGCACCAGCGTTACTTGTCACGAACTGAATCTGTCCAGCGGGCGATCATGCTGATCTTCGTCCTGGCGATTGGAAGCATGGGGTGTAGTTCCACGGATTCCGAGCCCACATCCGTTGGCGAAAAGTCTGTGCGGCTTAGAAAGGATGACAGCGGCAAGGTAATCGAAGTCAGTTTTGTAGGAGCACAGGCGTCGGATGCAGACATGAAGGTTCTTTCTGAACACAGAGATTTGCAATCCGTGACGTTTATGGAGTGCTCTGAAATCACGGATGCGGGATTTGAGTCGCTGAAGGAGCTGACCGGTCTAGCCAACCTTAGCATGACCAAGACTTTAGTCGGCGACGCTGGACTGGCCGCGCTTTCGAAAGTGGACACCAACAAGTTGACCTCAATCGCACTCACCAGCCTGCCCCTCACCGACAAAGGCATCACAGCGTTATCCGCTGCCTCAAACTGTGAGCATCTGGAGTTCTTTGGGTTGCCAATCACTGACGAAAGTCTGCAGCCGATCTCTGCCCTGACAAAGTTGCAGCACCTGGCCGTACAGGAATGCAGCAACATTACCGGGAGCGGGTTTGCTCATTTGCAGTCGCTTCCTGCACTAACGGAACTGCATCTTGCCGGCACCATGCTAACCGATGAGGGAATGCAGGAGCTGGCACAATTGCCGCACCTGGAAAGCGTGGTGCTGGATCCGGAAAACATTACCGACGGCGGTTTGTCTCATGTATCGCAGTTGGCAACGCTGAAGCGGTTTGAATGCGTTGGCCGCCCAATCAGCGACGCTGGCCTGGAACACATGGCAGCTCTATCGGCGCTCGAAATGCTGAAAATCGGGGAATGCCCGGGGATCACGGACGGCGGGCTGAAGTCTCTCGGGGAAATCAAGACGCTGACTGAACTGGCAGTGGTTGCGTGCCCGGGAATCACAGATGCCGGTTTGGTTCATCTCGAGCCGCTAAGCAAATTGAAGGTGCTGCGGTTGATGGACACGCGCGTCACAGAAGCTGGCGTGCGTGAGCTGAAAACGAAATTGCCGGAATGCACCATCCACTATGGCATCACCCCGAATGGCAAGAGCCTGTAGGCAATACGCAACGTTTTCGATGCGATTGCGAGCGATGTGAACGTGAATTCCGCAAAGCTAATCTTGCTTCAAATTGGGCCAGTCGTATTTGCCGGCCGCGGGCTTAGCCTTGAGGGCGGACGGTTTTGTTTTCGGCGGCGAGGTTCACGGCGGCGATGCGTTCTTCGGCGGTCAGTTCGTACAGCTTTCGCAGAAGGTTTTCGCCTGCCGCGGTCAGTTCGCAATCACGACGCTGCATGGCGGCTCGAACAGTTTGGATGGCGGTGTCAAGAGGCCAGTCCATCGCCAGGTTGCCGAAGCTAACATTGCAGAACGAAGGGATGTGACGAGGTAGTAATCGGCCTCCCGGCACGACGACCGTCATTGCACCGACCGATGAGCCCGTGTTGAACATGCTGTCGATGGCGGTTTTGGAATGATCGCCGATGAATGACCCGATCTTGATCGTGTCGGAATCGATCAGGTCGCCCTGCAACGGGACTTCGACGTTTTTGTAGTCGCAACGCAGATCGGAAGTCGTCGTCATCGCTCCCAGATTCACCCACGGACAAATGTAGCTGTGTCCCAGAAAGCCTTCGTGATATTTGTTGACGTACGAATGCAGGACTGACTGTTCGATTTCGCCGCCCACACGACACCATGCACCGATGGTCGTGCCACCGCGGACGACGCCTCTGAAAATTCTCGCCCCACGCGAAACGTGGCAGGGACCTTCGATTTTTGAAAACGATTGAATCTGCACGTCGCGATCAATCGACACGGGACCCTGCCTCGCGTCGATAACCACGTATGGATCGATCTCGGTTTGTTCAGAGACATAGATATCTGAAGGGTCGCCCAGGTATTTCACCTGATCAGCAGACAGATGTTGCGACACACCTTCGTCCGCGAAGTCCAGTTCCAGTTGCCTCGGGTTGCGGGTGATCAGGTCCCACGGGCGATTCATCATTGTGCCGGACGCCTCGACCACGCGACGGCTGCGCGCGATGCCTTGCAGGACCTGTTCGAAGTCGAGACTGTCCAGCAGGCTCGCTTCTTCAGGTTCGAGGGCAATCCAGGCGATCTGCCCATCAACCAGGCCGACATTCTCCATCGTGACGTCGGCAATGGTGAGGCGGCGATCGGGAATCCAGCGCCCGTTGATCATCAGTACTGACGACGAGCCGATGCCGTCAAACTGATTGACGATGGCGGACGGCTGTTCTTCGCGATACACGTCGGCCAGCCACGGACGAATCACGGCCCCCCATTCGGCGGAGGGGAACCATCGCTGAACGCGCCGCCGCAGACCTTCGCGTCCGCAAATGAGTTCGAACACGGGCCGCGCGAGGGCGATCGGGTAGAGTTGTTCGACGGAGCTGTCTTCGAAGAGAAACCAACGCATGGCTGTGAATTCCGGGCTGATAAAATGCTGACCGCAGGATTCTGAGAAAACTTTCCGGTTGGTCATAGATCCGAATGCCCTACGAGCGTCATGAAATCCTGCCACAGCGGGCGGCCATTGGCGCGATCAGCAAACTATTTCGCTGCATGATTCAGTACGGCAATTCTCGCCGAAGCAGGCACTTGCTAAACTTGTTCGGAAGCGGTGAACGATTTGCTGCGCGACACGTTCTTTTCCTGTGAGGATCAAAATGCGGAATCACGTTTTCCCTTCGACGAAGAACACAGACTTGCGACGTCCTCAACTGTTTAGAGGCAGTTTGCTTAGCAGCAGTTTGCTGCTGGCCACCGTTGTCGTCGCCGTGGCGTTTCAGGCAGGCAGTGCTGTGGCCTCCGAACGCGCTTCCTCCAATAGCCTGTTGTCGATCAACCACGACGGAAGTCTGATTGCGTGCTCAAACCGCGACAGCGGCACGGTGACTGTTCTGGAAGCAGACGGGCTGGCAAAGACGTTCGAAGTCGAGGTCGGCCTGCATCCCGAAGGAACCGTTTTCATTGGGCAATCAGGGATGGTTGCCTGCTGCGTGTATGGCAGCGACGAAGTGGTGATCGTCGATTCGGAGACCGGCAAGGTTTCACGCCGAGTTTCGGTATTCGACGAACCGTACGGCATTGTCAGTTCGGCAGACGGCCGGTACCTGTACGCGACATTGGAATATCCAGGCCAGGTCATTCGCATCGACACGTCAACGTGGAAAGTCGACGCGGAATGGTCGGTCGGAAAAATGCTACGCGGCATCGCACTCACGCCAGATCAGAAGTCCCTGTTCGTCACTGAATATCTGACGACTCGGTTATTGCAAATTTCAACGGACACGGGCAAGGTTGTCGATGAATTCACCGGAGCGTCTACGGACAACATCGCGCGGCAGGTGACGCTTCATCCCACCAGGCCGAAAGCATTTCTGCCTCACGCACGGTCCAAGATTACGGCAGCACATGGCAACGGATCGATTTTTCCTTACGTCGGCGTCGCCACGTTTGGCGGTGATAACGCCGGACGGCGCGTGCGGATTCCGATGGACACGTTTCGTGGCACACGAGTCGTCGCCAATCCGTGGGAGGTCGCGGTTTCGCCGGACGGGCAGTTTTTGTTCACCGTTTTCGGTGGCACAAATGATCTGTACGTCGCACAAATTCAGGACGACGATTATCAGGAACTCACCTACGTGGCCACTGTCCGGCTAGGCAACAATCCGCGAGCCGTTCGGATTACTCCTGATGGCAATTCAATGCTGATTTATAACGCAATGGATTTCGAACTTGTTGCGTACAGCCTGCCGGATTTGAAGGTGACGGAGCGAGCGAAGACGACGGAAAATCCGCTTTCGAAGGAACTGCATTTAGGAAAGACCCTGTTCTATACGGCGCTGCAGCCCATGTCGGGACGGCAGTGGATTTCGTGCTCAAGCTGCCACATTGATGGCGACCCGGATGGACGTACATGGCAGCAGCCGGAAGGCCTTCGCCAGACTCAATCGTTGAAAGGATTAGCGTGGACTCACCCGCTTCACTGGTCGGCGGATCGTGATGAAGTGCAGGATTTTGAGCACACAATCCAGGGCAAACTGATGCAAGGCAAAGGCTTTGTTAAAGGAGGTCTGCCGGACGCGTTGGCCGACAGGATCAGTGGTCGCAGTGAGATGCTGGACGCAATCGCGGTGTACGCGAACTCACACAAATTCACGTTGAGTCCGCATTCGAAATCAGGCCTGTCAGACGCGGCCAAACGCGGCCAGAAAATCTTTCAATCGTCGGCGACCAAATGTGCGGAATGCCATTCTGGTCCATACTATTGCGATTCTCAGCCGGGCGACGTCGCCAGCTTTAAACGGCACGACGTGGGCACCGGGAACGACGATCCGTCAGAGCTAATGGAGCCCGCCTATGACACGCCAACGCTGTTGGGGATTTACCGCTCCGCTCCGTACCTGCACCACGGCAAAGCTGCCACGCTAAAGGATGTCCTGACGACTCAGAATGCGGACGACAAGCACGGCGTCACCAGTCAACTGTCGGAAAACCAAATTGATGATCTGGTTGAGTTTCTGAAAGCTCTGCCGTTCGAAGACCCGGAACCTGCGGCTGAAGCAGCGGGAATGGTGAAGGTGGTGAAATAGCTGGCGCGCAGACCGTGGCGGATTTTGCTTCGGGCGATCGGCCCCTTGGGCAACTTTTTGCGGGACGGGCCGACGATGGCCTGGTGCAGAGGTGACGAAGAAAGATTTCGGATTGTGAAACTGAGATTGGCCCGGCAGGGCGGAAACTCAGCAATCGAATCCCGCAACGCAACGCAACAAACTGTCGCGTTCGTAGCCGAGCCAACTGCCCGAGAATTCGGCCCGGGTTATGTCACGCCCTCCCCCGAACATCGCTGCGCTCGTCCGCCCCCTCCCTTGCCTGCGGCTGGGAGGGGATCTGCAGGCGGCCGGCGCTCATCAAGGAGCTGCAGCTGTCGGCGAGCAACCGATTCATTTTTGTTGTCGACCGCGTTTCGGTTTAGCGTTCGGATCGTACTTTGGATTCGGGGTGGTCGGGACCGAGGCGGATACCTTCGACCGCCATTGCTTCATGCGAGCGTGCAAGGCGTCTCGCTTAGCAGGATTCGATTGACTCAAATCTTTCGACTCGCCGATATCCTGAGCCAGGTTGTAGAGTTCCAGACGGCCGGTTTCGAACCATTCGATCAGCTTCCAGTCACCCATTCGGATCGCGGCGGCTGGAGTTGTCCGGAAAGGGCCACCGGCTGGGTCGCCTCGCCCCTGCAGGTAGCAGGGGAAGTGCCAGAAAATAGCGTCCCGCGACAACGATGCCGTCGGATCTTGCAGCAACGGGACAAGGCTTAAGCCATCCAACTCGTAGTTGTCGGCGATTTTCGACGACGTCATTTCGGCGAAGGTGGGATACAAATCTACGCCGATGACGGGTTCGTCACAGCGGCTGCCCGGCTTTGTCACACCCGGCCAGCGGATGATGAGTGGCTCACGAATTCCGCCTTCATACAGCATGCCCTTGGCTCCTCGCAGCGGATGATTGGATGTCGCTCCGCCAAAGCCGCCGTTGTCTGAATAGAAGACGACCACCGTGTTGTCGGCGATTTTCAGTTCGTTGAGTTTCGCGATCACTCGTCCAACACTGTCATCCACACTTTCGACCATCGCTGCGTATTTTGCATTCTTCTGGTGAGTGCCGGCAGGCAGGGCCGAGTACCTGGCGGCAACGTCAGCCTTCGCCTGGATTGGGGTGTGCACGGCGTAGTGAGTGAGATACAGCGCGAATGGTTTGTCGTGATTGGTATCGATGAATCTGATAGCCTCGTCGGTCAGGCGATCGGTGAGGTATTCTCCTTTCGCAGGTTGATCAAGGTTCGGGTATTTGTAAGGACTGTGGTACCCGCCTCCGCTGGGACTGCCCCATTCGCGACCGGCGATGTTGATATCGAAGCCCTGTTTTGTTGGGTCCGCTCCCAAGTGCCACTTTCCCATGCTGGCCAGCGTGTAGTTGTTTGCTCCGAGCACCTCAGCCCACGTGACAAATCGGTCGTCCAATACCGTGTCGTTTTCGACGGGCTCAAGCTTGCGAAACCGATCGTTACCGCGTCGAGGATCGCCGACCGTGTAGATGCCATGACGCGGCGAATACTGACCACTCAACAAACATGCTCGACTGGGCGCACAGTTGGGAGCATTCGCATAGGCGTCGGTGAAGACCAATCCACTAGCGGCCAGCGCATCAATGTTTGGTGTCCGATAGAAGTCAGAACCTTGATACCCGACGTCCGCCCAGCCCAGGTCGTCGATGAAGAAGAACACAACGTTCGGACGTGATGGCGCCGTCGTTTCGGCAGCAGACACGCGACTCGCACGCTGCACGCCGATGGGGTTGAATGCCAACAGGAGTGCAACAAGCACCGACAATCGAATGTTGAATAGCATTTTCGGGCTACCGATAGCGGGAGACGGACGAACGACGTTCGCGCTACAGAATAGCCGTGCCCGGCACATTTGGGCATTGATCCAGTGATTGGCTGGCTGATTTTCACAATCCCTTCTTCGTCACGGCGGCGTCACACCATGGGGAGAGGGTATACACTATTGAGTCAATGCCTGAATCTGCGTGCGGGGGATTGCCCTGAAAGCATCAGGGCGTTGCCGAGGGCCAATTTCAGGTAGGCGGAGCGGCCGTTGTCGTTGACGCCGGGTGCGGCCCTTCCAGCCTTGCAAATTGGTCGCTCTTGCCTAAAAAATACTGAATCGGGAGCGTTTCGCGGTTGATTGTTGGCCGTTCGCCCCGTTTTCTTATTGCGGTGGATTGAATAAAATTCCGTGTTACAACCGGAATAACGCTCTCCACCGGCAGATGGGTTCCGATGAACAGGTAGTTGGATGTTGAGTTCGCAGGATGCAGATGACCTTGTGTTTTGACTAACCCTGCGATCGCGTTAAACCGACAGCAATGCGGCTTTCCCGTCCTTCAAATTGAACGAACTACTGGAAGTAAATTCGGTTATTCGTTACATTTTAAGCAAGTGTGTCAAAAAACTTTTGGAACTGTCACGGGCCTGTTCCGCTGCGCATGCCAGCCCGTGAGGAGCATTTAGCTTTATGTATAACGTCGAACTTCATGTTGTGGGTGGCAAACATGCAGGTCAGGTGATCCCTCTGGACAGAAAGAAATTTCTGATCGGACGTGAGACCGATTGCCAGCTACGTCCCAACAGTGAATTGGTGAGTCGGCATCATTGCGTCTTCACCGTCGACGATTTTTCAGCTCGATTGCGAGATCTCGGCAGCACCAACGGCACGATGGTGAACGGCGAGCGAATCCGCAAAGAAGTGGTGCTTCAGCCTGGCGACAAAGTCATTGTCGGTAGCCTTGAATTTCGCGTCGTAGTGAAGGAAGGCGAAGGCGTTAAGGACGACAACAGCGACGTGACGGGTAACCTGTCAGCAGTATCAGAAGAGACCGTGGTTGCAGGAGCGGACACGCTGACCGAGATGCAGCCTATTCAGACACCAAACACAGAAATGCCGGCCCAACAACCCGCGCCGGAACAGACGATCGCTCCGGATGCCCAGGCGTCCGCTGCTCCCGCGCCGGCTCAACCTGTTGAAGCGGTGCCGCAAATGCCAGGCGGAAACGTGGGTGGCGACACAACTGTGATCGCTCAACAGCCGATGATGATGCCCGGCCAGGTGCCGTATCAGCCGATGATGCAGCAGCCGATGGGATATCCTCAGATGTACGGCGGATACCCTTACGCTGGCATGCCCGGTCAGATGCCGATGTATCCTCAACAACAGCCATATCGCGGTCAGCAGATGCCCGGATATCCCGATCAGCAACAACCGCAACAGGTTGCGGAGCAGCCTCAGCCGGCCGCAGAAACAACTGCCGTTTCTTTGCCGGATCCATCTGAGACAGGAGCCAAGCCACCGGAACCAAAGCCAGCAGCGGCTGAAGGAGAAAGTGCAGCGCCGATCAACCCGGCCGCAGCCATTATTCAGCAGCACCGTAATCGCCGCCCAGGAGGGTAGTTGACATCACGACTCCACGAAAACGCAAGATCCCGTCAAACGCATCAGGAGCCGAGAAATCAATGGCCGATCCGTCTGATCAGCAACGCCGGTACAAAGAGTTCCTGGACTTGTTACCGCTTACACTTTCGTTGGCGGGGTTGCCCGACAGCGAGCCCGGTCGTTATTTCACGGCCGAACAAATCGAATCGCGAGTCTTCACGGTCAAGCACGCTTATAAGTGTGCTCGGCAGCTGGCTCGTGAATCCATTCAGCATTAAAAACGGGTGGCGTTGGCATTGAATGCCTATAAGGAGAAGGCACCTCGCTGGCTGCCGCCAGAGTGATTCGCTGCGAATTGCAGAGAAGTCCATTTGGTGAGGGAAGGTGCTGAGATGAAACTGAACGAGCGCATCAGCGAAACTCCTCTCAAGGAGCGGCTCAAAAAAGCGGATTACCTTGCCCGCGAATTAAGCGAGCATCTGACGCAGGCTTACCTGCCGAAGCTCAGTAAGCTGCGAGTTGCTGCCAAGGAACTCGATCCGGACGCCGTCAGCGATCAGCAGGTCCTGGATTGCACATTGGCCGTGATTCAGGCGGAAGAATTCACCTCCGACCTGTACCAGGAACTCCGAGCGTATCTGGAGAGCATCAAGACAGACACGCAGGAAATCCTGTTTGGCGGCAAGAACGCTCCGGTCGACCACTCACTCAGCGACGCTCAGCTTGAAGCGATTGACGGGTCGGGGCTATTTGATGGCTCCGGGCTGTTCGACGAATAGACGCCGCTACCAGCATTGATGCACCTCGGCAGGTGTTGTTCCGAGGCTGTTTCGGCTGATCTTCCGCTGCAAGACGCGGTTGCCGTTTCTCCTGCGGTTGAACGGGTTTTCGTCAAATCCCGGCGGATGCCGACCGATGAAGTGTCAATCTGCATTGATCGGCGGGCGATTCGCGGTACAATCCCGGGGATAGTGGCGGAATCGGCGTCGGTTCTGCTGTTTTTTTACCCGTTCCAGACTGACGTTGCAGGATTTCGGCGGTTGGGTGCAGACCAGTGTTGTTCGCCAAAAAAACGGTGAATGACGTTTGTCAGCCCCACAACTACTGAAGCGTCCCGTCAGTGGACAGCAGCTAAGAAGTTGCGTTTTACAGAAGTTTTGACTGAATATGCCAATTGCACGAGACGTGAAGCAACAGCTTCGCAAAGAGTTTGGACAAAGTGACAACGACACCGGTTCACCTCAGATCCAAATTGCCTGCCTGACTCACCAAATCAATGTATTGACGGAGCATCTGCGAGACAATCAGAAGGACCATTCTTCTCGTCGCGGTTTGCTTCGGATGGTCAGTCGGCGGCGTAGACTGTTGGACTATCTAAAACACAATGTACCGGATCAGTATTTGGAAATGTTGAGTCGTTTAAGTATTCGAAAGTAATTGCGTAGGCGTTGGCTTCAATTTTGGCCAACGCCTTCTTTGTTTGTTCGTGATGTTTGTCGGTGGCCAAAGCCACCAGTTTGACTGCTGCCGCAGGTTCGTAGCGGATTGCCGCCACCTGGGGTAACTTTAAAGTTGTCGGAATTTGCAGGCGTATTGTTTGACGGGTTTGAGTTTCTAATAGGTTGTTTAACCCTGAACGCGAATGTCGATGCCAGGACGCGGATGTCCCGGCGGGGAAAGTCATCCGGCTTTTCAGAACGACACGATCAGTCCTGATCTCGCGTGACTTCGCAGAATATAATGATCTGCGGCTTGCTGTTTTGATGCCGTGAAGTTGCTACACGTGCCGAAAATCTGACTTTTTGAACTGCGATCAGCCGTCTTTTTGCTCCGGTAGGACCGGAAAAAGGAATGATCGTGAAAAAAGTCACTGTTGAATGTGAGTTCGGGGGACGTACCCTTTCGCTTAGCTCTGGCGAACTGGCCAAACAAGCCAGTGGTGCCGTTATGGTTCAGTACGGAGACACCAGCGTCTTCGTTGCTGCTCAAACCGGTCCTTCCCGACCGGGAATCGACTTCTTCCCGTTGACCGTCGATTATCGCGAACGTTTGGCGGCTGCTGGAAAATTTGCCGGCGGCTATCTGAAGCGTGAAGGTCGACCGACCACGCGCGAAATTCTGACTTGCCGTTTGACTGACCGCCCGATTCGTCCGCTGTTCCCTAAAGGGTTCCGCGACGAAGTGCAGATCATGTCGAATGTCATGTCCTGCGACGGTGAAAACTTCCCGGACATCCTTAGCATCAACGGTGCCAGCGCCGCTCTGCGGATTTCCGGCATGCCGTTCAAGGGCCCCATCGCCGCTGTACGACTTGGCATGATCAATGACGAATTGATCCTGATGCCGACCGTCAGCCAGATGGAAGAAAGCACGCTCGATCTGATCGTGGCCGGTTCGGAAAAATCGATCCTGATGATCGAAGGCTTTGCCAATCAGCTTCCTGAAAAGGAAATGGGCGACGCCATCATGCACGCTCATCAGTTCATCAAGCAGTTGTGCAAACTGCAGGAAGATCTGGCTAAAGAACTGGGTATTGGCAAACCGGAAATTCCGGAAGCACCAGAGAACCCGTTCACAGACAAACTCGCCGGCGCACTAAGCAAAGTGAAAGCCGCCAAGGGCATCACGAAGAAGCAGGAACGCGGCGAAGCGATGAGTGCTTTGAAGGCCGAGTTGCTGGAGCAATACTTTCCAGGCGACGCCGAAGAAACCTCAGATGGCCTCACGAAGGCTCAGTTCAAAGACGCATTCTACGGCCTGGAAGCCAAGGCAGTTCGCGAACTGATCCTTAGCGGAACTCGCCTCGACGGTCGAGCACCAGCCGACCTGCGTAGCGTGAAGTGCGAAGTCGGAACTCTTCCACGAGTTCACGGTTCAGCCGTCTTTACGCGAGGTGAAACTCAGTCACTGGCGACCATCACGTTGGGTTCGACTCGTGACCAGCAGCGTAGCGACGGACTGTTCGGAGAATTCTCAGAACGCTTCATGCTGCACTACTACTTCCCATCGTTTTCGGTCGGCGAATGTCGTCCGATTCGAGGACCAGGACGTCGAGAAATCGGTCATGGATGTTTGGCCGAACGATCGGTCGCTTCGGTGATTCCTGCGGACGACAAGTTTCCATACACGATCCGAGTGATCTCGGACATTCTGGAATCGAACGGCAGCAGTTCCATGGCGTCTGTGTGTAGTGCCACACTGGGGCTGATGGACGCTGGAGTGCCCATTCTGCAGCCTGTCGCGGGGATCTCAATCGGGATCGTCGACGAAGGCGACAAGTGGACGCTGCTTACGGATATCATGGGCGACGAAGATCACTTCGGCGACATGGACTTTAAAGTGGCCGGTACCGGTCGCGGTGTGACCGGCATTCAGCTGGACCTGAAAAACGAAGGCATCAGCGAAGAAATCATTCGCGCGACGCTGGATCAGGCCTTGAAGGCTCGGAAAGAACTGCTTCGCGAAATGCTAAGCTGCATTCGACGCCCACGAGCTTCTGTTTCGGATTCAGCTCCGAAACTGGTTCAGACGTCCATCAACCCGGAAAAAATCGGTCTGCTGATCGGTCCTGGCGGCAAGACGATTCGTGCCATTCAGGAAGAATCCGGTGCGACAATCGACATCGCCGAAGACGGTACTGTCACCATTTCCGCCGTCAACGGTGCAGCAGCCGACGCAGCCTTGGCTCGCATCGAAGCGTTGACTGAAGAAATTCAGCCTGGCCGAATCTATTCCGGCAAGGTGACATCGATCAAAGACTTCGGTGCGTTTATCGAAATCGCACCGGGCAAAGACGGACTGTGTCACATCAGCGAGCTGTCTGACGGCTTCGTCAAGAACGTCAACGACGTGTGCAACGTCGGCGACATTCTGGAAGTGAAAGTCATTGCTGTCGACGATCAGAACCGAGTGAAGTTGTCTCGCAAAGCTGTGCTGGCCGAACAGGGCGGCACCGATGGCGACGGCGAAGATGACACCGACGACTAGTCGGAACAGTGAATACGGGTGACCGAAGGGAAGAGGCCCGGCTTGTTGAAGGCCGGGCCTCTTTTTCGTTCTTGTGTTTTCTCCTCGTCCGTTGTTCGCGGATCTTGCGTTAACGCAGATGCTGCGGCCACGAAGGACGATGAGGGCGCATCAGCACACGGTTGGAATTTTGCAAACGTATCTGCGTTCTGCCCTCTTAGACTGCGAATCACGATTCTCTGAATTCAGTACGGCCAATGGATTCAAACCTACAACCTGACGAACGCGAACGCTTGCAGGCTCAGACCACTGAGCTGGCAACGATCGCTGGCGGTCTGGCTCATGAGATTCGTAATCCGCTGTCTACGATTCGCATGAATCTGGAATTGCTGGCGGAAGATCTGGATGCCGAGGCGTCGCCGAATTCGCGTCGTATGATCGACCGGGTGGCAAAGCTGCAAAAAGAATGTCTGAACATGGAAGACGTTCTCAACGACTTCCTGCAGTTTGCGAAGGCTGGCGAGCCTGATCTGGTCGAATGCAGTCTGAACGACGAGGTTCAGGAGTTTCTGAAGTTTCTGACGCCTCAGGCCGAAGGTCGGGGGGTTGAGCTGCGGCCGCTGCTGGATGCCAACTTGCCGATCGCGAGGCTGGACCCCGGGCTCATCAAGCAGGTGCTCCGCAACCTTGCTCGCAACGCATTGCAGGCCATGCCGGATGGGGGGACACTGGAACTTCTGACGATGATGCGTGGTGGGAAAATTGCGCTTGAGGTGATCGACAGCGGCGAAGGTATGGACGAAAAAACCGTTACGCGCATGTTTCAGGCGTTCTTTTCCACACGTTCCGGCGGTAGTGGGCTGGGATTACCGACCGTTCGTCGTATCATCGAAGCTCACGGCGGAACCATCGCGTGCGACAGCGCACCCGGCCGTGGCACTCGCTTTACAATTCTGCTGCCCGTTAACCAACGAGCCCATTAACTGAATGGGCTCAAAAACCAAACAGACCCGTCAATAACACATGGCCGACGGCAAAAATGACGTTCCGGATTTAAGTTCCATTCCCGTCCGCGTGCTTGTCGTGGACGACGACGAAAGTCATGCGCAGGCAGTGGCCGAAAGTCTGGAACGCATCAACTGCGAATGTCGAGTGGCAGGTTCCGGCGCGGCGGGATCGAAGATGGTGTCCGGCGAATCGTGGGATGTCGTCGTGACCGATCTGCAGATGGATGACGTCGACGGACTGGAAATTCTGACTCAGGTTAAGGAAGAATTGCCCGACGCCGAAGTCATCGTGCTGACCGGACACGGTTCAATTACGTCCGCTGTCACGGCGATGCAGCACGGAGCCTACACCTACCTGACCAAGCCGCTGGACATTAGCGAACTAAGGTCGGCCGTCGAGAAAGCATCGGCGCGATTGCGGCTGATTCGCCGCAACGCAGAACTGCGACGTTCTCTGGAAGAACGTTTCGGGTTCGAAGGTGTGATTGGCAACAGTTCTCAGATGCATCGCATCATTGAGATCCTGAAGAACGTTTCGCCGACGGATTCCACCATTTTGATTCAGGGCGAAAACGGGACCGGCAAAGAGCTGGTCGCCAAGGCCATTCATCAAAACAGCCATCGCAAGAGCAAGCCATTCGTCCCGCTGAACATTTCTGCGCTGCCGGACAGCATTCTGGAAAGCGAACTGTTCGGTCACGAACAGGGGGCGTTCACCGGCGCGTCCGGACGGCGAATCGGCAAGTTCGAACACGCCAACGGCGGCACGTTGTTTCTGGATGAAGTTGGCGAAATGCCGATGGACACGCAGGTGAAAATGCTGCGAGTCCTCGAAGAACGCAAGATCACTCGGCTAGGCGCCAACGACGAACTGGACATCAATGTGCGTCTGGTGGCGGCGACGAATGCCAACTTGAAAAAGATGGTGGACGAAGGAACGTTTCGCGAGGACCTGTACTATCGGCTGAACGTTGTCGCCATCGATCTGCCGCCGCTGCGAGAACGGCCGGGCGATATCCCGCTGTTGATGGAACACTTTCTGAAGGATCTGTCGAAACGAATCGGCAAGGAAGTGGAGGGCTTTTCCAGAACAGCCCGCAAGGCGTTGTTAAGTTACCACTGGCCGGGCAACATCCGGCAGCTGCGGAACACCATCGAAAGCATGCTGGTGATGGACACCGACGGGCTGCTGGATGTCGACGGGCTTCCCGCCGACATCGCGCCGCTGGTGGCTCATGACGACGGCAGTTCTGAAGGCGATGCAGCCAGCGGTGCTGACGCGCTGATCGGCCGACCGCTCAGCGAAGTCGAAAAGTACTACATCCAGCGAGCCCTCGACTTAACCGACGGTAACCGCGAAGAAACGGCTCGACTGCTGGGCATCGGCGAACGCACGCTCTACCGCAAGATTAAAGAGTACGACCTGCGGAAGTAACGGGCCGCACGATGGTTGCATTCGTCAAGGCTTATCAAGCACAGGTATCGATCAGGTAAGAGGGGCAAAGTGGATTCCGCATCTGCCGCTGTGACTCGTTTTTCGGCTGCCATTGATAAGGGCAGTTGTTGCGGCTGGACGAGTTAAAAGGCATCTACGCCTCATGACGTCGATCAAAGTTCACGATCGGTGTCGTTCTTCAAGGATGAAGAAATGTATCGTCCCGCTCTCGTCATGCTTCTGGCTGCCTGCATCACTTCTTTCGCTCACGGATCCGATGCCGGCCCTGCTGGCAAACTGGATTCCCGTATTGGTGCCGGTGAGAAAGCTGATCGCTTCGAACTGCTCAACGTCGAATTGTCGCCGCAGGGTACATTGCAGGGACGCGTGCTGGACGCAGCTGGCAAGAGTCTCACTGGCGTGACAGTCGGCGTCAGAATTCAGTCAGCCCAGAATAAATCTGCTGTCCCTGCATTGGCAAAGACCGACGCGGACGGCCGGTTTTCATTCGCGATTTCACACGGCTCGGTGTGCGTGCTGCAAACTGGTGAATGGCTGTACCCGATCCGAACATGGCGGCACGGAACCGCTCCGCCGAAATCGGTGAAGGACGTCGCACTTGTTGTCAGCGATAAGCCTATCGTGCGGGGCCAGTCAAATCGGGTCCGCCGTATGAGTACGGGGCAAAAGTACGGAGTCGCCGCGGCGGCTTTGGGCGGCGTTGCCGCTTACATGGCGCTAAGCCGCGACAACGTCAGCGAATAGACGGTCCTACACCGCCTGAGTCCACTCCACCAGTTCGTTCAGCTTGCTGGCAGCGACACCGTCAGCCAGGGTTTGACGCACTTTCGCAACAGCTTCCGAAAGACTGGTTGCCTGCTCGGCCGCCAGCAAGGCAGCGGCCGTGTTGGCGGTGACAATATCCGCTGCCCCCGACGTTTCACCTTCCAGGATTCGCCGAATCACGTCCGCACTTTGTGCCGCCGACTGAACTCGCAATTCGTCCACGGTACAGGTCGGCAGCCCGAAGTCTTCCGGCGTCCAGCGAGACTGCGTCACTTCACCGGACGTTACCGTGAACGCCGCAGTCGGCCCCCACAGGCAGACTTCATCCAGTTCGTTGTTGCCGCAAACGACGATCGCCTTTCGGCAGCCGAGGACGCTTAGCGCGGATGCCAACAGGCGAGCTCGACTATCCGAACTGGCACCGAGCAGTTGGTATTCAGCGCCGGCGGGATTTGTGAGTGGGCCGAGTAGGTTGAAAATTGTGGGAAAGCCCAGCGCTTTGCGAATGGGGGCGGCGTGTTTCATTGCTCCGTGAACCAGGGGAGCAAAGCAGAATGCGATGCCGATTTCGTCGAGGCATTTCGCCGCCTGTTCGGCTGTGAGCTGGATATTTACGCCCAGCGTTTCCAGAACATCGGCGCTGCCGCTGCTGCTGGACACACTCCGGTTTCCGTGCTTTGCTACATTCACGCCGCAGGCGGCAGACACGATCGCCGTTGCCGTGCTGATGTTGAAAGTGTGCAGCTTGTCGCCGCCCGTGCCGCAGGTGTCCAGCAGAGGCTGCCGTCGACTGGTAATCCGCGCCGCTCGGTCGCGCATGGCTTGAGCAGCGCCGACCAGTTCGTTGGCAACAGGCCCTTTGCAAGCCATCGCGGTCAGCCATGCCGCCATGTCGACGGGGTCACATTCCCCGTCCATCATCGCGCCAATACACTTCTGGACAGACTCCGACGAAAGGTCCTCACGGGCGATCAGGTCAGCAACAGCAGGTTGCAGGGTGGCGTGCATAAAAAGTAATTTCGTACAGCTGGTTCTACGAAGCGGCGATGGCCTGGCTAAGTGGCACCAGCACCTCATCAATGACAAAATCTTCAAGCAGTTCTTCGCACTTGTCTCGCAACTGCACCATGCGATCGGCGAACGACGCGTCGTGTTCAAGGCTGCCGTACTGCCGGACGGTGAAGAATACGCTGATGTGTTCTTCCGGAAATTCGTCGCGTCGCACGTGGTAGGCGTTCGTTCGAGTTTCGACCATCAGGCGCGCCTGCAGGCGGCAGGATTCTTCGAGGCTGATTGTCAGGCTCGGTTCAAAATTCAGAACGGTCGCGCCCTCAAGGTTTGGCAATCGTTCGAACGCCGGTGAACAGCCCAGAGCTTTGGCGACCAGCAGATCGTGGTTCCCCTGATACGTGAAGTCGAAGCCCATCATGTAGTCCAGCGCTTCGCAGTCCAGCGGGCTCACGGTCAGCATGTAAGGCACGAGTTCCAAAATCAATTTGTGCTGTTCGGCCGCGTCTTCTGTGTCTTCCGGATTAACGAAGCCACTGCAGATGCGGCGAGGTTCCAGCGACAGCCAGCGGTGGTGCGGCTGATCCTTGTCCTCCTCCATCACGAAGTCGCCGTTTTCGCGCGTATAGAAATTTCGCATGCTCGGATACGACTTCTGCACGCGGCCGAAGAATTCCAGCACGGCGTCCCGAGTACTCGGCAACGGCATCTCGGTATTCAGATGCATGTTGGAATAAAAGTCGGTGGCAAGATGACTGAAACGATTCATTGAAACCTTGGTACCTGCGGTATTCAAAGCGAAGAAATATCGCTAACCTGGCGAACAACTCACATCGCACTGTGCGGGCCGCAGTCTACGGGCGAACGCCATTCGGGTCAAAGCCTTCCAGAACAGTTACCGGGCCGAAAAATGAGCCAAGTCGAACCTCAGAATCCGCCGTCAACTCCGGCGTCACCACCCGTACGGCAACCGGCTGTACCTCGCAAAATGCTGCTGCTGACGGGCATGGCAGTGTCGATTATCGTTTTTGCCTTTGCATTCAACAGTCAAATCGAAGACATGCTGTCGATTGGCCTCGACACCGTCATGTTTGCGTCGGCGATTGGGGTCATGTTGTTGCTGCTGCTGTGGGTGGGGTGGTTCATGATTTTTAGCCGCTGGAAATGGTGGCAGCGGCTTAGCGCGAGTGCCATTGCCATGGCATTGCCCTTCGCTTTTCTGGCGATTTTTCGTCCCGTCAACGGCGGCGACGCGACGTTTGTGCGGTTAGAGCCGATCTGGGCTGCTCGACCGGAAGTGCCACCCGCCGACATCGAACTCACCGATGCGTCTGTAGATCTACTTACCGAAACGCCTCAGGACTTTCCTCGGTTTCTCGGCCCCGACCAAAACGGAATCGTCGCGACAGATTTTGTGATCGATGCGGATCAATTTTCGGACATGGAGCCGCTCTGGCGGCAACCGATCGGAAAAGGTTGGGCTGGCTTCGTGGCTCGCAACGGATTCGCCGTCACGATGGAACAGCGGCAGGACCAGGAATGCGTCACGTGCTACGAAATCGAAACCGGCAAACTGCAGTGGATGTACCAGCATGCGGCACGGCATCGCGACGCCATGAACATGGGCCGGACCGGGCCGCGATCAACTCCCACCATTTTCGACGGCAAGGTCTACGCGGTCGGAGCGGTCGGGAACTTCGTGTGTCTGAATGGAAGCGACGGGACGGTGGCGTGGCAGGTTGATCTGAACGAACTGCTGGGGCTTGAGATCGCATCCATGCCGGACAGCGAAGGACTGGATGTTCATTACGAATCAAATTCTAAACTGGCATGGGGCCGGTCTGGTTCGCCGTTAATCTTCGGCGACCTCGTGATTGTGCCTGGCGGCGGACCGACGGAAGGCGACAAGTCGACTCTGCTGGCCTTCGACCGCAACTCAGGCAGCTTAGTTTGGCGTAGCGGTGACGAGATGATTGCGTACGGGTCGCCCGTGTTGGCGACAGTGGCCGGCGTCGAACAAATTCTGCTGACTGGTGAAACGAAGGTGATGGGCTTTCGCCCTGATAACGGCGAAATGTTGTGGAGCTGGCCGCGCCCCGGAAAAAGCGATGGCTACGCCAACACGTCGCAGGTGACCGTCGTCAACGACAACCAGGTTCTGGCGAGCAAAGGTTACAGCGACGGCGGTGGTTTGCTGATTACTCTGCACGACGAAGGCGATTCCGTTCGCCCCGAAAAGGAGTGGTTCAACACGCGATCGCTAAAAACCAAACTGACAAGTCCCGTCGTGTATGAAGGTCATGCGTATTCGTTATCCAACGGGTTTCTCGAATGTGCTCGGTTAACCGACGGCGATCGAATCTGGAAGGCGCGCGGAAGGTTTGGGCATGGTCAAATACTATTGGTGAACGATCAGCTTTTGATCCACGGCGAATCCGGTTCGCTATACCTGGTCAACCCGACGCCGGAAGCTTACGACAAGCTGGGCGAATGCTCGACCATCGACGGAGTGTGCTGGAACACGCTGTGCCTGTACGGCAACCGGCTGCTGGTGCGCAGCGAACTGGAAGCCGCATGCTTTGAGTTACCTGTGAAATAGCAGCCACCGTGTGAGAGCTCGGAAGTTGTCAAATGACCGCCTCCGGTTTCGCCGTGACGTCAGACACCGGCTTATTCAAAGACCCAGCGTCCAACTTCGCCGTCGTCTAAGTCTACGTAGTACAGCAGGCCGTCGGGACCCTGCTGAATCATCACTACAACGTTGGCTCCTGTATCAAACGTATCGACGGCGGTCACATTTCCAGCCGCGTCAAGACTCACATTACGCACCACGCCCTGGCCGAGGTCGTTAAAGAAGATATCGCCGTAGTATTCGGTCGGGTACGCTGAACCGCGGTAGACATCGCCCATCACAATCGCGTTGATTCCCGTGCTAGCGTGGTTCAATGCCACCAGTGGAGCCGTGACTTCCGCTCCGCTGTTGTAGAATTGCTGAGCTTCCGTCAGCTGCGAATAGGCGGCCTGTTGCTGGCTGCCCGTGTCGCTTCCTTCAAAGTAGGGCCAGCCGAAGTTGCTGCCGGGCCCGCCGACGTTGATCTCTTCCCATGTGCCCCAACCGACGTCGCCCGTGTAAACAAGTCCCGTCACCGGATCGATCGCCATGCGGAACGAGTTTCTCACACCAAGCTGATACACCTTCGACCGGTTTGCATCGGCATCGCCGTTGAAGAAGGGATTGTCGGAAAGCCCGTCGCCGGTCAGCGGGTCGACTCGCAACACCTTGCCAGACAGGTTGTCGATATCCTGAACTCGCACGGCTCGATCATCAACACGGTTGTACGATGCACCGTCTCCGATCGTGACGTACAGAGCTCCATCGGTGCCGAATTCAACAGAACCCACGGTGTGCGATTCGCTGTCAGACGCGATGAAGTCCTGTACGTTGGTGCCATTCGGATTGATGCCAGCGGGCGGTTCGGTGAAGTCGTTCGTGCTGTTGGCGAAGGCATTGAAGTTGTCCCACGTGCTGTTTTCGCCCAGCAATGTGACTTCGCTGCCTTCGACAAAGGTGGTGTAGCTAGTGGCCGTGTCGGCGGTCACGCGAGTCAACCGGCCTGCTCGATTGCCGTTCTTGTCTGGCCCCGCCAGGTTGTCGCCAGTATTTTCATACACTTCCGGCGGATCGTAGGTGTACAGCAAATAGACGTACGGATTGTTTTCGAAGTCGGGATGGACGGCGATGTCCAGCAGGCCGCGGTCCCGAGTTCCGTTTACTTCGTCGCTGAAATCGATGAAGGTCGACAGCTGGCCGTTTCGCAACACCTGAACCACGCCGCCCTGTTCGGAAATGTACATATTCTCGCCGTCCGGCGACCAATCAACGGCCGTTGGCTTTACGAATCCACTCACGACGGTTTCTGTCGTCAGCGATCCGGACGTTGGCGGAGCGGGCAACAGTTGTGAGTTGCTGCTGACTTCCCAGTCAAGCAGCTCGTGAGCGTTGTTCAGCCCCCCGGTCGCGGCCGTGAAGCCCATGAACGCGCGATTGCCCAGCACGTCAGCAATATCCACGGTCGATGAGACGGTAGCGGTTGCCGGTTTCAGGTCGGTGTCTGACAGGTAGACTTCTAACACGTTCGTGTCGCCGTCGTAGTCGATCCACGCCGTCAAGGCGGTGCCGTCATTCAGGTTGAAAGCTGGCGTGCCGCTGGCCAATTCGTTGTCGACGTCGCCGTCTCGAAGAATATCGATGTGGTTGTCACTGGGGTCTGCCGGGCCGTTGTCGTAAGTGTCGAATTCAATGGCAAGGCTTTGAGGAATTCCTGCGTAACCGACAGCTCCGCCGCCCAGTCCCAAAGCGTTGCTGCCGTTACCGCTGTTTTGCAGGACGAAGGCCAAGCCATCCGCGCCGTCCGCTCCGCCGCCAATTTGGAATGTGAAGTTGGTGCTGAACGAGGTGTCGGCGTCGATGGCCAGCGGTTGCAGCAGGAAGACGCTTCCGGTTTCGTAGTCGACCGTGTCGGTCAGCTGCAGCCGGTTGCCTGATCTGGTCGCGTCTCCGTTAAGGTTCAGGTTATTGGTGTTGTTAAAGTTGTCGTAGCTGAACAATGCCGTCGCTGGGGATTCGTCGTCGACGATTGTAATTGTGGCTGTGCGAGGTGACAGCAGAGTTGCTCCGCCCGTCACATTGTCGATAGTAAAGGTAAACGTTTCGTCACCTTCGAAGTCTGAATCGTCCTGCACCTGAACAGACACAATCGCGCTGGTCTGGCCGTCGGCAAACGTGGCTGTCCCTGAGACTCCCTGGTAGTCCTGACCGTCCGTCGCGGTGGCGGCCACGGTTTGGTAGTCGACCGTAATCGCCCCGTCAGATCCATTTGTCCGCAGAATTGCGATGTCGATGCTGCCTGCCGCTTCGTTAACGCTAATGACGCTCGTTTCCAGACCAATCACGCCATAAGTCGGATCAGTCGGGCCGCCGGGAGGAGTTGGGCCGTTGCCGGGCGTGACTGGCAATGAGTCCACGAAGACGCTGCCATCGTTAAACAGGATGCGCTCCACATCGTAAAGGACGTTGGTGTTCGGCTGGCCGTTGATACCGGGGCCGGTGACGGTGACCACGCCGTCGCTAAAACGTACGACGTCAAAATCAGCCGCAACGCCTTCGTAAACGATCAACGCGTCCGAACCCGCTCCACCAAAGATAAAGTTGTCTCCGGACGGCGCGTAGATTTCGTCATTGCCGCCGCGAGCGTCAATAATGTCGTCGGTGTCACTGCCGGAAAGCCATTCGCCCGCGTCGGTACCGACGATGTTCGCTGTTGGTGGATCAACAGGCGGATCAACAGGCGGATCAACAGGCGGATCGACGGGCGGATCGACGGGAGGGTCGACCGGTGGATCAATCGGAGGTTCGCCGCCGATGGGAATGTCGGCCACGTTAATTGCGCCATCCAAAAACAGAATGCGTTCGACGTTGGTCAGGACATTAACATTGACGCCGCCGTTCAGCGCCGGGCCTTCGACGTAGGTTTGCCCGTCGGCTGTTCGCACAAGGTCGAAGTCGGCCTGAACGCCTTCATAGATGACGAGCGTATCCTGGCCGGCCCCGCCATCGATCTGATTGTCGCCCAATGGAGCATAGATTTCGTCGTCGCCGCCGAGAGCCAGAATCAGGTTGTTCTGCTCATCGGCTGAGATCCAATCGGCGGAATCGGTGCCTTGAATCGTGGCCGACATCAGGACCATTGGTTCAAAGGATTCCAAACGAAGAATGTCCGCTCGCGCGCGTCGCTTTGCCATCTGAGGACCCCATAATCAGCAAACAAAAAATGTTCCCATTAAGGACGCCCACGATAGATGGAGTGCTGATTGGATTGAGTCGGCAACTGGAATAAACGCGTTGTTCGACACGGTTATCCCGCCGTAACATTCACGTTGCGTCGGTTTTGCGGCGACGATGCAAATTGGAAACATCGTGTCAATTCAGGAGACTCACGGGGCTGGTTGCGACAGAAATTACCTAGTCAGCTGCCGGCAATCCGGTCGACGCGGGCTCTTTTCGAGATTCTGTGTGCAGAACGCGGTTGTCAATTCGATCCGTTCATGTCGCTTCCGGTCGCAAGTCCTTCTGTGTATCCTTTTTGCGGCAATTTCAGGACATTGTTCAGTCAGTTTACTAATGAGGGGTCGAATGAGTCAGTTAAACGTCGCCATGATCGGGTTGGGTTTTGGGTCCGAGTTCATTCCTATTTATCAGGCTCATCCAAACGCCAACGTCGCGGCCATCTGCCGACGCAATGAAGCGGAGATGAATAAGGTCGGCGACCAGTTCGGCATCGAGAAACGTTACACCGATTACGATCAGGTGCTCGCCGATCCGAACATTGACTACGTCCACATCAACAGCCCGATTCCAGACCACGCCTGGATGTCTTTGAAGGCGCTGGATGCCGGTAAGCACGTGATGTGTACCGTTCCGATGGCGACAACGATTGAGGACTGTCGCAAGATTGTCGAGAAGGTTAACGAAACCGGGCTGAAATACATGATGGCGGAAACTGTCGTGTACAGCCGCGAATTTTTGTACATCAAAGATTTGTACGACAAGGGAGAACTCGGCAAAATCCAACACCTCGCGGCATCGCATCCGCAGGACATGGACGGCTGGCCCAGCTACTGGGAAGAAATGATCCCCATGCACTACGCGACTCACGTGGTGAGTCCGTGTCTGGGTCTGATGAATTCACTGGCCGAGCAGGTCAGTTGCTTCGGTTCAGGAACTGTGCGCGATGACATCGCGAAGAAGTCGGGCAACAAGTTTGCCGTGGAAAGCTGTCACATTAAGCTCAAAGACAGCGACGTGACGGCTCACATTTGGCGATTCCTATACGATGTCGCTCGGCAGTATCGTGAGAGTTTCGACGTGTACGGTACGAAGAAGAGTTTCGAGTGGACGCTGATTGAAAACGAACCGCACGTGATTCACACAGCGAAGAAGCCTGAACATGAGATTCCGGAAAAGGTAGAAGTGCCCGACTTCGCTCATTTGCTACCAAAGGAAATTCAGAAGTTCACTCAGCCCCAGGAAATCCACGACGCGGATCACCTAAGCTTTATTCAGGGCGGCGGCCACGGCGGTAGTCATCCTCATCTGGTGCATGAAATGGTGAGTGCCATTCTGGAAGACCGGGATCCAATGCCGAACGCCGTCACAAGCGCCAACTGGACCTGCGTGGGCATTTGCGCTCATGAGTCGGCGTTGAAGGGCGGCGAAATTGTGAAGCTGCCGGAGTTTACGCTGGGATAGGCGTTCGCTGCCGGTAGGGCAACTAGATGTGGGACACTCTGAAAACTGGCCGCGGCTTCCTGGTCGCGCTCTTTGGCGCTGGAGGGATCTACGGACTGATCCTGCTGTTCGCGCATGGGCTGCCGGAGCAGAACAACCGTCCATACATTGCCATGATTGGCATGACGGCGGCTTCGTGGGTGATCGCAACTTTCGCAGCGTGTCGCATCCGCGCGGCACGCTGGCTGGCCGCTCTTTTCTTTTTGGTCGGTCTGATGGATTCCGCGTGGACCCGATTCGATAGCGGTCGCGTTGGTGTTGCTGTGTTGGTCGGCGGTTTGGGTGTCGCGAGCGCGTTCGGGATGCTGAAGATTCCGATCACCGCCGCAGAAGAGGACGAATTGGTGCGGAGCGAACCAGGCAAGATGCTCGGCGTTGAATTCGATCCTGAAGGAGCTGATGTCACGGTAAGAACGCTGCAGCTCGGTGGAGTGCGAATCGATT
The DNA here is from genome assembly GCF_001983935.1 of Fuerstiella marisgermanici. Classification (GTDB taxonomy): domain Bacteria; phylum Planctomycetota; class Planctomycetia; order Planctomycetales; family Planctomycetaceae; genus Fuerstiella; species Fuerstiella marisgermanici. The sequence goes on along the minus strand of NZ_CP017641.1, from coordinate 2,242,027 downwards.
CCGGCACGGTTTCGATATCGGACCCGCAGTCCATACCTGATGTCGTCGTGGAAGGTGTGCCTTTGGGAGACTTTCCAATCGTTGGCACCGTTCGTCGCCGCGAAAATGGGTCAATCCGCGTCGGCCGGATCGAAATTCAGTTGGATGATGCGACACATGCAGACAGATGTCAGGAACTGGGGACGGTTGGAATCGATTCCGCCAAACTCGTTGTGGCGGATCAGAAGGAGTTGGAATTGCATTGGTGCGAAACCGGCCCGGAGCGCATCGGTGTGATCAACAAAGCGAGTGATCGTCGACTGTTGAATCAAATCAGAAAACGATTTGGTCTAAAGACAACGCCGCGCGGACCAGTGACGGAGCAAATCGAAGGCTCGGTTTCACCATCGCTGGAACTCGAGATAACGGAGTATGTTGCCAGCATTCCGGAATACTCGCACTTCCCTCCGATGTACTTCTATGGGTCCATCCGGGTTCTTTGTGGGTGAGGCGTTAATTCGTTAGTTTTCGTGGGATGCAGGGAACAGACTTTTACGAACAGATTTTGGGACTGACGGGGCCGTGGTTTGTGGCGGACGTTCAGCTGGATATGGAAGCTCAACAGGTCGACGTTTTCGTCGAACATGGCGAGGGCGAAACTTTTTGCTGTCCGGATTGCGACAGGCAGCTGCCGTGCTATGACCACACGAAGTCTCGCAAATGGCGGCATCTGGACACGATGCAATTTGCGACCATCCTTCATGCCCGCACGCCTCGCGTGAAGTGCCCGGATCATGGCGTCAAACAGATCAGGCTTCCCTGGGCGGAAAAGAACAGCCGCTTCTCATTGTTCTTTGAACGCTTCGCCATCGACGTTCTTCTGGCCACACAAACCGTGAAAGGGGCGTGCAGCATTCTGGGGATCTCATGGGATGAATCGTGGCACATTCTGCAGAAGGCGGTGGCTCGCGGGAAGGATCGCAAACAATCGAAGAACCTCCCTCGAATCGGCATCGACGAGAAAGCCTTTCGAAAAGGACACAACTACATCACGCTGATCTACGATCTGGACAAGAGCACTGTCGAAGCGATTTCCGATGGTCATGACACGGCAGCCGCTGATGCCTGTTTCGATCAGCTTTCAGACAGTGAAAAGCAGTCTGTGGAGGCGGTTGCGATGGACATGAGTGCCGCATACGTCAAGAGCACCAAAGGCAACATTGCATTGGCCGAACAGAAGATTGTGCACGACCGCTTTCACATCATGAAGCTGGCGACCGAAGCCGTCGACAAGGTCCGTCGGTCGGAGCAGAAGAAGCTTCGCGCCGAAGGCGATGATCGATTGACGGGAACTCGGTATCTGTGGCTTTCAGGCCAGGAGAATCTTACCGAGAAACAGCAGGAACGCTTTGATGCCGCATGGAAGGCAGAGTTACTCACGGGCAAAGCGTGGGCCTACAAGGAAATGCTGCGAGACCTCTGGGTTCATGACACTCCGGCAGAGGCCACGATGTTCTTCAATGACTGGTACAAGCGAGTCATCCACACAAAGCTGGAGCCAATGAAGAAAGTCGCTCGCACGATCAAAGAACGCTTAGCCAATGTGGTGAGCTACTGCACTCACGGAATCACAAACGCCGTCGCCGAAGGAATGAACAGCAAAATCATGGCCATCAAACGAAGAGTCGGCGGATACCGAAACCGCGACAACTTCAAAACCGCCATCCTCTTCTACTGCGGAGGACTCGACCTCTACCCACAATAATCCCGGATGGACCCTTCTATGTCTACACACATAATTCCTTCGACAGGATTAACGTCAACAACGCCCCGTGGGGCGAAGTTCCGATCGGCCTGCCCGATTCGCCCACCATGTTTTTCTGCAAAACGGGATATGGTGATGGAGTCTATCCGGTGCGTGGGCACTATCATGGAGAACGCCTACTCAGAATCGAGATCGATATTGGCGTTGACGTTTGAGTCCGCTTTTTTGCGTCCTGTTATCGGCATGACGCCGTGATAGACGGTGGGGAAATCTGATATGCACGACTTTCCTCCTTCATGGTGGCCGCTGACCAATTACGGTCTCGGTGGCTTGCCAATATTTTTGATGTTCGTGGTCGCAACGCTCCTGGTTTTCTCAATCCGTGTGCGGGGCGCTAAATGGGAATGCGTGGCGCGGACGGCTTTACTTGTGGGCCTGCCGCCTGTCATGGTTTTGTGGGTAGACCTGTCTCGACCGAGCGTGTTGCAACCTCTGCGCGGTCCCATGATCTCTGCCCTGCTTCTCATGCTAATCCTCATTGCCCTTCAGGCGGCGATGCGAACTCTTAGGAAGTACCGCGAGGCAGGCAACTCTTGGGAATCTGTCGGACGCCTGGCACTCATCGGTTTGTGTTGTGGATTCTTGCTCCCAGTCGTCTTCCAGCCTTCAAGTGGGGCTTCTGGGCCACCAGCCGCAATGCGAACTCAGTGCAAAAATAATCTCAAGCAAATCGGGCTTGCGTTGCACAACTACCACGATGTCAACAGTATGTTTCCGATTGCCGTCCAGCCGAAGTTTGACCGTTCGTGGCGCGTCACTGTACTGCCTTTCCTGGACCAGGCCCCGCTTTATGAACGCTACAACCACGACGCGACGTGGGAGCATCCAGACAACGCACCGCTGGCGGGGGTGGTTGTTCAGACGCTGGATTGTCCCGCGCGGCCGTTTCGACTTGATGACCACGACAGATTTTTATCGGCCTATTCCGCGGTGACCGGACCGGGAACGGCATTCGGCGATCGCGAATATGTTAAGATTAATGCGTTTACTGATGGTCTCGCGAACACATTGATGGTTGCGGAAACCTGTGGGAAGCCGATCGTTTGGACTCGACCGAAGGACGTAAGTACCGCGACAGACGAGCCTGAAATCAATGCGCCGGGAGATGCATTGCACGAATCAAACGGTGTAATGTCCTCGTATCATTTTGGAGGAGCTCAGGTGTTGCTGGGCGATGGTTCGGTGCGATTCATTGGCGAACAACTCGAACCCGAGTTGCTGCGGCAGTTGATGACGCGCGACGGAAACTCACACGGAGAACCGCGTACACCGGATTTCTTTTAGAGATCTGGAAGGCTTGCCTGCAAGCCACGGCACATTGGAATTACTGCACTGACAAACGTCTGTTGCACGACCGCTAAGCGAAGCAGAAATGATGAAACGAAATACTTCGACCTTGTTCTTGTATGTGCTGCTGTTTGTTACAGCCTCATCCGCGTCCGCCGCCGACCTGAAGCTGCTGTTCATGGGCGACAACGGGCATCATCGCCCGGAAGCTCGGTTTCAGCAGTTGGCTGAAGCACTCGAGCCGCGTGGTGTTGATCTGAAATACACGGATCGCATGGAAGACCTCTCCGCCGAAACGCTGGGGAACTTTGATGGGCTGGTGTTGTACGCCAACATCGATCGCATTGAGGACGCTCAGGCCAGGGCCGTGCTGGATTACGTCGCCAGTGGGAAGGGCTTCATCCCGCTGCACTGCGCCACCTACTGTTGGCGCAACAACGCCGACATGGTTGCGTTAATGGGAGCGCAGTTTTTGAGACACGGCGGGCAGGTGTTTACGACATCGATTGCTGAACCGCAGCATCCCATTATGAAAGGCTACGGCAGTTTTACGAGCTGGGATGAGACGTACATCCATCATCGCCATAACGAAAAAGATCGCACGGTGCTGGAATTTCGAATCGAAGGCGACCAGGCCGACGGTAACAAACGCGAACCGTGGACGTGGGTGAGAACTCATGGGAAGGGCCGAGTGTTCTACACGGCCTGGGGACACGATGAGCGAACATTCGGAAACGCAGGCTTTCAAAACCTCGTGGAGCGAGGCATCCGATGGGCTTGTGGTGAGGATCCGTCTGTGGTGCCTCCTCATCACGACGCCGACACGTTTGCAGCGCCGCAAATGACGCAGATTCCCTCGGACGTCGCACCGTTCGAATACATGGACGTCGGGCCGAAGATTCCGAATTACACGCCGGGACAAAAGTGGGGCGTTCAGGGGAAGCCTCGCACGACGATGCAGCAACCACTGTCGCCAGAAGAATCGTTGAAGCATTACGTCACGCCGGAAGGTATGGCGGTGCGGTTGTACGCGGACGAACGGAATTTTGTGAGCGCCGGCGGCTCACACGGAAAGCCGATTGCCATGACCTGGGACGAACGCGGGCGATTGTGGGTTTGTGAAACAGTCGACTACCCCAACGAACTCGGCAAAAACCGAGACCGCATTCGCATCTGCGAAGACACCGACGGTGACCACGTGGCCGACAAGTTTACGGTGTTTGCGGAAGGGCTGAGCATTCCCACGGCCATCGTCATCATTCGCGGTGGTGCGGTCGTGCAGAACGGAACAGAAACGATATACCTGAAGGACACGGACGGCGACGATAAAGCTGACCAAAAGACACAGCTGATCACCAACTGGGCATTAGGTGACACTCATGGCGGCGTTAGCAATTTTCGCTATGGCCTGGACAATTGGGTCTGGGCGATGCAGGGCTACAATAACAGCACGCCGCATGTGGATGGCAAGCCGGCTCAGACGTTTCGAATGGGATTCTGGCGGTTCAAACTGTCACAGACCGATCCGCCCAAAGTTACTGATCTGGAATTTATTCGTTCCAGCAACAACAACACGTGGGGACTGGGCATCAGCGAAGACGGTCTGATTTTTGGCTCGACGGCCAATCACAATCCCAGCATGTTTGTGCCGATTCCAAATCGGTACTACGAAAGCGTGCGAGGCTGGTCGCCGCCGACTTTGGGGACGATCGCGGATACGTACAAGTTTAAGCCGATCACCGAAAACATCCGGCAGGTGGACCAGTTCGGCGGCTACACGGCCGGAGCGGGCCATGCATTGTATACGGCCAGAGCATTCCCCAAACAGTACTGGAATAAGACGGCTTTCGTCTGCGGACCGACTGGGCATCTTGTGGGAACGTTTGTGCTGCGGCGCGACGGAGCGAACTACACGTCCACCAGCCCGTGCAATTTGCTGGCCAGCGATGATGAATGGAGTGCTCCGATCATGGCAGAAGTCGGCCCGGACGGAGCGGTCTGGGTCATAGACTGGTACAACTACATCGTGCAACACAACCCGACGCCTCAGGGTTTCGAAACAGGGAAAGGGAATGCGTACGAGAGCGATTTGCGAGACAAGAAGCACGGACGGATTTTGCGAGTGGTGCCAACGGCGACAGCCAAAGTCGCCAGCTCTTTCCAAGAGCTGAATGTCCCCGGAGCGGCGGCTGCTTCAAAATCCTATGTGAACGATGCTGAGGAGACCGAACAGCGGGCGGGCGGCTCTCGGAGAGAGCCTGCTACTTTAACCGCACATGGCGGCGACGTCGTTCACGAATACACTAGCCTTGCCGACGCCACGGACCTGGAATTAGTCGAAACGCTCAAGCATCCGTCGTTAATGTGGCGTCTGCAGGCTCAGCGATTGTTGATTGAACGAAATGCCGGGGAAACGGGGGATGTTTTGCAGCCTTTGTTGGCACTTCTGGCCGATGAATCCGTCGACGAAGCCGGTCTGAACGTGGGAGCTATCCACGCGTTGCAGACATTGAAGGCGATCGGCTACCTTCGTCTGGACCCTCAGCTTAAGTCTACAGGTCGAGTAACTCAGGCGCTTGCCAAAACCTTACGGCATCCATCGGCGGCCGTTCGTCGGAATGCGATTTCGGTGCTGCCGAATAGTGAGCACGGCGAGAAGCTTTTGACGCAGGCCTATCAAGTTTGGTCCCGGAACTTCCCGCAGGTCCACCTGCAGACCATTCTGAAGGTCGCGGATATGCCCGTGAGCGGCGAGCTGGCGAAAGCGATTGTGAGTGTTGGGCAGACTGCGATTGGTGATGCTGTTGTGATCGATGCCCTAACAGCGGCAGCAGCTACACATTCGTACGAGTGGTTCGAGGCTTTTAACCGGTTTGAGCAGCCTGCGGGAAAAACGAAGGAAGAGATGCCGCTGTCGCAGACGAACGCGCAGGTTGCGAAACGCGTTGCCGAGCACGTCGGCAGAAGTCGCCCTACAGTTCGGCAGTTAACAGCACTGTTGAAATCTCTGCGGTACCTTGACATAGCAATCGTCGCTGTGGACGGACTGACAAATGGGCTGCCCGACGACTACAAGTTGCCGACTGACGCCGGTCTCGATGCGGAACTAGTGAGTTTGCTGGATCGATTTCCGGCTGACGCCAAGGGGACTGTAATTCGCCTGGCAACTCGTTGCGGTTCGACCGCGCTGGATACGCACGCCGAAGCAATCGTAGATTCGATGCTGGCAAAAGTGAATGATTCGAATGCATCGGATAAAGCTCGCATCGCCGCCGCTCGCGATCTGATCGGGTTCCGCCCTGACGATGCCGATACTGTCGCGGCCATCGTTGAACAATTGAACGTCAACACACCGCCGGAACTCGGCGTGCAACTCCTGAACGCCATTCAGCAAAGCCGTTCGGCGGCCGCGGGTGAGAAGCTGGTGGAAGCGGTCGCGTCACTGACTCCGCAGTTGAAATCCGCATCGATCGGCACGTTGCTTAGTCGTCCGGAATGGGCGAAGTCACTTCTGGCGGGAATTGAGGCTCGAGACATCGAACTGTCAGACTTGACGCTCGATCAAAAGCAGTCGCTGCGAGCCTTTCCTGATAAGCAACTTCGCGAACAGGCAGAAAAACTACTCAGCATGAGCGGCGGACTTCCGGATGCCAACCGCGAAAAAGTACTGCAGTCGCTGCTGCACCTTTGCGAACAGGATGGCAACGTGGAGGCGGGGCTGGAAATGTTCAAGAAACACTGTTCGAAGTGTCATCGTCACGGAGAACTGGGCAAGAACATCGGCCCCAACCTCACCGGCATGGCCGTGCACCCGAAAGCCGAGCTGCTGACGCATATCATCGACCCATCTCGCAGCGTTGAAGGCAACTTCCGCATTTACACGGTTGTTCGCACTGATGGCCGAGTCGCCAATGGAATGCTGGCCAGCGAAACTCGAACGTCGATTACGCTGATCGATACCGAAGGCAAAGAAGCCAGTATTCAGCGAGAAGATATCGACGAACTTTTGGCGTCGAAGAATTCGCTGATGCCGGAAGGTTTTGAAAAGCAGATGACAGAAACTGAGTTGTCTGACCTGCTGCAGTTTCTGACCAACAAGGGCAAGTACGTGCCCGTGCCGCTGGACCGCTACGCCACCGCGATCAGCACGAAGGGGCTGTTCCACGATGGGGACAACGGCCCGGACCGCATGGTGTTCGCCGACTGGAATCCAAAGTTCTTCAAGGACGTTCCGTTTCTGCTGACGGACCCTCGCGGCAAAACGACGGCAAATATTATTCTGCTGAACGGACCTCACGGAACGTTGCCGCCAACGATGCCAAAGTCGGTGACTCTGCCATGCAACACGCCTGCGAAAGCCATTCATTTATTAAGCGGCGTTGGCGGCTGGAGTTATCCGTCTCATCAGGCTGAATCGGTGTCGATGATCGTGCGAGTGCACTATGCAGATGGCACGCAGGAGGACCACCCATTGAAAAACGGGGTTCACTTTGCGGACTACATTCGCCGAGTCGACGTGCCGGGCAGCGAGTTTGCGTTTGCGTTGGGCGGCCAGCAGATCCGGCACCTCGCAATTTCACCCGAGCGGCCTGCTGAGAAAATTGCCACCGTGGAACTGGTCAAAGGGAACGACCCAACGGCTCCGATCGTGATGGCGGTGACGATCGAACGCTAAGCTGCTGGCAGCGCGGCAGATGTGAAGCTTGAATCACGCCGTCAAATCGGATTTGGCTACGTTTCCGGATCATCCTTATTTCGGAAACGGTATGACTCATTGCCACGAATAACATTCAGACGGACACGAAGGAGTGCGAAGGTCGAACTCGCTGTTCTTGCGGCGCTTGTGGCCATTCTGCGGGGATTTTGATTCTGAGGCGACTCAATATTCGCCCGCTTTTTGCGAACCACTGGCGGTGACGAGTTTTTGAAGTATCTTTGATCTGCGGCTAACTTCTAAGCGTTAGCCAGTGCGTTGGTTGCATTCCGCCTTGTATTGTCAGTCAGGATTCCGCCATGCCGAAGGCTGGGACTCTGGATAACCGGGTGCGAGGGCGATAGAGTGCGTCGCAGTGACAGGACGCAAAAACGGCGACGTGTCAGGACGGCACTCATGCCAACATGAAGTTGGATCCCAATCGAAAACGACAGACTTGTCGGAGAATTAGCAAACATGGCCGAAGTAACCACAACAACTGCACCGTCCCCGGACGATGGTCCCGACCCGAAGAACCCGAATAATCCAGGCCCCGTCTATCTGGTTTCTTATCCGAAGGTCGTGTTTCTGTACCCCACGGTGCTGGCCGCGATGTTCGGTGCCATTTTTATGTGGTTCAACAAAATCGGCGCGGATGCGGAAGCGGCCGTCATTCCAGGCCGCATTTTTCTGACCGTGTTGCTGATCAACCTGGTCGTCGTAGCGTTCGATTTTCCTCGCACCACATCATTGACGTGGTTCTTTGCGACGGTGGCGGTCGTGATCGGATTGTGGACCCTGTTCCGGTTGAACGCGAACCTGATTCCGTGGGTGACGGCTCAGATTACAAAAATCCGGCCGGCCGCAAACGCTTCGTTCTACGTGATATTCACGCTGGGGATGATGGGACTGTTTCTTGTGGTGATCGTCAGCCGTCGCTTCGACTATTGGGAAGTGCGTGGTAACGAGTTGCTGCACCATCACGGTGTGCTTAGCGACCTGGAACGCTTTTCTGCCCCGAACCTGCGGATCGATAAAGAGATCAATGACGTGTTCGAATACCTGCTGCTGCGATCGGGGCGTTTAATCCTGCATCCCAGTCAGGAACGCCGCGCCATCGTGTTAGAGAACGTCTTCTTTATCAATCAGAAAGAAGAACGCATCACCAAGATGCTGGGTGCATTGCAGGTACGAGTTCGCACCGACAATCACTAAAATTCGTCGGAATCAGCTGAATCCTGCAACAGTCCGGCCGACGATTCGAAGAAACGACGACGGCGGCCGGGAGCGGCTTCTGTTTGCTGGGCGTGGTCTTCAAGATCCTTGAGATTCGCCTGGCAAACGCGGCAGCCGATCGTCTTCAGATGAAACTCGATGTAGCCAGCCGCTTCCTCGGGCATCGTCTGCAATAGATAGCCGCTAAGTTCGCTGCGGGAAGGACAGCTCAAGCCCGCTCGCTGCCAGATTTCGCCAACCGAATGGCCGCCCTGGTCACGGTGATGGATCAGTTGCGACAAGCGAGATTGAAGCGTTTCGTCCGACCGCATCTGTTCTTCGAATTGGGTCATGCGTTCGACCGGCAGCAGTTCGTCGAGCCACGCGATCAGTTCGCGATCGGTCCAGGTAAAGTTTGACACAGTTGCTTCCAGTTCTCGTTTTTTTTGTCGATTCCGAGGCGGCGATTCATTCACCGGTTTTCGGGGATGAATCCAGCATCGATTCCAGCAACTTGTCACCGTGGAAATCGACCGTTACAGTCCACATCCAGACACGGCCCGGCTGTAGAATTCGTCCGAACAATCCGTCTGCGTTGAGGAATTGTAGATCTCGTGGTTCAATTTCGCACGTTCCATAACCGCGACACACCCGGAATCCTGAAACTCTGGCACGCCAGCAAGCTCGGCCCCAGTGCTGCCGAAGGCTTTCCATGCGACATCCTTGAGCTATTCGTTTTCTCTCAACCGTTCTTTGACAGAAACGGCTTTATTGTCGCCACCGAAGACGATCGCATCGTCGCATTCGTACATGCAGGCTTTCGCAGTAACGAATCCGGCTCAGATCTCGACTACACTCAAGGCGTAATTTCGGGGTTGGTCGTACACCCTGACTTTCGTGGCCAGGGGCTCGGCCGGCAGCTTGTCGGGCAGGCAGAAGAATATCTGGCTCGCAAAGGTGCCCGCGTGGTTGTCGCAGGCGCCGGGCTGGACGGCAACGGATTCTACAACGGCATTTACGGCGGCCTGCAGGCGTCCGGCCTGTCGAAGGCGACTGTTCCGTGGGACGAATTCTACGAGGCATTGGGCTACCAGCCCGATCAGAATATTTTCGTGTTTCATCGCGATCTCACCATGGGCCGTGATCCGATCAGCTCACGATTAATTCGACATCGGCGGCGACTGAATCTGGTGATCACAGACCGCGTGCGCGACCTTTCGTGGTGGTGGCACGTACGGTTTGGCCACCTGGATGCGTTGCGATTTGAATTACAGGAACGCCACAACGAGGAAATCGTCGCGTCCGGACAGATTGTCGGCCTGGACGTGTATGTGCCAAAGTGGGGCGTCCGCGCGGTTGGCATGCGAGACATCTACGTGCCGGAAAACCAGAGGCGCAATGGCTACGGTCTATCGCTGGTGCTGGAAATCTGCCGGCGACTTCGCGAACAATCCATTCAGCTGATTGAAGCTCAGGTCGACAGCAACAACGAAGCTGCTCAGCAGATGTTCCTGGCTGCGAACTTCGAGCACGTGCAGGAACTGGTCACGTATCGCCGAGAACTCACGCCCGCCGAACCGCAGGCGCAGAACGATTGAACGGACCTCGACCATGGCATCCATCTGTGTGTTCTGCGGATCGCGTAGCGGTTCCGATGCGATCCACGTCGGCGCAGCCACGGCACTCGGAAGAATTCTGGCACTACGCGGCGACACTCTGATTTACGGTGGCGGCAGCACGGGCCTGATGGGCGCGATTGCAGACGAAATGCTGCGTCACGGAGCCGACGTCGTCGGAGTGATCCCGGAAGCACTGGCCAACGTCGAATTGATGCACACCGGCGTTTCAGATATGCGGGTCGTACCCAACATGCATGTCCGCAAGGCAACCATGCACGAACTGGCAGATGCTTACATCGCTCTGCCTGGTGGGTTTGGCACGATGGAAGAGTTGTTTGAAGTGCTGTGCTGGGCACAACTAAAATTCCACGCGGCCCCCATCGCGGTGCTGAATCCCGATGGCTACTATGACGGCCTCATCACGCTTATTAACTCTATGATCAGTGAGCAGTTCTTAGACCCGGTCTATCGGCGACTGCTTACTGCGGCCTCCTCCGCCGACGAGCTGGAGGCATGGCTGCACGCACAATTTGCACCCTCAGAAGAAATCCCATGACACGTATTTTGGCAAAGCACTACAAAACGCAGGCTCCGATCGCGATTGAAACCGACGGTGAACGGATTACTTCCGTCGAGCCGCTGGAATGTTCGGCAGAAGAAATTCAGCAGCTGCCGTTTGTCAGTCCAGGCCTGTTTGATATTCAAATCAACGGCTACAACGGCATCTGGTTCAGCAGCCCGGAACTCACGGTACAGAATGTGACCGACGTCACCGAAGCACTGCTGGCCAAAGGGATCGCTCGGTACTTTCCCACACTGATTACGGCGTCGCGCGAAGCGTTGATCCACGGCTTCAGCACGCTGCGCCAGGCATGCGAAGAGAACCCACTGGTCAACGATTGCGTGGCCGGCTATCACCTGGAAGGCCCGTATATTTCGGCTGAAGACGGTCCACGCGGCGCTCATCCGTTGCAGCACGTGCGACCGGCAGATTACGAAGAATTCCGCGAGCTGCAGGCAGCATCCGGTGGCCGCATTAAACTGGTCACGCTGGCGGCCGAAGCAGAAAACGCAGTAGCGTTTATTCAGCAGGCGTGCCAGGACGGCGTTGTAGTGGCTCTTGGCCACACCGGCGCGACGCCGGAACAGATTCAGGCGGCGGCTGATGCAGGAGCGGTCTTAAGCACTCACTTTGGCAACGGAGCACACGGAACTCTGCGGCGGCATCCCAACTACCTGTGGGAACAATTGGCCGACGACCGCCTGTGGGCCAGCGTCATCGCGGACGGCTGGCATGTGCCGGCATCGGTACTGAAATGTGTGTTGAAGTGCAAAACGGATCAACAAACAATTCTGACCTGCGACGTTTCAGGCTTCGCCGGTTGCCCACCGGGAACGTATGCCGAAGGCGACGTTGGTGTGGAAGTGCTTGAGGACGGGCGTCTGGTTGTAGCGGGGCAGCGTCAGTTTTTGGCGGGGTCTGGCGCGACAACAGGCGACTGCGTTGTCCACATGGCTGACGCGTGCGAAATTCCGCTGGCAACCGCCGTCGACATGGCAACTCACAACCCCGGCCGGTTATTTCACGAACCGATTGCCTCAATCGGCGCGGGCGACGCGGCCAACCTGACGCTGTTTCGTGTGACGTTGTCAGAATCGGGGGGTAGGGTATGTTCCCGCTTTGAGCCTGTTCAAACGTTCGTTGCTGGTAAGGAATATTTCTCTGCCGACGCCGCAACCAGCGCCGTTTAGTGGCTTCAGCTGGCAATCTCTCCGGCAGTGGATTGATAGCGATGTGGTGGAGAATTCCGAATAGGCAGGGGCGAACAATCAAACCTTGTGATCCCTCGGATTTTCTGCCTGCACATGCCCCGTTAAATCGTTACCCTTTGAACGTCCTACCGCTGCCTCAACCTTCCAACCTCTGGCCCGCTGCTGTCGAATCGTGGAATTTCACTCTCAAGAAGATCTGAAGCGATTCTTGATCACCAGTCGTCTGGTGCGCATGGAGCAATGGAAACAGATCGAACGCGAGTTGACCAATGGGGAAAGTGTGGCCGGCGTCCTTAGCTTGATGGAACGTCGTCAGTTACTGACCAGTCTGCAGACGAAGCGGATTTTGAAGGGCACCACGGACGGCCTTGTGCTGGGCAATTACAAACTTCTGTACCGGAATGCGTCTGGAAGCTTCGCTCGCGTGTACCGAGCGGCCACGCTGGATGATCAGCAAACGGTAGCCGTCAAACTGCTGCGAGAACGGTGGGCCGCTGATCCGGAGGCTGTGGCTGGCTTTCATCGCGAAGCTCGCATCTGCCAGCGGTTTCAGCATCCGAACATTGTGCCGATCCTGGATGTCGGCAGCGAAGGCGATTTTCATTACTTCACGATGGACTTCGTTGAAGGCGGCAATCTTCGCGATTTCATGCGGATTCGAAAAAGCCTGTCGCCAGCAGAAGCCGCCAGGTGCACGTACGAAATCTGCGCGGGACTCGACTACGCTCTTTCGATGGGAGCGACTCATCGGGACCTGAAGCTGACGAACGTGTTGATGAGCAGCACCGGTGTGGCCAAACTGGTCGACTTCGGCCTCGCTGGCGCGGAATCGCCCACGCGAGTCGGGACCAGCGACGACGTTCACCGAGCACTCGAATACGCGTCGCTGGAACGAGGTACCAACGCCCCGGACAACGATCCTCGCAGCGACCTGTTCTTTGCCGGCGCGATCATGTACGAACTCGTGTCCGGGCAGTCGGCCTGGCCACGCACGCGAGACCGCGACGAACGCAAGCAACTAAGCCGCTATACCAGCACACCGCCGCTGCGAAGCATTCTGCCCAACGTGCCGAACTGCATTGCCGCTATTGTCGACAAGTTGATGCAGGTCGGACCGAACGATCGCTACCAATCGGCCGCCGAAGCGATGGTCGACCTGAAGGCCGCGCTGATCGAACTCGGCGAATGGACCGGACAGGAAGACGGCGGCATCGACATCGCCGTCGGTGAACCGCAGCCGTTCGAACTTCTGATCGTCGATTCCGTCAAAAAACGCATCAAGGCACTGACCGAATACTTCGCTAAACATGAGTTCGAAACGTCGTTTGTATCGCACCCGGACGTGGCGATTGAACGCTTGAAAGGCGACAGTCCGCCCGATGGCCTTTTGGTTCTGGCGGACCACTTCACCGATGAAACTCTGTCTGCCTTCCCGCAGATGCAGGCGTACGGACGATCGAAAAAAGTCCCGTGCCTTGCCGTTTTTCCGCGCGAAGAAGAAGAACGAGTTAACAAATCGATTCGGTCGACGAAGTTCGGTGCGACAGCTTTTCAGCCGGCCACACTTCGTGAAATCCGGCTGCATTTTGAAGAAGTCGGTGCCATCACGCGATCGATGTAGCGGCCGTTTGCGGCGTTCATCCCTTGCATCTTAGCCCAAAAGCGTAAGACTTGACGCCGCGATGCACTGCTGTGAATTCGGCCGCGCCAAGGGCTGCCTGTTACTGTGCCATCGCGTTCAAACGGCTGAAACGCCTGCCGCTTTCCTGAAATTAATGACCACGCCTTCAGAATAGAATCATGCAACATAACTACCATTCAACACTGAACACTTCTACGCACAATCACACCACAAGGCTGTCAAGGATGCCTCCGCCTGCGCTACGACGGAGATCGCTGTCGGCAGTTATGTTGCTAAGCGTCGTGGCCATGTCGGCTGTGGCTGTGGCCGCCGATCCTGTGCTCACAGGCGTCGACGTGCTGCGGCGTGATCAATTCAAAACACTGGCCGGGCAGCGAGTTGGTTTGATTACCAATCACACAGGGTTGACGGCTGACGGAGTCACGACTGTACAACTGCTGCACGATGCTCCCAACGTCAAGCTGGCGGCGTTGTTCAGTCCGGAACACGGCTTCGAAGGTAAACTGGACGTTTCAAAAATCGGCGACGCGACCGACGAATCGACGGGCCTGAAAATCTTCAGCCTGTACGGTAAGACACGCAAACCGACTCCCGAGATGCTGCAGGAGATCGACACGATCGTCTTCGATATTCAGGACATTGGTGCTCGGTTCTACACATACACTTCAACGATGGGCGAAGCATTAAAGGCGGCCGCCGAACACGGCAAACGTTTTGTTGTGCTGGATCGCCCGAATCCGATCAACGGTGTGGACGTGGCCGGGCCGATGCTGGATGCGGGGCAGGAATCGTTTGTTGGCTTCCATTCGCTGCCGGTTCGTCATGGGATGACAATCGGTGAACTGGCAATGATGTTCAAGTCAGAACTGAAGCTGGAAGTCGACCTGCAGGTTGTGAAATGTGAGCAGTGGAAGAGGGACATGTTCTGGGACGGCACTGGTCTGGTTTGGGTGAACCCGTCACCGAACATGAGGTGCCTCACTCAGGCGCTGCTGTATCCTGGCATCGGCATGATTGAGACCACGAATATTTCCGTGGGTCGAGGCACCGACACGCCTTTCGAAGTCATCGGTGCGACGTGGATCCAGCCACGGCAACTGGCTGCGGCATTGAACGCTCAAAATGTCCCCGGCGTCGTGTTTGTACCGATTCGCTATTCACCGGCGTCCAGCAAGTACGCGGACGAAGTGTGTGGCGGGATCAACATCATCATTACCGATCGCGAAAAGTTTGAACCGCTTCAAACCGGCTTCGAAATATCGCGCCAGTTGCAGAAGCTTCATCCGGATGACTGGAAGGGCCAAAGCGCCTACCGGCTGCTGGGAAACAAGAAGACTCTAAACGCGATTACGGAAGGCCAGTCGGCCGACGATGTCCGTCGCGCGGCCGCTGAAGGCGTGGATGAGTTCCTCGCACGGCGCAAGAAGTTCCTGCTGTACAATTGACGGTGTGGCCCGTGTGTGTCGCCAGTACGGGGCTGGCGTGGATTTTTCCGAATTTGCGATGCGTAGGGGATATAATCGGATAGCGTCGACTGATCGGGCTGATTAGGCTGGGCAACTGGAAATGCCCGGGCATCGTGTAATTCCGCAGGAGAAACTGGCTCACGCCGATCTCCATCACCATCCAGGCATCAAGCGTCGATGGGAGGACTACGGCGCAGATTGTCGGTGGCCGGTTCGGGCCGCGACAGTCAGCAATTCGCAAGTTTCGTGGAATCGGGAAGTCTGCCTCGCAAGACGGCCGGCATTCTCGGAGGACCACTATGAGTACCGTTGGAAAAATCTGCTTAGTTCTCACGCTGCTGCTGCTGATTGTGGCGATCGCCCCAATCCCGTCGCCGTACGGCGGTTGGTTGCCGCGTCTGCTGGTCATTCACAGTGAATGGTCGCAAAAAATTCGCGACGGCAAGGAAGACGTACGCAACAAGAAAACGGCGGAAGCAAAAGCTCGCCAGGAACTGATGGAAGCGTCCGCCGAACTGGAAGCTTTGAAAATTGGTTGGGATAAAGTCTGGAACATTCCACCTCGTGGCCCCAACCTGCCTGCCGATGCACCTTCCATCGCCAATAACAACGGCCAGCTTGTCGTGAACAATATTGGCGAACAGCATGGTTTAACAAACAGCCAGATTCAGGGCGACAACAACGCGCCCCAAACCGTGCGTCCGACTGTTCATGCTTTTTACGGCGGTGCAGAAGGTGAAACCTATGTTGGTGAATTTATCGCCACTGACATCGGCCCCCGAAATGCCGTGCTGCAGCCGGTGCACGTTCTCAACCCGCAGGAAGTCGCCTCATGGCCGATGAATGCTGGCTGGCGTCTGCGAACAATGATTCCCGCTGCTCCTCGTGCCAAAATTGACGAACTGTATCGTCATGGCCGCCGCACACAGGAAATGCTTCAGCAAACACAGGCGAACATTCAGCGTCAGCAGGAACAGCTGCAACTGGCTCAAGCCGCTCTGGCCGTGCGAAGGTCTGAGTTACTCGGTGACCCCAATCGACAGGTCGAAGACGTTCCCGGTCGACCGGAAATCGCACTAGGACTGTTGACGGTTACCGAACTGGTCGAAGAAGAACGCGATCAGCTTCTGCTGGAAGTAGATCGATTGCGTCGCGCTATCAAAACCGCGTCTGAAGAACGTGACGCACTGGTGGAAGACCTTCGCAAAGCCACAGAAGCTCTTCCCGGCTCATCCACCGACTACGACCGTCTCCCCAGCAAAATCGCCGCCGACGTCCAATAGTCGCAGGCCGGTCAGCACCGGCGGGCGGTTGGCGTTGCGGGGCGAGTGACGGTGTGAAGGCTAAGGCGCCGGCGTTGCTTCGGTTGGTCGCTGGAGACGACGCGTGCGGTTCGTCTTTGGGTTTCGGCATTAGCCGCGCGCACCTCCCCCAGCGAAGCGTTGGGGGGAGGTCGGACGAAGCGAAGCAACGTCCGGGAGGGGGCCGCGCATGTCGGCTTGGGGGCCCGCGGACGCCGTCCCGTTCCCCGAAACATGGCTCCGTTCATCCGCTTCTCGCATGCCTACGTCCGGGACGGGAAAAATTCGGCATCCGAAGGTCTGGCCTTCATTAAGTGGGCAACGGGAGCGGCAACTTCTAATCGGAGCGTCAGCTAAAGCCGGCCGGCGGGCCATCCCGCCTGGCAGAGTTTACCGGCAGGTGTTGCCTGTTTTGGGTTTCGACTTCGCAGCCGACACTCAATTCTTCAGATGGTTGTGGACTGGCGTCGATGACAGAGACATACAGCCCATCGAACGCTCGATCGGCCGCTGACGACGCATCCACTGCATGGGTATGATTGCTGATGGGAATCCGGAACCGTCCATACGCTCAACAACCGATTGATCAATTTCCCGCGACACCCCGGTCGATCGTCAGCAAAATCATCATCGCGACGGTGGCGGTGTTCGTTCTGCAAATTCTCACCAGAACGGCTCAGGGCAGTTCATTAATTGCCGATTGGTTCGCGATCGAACGCGACCTTGTCTTTCAATACGGACAGATTTGGCGTCTGTTAACGTATGCGTTCTGTCACAGCGAAGTTCAGCTGTCGCACGTGCTGTTTAACATGCTCGCGCTGTACTTTCTCGGCCGCATTGTCGCTCAAACGATCGGGCAACGCGAATTTCTATGGATGTATCTGGCGGCTGCAGTCTTTTCCGGTATCGTCCAGACTTCTGTCATGGCAATCTTCCGATCGCCTGGAGCAGCTTGGGTCATGGGAGCATCGGGGGCAGTGAGTGCCGTCTTCATGCTGTTCGCGCTGCACTATCCTCGCGTCAAAGTTCATTTGTTCGGTATCCTGCCAGTTGAAGCTCGCTGGCTGCTAGCCGTCGTTGTCGGTTACGACGCACTCGGTTTTCTGGGACTTGTGCCATCCTTCTTTGTACCGGCTGGTGCGACGGTTGCTCACGCGGCTCATCTTGGCGGACTGATCTTTGGACTGCTGTATTTTCGCTGGGACATGAACCTGACGTCGTGGTGGGATCGGTTTGCGGGGCGAACGCGAGTACCCAAGCTGCGGCGGCAGAACATCAAGCTGTACAATCCTGGCACTCAGCCCGAAGTCGACTATTCAGTGAAGATCGACGACATTCTGGCCAAGATCAGTCGCGAAGGCGAAGCCAGTCTCACCGCACGCGAACGACGCATTCTGACACAAGCCAGCGAGCATCTAAAAACCAGCCGCTAAACCGGATGTCAGGTCACTGATCGCCGCGAGCACGCTAGTGACCGCCTCTTCCGAATGATGCACCCCAAACGATAACCGCAGCCGCTCAGCACCCGCACGGACGGTGGGAGTTCTAATCGCGGGGACAAAGTAGCCGGCTTCACGAAGTCCGCTCGACGCTTTCATGACCGCCGCTTCACCAGGCACGATCACCGGAACGATCGGCGTCACTCCACCGGGCACGGTGCTTAGGCCTCGAGCTACAATTTCGTTGTGTGCGAGCTCCGTGAGCTGCTGCACGCGTTCGCGGCGTTCCGGTTCCGACGTGATGATGCGCAGCGATTCTAACATCGCGGCACACATCGCTGGCGGCAACGCGGTGGAATAAAACTGCGTCCGAGCGGTGTTGCGAAGCAGGTCGATCACTGGTTGAGTCGAAACAGCAAAGCCGCCCAACCCGCCCATCGCTTTGCTCATCGTGCCGACTCGCAGCAGCACGCGGTCTTCGACGCTGGCTCCGTCGTTTCCACCAGCCAGGTCGCACGCGCCGCGGCCGTGAGTTCCCAACACGCCGGTTCCATGAGCTTCGTCAACAATCACTCGAGCATCGAACTGTTCGGCCAGGTCACAAAGTTCGGCCAGCGGAGCGACCGTGCCGTCCATACTGAACACGCCGTCCGTGACCAGAAACACATTGCGAAATTCGTGGCGACGTTTGGCAAGCGACTGCTGTAACGCGGCTAACCGATCTCGCCGATAGACCAGCATCTTCCCGGCCGACGCTCGCGCCGCATCGATGATACTGGCATGATTGTCGCGGTCACAAAACACCGCGTCGCCGTCTTCGACCAATCCTGTCAGCACGCCTAAGTTGGCCGCATAGCCGGTGGGAAACAGCAGCGCCGCTTCCGTGGCTTCGAAGGCGGCCAAGGCGTTTTCAAGGTCGCGATGCAGCTGACTGCGGCCGGCCACAAGAGCACTCGCGGTCGCTCCCACCTGAGTCACCGCTTCTTCACGAAACACACGCCCAACTTCGTGCGCGAGTCCCAGGTAGTCGTTGCCGCCAAAATTGATGATCGCTTGGCCATCGATTTCGCAACGCCCATCTGCCAGTAACTGCACGACGTTCGCAGCACGAAAACGCTGCTGATCGTGTAGTTCCTGAAGTCGCTGCTGAACGCGATTTTCGAAACTCTGGTCCGTCATTCGAAACGCCATTGTGGCGGACAGTCGGTCCGCGTGCGAAGCATAGCTTGCATGGCAAGCTCGCAGTCCGCGAGCTCGAAGCTGGTTGTCGTTGAATCCGTTGGACCGGTCACTGCGGTCAACTGTCGGAACGTGCCGCCTGCAATTCGTTTCACACTGCCGCGGTCGCGGCTGACGGGGCCTTCGTAATCCAGATACATCATGCGATGGTCGGGCAGTACTTCTGCATCGATCCACTGGCCACAGACAACCGGCTGCAACAGCCGCCACGACGCCAACGCGCCGTCACGTTCCATCAGCAGATCCCAATGCAGAAACGGGTGGTTGTGTTCCAGAATCACAAATCGCCGCCTTGCTTCTTCGGATGGAAGAACCACCAGCTACGCGCCGCTTTTTCCGCAGTCGGCCGTGAAACGTTGGTGCATGCCGCGTCGGCTGAGTTCCGCATTCAGCACAGAACGATAGTGAGCCAATCGGACGGCGGCATCGTCCAGCGAACCACCGAAGGAGCGATCTTCGTCCAGATAAACCAGCGGCGTCGGAAACTCAGAGATCTTCCAGTTCAGGTCGGCCGCCTGCACCCACAACTGCAACGGCATGGCATAACCATGGTCGGTGATGTCCAGATC
Organism: Fuerstiella marisgermanici; assembly: GCF_001983935.1. GTDB lineage: Bacteria > Planctomycetota > Planctomycetia > Planctomycetales > Planctomycetaceae > Fuerstiella > Fuerstiella marisgermanici. The sequence goes on along the minus strand of NZ_CP017641.1, from coordinate 2,221,980 downwards.
GGCCAGCGACGAAACTCGATATGCCTTAAACCCGCAGAAAGCGTCCGTGATGTTGAAGCCCAGTTGTTCGTTCAGGCAGCGAGTGATCTGCATATTGATCCGCCGCCGATCCTCAGGCGCCACGCCTACTTGTGCTGTGGGTTGCAGGTAGCGACTGCCGGACACCATGTCGACGGGATTGGCCGGATCACCCACCAGCTGAGCGATCTCGCTAATCAGCTGCGGCTGGTGCTGTCCGTCACAGTCAATGGTGACGAGAACGTCGTACCCATAGCGGACTGCGTAATCGAACGCCGTCTTCAACGCCGCACCGTAGCCACGATTCACACTGTGAGTTTCCACATGCACGCGGTCTTCAAACGCGGCCAAAGCGGCGCTGGTGCCGTCTGTTGATCCATCGTTGACCACCAACACATCGTCTGCGTGCTGCAGCACCTGATTCAGCACATCAGGCACGTGGTTGGCTTCGTTGTAGACCGGCAATGCGGTGAGGGTTCTTTCGTACATACTGGCATTCTAGAGACAGCGGGCCATCGGTCAAATTTGTTTGGCAGAAAAGCAAAAAGCAGCAACTCCGCCGGGCTGAGGACGGCCCAGCCAGCCTCAACATTACAGATTTTCTTACCTCAACACTGCAGCGACCGTAACAAGTTGGCGAGGTGATTGGCCGACGCCCCCCTGGTATCCGTGGCGGGACATCCTTTTCCGGGCTTATTTGTAGCCTGGCTTTAGTGGATTGCCAGCGAGAATTGGGCCACGCAGGCGGTCGGCTCAAATCATCCTTGTTCCATCAGCCTGCTATGGATTCGCGATCAACAGGAGTTTTCGCGGTCGCATCTCAACAATCCAAAACATGAACATGTATTCCACAGTGCTCGAATGGATTTTCGTCGCGTGGATCCTGCCGAGCCCGCGATGAGCTCGTCAGACTCCAATCGAAACCTCAGCACATCGTTGAGTGTTATTGGGGCGCAACTGTTTTCACGAAAAACAAAGCGTGGGTACGGTTCGCCCGGCAGTACGGCACTTTGGTGCGCAGTTGGGAACATTTCCACCGCGACAGCTGTGTTCCATTTGGAACACAGCTGTCGACTACCATTTCATTTTCGTGGTTCGCGACTCGTCAAAAAGTGAATGGACGAGGCCGGCAGATAGGCAAAGGCTGAAATACAAATCGAGGAATGAAACGGCCGATAACAACCTCCATTGATCGCAGTGCACAGCTATGTACAACGCAGAAATTGAGGCATTCAGCGTCCAAACCAAAAGAGCTCCCTTTGCGACCGGGGTGAAGGCACTTGGATATATCATGAACGGTGTCAGGGAAATGATTCCCATTCCGTACATAAATGGGAAAATCGCAATCTCAAGGAGATGACAAAAGTCATTGAAACCCCGCGTTCAAGCCGCGTGAAGTGCTGAATAGATCTTATTCAGCACGTAATCATCCCGGCTTGCGCGGAGTCGTTGCCGCGAATTGAGTCTTCGACCGGTGTGTCCGGCTGCAGAATGTTCAGTACCACCCAACAAACTGCGGGATCAGACCTAGCAATAGGCTCGGTCCAGGTTGCGGTCGAACAGCATCCAGTCCAGACCCCAGCCGCCCCATACTTTGTCCACGTCGTCGTCATGGAACACTTCCAGACCGGAATCATGGACGGCCTGAGCCCGATTGCGTGCCGAACCGCGGCCCGTCCACACGTCACGCATGGCTTTCAGTGCGTCCTCATCATCATCCCAGTTGGTGTCGCCGGTGATCAGGATGTCGTCCTGCCCCTGACCGTACAACCGGTCGGCACCTTCACCGGCGATGATGATGTCTCGACCCGAACCACCGTACATGCGGTCGTTACCCGCCTGTCCCAGCAAAATGTCGTCACCAAAACCGCCCCAGACGTAATCGTCACCCGCTCCGGCGTAGACGATATCGTCGCCCCAGCCGCCGTCGATCCAGTCATCACCGTCACCACCAAAGATGGTGTCGTCGCCCGTATCACCGTGCAGACAGTCATCGCCTTCGCCGCCGTCGATCAAGTCATTGCCGAATCCGCCGACAATGTAATCATTGCCAGCACCGCCGTTCAGCGTCGTCGGAGCGTACACGAACCAGCCCATGACGATGGTATCATTTCCGGCACCGCCGTCGACGCAGATTTCATCCACCTGCGAAGCATTGATTTTTGTGAATGTGAAGCCCGGAATATTTGTGTAAACATAGTATTTGCCGAAGAACTTCTTCACCAGAATACTGTCGTTGCCGTCGGTGCCGGTGATGATCAGCTTTCCGTCCACAACAGTGACACCCGGATCAGGTTCCGTCACAACGTCATTCACCGTCACGATGAAATCGTCACTGACAGAGGCACCCGCGGCATCCGTCGCGGTCACCGTAATCGTCGCCGCGCCATCTGCCGGGAAACTCAACGTCAGCAGATCAGCCGAAAGGTTTGTCGCGACGATGGTGCCATCGGAAGACTGAGCGGAGTAAACCAAAGTTGCATCGTCGACATCAGCGAAGACCGTTGAAAGATCAATCGTCACATCCGACGAACCTTCATCAACCGCGAAGTCGGGCAGAAGGGTTGAATCCACGGTCGGAGCATCATTGACTGCGTTGACCGTCACGCTGAAGGTATCCGAAACCGTCAGGGCACCATCATCTGCGGTCACGGTCACAGTCGCCGAACCGTTCGCATCGGCGGGGAAGCTGAGCGTCAGATTTGTTCCACTCACCGACGTACCTACAACTGTGCCGTCGCTGCTCACAGCGGTCAGTGTGAGTGTGTCACCATCAATATCATCGAACACTCCGGCCAGATCAATCACTTCATCGGCCGCGTCTTCGTCCACTGTGACATCGGCAATCGGAGTCACCACGGTCGGTGCATCATTCACAGCCGAAACCGTCACGCTGAAGGTGTCCGAAACCGTCAGGGCACCATCATCTGCGGTCACGGTCACAGTCGCCGAACCGTTCGCATCGGCGGGGAAGCTGAGCGTCAGATTTGTTCCACTCACCGACGTACCTACAACTGTGCCGTCGCTGCTCACAGCGGTCAGTGTGAGTGTGTCACCATCAATATCATCGAACACTCCGGCCAGATCAATCACTTCATCGGCCGCGTCTTCGTCCACTGTGACATCGGCAATCGGAGTCACCACGGTCGGTGCATCATTCACAGCCGAAACCGTCACGCTGAAGGTGTCCGAAACCGTCAGGGCACCATCATCGGCGGTCACGGTCACAGTCGCCGAACCGTTCGCATCGGCTGGGAAGCTGAGAGTTAGGTCAGTTCCACTCACCGACGTACCTACAACTGTGCCGTCGCTGCTCGCAGCGGTCAGTGTCAGACTGGAAGAATCAATATCGGCGAAGACGTTACTCAAATCGATCACTTCATCGGCGGAGTCTTCGTCCACTGTCACGTCTGCGACCGGGGTCAAAACCGTCGGAGCATCGTTGACAGCCGAAACCGTCACAGTGAAGGTTTCCGTCGTTTGCAGGGGACCATCGGTCGCGATGACCGTAATTTCTGCGGTGCCGTTTTGGTCCGTTCCGAAGTTTAGCGTCAGCTCCGTTCCACTGAGTGTCGCATTGACCAAAGACGTGTTGTCGCTGAAAACACTCAGCATCACAGCGGAAGAATCCGCAAACGTCTGCGACAGTTCGATCACTTCATCAGAAGCGTCTTCAAGCACCGTGGCATCGCTGATTGCCTGAGCCAGTGTGACAGCCGGAGCTTCGAGCGCACCAATGTCTACAGTGCCCACAAATCGAGATTCACCACGTTGATCGGTCGTCAGGCCACTCGCTGCCGCGTTATCACCCGCGTTGATCGCGGGCGAACCGGGCAACAGAGCAATTGTTTCTGTTGGCCCGCCGTTGTCTGCCAGAATTGGATCAGAGCCGTCATTTGCAAGGACGGTGGTCCAATCGCCCCCAACAATGTTGCCGTTGAGGCCATTCTGCAAGCCACCAGAACTACTCAACTCACTGATGACGTTGTTGTTGCCTGTGACAGTTCCCATCACATCAATTGGACCGCTGCCCGGGATATATCGGTCGTTGGCAGCAACGATACTATTCTGAAGACTTACGGTTCCATTGACATTTGTGAAGCCGCCCTGGTTTGGCAACTCGAGCCTGTTTCCTGCGACTGTGCTGTTTACCACACTAACAGTGCCCGCCGAAACATGTACGCCTCCACCAATGTTGTTAGCAATCGTGCTGTTGGTAATGATTAGAGTTCCGGCGATGTTCCAAATGCCACCACCCACATCCGTGGTGTCGTTTTGCGACACAGAGCTGTCGGAAATTGTCAACGTCCCTCCGTCATTCGAAATACCACCACCCCCGTTCCCTTTTGCGGACAGATTATGGACGATCGCACTCCGGAGAATGGTTAATACACCCTCGTTGTGAATTCCTGCACCGTTTCCATAGCGTTGGAGGTTATCTGATATGACGCTATCATAAATTGCGACCTCCGCTGTGTTACTTACCCTGACACCGGCACCGTTGTCGCGATCGTCAACTGCAGCCTGTGCGGTTCCATCAGAGATCTTGAGTGAGTCGAACGTGACGTCACCACTCAGGACGTCAAACACTCTTGATTGATCATCCCCGCTGACCGTCAACAGGTCAGCTCCGGGGGCTGTGATGGTGACATCCGAGGAAATCTCAAGCTGCGTGCCGCCCAGGGTGATGGTATCTGGTGTGGCGTCGATGAAGCTGGTGCCGCCAGGCAGGCTGCTGCCGTCTCCGAACGTGATTTCGCTGAAGTCCGGATCCGAATTCGCAAACGCCAACGCTTCGCGAAGACTGGTCAGGCCATCGTTTGCATTCACGACGTCCTGATCCGTCGTCACCACCAGGCTCGCCGCTTCCTGAGCTTCGAACGCACCAATGTCCACAGTGCTGACGAATCGGGTTTCACCGCGTTGGTCTGTGGACAGGCCACTCGCTGCCGCGTCATCACCCGCGTTGATCGCGGGCGAACCGGGCAACAGAGCAATGGTCTGTGTCGGCCCGCCGTTGTCTGCCAGAATCGGAACCAAGCCGTCGTTCTCCAGCACTGTTTTCCAGTCGATGTCAAACTGGTTGTTGCTGCCGGACGTGGTACCGATGTCACTGGCGTCGCCGACGATACTGTTGTTGATCGTGGTCGATCCTGTTGTATATGTGTTCGAAAAATCGGAGCCCGTAGGCGCGACATTGCCGGCAATCAGACTGTTGCTGATTGTCAAATCCAGATCGTTTACGTTAAAGATTCCCCCTCCGCCGACGACGGGGTCTGTCGCCCTGTTGCCGGCGATTGTGCTGTTGACGATTTCCGCTGTCCAGGCGGATTGGAGGATTCCACCTCCCAACGCGCTAACATTGTCGGCGATGGTGCTGTTTGTGATACGCAACTGTCCCCCTACGTAAACCCCGCCTCCCACGACCGTTGCTGTATTTGCCGTGATGGCGCTTCCATCAATGATCAGCGGCACGTTTCCGAGACTTGTGATACCACCTCCCGAATCTGCATGATTGCCTGTGACTGTGCTGTCCAAAATCCGGACGGTGCCATTCTCGAATGAGGACAATCCTCCCCCCGTGCGGGCGCTGGTGTTTGACGCAAGCACACTGTTGGACAGTGTGAACACGCCATGGGAGCTATTCAGAATGCCGCCGCCGTCGTCGATGGAATCTCCGTTGATCAGGGACAGCGAATCTAACGTAACATCGAAGTTCCCCGGGGCGATGCGCAACACTCGCGAGGCGCCTGCGGCGTCGATTGTCAGCAGGTCGGCTCCTGGGCCACTGAGGGTGACATCTGAGGAAATCACAAGCTGCGTGCCGCCCAGAGTAATGGTGTCCGGCGTGGCATCGATGAAGCTGGTGCCGCCAGCCAGGCTGCTGCCGTCTCCGAACGTGATTTCGCTGAAGTCCGGATCCGAATTCGCAAACGCGATGGCTTCGCGAAGACTGGTCAGGCCATCGTTTGCATTCACGACGTCCTGATCCGTCGTCACCACCAGGCTCGCCGCTTCCTCAGCCTCGAAAGCTCCGATGTCGACGGTGCCTTCGATGATGCGGTTGAACCCCGCACCGCGCTGGTCGAAGTCAAGCCCGGCGGCTAAGGTGTTGTCTCCGCCGTCGATCGCGGGCGAGCCATCAATCAGTGCGTGCGTCAGCGTCGGGCCGCCGTTAGCGGCGAGGTTGGAGTCGAGCACGGTGGTGATATCGATCGTACCGGTGCCGCCGTTGCCCACGATGTTGCCGTTCACGCCATCCATGAATCCTCCCGAAGTGGCCGCATCTCCGATCAGGTTGTTGAAACCCGTGGCTGGGGTGGTGGCTTCGATGTCATTCGACGCACCCGAGTTAAGAGAATTCCCGGCGACGATCGTATTATTCAACGTCACAGCGGTCACAGCGTAGGACTGAATGCCACCGCCGCCCGTTCCTGCTCGATTTCCGGTGATCGTGGTGTTCGTTGCTGTCAGGCCGCCGTTGAGGTTGTACACGCCGCCACCCAACGTGCCAGCACGGTTGTCCGAAATCGTGCTGTTAGTCACCGTCGTCGCGGATGAGTTTCTGATCGCCCCACCCGAGCCGGTCAATGCCTCATTCCCGGACAACAGGGAATCGTCGATGTCCAGGCTGCTTCCGGAGCCAGACGTTAAAATCGCTCCACCACTATCCGCAGCGTTCTCTGTGAACGTGCTCGAGCGAACGATGACCGTGCCTTGTGCGTTGACAAGGCCGCCGCCATTCGTGTAGAACCGGCTGACTGCGGTGTTACCGGAGATCAGGCTGTCCTCAATCGTCAGGTATCCGCGGTTGGAAATTCCACCACCGGAGTTGGTTGTCGTATTGTCCCGAATCACGCTGCTTGTGACGTTGAGCGTGGCATTCCGACTGACGAAGATTCCCCCTCCGCGATTGCCCGTTGCCTGAAAGGCATCTGTGCTGCGGGAATCGCCCCCGGAAATCGTGACCCCCTCCAGGTTCAACTCAGCATTGCCTGAGACGTGAAGAAGCCTGAAATTGGCCGTCGACGCGGCGTCTCGTTGCAGGTGTCCATTGATGATCGTCACCACATTTCCGCCATCGCTCAGAATGCTGGGAACGGCATTTCGGCCGTCGGCTTCAGCGCCCTGAAAGAAATTGGTTTGATCGAACGTAAACGTCTGCCCGCCCAGATCAATGGTGTCGTCCTCGCCGTTGGTGTTTGCCGTGTTGATATTAGCAATGAGTTCGCTCGGAGTTGTCGGATTAAACGTCGTGAGCAGCGAACGTTGTTCGAGCACTTCAGCGGGATTTCGGCTGGTATGGGTCCGTCTCTGCTGCCTGGCGGACCGTTTTAACGAACTCTTTTCTCGTGTTTTTTCCGCACACACACTTCGAAATGACTTTAACCAGAAATTCAACAACATAGGAACAGCCCTTGGACCTTCAGGAAACACAGGATTTGACCAACTCGCCCAAACGCAAGGCATAAGTCTTCAAAGCCTAGTTCCAGACAATGGGCCGAAACCTAAGGCGGTAAATTGCGAAACTTGATTTTTTTTGCAGGAAGCTTCTCAGGTGACTCATGCTCTTGTCTGCATTGCTGGTGCGGCGCTCGCAGCGTAGGCAGCCGTGGCGGGGGTTGTGCAGACTCAGACTGCCGCCCCTGGGGCAGCGTGAATTGCAGGCCAGACAATCGGAAGATGGGTTCCGATCGCTATCCGTCTTTTTTGAAAGTGTGAGATCGAAGTACAACACGCTGTTCTTCCGAAAAATCTCCGGTACGCTCTCGAAAAACCCCATCGGGTACGCCATCGAACGCAGACTTTTGGGGAAAAGCGTCTTATGTTTTGGTCCCTTCCTTTGAACTGTCTTTTGTCAACAGCTTCGCATGTCGCTCGTACCGTCACTTCCAGATTCAGATGCGACAAGCGCAAGTCTGCTGATGACACTGCGAACGGATCCGAACTCCGTTGTCTGGGGGACGTTTGTTGCGAAGTATCAAGGCTTGATTAAACGTTGGTGTAAGGCGTGGGGACTTCAGAACGCAGATTGCGACGACGTGACTCAGGATGTCATGCTGCGTCTGGCCGCAGCGATGAAGGAATTCGAGTACGATCCATCGTTAAATTTTCGGTCCTGGTTGAAGACCGTCACGCGGCGTGCTGCATCAACCTTTGCCGACCGCGATCAGCGGGTTGGCAAAGGCGAGGGCGGTACACAGATCCTGAGTCGCCTCGGTACAATTGCGGCTCAGGACGACCTCAGCAAGCGTCTGGAAGACGAATATCTTCACGAGCTGACTCAACTGGCGATTCTGCGAATCCGAATGAAAGTTCAGCCACGAACCTGGCAGGCATTTCAACTAACTGCGCAGGAAGGCAAGTCCGGAGCCGAAGTTGCCAAACAGCTGGGCATGCAGGTCACGCATGTCTATGTCGCCAAAAGCGAAGTCCTGAAAGCATTGCGACAGGAAATTCGACGTCTGGAACCTTCAGAAAGTGATTCGCCCGATGTCAGCCGTCAATTTAAGAGCGGATTGTCCTGATCAGGAACAACTGCAGGCGCTGCTTTCCGATACGGATGTTGTCGTTGCTCCGGAACTTGATCAGCACATCGAGAACTGTCTGCAGTGTCAGGCACGACTGGACGCTCTGACGGACAGCATGGCTGACCAATCACTCACTGACGGCCAGAAGGACCTGTGGAACAAAATTATTGCACAGCCCGGCCTTGCTGGCAGTACGGCGCCTCAGAATCAGGCGACCACCATGCAGGGAATCCGACAGTCCGATGCGATTGTGTTTCCCAACATTCCCGGTTATCGCGTTCTGAATCAACTTGCCGTTGGAGGCATGGGAGCCGTCTACAAAGCTCGTCATGTGGCGCTGAATCGCAACGTGGCGATTAAGGTGATGCGTCCCACGCAGGACCCCCAGCTTGTTGCTCGATTTGAACGTGAAATGTCGGCTGTCGGTCTGCTTTCTCATCCTAACATCGTGCAGGCATTCGACGCCGGGGAAGTGGATGGGATTCCCTATCTGGTGATGGAGCATCTCGATGGTGAAGATCTGCATCAGGTTTTGAAGAAGCAGTCGAGCGGCATACACTTGTCTGCAGAAGACAGCGATGAGCTGTCCGTCGTTATGATCTGTCGCCACATCCGTGATGTCGCGCTGGCGTTGCAGGCCGCTCACGAAAAGGGGCTTGTGCATCGCGATGTGAAACCGTCGAATGTAATGCTGACATCTGACGGCACCGTCAAGTTGCTTGACCTGGGGCTAGCCAGTGTACAGGTCGACGACTTCACCGATGGGGCGATTACCGATGTGCTTACAATCATGGGATCGCTGGACTATATGGCTCCGGAACAGGGCCGTGACGCTCGCGTGGCTGACGCGCGATCAGACGTTTACAGTCTCGGCTGTACCCTGTTTGCACTCCTGACCGGCCAGGCACCGTTTTCAGGCGACCAGTTTCGCGGCGCATCGCAGAAACTTCTGGCTCATGCCTGCGAACCTCGGCCGCACGCTGGGAATCTGAATTCGCGGATTCCGCAGCGGCTGTCACTGCTGATTCAACGGATGATGAGCATCGAGCCAAAAGACAGGCCTCAGTCTGCAGGTGAGGTTGCCGAACTGCTGACCGTCCACTGTGGTGATGGTTACGACGAACCACCGAAACGTCGCTTCGGCACGGTGGCGATGGCGGGCTTTGGTGCAGCGTTGGTCTTACTTTTTGTCATCACTTTTAGCCTAAGCGATGGCACGGCGATCAGTTTGGAAACCGATAAGGCGGCGGCCGAAACCTCGATCAACGACACCGGCGCGATGGCGGCTGTACGCATGCCGTCAGTAGACACAACGCCGGCGGCGCCTTCCGCTGACAATGATGGCTCGACGGTGAACATGCAGGGCTCACGTTTTTCCGCAACGTGGCCGCCGGATGCTCCGGATTTTGCCGTCATTCCTTTTGACGCGGAGCAGGCGATTCGACATCAGCAGGAATGGGCCGATTATGTTGAATTGCCAGTGGTCCAGAGAAATAGTCTGGGGATGCCAATGAGGCTGGTCCCTCCAGGCGAGTTTGAAATGGGTATGAGGGGAGAACAGGTTGAGGCACTATTGAACCGCTGGGAAGAGGAAACCGGAAAACCGCAGACAGGCGAGGACGCCGTATGGCGGCAGATGGCGAAACGACACAAAGTGCGGCTATCCAAACCCATTCTGGTTTCACAACACGAAGTCACGTTCGGCAACTACCAAGCCCTGACAGGCGAAGACCTGATTCGGAACCTTGAAAGGCGTGACTCCGATGACACTGAATCTACTGACATCAGTCGCTGCCCGGTCCAGACCACGTGGCTCGATGCCGTCCGGTTTTGCAATTTGCTGAGCGACGCAGAGGATCTTCCGGCGTTCTACACAATTTCTGACGATGGAGTTGTCGAATTAAACGGTGGAAGTGGCTATCGGCTGCTGACGGAAGCGGAATGGGAGTTCGCCTGTCGATCGGGTAGTGACGACGCCTTCTGGACGGATGGCGTGCACCATGAACTGCACCACTATGCTGCCGTCACGACCACGGTTCCGGACTCGGACTTTGTTCAGCCTGCTGTGGGTACAAAGGCCCCCAACGGCTTTGGACTTCAGGACATGCTTAGCATCCCCGAGGACTGGTGCTACGATTGGTTCGACAGGGACTGGTACGAGAAATCGCCGACTCTTGACCCGATTGGTCCTCCGATGGCGGATCGCCACAGCAGCCGTGGTGCTGGCAGGTACTTAATGCCGTTTCAGGTTGGGGCCGCGATTCGAGCTGCAGGCGAGCAGCACCCGGTTTCAGAACGGAACGCCATTCGGGTTTGCCGTTCAGTCGGAGAACGAAAAGCGATGGCGCCAATGCCCGGTCCCACAGAAGAAACGCCGGTGCCCCTGCTGCTGTCCGCAGCCATTATTGATCAAAGTGCCCACCCGCAACTGATCCGCACCCTTGACGGACTTCAAAATCCGGTGACCGCATTTCAATTCGGTCCACAATCAGACGTTGCTTACGCGATCGAGAATCTAGGGCGTGTGCTGAAGTGGAACCTGAGCGACGGGACGCATGAAACCATATTCAGGTTTGAATCGGAACGAATCGGGCAGGCAATGGAAGTCTCACCAGACGGAGACCACCTGTACTTCGGTGGGACAAGTGGCTTCACGAAGTTGAATCTCGACACACGTGAATGCGAATGGACTTATGAAGGCGACTCGTTCAAATGGGCCACCAATGTTCCGGGGCACGATTTGATCGCTGTGGGCCAGGTACACGCCATAACGATTCTCAATACGTCAACAGGGGAGGTTGTGCAGCAGGTACGCTTGGCCAGCGAACATCGCGCCAGGTTCACTCGCGATGGTCAACGCATGATTGCGCGGCTGAGAAGGCCGCAAGTCGCAGCCATTTTTGACCGGTCTGGTTCGGAGTTGTCGCTGACGACGTTCACCGATGAAAACTTCGAAGCAGATTATGTAGAGATGACGCAGGATGAAAAATTTGTCATCGCAATCGACGGCCACAAGTTTGTGATGTGGGATGTGGAAACCGGCGACATCGTCGAGAAAGGTCACTGCCGTCACCTGAAACCTCAGGTCTTCATTGAACCAGTCGGCGACACCGGCATGTTCCTCACGTGTCGCGGAATACTGAGAAACCAACTGACCCTCTGGCACCCCATGACTGACAGAGAGGATGAGGACATTGTTATTGCAGTCCCTCCGCTTTACAGATTCGATGTGTCACCCGACGGCCAGACAGTGTTAACATCTGACTTCGAGACAGACCGCGGCATCTGGGGCGGGACAGTCCGATTATGGCGGATGCCGTAGTGCAGATTGCGTCATCATTTGGCCGGAAGATGCATCTGCGATCGCGAATGTGCCTTGGGTTCATCGTGCGTTTTCGAACGACCAGCAACTCACAAGGCTCAGCCTTGAAAGCGGCTTCCCGCCCACGCATGACTTAACCTTCACCAGAGGCCCATGCAACTGCAGCGGATTGCGCGAAGACCAACAGCGAATCTCGTCGAATTGTGGCCGCGGAACAGGCGTTTCGGACGTTGAACGGGGTTTCCCACGAGCCGAACCGTCCACAGCAAAAGAGAAACTGCTCTAACCGACGCGTTTGATTGAGAATCGAATACTGCCGCTGTTGTTGCTGTATAGGCGGTCGATGTCGTTGGCGAACGAACACAACTCGCCTGATGTCGCAGCCACAAAGGGCTGGCTGATGTGGCGCATGATTTCGAACAGTTCGCCATCGTGCGGGCCCACGGATCCCATCAATGCGAACCAGTTTGAATCCGGTGAGCGGCGCAGGAATTCTGATGCGGCGATCGCTGCTTCCTTTAGAAACCCTTCCTGAATGTCGTCACGTGTCCATCCTTCCGGCCCACAAGTGATCGTCTTGTCTTTCCATCGTTCGCCGACCGGCACGGTAAACACGTATTTGTGACCGGCTACGATTGCGACGCCATTGCGATTTTGGGTTCGCAGCGCGTGGCACAGAAGTTGGCGTTCTTCACCGACTTCCAAATGAGCCAGTCGCCGCACACCTCGACGCAGATGATCGGCCAGCCCATCAAACGCCTGACTTTCACCGTCCGGAAGCAGCAGCTTGTGCGGGACGCTTCTGAGTGCTTCTGGGCGGTACGTTCTGTCTCCATAAATTCGTTCCGCAGCCGTCCAGTGAATGAGCGGCGCGTCGTTGCCGGGCGAGTCGTTGACGTTGACACAAATTCTGCGAGTGGCCAGCGTCGCGTCGGACAGACGCGGCGTCCGTTCGTGCAGATGCATCGTGGAGAAGTGATCCGGTTCGATCACAATGTCGTCCAGGTCGAGCTCATATTCGGCATCGTCCGGCAACAGGTTGCTGAAGTCGATTGCGGACGGAGACATTGACTTCAGTCCGACGTCGCGTTGCTGCATGGCTTCCAACATGACCTGCAAAGCGCTGTCTGACAATCCGTCGTCGCGATAGCCGCCGCCCACATCGGAATGCACGCCCGGCATCCAGATTTCTGTCACGCGGTCGTCACGGTTCATCAGCGTCGGACGAAATACCAGGCGAGTTTCATCGATCGCGACCAGATGAACGGCCTCCTGTACGCTGGCGGCGATTGTTCCGTTTTCGAACAGGACTTCACTGCGTGGATCGCTGTCCGCTTTGAGGTTGGGCTTTCCGAAAGACGCAACGGTATCAAACATCCCCATGAACCGAACTTTGACCCCGTCTGGAAGCTCGCACGCAAACCGTCTCGCCGTGGCGGCTCCGCGGCTGAAGCCGAACAAGTAGACCTCGTCACCGTCGTTGTAATGCCTGTCGACAAGTGCGGATGCTTCTTCCAGCATGGTGTTCAGCGACAGTCGAGGCAGCGCGAACGCCTTGTCGAAAATCTGTTCCAGCCGGGACCCTCGCGTGCCGATGCCGGAAAAGTAGAAGGACCTCTGCCCGTCGATGTGAGCTCCGTCCCTCATATCGCCGCCGAGCAACAGATGCAGCTTGAGCACGTTGGTAATACTCTTGTCGTCGATCGAGATCAGCTTGTGATCCTGAACGGAGTCTTCCGGCTTGTTGGAAGTGCCGTCGAAACAGAAGATGAGGCGATTGGTCATCGTGGTAGGTTCCTGGCTGGACAGCGCCACCCTTGGGCGTTGGGCCGTGTTTTCGGTCACCCGAAGTGTAAGCGAGGGGTTCGTCGTAACTCGAGCCCTCGCTTACACTTCGGGGTTGCCATTCGCACCAACATGGCGCTGTCCAGCTAAGTTTGTGGCGTTGCAGTGCAAATTCACGGGCGACGTTTTTTTTGCGTTCCAGCTTCGGCTCAGCAGTGAACTTCACGCCGTCACAACCCGCTTGGTTCCTTCGGCAGGCTGCGCAGTTCGACCGACTTCAGGTACACCGCTTTTCGAGCTCGATTGATTCCGCCGAGCGGGCGGTGGTCCGTGATCCCGTGCCACGGAGTGAAGAACAACCGCTCACACTTCACGCGCTGTTCAGGCGAATCAAATTCCTGAGGCCCGATGATGATTCTGGCAACTGGGACAAATGGGTCGTCCCACTCAGTCGAAGCATTTTCCACATCGGTGGCGATGTCCAACTGGTCGGCCGTGCGCACCTGCACGGCAAATTCGAATTCGACGCTTTCGGACGCCAGTCGTTTAATCAAAGTTGTGCGCAGATAGTTGGGATCATCAACATTCGGCGCTTCCATGCTTCGGTTGACTGGCCTGGCGCGATACTTCATCACGCGTCCGTCGCCGAATTGAAACACGGCCGCTCCATGATAGGTGTTGTCGACGGGACTCGCCGGAGGCTGCTCGAATGCGCCTTTGTCTCCATCCACAGCACTGGCGGTCACTCGGCCCACAATCTGCAGCGTGCGAAGCGCTCGTTGAGCGGCTCCTGGACTTCCGCTGGCTTCCATGGCGGCTTTCCAAGCCAGAAATTTCGGTAGTCCGTCGCCTTCCGTCTGATTGAATAACTCATAGTCGTGGACAGTTGCGAAGGCGAAGGCCGGTTGATTGACCATCAGAAAATCCTGAGTCAGTGCGCCATGCAGCGGCAGCAGCGATTCACCTTCAACCCCCAACAACTTGACCGCCATGCCTCGACTACCGTGTCCTGCCCTACCCGACGGATCGCGGTTTGAATCCGGGCCAACTTGTGTGGCTGCGTTGGAGAATCGAATGAAGGCATCGTAGGTCTCGCCGGGTTGGAAAACTCCGACACGGTAATCCGGCCGAAGATCCGGCAGAACTTCGAAGGTCGCCGTCACGCAGCCATGATCCTTCGGGTGCACTCCTCGCAACATGCGCTTAGCACCGGAATATTGCTTTTGCATGCGGTCGGTCATCAAGTCGACCAGACTGGCAATCATCTCTGCTTCGCCACCCGGGACTGCTTCGAGCGATTCGCTGTCGCCTGGCGTGCGCGGGCGACTGGATAGCGACTTCATGTACTCGACAAGTGCGTAACGTTCGTCGTCGGTGAAGTCGCGCCACTTGCCATCTTCGAATGTTTGAGTGAACCCTTCGGCCGGGCTGGAACCATGCCCTTCATGGCCGACGTTTGAGTTTCCGATAATCGGTGTGCCATCGTCATCATTAACTTCAAAGCGGCCGGCTCCTTCGGCATCGATTGCGAAACCGACGTTCACCGGATCAAACTTTCGAGCACCCACTGAAAACGACAGACTACGTTCGGCCGCTGGCAGCAGCGTTTCGTAAAGGCTGGGTACGGAGCCGTTGTGGAAGTACGGCGGATTGGCCCAAATGCCTTCCAGCGGCCGCGAGATATAGCCCGAGCCCATACCTCGCGGATGAGGAGGCGGTTGCGGACCGGGATCTGTTTCGGTCAGGTCGATGCCTTCGGCCGAAGCTCGTTTCGCCATGATGCCTCGAACGACTGTCGCCAGCACCAACAGACGTGGCACTTTTTCTGTGCCGTTGAGTTCATCTTTCAGGATGCCTGTGAAGACGTGATCCGCGGGTGAGAGATTCTTCAGGAACTGAGCGTCCGTGCCGACCTCTTCCAACGTATTCGACGTCACCTGAATTCGTTTCGCATCGTTCAACGCGAACTCGCCGTCCGCTCCGCGCACTGGATGGCAGGACTGGCAGTTCTGACGAAACAGCTTTTCACCGCGGCGGACCTTGGCCTGGTCGAGTTTTCCCAGCACCTCTTCCGGCCAATCCGGTGCTGTCAGATGACCGAGCAGACCGTGTTCCAGACGCAGCAGGTTGCCGAGTCGCACAGTGGAATCGAATAGTTTGGGGCCGGGCTCCAGACTGAACCACCCGAAGACTCCCAGCACTTCACCCACGTTGCGTTTTTCCGGTCGATCCGCCGTCGCCGCCCACTGCACCTGGCTCATGTGCGGCGTATTCCACAACGATGGATAGCTGACCGGCGCATTGGCCGGCCGACGATTGCGAGGATCATCCAACGCCGTTTCACACACTGCGTTCAGGATCGCGCCAAATGCGTCAAGCCGACCATAGCCGTAGGGATGGGCAACTTTGTTCCGCTCGACTAGCCGGTTCACTGCGTCGGCGATTTGTTTCACTTCATCGCCGAGGCTCTGCCGGTTCGCGCTGGACCGCCCAATCGCTGTTGCGAAACGTTCCAGCTTTTCGGGCTGCGTGTGAGTTGCTTCCAGGGCAAGGCCGAGATCACGGAGGAAGGATTCCAGATCGGCTTGAGTCGAACCACCGTCGATCCGCACCGTCTTTCCACCGTAGTCGATTTCATGCGTGTGGCAGGCTGCACATGTTAGCCCGAACCATGCCTCCTGTTCGCGTGGATATAGCTTTTCGGTGGATTCCTTGCCCAGATACGACTGCTTAATGTCAAAGCGAAGCGATCGCCGTTGCACTTGTCGTTTCGCGGCGGCAACGGCGGCGTTTCCAGATTCAGACTTGTCCACACCGTCGCGCACAAACCCGATGGGAAGGCCGTCTGGATTCCGCGGCGACGGCTTTGCAGGCAGGATTCCGTACCGCCTCATGTTAGCGTCGCTGCGAAACAGATTTTTCGAAGTCGGTTGCTCCAGGGCAAGAAACCAGCGGTACGGAATGAGCTGCGATCCCTGCGGCGTAAAGTAGAATTCTTCGCGTTCGTCGTCGTTCCAGCCCTGATTCAGGTAGATTTCCTGGCCAAACGCGGCGGACGTGATCGTGCTGGCAAGCAGCAATGACGTTGTGAATCGCATAAGTGCCCCTCGTGCGTTTAAACAAGCGTTCAGTGGAATGTCTGGCCGCGGCTAAACACCGCCTGTGCCGACGGCAAACAATCGAGGAGCGTTGAATGAACCCGCCAATGCGGTGTGCGAAAGTTGCAAACCATCCGTCGTACGGCATCTGTGCAACTACATTCCGCGAATCCACACGCGCTGGCGGGGAAGGGGACCCAAATGCCAATTTTCGATTTAAGGCGAAAGTTGGTTTCGAACGCGTTCCTTATGCGCGGGCGATCATTGAGATTGCGAAGCCGTCCAAGGTTTAACAGAACCTGATCACGCGTCGGGAGAAGCAGCTGCGCGAAGAAGCAGAGCGGGCGTTCGAGTCGACCGGTTTGAGGGTAAAAAAAAGTGAACCTCAGGCGGCCGAATTTTCTGAGCAGATTGACCAACCAAAGATCGAGCTCGAATGGCTAAACAAAAGACATCGCGCAGAACTTGTGACGGGCTGCCGCATTGGATTGATTGTGGTCACAAAGATCTATGCGTTTTGGTGACAGCGTGAGCTGCTCTGAGTTCACCAGTCACGCCCGCAATACCACACTCCTGGGATCGCTATTCGCGTGGTTCACCGTTTGCTGCAGCAGGCTTTTGTTTTGAACGCATCATCCAACCGGCGAGCGAAAGCACGATGCCAGCGAAGAATGGGCCGTACCACGGAGATACGACAAAGGTGAAGTCAACATTCGCGAGGGCCAGCAGTTTGGAAAGGAGGCCTAATAGTCCGACACCCAGACAGACCACACCGATAATCGTCAACGTGGAAGCGACTTTTGCCATGGGAAATCTTTCCTTATGTTTACCCGCACAAAACGAGTTGCGAATGGCGCGTTAATTTATTTTTCGCTTCACAAACGTTTGCAGGATGCTTCTGCAAAATCAACGTGAGGTCCGATGTGGTCCGACCAGCATGTTAAGCGCTGACGGACGCCGCCATGTCACGATAAACAGCCTGCTTGGAACTCAGCGAAACATGTCGGCGGTGTTTGTCGTCGGGATCTTTGGTCTTCCCGTTGCTCCTCGCCTGAAACGAGCCTTAAGTATCGCAGTTCACCCAAGTTGTGTTGGGCCCTACGAACACTGCAATCTGACACGAATTTCGGGCACGTATTGAGTCGACTTGGTGGATTGCGGGAAATGCGTTGATTTGGCGGGTTTTGTCGGCCATGATCGATTTGTCTCTAGTGGCTGTGGCAAATCAACCACATGGGGGGAGTAGCAAAAGCGATTGAACAGCGTTTTCGCTGGTGACGGCATGCTCGCTAACCACAATCGTCAGGATCAAAACAATAATTAGTGTCAGAAAATCTCAACCTTTTCGTCCGCTTTCTAAGGCCCACTGGGTACCTTTACCGATACACTCTTTCGGTAACTCAGGTATTCTGGAGGCTTTGCTGAGAATTTAACGGCACCTTCTGAACATGTTGTGGGCGTTCGCATACGGGAGCTGCGTCCAACGAACTCGCCGAGACTGTTTACAAAAGCGCAACGACAATGCAAAAGATTCTGAAATCACTGTTCTCTGAGGGCCACGGATCGCGATCGCGGCGCAGCAAGATGACGCGGCACGGCTCATTTGGGCGAGCAGCCCATCTGCGACCAGCTTCAACCCTCGAAAAGCTGGAAGATCGAGCCCTGCTGGCGGCTCAGCTGATCGCGTCTGATGTGACCACCAAAACCGTTTCGGCGGGTGACACTTTCACTGTTCCCGTGATCTACCAAACTCTTGATGACAGTGGGACTGCAGCGGCCCTTCAGTCCAATCTCATTAGTTTCAACCTGCACTTTGACTCAACGCAACTTGAGTTTGTCGAGACGGCTCCGGCCGGTATTTTTACAGAAGGCCTAACAGCAGTTCCGACGGCCGTGCGAGCTGAAAGCGAGGTTTCTGGTGACGACAACGACGCATCAACCAATGATGTTCTGGTAGCCAGTTACACAGACAGCGACTTTGCCCTGTTTTTCGGATGGCCGAACTCACCCTCCGCGTCGGGGTTGACCCTGTATACCGCGACGTTCACAGCTAAAGCTGGCTTCACGGGAACGACGGTTAACTTCTCAGCCAACGAAACGGGAAACGTTGTTGGGCAGGGGGCCTCATTTGAATTCCAGCAGACCCCACTGATGCTCAATGCCCCCGCGGGAAATGCTGACCCAGTGATTGCGTCCGCTGCCAGCGATTCTGTTCCGGAAAACCAGCTGACAGCAATTGATGTCAATGCAACTGACGCCGACGGTGATACGCTGACGTACGCACTTTCTGGCGGTGCGGACGCGGGACTGTTCGACATCAATGGCAGCAGTGGTCTTGTAACGTTCAAGACGGCTCCAGATTTTGAAGCACCCGCAGATGCCGGTGCTAACAATGTCTATAACTTCTCGGTAACGGTCACCGACGGCAATGGTGGAACCGCTTCACAGGACATCGCCATCACGGTGACCGATGTCAATGAAACAGCGAACCAGAATCCCGTCATCAATTCCGCGGCCAGTGCGTCGGTGCAGGAAAACCAAACTTCTGCCATTGATGTCAACGCGACCGACGCCGACGGAGACACGATTACCTACTCAATTTCCGGTGGAGCGGACGCCAGCTTGTTCAACATCGTGGCGTCGACAGGTGTTGTGACCTTCAAGGCAGCTCCCGATTTTGAAGCTCCTGGCGATGTTGGTGGCAACAACGTTTACGACATTGTGGTTACAGCAAATGACGGCAATGGCGGCTCTGCCTCGCAGAATATTGCCATCACGGTAACCAACGTCGTTGAGCAAACGAATCAGAATCCTGTGATTAGTTCTGCAGCGGCCGTGTCGGTGGCTGAGAACCAGGTTTCAGCAATCGACGTTAACGCGACAGACGCGGACGGCGATACTCTGACCTACGCGATCACGGGAGGATCTGATAGCGACGACTTCAACATCAACGCGGCGACCGGTGTTGTCACTTTCAAAGTTGCTCCGGACTTCGAAATCCCCGGCGACACGGGTGGCGACAATATCTACAACCTGCAAGTCACTGTGACGGACGGCAACGGCGGTTCCGCTCTTCAGAACATTGTAGTCACGGTGACCGACGTTGATGAAAGCTCGAACGGAATTCTTCAGGGCCGTAAGTTCAACGACCTGAACGGCGACGGTTTCCGGGACGCCAACGAGCCGTTTTTGAATGGCTGGACGATTCTGCTGGTCAACGCGGCCGGCCAGACAATCGATTCTCAGGTGACTGGTGATATCGATTTCAATGGCGACAACCAGATTGATCCCGCGACGGAAATGGGCTGGTTCCGCTTCTCAACAACGCCAGGCACCTACACGCTTGAAGAAGTTCCTCAGGATGGCTGGAAGCAAACCGCTCCCGCGAGCCGTCTGGCTGCTCGGGCATTCGAGCTGGATTCCCAACTGGAATTCCGCGAAACAACAAGTGCCTTTGAAAACTGGGGCGGACTTGGTGAAACATGGTTCCTTGGTGCCAACAACTGGTACTACGTGACGCCCGATGGTTCGCTATATGCATGGAACGGCAGCCCTCGCGACAACCTGTCTGGCGACTTGGTCGAAACTTTTAGCCCGGAATACCACCAGGATCCGAGCTTGCTGTTCGACGCCATTCCAGCCGTCAGCGATACCTACACCGTTGTGGCCAACCAGACGTCCCCCAACGTCAACTTTGGCAACTTTAACATCGGCAATCCTGCTTCGATTACCGGTCGCAAGTGGAACGATCTGAATGGCGACGGTCAACGCAGCGACGATGAGCCGTGGCTGAACGGTTGGACGATTGAGCTTCTGAATGCTGACGGTGTAGTTGTTGGTTCAACCATTACGGCCGACATGGACATCAACGGCGACAACGTGATCACTCCCGGTGTTGAATCCGGTTGGTATTCGTTTAACGATGTGACGCCTGGTCAGTGGACCGTTCGCGAAGTGGTCCAGGCTGGTTGGGAGCAGACGTCACCCGCCGATGCGGTTGCTGCTGAAGCCTTCAAGTTAGACAGCGAACTTAATCTGCGGTACAGCCGCAGCCTGTTTAACAACTGGGGTGGTCTTGGCGAACGCTGGATGCTGGGCGACAGCAACTGGTACTTCGTGACTCCAGATGGTTCGTTCTTCGAATGGAACGGCAGTGCAAGAGACAACCTAAGTGGCACAAAGATCGGGCAGTTGTCTGCTGATTACCACGCGAGTCCGGAACTGATCTACGACGCGTTGAACCCAGCAGCCTACAGCCTGACGGTAACTCCGGGCCAAACGGTCGAAGACATTAACTTCGGCAATCGTGAAATCGGTGGCGGCGGAGGTTCGACTGACTTTGATGGTCAGGGCAATGTCAAAGTTCGCGTGTCCGGCAATCACCTGATTTTGACCGGTGACAACGCGGGCAACGGCGTTCTGGTTTACACGAACTCTGCAGGATTTGTCACAGTTGAAGGACTGGGCGATACCACGATCGATGGTCACAGCACGCCATGGGTCAGCCAGTCATGGACAGCAATTCCAGGCGATCTTCGAGTCGATCTAAACGACGGTGACGACGCTCTGATCATCCAGAATCTTTCTGTCGGCGACGATGTGACGGTGCGGTTGGACGGAGGCGATAATTACCTGCTCGCTTCTGAATTGGCGGTAGCGGACAATCTTGATGTCAAGACGTCTTCGGGCCACAACACCATCGTGATTCAGGATTCGGAAATTGGTGACGCCGCGAAGATCGTGACGGGCAATGGTCAGGATGCGATCTTCGGTGATGGTGTGACCGTTGGTGGCAAGACGACTATTTCCACCAAGCGTGGGGACGACGTCTTCGCGATCCGTGACTCGTCTCACCTTGGCAATGTCAGTGTCGACGCCGGCCGAGACAACGACCAGGTCGTACTGGTTGGAGCAAACTCACTGGGCGGCAAAGTGACGGCAGACGGTGGGGCCGGAACGGACGCGTTGGACGTTGATAGTTCCACGACGTTTGTATCTGAGCCAAGCGTGAAGCGTTTTGAGAGCGATTCAATCGCTGATGTGTCGGGCTTGCTGGATTCCTTGATGGAACGTCTGGCCAGTGTGGGACTCGACGGTTTGCTGGACTTCGCCAGCCCTGCTTAAAGCAGTGTGAAGTTCGCTTAGAACTTTGAAAATTGGATAGCTACAGGGCGGTCGAGACAAATGTCTCGGCCGCCCTGTTCTTTTTGATTCAAAGCTACTGTGACGCAGCCGCAGCTTCGATTCAATCTGCGCCATACATCAGGAACGGTTCACAGCGGCTCCACCACGCGTCTTCGTCGCACGCCGCCAGCGACAGCATTGAGTGCTCATTTTGAGTCAGGCCTTTATTGGCGGCTGTTCGATACCGGTCGTGGCCGTAGAGAATATCAATTGGCGGTTTGTGATATTCATACTCATACGGTGGCGGCAGCCAGAGATCCTGATCACTCGCCAGTTCAGCCGCCGCGGCAATGATCGCTACTGTCAGCTCAAAAGATCTCACGGCCGCTGCGTCTTGCACATGAATCGCGAGCCCGCCGCAGGAGGCATCCTTCCATTTGTCAAACGTGGGCCTGAAGTGGACCGGCATCAACCCGACGCCCGGATGGTCCCATCTGTTGACCAATCGCAGCAGTTCCGTGGGATCCAGAAACGGTGCTCCGACGACTTCAAACGGCATCGTTGTTCCTCGACCTTCCGACAACGTCGTTCCTTCCAGTAACACTTGACCGGGATACAACACCGCGGTTTCGAATCGAGGCATGTTGGGCGAAGGAGCGATCCATGGCAGCCTGGTTTCGGGAAATAACATCGACCGCCGCCAGCCGGTCATGGGGACTACCGTTAGATCCGCACCGATGTTTTCTTCGGTGTTAAACATCTTCGCCAGTTCGCCAATCGTCAGCCCGTGACGCATGGGAATTTCGGTGCCGCCCACAAAGCTGCGGAAGCCGGGTTCCAACAGAGGGCCTTCGGCGACCAGTCCGCCAAGTGGATTGGGGCGATCGAGGACGCAAACCTTTACCCCGTGCTTTGCACAGGCGTGCAGACATTCCAGCATCGTCCAGATGAATGTGTAGACGCGAGTCCCCACGTCCTGAAGATCGATGACAAGGCAATCGATTTGCGCCAGCATTTGCTGGGTGGGACGACGTGTTTCCGAATACAAACTGGCGACCGGAAGGTTCAGCGACTCGTAAGTGTTATCCGGCGATTCAATCATGTTGGCCTGCTGTTCGCCCCACAACCCGTGCT
This sequence comes from Fuerstiella marisgermanici, assembly GCF_001983935.1. Classification (GTDB taxonomy): domain Bacteria; phylum Planctomycetota; class Planctomycetia; order Planctomycetales; family Planctomycetaceae; genus Fuerstiella; species Fuerstiella marisgermanici. The sequence goes on along the minus strand of NZ_CP017641.1, from coordinate 2,198,968 downwards.
GCGGAGAAAACAACAATTTCAGTCGGCCTGGGAAAGCGTTTTCGAGCAGATCGCAAGCGTACCGGAACGTGTTGTCGACCGACGCCTGGTTCATCAGCAGGCCCAGATTTGCGTTTCGCAGGTCTGCTGGCGGTGCGGCGAGAAATTCTTCCAGTCCGGTTTTGACGTATTCAGTCAACGTGAATTTTCAATCTTTTAAAACCGTGGTCGACTCGGCGAAACCTGGCTGCCTACAATCAGCCATGAGCACTTCTGTTCCGAGCATTCCCACAAAGAAGCGAAGCCTGACACTTTGGTCGGTGGGGCTGACTTTTATTTTCGAAGCTGTGACGTGTCTACTGCGTTTCGGCATGCAGATGGAATCCACGCGAAACACAGCCTCAACAATTGGTCACATCACGTGCGGGCTGCGGATCCATCACAGCTATATTGGCGTGCTGATGATCGTATTCGCATGTTGGCTTTGGCAGAAGTTTCCTGGTTTTTCGTGGGGGCTGCTGGCAGCGGGACTGGGCCTGTTCTTCAGCGACATGATCCATCATTTTCTGGTGCTTTGGCCGATCGTCGGTTCGCCTCAGTTTGACCTTGTCTACCCCACCAGTTCCTGAATCACTTCACCGCCAAACTGAGACAACTGCTTGTAGCGTCCGCCGTGGAAGTAGGTCAGTTTGTTGTCGTCCAGTCCCAGCAGGTGTAGCAGTGTCACATGGACATCGCGGATTGGATGCACAACGTCGACCGCTTCCGCCCCGATTTCGTCCGTCGCGCCGACGATGGTTCCCTTTTTGACGCCGCCACCAGCAAACCACATGTTCATTGCATCGACGTTGTGGCCGCGGCCCAGTGCGGTGACTCCGCCGCGATAATTGTTGTCTGGCGTGCGACCGAATTCGCCCGTCCAGACGACCAGCGTATCTTCCAGCAATCCTTTCGCTTTCAGGTCTTTGATCAACGCCGCGATCGGCTGGTCGACACTGTTAATTCGTGAGGAATGGCCTTTCTCCAGGTAGTCGTGGCTATCCCAGCCACCGCTAAAGATCTGCACAAAGCGAACGCCTTCTTCGACCAGCCGCCGAGCCATCAGACACTGCCGCCCGAACGCTTCACATTCTTTGCGGTCCAGACCGTACGACTTTTGAATGTGTGCTGGTTCACTGTCGATATCGACGATGCCAGGAATTTCGGTCTGCATCCGAAACGCCAATTCGTAGCTTTCCATGCGAGCGGCAAGGTCGCGATGTTCGGGATGCCGTTCGGCGTGAGTCGCATTCAGCATTGCTAATTGGTCGAGTGCCTGTCTTTGGTGCTCACGCGTCTTAAACTTCGGCGGATTCAGGTCCAGAATCGGGGAGCCAGTCGATCGCAGCCGGGTTCCCTGATAGTGCGCGGGCAGGAAACCGTTGGTCCAGTTCGCCGGACCGGCCTGCGGCAGGGCGAGTTCCGTCATGACGACGTAGCCCGGCAGGTTTTGATTTTCGGATCCAAGGCCGTACGTCGCCCACGCTCCCAGGCCCGGATCGCCGCCCAGCCGGCTGCCCGTGTTCATGTGCAGCAACGCTTCCGGGTGGTTTAGTGATTCCGCCTTACAGCCGCGATACACGCACAATTCGTCGGCGACTTCCGCGTCTGCAAGAAACTGCCACGGTTCACTCATTTCGATCCCAGCGTTCCCCACCTTGCGCGCCTTAAACGGGCTACCGACGTAGAACCGCTTGCCGGTGGCCAGGCCCTTTGTGCGAGTCGATTCCTTTACATGAAGGGCGTTGAGATACGGCTTGGGGTCGAAGGTGTCGACGTGACTCGGCCCGCCCTCCATGAACAGCATGATGACGGCTTTCGCCTTCGCTGGCTGTTGTGGCTTCTTCGGAGCCAGCGGACCTGCCTTCGGCGTGTCTGCCGCCAGCAGGTCGGTTAGGGCAAGGGCGCCAAGGGAAGATCCGAGGCCGTAGAGATAGTTTCGACGTGGAATGAGGGACATAGCTTTGACTCGGAAGTTGAATGTCGAATGTTGAACAAGGAATTTCGAATGACGAAGTGAACCGCAGTGGGTCGATTTCAGACCTTTATGGTTTCGATCTGGCGGTTTCTATGCTCTTGACGAAGATCGAAATCGGTTGGTTGCATTCTTCGATGATGTCTTTCGTGCGATCTGGTGAACACAATGGTTTGCGTTCGATAATCTTCAGCCAGATCATTGTTTCACGCAGTTCTTTCAGTGCCACCTTCAGCTTGTGAATAAAGTCTTTGCGGGATTCGGCGCTCTGTGCTTCGCCGTAGTTTGGGGCTGGCGAAGTTGCGGACCGAACCAGTTGACCGGCAACATGCTTTCCAACTCGAGTCTCCGGCAACGCTTCTACCACACTGATGATCCGAACTGCGAATTCTACCAATCGATCTTCCAGGTCGAACGCGTACTTTTGCCCCATTGTACCTCGCCCCTTTGCGGCTCACTTCGCAATTCGAAATTCCTTGTTCGGCATTCGATATTCGTTTTGCACTTAATAGACGTAAAGCAACTCGTTGCTGTTCAACAATAGTAAACAAACATCGGCCATCGCTCGGGTCTGCGCTGAAACTGTCCAGGGCTTTTTGTCCGGTACATAGTCGTTGTACACGTTTAGTAGTTCGATGAATTCGAAGGGTTCCCCGGTGAATTCTTCGACCAGCGAGCGAGTCACCTGAGTTGGGTATGCGACTTCTTCAGGCGTATGGTCTTCGTGATAGGCCAGCATCTTTTTGTAGTACTCCAGCAGGCTGGATTGTTCGTGGGGCGAAGGTGTTCGGCCGAACGCCAGTCGCATGGCCTGATGAATTTGCGTGGCGGGGGCATTCGGCTGATCAGACTGCACGCGAGACGCAAACGCGATGGATCGGTCGGTGACCACGTCGCTGTTCATCAGTGTGAAGGCCTGAGGCGTCACGGCTGCGGCGTCTCGCAGTTCACAGCTTTCATTCGGGTTGGGCAGATTCAGGATTTCCAGCAGAGGGTCTGCCTGGCCTCGAACCCGGTAAGTGTAGATCGTACGACGGTTGCGTTCTGCCGGAGTTCGCGACGGCTGATGTGCCGGAGCAATCGAAAATTGAATCATGCGCGGCTGCAATGCGACTTCCATGTTCATTTCCGGCATGATGGGAACTCCGCCCATTTCTCGATTCAGTTCACCGCTTAACAGCAGCGCTGTGTCACGGAATTCTTCAGCTGTCAGACGCCTCGCCGGAAAACGAGCCAGCAGGTTGTTGTTGGGATCGACTGTTTCCAGATGCTTCAGGTTGTTATGGCTGCCGGATCGCTGCCACGCATCGGACGTCATAATCAGGCGATGCAGTCGCTTCACCTTCCAGCCGTTTTCAATGAAATCTGCGGTCAGCCAATCCAGCAATTCTGGATGCGTCGGCTTGCTGCCTTTCGCACCGAAGTTGTTCGCCGTTTTGACGATGCCGGTGCCGAAATGCGACTGCCAGATGCGGTTTACAAACGATCGAGCGGTCAGCGGGTTCTTGTCGCTGGCGATCCAGCGTGCGAGTTGCAGGCGGCGACCGGACAGGTCGTCGCTGATTCGCCAAGGATCGTCTTCAACAGGTTGTTGCCCAGCGCTTCCCTTGACTGGCAGCCCCGTGGCACTCAGCACGCCCGGTCCTACCGGATCGCCTTTGGCTTCCAGAGCACCGCCGGTCAGGATAAACGTGGGCGGACGCCATGATTTGTCGACCTTTGGGGCAGGCCGTAACTTGCGAGCGTTGGACCATTTGTCCGGGCCGTTGTACACGCTTTGAGCCATCGGCTGATAGCGTTCCAGACGGCGTTCCCAAATCCAGACGTCCTGTTCGCGTACTTTCTTGATGCCCTTTTCTTCAGGCGTCAGGCCCACGTGTCGCGGTGGCTTTTTGTCTTCCGGATCTTTCTGTCGAGCGTTCTCGTTTTTGTATGGGAGGTCATGTTCGGCGTACCACGCTTTTGCGGCCGCCTCCATTTTGTCGTTGACGGTTTTTAGATCTGCCTTCGCAAAGGCCAGTAGTTCTTCCACCAGCTTTCGCTTTTCATCGAAGCCGCTGAGGTTTTCTTCCTGCAGAAATTCGGCTTCTACTTCGGCTGGCTGAGTCGTCGCGAACGCGGCATAGATGCGGTAATAGTCTCGCGTCGGGATCGGATCGAATTTGTGATCATGACAGCGACAACAGCGCAGTGGCATCGAAAGAAACGCTTGCCCCGTTGTGTGGACAAGGTCGTCCAGGTAAATCTGGCGAGCTTCTTCCTGAGGAATCATGGCCGTTCCCCAAGGCCCCAGCCGTAGAAAACCCGTCGCGACCGCACCTTCTGCCTGGCTTAAAGAAAAGCCAATGTTCGATGCGACTGCTGCGTCCTTTTTCCGACTTTCAGATGTTGCATCTGCGATTTCGTCGCCCGCAATCTGCTCCATCACAAACTGATTGAACGGTTTGTCATCATTAAAGGATCGAATCACGTAGTCGCGGTATCGCCACGCGTTGCTGCGTTCGTAGTCGTTGCTGAAGCCCCCGGTGTCTGCGTATCGAACGACGTCCAACCAGTGCTGAGCTTGTCGTTCGCCATAATGAGGACTGGCCAGCAAGCGGTCGATGAGGTTCTCATACGCCTTCGTGGCATCTTTTTTCGACGATGCCTGAAATTGTTCGACTTCTTCCGGCGTCGGTGGAAGTCCCGTCAAGTCGTAGGTGGCTCGCCGAATCAACGTGCTGGCGTCAGCCCGTTCCGCCGGCTGAAGTTTGGCCGAGGCAAGCTGCCGACCGATAAAAAAGTCGACCGGATGATCCGCTTCGCCGGGCGACGGATCGAAGTCTGATTTCGACTTCACGGGCTGAAACGCCCACGTGTCTGCGGGCTGGTAGCGTCGGTACGTCCATTCGTCAGCGGTGCCGCCGCTGGTATCCACAATCAGGCCGTCTTCATTTTCACGGACGGCCCACTCGGCCTCGCGGATTTCCTGTTGTTTGGCTTCTTCCGGCCAGGGAGCTCCTAATTCTATCCAGCGTCGGACATACTCGGTTTGCCGTTTGGTCAGCCGATCGTTTTCCTTGGGCGGCATTTCGTAGCCCTCCCACATCACCGCCTGGTACAGCACGCTGTCCTCCGGCTTTCCGGGCACGATAGACGGATCGCCCGATTCGCCGCCTTCCAGCAGCGCTTCGCGCGAATCGACGGCGTAGTCGCCCTTGAGGTCATCCGGGGTTGAGGCATGGCAGCCAAAGCACTTTTCTTTCAGTAGTGGCAGCACCCGCAGAGTAAACAGGCGATCGCCCTCATCAGCCTGCACGCTGCAAAGCGATGCGTTCATAAGAAAAAACAGCGAAAAACAAGCCGCTAGTTTCTTAGTTATTGTCATTCCCGGTTTCCTGTCCACTGTTCCGTGTTTGCTCGCCTAAAGGTTGTTAATTATTTCATGCTGTCTTCGTTACGCAAGGCGGTTGTTGCAGCCAGGCAAAGATTTACTGGCTTGTGATTTGCTGCCTCGTCGGTTCCAATTAGACTCCCTCCTGAACCAGTCAACAATTCCTACCTAACGGAACAGACGCGAAAACATCAGCTGTGAGCGTGCCGCAAGGTCAATCGCTGGCGACAAGTCAGTCGCAATTGCGATCCCGTTCACAATCCTGAATGTTAAGCCAACTGTTTACAGAAGCGGTTTTGCGACGACCAACTGGTTCGTTCAATCCTACCTAAAGCTCAGAGAACTAAACCATGGGCGATACAAACAGCCCCGATACTTCTGCGCCTGCAGAAACGCCCTCAGACGCCGAGCTGTCGTCAGGCTCGGAATCTCGCCGCAACGCATTGGTGAGTGTCTTGACTGGCTTTTTAAGCTTCGTAATCGTGGCCATACCGTCGTTTCTGGCGGGCGCCTTCTACCTCGATCCCATTCTGCGACGGAAAAAGTCTGGCGGAGCGGCAGGCGGCGGTGCACTGGACGGTTTCATCAAGCTCGACGCTACCACAGATTCGCTACCAGACGACGGTACGCCGGTTGCCGTCACGGTGAAGTCGACGCTCGATGATGCCTGGAATCGGTTCAAAGACGTTCCTGTTGGCAGTGTCTGGCTACGGAAACAGCCGGACGGTTCCGTGATCGCGTTCAATTCGATCTGCCCACACCTGGGCTGCTCTGTGAATTACCGCCGCAGCGACGACGACTTTTTCTGCCCGTGTCACACAAGCTCCTTCGACCTTGACGGCACGAAGACAAACGAAGTTCCTCCACGCAACATGGACGAACTGGAAATCATCACGGCAACAGACGGCGAGCCTGGCAAAGACGGCAAGGAACTTTGGCTGAAGTTTCAGAACTTTCGCGGTGCGACAGAACAGAAGATTCCTGTTTAGCACGCGACGACGCAGTTTGAACCACCACACTTTCAGCCCACTGGCGACGACATACTGGATTGAATGGCAATGAACGCTCTGATGGCATGGCTTGATAACCGTACCGGCTACAAGTCTTTGATGCACGAAGCTTTGTACGAACGAGTGCCCGGCGGGGCTCGCTGGCGATACGTCTGGGGCAGTACGCTGGTCTTCACATTCGTTCTGCAGGTGATTACCGGATTCATGCTGTGGTCGGCGTATAGCCCCAGCACTCGCACCGCCTGGGAAAGTGTTTATTACATTCAAAACGAAATGACGCTGGGCTATCTCATCCGCGGCGTGCATCACTTTGCGGCTCAGGCGATGGTCGTGCTGATGGCCATTCACCTGGTGCAGGTGATCATCGACGGAGCGTACAAGGCGCCGCGAGAAATCAATTTCTGGCTTGGCATGGTACTGATGATGATCGTGCTCGGTCTGTCACTGACCGGGTACCTGCTGCCGTGGGACCAGAAGGGCTACTATGCGACTCAGGTGACGACCAATATTATGAGTCTCACGCCGGTGGCGGGAGCCGAAGTGCAAACGCTGGCTCAGGGCGGCAATCAATACGGGCACATGACGCTGACTCGCTTTTTCGCCATGCATGCAGGAATACTTCCCGCGCTGCTGGTGGCGTTTCTGGCGTTGCACATTTACTGCTTCCGTCGGCACGGCCTCACCGTCCACGACGAAAACCACGCACCCGAAACTTCGTTTTGGCCTGATCAGGTTTTGAAGGACGCCATTGCGTGCCTCGCTGTTCTGGCTGTTGTACTACTGTTTGCCATCTTCAAAGGAGCTGAACTTAGCGCGCCCGCTGACGCGGCGGTGAAGTTCGACGCGGCTCGCCCGGAATGGTACTTCCTGTTTCTGTTTCGCTTTCTGCGATTTCACGCGGTGGAATCCATCGGCCTTGTCTGGGGAGCCATCGTGTTGCCCGGTGTGATCATGGGCGTGATCGCATTGATGCCGCTCACGCACAAGTTTTTGGGTGAGTTCGGACATACACTGAATAAAGCGTTCATCTGGCTACTCGGCGCGGCAATCGTGGTCCTCACTGCCATGGCGTTCATCGAAGACAGAAACGACATCGACCACCAGGCGGCTCTAGCCGAAGCTCACCGAGATGGCGGGCGAGCGGTGGAACTCGCATCGGGACCGGACCGCATTCCTGTGGATGGAGCGGTCGGGATGCTGCGGCGCGATCCGTTTACTCAGGGGCCGCGACTGTTCGCGAAGCATTGTTCCAGTTGCCATCGCTACAACGGTCACGATGGCCGTGGCATGCTGGTTACAGAAAAGAAAAAAGTTGCACCACCGACGGCGTCTGATCTCGGTAACTTCGGCAGTCGCGAATGGATGCGTTCCATTGTAGTCGACTATGCGGCTCATCTGTCACCGCTGAAAAATGCGGGCTGGTTCAAGGACGCGAAGGCGAAGGAAGAAGCTGGCGAAGACGTCACGTATCTGAATCCGGACGAATCTGAAATGGCCGACTGGTCGGGCTATCCGGAATCGCTGCTGTCGGACGAGAACTCCGAAAACCTGGACGCGCTGGTGGAGTTCCTCTATTCGGAAGCGAATCCCGGCTACATACCGGCCGATGTCAAAGAGCGAGAAGAATGGGTGAATGCCCTCGCAGCCAATGAACAATTGGCCGCGAAAGGTCGAGCTGTCGCTACTGAAGGCGCATGGGCCGGAGACCTGGAAGGCACGTCGTGCGCCGATTGCCACACAACGATTGGTGAAGACTTCGTGGCCGTCTCTGATGATGACGCTGATGGCTATCCCACGATGGCGAAATATGGTTCGGCCAAATGGTTGACCGACTTCATTCGCAACCCCGGAGCGCCTCGCCACTACGGTGCAAAGAATGAAATGCCGGCTTATCCACCGCAGCAACTCACGGACGAAGACCTGAACCTGCTGGTCCGCTGGCTGACTCACGACTATCTGCCTTCAGACGTGCCCGACTACCCCAGTCGACTTGGTGATCTGCCGTCGGCCGGAGACGCCGCAGCCGACAGCAATGAAGCTGACGAGGATGCAACGGAGGGGCAGGACCTGGAAGAGAACGCAGGCGAAGAAGCGACTGAGCAAGAGTAACCGGAGCGAGGCTGCATCTTCGTCTGACGGCGACGCTTCTTAAACTTAAATCCTCATCCCCATTCTGGATGTTCCCATGTTGCGATCTCCTTTGTTTCTGATGCTGCCGTTGTTGGCGACGACTGTCTTTGCAGAAGACAAGCAGCGTTCGCCGGTAGTCCTGACGGAACATGGTCGCGAAGTGCATTCCGCCGGCATGCTGTTTGACGGGCACAACGATTTGCCGTGGCAGATGAGGGAAATCGGGAGTTCCTCGTTTGATGTCTTCGACATCCGCAAAGCTCAGCCCAAGCTACACACAGACATCGACCGTCTTCGCAAAGGCGGCGTGAAGGCTCAGTTTTGGTCGGTGTATGTGCCCGCCGAAACGGACAAAGCTGGCACAGCACTGCTGCAAACCACCCAGCAAATCGACCTCGTCGAAAACATGGTCAAACGCTATTCGGACGTCTTCGAAATGGCGTCAACACCGGACGATGTCGAACGCATTGTGAAGTCCGGAAAAATCGCCAGCATGATGGGGATCGAAGGCGGCTACTCTATCGAAAATTCGCTGGACAATATCAAGCGGCTATACGATCGTGGCTGCCGATATATGACGCTCACGCATTCCAAGTCGCTGGAATGGGCCGACTCCGCGACCGACGAACCTCGCTGCGGCGGACTGTCTGAATTCGGCGAAGCGGTCATCGCAGAAATGAATCGCGTTGGCATGCTGATCGATCTGTCTCACGTGTCGGCCGAATGCATGAGGAAATCACTGGCCGTCACCAAAGCGCCCGTGATCTTTTCACATTCTTCTGCTCGAGCTCTCAATAAACACCCTCGCAACGTGCCGGACGACATCCTGAAAATGATGCCGGACAACGGTGGAGTGGTGATGGTGAATTTCTATTCGAAGTTTGTGATCCCCACAAAGCAACTCGAAAAAGACGACACTCATCCCGGCAGCATTCACGACGTTGTTGACCACATCGAACACATCATCAATGTCGCAGGTATCGACCACGTCGGCATCGGTTCCGACTTCGACGGTGTGCCCAGGTTGCCTGATCAACTGGAAGACGTCTCCACGTACCCGCTGATTACTCAGGAACTACTCAACCGCGGTCATTCAGCGGCCGACATTCACAAGCTGATGGGAACCAACGTCATGCGAGTTCTCAGGGCAGCCGAGGCGGTTCGCGAATAGTCCAGTTTGGCGAACTTGATCAACACCTCCAGCGAACAACGTGAGCACCGCCGGCGCAACTGTCTTCGACCGTCACCCGCCTGCCACGCCAACCGCCCGCCGGGGCATCCCGGCGCACGAAGAAGCCCGGCTTGTTTGAGAAGCCGGGCTCCTGATCGTGTAATTGCTTCGACGTTTCGAACGTCACAACACCGCCAGCGAACAACGTGAGCACCGCCGGCGCTTCAGTCTTCCAACCGTCACCCGCCTGCCACGCCAACCGCCCGCCGGGGCATCCCGGCGCACGAAGAAGCCCGGCTTGTTTGAGAAGCCGGGCTTCTAATCGTGCAATTGCTTCGACGTTTCGAACGTCACACCACCGCCAGCGAACAACGTGAGCACCGCCGGCGCAACGGTTTTCCAACCGTCACACGCCTGCCACGCCAATCGCCCGCCGGGGCATCCCGGCTAGCCTGCGTAGAAGGGGTGATCAGCAGTGTCTCGTTGAGCGAGGACATCGTCGATTGATGGCTCGTTCTTCATGGCTCGTTCGATCGCCTGCTTTGTGGCTTCGTAGTTGTATTCGTAGATCTTTTTGTCGTCAGACGCATCCCAGTGAATGAAAACGCCGCAAACGATGCACAGGTTATCGGCCTGATCTTTAGGAATCGCGCCAGACTTAACGCAGTCAGCGACGGCATTGGCAACGGCTTTTTGAGCTGGGCCGAACATCTGCACAGCCTGCTTGGCACCTTTGATCGTCACTTTCGTGATCATCACGGTGGATGGCTTTACGGCAAGGTTTGGCGTACCAGCCAGAAGGTTGCTGTGCCCCATTTTCTGGTCGGCCAGAGCGTTTGCGAACGCTGATCCGACAGGTCCACTTTTGTCGCCGATCAGCAGGTCGATATGAGCGACTTCGTTTCCTTCACCAACAAGCGATTCACCAACGTACATTGACATCAAAATTGCCTTCTTAATTCAAAACCGACACACGAAATTCGGGCTACAGACAACGCGTCTCAACCACGGTCGTACTTTCAGAAACGGCGGAACGACGACAAATCGAAGGAAAAGCTCCGCTTTGTGGCCCCGGCCAACCGCGAAGCATCGCGTTTTTTTCCTCATTCTTCAAGCGACGAGGCGGGAAAAGCGGCGAGTGAGCAGGCGGGAGCGTGAAGAGGGTCGATTGGGCAGGAAAAGCACGCTGCGGGCAATTTCACAAGCGAAGAATCTGGCGCGTTCTTCGCAGCACCGAACCGTTCGAACCTCGCTTTCAGATTCTGACTTCATCCTGCTTGTCGACGTCCCTACACTATCTCAAGTCCTTTTCCATTTACGTCGCTTTGAATCTGCTATGTCTGAGGAATCTGATTCGCCTCCTGATCCTATGAGCGGTTTCTCGGAATTTCGAGGGCCCGCGAATTGGTTCACGTTGCAGGTGCCCGCGATGCTGAACCTGCAGCAGACCGAAGCGTTTTTCGAAATCACGCCGCGCATGGCGTCTGCTGCAACCACAGACGCAGGCCCCGCCCGAGATCAGGATGAGTCTACCGCACCGCTTGGATCAAAAAAGAACGCGGTTGATGCGGCATCGCTGCCATGGTCGCTCACCCTGTACGCCGCGTGGGTAGAAGAAGATCAGCCCAACACAGACGCCGCGTCGTTTAGCCCGGCGACTTTGTTTCCCAGAGTGATCAAAAGCAGCTCCGCCGGTTCCCTTCCGATCGATGCGACCAATCGGTCGTGGACCGGACAGTCCATCAAAGCCAATGGTTCATGGTGGCGCCGGTTGTTTCAAAAGCGAAACAGCTACGAATGGCGATTGTGGGTGATTGAGTACCAGCAAATTATCATGGTGGCCAGTCTGCAGTCACAACAGGGACGCGCACTGGACGTCGAAACGGTGAACGTCTGCAACCACGTGCTGTCGTCAATTTGCTTTGCCGAAGAATTGGCTCGCCCACCGGAGTTATTCCGCCGCGAGGTTGTTGGCCTGGCTCGTAAACACTTCCCTCTGTTGGAAGTCACTCCGGCTGGCAACTTTGGCATACGCATCAACGAATCAGAAATTCATCTGACGAACTTCTACCGTTCTTACCTTCAGGCACCCGATCGCCTGAAGCAGATTGTGCTGCCCGGCATTACCACCGTTGTGAGGCTTCAGGAATGGGGGCCGGAACAGTTGATGCCTGCTCTGGACGCCGTGGCCGACCGCATCATGCCGATGCTGTATCCGGAATCCGAAGCGGAATCATCGTTGCAGGAATTTGTGCGAGTTCCCTGGGTGGCAGGTTTAAGCATCATGTTCGTGGTGGACGAAGACGACACGTATCGCTTTGTCCACAAGGCCATGTTGAAGACATGGGACGTCACCGCCGAAGATCTGCAATCACTGGCGATGGATAATCTGGCGCGGTTTGCAGAAGACCACCCGCTGGAAGTGACTCTTGTTGGCGAAGACGACGATCCAAGGATGCTGGTCCCCGTTACGCCGCACGCCTACAACACCGTCAGACTTCTGGGCGGCGAACTGCACGGTCGGCTGCGTCAGGTTTTGGGAGCCGAACTTGTGGTCGGCGTTCCGAACCGCGATTTCTTTGTGGCGATCTCGCTGAACCACCCGAAGCTGATTGGAGAAATTCAACGGCAGGTGGCTTACGACTTTCAGGCGATGCACCACCCGCTTACCAGCCGGCTGTTAGTGATTTCTGCCGATGGCGTCAGCGAATACTGTTAGCAAATACAGTGAGCGTTTTCAGAAAGTCGCCGCCGTTGTCAGCCGCCAGCCAACGTTCCGCATGCAGTCTTATTAAGCTGGGAGGCAGTTTGCTGCAGAGCGACCATTCGGACGGCGCTCAATGTGCTGGTTCTAATCGTGGCAGCGTCGTCGACCGTTTGCTGGCATTGGTCGATCGCGAAGAACTCCTGAACGTGGCCGTGCTTGTCGGCGGTGGTGAAGCGGCCGATTTGGTGCGCCGGTGGGATCGGCAATTCGGTCTGTCCGACAGTGTGGCTCATACGCTGGCTATCGAATCGATGTCGCTGAATGCGAAGTTGCTGGCTTCGCTGCATGACCGTCTTGTGCTGGTCAATTCTCTGGCGGAATGGCGAAGCACGCATGACTCCTCGCCGGACACTGTTGCTATACTGCACCCAACGAACATCGTGGCGGAACTGGAACTCATTCACGCCGCTTTGCCGCAATCGTGGGACGTCACGAGTGATTCTCTCGCAGCGTGGATCGCCGTGTGTTGTCGCGTGCCGCAATTGCTGTTGCTGAAGTCCACCGACATTGACGTTAGCGCTGTCGAGCACGCTCGCGTCGCATTAGCAACCGTGCTGGCTGACAGCGGCGTCGTGGATTCTCAGTTTCCGCAGATTGCCTGCGATGTCGAACACTTCGCGTGGTGCAACTTTCGCGCCCCGGCGTGCCGTACGCTGGCGCTCTGGTAGCGGCGCTTCTGCTGGGCGGTTTTCAGTACGGCAGCGGCGAAATGTGTGGCCGAGTTCCAGGAAATCAGGCCGCAGGTCGTCAAACCAATTGTTTCACACACGGATCACGTCACAATTTCGGCAGTCTTGCGCCAAAAGCCGCCCCGGGTCGAACATCAGATCTGCCACCTCCAGCGTCAAACTCAGCCCATGATTCGAATTCTCACCGCCGCACTCTTCTGTTGCCTGCCTCTTCTGTGCCGGGCAGACGAATACCAACCGAAAGTTGCGGAAGCTTCCAAAGACGCCGAACTGGCGTTGGAAGGCTTCGTGCTGCCCGATGGCATCCAGGGCCGTTTGCTGGCCGCCGAACCGAACATCGCAAATCCTGTTGCGTTTTACGTGGCGAACGACGGGCGAGTCTTCGTGTGCGAAACGTTTCGTCAGGAAATCGGCGTCGAGGATAACCGCAACCACATGGACTGGCTGCACAACGATCTGCGGCTGGAAACTGTCGAAGAGCGGCTGGCGATGTTCAAGAAGTATCTGGGTCACGAAGTTGAAAAATATGCCACAGAACACGATCGCATTCGTCTGCTGGAAGACACCAATGGCGACGGAACCCTGGATAGTTCAAAGGTGTTCGCTCAGGGCTTCAACAACATTCTGGACGGCACCGGCGCGGGTGTGTTGGAACTTGATGGCAACGTGTACTACACCTGCATCCCGAAGCTGTGGAAGATGCAGGACACAGATGGTGACGGCAAGGCGGATCGCCACGAAGCGTTGCATCACGGGTACGGCGTGCGAGTCGCGTTTCGAGGCCACGACATGCACGGCCTGGTCGTTGGCCCGGACGGACGTTTATATTTCAGCATCGGCGACCGTGGCTACAACGTGATCACCAAAGAGGGAACTCGGTTAAAGCGACCGGACAGCGGCGCTGTGTTCCGTTGTGATTTGGACGGAACGAACCTGGAAGTCTTCGCCTACGGATTGCGAAATTCTCAGGAACTGGCCTTCGACAACAACGGCAACCTGTTCACCGTCGACAACAATTCCGACAGTGGCGACCAGGCTCGTTTGGTCTACGTCGTGCAGGATAGCGACAGCGGCTGGCGGATGTACTATCAGTATCTGGACGATCGAGGCCCCTGGAACCGCGAACGCATGTGGTACCCTCATCAGGCCGACGACGAAACCGCGGCCGTTCAGCCCGCCTACATTCTGCCGCCGATCGTCAACATCAGCGACGGCCCGTCAGGCTTCACATTTTACCCGGGACTTGGGTTGGCCGACCGATATAACGATCACTTCTTCCTTGCCGACTTCCGAGGCACCGCTGGGAACAGCGGCATTCGCAGCTTTGCGGTTACACCAAAGGGAGCCACCTTCGACATCACCGACTCGCACGAATTCATCTGGTCAATTCTGGCGACGGACGTGGACTTCGCTCCGGATGGAAGCCTGTACGTGACCGACTGGGTCAACGGCTGGACGGGCGAAGGGAAAGGCCGCCTGTACCGTTTTGCAGACAAAGAACACATCAGCGCTGTCACTGGCGCGAACGTGACAAAGCTGCTGGCCAGCGGTTTGACAGATTTCAAAGCCGAAGAACTGATGGAATTGCTCAACCACGCGGATCGACGCGTTCGGCAGATGGCTCAGTTTGAACTCGTCAAACGCGAAGAATTCCCTTTGCTGCTGAAAGCCGCGGAATCGCTAACGGACGACACAAAAAGCCGCCACGTAATGTGGGCATTGTGGCAGTTCGGACTTCAGTCGGCGGAACGAGCGACCAAAGTTGCGGCGGCGTTTTTGCAGCATTCCAGTTCTGAATCAGAAATCACGACTCAGCAGTTGAAGATATTTGCGGACCTTGCGCGGCGGCATCCGATCGATGCCGTCCTGCCTTCTGATCTGCGAGCTGCATGGCGCGAGCGGGCAGCGGAGCTGACCAAAGTCGCGGATTTACGAGTCGCTGGTTTTGCGGCTGTTGCACTCGGGAAGATTGGCAAAGCCGAAGACGCCGCCCCGCTGATCAAGCTGTTGACTCGCAACAACGATGCGGATCCCGTGCTGCGGCACCAGGCTGTGATGGGACTCGTGCCGCTCGCCGAACGATCCCCCGGCAGCTTACTGAATTTTGTGAACAACCCTGAATCCACAACCGCCACGCAACGGGCGCTGGCGGTCGTATTCCGAAGAACCGACGACATGGCCGGACTGAGTAAGCTCGGATCGGGTGATCCGGAGACGAACCTGGAAGTCGCTCGGGCATTGATGGACGAGCGAACCGGAACCGCTAAATTCATGGTTTTGCATTCCGTCACATCTGACCTTAAGGGCGATTTACTTCGCCGAGCTCTTGAAGCCATGTACAGAATCGGGAGCGATGAGGCAGCGACACTTGTCGCTGAATTTGCAAGCAATGGCACAACCGACGACAGCATGCGCGCCGTCGCTGCCGAGATGCTAAAAACATGGAACAATCCTCAACAGACCGACACCGTTAACGGCCGTTGGCGTCCGCTGCCTCAGCGAGAAGTTTCTGGCTTGGACGAAGTCGTTCGGCCTCATCTTGCCGGCATGCTGGCAGGGCCGAAAGAAGTTCGGCAGACCGCGATTGAAGTCGCCGCGATGCTGGGCCTGAAGGATGTGATCCCAACGTTGAAAGAAATGCTGGCCGACGACGCTGCAGAAGAAAATACGCGAGTGGCAGCGTTTAAGGCGTTGGCGAATCTGGAAGCCGATATCGATTCGCTATTGAACAAAGGGCGAGGCGATATGTCGGAAGCCATTCGCGTCGCCTCGCTGGAACTGTTAGCCGAACGACGCCCGGAAGATGCCGTTCCCGCGTTGAAGTCGACACTGGACGTTGGCAGCGTCAAAGCCAAACAAACCGCGCTGCGGCTGTTGGGGCAGATTAACACACCGGCCACTGCAGAGGTCCTGGCGTCAGCCTTCGACGCGTACAACAAAAACATGCTTCCTAAAGCGGTCGCTCTGGATCTGCTGCAGGCTTCAGAAGCTGTTGGCAGCGATAAGTTGACTAAGCTGGTCAACAATTTCCGTATGGACCAAAAGATGATCGGCACAAAAGTGGCCGAATGGAATGAGTGTCTGGAAGGTGGCAATGCGGAACGCGGTCGCACGGTGTTCTTTGGCCGAGCCGCCGCGTCGTGCCGTCGCTGTCACAAGGTGAATGGCGAAGGAGCCGACGTGGGGCCCGATCTTTCTGCCGTCGCCAAAGACAAGGACCGTACCTATCTGCTGGAAGCGATCGTCGACCCCAACGCCAAGATTGCCAAAGGCTTCGAAACGACAATCATTGTCGACATCAACGGACGTATCCATTCGGGCATCATCAAGGAAGAAACAGCTGATGTCGTGAAGCTGATGACGCCCAAGGGAGCGATCATCACCGTAGCGACGGACGACATCGACGAACGAGCGAAAGGCCAAAGCGGCATGCCGTCCGATATCACCAAGGCGTTGAGTCGCGAAGACGTGCGGGATCTGGTCGAGTTTATGGCCGGATTAAAGACTGCCAAAGACGGCAGTCACGGCAAGGAAGGCGAGTAGATCGCATGACCAGCCTGACTCATTTTGACGATGACGGGGCGAGCCGGATGGTGGACGTTTCGGCGAAGCCGGTTTCCGATCGGATGGCCAAAGCAGAAGCCACCGTGTTCATGCGACCAGAAACTTTGCGGATCATTCGCCAGAAGGAAATCTCAAAGGGCGACGTCCTTGAGGTGGCTCGACTGGCCGGGATCATGGCGACCAAACGCACCGACGAACTGATTCCGCTCTGCCATTCGTTGGGCCTCGATTCCGCAAGTATTGAGTTCTCGTTCCTCGACGAAAAGTCACTGCACATCAAGAGTACGGTACGCGTCGCCGGGAAAACGGGCGTGGAAATGGAAGCTCTCACAGCCGTGAGCGTCGCCGCTTTAACGGTCTACGATATGTGCAAAGCGATTGACCGGGCGATCGAGATTTCGCACGTGCGGTTGTTGGAGAAATCGGGCGGGAAGAGTGGACATTTTATTCGACACAACTAAGAAAAGGCGAGTCGAGGACTGCAATCCTCAGGTTCGCTCGGCACATCGTGATACGGTCGGCGGTTTTGCAAAATCCACTGACCCGTAACACGGCAACGGACGGAACACGGACGATGAACGCGTCAACGCTTAGCGCGAGCGACCTGAAAAAACAACTGCTGGAACATCTGCAAGGCGACCTGCAGGCGGTTAACGAAGTCATGCGGCGCAAGCTGGAAACTCGCAGCAGTTTCGTCAGCGACGTCACTCAGCACGTATCCCGATTCCAGGGCAAGCAGATTCGGCCCATGTTGCTGCTTCTGACCAGTCGGATGATTTCCGGCCGCGCAGATCGAAATGCCGCGATGCTGGCGGCGTCCGTCGAAATGATTCATCTTGCCACATTGGTGCATGATGACGTGATCGACGAAGCGGAAACTCGCCGTCACGTCACAACTGTCCATCGCCGATGGAACACAGAAACCAGCGTCCTGCTGGGAGACTATTTGTTCTCGAAGTCCTTTCACCTCGCAGCATCAACCGGCGACGCAGAAGCCTGCCGACTAATCGGACTGGCCACCGACCGCACGTGCGAAGGCGAATTAAACCAGTCGGCCATTCGTGTTGACGGATCGACAACGGAAACGGACTACTTCCGCATCATTCGCGATAAGACCGGCCAGCTATTTGGCCTCAGCTGCCTGCTGGGTGCTCGAACGGCTGACGGCAACACCGCACAACAAAAGGCGGCTCGGCGCTTTGGTATGCGGCTGGGAATGGCTTTCCAGATTGCGGATGATGTTCTGGACCTGACCCAAACCACAGCAGAGACCGGCAAAGACGCAGGCAACGATTTGCAAAACGGCCGTTTGACGCTGCCGCTGCTGCGAGCGTGTCAGTTGGCGTCGCCGGAAACTCTTTTCCGTAACGGCGCGAACGATCGAGAATCGTTGTGCGAAGTTGAGGCAGTTCAGGAAGGTATCCGTTCGGCTTTAGAAACCGCCGAAGACCTGGTGACAAAATCGATCCGCGACCTGACTCATTTTCCAGCGTCCGCTGATCGCAGCTTTCTGGAACTGATCGCAACCTTTGCCGTGCAACGGCGCAGTTAAAACACGTGGCCTTCCTGAGGACCGTCCTGCGTGAGTGTCAAGATTTCCGGGCCGTCTTCTGTCATGAGCACCGTGTGTTCAAACTGAGCGGATAGAGATCGGTCCAGCGTGCGGACCGTCCAGCCATCGTCCTTGTCCACTTTCGTCTTCCACCCGCCAATGTTTAGCATCGGTTCGACCGTGTAACAGGTTCCCGGTTTCAGCAGATCGCGCCGCGACGTTGGCGTTGGAAAATGCGGGATGCCTGGATCCTGGTGAAAGTCCTGGCCAATGCCATGGCCCTGGTATTCACGCACGACGGCATAACCGTTTTCTTTCGCGAACGACTGGATTGCTCGGCCAATCAAAGACACCGGTCCGCCGGGTTTGCAGGCGCGGATGCCAAGAAACA
The DNA here is from genome assembly GCF_001983935.1 of Fuerstiella marisgermanici. Classification (GTDB taxonomy): domain Bacteria; phylum Planctomycetota; class Planctomycetia; order Planctomycetales; family Planctomycetaceae; genus Fuerstiella; species Fuerstiella marisgermanici. The sequence continues at coordinate 2,180,328 of NZ_CP017641.1, read as the reverse complement.
TCGCGTCAAACGTGGTCTGCACCAATCGTTTGGCTGCGGGTGTCACTTCGCCGATCATGAATGTTTCTGATTGATCGCCGTACCAGCCGTCAACAATCGTGGTGATATCAACGTTGACGATATCGCCGTCTTTAAGTGCGACATCGTTGGGAATGCCGTGGCAGACGATTTCGTTCACGCTGGTGCAAATCGTATTGGGATACCCGTGGTAACCCAGGCAGGCCGGCGTGTGGCCGTGGTCAAGAGTATATTCGTGAGCCAACTGATCCAGTTGTTCGGTTGTCGTGCCGGCTTGAACGTGCGGCCGCAGCATGTCCATCAACTGAGCATTAAACTGAGCGGCTGCTTTCAGCTTCTCAATTTCTTCGTCGGTTGTGTATCGCGGGATTTTTTTTAGCAGACGCGTCAAGATAATGCTCCGAAACGCCGCTTAAGATCAGTCAACCGGCAGGAGATGAAAAAGGAATCGACCTAATTATTGTCGTTGAAAGCACTTAGTCAACGTGAGGGCGGCAGACGGCGCGATTTTCCGCCGTTCGGTGGTGCTGATAACAATGATCGGACCCAACCGATCGGTTGCGCACACGATGTTCGCACTTCACGATGACTGATGAATCCGCACTTCCGGTCACACGAATTGTGACTACAGGCACACGCACCTGACTACAGGTCTCCGCCGCTGCTCACACCGCCAAAGCAAGTAGGGTCCGCTGTGCGGACCAACTGTTAACAGCCCGCAATTCCCGGCCAGGGTCGAAGCCTTCCGTGAGCTTCCGACGGGAAGGACGTTTTCATTGCAGGCAACGATGAGGAGAGACGCCGATGGGCGTCCACGAGTGAGTCGTGGTCGCGATGCCTGCGTGACAGTCACTCAAAGGACGGCTACGATGTTGCCTGAGGCGATCAGTCAATTGGATTGATTCCGCGGGGGCGAACGTCGTCCTCCGCTCACGAAGCGGAACACTTCAACACACGATCATGAGTCGCCTTCCCTGCCGTCGCGTAGGTCGCAATTTATTGGCGAGCGGCTAGCGAGAGTGTACCGCGAACACGTAGGCGCGTCTCTCCGAGACTCGATTCAGCGTCTCGGAGAGACGCTGCTACGTGGGACAAAAGTACTGACCGCCCGCCATTATCCGCGAAACTGATCATATTATTTAAATCTATTTGGAGACTCACGTGGTCCAGCGAATTGTTCTTCTCATGGTGGTCGGGGTGGCCTTCACACATTCAATCGCGGATGCCCATTATCTATGGGTAAAGATCGACCAGGGCAATGGTGATCACGGGACCGCGAACATCTACTTCGAGCATTCGGCTGCGGCGGGCGATGGCCACTATCTCGATCCGTTTCTTGAATCAAAGACAACCTGGATTCGAACTGTCGCAGAGATTGAACCGAAGCGGCTTTCTCTCGTTGAAAAGCGGGCTGAGCCTGATAAGCGATGGGTAGAGACGCCTTTGCCCGCTAAGAATCCGAGGAGTGTCGACAGCTATTGGTTGTTCGGCGTGTATCAGTACGGGAAGACCAATGTTCTGCTGCACTATTATGCACGGTACCTCGACGTGGACTCCCATGAGGATCTTCACGAACTCGGGCGAGCTGACCAGATGGCTCTCGACATGGTTCCGCACGATTCCGGGAGAAAGCTTGAGCTACGTGTACTCTGGAACGGCAAACCCGTTCCAGACAGTGTCGTTCATGTGCGGGGCCCGAAAGGATACAAGCACAATTTCACGACAGACAAACGGGGTATCGTGAGGCTTACGATTGGTGAAGATGGCGAATACAGTTTTCGCACCAGCTTCGAAGAACAAAAAGCAGGTAAACACGGAGAAGAACAATATGAGTCGATCCGTCACACTGCAACGCTCATGATGACGCTGCCCCTGTCAGAATAAGTTTCGCCGACGCCTTCGGTCTGGGATACATCGAGCAAGGCCGCCGGTTCCGGTGCCCCGAGCCGCATATCGCTGCGCTGGGCGCGGGGCCCGCACACCAATTCCTCAAACCACATCCCCCCGCCTTAACGTGCCCGCCTCGCAGCAACCGCATGAGACCTCGAGCGAAATGACACGTCATCTCGCAGCACTGCGTCACGGTGCCTCGGGCTTTCGCCAGCAAGCTATTCTTTATCACAAGCTAAAACCGCATTCTTGCGGCAAGCCTTAACTCTTGATAAGTTACCACTAATGGGGAAAAAGACGCGATATGAGGCGATACCCCGTTACTTACATTGTTAGGAAGTAAGGCTATGTCCGACGCATTGAAAAAAGCATCCGACGCTGCCTCACGCACATGGAACGTGATCAAGAGCATCGGTCCGTTCTTGATCGCGCAGTCCGAATCTGCATCAGAAGCGTACGCGCGTCAGAAGGCCCGTCTTGCCAACATCGACACCGCACAAGAAATGATGCGGGTCGAAGCAGAATCCTGCGCTAAAGTCCGCGAGACCCTTTTGGCGAAGCTTTCAGACGCTTCGCCCGTTGAACGAATTCAGATTCAACGTGATCTAGAATTCGTAGCACAAACGGTCCGGCAGATTGGGATCACATCGCTTGCACTTGAATATCAAGCACCCGAACCGGAAGCGGCCGACCCTGTTCCTGAAATCGAAGGGCATTGGATTGATCGATTCAATGATCTCGCACGGAAGAGAAATGAGGAATGGCGCGGCGATTTGCTCGCGCGGGCCTTGGCCACGGAATCTTCAAAACCCGGTACGGTATCGCCGCGGGCGCTTTGGTTGCTTGGCACTCTCGAAAAACCAGTGTTCGATGCCTTCGCTAGCATTCTCGACCTATGCACAGATATCGGCGGCGGGCTCATGATCCCAAAGGCAAACGATAAGCTCTTCAAAAAGCCGATACCAGAGTGCCCAGTCGGTGGCAGTGACACTAGGATCGGAAATCTAACTTTCCAGCTCAGCGATATCGGCGTACTTTCAAATTCGCTAATGGCTGAGCGGCAAATACCGCAAGGATCGCGATTCCTTGCTCGTTACGGCTCATCTGCATTCATGGTTAATTGTGTCGGGGAAACACTTTCCGTCTCCGGCACTATCCCGACAGCACTTGGTGATGCAGTCGCATCGTTTTACGAACCCCGATTCAATCCACTGGGGCTCGAATTGTTCACGGCTTGGATTGAAAAACTGCAGGCCAACGACAAATACAACGTCGTGCCGGCGTAAACAACTGCCTAAAATCGGGTAGCCGCAGGGTGGCCCGACCGCCGTTCATGGCGGTTGGGTGCCGCAGGCACAAGATGGATCATCGTGGGGGTCGACTACCGATCGGTTGCGAACTGGTCATCATGTTCCAATCCCGGCGGCCAGCGAATCGGCAAGCCAACAGATCGACGTTCCAGATATCAGCGGGCTGAGCTCCATGGCCAGTGGTTGGCTCGTTGCACCAAACCCGCCCGGACGGGATTCAGGTGCATGTCATCCAGTTTCTCCTCCACCTTCGCGCGTGACCAAATGTTGAAGCCGTAGTAACGTGACTGCCAGATCGGCTCGGACGAATCGATCTGCGACCAATAATTGGGGAAACGCTCACGCAGCACGGACTTCAATGTTTTGGACGTCAGTTCCTTCCACTTATTCATGAACGGACTGACTTGACGAGGCTCGGGAAACCACACGAGAGCGTGGACGTGATCGTGCATGATGACGAATCCAGGGCACAGACCTTTCTGCACGGCCAGTCGGCTGCCCATGGTTCCAATGACAATCCTCTTCGCCTGATCATGCTGCGAGTGTTTCCGCCGCTTGTAACAGGAGAACGTCACGAAATGAATGTGTTTGTGCGTATCGTAAACGCGCCGTTTAACCATACTGGTCAGCCGGAAGGTGTGGGGTGAGTGCCTCGAAATATTCCACTCGTATGATATCACATCTTGTCGCTACGCGACCCGACCGAACAAGTCGGTCGGGCCACCCAGCCATTACATCACCAAAGACTCGCATCAATGGATGTGAATGCCTGATAACGCTTCATCGATTTTCAAAGTCACGCTGAACGCTTTCTAACTCATCGGGCTCGTAGGCCAAGTTGACATCCCAACTGAATGCGGGTTTACCGAGATTTGCCAGACCTTCAAGGGTAAAATCGAGCCGTCCAGTCAATTTTGCAGCAACCACGCCATCATTCCAGCCGCCCATAACAATCTGCGAGACATTTGCAGCGTTATAGTAGCTGTAATAATAGATGTAGCCCTCAAACGCATCTACTCCGGATTCACTCTCGATGGTCAGCGTGCTGTCAGCGAGCTGTCTCCAATCGTTACTCGGAACTGCAACGCCCTGAATGTAGACCCCAACTCGAGTGCCATCTGCAATTTCCGGATCGTTGGGTTCAGAAAAATCAATCTCGATCTTTACGGCAAGAAATGCATTCCGCGAAATCTCGGGGTAATCAAAAACCTCAAGTGCAAGCTTGCCAGAAACAGGGTGGAAAATCATGACTTATACGGTTTGGATAACGGAAAGTAGAGTTCATAAAGTGCCACACCACCTGCGTGCGGCATGCCCTTGTGCAGTCCGTCTGTGGAAACCAACACCATTATTCCAACACCACTGTATTCACTCCTCAACATGATGCCAAGTGAAGTGGAGAATCAGCCTGACTTCTATGCTATCGGATCGATACCGTTTGCTGCTCGTAGTCAATCTTCAGACGGTGTCTTGCAAGTAACATTGTCCCCAGCAACGGAAGCTCACTGTCGTTTACAACGATTTGTGTTTCGTACGTCGTTCAAACCACTCAAGGAAACATACGTACGTTTCCAGTTCAACCGTTTTGCCGTCAGCCAGGCCGGCTTCCGCACGGGTTCCACTGGCTTTGCCCAGTGGCGTCCGGGAAATGTGTTGAATTGGTGTGTGGGTTCGATGCGATCATCTTTGCAGTCGAGTACCGTAGTGCTTGCGGAATAACAGTAGACGTAGGTCAGGCTGTGCCTGACGCCGTGCTGCGAGTCAGGCACAGCCTGACCTACCGCAACTTACATTGTTATGCCTCGGACAGCGTTATTGTGCCAAAATGAACGGATACAAGGTTGCTGGGGCTATTCTCTTACATTTGGCCCCGCTCGGGTTCTTGTTTGGAATGGGTGCGGCGTTTGACAGGACGAGCTTTTTTACAGACAAGGTTGAGCTTGTGTGGATGTTCTCATTTGCCATGCTCGTTGCCGGTGTCGGGCTGCTGTTGGTAAAAACCGATGACTTATGACTCGTCGGAAGAGACTGGGATTCGCCGGGTGGCCCGACCGCCGTTCATGGCGGTTGGGTGCCGCAGGCACAAGATGGATCATCGTGGGGGTCGACTACAGATCGGTTGCGAACTGGTCATCATGTTCCAATCCCGGCGGCCAGTAGACGTAGGTCAGGCTGTGCCTGACGCCGTGCTGCGAGTCAGGCACAGCCTGACCTACCGCAACTGGGTTACCAGTATAAATCGGAAGCCCACATGTCCGAGTCTTCGAGGAATCGCATTAAGGCAGAGATTTCATTGACAGCAGGGAAACCCGTCGCCACACTCAACAGGCTACGTCCGGACTTATACGGACATTTTCCGTAGAAGATATGTTAGCCAGCAAGACCGACACGGTGAGATGTCCGATGCACCGCCAATCTCGAAGTGTTACCGGCCCGGTCGCCACTGGCTCGTTATTGGCATTGTCGGTGGCATCTTCTTTCAGGTGATGGGGATCACTTCGGTCTATGTCGCCTATTGGAATATCGACGGGTCATTCCCTCACCCCAAGGCTCACGCCCTCGTTTACGGCGTGTTCTGGTTCCTTTGGACCCTCATCGCTTTTTGGTTAATCGCCGCATATTTCCGCACGTGCCTTTTTATCACGCCTCTCGAATTCACGCAGCAGGGTTGCTTGATCCGTCGGCGAATGTCTGTCGCCGACATATCGCAGATACAATGGAAAGGTATTCCGCAAGCTGGCAAAATCATTCTTCACGGCAGCGACTGCCGGATGAAGATCGACTTAGACAATCTAACTGCCAAAGACCGCACTGAATTCATTGAGTTTATCCGCAGCCACTTCGACCACAGAGTTCAAACTGGATGGTCGGATTTCAATCGATACTCATCAACGGCGGCACCTAGCCCGGAAGACGAGCGTCGCGTCGCCAGAAGGTGCGCATTGATGTTCTCTGTTGTTGGTATTGCTTGCCTACTTTGCGGCTGGTTTGCCCTTGGTGTTCAGTTTTACGTTTCAGGAACTGCCTGCATTCTGGCCACTGTCTGGTATGCTTGGCGCATCCGACGACACAAGCGTTCAACGGCTGGCTAAATCGGGTAAGGGCCACCGTTTCCGGTGACCCTCCCCACACCACCTATCGTGCGGGTCCGGAGCGAACTGGAAATGGTTTATTGACAAGCGGGTGCGAATCCCGTCCGGGTAACTCTTAGCCTGAGGCCCGGTATCGAGTGTTGCAGCGTCACTGGTAACAGTTGCGTTGAAGCGTACACAGAAAGGTAGTGAGGACGAATGGACTGGGCTGGCCGCCCAAACCGTGAATGGTATTGAGCCCCGAAATGCATGTTTTCTCGGTATCTGCCCAGGCATTCGGACCTGCTAAAGGCAACACTGAGTTTCGCGTTTTGGCGAGCGAAGCTCGGAGACCCGGGGTCGAAGGCCACGATCGCGCTACACATGATGCCAATGAAGCAACCAGTGAGATCCCAGCTGTTCTTGTTCGACGTGACGTCCAATCACGACGAAACGAGTATGCACGTACAAGCTGAAAAGGCAAGGAGTGCAGACGACTCTGGGAAGTCGGATGGCGGCATAGTACCGTTGAAGCGCGAAGACCAATCGCGTGAATTGAAGCCCGGTAATGCGGGTGCAGGGAAGGCCGCCAGGCCATCACGCGACTCCAGCGATACACCGACCGCACTCAGTGGCGGATCACCGGTGCTTGATCGACTGGATCGCATCACCCAACGCGCGGAAACGTACTCTGAAGAGGCGTTTAACAACCTCTTTTCGCTGCTCAATTACGAGTTGCTGTGGTATGCGTTTCGCAAGCTCAAGCGAGGCAAGGCACCCGGAGTCGACGGTGTCACGGTGGATCAATACGAGTCGAATCTGCGGGACAACCTGCACGACCTGTTAACCAGATTACACCGTGGTGCGTATCGGCCTCAGCCCAGTCTTCGTCGTGACATTCCGAAAGGGAATGGCAAGACCAGACCGCTGGGTATCGCCAGTGTGGAAGACAAGATCGTACAACGTGCGGTCGTGATGATTCTGGAACGGATCTACGAAGTCGACTTCTGTGAGACTTCCTATGGTTTCCGTCCGGGACGGTCATGCCACCAGGCTTTAAGTGTGCACGGTCAAACCATCGCGACCCGGAAAGTGAGCTGGATTTCGGACGCGGATATCCGTGGCTTCTTCGATAACGTTTGTCATGAACGTTTGCTCGAACTGCTACAAAAGCGGATTTCCGATCCGAAGCTATTGGCCCTGATCCAGCGCTTTCTGAAGTCCGGTGTGATGATCGAAGGTCGTCGCCGTAACACTGACGAAGGTGTTCCGCAAGGCTCGGTTCTTTCACCGTTATTAGCGAACGTGTATTTGCATTACGTCCTGGACCAATGGTTCGACCGGGATGTGCAGCCGCGTATGCGAGGTGAATCGTACATTGTCCGCTTCGCGGACGACTTCATTTGTGCGTTCGAACTGGAGTCTGACGCGAGACGCTTTCAGGATGTGCTACCGAAGCGACTGGCCCGATACTCGCTGGAGCTGGCCGAAGAGAAGACTAAACTGCTGCGGTTCGGCCGCTTTGCGAGACGCGATTGCCAGCGTCTTGGCGAAGGGGCTCCCGCGACGTTCGACTTCCTCGGCTTCACTCATTACTGCGGCCTGAGTCGTGCGGGAAAGTTCAAGCCGAAACGGAAGACAGCCAGTAAGAAATACCGAGCTAAGGTAGGCGATCTGAAGCATTGGTTCCGACGGAATCTGACGACACCTTTGTCCGAAGTCTGGGCGAAGTTGAATGCGAAGCTGCGTGGCCATTATCAGTACTATGGAATCAATGACAATTGGTCCCAACTGATGAAATTCCGCCAGGCAGCAAAGCAGCTGGCCTTCCGCTGGCTCAATCGTCGTTCGCAGAGGAAGTCAAAGACCTGGCCTCAGTTCGATGCGTACATAGCTCGCTTTCCCCTGGCATCTCCTTCGAAGCTGACTGACCTGATTGCGATACAGCCAAAGTGATGACCGGGTGACAAGTGATGGTCGGGAGCCGGATGCGTTAACGGCGCACGTCCGGTTCTGAGAGGGGTTGAGCGTACAATCGGACACGGATAAAATATTGTGACACCACCAGAGGAAACGGGTGGCCAACAGGGAACACAAACCGCATCCTAAACCCGAAAGACGCCATCCTACTCGCCCACCAGGCGGTTCCCTGAAGAGACGCAAGCTCTGCGTCAGAGTTGTCCGAAGACAAGACGGTCACAATAAACGCCCTCAAGGCTGGCAGGACACTAACCGCCAAACCGGTTCGCTCCGGTCGGAGCACGGGAACCATCTGCTGAGCAGACGTTCCCCCTCGGTTCGAGATCAGCGAGTGCTCGTCCTTGTTCTTCAAAGTTCGGTCCTTCCTGTCGTCAGTGGCGTTTGACGAGACAGTACTACGACCTCTGCTGACTTCCGTCGATCACGAAACGTGTTGACCACGAATCGCTCTGCCTTTGAGCAAGCTCTTCTGACAGATACGAACGACGGATCTCCCTGGCCACCATTCGGTGGTTTGTTGGAGCTTCCGCTCCGAAGTGCCATCCGAGCGGCAGCTTGAATAAAGCGGCCGTGCCGCCCTGGATAAGACGTGTGACTTTTGCGGCACAGGAATTCGCCCGTGCGGCTCGCACCTCCGGATTTACCAATGCGGATGAACGCGGTGTTAGTTATTTGGGGCGGGTTTCGTGAGGATGGGCTCACTCACCTGTCCGTACCGGCCTTGTATCCGATTTCTGTTCGTAGAATTTCAATCACCAATGGTGGCTCGCAGCTTTGACGAGAATGCGGCTGACGACGACTGTTGAGAGTCAGCTTGACGGCGCATTCGCAGGCTTCCTCCCCACAGTTGCCCTCGTCTCGTACTTGATTCATGTAGTTCGATGGCGATACCATTAGTCCACAAGACCTCCATTCTCGTACAGGGGACTCACACCCCATAAAACACACGCCATGCCAGGCGTACCCAAAACGGTGCACGGAAACTGTATATCACCCCGAATTTTCAAATCAACGTCGCTCGTCACAATCCCGTGATCGTCGGCGTTCGGCCTCAAAGTCATCACGTAAAGGAAGAAATCAATGCGACTGCCTTGGCCTGCCTCCGTGGTACTTGCAATGACTTTTGCGGTGTTGACCGGCCCTCCCGCGTATTGGCACCCACTGGCGAAGACCAAAAGCGTACCTGTTGTGGTGTCTTGGCAAGGTGAAGTGAGAATGGAGTTACGCAAAGAAGCTCCGAAGCGAGGTTACGTTACTGACGGGAAGACATGGGAAAGGCTGTGGAAGGCATGGCGAGCCACTGAAAAGGCGCCGTCGGTAAATTTTAAAGAGGCGATCGTCCTTGTAGCCGCAAACGATGATCTCAACCAGATCAGCGTGATCCCTGCTATTGACGATAAAAGTGATCTGAAACTGATTTACGAATCGACTTTGATTGGCTTCCTCAACCCTACCGAATTCGCATACCAGTTTGCGTTGATCAAACGGGAAGGTGTCAAGACGATCAAAGGAAAAGCGATCGAAGACGAATGACGTGTGGGCCGAAATCGGGTAAGCGGCTGTGTTCATTTTCAAGTCTTTCTCACGCGGATCTCAGATTCCAGGGAGTCTTTGTTTTGACCATGGTGTTGAGGATGACAAGCAGTTTCCTCATGCAGGCCACGAGGATAACTTTGGGGAGATTGCCTTGAGCTTCGAGCCGGTCGGCGAAATCGCGAATCACGGGATTGTGTCGCCTGGCGGCGAGACAATCCTAACCGCATCAGTTCTCGGCTGCGCGTGCGAGCATGTCGCCACCGCTTCCAGAAGCACATGCGTATCCGCCGACGGATCCACTGATCGAGTCTGTCGAACAGTTTCAACTCCATCACCAGACAGAAGTATCCCGCCCGGCCGCGAAGATAGCTTCGCAGTTCGCTCAAACGACGTTTCATCGAAACACCCCAGCTGCGGCCGGTGAGGTGGCGTTCGCCACTTTGTTCGAGCTGCCGCTCGGTCGCAATTTCGGAGCGTAAGCTCCCACAAACCGCCGAACGGCGGACCGAGAACTTCAAGTTGGTTCCGCGGCACCACTTGGCTGTTCGTTTCGTTCACGACGAGTAGAAGCCGTTCGGTCAGGTAACGGCGGGGTGACACTGTTGATCGGTGGGATTGAAGTGCATTTGTCGTGTGCTCCGTGGCAGCGTCGTCTTCGTGAGCGGCCTGTTGGACTTGATCAAGCCGAGTCGTGACCGACGGTGGAACTGAGCGGCGCGAAAGATTCTACGGACTGCGGGGGCGCCTGTTCATAGGGATGTCGCGGTTTTCGCCAGAAATCGCGAGCTGCGGTTGTGTTGCAGGAACTGAGCTGAGTTTCACCAGGAACACCGCGTTCCAACATCCTAATTCACTCGTGAAAAATTCTCACCCGGCCTTCGCTGTCGTTCCAGCCGTGGCTGGTGTATCGTTGTTGCGGGTATCGTGAATGTATCCGTCTGTTCATCGCAGCCCCCTCACACCGCCTCAAAGGATCGTTCCGTATTATGCACATTGATCGTCGAACAATGCTGGCCGCCAGCACGGCCGCTGGAATCACTTTGCTAACGAACGGCTATGCCAAAGCCGCAGCGTCGACTCCCCAATCAGGGCGTCGGAAGTTTACGATGGACCTCACCGGCGGCGCCATTGGTGTGCGAGCTGGCCAGTTAGATGCTATTGAGCTCGCGACAAAGTACGGGTTCGAATCCGTCAGCCCGGACAGCGGCTATCTGGCATCGCTGGATGACGCCGGTCGCAAGGACCTGGCCGCCACAATGAAGCAGCAAAACATCGTCTGGGGAGCGGCGGGGTTGCCGGTCGACTTTCGCAAGGACGATGCCACTTTTCAGGACGGCCTCAAGAAACTTCCAGCATTGGCGAAGGGATTGCAACAGGCGGGCGTGACTCGCGTAAGCACGTGGCTGATGCCCTGTCACGACGAATTGACTTACGTGACGAATTTCCGCCAGCACGCTAATCGGCTTCGCGAATGTGTTAGGATTCTCGGCGATCACGGTCAACGCTTCGGTATGGAGTACGTCGGCCCGAAAACACTTTGGGCGTCAAAACGACACAGCTTCATTCATTCGATGGCAGAAACGAAGGAACTGATTGCGGAAATCGGGCAGGACAATGTTGGTTTCGTGCTGGATAGCTGGCACTGGTACACGGCTCACGAAACCGTTGATGACCTGTTGACTTTAAAGAATAGCGACGTCGTTGCCTGTGACCTGAACGACGCACCGAAGGGCCTGGAAATTGATCAGCAGATCGACAACCAGCGTGAACTACCGTCGGCAACGGGCGTGATTGATCTCAAGACATTTCTGGGAGCACTCGTCACCATCGGCTACGACGGCCCTATCCGCGCGGAACCGTTCAACGCCACGCTCAACGCGATGGACAAAGACGCCGCCTGCAAAGCAACCGCTGCCGCGATGAAAAAAGCGTTTTCGCTGGTTGAATAACGGCCGACGAAAGAGGACACCAACGCACGGATAGCACGTGATCATCCGGGGCTATTAGTGGTTTCGAATCTGGCAACACGCAACGCGGGACTGCTCAACTGGCAACATGCGATCAGTTCCGGCAACAACATATCTAACGAACGGAAAGACGACGATGCTGCAACGATTATTCACAGCCCTTTTGCTGTTCGCTCTGGCGACAAACGCCCGCGCTGCTGAACGCAACGTGATCTTTATCATCACGGACGACGAAAGTCCGACGTTAGGCTGCTATGGCGATCCCGTTGCGGTGACGCCTAACATCGATGCGATCGCGGCCGACGGGACATTGTTTCGCAATGCCTTCGCAACCACTGCCAGTTGTAGCGCGAGTCGATCTGTTGTGATGTCTGGTCTGCACAACCATCGCAACGGACAGTACGGACATCAGCATGCGTACCACAAGTTTGCGAGCTGGCACAATGTGGTCAGTCTGTCGTTGCCGCGAGTGATGGCGAACGCCGGTTACCGCACAGGCCAATGCGGTAAGTACCATGTGGCTCCGGAAGAAGTCTATCGCTACGAAAACTACATCAAGGGCAACGGCCGCAACGCGGTGGAGATGGCGAATAGCTGCGAAGAGTTCATCAGGGATTCATCCAGCGACAAGCCATTCTTTTTGTACTTCGCCACCTCTGATCCTCATCGCGGCGGCGGCACAGATCAGAATTCAGAACGAGAACTGAAGCCGAACCTGTTCGGCAACAAACCGAATGACGGCTCATTTCCCGGAGTGAAGGAAGTCTTCTACAAGCCGGAAAACGTTCCGATTCCGCACTTCCTGCCCGACACGCCGGAAACTCGTGAAGAGCTGGCTCAGTACTATCAGTCGTGTTCGCGAATCGATCAGGGCGTTGGCCGTCTGGTCGAAATTCTGAAGAAAGCGGATTTGTACGACAAGACTTTAATTGTGTTTACTTCCGATCACGGAATGGCGTTCGCCGGAGGCAAAACAACCGTCTACGAAGGCGGATTGAAGGTGCCTTTCGTCGTCCGTAATCCGTACGAAAAGAATCGTGGTTTGGAATCGGAAGCACTCATCAGCCACATCGATATCACGCCGTCTTTGCTCGATTTTGGTGGAGGACTGGATCCGAAAATCAATGGACCGAAGAACTGGGTGAATCCGAACGACTACTGGAAGGGCAACAAGAACGTAGCGAAGGACAATCGCGGCGGAGGCAGCTTTCGCAGCTATCAGGGCAAGTCGTGGATTCCGATTCTTGGCGATCCGGACGCGACTCATTGGGACACGATTTTTGCGTCCCACACGTTCCATGAAATTCAAATGTACTACCCCATGCGAGTCGTGCGAGACAAGCAGTACAAGCTGATCTGGAACATCGCTCATCAACTACCGTACCCGTTCGCGTCTGACTTGTGGGCCGCCTCAAGCTGGCAGGCTCAGTTCAAAGACAGCATGGACGCACCGTACGGACAGAAGTCGGTCGGCGAGTACATTAATCGACCGAAGTTCGAACTGTACGACATCCAGGCCGACCCTTTCGAAAAACGCAACCTGGCGGTGGAACGTGAATTCAACGACGTATTGACGGCGTATCAGGAAAAGTTGAAGGCGCTGCAAAAGAAAATGGGCGATCCGTGGATTATGAAATGGGACTACGAATAACGTCTGGCATCGCACTGTGTATGCAAACCTGCTGCGAGTTGATACCAGACGTTGCGGCCTGATCGCGTCATCAATATAGTCTGGCATCAGGATCACCAGCGGAGCAAATGGTTCCGCGTCCGCCCGCTCTTTTGGTTGTCTTTCAATCCGATAATTCGATGAACATGACTGGTTACTCGTTGAGAACCCTTGCCCTGTCGCTTGTCTGCTGCTTTGTAGTGACTACGGAATGCGTGTCAGCAGATCCCGATCGCCTTGACAACCACGTTGAGTGGGGCATTTATCGCGGCGACAAGAAGGGCAATCAGTTTGCTGAGTTGGCACAGATCAATGCGGCAAACGTTCACCGCCTGCAACCAGCGTGGGAATACAACACGGGGGACGCCGGCAAGCGGACGTCGATGTATTCGAACCCGATCATCGTCGACGGACGGCTCTACGTCTGCACGCCTTCGCTCAACGCGGCGTGTGTCGATGCCAAAACCGGTGAACAGATCTGGTTCTTCGATTCCTCAAAACACAACAACGGTCGAGTGCTGCAGGGGCGCAATCGAGGTGTGGTGTACTGGGAAGGCGAGCAGGGCAAACGCATCTTTGTGTTTGTTAAAAATCGCGTCTATGCCGTCGACGCGTTGACCGGGGAGCTTATCAAAGACTTTGGCGATGACGGTCACATTGACCTGCGTAAAAATCTGGATATGGATCCGGGCAAAGCCTCTGTCGAATGCACGTGTCCCGGCGTCATCTACAAAAACATGTTGATCGTCGCCTCGCGCGTACCGGAAGGTTACATTTCCACGCCCGGGCACATTCGCGCCTACGACACCGTGACCGGAGAATTCCGCTGGATTTTCCACACGATCCCAAAGCCAGGCGAATTCGGATACGACACCTGGGAGTTTGTGGAAGGTGAAGTCTACGGTGGCGCCAACGCCTGGGGCGGCTTTACGCTGGACGAAGGACGCGGCTGGGTCTTCTGCGCCACCGGATCACCGTCGTACGACTTCTATGGCGGGTTCCGCAAAGGAATGAACCTGTTCGGCAACTGCGTACTGGCGTTGAATGCAAACACTGGCGAACGCGTCTGGCACTATCAGACCGTGCATCACGACCTTTGGGATATGGACAATCCGTCGGCTCCCGTGTTGGTCACCGTCGACGAAGATGGCAAAAAACGAGATCTGGTTGTGCAGTTCACTAAAATGGGCTTCACGTTTGTCCTGGATCGCGAAACTGGCAAACCCGTGTTTGACACACCGGAAGTGAAAGTGCCGCCTTCGACGGTGCCAGGTGAAGAAGCATGGCCGACTCAGCCCATCCCCGTTCGACCTCCACCACTAAACCGCTTGGCGCTGACTGAAGCGGACCTCACGCGAATTTCGCCCGAGGCTTATAAAAAGGCCAAGGCAAAGTTTGACCAATATGCGAAGGGGCCGCTGTATACGCCGCCGTCTCTGGAAGGACACATTCTGACGCCAGGAACACTCGGCGGCACAGAATGGCATGGCGGAGCCTACGATCCCTTTCTCAACACGATCTACGTGAACTCGCATGAAGTGCCGAGCTTCTATAAGTTGCGAGAAGTGGTCACGTCGATCGGCGACAAGCCCACGTCACCGGTCGAACACGGTTCGATGCTGTATCAACTGACCTGCGCTGGCTGTCACCGTCCGGACCGAAGAGGTGCGATGCCGCTTATTCGACCGTTGCTGAATGTGAAAAAGACGGACGCAGAAATCAAAGAAACGATCACCAACGGCCAAGGGCTGATGCCCGCCTTTCATGTGTTCTCTGACCGCGAACTGGACGCACTGACCGCGTTCATCCGCAGTGAACCGGATGCAAAAACAGAAGCGACCTCCGAAAAATCGCTGGAACAGCAACTTCTTGAAGAAGGTGCACAAAGTCTGGCCGCTGCTTCTTTGAAAAAAGGCGACGCCGCACGAGGAGCAGCCGTCTTTCATCAGCCGCAGATGGTGTGCAGCAAATGCCATATCGCAGGTGATAAGAAGAACTCACTGGGAACGGACCTGACAAACCTTCCTGACGACGCCACCAACCTGCACCTTGTCGAATCCATCCTGGAACCATCAAAGGTAATTCGCCGCGGCTACGAACAGGTTTCGCTTGTGCTAAGCAGCGGGCGAGTCCGTACGGGATTCATTGTTGAAGAGCGTGACGATTCGATTGTGTTCCGCGATTCTTCCACCAAAGACGCCACTTCCGTGATCGCTAAAAGCGACATTGATGACCGCAAGGCAAGCGAAACGTCAATCATGCTGGCCGGTCAGGTCAACCAGTTGGAAGATCGCCAGGAGTTTCTGGACCTTGTTCGCTACCTGATCGAAATCCGTGATGGCGGTGCCAAGCGCGCGGCTGAACTTCAGCCGGACGCCGCAGCAACGGCACTTAAAATTCCCAAAACTCGTGTGCGATATCTGAACGAAGGCTATCAAAACTTCACCGGTCCCAACGGAGAACCCGCGATCACTCCGCCTTGGGGTACGCTTAACGCCATCGACCTGGTGAAGGGAGAAATCCTCTGGCGCGTGCCGCTGGGCGAATACCCAGAACTGGTCGCCAAAGGAATTCGGAACACGGGTTCTCTTAGCTTTGGAGGTGCCGTCGCGACGGCCGGTGGACTGATTTTTGTTGCTGGCACACCGGACGAAAAGATTCGCGCGTTCGAAAAGCATTCCGGTCGATTGCTGTGGGAATACAAACTTCCGGTTGGCGCCTACGCCACGCCCAGTACCTACATGATCGACGGGCAGCAGTATCTGGCAATCGCTGCCGGTGGCGGCGGCAAGAACGGGACCAAGTCCGGCGACTCCGTCATCGCCTTTGCTCTACCCGACATCAAAGATGCCGCGCCTAAACAACAAACCGCCGATGCCTCGAAGGACGGCTGGATTGATTTGTTCAACGGCCAAAATCTGGATGGTTGGGTCCATCTTAATGGCTCACACGACTTCTTCGTGGAAGACGGGGCAATCGTCGGCCGAGCAGTTCAGGACAGCGTGGAGTCCTTCCTGTGTACGACTCGCGAATTCGGCGACTTTGAACTGGAAGTTGAGATCGACATCGACGACGCAACACGGTCCGGAATTCAGATTCGTTCTCAGGTTCGCACTACGACCGTCGGCAAGGGCTGGAACAAGACCGCTGGTCGCGTGTACGGTCCGAAGGTTGAGCTTCGGCAGAACGCGGGCGATGGCACACCCACGACCGGCATGTTTCTGGGCGAAGCGATGGAGGCAGGATGGCTTTCCAGTAAGGATACCATTCAGAAGGGGCACGACTTCCTGAAGAAAGACGGCTGGAACCAGGTTCGCATTGTGGCCGAAGGCAACCGCATGCGATCGTGGGTCAACGGCAACCTTGTCGACGACATCAGCCGAGACGATATCTACAAAACGCATCCGAAGGGCTTTATCGGTCTTCAGCTGCACCGCGACAAGGATCAGGGCCATTCAGTTACGAAGTTCCGCAAGCTGCGGATCAAGGAACGGTAGCAATCTGGGAACGCGGACGTGAACAACTAAGGCTACGAAGCATACTCCGTAGCGGCGTTGCTTCTGACAGCACTGCCCAACACGATTTTGGCCGTAAGAAGATGCAGCATCGCGTACATCGAAGTAGTTTTCCGTCAGACAGCTCACGGCCAATTCGGTGAATGCGAAGAATGCTTCAGAAAGGAACTTCATGCAGATTTCATATCTCGAAATCGTGACGCCGGATGTCGATGCCGTCTGCACGACGTATGCGAAGTTGCACGGCGTCACGTTCGTAGAAGGCGATCCCGCCCTTGGCGGCGCGCGGACGACAAGTCTTGAAGGTGGAACCACGCTTGGGGTTCGGGCCCCGATGCATGCCGGAGAAAAGCCAGTTGTCCGGCCGTACGTCCTTGTCGAAGACATAGCGGCAGCCGTTGCTGCGGCAACAGAGGCTGGTGCAGTGGTCGCCGTTCCCCCCATGAAGATCGAAGGCCACGGGACTTGTGCCATTTACTTTCAGGGCGGCATCGAGTGTGCTCGCTGGCAGAATTAACGGCCGAAGGATGCAGTGCTTTGGCAGCATTTAGCTGGACAGCGCCACCTTTGGTCATTGGGCCGTGTTTTGGGTAACCCGATGCGTAAGCGAGGGATTCGTCGCAACTCGATTCCTCGCTTACACTTCGGGTTACCATTCGCACAAACATGGCGCTGTCCGGTTAGACAGCGGTGAATCGACCGGCATTCGCTCTGATTTTCACTTGCAACCCTGATCATCGCAAATTCAACTGTGCGCCCTGCCAAGGCACTACTAACATCTTCAGAAGCAGCTGAAGTCTCACCGAGGCCCACCTGAAGCTTCTTGCCCCTTTTTTGATCGAATCACGTTTTGCAGCGAGCCATTCAACAACCGCAGAAGACTAACGAAAACAGCGTTCGACGAGGTTTCACGTTGATCGAACTGCTGGTGGTGATTGCCATCATTGGAATACTGCTGGCCCTGTTGCTGCCCGCCGTCCAGTCGGCTCGCGAGGCGGCTCGACGAATGTCCTGCCAAAACAATCTGCGTCAAATCGGCATCGCCATGCACGTTCACGAAGATGCGTTCGGGCGATTTCCCAGTGGGGGATGGGGGTTCGTGTGGACGGGTGATCCGGACCGAGGAACGGATCGGCATCAACCGGGAGGCTGGGCGTTCAGTATGCTGCCTTATCTGGAACAAGCCAACCTGCACGCACTGGGGCGAGGTGCAACGCTTGCGGACAAGCGGGCAGAAGCGGCTCGCGTTGCACAAACGCCCGTTCCCGTTCTGAATTGTCCCAGTCGAAGGTCCGCGTCGCTATATCCATATACCGGAACACTTCCGGTTCTGAATGCAGATGCTGTGGTCGACGTTGTCAAGACAGACTACGCAGCGAACGCCGGGACAATCGTCGTCGGTACACAGGGACCGCAGACTCTGGAAGAAGGTGATTCCAAAGACTACGACTGGGGTAACGCGGACCAGGCTACTGGCATTTTTTATCCTCGCAGCGAAGTTACGGTGGCTATGGTTACCGACGGGACATCCAACACGTACCTTGTCGGCGAGAAAAGGATTACGATCAACGACTACGACTGGGGTGACGACCAGCATGCCTATCTGGGCCACGGAAACGATACCGCTCGCTATACCGCAACGGAGTTCCCGCCAATTCCCGACGGCTCAAACGCCAATCCCCGCAGCTTCGGGAGTGCTCACGTCAGCGGTTGTTTCTTCGCATACTGCGATGGTTCGGTCCGATTCGTGTCTTACAACGTTGACGGCGAGGTCCATCGCCGATCCGGGCATCGCGCGGATGGGCTTGTGACGCAATAAGTTGCTGCTGCCGTCGCGGACCAGACAATGACCAGAACCTGCCGCATCGGCATTCATTCAGTGAAGGCGCGTAGCGACTGCATGACTTCCCAGACCGGACCTTACTGCTCGCGGACGGGCTCAGAATTCCCGTTGTCATTGGGTGCGTCGTCGGCCGATTCGTCGTTGGCGTCCGGAAGGGATTGCAGAATCTGTTCCAGCAGAATTCGAATTTCTTCGGTGGGCGGTTCGTCTTTATTCGCCGCCATCTGTCTTATGTCTGTAGCGACACCTTCGTAGTGGCCGTCATTTCCTTCGTACCAGTCGTGCAGCGGAAGTTCGGCGATGACTTCGAGATACGGTAATGCTTTGCTGTGATCAGGTGAGAAATAATAGTCGAAGACCGCAGCCAGTTCTCGCCGAAACTTCTCCAGAAACACCTCACGCACCCACGGCGCCACGTCAATCTTCCGGGCAGCGATGACCGCCATGACGTCTGTGATTGGTGGGTGTGGTTTCGGAAGAGCGATATGTGGCGGAGGACTCCAGTGAGGTGGAAAGTCTGTGGGTGTGTGTGCTGACATCAGCTGAATCGCCTGTTCGATTTGGTCGGCCCGCAGGTCTGATTCGACCTGTCGTCGTAATTGCTGCGGCGGTTGAGTGAATGGCAACACTGCGAACCAGCCAACCACTGCCACGACAGACACCACCCAGACACCTCGGCTTAGTCGAGCCGTCGGCAAGACGACCGGGCCGGTCATCACTGGAACCGGCGGCAACAAAAACAGATACATCCCAAACAGTATCACCAGCCCCGGAAATCCGACGAGCTGCAACAGCAGTGTGGTTGACTGTAGAACGGATTCCGTGTCCGTCAGTCGCACGCCGCCCATGAAATGCAGAATTGGGACCGGCACATAAGAAATTGCCAACAGCATCACAGCATCGCCAAACAACAGCACCGTGATCAATACGGGGCCGATAGATTCGGCCTTGTAAACAACGCTGATGACACGCGTGATGAGCGCGACTCGCCAAATTGACACCACGCCCAGCATCATCAGATTTACCCGCATGGCGTCACCGGGACTCAGCCATCGTTCGACCGGAACCGCGTAGATCCATGCCAGTGGCGCCGTCATCCAGAACAGGCCCAGAAACACGGGGTATTCGCGGACGAACACGGCCAGCATCGCTTTGCTTCGCACGGCCGGCAGACGCACAAGGCAATACAACAACAGTGACGTCAGCAGCGATGCCGCATGAGGTATCAGCAGGTGCCAGGGATCTCGTAACAGGTCTTCGCCATCGTATTCCCGAGCGAACGCCGCAGACAGGACGAGCACGCCTGACACAGGCAGCAGCATGGGGCACGCCGCGAGTTTCAAGATCGCATCGTGGCGACCGCATAAGAATTGCACGACGGTCAACGGTGAAACAGCAGCCACCGTGGTCGGTTCAACGCGTAATTCTTCGGCCGGTTCAGGTGCGTTCAAGATTTACTCCGAGTGTTGTGATCGCAAGCTTCGTGCTCGTCTCATAATTCTGCGGCGGATGTCGTTGCGGCGCTTTGTGGCATGCTCGCTAAAGACACGCTTCAGGACGTTCCGAAATCCGGACTCCAGTTCGGCCACTGACATACGATCGGGACGATACGTGACATCGAACAAACTGTATGCCGACCAGCCTCGATCTTCCAACAGTCGGCCCTGATCCGCCAGGCTGCGATGCAACGCCGTGCCGGGGAATGGTGTTTGAAGCGTCACTTGAACTTCAGCCAAGGGACTGCGCAGAAGGAAGTCAGTCAATCTGTCGAGTGACTCCGGAGTTTCGCCTTCGGCACCGGCGATAAAACATCCATTGACTGCCACGCCCGCGTCTTGAATAGCGGTCACCGCGTTCATGATCCGGTCCAGTTCCGCCTGCTTCTTACCCATGCCCGGATAGCGAAAGACCAGCGATTCGATCCCCACCAGCACCTGCACGCAGCCCGACGCAGCCAGTCCTCGCAGCACATCAGCACATTCACCGATGCGCCAGTCGGCTTCTGTAAACCAGCGAGCATTGACGGCGGAAAAAGCGTTAAACAAGGGCTGCACATTGCGACTTCCAGCAAACGTGTTGTCGTCAGCCAGTTCGATCATTGGCCGAGGCGTGATCTGCGCGATGATTGCCAGTTCTTCGCGGATGTTCTCAATTGGCTTTTCGAAGAAACGCCCCAGCAACCGACTGGATCCACAGAAGTCGCACGAAAACGGACAACCAGTCTGCGTCTGCAACGTGAACCGCGGCGGACGGTGTCCCAATAATTCAAATCGCGGCATCGGCCACAACGGCGGAAGGTTGCCTTCTGAGGTGTAGCGTCGTTGCAGTTGGCCACCGAGCGTATCCTGCAACACCTGATGCCAAACGCGTTCGCCGCGTCCAACGATCACGGCGTCGCAATGAGTTTCAGCTTCTTCCGGACAAGCCGACACATGCAGGCCACCCATAACGACCTGTACTCCGGCCGCGCGCACGCGGTCGCTTAGGATGTAAGCCTCTTCAACGGATGCTGTCAGTGCTGAAATCGCGACCAGATCCGGCTGCTCGTCGGTGATCTGTTGAACGACTTTTTCTGTGTACGTCTGGACGCCGTGATAACTGCACGACCACGGTTTCGGTGTCAGGCCTGCCAGTGTGAGCATGCCAAGAGCTGGTAATTCTGCCAGCGCGGCGGCTCGAGAAGTCAGGCCGGGGAGACTCATGCCCAGCCGCCGCATCTCCGGTTCGCGAACTCGAAATCCCGTCAGCGGGACGAATGTGACATGCGGCATGATGACGAGTTCAGACGGTTCGAGTTTCCATCAACTGGCGACCACCGATCGAGGCTCACGATTTCTGAGGATGCTGATACAAACGCAAATTGCGGCGGCGATACATACCGTCAGGGCAACGTAGCGAATGTCGCCGGGAAGGCACAGCCAGCCAGCAAGACCGATGACGGATGCCAGAAGGCTGATCCGCAGGTTCAGATTTCCGCTTGAAACGCCCTTCAACAGGATGACTGCCACGATCAGGCACGCGAGACTCCAGAGGATTCCCAGCCCGAAGTGAATCGTTTTTCTGTCGCGAACAGTTAGCGTCAATTCCGCGTTACCACCGGGGCGAATGAAGTCGTGTCGGATGCCGTCGGCTGGGATCTGGAAATCGATCGACAGTAGTCCGGCAGCCGGTGCAGCTGATGGAACCAGCATTCCGGCCGCATCAAGTTCTTCGACTTCTGGCACTGCCGCCTGCTGCGGAACGACGAAAGCTGCGGCCGGAGGGGCGGACTGACGGTTGAGTATCAGTGGAACATCTAACGACTGAAACGGATCTGCTGTTATACCGCGGCCTGCGGCATTCGGTTCAGCGCGTTGGTCTGAGTACTGCAGAGTTTGGGCCTTCGCCTTTTGAGACTGCTTCTTGAAGTTCAGTTCCCGGCGGTTTAGCAACTGTGATCGCTTTTGAGCGTCGGGCTGCTTACCCAGTATCGATTGTCCTTTGTCCGATTTTTCGTCGACGGCTCGTGTCTTCGACTGGTCGAACTCTCTGGACTCTTCGTCCCACTGAATCCCAAAGTCGAAATTTGTGTCGTCGTCGGCGTCAGCTGCATTGCTTTCGTTGGCGGGCAGGCCCCGAATGGTGTTGCCGAAGAAAAGCCCATCAACATTGGCGCTGTTGAAGCCGTTCTGGGTCTGTTCCAGTTCCATCAGATAGCGATTGCTGTCGTGGCGCTGGAGCACGGTGCCGCTACGGATCGCTCCGGAACTATTGGCACCGCCGTAGCCGCCGGACCTACTGTAATTGTCCTGCCGTTGCAGCACCTCACCCAGTTGCTGCAGCGCTTCGTTTCGCTGTGATTCGGATTCGGCCGTATTGCCGAGCTGTTGCTGCAGGTTCCGTTGCTGGATTTCAATTTGTTCACGGAAGCCGTGAAGGCGACCTGGTGCGTTGCTGCCGCCAAGCGACTTCACTGCATTCGCAATCGACTTTGCATTGTCCACGTACGACAGTAGTTCTGCTTCCGTAAAGTCGGTCTGTGTCGCGGGCACCACGTTGGTTTGCCGTGGGTCATCAACCACCGCCGCATGCCAGGATTCCGGCACAAACACGCTCCACGTATTCCGCGACACCGCGATACCGTAGTCCGGGAAGTCGCGGTATTCGGGGAATTCAGGAGCTGGAATATTCAGCTGCTGCCCCGCAATGTCGTTGGGCGATACGCTCAGCAAACCGGCCAGAGCGAATTCCACGTCAAACGGTGTAGAGATTTCACCGGACTGTGGAACAGGAATCAGGTGAATCGTTTGTTCGCCTTCTAAACGCGACACAACCCGAGTTGGCACACCTTTCACAAGGCAGTACAGGAAGCGACTGGTCTGCGGAATCATCACCGGTAGAAACTGACGCGATTCGTTGCGTACCTGTAGAGCGTGTCGGGACCGCCACGTGCCGTCTTCTGCGATGACAGTCGTATGAGCGGCCAACGCGATGACGGCCGGTGCGACCTGCTGGCGTTCAGGAAACTTCAGGATCCATTGCGAATTTGGCTGGCCCGATTTTAAGCGGCGAATCGCAACCGACTGCTGCAGGAAACCTTCTGGAATTTTTGTGCGAATGTCTTCCGGTGCGACATCGGCTCCATCGGTTTGCATGTTGACCGCTTCCAGCAGACCGGCCGATTGATTGACGATTACCCAGAAATGCGACTGGCTGGCGATGGTGCCGCTGCCTTCTGCCCCAACCACAAACTGGGGGGGACTCGCGGTTATTTGTTTCGAATCCGGCAACGGCAGCGTGCCGGTCGCGACGATGAAAAACTGTTCGCTGGCGGGCTGCTGCAAATGAACCGTTACGGGAATGCGACCGTCGGCAGGTGAGCCGTATTCGAGCTGCCTTAAACCGGGAATACGGAAGTCGAACACGCCTTCCAGTTCCGCCGGAATCGTAAACGACAACTGCCGCGTGGCCGCTCGCGTGATTTGCCAGTTCAAACCCAGAGTTAGTTCGACAGAGGTATCGGTAACGTTGGTCACCGTCACCGATTCGGCAATCAGCGACGCCGGTGCCTGTCGCAGAGTCAGTTCAATCGGATTTGGTTTTGCGGCGTTACTGGTGAAGGAAATGTCCGCCGCATCTGGTTGAAGCTTTTTGAGTCGCGGGTCGATCGCGGAACCGGACCTCTTCCAGCCATCAGCCGACGAACCTGAAATTTCAGAGGCTTCATCCAGCCAGATGCTGACCTGTGTAGCGACTTCGTCCGCACCGACGACTCGCGGAACCAACATCTTAGCCGCGTCGGTTCCTCCGGTGCGGCCGGTTTGTCCACGCAGCGTGACGGTAATTGTTCCCTGCTGAGCTGCCTGCAACTGCACGTTCAGCGTTTTCGTAGTGGCGTTCTCCTGAGTGGCTTCGCTGAAGTACCAATCCGCCAGATTGTTGGCGTTGACGTCCAGCGCCAGAAAGTCGGATGGGACTTCAATTTCCAGACGCCGCCGCGGTGAACCAGAGACGTTGGCGGTGATCAACGTCGTCCAAAGCTGCCGCTGAGGTTCAAGTTGCACGCCGTTTAAGGAAATAACATTCATGCGGTCTGCCGTGCGGAAAACTTTCACCGATATCGCGACCGGATGCCGCGTGTAACGCCATGCCAACACCCGAGGCGCTTTTGTACCTGCGCCGTTAGGCAGCGCTGATTCGGCGGCGTTGATTTGACTGACGCCGGATAATGAGTCGACGCGCACTTCCAGTTCGCGTCCAGCCAGGATAGTGACGTTGCCCGAATCGCGCGACGCTCCTTTGACAACCGGCACCGGCACAGCAACGTTTACTTTGTCGGTTGAAAAGACTTCGCGGCGGAACAGTGTGAGGTCGATACGTGTGGCGGCCTCAACGGGCTGACGGAACAGCAGACGCAAAGTTTGGGCATCGTCGTCGGGAACATTCCAGCCTGCGATGTCGGCACCTTCCACCGATTGAACGGCGTAGTCCTGTGGGATGCCAATTTCCACTTCGGCCAGCGTTCCCTGGCGACAGTTGATCGCGATGGTGGATCGGCTGGTCAGTCCCGCGTCGTCGATTGTCAAAGCGGAATTGACGGTCGCGTGGTAGCTGGTGTCGGCCGCGGTTTGAGTCGCTTCGGGCCGCCATGCAATTTGAACGCCATTGGCGTCGGCGACAGGAATGACGACCGATCGTTCCTGCTGACGAAACGCATTGCTTTGCCCGTTGACCCGCACAGCAAGACCTTCGCCGGGAAGTTCAAACGCAACCGTTCCGGCGGGCACTGGTCGCACAGGTAGCTGAAGCCTGCCGACGGAACTTTCGACTGTTGCCGGGACTTCAAAAGCCACGTCCAGAACATGTGCGCCCGGTTCGGGAATTCGCGCCGTGTAGCCGGAGGCCGCTGCGATATGTTGAGCGACTTCCGCCTGTTGTAACTGCTGCTGCTGCTGCGGCTGCTGGGGTTTGGCCTGAGCCGCTTGTTGGTTTGGTGCCTGATTCAGCGTGTTTGGGCTGCGGACTATGGGCGCACGTTCCTGAGGCAACAGCACGGCGTCGCCTTCGTCCAGTTTTGCTGAACGAATCGCCACCGGACCGATCGGAAGCGCCACATCGATCGGCTTGTTGCTGGAGCTGTGAATCACATACCGGACGGTAAACGCCTGCGACCATGTCGCGTCTTTCACCTGCTTGAGTTCGCCACTTTTGTAGAAGGCCGCGACGACTCGGCTGGGCGCGGACAGTTTTAGATTGCTGAGTTCGCCGGGGTTGGCAGCGTTGTAGAGTTTCAGAAATTCGTCACGCGGCAGGTAAACTTTGTCGGCCAGCAGTTCCGGTTCCCCCGGCGTGTATGGCAGCACGACGTTGGGCCGCAGTTGATTGTCATCTTCCGCTTGAGGTGCCGCGACGGCATGGCCGCCAGCTGCGAATACCGCAAAGGCCAACAGTAGGCCGGACGTCGTGACGCTACGAGGCTGGAACGTGCTGCGCGGGCCCGACTGGCAGCAGGTTGCGATTGCCTTGCTAATGCACCGCGCGATAGCAGCGACAATCCACAGGGCGATGCCTGCTAAAGTTCCCAGCACGATGCCGTCGGCGATACTCTGCCACTGATTTGGCAGCAGCGGTACGGCGGCGACAGCGACCAGAAGGAACACGATGGCCACGGCAGCTTTTGTGCCGAGTCGAGCTCGATTCATCCACAGGCACAGCAGCAGAACGATAGCCGCCGCGACGATTCGATAGGCGTTCAATTGGCTACGTGGTTGCACGACGACCTGCAACGTCCCCGCTTCAGAAGTGCCGCCAATGGAACGGAATGTCATCGAACGATAATCCTGAGGACTGGCGATTTCAGCTCGAATAGAAAGGCGCGCAGAACCACTGAGGCGGGCGGCGAGTTCGCTGAGCCCCGGGCTGGAAATGGCATCCTGCGGCGTTGTCCTTGGGAGCGCCAACGGCATCAGGACTTCAGTTCCGCCGACCGGCGGAGCAACTCCGCCGCCCTGTTGTCCCTGTCTTTGTTGCCCCTGGCCAGCCATGCCCATTGGCATGCCGCCCATGCTACCGCCGAAACCTCCACCTTCCATGCTGGCGTCGTTGCCTGGGCTGCTGCTTTCGCCGAACATTTCTTCAGGTCCACGACTTCCGCTCACCCTGCCGAGCGGCTCGCTGGCTGGTTCTGGCGTGGCGGCGTCCATGCTTTGCACAGCGACATCGTCCATTTCTGATCCGGTCGACCGACCGTACCGCGCGTCGCTTTGCATCTCCGCTTCCAGTGCCTGATTTCTGGCATCGTTCAGGGCCTGTGTACGCGGTGACGCCTCGCGCGCGTTCTGCACGGCCGGGCGTATTAACGTCACTAATACGGCGATGATTGCCAAAACGGCCAGCACGTCGATGGCTCGTTTTTGCTTTCGCACCATCAGTGCCGTGACCACGAGTAGCCCCAATAGAAAGACGCCCAACGGAATCAGGCGACGCAGCGCATCGGTCGTTGACGGCAGATAGGCCATTGATGCCAGTGCCTGCAACCAGCCGGGTTGTTCGAGGTCGCGACTCGGATGGAACCCGCCGTCGTTATCTACCAGCAATGCGGAATCCGGATAACGGACGTCCCATGTTTGTTCCAGAATGTCGATCGGTGCGGCTGCACCTTTGTCCGTGTCGATGGAAAGCTGTAGTGATTCCTGAGTTGTCTCGCCCAGAAGACTCACTTCTGTATTGGCCGATTCGAACAACACTTCCAGTACGTGCTGATTCTGGTCGCTGCCCGTTGGGATCGCGACCAGATAGTCATCGCCATCACGCCGCACTTCGACTGCTTCGTCGTTCAGGATAGTTGACCAAAGAAACGATTCTTCAGCATCTGGCAACGTAAATCGAAGCGTCTGCACACCGACGCACGTCAGTGAAACTCGGCTGGAACGCTGAATCGCCCCGGTGTCGCTTAGCACGCTCACGTTGGCGATTTGTTCACAAACTGCCGACGGCACGGCTTCGGTGTCGAACCGAGTTTCATTGATCTGCAGGTTGTAATCCGGCTGAATAAACCGATACACGAGCGCCGTGCGGCGGCCGGTGGATTCGGCGGGCGGTTCTACCAGACCTGCATCGGCTGGTTTGAGTCCGCTGGCTGATAGGTCGTCGGCGGCTGGGGTGAGCTGCTGTTCGGGCGACGCTTCAAACACGACCAGCCCGTGCTGCCGCACGGCGGACGTCACCTTCGCAAACGGTGCTGTCAATTGAGTTTCCTGCGTGCGCGGTTGCTGGACGAAGGCTTTGATAGTGACCGCTCCGGCAAATCGCTTGTCGAACGTCAAAGAGAACGTGCGCTGTCCATCTGCTGGTTCGGTCGCCGTTTGTTCTGTAATGCTGACGGACGCGGGGACCTGCTGTTGTTCAAAGCCAGGCACCTGTGCGACAGAATCGACAGTGAACCGAACATCTTCGCCAAGGTCTGCCGGCAGCGTGACCTGCAATGTGCGAGTCGTACCATTGGTGATGTCGACGGTTATCACAGCGTCGACAGTTTTTTGTCGCATGTCCATCCACGATCGCAACACGGAGCGGCTGGAAAGTCGGACCGGCCTGCGTTCGATCGCCAATTTGCCCGAATACACGCTGCCCTGCGTTTCAAACAGCAGCGTGCCATCGTCGTCTCCTGCCGGTGCGAGTCCCTGAATTTCCAGAGGCGACATTGTCAGGTCGCGAGCCGCCGAAATCTGATACGTGCCGCCCACTATCAGCGTTTCTGAAGGAGTAATCACCGGCAGCGACAGTGTTTGCTGCGTGGCCGGATCTTCTATCGTGCGGGTGAACGTGGTCCTGACGTTGAACAGGCCACCCGCTGGAATCGGTGCAGCTGGTTCAACGACGATGGCTGATTCTGTTGAGCCGCGTCGCCACTTCAGAGCGTTGTTGTTTTCGTCAGCCACGGTTCGAATTTGCCAGCCCTGCGGAAGTTGCAGTACGAGTTCGTACAGCGAATCGTTAAGCGTTTCAATGGCCATGTCGCATCGAAAGGTGGCCTGAGTGTCTTCAATGGCCAGTGTTGAATTGACTTCCGCAAAGAGCTCCCGGTCGCGCGGTTTCACAGAAACAGACAGCGTAAAATCCTGCAGCCAGAAATCGAACACTTCACCAGCCGGCAACATTGACGACAGTATGTCGGTACTTAGTTGCCGGATCCCACCACCAGCTTCCGCCAGCAACCGCAGTTGATCTTCATGAGTCACCACTAATTGTCCCGTGTGCGATGTGACATCGACCAGTTGTAGAGTGGGAATCGTAGACGCTGCGTCGGACTTCAGACCGGCCACAGCGGCAATGCTGATCATCCGGTCGTCGCTGAAGGGCTGACGATAGTTCAGGACGACTCGCGTGACGCCCTTCTGTTTGGGGTCGTCCTGCAGCGTCCACGATTCCAGCCCTGCGGAATCCACGGCCGTCACTTCCAACTGCGCGGGGACTCGTGCGACCACCTGGTTGATTGAACTGCCAAAGACTGAAAGGCGTGTTTGAGAATTCCAGCGCAGGTTGTCGCTTGTGAGGCGCAGCCGAGCGTCCGTGCGAGCGAACACCATGGATTGCGTGTCTGTTTGTTGTCGTCGCGCGGTCCACTTCAACTGGATGTCGGCTGCCGCCCCTGCGGGGAACGTGTATTCGGCGGGTTCACTGATTGGTTGCGGGCGTTCGAGTTTCAGGTTGCCGACTTCCAGATGGCGTTCCGGTGGACAGGCAACTGTGAAGTTGCTGGCCACGTTTTGAAGGACCCGAAATGCGGCAACGCGATCACTGCCCACCGTTCCCAGTGGCGTGGACATGGTTAATTGTAAAGTGAATCGTCCGGGCTTGTCGTGCATCAACGTCAGCAGATCACCCTGCTGCGGATCGCGCCCGATGGCGGCCGCTTCATCGCCGATCTTCGCATCTTCGACCATCAGATTGCCGATTGGGAAATTCAACGAAATCCAATGGTCGGCGAATTGTTCGATATCCAGTGAAAGCTTGACGATGGCGTGATTCTGAGAACGCTGCACGTTATAGCTGGCGGTGCGAATGACAGCCGGAACAGGCAGCTCGGAACGACTCCGCACAGCCTGCTGAGCCTGCTGCAGCAACGCCTCGAATTCGTCGCGGGGCAGCATGACACCGTTGGGCGTGCGTTCGAAAATCGCATCGAACTGATCCGCGGGGACAAATTGTTCTCGCGCGGGGCCTGATTTATCCTGAGCAGTTACCGCTGGAACGAGCAAAGTTGCCAGCACGAGAGTAAACAATTTGATTAGGGTGGCACTTCCACGACGTGGGAGTGTGCCGCAGGCACAGGAAGCTGCTATCGAAGGTGAACGAAACGCTGAGGCTGAGGTTGCGTTGCGGCCGTGAGACCGGCTTCCTGTTGCTTTGCAACACAGCCTTGCAGGCTGTGCCACCCAAACATCTTCATAGGCTTTGTGAGGATTTACGCTATCCATCACGACTTCCCTCCCATCAGATCGTCAATCATCTTTTTTACGTCAGGAGAAGGAGTCACCGTCCCGGGTGGCGTCGGTGGACTGGCTGATGCGTCTGCTTCAGTCGGTTTTGTTGCCGTCGGTGCCGGGTTTGGCGGCGACATCACCGGGGCCGGCGAGGTTGCGGCCGCCACAGTGGCCGCACCACTGGCATCTGGCTCAGCGGCAGGCGATGCGTGATCGCGGTTGTGGCTATTACCCCCAAATAAGCCCGCCAGCCAGATTCCCGCGACTGCCACCAGCCCAAGGGAACCAGCGGAGAGAAACTGCAGCGTTTCGGAGCTGTCCTTCAACGACCACACGGCTACGGCGAGACATCCGATGATGACCATTGTTATGCGGTTCTCCCACGACGTTCGCCGCAGGATGAAGCCGATAAACAGCAGAGCTCCGCTGATGATGGCCACCAAAAACGGGCGGTTCCACCACGTGATTCTGATGACCGATTGTCGGCCTAAGGCTCGATAAACACTGACGTTGCCCTGGCGAGCGAACTCGCCGGTTGTGCCGCCACCGATCCATGTGTTCAGGGCTTCTGCTTCACGCGGAGCACTTGGCGAAACCAGCGGGTTCAGCAACTGCCACTGTTGCCGACCGATGATGGACCAGTTGTTGGGTTCTCCCACAAAAGCCACGTCCTTCGGTCCCCACACGGCTACTCGTGTTTCCTGAACAACCGTTCCACCACTGCTGTCACCGATGGCTGGCAATCGAAGGACTTGTTTACCGCCCCGACGATCATAAGGATACAGATCGGCGTCTGTGATTGGGCAGCGGAACTGCACGGTCAGCAGGAAGGCTTCGTCCGATGTGGCTTCGCGACTGATGTTGACGTAGTACGCTTCCCGGCCTTCTTCGACTTCCGCATCAGTGGCCGCTTCAAACGTGGTGCGGCTGGAATTCAGCAAAGGAGCCTGCAGGTCGGCTCCTTGAGGCAGGTCGATTCTTAGTCGTTGGCGTTCGCTGGTGGTGATCATGAAACGGCAACGGTAGCTGGCGATTGTTTGCTCGTCGGTCACGATTTCAATGGCCGATTTCGAAACCACTGTCGCCACGACTTCGTGAATTTCATGCTTGCGAATCGTGACAGTCGCCGATGCCGGCTGAGAAAAATAGCGGAATGCCAGGTACCCGCTTTGTTCCATCAGTTCCAGTTCCCGGACGTCGATCTTTTCGATCGTGTCGCCTGCCCCAGTCGCAGTAATTGATAACGACTCATGCCGCAACAGTCGCATTTCGCCACGAGTTTGAGTCAGCGTGACCTTGCGTTTGTCGCCCTGTTCGTCGGTGAATGGTGTGAGGATCCGCACGGGCTGCAGTTCGAAGGTTTGTTCAGCATCTTCGTCGAGCATGTCCTGCAGCGGCAGTTCCCAGTCGGCGGCAACCTGCACCTCGCCGGTGACTTCATTTTGCAGAACCAGCGTCCAGGTCACCCAACCGTCTTCGGCTTCGGTTGCCTTGTCGCGTTGCTGTATCGTGTGGTTGGGGTTTAACGAACGAAATCGAACATCGTCGGCCACAGC
Organism: Fuerstiella marisgermanici; assembly: GCF_001983935.1. Taxonomy (GTDB): domain Bacteria; phylum Planctomycetota; class Planctomycetia; order Planctomycetales; family Planctomycetaceae; genus Fuerstiella; species Fuerstiella marisgermanici. The sequence continues at coordinate 2,149,009 of NZ_CP017641.1, read as the reverse complement.
TTCCGGCACGGCCACTCGATAGGTGTCAAGCCCCGCGTTGCGGACATCGAATTTCACAACGCTGCTGACTTTCACGACATCAGGTTCGACACTCGCCGTCGTCGCGACGCTGCCTGACAATTGAGCGGGCCGGGGCGACGTGCGAACGGTAAGTGTGAACGGCCGTTGCGTGTACTTCCACGACGAGACGCGAATGGCACGCCCGATGGCTTGAGGATCGGTCGCCTGACCGGGAAAGACGCCGGTGACCTTTTCGTCGACCGTGACAGCGTCCAGGAACTGAGGTGCAAAAATTCCGATCTGCCCGGATTCTCGTTCGACATTCAACGGCGTGATGGTTGGGATTTCGGTTTCGACATTGTCTGCGGCTGCATCAAATGCCTGATGAGCCGTGATATCGACGTTGATTTTGCCCATGCGTTTTTGAGTCAGTGACAGCGTCAACTTTCCCGTTGCCTTATCGACATTGAATTCACTCATCCCGTCCGCTCGCACCGTGTCGATCGTCAGCGATTCCGGATACGACAGGTTTAGCTGAAACACGCCCGCTCGTTCGACCGTGTAAGTCAACTGTGATGTGAGACGCAATTCGTCATCGTCGAAGACGACACGAGTGCCCTGTTCAACCAGCAGCCGAGGTTCGACCGGCTTCGTTTGCACGATCAACGTGCCTGTTGTGCCGCTGAATTCCCACGCCTGCTGTTCAGCCGCCGCGCCCTTGGTGGCCCTCGCCGCATCAATGCGTTTTACGCCGGATTGTGATGTCACGACCGTTGTCAGTGACGAATCGGTCGTCACGGAAATGCGCCCGGACTCGCGGACAACTCCTTCCGCATGAATGCCTTGCAGCTTGCCATCTTCTGACTTGCCGACCAGTTGCAACGTATCGCCATCAGGAGTCCGTTCTGTCTGAACTCCGACTTGAAATTGTCCAGTGGCGGGCGTCAATAATTCGATGCGAAGCTGCTGGTGAGTTTCGCCGATTTTTTCGGCGTTCCAGTTTCGGATGCGGCCATTCGTCGAAACAACGTCAATGATTCTCGCGTCAGCGGGCACATTGACGGTCACTTCGGTCAGTTCCCCTCGTAGCACTTCGTAGTTCAACAGCGTTGTGGTCTGGACCAGGCCCTTTTCGATGCGGACGCTTGTGTTGTTGGCGACGCTGGCCAGCAAATCCATAATCGGCTTTGATCCTGCCTTCGGATTCCACCGCACTTCGAAGTGCTTTGTCGCGCCCAGACTGGCTTTTACGGTTGTCTGTTGCTGATTTTCGTTGTCAGTTGGCAGCAGCACCTGAAGGGGGGCGATTTCGATGGATTGATCGGGTTCCGGAATCGTGAGTTCTAACTCGCTGATTCCGACAGACGGGCAGTTCAGCGCAAACGACCGGCTTTCCGGCGACGTTTTCACTGTGGCCAGAAGTTCGATGTCGAGCGAGTATTGCCCTGGGCCGTTTAGCAGAAGCTCGTATTGCCCGTCCGCGATGCCTCGCAGAAAAACTTTTTCATCGTCATCCGCCGTGATTTTGCCGACAGCCGCACTGCCGAAGTTAAGCGGTAGCCGAGCCCAGCCTTTCTCCTTCAGCACTGTCACCTTTAGCGTGGCCGTCAATCGCACGACGTCTTTTTCGACGGCCCCTGCATAGGTGGATTGCGTGATCACGGCATCTGGCGACGCGGCTGCGTTGGGGGCGCGGTCGAGGTAGTTCTTCAGCAGTTCCAGATATTCTGCGTAGGGAATGACGGCCGACGCATTCTGGTTGTCGAAGACCTTCTGCAGTTCTTTAAACGGCACATAGATCAATCGATCCCATTCAATGACATCGCTGGAGTCATCAGAGGAACTCTCGGCCGTTGAAGCCGTGTCGGAAGCCACTTCGTCTGTGTCATCCTGAGCAACGACAGTGCTGGAAATGATTGAAACGGCCAGAAGCCATCGAAAAAGGCTGGCTGCGGAAGGCATGCCCGGGGCCCCTTTATTTGCAGGAAGGTTAAGAATTCGTAAGTGCTACGGCACATGTAGTTTGAGCATCCTGCCCAACTGTTTACGACGTTTAGATTCTACCAATTGCGCCGAATTTACATATTCAGCCCCGTCGATTTCTCAGGTCAGAAAGATTCGTTAAGACATGACGTGCAGCCACGCGGTTACACACAGACTGCGTCGCTGTTTTGGTTGGAGCGGCGGAATGGCATGTTTAGTTCCCTGGAATCTGCGAATGCAGCGCCCGTCGCTCGGAATTCTCGAACGTCCGTTGCGGCCGTCACGACGTGTGGTTTTTTCGCATCCTGGTGCGAAACTCTTTTTCGGTATACGCTATGAACATGCAGAGTGAACAACTTAATTGCGACATCGCCGAAGACATGTCTCATCTTGCTGCGCGCCTTGTTGAGATCGTGCGCACGTACGGGCCGGTGGCCGTCGCGTTTTCGGGCGGCGTTGACAGCGCCGTCGTGGCAAAGGCGGCGGTGGACGCACATGGCCATAAAGCTGTTGCCGTGACTGCCGTCAGTCCGAGTCTGGCGACAGCAGAATTGCACACGGCTCGACAGGAGGCGAAATTCATCGGCATTCGACACGTCGAAATCCAGACTAACGAATTTCAACGTCCCGAATATCAAGCCAACGCCGGCAACCGCTGCTTCTTCTGCAAAGACACGCTGTATTCGCTGGCGTCGTCGAAGCTGACGGAATTGGGCGTTGACTGCATCATCAACGGGGCGAACGTAGATGACCTCGGCGACCACCGGCCCGGCATGCAGGCCGCGGCAGAACACAATGTTCGCAGCCCGCTGATCGAAGCCGGCATCAACAAAACTCAGGTACGCCAACTGGCCGCGCATTGGAATCTGTCCGTTGCCGAAAAACCGGCCGCACCGTGTCTCAGCAGTCGCATCGCCTATGGCGTTGAAGTGACGCCGGAACGAGTTCTTCGAGTCGAACGCTCGGAAGAGCTTGTGAAGTCGCTGACGGGGATTCGGGAACTTCGAGTACGGCATGAAGCGGACGACCTGGCTCGCATTGAAGTTCCCGTCGACGACCTGCCGCGCCTGTTGCAGCCCGATGTTCGCGAACGTATCACGGCCGAATTGCTGAGCTACGGTTTTCGCCGAGTGACCGTGGATCTTGCTGGCTTTCGATCGGGAAGTCTGAACGACGCACTGCCAGTCGTGACACTCGGCCTGAATGCACCAAACGCGACGTAAGCGGCGGGGCATCGGAGACATCTGCCGATTCGCGGTCCGTCTTGCTGCAGCGCGCGTTTTGCGTGGCGGGTAAACTCGGCCAATTCCACCGGTTTGCCCCATTCCGCTTACAGGCAAACGCCCACGATTGCCGACGTCACAAAGTGGGCCTACGCAATGCTTAAGCCGGAGGGATCGGAGTGCTGTCACTGTTTACCATTCTGCGACCCCATCCGCGCCGAGTTGGTTTGAAGCCTGGCGAAGTCGTGCTGACGTTCGACGACGGCCCCAACCTGCAGGACAACGTCACGCCCAGCTTGCTGAACATTTTGCAACAGCATTCGGTAAAGGCGGGCTTTTGCGTTGTCGGCGATCAGGTGCAACGGCATCCTGAAGTTGTCCGTCGGATGCACCAATCCGGGCACTTGCTGATCAATCACACGCAACATCACGAACATCCGGTGCGTCAAAACACGGCCACGCTGATTGACGAAATCTGTAGTTGTGATCGAGCGATCGGCGAAGCCGTGGGCCTTCCTGATTATCGCTCAACACTGTTTCGAGCTCCGTTTGGCATCGTCACGCCCGCTGTTCGCCGCGCGGTGAAGCGCACTTCGGTTCAGCAGGTGCTGCTCACACACTACGGCTGGGACACTCGTGTCGGCCCGAAGGATTATCGGCCTGTCGTCGACATCATGCTGGAGAATGCCAGGCGTCTTCGGGGTGGCATGTTCGTCTTTCACGATGGCAATTTGTGCCCTCAGAAAAAACTGGAGCCGGACTGGAATCGCTCCGTCGAAAATCGAAGCTGGGTGCCTGAAGCCGTCGACCGCGTGATCACGGAACTCAAGGCCGACGGACTTCGCTTTGTCCTGCCCCCGCAGCCCGAAGCCGAGTCGCAGACTCACCAACAAGCTCAGGCCGCTTGATCGAGCGAATGCGTCCAACTCGCGACGGCAGTTTCAGGCGGACCAGCCCGCTGGCTTCCAGCTTTCGGCCGCCTTCAGAACATCGGCCGTCTGACGTTGCTGTTCGGCGGCGTCCCACTCGAGCGGCTCGGCGGCGAGTGATGCGGCGTCAGACACGATCCCGTCGGTAAGCCGAGCCAGCAGCATGATCGGAACTCGCCGACGCAGCAGGTCGTCCAGTGAACGAGGCATCTCGTCTCGTGCGGACAACACGATCTCAGCGCGACAAAATGGCACGTCTTCGGCGATCCGTTTTGCCAGGTCAGGAGTCGCCTGCACCAGCGAAATCAGATCCGCCATGCGTGAGCCGTAGCGGCGAGCACACTGCTGAGCAGTGGCGGCGTCGATGCCCGCTGAAGTTGCCTTAGCGATTGTATCACTTAGCCATTTCGCGAACGGTTGCGGTGGAGACCAGACGGTTGGGGCGGCGTCTTTCAGTCCGTCCCACTGACGGCCGATTCGTGGCATGACGGCTTCCAGGATCCCGCCCGCGTCAACGCGAGCCGAGGTGTACTTTCCGCCAACCGAGGTAAACAGACCTCGCTTCGTTTCTTCCACCGCCCATTCGCGCGAAACCTTCGACGCCGATTTTCCGGCTTCGTTTTGCAAAGTCCTCAGGCCCGCAAACGCAGCGATAATATCGTCGGTCGTCCACGGCGTTTTTAAGTAGCTGTTGGCCGCAGCAAGCAGATAGCTGATGTCGTCTGGTTCCACTCGCACACTGGCCGGGTCGTCTTTGAAATCTGTGTCTGTGGTGCCCAGCAGCGTCCGACCGTACCACGGGATCAAAAAGAACACGCGACCGTCCTGCTTCGAAGTGAGCAACACAGCGTGGTCAGAATGCAAAGCCGGCATGACCAGATGAACGCCTTTGGTCAGCCGCACATCATCTGTGTTTTGTTCCAGGCCAAATTGTCGAAACACCCACGGTCCTGCCGCGTTGACAACGACTTTTGCTGAGACCTCCACTTCTGCGCCCGTGGAATTATCGCGAACGACCGCGCCCGTGACTTTATCGCCTTCCGTGAGCAGCGATTGTGCGGTCACGTCGTTACAGGCGACGGCTCCCGCTTCGATTGCTGTGGCGACCACTTCCAGGGTCAGGCGAGCATCATCGGTGCCACAGTCGCCGTAACTGAATCCGCCGACAAGCTGATCAGCGGCCAACGCCGGTTCTGTTTGCACGATTTGCTGAGCAGAAAACGACTGATGCGGGCCGACCGGTTGACCAGACCCGGCAAGCCGGTCGTACATCCACAAACCGGCCTTCAGCTTCCACCGGCCGACTCGGGAATCTCGATACACGGGCAACAAAAAGCGCAGAGGGCGCACCAGATGTGGCACCAGCCGGTTCAGTTCGCGACGTTCGTGCAGCGATTTGCGAACGAGGCCGAATTCGTAGGTTTCCAGATACCGAAGTCCGCCATGCAACAGCTTCGACGACGACTGCGATGTTGCACTGCCCCAGTCGTCCTTTTCGATCAACGCAACCTTCAGGCCGCTGCGAGCGGCGTGGCAGGCGGTCCAGCTTCCATAGATGCCGCCGCCGATGATCAGCATGTCGAAGGGGCCGTTTTGCAGGTCGGCAAAATTTCGTTGCATTTGTGAGCTAACTACCATTGGCGACAATTTTCAGCAGGTCCGGACCGCGTTGCGTAAGTGTATCGCGGGCAGCGGCCAGCACTTCGATCACATCATCCGAAGCCGCCGGAAGTTTGACTCGATGCAGCACCTGGTTCAACCGGTACAGCAGCCTTTCGTCGTCGAAATAGTCGTCCAGAAAACGTTCTTTGCGAAAGGCGGCGATCAGTCGAACCAGTTTATCCGTGGGACGTGTGGTCATCGTGTTCACGACGGCCTCAAAATCGACGGCATCGATTTCAGCCAGCACGTCGTAATAACGGTCGAGTAACGATGTGTCTGCCGCGGCCAGCGTCGCGTCCAGCAGCAGTTCGACCGTGATGTGGCCCAGAAAGCCGGGCCGATGATCGTAGCGGTCCGGCATAAAGCGGCGGAACCCGGAACTCAATTCCGCTTCCAATTGCTGAAACAACGCACAGCGATGAAAGATGTCGTCGTCCGCGTGATGCTGCAAAATGCCAAGGCCGATCTCACGAACCTGCGGATCGTTTGAAGCTTCCACCACCGGGGCTACCAGTCGGCTGCGAGCTCGCACCTTGCGATCGATAACGCTTAACCAATCCGGCACGGCAGTGCCCGCCATGAACAACGGACGATCAAGATATTTATAGCCGTGAGCTAAGAAATTCATGCCGGAATTCTGACACTTCTGCGCCGTGCCTAAGAATAGATATCGATACTGACCGGGAAAATAAAAACGGCCCTGGATGCCAACTGGTGACTTCCAGAGCCGTCAACTTGTTTCTCAAACTGATCTGGCGATCTGGTTTGAGTTGGTGGCTGCCGAGTGGACAGCCCGCCGACCGTCACGTGGCGGCACCACCTCGAATAGGACTACAGTAATCATTCACCAGATCACCTCCTTTCTATTGAATTGAGTTCCCCTTCGCACAGCCTGCAGAAAGCTGTGATCCGGGCTTCCGAATGCCGAAGCGCGTCACTCCGGCCCAGAACTTTCTGAATTCTTGCGAATTCGCAGGATGAGACAAGTCGAATCTGAAAAAGGTTCACGAATCAGGCGGCAACCGCTGGCCTTCGGAACCGGGGGCGGGCTGGCGAAGCCGACCTGGACGTCGCCCCGCACGCAGTCTGGAATTCTGATCGAGTTCCCCCACTAATACGCATCCTCTGCGCCTGAACAACGCATTCTCCAAGGCAGCTGAAATCAAAGGCCTCGGAAAATCTGGGCTTTTGCCAGCGTCGGCAACGCACAAGGGAACGTCTTTGGTCTTCGGAGCCGAAGTAGCAAACAGAGTTCTGAGAGCGCCTCACCAACCCTCGCCGTGAGGTGCCAGCCACGCTCCTGCGATCCGTCCTTCAAACCAGAGCGCTGCCTTTCCCGCTGGCCAATCGCTACACTTTCTCACCGCCATCCCCCCACCTGATCCACGAAGTCGTAGCACAGGTTGATCTCGAACTCAGCGAAGTGCATTCGTGCGGTTTAGAAACGGCGACCTCAACGCCCGTTCGATCGAGCTCGTGATTTGCGATTTGGTGAACTGGCTGCCAATCCGATAGCGATAAGGATGACGGTCGTCTGGATCCAACGCGAAGAGGTGCTGTTGCTATCCTCGCCAGGCACGGTTGAGAGGCTGCCGGGAATATCAGGCAGCAGAGAAGCATGGCTGACATGCGTCGTGGACGTGAATTGAAACGCACGGTGATGAGCGACGTGGGCCTCGGGGCCGAATCGTAGCGCGCTCTGGCCGGAACCAAGCGGAATGACAACCGTGTGAGGATCAGCCTTGATCACGTCGAGTTCGTCCAGCTCGACGAAACCACCATTCGTATCCGCAAGCAGTTCCCTAAGCGACGCTCGTGCTTGGGATTTCTTAGCGGCAGACTCAATTCTGATTTTTACGGGCGGCGCCTGAAATTCCCCGGACGACTGTGGAACATGACTTCCGTCTGGAATCGTCTCACTCGGCGAATGCGATTTCTCAATCTCTAAATGACCGAGCGGAATCGTGGGGCGCGGGGGGTGTGAAGGAACATGGGAATCCCTGACCTTGAAGTAATAATTATGGTTGCATCCAAACACTTCAAGGAGGAATTCCCATGGAAGGAATTGTTTCACGCCTGAGTCGCCGCGACAAGCGGAAACTTGTTCAGCACATGCGACGATGTCAGAACGGACAGATGAGAATTCGGTATTTGATCGTACTTTCGTGTGCTGAGGGGACGCCACCTTCCGAGGTAGCCAAGCAACTGAAAGTATCCCGTTCGACCGTGTATCGTGTGGCGGAGCGGTTCAACGAGTTCGGAGAAACAGGCCTGGCGGACCGGCGTGAAGACAATGGTGAGCGAAAGATTGACGAGGAGTTTCTTTCTTCACTGATCAAACTGGTCGGTTCGTCACCGCAACAGTTCGGGTGGCCACGCCCGACCTGGACGCGAGAGTTGCTCGTGGTCACGATGGCCCGTTTGACGGGCGTCTCGATCCATCCTTCAACCATGAGCAAGGCGCTTCAGCACATCGGTGCTCGCCGCGGTCGCCCCAAACCGACAGTGAATTGTCCGTGGTCAAAAGCCGCGAAAAACAGGCGTCTCAGGGCCCTTCGAACGCTGAAAGCGACGCTGCCATCGAACGAAGTCCTGGTGTATGAAGATGAAGTTGATATTCACCTGAACCCCAAGATCGGTCTGGACTGGATGCTTCCCGGGCAGCAGAAAACCGTGCTGACGCCCGGAAAGAATAAGAAGCGGTACCTCGCTGGTGCCTTGAATCCTCGCACCGGCAAGGTGACATGGGTCGAGGCTGACCGAAAGGATAGTCTGTTGCTTATTGACATGCTCTGGACGCTGCTGGAAACCTATCCTCGTGCGAAGAAGATTCACATCATTCTGGACAACTACTGCATTCACTCCACGAAGATGGTGCAGCTGACTCTGAACAGCCCAAAGGGCAAGCGACTTAAGTTGCACTTCCTGCCACCCTACTGTCCCGATCACAATCGGATTGAACGGACATGGCTGGACCTGCATGCAAACGTGACCCGCAACCACACTCATCAGACGATGGATCAGTTGATCGAGGATGTTCGCAAATACCTAACCAACCGAAACCGGAAAAAGCAACATTACAATGTCGCCGCCTGAACAACTGTCCCATAATCACGCTCGGTCATTTAGCACCAACCGTTCACTAATGGAGTGACGTTGTAGCGAGAACCTTCCGTTAGGCGACCTACCGTAATGACCAATCGGCGCTGGCTGGTTCTACTGATTTGCCTGCTCTGGGCCGCGTCGATCTTCGCCACGTCTTCCACTGTCATCACCCCTCAGGCGTTTTTCACATGGTTTCGCGCCGATGTCTTCGATGACCCGGCGTCGTTCCGGCGATTCCAGCTATTTTGGGGCGCCTCGTGGCTCTTCATCGTGAAGGGCTGGCACGTCACTGAGTTTGCGATTCTTATGGTTCTGGCAACAATGGCGATCGACGCTTTCTCCGAGCATCGCAAGATCAGAAACTTAATCATCGCGGCAGCCCTTTGTGTGCTCTATGCCGCCTCTGACGTATGACATCAAACCTTCGTTCCAAAGCGTGGCGGCATATTCTCCGACGTTCTGATTGACCCCGGCGGCATCGCAATTGCATTCTTCTTTCTTTACCGGAAACGGCGACCTAAACCAGTGGTTCCGGTCGCCTAAAATGGTTTGTGCGTCAGGCCCTCGGCATTCCTTCGCCCTTTGGCAACAGGCGTTCGCCTTGGTAGAATTTCCGGTAGTTCACATGTCGCTCGCTTAGTTCAGGGCGGTGTTGTACATACCTTTTGTTGGACAACCGTCGATGAACGCAATTCATGAATTAATGGAACAGCATGATTGGCATGTGACGATCGAGGTTGATCCGAACACTGGCGGCGATGGGCCTCGTGTTCGCTTCGATGCGGATGCGAAATCATTCCGCAGAGTCGCCGCTCTTTTGACCGCCATGGCGGATACAGTCGACAATCCCGAACATCCCGCGTCAGACGTGGGATGGCAACTTGGATTCAACCCGGACGATCATCCCCAGCTTACTCTCAAGAATGCTGCATTTCTGTATTTGAACTGTCTCCCTAATGACGCGAACTTAGCGTAGCAAATAGCCTTTGGTCGCGCGGTGACTGCATTCTGATCTCGCCGAGGAAAACGCACCTGCAAGGCGGCTCCGCTGGCTGCATACTCGTGCCGGAGTCAGGGGCTTGCGGTGGGTCGGGCATCCGGGTTCGGCCGGTGGCTGGCAGGGCCTGCGAGGTGGCTGAGAAGGCTGCAATTCTCTCGCCTTTTGGACAATCTGCCGCCGATGGGCCGTTCGTCGTGCAGAAAGTCGCTTTTTGTGTAAACTCCCGCCCTTGCTGCGTGGAAACTTCGGAACAAAAAGTGGCGGATTGTCGTTGTTCGGTCCCCGAACAGTGCGTTGGATCGCAGAGTGATCCGACACCTAAATTACACCGTCGTTTCTTAACTATCAGCAAGACTCCGGCCAAATTTCCGGAACTGCCGCTCGGACAACCACCCGTTGGTCGCCGACAAAGTAAATGTCACAGAGTACAGAACTAACTGAGTTAGACTTGAACCGTTCCTGAAGCCCCGCGCCATGAAAACTGACGAACTCCGCGAAAAGTATCTTTCGTTCTTCGAAACCAAGGGTTGTCTCCGTCGGCCCAGCGATGTGCTGGTTCCCAGAGATGATCCGACCGTGCTGTTCACGCCGGCTGGCATGAACCAGTTCAAGAACGAATTCATGGGCATCGGCAAGCTGGAATTCACGGCGGCGACAACGTGTCAGAAGTGCCTCCGAACCGGCGACATCAGCAACGTCGGTGTGACGCCGTACCACCACACGTTCTTCGAAATGCTGGGCAACTTTTCGTTTGGCGACTACTTCAAACGCGAAGCCATTCACTGGGCCTGGGAATTTCTGACCGACGCAAAGTGGCTGGGGCTGGACAAAGACCGTTTGACCGTCAGCGTCTACAAAGGCAAATGGGGCTTCGACGAGGAAGCGTTCAACATTTGGAAAGATGAAATCGGGCTGCCCGCCGATCGCATTGCGTGCCTGGAAGAAGACGAAAACTACTGGCCAGCCAGTGCGCCCAGCGAAGGTCCGGACGGCGTTTGCGGGCCGTGCAGCGAAATCTTCTACCATCCTCCCGGCGTTGACGGCGACGTGGAAATCTGGAACTTGGTCTTCACTCAATTCAACCGGGTGGGAGATCCGCCGGACAACCTGAGACCTCTGCCGTCCAAAAATATCGACACCGGAATGGGACTGGAACGCACGGCGGCCGTGTTGCAGGGAGTTTCAAACATCAGCAACTTCGAAAACGACGTGCTGAAGCCACTGTGTGTAGCCGCAGGCGATGTTGTGGGCGTTAAGTATGAGTTTGCCGCACCTCAGGGACGAGCCATCCGCCGCATCGCCGATCACGTGCGAGCTGCCACGTTTGCGATGCATGAAGGCGTGATGCCGGACCGCGAAAAAGAGAATTACGTCATCCGGCAACTGGTTCGGCGGGCTCTTTTAGAAGGGTACCTGCTGGGCCGCAAAGATCCGTTTCTGTATGAAATCGTTCCGGCTGTCGTGGACGTGATGCAGGGAGCCTACCCGGAGATTGGCAAAACTGTTGAAAGCGTCCAGAACAGTTTGAAGGAAGAAGAAAGCCAGTTTCTGGGGACGATCGAACGCGGCTTGAGTCGCTTCGACCGTTTTGCAGAAGCCGCCAAGTCGGCCGGATCAAAGTCGATCAGCGGCGACGATGCCTTCACTCTGCATACCGAAGACGGCTTCCTGATTGAATTGACGGAAGCCATCGCGGCCGATCGAGGTTTAACCGTCGACATGCCCGCGTTTAAGGAACGCATGGGCGTCCACGAAGAAATCAGTCGTGGCGGCAAAACGGTTTCCGTGATGGCGGCTGGCCCGTTGGACCTGCTGCGTAAGGAACATGGCGACACGGAATTTGTCGGGTACGAAGAAGCAACATGCGACAGCCGCATCATCGGCTTGATCGTTGACAAAAAGTCGGTCGACTCAGTGCCAGCAGGCTTCAAGGGGGCGATTGGGATCGTGCTGGACAAGACTCCGTTTTACGGCGAATCCGGCGGACAGGTGGGGGATTCAGGTTGGCTGAAGAGTGACGGCGTCGAAGTCGAAATCACTGACAGCCAAAAGCACCAGCAGACACTGTTTGTGCTGGAAGGTCGCTTACGCAAAGGGCAGCTTGCCGTCGGCGATACAGTGACGGCAGAAGTTGATACCGAACGCCGGTCGGCGATTCGGCGAGCTCACTCCGCCACTCACATTCTGCATCACGCACTTCATAGGACGGTCGGCGAAAACGCGACTCAGCGAGGTTCCAAAGTAGAAGCCGACGCGCTGCGGTTCGACTTCGCTCACAAGCAGGCTCTGTCGCCGGACGAAATTCGTCAGGTAGAAGACATCATCAATTCGCAAATCGTTGGCGGTTCCGAAGTAAACACCGAACTACTGCCAATGAAGGAAGCTCGCGAACGTGGCGCGATGGCCTTGTTTGGTGAGAAGTACCCGGACAAGGTGCGAGTCGTCACGATGGGTGACTTCAGCGTCGAACTGTGCGGGGGAACTCATCTGACCAACACCGGGCAGGTTGGCCTGTGCCGTATTACATCCGAAGAACCTGTTGCAAAAGGCGTGCGGCGTATCACGGCGGTCACCGGTCCCAAGGCCCTGCAAAAAGGTCGCGAAACCGATGAGCTGGTCATTCAGCTACAGCGAATGCTGAAGGCGACGAAGGAAAGCGAACTGCCGGCGCGAGTTGAAGCGTTGCAGACTCAGCTAAAGGATCTCAATCGTCAGCTGGCCGAACTATCGAAAGCGTCGGTAGCCGATGCCGTTGGTGAAGTCGTCGCGGCTGCTGAGGAAGTTGGTGGCGTTAAGATTGTCGCACAAAAGCTGGAAGGCGTGCCTCGCGAAGCACTGCGAGACTTCGTGGATCAGCTCCGTGACAACCACAGCCCAATCGCAGTTTTGCTGGCCGCAGAAATCGATGGCAAGGTGGCCCTGATTGCTGCAGTCAGTAAGTCGCTGGTCAAAGAGAAGGGCATGAATGCCGGAGCAGCGGTCAAAGCAGCCGCTCAGGTGGCTGGCGGAGGCGGCGGCGGTCGGCCGGATATGGCCGAAGCCGGAGCGAAACTCGTTGACAAGATCGACGAAGCCATCGTTGCCGGAGCTGACGTTTTTCGTCAGCAGCTGGGTTAGAGTACCATTTCAAAGGATCTGACTGCTACAATTCAGCGTGCTGGATTTATTGTGTCAGCGTTCCTTCACAACGAACCGTCAGATGAAAATTCGATGCAGATAACTGAAAGGGTTTCCTAATGCGGTGCCCGTTCTGCAAGAACGATGAAACCAAGGTGATCGACTCGCGAAACAGTCAGGACTATTCGATTCGCCGTCGAAGGGAATGCCTGGATTGCAGTCGTCGCTTCACGACGTACGAGCGCATCGAAGAATCGCCGATCAAGGTCATCAAAAAGGACGGCACTCGCGTTCCGTTTGATCGTAATCGCATCCGCGCGGGGATTGAGAAGGCGTGCTACAAACGGCCGATCAGCAATGAGCAGATTGACCAGGTGGTGGCGGATGTTGAAGCCACTCTTTACGAAGATGGACTCCGAGAGTTGCCGTCACGCCAGATCGGTGAGATGGTGTTTAGTGCTCTACGAGATCTGGACAAGGTCGCGTTTGTCCGCTTTGCATCCGTCTACCGTGAATTCAAGGACGTGAACGACTTCGTGGATGAGCTGCAGCCAATTCTGGAAGACCGCGACCGTTCGTAGGACGGATTCGGACTGTCGGAAGGATCCTGCCGTTGCACTGTTTCGTCGCGGGCTTCAGGGCTCGTGCAGCAGCCTTTGACGACGAGCCCGAGTCGAATTCGGAGATAGCGGCTGATGAACGCAAGTCCCCAACCAATCGCATGGCTGCGAGCGATGCTGGGTGCAGCCACAGGTAGCGTCACGGGTTACTTTGCGTTTCTTCTGTTGGCCAGTCAGGGATTCTACGCATTGGCGCTGCCCGGTGCGTGCCTTGGGTTGAGTGCCGGGTGCCTGTCCGGCCGCCGTTCGGTGGCGATTGGCGTCTGTTGCGGACTGTTGGCTTTGTGTCTGGGCGGATTCACTGAGTGGCGTTTCGCTCCCTTTGTGAAAGACGGCAGCCTGGCGTACTTCATTGCTCACGTGCACCAACTGAAACCGGTGACGCTGATCATGATCACCGTGGGCGGCCTGTTCGGTTTCTGGTTCGGCATGGGACGAGACCGCGTTGTGGTGAATCGTGAAATTCCGCCCAGCCGCGAGTGAAGAATTCTCGCGCCGCCGAAACCTAGCGCTACGCGTGACAGGTGGTGCTCAACGCTGGCCAGCGGAGGTTTGGCAGATGACGACAGTCGTCTAACGCATTCGCGCGGGTAGATCGTGCTCGGGGCGAACCGTCATGCGGCCGGACAGGTGTGGCAGGCGGTTGAGTGCGAATTGCAGCAGATTAGCGGCCGTTGGTGCGGCCACGGTGCCGCCGTAGTGCAGCCCGTCAGCCGTGGGTTCATCGACCATAACAAGGACTAACACCTGAGGGTTCTCGGCGGGTGCGCCACAGATGAACGAACAGATGTGCTTTGTATTCGAATAGCCGCCGGTTTCGGGATCGGGCTTCTGAGCCGTCCCGGTCTTCCCAAAGATGCTCATGCCGTTGATCCTGGCATTCTTGCCGGTCCCGCGTTCCACAACGCCCTTCATGGGATGTCGGACAATCCAATCGGCAATCTCAGGCCGCACAATCTGTGATTCGATCCCCGGAGTGGCATCCACAGTTTCGATCGCCGAAAGCGGCGTGGGAGCGACCTGATCGGAGCTCGAATCCAGCAACAAGTGCGGTCTGACCAACCGACCGCCGTTGGCCAGTGCCGCGTGAGCGGTAATCAATTGCAGCGGCGTGACGGCAAGCTCCTGCCCCATCGGAATGGAACCGAGCGAGTAGTCGTCCCATTTGTCTTGAGAACGCACAAGCCCATCGACTTCCCCCGGCAATTCGATGCCCGTGCGGCGACCGAAACCAAAGGCCGCTGTCGCTCGATAAAGTTGCCCAAGGCCCATGCGTTCTGCGATGCGAGCCATGCCGATGTTACTGGACTTCACCAGCACATCTTCCACACTAAGTTTGGCATAAGGGTGGTGATCGTGCAGAACGCGTTTGCCCATCCGGTACGCTCCCTGAAAACACGAAATCTGTTCATCCGCCTGAAGTTTGTTCTGTTGCAGTGCCCACGCCACGATGAACGGCTTGAACGTGGAACCCGGTTCAAACACAGCCGAAACCGCCAGATTTCGCCATGCATCGTCGGGCACCGAACCCGGATGGTTGGGGTCAAAGTTCGGTGCCGACGCCATAGCGAGGACATCGCCCGAATGCGGGTCCATGACCACAGCGCATGCTCCATGAGGCCGCCAGCGCTCCATCAAATCGGTCAGAAGTTGCTCAGTGTGGATCTGCGTGAGCACATCGATGGTTGAAATCACCGTGCGACCGTGTTGCGGCGTTTCTGATAACGCGGCTTCGACTTCCATGACCTTGCCACGAGCGTCCCGCGTCATCACTCGCGTTCCGTCAACGCCTCGAATAAGGTCGTCCAGGCTTTCTTCCAGGCCGCCGTGGCCAATGTTGTCGATGTCTCGCATGCCCAAGACGTGAGCGGCGATGCGGCCCTGCGGATATTGACGAAGGTATTCGCGGCGAAAACCCCAGGTGCGTTTGGGCAGATTCAGTTGGCGAATGCGTTGAGCCTGATCGTCGGTCAAACGACGACGAACCCAGATGAACTGCCGATCGGGATGCTTGGCGATGCGGTCGTAAAGTTCGTCCGCGTTAATGTCGAGGATCTGACTGACTTCCCAGACAAAATTTCCGGCGTCGGTAATTTCGGCCGGCACGGCGTATAGACTTTCGCGCGTGATCGTCATCGCCAACACGTGTCCGTTTCGGTCCAGCACTTCGCCGGGACGAGCGGGGACTTTCTCAGTGAATGTGCTCTGCCGATTCACCTTCGTGTTGAGCAGTTGACGCTGAGCACCCTGCAGATGGACCAGCCGACCAACCATAATGCCCCAGCCAATCAGCAGGCAAAACGAAATTAGCTTCACTCGCCAAATAGAAGGCTGAACACCGTCCTGCGCCTGTTCCGTAGGATGTGACACAGGCTGCGGTGCGTCGGCTTCGTTTAGATCACCAGTAGGTTCGCTCATCTATCGCCCCGTTCCCGCCGGGTGTTCCCAGCGCAACAGGGGCAGGCGAGGTGGCAGACGAGTGTTGTCGCTACTCGATCGGTCCTGCGAATTTCGCGCGGAGGACGAATGATCAGCCTGAGCATTGGAATTCGCGGTCGTCGTCTGCTGCGGCATCTGCCAGCGTTCTGCCTTCTTGATTTGCGGACTCAGCGATGACTGCCGAGCCTCATCGACCGCTGCCAGTTGCGAAGGAGCGGTCAGTTGCTGAATGCTAAGTCGCAGTCTCGCGTGCATTTCCAGCAGCAGGTCTTTCTGAAAGTACTGGCGACTGACGGCGCGCTTCATCTGCAGTGTCTGTTTTTCCAGGCCAATACCGACCATGGAAACCAGAACAACAAGAATCAGGCTGGCTACAAACCGAAAAAACACCGCATCTCCTCCGCACTTTCTATCGGCAATTCGTGCCGACGAAGGCAAGTCGGGCTGCGTGCGAGCGGTCCCGTCTTCGCTTCGTCGCGGTACGCAGCCGCACCTCCTTAACAATCCGAGCGGTCGCGTGGCGTTGCCGTCGGTGCAACCCCGACAACCGGCAAAGGCCAGTCCGTCGTGCACCACTGCCGCTTCACCCCTCCCGCAATTTATTGTGGGAGGGGTCGAACGAGCGGAGCGATGTTCGGGGGAGGGCCACGCAACCCGGTCGGCACACCTGCAGCGCGCCGACATGCACTGCTCCCCCTCCCGGACGTTGCTTCGCTCCGTCCAACCTCCCCCGACGCTGCACTGGAATAGGTGCATGCACAGCCAACGCCAAAACCCAAAGGCTGCACAATTTCTGTTGTGGGAGCAGCGTTTGACGTCAGCAAATTCGAGAATCCCGGCGGCTCAGGTCGCTGACAGAAACGACACCGATGATATGATGCTCCCCGTTGACCACCAGCTGTGCCAAGTTTCCTGTTCTATCCGTCAAAACAAAATTCATGCCTCTACCTTTTCGCACCGCCATTCAGCAAATCGGCGGGTACGTGCCCGGCGAGCAGCCTCAAGCGACCGGCTGGATCAAGCTAAACACCAACGAGAACCCGTATCCGCCGTCGCCGAAGGTGGTGGAAGCCATTCAGAATGCGGCGACTGGTCGACTGAACGTCTATCCCGATCCGATGGCACGCAGTTTTCGCAAAGCGGCCGCCGCGCTGTTTGATGTTGATCCGGACTGCATCCTTCCCGCCAACGGCAGTGATGAGAACCTGACCATCCTGATGCGTTCGTTTTGCGACGCCGGGGATGCGATTGTGTACCCGTATCCCAGCTACGTGCTGTACGAAACGCTGGCGAAGATTCAGGGATGCGATGTACGTCGCCTGCATTTGAACGATCAGTTGAACTGGGACGCTGGCGAAGCAACCGATTTATGTCGTTCGGCGAAGTTGACCTTCGTGCCGAATCCGAATTCACCAACCGGTAACTGCTGGACGCCTGACGAACTGGAACAATTACTTCCAGACGACGGCCTGCTGATTCTTGACGAAGCCTACGGCGACTTTGCCAATACGCCTCACAGAGGCGAACTTTTGAAACAGCCGCGCTTTCATCAGCGGATGGTTGTGACTCGCACGCTTAGCAAGTCATACAGTCTTGCTGGTTTGCGGTTTGGGTTTTCCATCGCCGATGAGCAGCTGACTCAGGGCATGCAAAAGGTGAAGGACAGCTACAACTGCGACGCCATCGCCATCGCGGCCGCGACCGCTGCCATTGAAGATCAGGATTGGATGCTGGAAAACCGCGGACGCATTCTGGCAACTCGCCAGCGGATGGCGGCTGAGTTGCCGAAGCTGGGATTCGTCGCACTTCCCAGCCAGGCGAACTTCCTGTGGACGACGCACAGTTCGGGTCGGCACAAAGACATTTACGAGGGGCTGAAACAGCAGCAGATTCTAGTTCGATATATGCAGTTTTCCGGAAAATCGGCGGACGCGGAAGGACTCGAAGGTTTACGAATTACGGTTGGCACAGACGCTGAAATCGACCGACTGCTTCAGGCACTGGAAACTACAATTTCACGGTTGTAGGTGACTAAACCATGGCGAGCCGCGTTTGGGTTTCGCGCGGCAACCTGAGCCCGCTCTTTCGCTTGAGGCGCGTGTTCGTGGTCACCGCGTCGGGGGCGACCTACGTTTTCTGAGGCACTCACCCCGCGCGACTCATCGGCGGATGGAGGTCGTACAGTTTGTGGCGATGCCCGATCACACAACAACCGACTCACCACCCGGTCGATGGTCGGGAATCCCCATGGGGCACTTTGGTTTCTGAGGATGAATTTCCTCTTTTTCCGAAATGTTCGCAGAATGCGTGTCCGATTTTGGCGCCGAACGCGATTCGAATATGGAGGGGCGCAGAGATTGCTCCGCATGCATTACCAGCAGGGATCTCGGAGAAATTTCATGGATTCGAAGCCACCGGAGACAGCACAACTAAGATCAACGTTTCACCCGTATCAACAAACCGTGCCACAGCGGCCTGGGCCTCAGCCGGGCGGTTCGCGGCCGGAAGTGAAGCATGCGTTGGTGGTAGTGAATCGTATGTTGCGTTCGTCTGCGAATCCGAACGACAGCGTGAAAGGTCGCGTGATCAAGGCAGCGGGCGCGTTGCGCACGGCCGCTCCGACGCCGACGGCTTTCGTTTCCGGCAGAGCGGTTGACGTGGCCATGCGAATCGCAGTTCGGCTGGCTCGGCGAGTCGGCTTTTGAAGAAGCTCACCCGTGAGGCCGCCGTCTGTTTAGTTTGTGCGTAGATAACGAAAACACGGCGCAGTACCGCACCTGGCCGGAAGCATCCCGACGCGAAAATGCTATACTTCTGCGATTCCGATCGTAGAAACAGAAATGGAATTTGACGCGAAGGCTCTGCAAACACAAATCTCAACCGCGATGCGGGCGGACCAGTTTTCGCTGCGCCGCTTGCTGCGATCGATCACCAACGCGAAGAACGCAGGCAAACCGTTCGACCGAAATCTGAAGCGGTTGAACGACCAGCTCCAACGATCAACCCAAAGGTTTGCCGCTCGATCCGCTTCCGTGCCGAAAATTGACTGGCCTGAGGATCTGCCGGTTGTCGCGCGACGCGATGAAATTGCGGACGCGATTCGGCAGCACCAAGTGGTCGTCGTCTGCGGCGAAACCGGGTCCGGCAAATCGACGCAATTGCCGAAAATCGCATTGGAACTCGGCCGCGGAATTGGCGGCGTCATCGGTCACACGCAACCTCGCCGAATTGCCGCTCGGTCGATCGCCACTCGATTAGCCGAAGAACTGAAGTGCGAAGTTGGTAAGCAGGTCGGGTATCGCATTCGGTTTAACGATGCGTCCGGCCCGAACACGCTGATCCGATTGATGACCGACGGCGTCATGCTGGCGGAAACGCAGTCTGACCGCTTTCTGGATCAGTACGACACCATCATCGTCGACGAAGCTCACGAACGATCGTTGAACATCGATTTCCTGCTGGGCTACCTCAAACGGCTGCTACCTAAACGCAAAGATTTGAGGCTGATCATTACGTCAGCGACCATCGACGCCGAACGCTTTGCCGAACACTTTGGTCAGGATGGAACTCCTGCACCGGTGGTCGTGGTGGAAGGGCGGACGTACCCCGTCGACATTCGTTACCGTCCGCTGGATCAAAACAATGCAGACGAAGAAGGCGGTTCTCAGGACCGCGACTGGCGTGATGGGATTGTGGACGCCATCGACGAAGTGGCGGCCAACGACAGCGGTCACTTGCTGGTCTTCCTGCCGACCGAACGTGACATCCGCGAAGCGGATAAACTTTTGAATGGTCGGAAGTACTCCGGTGACACGTCAAAACATCCGACTCAGGTCGTGCCGTTGTACGGACGGCTGTCGATGGCGGATCAGACGAAAGTCTTTCAGCCGTACCAACACCGCCGCATCGTGCTGGCCACCAACGTCGCCGAATCTTCGCTGACGGTGCCCGGAATTCGCTACGTAATCGACACGGGCACGGCTCGCATCAGCCGCTACTCGGCGCGGTCGCGCATGCAGCGACTGCCCATCGAAGCGGTATCGCAAGCGTCGGCCAATCAACGAGCCGGGCGGTGTGGTCGAGTCGGTCCGGGCATCTGTATTCGGTTGTACGATGAAGAAGACTTCAACGGTCGCGAAGCGTTTACAGCGCCGGAAATCCAACGCACAAATCTGGCGGCCGTGATTCTTCGGACGATGAATCTGAAGCTGGGTCGGCTGGATGAGTTCCCATTTCTGGATCCGCCACGTCCCACGACCGTGCGTGAAGGCTATAAGACGCTGGAAGAACTCGGCGCGATTACTGGCCGAGGTACGGATGACTACGTGCTGACGGAAATCGGGCGACATATGGCTCGCCTTCCCGTCGATCCCCGAATCAGCCGCATGGTGTTGGCGGCGATTGAAGAGCACGCCGCGCCGGAAGTCATGATCATCGCTGCCGCGCTGGAGACTCAGGATCCGCGTGAACGCCCGATCGAAAAACAGCAGGCCGCTGACGAAGCTCACGCGCAATTCAAGAACGCGGAAAGCGACTTTCTGACGTTGCTCGCCATCTGGGACACGTGGCACGAACGGAAGAAAAAGCTGTCTGGCAGCCAGTTGCGAAAATGGTGCAAGCAGAATTTTCTGTCGTGGATGCGAATGCGAGAATGGATCGACGTGCATCGGCAGCTTCGCGACCTGTTGAAGGAAAGTGGCGACAAGCAACTGGAAAAGGCGGCCGTTCTAAATCCATTCAAGGACAGAAAGAACGACTACGCCGCCATTCATCGTTCGTTGATGACCGGCCTGCTGGCGAACCTCGCGTTCAAATCGGCCGATCGCGAATACACGGGCGCCGGTGGCAACAAACTGCAGGTGTGGCCTGGTTCCGGCCTCGCCAGAAAGCCGCCCAAGTGGTTCGTCGCGGCCGAATTGGTCGAAACGTCTCAGCGGTTCGCGCGCACTTTGGCGACGATTCAGCCGGAATGGATTGAGCCGCTGGCCGACCACCTCGTAAAACGCGAACACAGCGAACCGCACTGGGATTCGAAGGCGGGCAACGTGATGTGTTTTGAGAAGGTGTCTCTGTGGGGCCTTCCAATCGTGCCACGCAGAAAAACGTCCTTCGCTAAAGTCGACGCCGCCAAGTCGCGAGAACTGTTGATTCAGTTTGGTCTGGTGGAATTGGCGCTGCTGTACGGCAAGACGGAAGAAGAACGTGATAGCGAATTCGCAGAAGAAGAACGCACACTGCTCAGCGGCAGTCGCTCACGTCTAACGCCGGGGCGGTCGACGTTGCCGAATCCGTCGTCGTCTGCGTTCCGTTCCGGGCCCGTGAAGCCGAAGACGGGCTGGGGGCGCGACTTCCCGTTCCTCAGCCACAACGTTGGTGTGTTGGAGCAGGTGAAGGAACTGCAGGCGAGGACTCGGCAGCACGACCTGCTGCCGACGGAAGACGCGCTGTTCGAATTCTACGACAAGCAGATTCCGCACGACGTAGCCGATCGAAACCGCCTGCGGCAATGGTATCGCCGCACGGTAAAAAGCCAGCCAGCATTGCTGCAGTTTGACATCAACACGTTCACCAGCGAATCAGAACGCCAGGAAGGCAGCGCCGAATTTCCGCCGTCGATGAAGATGGGGACGATGGATCTGCCGTTAAGCTATCAACTCGATCCCGGCCGAAACGCGGACGGAGTGACGGTCACCGTCCCGTGCGAAGGCCTGGCTCAGTTAGACCAAAACCGCCTCACGTGGCTGGTTCCGGGGCTTCTAAGTCAAAAGGTAACAGAACTGATTCGTTCACTTCCCAAAGACCTGCGGCGCAAGTTTGTTCCGGCTCCAGACACCGCTCGCGAAGTGCTGGAAAAGCTTCAGTTTGCAAAAGGCAACCTGCTTTCCGCGGTCGCCACTCAGCTGACTCGTATTGCGGGCGAACCGGTGCGACCAGAAGACTTTGCGTTGTCGAATCTGCCCGATCACTTGCGAGCCAACATCCGACTGATCGACAACAACAAGGCCGTTGTGGCAGAAAGTCGCGATCCGGATCAGTTGCGAGCGACTCTGCAAACGAAGACCAACAACGCCTTTCAAAAAAGCCAACCGTCGCCAGAAGAACTTCAGTGGCAACGAAAGGGCTTCAAGGCATGGGACTTTGCGGACATTCCCGTCAGCATTTCGATCACGCGAGCGGGCATGAAGATGAAATCGTTCCCAGCCATTCGCGACGATGGCGAATCGGTCGGCCTGACGCTGTGTCAGTCTGCTGTCGAAGCTCAAGCCGTGCTGCGCAAGGGGTTGCGGCGGATGTTTCTGTTGACGGACCGCGAACGAATTCAGCGGCAGGTGAAGCATCTGCCTGAGCTGCAAAAAATTCAATCGATGGCGAAGTGCATTCCGGGCCTGGACGTGGTTTTACAATTGCAGTTGCTAATGGTCGAACGAGCGTACCTGTCGCCAACGGATTTACCTCGAACAAAAGCTCAATTTGATGACTTCGTCGTTCAGGGGCGGAAGCGATTAGGCGTTGTGGTGCAGGAGTTCGTGCAGTTGATCCCTGCGCTGTTTCGGCAGCATCAAGTGACAACTCGGATTCTGGCCGACGCAATGGGATCCGGCTGGGATCACCTGGTACACCAAATGGAGCGTCAACTGGCGGAGTTATTTCACAGCAAATTTCTGCAGGACACGCCCTGGCCGTGGCTCATCCAGTTCACGCGCTACATGACAGGCATTCGAATGCGGCTGGATCGACTGAATTCCGGGGGAATACGAAACGAAGACCTGCGACTGCGCGAATTTGCCCCATACGCAGACCGCTTTCTGATTCGCCGTGCAGAAATGCAAAAGCAGCAGCGAAACGATCCGATGTTGGATCATTACGGCTGGATGCTGGAAGAATTTCGCCTCACTGTGTTCGCTCAAAAACTGGGCACGGCGATCAAGGTGTCCGGCAAACTGCTGGACGAACAGTGGGAACGCGTGGGTTAATTGCCGCGAGGCTTCCGCCCAATGCCACTCGAACGGCCTGACTTCTCACGTAGCCGAGTCTCTCCGAGACTCGAAAAAACCGCATAGCTGTCGCGGTGGCAGTCTTGGGAGACCTGGATGAAATGATCGCCACGCCGCCCCCTCCCGGACGTTGCTTCGCTCGTCCGACCTCCCCCTCAGCTTCGCTGGGGAGAGGTGCAAGCTTCGGCGATATAGAAGCGTGAGCAATGTAATTCACATCCCGAAAGACGAACTTCGGATAAATTGAGTATCATTCGCGGCCGCCTGCAATAACCGGCGAAGGCTCTTTCAGGGCAAATTTGCGAGTGTTTGACTCCGGCGGAGTCCGCGTTGGCAGAACTACTTCAATTACGCGAACTTATGCCCTGTGGCACTGCGTTTGGCGTGCCACAAGCGGTAGCATGCGGCTTAAAGCACCTATTTTTTACGTAAGAAACAGAGTCATGGGAATTCCGAAGGTGGCCATCGTAGGTCGCCCCAACGTTGGCAAGAGTTCGTTATTGAACTGGGTGGCCGCTAAGCTGCTGTCTGTGGTTGATCCCACCGCCGGAGTCACGCGGGATCGCGTCACGTGGATCGTGCACCACGACGATCGCTACTTCGAACTGGTCGACACCGGCGGCATCGGCATCGTCGACAGCGACGACCTGTCTGCCGACATCGAACGCCAGATTGATTTGGGTCTGCTGGAATGCGATCTGCTGCTGTTTGTCGTGGATGCCAAAGCGGGGGTGACTCCGCTGGACGTCGAAGTCGCCGATCGTTTGCGTCGGATCAAAAAGCCGATGCTGATGGTCGTCAACAAGTGCGATTCCAGTAGCCTGGACATCGAAGCGGCCGGCTTTCTGGCGCTGGCTGATTTGCCTCAGCAGGTGACCAGTGTCAAAGGCAATCGCAACCGGCTTGAGTTGATGTCAGCCATTGTCCAGCACCTGCCGGATGGAGCGGACGACGAAGCAGAAGAAGGCGCTCATCTGCTGGAGCCGCCGGAAATTCGGTTGGCCATCGTCGGACGACGAAATGTCGGCAAAAGTACTTTCATCAACCAACTGGCCGAAACCGATCGCGTGATCGTTAGCGAAGTTCCCGGCACGACTCGCGACAGCATCGACATTCGCTTCGACGTCGATGGCCGCACGTTTGTCGCGATCGACACACCTGGTGTGCGTAAACGCAAGAGTCTCGCCAACGACATCGAATTCTACGGGCTTGTGCGAGCTCAGCGCAGTATTCGCCGCGCTGATGTGGTGCTGATGTTTTTTGATGCCACCAACACGATTTCCAAAGTCGACAAGCAGCTGGTCGAAGAAATCACAAAGCACAACAAGCCGTGCGTGTTCGTCGTCAATAAGTGGGACCTGGCTCAGGAAGAGGAGATGACAATCGACAAGTGGGGCGAGTACCTCGTGAAGTCGTTTGCATCCATGCGACACGTTCCGATTGCCGTCTTGACAGCGAAGGACGGTCGCAACATTCGCCAGTTGATTAATCTGACTCAAACAATTTACAAGCAGGCGATGACCCGGATGAGTACCGGGAAATTGAATCGAGCACTCAAGCTGGCCGTGTCGAATAACCCACCGCCGCATCGTAAGAACAAACGGCCGAAGATTTACTTCGCGACTCAGGTAGCCGTCGCCCCGCCGACGATTGTCGTCAAGTGCAACGACCCGAAGGTGTTTGACGAAGCGTGGAAACGGTACCTGCTGGGCTTTTTGCGAGAAGTCTCACCGTTTCAGGAAGTTCCGATCCGGCTGATTCTTCGAGCTCGCGCCGACGGTGACATGGCCATCGATATTCCAGATATCGCCTTGCGAGACATCACGGAAGATGACGACGAATTCGACGGCATGTTTGACGCAGATGAACCGATGGACGCGGAAGACGATCTGGAACAGGTGGAAGAGGTCTAACGTCTACTTAGGCACGGCCAGATTGTCTGTGATCGAGGTCAGAATCTGGCTGGCGCGGCGGCGGTGACCGTCGCGCAAAGCGCCTCGACAGACGATTCGGTGAGCCAAAACGGGCGTGATTAGCTGCTTCACGTCGTCCGGTATGACGAAGTCACGTTCTTCCACCAACGCCATTGCCTGAGCGGCTCGGTACAGTGTCAAAGCGCCTCGCGTGCTCACGCCCAACGCCAGCTCCGGGTGATTGCGGCTGGCTTCCACGACGTCCAGCATGTAGTCCGAAATCGAATCGTCGACTCGGACCTGCGTCACCTGTTTCTGCAATTCGGTGATCTGGTCGGCTGACGTCACAGCCTCCAGTGCATCGGTTGGTTCTCCGTCTCGGTGACGACGAAAAACTTCACGCTCCGTTTCGCGATCGGGATAGCCGAGTTCCAGGCACACCATGAAGCGGTCTAACTGGTTTTCCGGCAGCGGATAGGTGCCTTCAAATTCGAAGGGATTCTGAGTCGCCAAAACCAGAAACGGCTGCGGTAAAGGCAGCGTTTCGCCTTCGATCGAAACCTGCTCTTCACTCATCGCTTCCAACAACGCGCTTTGAGTTCTCGGCGTGGTGCGATTAATTTCATCCGCCAGCAGAATGTTGGTAAACACGGGACCAGGTCGAAATTCGAAGTCGCCGCTGTTGGGGCGGTAGACGTTCGCGCCGACGATGTCGCTGGGCAGTAAGTCGGGGGTAAACTGCAGACGATTGAACTGGCATCCCAACGTCTTCGCCAGCGCGCGAGCCAGCGAAGTTTTGCCGAGTCCCGGAGCATCTTCCAGCAGCACATGGCCGCCGGCCAGCAACGCGATGACTGCCAGTCGGACTGTTTCCTGTTTGCCAAGAACGGCCGATTCGACGTTGGTGCGGATGGCCTGAATTACATTTTCGCTCACTATTTGCCTTCCTGCGCCGGAGCCTCGTTGTCTGTTTTTGCGGGGATGTTCCAGACGCCACGATCGTATTTCGCCCAGAATTCGGCAGCCGACTGGGCTGGCCCTTCCATCGTTGTCCGGATCTCAGTTAATGACGGCATGTCTTTCAAAACGTCCATTCCTTCGCGAACGGTGTCGGGCGTCAGCGTGATGCGCTGCAGTTTGATGCCCTTCAACGGTGACACATCCGTGATTGGTGTTCGAGCGATGTTGAGCCGCTTGAGCGTCGACATGTCAGCCAGCGGCGCGAGGCTGCTGACGGCCGTGCCTTCGATGTCGAGACTCACCATCGCTTTGCCCTGCAGCGGCGAAATGTCATCGATTTTCGTGTCTGGAATCCACAGCGTGTTCAGAGGCAGTTCCGCGACGATGCTTAAGTCCGTCACGGGAACGCTCTTGAGATTCAGCATTTCGATCGGCATCCCTTTCAACACCGAAAGGTCGGTCACCTTTGTATTTTGCAGGTATAGCACCTTCAGCGAGATGCCTTTGATGGGGCTTAAATCGGCCACCGGCGTGTCTTCCAGAATCAGCGTTTCCAGAGGCATCCCAGCGACCGGCGAGATATCACTGACCGACGTCATCCCCAGATCCAGAAACCGCAACGGCACTCCTTTGAGCGCTTCGATCGACTTAACGCCGGATTCCACAAGCTGAGCTTCCACGATGTCGTTTCCGCTACGCACGAATTTGGCGTTGTCATTCGCGTTAAGCTTCCGACGCAATTCGCGCGGAAGCAGTACGGGAGGGTCGTCACTGGCGGCCGCTCGCTTGACCGGCGGTGCCGCCGTATTGGAAGCATCGGGTTCAGAATCGGCGCAACCGCACGTCACTATCAAAGCGAAGGCGGCCGCTATTGTGGGAATGGTTTTCCTGTTGCAACTGAGCGAGTTCTTCAAGTGGTGGCCTTTACTGAGTTTCACTTTCACACCTCACCCAAGCCTGCGCCAGTTTCGTAAACTGGTCGCCACGATCACGGAAATCGCGGAACCAGCCATAACTGGCGCAGCCGGGAGACAGCAGCACGATACTGCCTTCCGGCGACAGTGCAACTGCGTGCCGGAACGCACTTTCAAAGTCGTCCGCCACCACCACCGAAAACCCCGGATCAGACGATAATTTGCTGTGCAGGCCGGCTTTCAGCGTGAGGGCCGTGTCGCCGATCAGGACGGCGGCGACCGCATTGCGACCGATCTCATTCGCAAACGAAGTCAGGTTGCTGCCCTTGTCAGACCCGCCGGCAATAATCACAACCGGCTCACGAAAAGTCCGCAGCGCGGCAATCGCTGATTCCGGTGTTGTGGCGACCGAATCGTTGTAGAATTTTCGGCCATTCCCCTGCGATACAAGTTCCAGGCGGTGAGGCAGCGGCTGAAACGACGCCAGCGAGTCCACAATTGTCATCGGGGTCACTCCCAGAACGAAAGCGGCACACGCCGCCGCCGCAATGTTCTTCGCGCTATGTTCGCCCGGAAGTTGCCGTGGCAGCGACACCCGGACGGCGTCTTCACGGCCGGCAACGCGAGCGATCAGCAGATTGCCTTCCAAAAACACGCCGTCTTCGCCACCGTCAGAAATTCCAAAATGCAGGCACCGTCCTCGCACGCGCCAGGTAGGCTGATCTTCATCCGCGAAGGCGAGCCGATTGACCGGACAATCGTCGGGCATGACGGCGACATCGACGCTTGATTGGCGGCTTAACAGAACCTGTTTGGCAGCATGGTACTCGTCGACGGTGCCATGCCAATCCAGATGATTCGCAGCAAAGTTAGTGACGATCGCGACGCTGGGCGCGAAGTGAGCGTCCTTCAGCGAATGCAGTTGAAAGCTGCTGAGTTCCAAAACAACGACGTCGTTTGTCGTAAGTTGGTCAACAATGGGAAGCAGGCTGTGCCCGATGTTGCCGCCGAGAAACGATCGCGGGGGTGCCGTCGCGCCGGCTCTAGCCTCATCGGCGGCGTCATGGTGAAGAAAGTGGTGTTGCAGAAAATGGTGCGTGAGCGCGGCGGTTGTCGATTTCCCGTTGCTGCCGGTGACTCCCACAACCCGCGCGGGGCAGTGATGCAGGAACAACTCAATTTCGCTGGTCACAACCGCGCCCGCGCTGCGGCTTTGTTCGACATGTGGAGACCCCGGTTTAACCGCCGGGTTCACGACCAGCAGATCACACGTTTCGAAGACGTCTGCAGGGTGACCTCCCAAAGCGAAGCGGTGAATTTCAACGTCCGCCAGCGCCGTCAGAGACTCAGCCAGTTCGGCTTCCGTCCGCATGTCAGTGACGGTCACGATGGCTCCACGAGACGCCAGAAATCGAGCCGCCGCGATGCCGCCACCGAATCTGCCCAGGCCGAGAATTGTGACGCGGATGCCGTCGTAGTTCGCTAGCTGATCAAGTGAAGTCGTCATCACGGTCCGCAGGTGGATTGTGTTGCGCGGTGGGCGGCGATATTGTCACCGTCCAGCGTCGTGTCTGCGCAGCAACGTAGTGGATTCGCGGCCGCTTTCCTATTCTCTGATACGATTGAGTTCTGACAGATGCCCGACGTTCTTCTGGGAATGCACACGTTCGACTGGATTGTGCTGGCCATCTATTTTGTCGTCATTCTGGTGGTCGGCCTGTGGTCTGCCAGCAAAGTCACAGACGCGGCCGACTTCTTTATGGGCGGCCGCAGGTTCGGCAAGATCTTTATGATGTTCTTTGCCTTCGGCTCGGGCACCAGCAGCGATCAGGCCATCACCGTTGTCGCGGGAACATGGCGAATGGGACTGGCGGGCATTTGGTGGCAATTTTTGTACCTGCCGGCAACTCCGTTCTACTGGCTCATTGCTCCGCTGCTGCGGCGAATTCGAGCCCTCACGACGGCGGATTTTTTTGGCACGCGTTTCAGTCCGGCAACGGCCGTGCTGTATTCGTTTTACGGCATGCTGATATCGATCGTGTTTATCGCCGGAGCACTGTTTAGCAGCGGAAAAATGATCAATGCGCTCACCGGAAACGCAGTTGACCGGATGGCTCAGGAAATCAACCTGCAGGTGCCGACAATGTCGTTCGTCAATGTCGCCCCACCGGCGGAAGATCTGGAAGGCAAGCCCGCCAAGCCAAAGCTGACAATCGCGACCGGCTGGCGGCAGTTAGAAGGTTACGAATACGCGATTCTTGCGATGACGGTGCTATTCGTCACTTACGGAGCGGCGGGCGGACTGGGCGCGGCAATCATTACTGACTTTATTCAGGGCGTGCTGACGATCGCGTTTTCGATACTTCTGCTGCCGTTTATCTTCCATCAGATTGGGGGCTTTGGTGCGCTGCAGAAGTATGAAGAGCTTAAGCCAGGCATGTTTAACTTCGTGGCGGATGCGGAATTTGCTGAACGCTTCAGTCGCGAACCAATCACGATTTTCTACGTCTGCATGCTGTCGTTGACGGCGCTGGCGGGCATCATTGTGCAGCCGCACATCATGGGCGTTTGCGGAGCCGGAAAAACAGAATACGAAGGGCGGTTTGGTTTCACGGTCGGAAACTTTTTGAAGCGATTTTGCACTGTCGCCTGGACATTTACCGGGCTGGCCTGCGTGGCCTGGTATCTGGGAACCAGCAGCCCGTTATTGGAATCGGGCGATCCGGCCGACCAGGCGTTACACGAATCGTTGAACGTGAAAGCGAATGGCGACTTCGAAAGTTTGTCGGCCGAACAACAGGAAGAAATCAATGATGCCGAAAAGAAATTCTCGGACGAACTGTTCGGCCGCGCGGCCTACGACATTCTGCCGACGATCGCTCCGGGACTGGTGGGTTTGTTGCTGGCGTCGTTGCTGGCGGCAGTCATGAGTACCTGTGATGCTCAGATGGTGGTGTCGAGCGGCCTGTTTACAGAAAATGTTTACAAACGGCTGATTGCGCCAGGCCGATCTGAACAGCACTACGTTTGGGTGGGACGGTTTGCCGGCGTCGGAATTGTGGTCGCGGCGTTGATTCTGCAGGCGACGTTTACCGATGTGATTCACGCGATGAAAGTGATCATCAAGACGCCAGCCGCCATCGGCATCAGCATGTGGATCGGAATCTTCTGGCGGCGGTGGAACACGAAAGCCGTGTGGACAGCAACGGCGGCGGCAGGACTGGCCTGGTTTGTCGTCGGATACTACCCGAACGAAATTCTGGAACAGTTTCCCGCTCTTGCGAGCATGTTCCGTTCTGAAGGTGATGGCTTCGTAATGTTGGACGCCTGGCAAAGTGTCTGCTATCTGGGTGCCGGGCTGGTCGTCGGAGTGTCGACGGCGCTGCTCACGCGACCGCAGTCGGCCGCTCAACTGGACCCGTTTTTTACACTGCTAAGAACGCCCGTGATGCCGGACGAAACGGTTTCAGAACCATGCACCGTCCCCGCAAATAATCCGCATCGCGAAGAGGTGATCGAATTCGCGGGCTTCCAATTCAACAAACCGACCAGGCTGGGAATCGGTGGTTTTCTCATCGCATGGATGCTGGTATTCGCCATCGTGGCAGTGACGAAAATGCTAAGCCTCGTTGTGTAAAGACGAGTGGTCCGAAAATCTCCAGCAAAAGCAGCCACACACGCCCGGTCGTCTTAAACCACCGGGCGTGTCTTATTGTGCACAGCCGGCGGCCAACTACTCGGGCTTATCGCGTTTCACTTCGCCGGTCATGAACGTGACCCACTTGCCGTCGTCGCCCATCACTTCGGACGTCGCGATAATCAGGTCAGCCGATTTGAATTCGTAGCTGTCGCGATATTTCGTCACTTTGCCGCTTCCGGTGAAATCGGGGCCTTCAGCAACGAGAATCAGCTTTTTTCCGGACTCGTCGACCGTTCCTTCGTAGTGCCACATGTGCCCCATCATCGTGTCGACCCACGTGCCAAAGTATCTCTCCTTCTTTGAGTCGTAGCCGATCGTCTGCATGGCGTCGAAGGTCACTTCGCCGACGTGGCCCCGCATTTTGTTGACGACCCAAAAGCCGCCGAGCATGCTGGACTTCATCGACCCTGTACACTCGGTCGACGGTTGACCGGGCGCGGCGACAGTCTTCGAACTGGACGACCATTGTCCCTCAAACTGCTTTAACCATTCATGTTCCTTTTTCGGCGCTGCAGCCGATGGCGGCTGGCCCCATAAAGTTGGTGACATCACAACAAATAGGACGAGCAGCGAGAATACATTCTTCATGGCGTTTGACCTGTCGTTCGAAATAGCGTGGTTCAGAAAAGCGGCAAGCCCACCGAATCGTGTTGGAGCGTGGCGAAGTCACTGTCGTCAATGGCGGCCCGCCACTATTAAGAACGGCTGGCTGCGGGGTGAGCGGTCACACCAACATACCGGCTCCTTCGTCGCTTTTTCAAGTCTGTACAGCTGGGACAGCGGCCCACACATGTGCGGTTTCGCACAATCAACTGTGCTGCCAACGCACGGATCGACCGCGCCGAACACCCGGCCGCACAGTTCCGGTGAATGAAAATCGGCTGTTTTCAAGTATTCCTATAGCGATCTCGACGCGACGCATTGGATGCTCTGAAAGCATTACGACGTTTGGCACGCCTCATGCTTCCTTCCGGCAGCAACGCCTCAACAAATCACGTTAACTTTGTGTGATTCATGCCCACGTCAAATAACGTCCGGATCGATTCGGAGAGATCGATCTACGGAAAGCCGCTCATGCGACTATTTACTATTCCGATTGCCACGGCTCTCATGTCGCTGACCTTGTCTGGTTGCGAACGCGCCGAACCGATTCGTTGGACGTCCAGCGAACTGGTCAGTGAACTCCCCGACGAAGCTCTGCGAGAACAGTTGGTTGGGATCGTTAATGAGAATTCCGGCAGCGCCCGCGAACCTCGCATGATTAGCGAATCGAAAGACGATTTCGATTTCAACCTGCACCTCAAGCACGGCCAGCAGGTCTACATGAAGCGGTGCGTGCAGTGTCATGGCGTGAGCGGCGATGGCAATGGGGAAGCAGCCAAATATCTATATCCGAAGCCGCGCGATTACACGCGAGGCATCTTTAAGTTCACGTCGACGCCATACGGCAATAAGCCGCGACGGGAAGACTTGATTGCGGTAGTGCGGCGAGGCGTCACCGGGACGTCAATGCCGCGATTCAACCGTATCAAAGACAAAGACGTGAACGCCGTTGTCGATTATGTGATGGTGCTGGCTCAGCGAGGCGAGCTGGAATACCAATTGGCCATGGAAGCGGAAGCTGCCGAGGAACTGGATGAGGACTTCATTCCCGAGTTTATCGAAGACGTTGTCAACCGCTGGCAGACGGCAAAAACCAGCCTGACTCAACCACTGACGCCTCAGCCGGAACTCACGGAAGCTCGAGCCAAACAGGGGCGAGAAGCATTTTTGAGTAAAGGGTGCAGCAAGTGTCACGGCGACGACGGTCGTGGCCACACCAAAGACAACATCGGTAAAGATAGCTGGGGGCATGCAACGCGGGCCGCTGACCTGACGTCCGGAATGCTGCACGGCGGACAGGAACCCATCGATATTTATCGCCGCATTCTGAACGGTATTAATGGAACACCAATGCCTGGGTTTAAGAGTTCGTTGCAGAGTGAACCTGAAACGATCTGGAACCTGGTGGCATACGTTCTGGAGGTCTCCAACCGACGTCGCTATGGCACAAAAATACCGGCCGGTTTGATGAAACCGTACGATCAGGGCGCCAGTGAGGAGACAGAGTAAATCATGACAGACATTGCTCAACAAAAGGCCGAACTGGCCGAACTGAAAGCCCGTGTGGCCGCGCTCGAAAACGAAATTCGGGCGGCCCAGCCACCACTTGATCAATGGGACCAAAGCAAGTTTTACGGCACGTGGTACGGCACAGTCGGTTTCGTATTCGGCGGCATCGCGGCGATGGTCAGCCTTCTGTTCAACGTGATCGGAGCTACCGTTGCTGGTAAAGATTCGCTGGAAATCATTCGTGTTTACATGACCTTCCCATTGGGCAAAGAAGCCTTGAATCTGGGAACTGAAGCAGGCACGAACCTACGGATTGATGACGGAATGATCTTGGCGCTGGGTTGCTGCTTATACGTCGGAACCGGCAGTGTTCTGGGAGTTTTCTTTCACTGGGTCATCGGACGCTTTGCAATCGATAAGTCGTTGGTCACGCGGTTGATCTGGGGCTCAGTATTGGCCATCGGGGTCTGGATCGTGAACTTCTATTTCGTGCTCTCATGGCTGCAGCCAGCACTCTTCGGCGGAAACTGGATTACCAGCGGAGAATACATGCCGTGGTGGGTGGCAATGGCGACTCACTTGGTCTTCGGCTGGACAATGGCTTTGATGGCACCGCTTGGACATTTCGAGTTCTACAAACGGCCCACGAATCCGGCGAATCCTTCGCCAACGTAACTCACAGTGGCTCGCCAGAGTCAAAACGCACATCGCACGACAACCAAATGATAGAAGCAAACGAGGCTCGCCTTATCCCGTAGGCTTCCTTTGTACATCACCCAATCAGCCGGAATCGAAGCGCACTTTGCTCGACTCTGGAGAGTCAAGCTACATCTCAGATTCGAAGTTAGAGAATGTCTGACGCACCAAGCCCCCATCCAACGGAATCGGCCGATCAAAATCTGCCGGCCACCACCGTCACGCACGAAAACCTCGTGGACGAGACGCTGGTGAAGCTGTACTACGTCACCGCATTGGCGTTTATGCTGGTTTCAATGCTCGGCGGCATCCTGATGGCCTTCCAATTGATCCGCCATAACCCGCTCGCAGGAATCGAAATCTTTTCGCCCGGACGTTGGCGAATGGTTCACACCAATGCGATTGCATACGGATTTCTGGCCAATGGGTTCCTGGGATCGCTGCACTGGATCGTCCCACGCCTCACTCTGCACCCGGTCCTCAACAAGAAGCTATCGTGGGTGATCTATATCGCGTGGCAACTGGTCGTCCTGGGCACTGCGGTTGGCATATTATTTGGCGAAGCTCAAGGGCTGGAATGGGGCGAGACTCCTGTATGGATTGACCCATTCGCTCAGCTGGGACTGCTTCTGGTGGCCATCAACTTCATGGCACCTATTTCAAAAACTAAAGGTCCGATTTACGTGACCCTGTGGTACTTCATGGCCATGTTTGTCTGGACATTCCTGACATACGCCATGGGTAACTTCGTCCCTCAATACTTTGTGACCGGAACCAGTGCTGGTGCCGTCGGCGGCTTGTTCATCCACGACCTTGTCGGTCTTTTTGTCACACCGGCGGGTTGGGGAATGATGTACTACTTTGTTCCCATCCTGTTAAAACGTCCAATTTGGAGTCACGGTCTTTCACTGGTAGGTTTCTGGGGTCTTGCCTTCTTTTATCCCTTGCAGGGTATCCACCACTTTCTTTACACGCCCATCCCGATGTTCCTGCAATATGGAGCCGTCGTGTCGACCATCGCAGTTGAGCTGGTAGTGACCACTGTCATTATCAACTTCTTCGGAACGATCTGGGGATCGGGGCATGTGATCAAAACCAACCTCCCTATCCGCTGGTACTACACGGGCATGGTCTTCTACTTTCTGACCTGTTTTCAGTGTGCGTTTCAGGTAACTCTGACCTTCCAGAAGGTCATTCACTTCTCGGACTGGGTCGTCGGCCACGCTCATCTGGTAATGTTTGGTGTCTTCAGTATGTGGATCATGGGCACCATGACCTATCTGTTCCCTCGGTTGCTAAACCGAGGCTGGTATAGCCTGAAGGCATGCGAATGGCACTATTGGTTAAGTACGCTTGGGATCATCATCATGGTTAGTGATTTGACGTTGCTTGGCCTGTTTCAAGGCTGGTCATGGGCCGCTCTGGAGCCATGGGATGCGTCAACTGATATTTCGCATCCGTTCTGGGTGATCCGTGTGATTGCCGGACTGTGCATGTTTGCCGGCGTTCTCGTGTTCATCTGGAACATTTGGAAGACCTGGACCAGCGTGCCGGAACAGTCCGGTACAGGAGAAACCGCCCTGGCGTAGCTCCATCATTCACCCAACTTCACTGAGCTCCCAATATCTAATTCACGCGGGACGAGTCGGTTCTTAGGGACCGGCTCACATCCCAAAACTCGAAACTCTTGCCACCATGTTCGAAAGCAAAGCAGGCGTCCTGTACATCGCTGGGATCGGCTTCTTCCTTCTATCCTTCGTATCAAATGCGCTGGTGCCAGCGCTGATGTATGACGACCTGAAGGAACAAACCGTACCCGAACTGATCAACAGCAACCTTCGCTATCAGTTCGAAGACATGGCACGTCGATATCCCGAATCGTTCAACGCTGCCTACGGTGAACCTCCCGGTGGCGAAGCCGAACACGATGAGTGGTGGAACGAGAAGTGTGCTGAAGCCTTGCGTTACGGCCACAAGCTTTACGTCGGCGAAGGCTGCTGGCATTGTCACAGTCAGTTTGTTCGCCCCGTGTCGAATGAAGAAGAACGTTGGGGCCCGGTGGCACGGTCGTGGGAATATCAAAACGAATTGAACCGCCCAGTGATGTTTGGAACTCGCCGTGTCGGCCCTGACCTTAGTCGCGAAGGCGGACGTCGTAGCAATGACTGGCATGCAGTCCACTTCTTCAAGCCGGAGACGCTGTCACAGAATTCACCGATGCCAGAATATCCGTGGTTTTTTGATGGTTCGCCTGACAAGCCCAACGAACGCGGGTTGGCGATAATGACTTACGTGCAATGGCTTGGATCCTGGCAGGAAAGCTATCCATACTATGAAGATTACCAGGAAGCAATGGATTGGCTGAAACCGGTGGAAGAAGAGGAAGAGCCCACAGAGGAAGATGACGAAGGCGACGACGAGTAGCAGGGCCGAAGCATCGCTAAGCTAATCAGCCTTTCGATCGGTATACAGTTAGGTGATCTTTACGAGTAAAAAGCAAACGGCAATTGGCATGCCTGAGCGACTGACCACATAAGCTATTCGGAAGCTGGCCACCAACCAGCCATCGAACTTGTGCCCGTTCAGAAGTTCAAGCCACGGAAATTGATTATGCAAAAGCAAGTCCCGTTAAAGCATTACCCTCGCCGAGGCGCGACGGTGGCGTGGGTCGTGACAATCATATTTGCGGTCCTCATCCTGATCCCCAGCATGCTCGGGTTTGTGATGAAGTTCATGGAACTCGTCAATTTGTCGCAGGGTGAGGCCGATGGCGGGTTTGCGATCACGCCTGTAGTAAATTACCTGCTGGCAAGTGCAGGATTCTTCTTCCTGCTTCTGTGGTCCGCTATCAACGGAATGTTTAACGACCTCGAACATCCCAAGTTTACGATGCTTGAGAACGAAGAAATGTTGGATAAGGAACAATGATAGAAGTCACCAACAGTGAAACCGTTGAACAGCCGGACCCCGATACAGAGCACACGTTCCATCATTATCGAGGAAACGTGATACCGTGGTATGTCCGAACCATCTGGATCGGTTTCTGGATTTTTACAGTTTACTACATCATCACTTACTTCTTTCCCGCGATGCAGATCGAACTGATTTCGCCTCCGTAGGGCATTGATTCATGGCCAGCACCGCCGCAGCTGAAGCGGTTGATGGTCCGTCGCTTGCCCCGTCGGCCAAAGGACAATGTACGTACTGTGGTCTGCCAGTCGGCACAGTCGATACACCCGCCTACTGCTGCTATGGGTGCCGATTCGCTCATGCTGTGGTGCAGGAGCAGGGGAACGAGGGCGCCATCCGGTGGACGGTCATTCGCCTCGGGCTGGCAATTTTCTTCACGATGAATCTGATGGCGTTCACGATGACCATGTGGTCGCTGGACGTCTACGATGTTGAGCCCGACCCGTTTCAACTGACGCTGTTCGAGGTCTTCCGCTGGCTTAGCATGCTGTTCGCTTTGCCAGTGCTGCTGCTCTTGGGGGTTCCCTTATTGCAGAACGCGATCGACAGTTGGCGGCAACGCGTTTATTCCACGGACCTTCTGATTGGTCTCGCCGTGTTCGCCGCTTATGCGACCTCGGTGATCAACGTCGTTCGTGAATCCGGCACGATTTATTTCGAAGTCGGCGCCACCGTGCTGGTCATGATCACTCTGGGCCGGTGGATCGAAGCCGCCGGAAAACAAAAAGCGACAGAAGCGCTGGATAAGCTGCTAACGCTATTGCCAGAAACAGTCAACCGTATCACCGCTCAAACCCCGGATGTGGATAGTGGGACAGACTCGAGTGAAGAATCCATTGCGGCGGCCAGTGTTGCTTTGGGCGACATACTGCGCATCCGGGCGGGGGAACGTTTTCCTACGGACGCCACGATCACACGCGGCCGCACGACTGTCGATGAGCAGGTCTTTACCGGTGAGAGCATCCCGGTTGAAAAATCGGTGGGCAATTCGGTTTTGGCGGGAACCGTGAACCTGGACGGTGATCTGCACGTGCAAGTTACGTCAAAATTTCGGGAAGGTTCTTTCGGGCGGTTGCTGGCAATGTTGCAGGAAGCCAGAGCGGCTCGCGGCTACTACCAGCGGTTGGCCGATCGAGTCGCCTCGTGGTTCTTTCCTGTGATAACTCTTGTCGCTGCGGCAACACTGGCGTGGCACTGGTCGGCGGGCGCAGGAATCGCCATTCAGACCATGATGTCTGTGCTGTTGATCGCATGCCCGTGTGCTCTTGGTCTGGCGACTCCACTGGCCGTCTGGACGTCATTGAGTACTGCGATCAAGCATCAGGTATTGTTTCGTAGCGGCGAAGCGGTCGAACGCCTGGCCGGTGTGAAAGCAGTTTGTCTGGACAAAACGGGCACGCTCACAACTGGTACTCCACAGGTAAGCCAAAAAGCATTCTTCGGCGACGGTTCGCCCGACGATGCGTTGCAACTTGCCGGACACCTTGCGTCGTCGTCGACACATCCATTTTCGCGAGCCGTCGCGGCCTATTGCCTTCGCGATGACCAGGCATCTTGTAAACTGAATTCAGAAGCGACGCGGCCGCTGGAGAAACCTGTAACAGACGTTGCCTTGGCGAACGCAAACACGTGTACAACACAGTTATTGAATTGCCCTTACCTGGCAGCCGCAGCCAATGGTTGTGCTCTGAGTCGCGGCCAGGCTGTGCATGTACCGTCCAGTCGCGTCGCCGAGGTGCAGCAAATGGCCGAGATCGAAGGTTTGCTCGGCAAGTTCGATTCGGGATCTATGGCCAAAGCTGGCCATTTAGGCGGACCGTTTATCGATTGCAGCCTGCATTCTCTACGGACCGTGCCGGGCGGCGGGGTTGAGGCGAATCTTTCGGATGGACGATTGGTCAGGCTGGGGAGCGTCGAATTTTCGTGCTGCAGTATGCATCGGGCCGAAATGCTGCCAGCCGGTTCGGTACCAGACCTCTGCGTCGCGTGCCAGGCGAGTGTTTCTTTACCGCTCCGAATCCAACTGGATCGGTTGCGGATGGCGGCGGACCAACAGGCGGCGTCAATCGTGCTGCTGTCGATCGATCGGATTCCTGCGGTCGGTTTTCTGCTTTCGGAAGCTGTCCGTCCGGAAGCCAGGTCGGCGTTGACAAAGCTGGCCGAACAAACCGAAGCGTTGCATGTGCTGTCCGGCGATCGACCTTCGAAAGGGCGATTTTTAACGGAACACCTCAATGTGCCGGGACTGAACGTCACCTGCAGCCTGAACCCCGAACAGAAAGTGTTGCGAGTGGCCGAAGTGCGTCGGGAGCACGGCAACACGGTCATGGTGGGAGACGGAATCAACGATGCTCCGGCATTGGCGGCCAGCGACGTCGGTATCGCCATGGGTTGTGGAGCCGACGTGTCGCGAGATTCGGCTCAGTTGTGCCTACTTAGCAACGACCTCACTCGCATTCCCTGGGCCATCGATCTGGCTCGACGGACTCAAAAAGTGATTCGACAGAATCTGTTCTGGGCCTTTGGATACAATGCGGTGGGCGTGTGTCTTGCAGCGAGTGGCCTTTTAAATCCGGCAATCGCGGCTGGGTTGATGATCGCGAGTAGTCTGCTGGTCATTTCGAATTCTCTGCGATTATTATCGACAGAAAGTCCGTAATCTGACGCGGATTCGGTGTACGCTGCGGGGCAGTACTTCCTGTTTCGCAACGGTCCGAATTCGGAGTTCAGCCATGTTTCTGCCGCGTCAACGATCTGGTGCACTTGTCGGCCTGTTGCTGGCCGCCATTGTTTTGCCAGGCGCGACGCACGCGTCAGACGGCGAACCTCTGGCACTTCGCCGCTGGCCCGGTGGAGCCGTCTCCATCGAAACGCATTGGGGGCTGCAGCTTGCGATCAACGCTGCAGCAGACACCGAAGAACGGCTGCCTCGCCCAGCCGATCAACACGTGGCCACGAGTGACGACCTCGACCACGTCCTGTACCGGCCGCCCAACGCTGCCAAAGCCCTTTGGATCTCTGCAGCCGAAGCCGATCGGTTGCAGCCCACAGCGGATGGCAGGCAGGCGAAACCTGGTGAGAATGCACTGCGAGTAAAGTCGGTCGGTCCTCGCCAAACGGCTGCCTGCTTGAGGATCTCCGTCGACGGTGTGCTGATTGCATTCGTGCCGGTCGATGCCATGCAGCAAGCAAAAGGTCTGAAAGGCGAAGCCCTGAAGGATGCCGACGTGCTGATCCTGTCCGTTTCTGATGGCAAGCAATTGCAGCAGAGCCAACTTTCGGGGTTCATCGCCGCAATTCAGCCAAAGGTCGTTTTGCTGAACCCGGTCACTGATGACGTGGAGCTGAAACTCGAAAAATTTCGAGAACTAATCGGTGCCACGGCGAAGGTCGTCGAAACTAACCACAACACGCTGGCCGTTTCGTCGACACTTGCCGAGACGCCAAAGCCGATTGTTGTCACGCTGTCGACGGAGCCGTGGCAGATGAATGATGAGCTGACCGAACTGTTCGCTGCCATGGAAAAATCGTGCAGTGATTCGCAGAAGGTCTTCAGCAAGTTGTCAGTAAAGCAGCTCAACTTCAAACCTGCCAATGGCACTCACACGCCTCGTTGGAATTGCGAGCACATGATGGGGCGCCAGTTGCTGTTCTTTTCGCAGATCTTTCACGCGATTGCCCCCGCCATTCCCGTGATGGATCTGAACCCCAAACAGATGCCACCAGATTATGAATTCGCTCATCCGGACTGGGACGGCAAAGAAGAAGCTCGACAAATGCAGCGAGTCAGCGACTTCACTCGCCGATTTGCCTACTTGTTAGATGGGCTCGAATTGAACAAGAAAGCACCAGGCAGCAGCTGGCCAACGTTGAAAGCATTGCTGCGGCAAATGATTCGGCACTACGGCGAGCACACGGCCAACACCGTCAAGAAGTTTGAACTTCCAGGTTGGCCGGACGAGTAATCACGCCAGCCTTCAATCTGCGATGCTTCATCGCTGACTAATAACGTTGGCGACGAAAACAATCTCGCTTTCGAATGAACGTCTGAACCGAAGGCCACTATGAGTTACCTTTCTGCCCCCGGCGCTGTCCTGTTATTATGTTGCTGCTTCGCCATCGCTCTGACTGTCTTTACGGTCCCGTCCAGCGACGCAGCACAACCCAACATTGTGTTGATTCTGGCGGATGACCTTGGCTGGTCAGACGTCGGCTGCTATGGCCACCCCTGGCATCGCACGCCACACATCGACCGATTGGCATCGGAAGGCATGCGGTTTACACACGGCTACTCACCTGCGCCCATTTGTTCCGCCGCGCGAGCCAGCATTTTGACCGGTCGCACGCCTGCTCGGCTGCAGTTTGAATTCGTCACAAAAGCGGAAGCGAGTCCCCAAAAGCTAGATGCACCTCAACCGCTGGCCGCGCCGCCATATACGTTGAACCTGCCGCTGGCGGAAATAACAGTCGCGGAAAGGCTGGCTACCTTAAACTATGAAACGGCTTTCTTCGGCAAGTGGCATGTGAGCCAACATTTCCAACGCTATCTCGGGTGGCATCCGCAGTTCGGGCCGCCCAATCAGGGCTTTCAGGTTGCTCAAGAAGACTTTGGCGATCATCCGTATGCATGGAAGAAGAACCCCGCGCCATCGGATTTGCCGGACGGTCAGTTTCCGGAAGATTCAATGGTCAATCGCGCGGCCGACTTTATCCGGAGTTCGCACCGCAAGCCGTTCTTCCTGATGATGTCGTCGTTTTATGTTCACACGCCGGTCAGGAATCGTTGTCGTTGGTTGGTCGAGCAGTATCAAGATCGAATTCCGGCCGACTCGCCAAACCGAAAAAAGCGACTGGAATACGCGGCCTTCGTGGAAACACTCGACCATCATGTCGGCACGGTTCTGAAAGCCATCGACGACGCACAGCTAATGAATGACACGCTGGTCGTGTTCATTTCTGACAATGGCGGGCACCCGGAATACTGTGCCAATGCGCCGCTGCGAGGTTCGAAATGGAACCTGTACGAAGGCGGCATTCGAGTCCCGTTTATCATTCGCTGGCCCGGACAAATCTCGCCCGCAACAACAAACGACACGCCGGTCATTGGCTACGATCTTCTGCCGACGTTTGTTGACATTGCGGGTGGCAAAGCGACGAATGTTGACGGTATCAGCATCCGTCCGGCATTCGGCGATCTTAACTGGTCACCGGATCGCAGTCTCCTCTGGCATTTCCCGTACTACCATCCGGAATCGACGTATTCAAAAGCGGTTGAAGAAATTGGCATCAACGATTTTGCGGTGAGCAAAACAAAACCTCAATCGGCTTTGCGGCGTTCGAACTTCAAAATCATAAACTTCGCCGAAGGTAATCGCCTTGAGTTGTATGATCTTTCAACGGATACCGGCGAGCAACACGACGTAAGTCACCGTTTCCCAGACGTCGCCGCGCGGATGGCCATGGAACTCGAACAACGCCTGACGGAAATGAACGCACGGCGAGCAACAGTCAACAAATAGTCCGAATGCCAGCAGTTGTTAGCTGTCGGAAAGCGATCGATGGTAAAAAAACACATTGAACGTTCCATAGGCTTCTTCCGCGCAACGGCGTTGGGGGGAGTGCTGTTTATTCTGCCGCTGGCGGTCGTGGTCGGCCTGCTCGGCTATGTCTACAGCTTTGTGGTCGTGCTCTACGATCCCGTCAAAGAATGGATTCCGGTCAGCA
The DNA here is from genome assembly GCF_001983935.1 of Fuerstiella marisgermanici. Classification (GTDB taxonomy): domain Bacteria; phylum Planctomycetota; class Planctomycetia; order Planctomycetales; family Planctomycetaceae; genus Fuerstiella; species Fuerstiella marisgermanici. The sequence goes on along the minus strand of NZ_CP017641.1, from coordinate 2,106,947 downwards.
CCGCTGCTGGAATCGCGGGGCTGTTTGCTGTCGCCGTCGCGGCTTTGCTGCTGGCCTGTTTTGCAGCCGGACTGATGGCTCACCGAGCCATTGGGCGTAAGGCAGCGCAGTTTGTTGAGAAATACCTGACGACATTCTTCCCGAAGTATGCCATCTACAAAGACCTGCTGGCCGGCAACATCGGTGGAACTCGAGATGTGCCATCACTGACGCCTGTGCTCGTGCAAACACCGGAATGTCAGCGGATCGCATTCGAATCCAGCAGAACGCCGGACAACTCCGTGGTGGTTTTCTTTCCGGGTGCACCGGACACGTGGATTGGAACGGTCGGCATTGTTTCGGCCGACAAAGTTGAACGACTGAACGTGCCGTTTAACGACGTGGTCGGACACCTGGAACAACTCGGCCGCGACCTGGGGCCGGCATTACCGACGACCGGTGGAGGCTTGACGAGTTCTGAGCCAGGCGCAACGGCTCAGTAGTGCGTCACTTCCGAATTCGTTGGCGTTCGGTATCATCGATCGTTCAATCAGGGAATTCGATAAGTGAGGGCGAGGCGAATGAGGCACTTTAATGCAGCGGCCGTCCTTCATTGCCTTCATCTGGTGTGTTCTGCTGCGACGTGCTCCGCCAGCGACAAGCCGAACATCCTTTTTATGATCGCGGATGACTGCACGTTCCGGGACATCGGTTGTTATGGCGGCCAAGCGCATACGCCGAACATCGACAAGCTGGCGACGGAAGGCATGCGCTTCACGCGGTGCTTTCAATCGGCGCCAATGTGCTCGCCAACTCGGCACAATATTTACACCGGGCTGTATCCCGTCACCAGCGGAGCGTACCCCAACCATACGTTTGTGCCGGACGGGACGAAAAGCGTCGTGCAGTACCTGTCGAAGCTGGGCTACCGAGTCGCTCAAAGCGGCAAAACTCATGTCGCGCCGAACAGCGTGTTCGACTGGGAAAAGATCCCGGGCCCGAAGAACCCTCAATTCGACAAAGTTGATGCGTTTCTGGGCGACAGTGCGAAATCGAAGACACCGTTTTGCCTGCTGCTGTGTTCCAACGAACCTCACACGCCATGGAATCAAGGCGATCCATCGCGATACCCGCCCGAGAAAATTACGCTGCCACCGCACTTCGTGGATACTCCCGAAACCCGCGACGGCATGTCGCGATATATGGCGGAAATCACTTACTACGACAGCCAGGTGGGTAAAGCGTTGCAGCTGCTGGAAAAGCATCGACTGGCCGACAACACGCTGGTGGTTGTGGTCAGTGAGCAGGGCAGTTCGATGCCGTTTGCGAAGTGGACTTGCTACGACAACGGGCTGCAATCGGCTCTGATCGCTCGCTGGCCCGGCCGAATTAAACCAGGGTCGGTGAATCCTGCGATGATTGAATACGTTGATCTGCTGCCAACCTTTGTGGAAGTTGCAGGCGGCAAGCCGGATGCGGCGTTGCAGGGAAAAAGCCTTCTGCCCGTGTTAGCCGGACAACAGGATCACAAATCGCACGTCTTCGGAATCATGACGACTCGCGGCATCAATTCCGGTTCAGATCACTACGGCATTCGTTCCATACGGTCAGAGAAATTCAAATACATTTGGAACCTGACGCCTGATGTGAAGTTTCAAAATGCCTGCACCACGTCTCCGGAATTTCAAAGCTGGAAGAAGCTGGCGAACACCGGAAATGAAGACGCCGCTGCAAAAGTGAAACGCTACCAGTTTCGACCTGAAGTGGAATTGTATGACGTCGTCAATGACCCGCTGGAACTTCACAACATCGCAGATGACGGACAATTTGCCGACGTCAAAGCCGAACTGCGATCAAAGCTGGAACAATGGATGCAGCAGTGCGGTGACTCGGGACAGGCCACCGAAATGGAAGCTCTGCAGCACATGAATCGTGGCCGCAGAAAAATTCAACGCCGTGTGAAGTGACCGCTGACTTGTTGTGCGGCACGGTTGGTCACATTGTGCAAACTGGCTACGATGCCCGCTTCGTTTTACCTGCCCTTAACTTACGGAACTTTCGGAAATGCCCGCAAGTAGATTGTCGCTGCTGTTGTTGACAGTGTTGGTTGCTCCTTTCACCGCGATTGCCGACGAAGCGGAACACAAGCTTCAACCGCTGCCTTACAATAACCCAGGTTTGGTGGTGGATTTGGGAGTCGGGCTTTGGGCATGGCCGATGCCGATCGACTATGACAACGACGGCGATGTCGACCTGCTGGTTGCGTGTCCCGACAAACAAACTCAGGGCGTGTACTACTTCGAAAACCCGACTCAGGATCCTTCAAACACAATGCCCGTGTTCAAAGCGGGCGTGCACGTGGGGCCGGCTGGTCACAACTATCAGATCAGTGAAATTGATGGCCAACCACGGATTCTGAAGCCCGGCTTTGAATTTCCCAGAGACTCCGAATCCGGCAAGTTCGATTTCACGAAGCCGCAAAAGATCTATGGTCGATCCAACGTCCATGAAAACCGAGTACGAGGAAATATGTGGCGGTACGTCGATTACGATGGCGACGGCGATCACGACCTTGTCGTTGGAACGGGCGACTGGACCGAATACGTCTGGGATCACGCCTTCGACAAAAACGGAAACTGGCGCAACGGTCCGCTGCACGGCTATGTCTATCTGATCTCCAACGATGGCAGCGACGCCGCGCCGAAGTATTCTGCAACGCCACAAAAGATTCACGCGGGTGGCGGCGAAATCGACGTGTATGGCTGGCCCAGCCCCAACTTTGCTGACTTCGATGGCGACGGTGATCTCGACCTGCTGTGTGGCGAATTTCTGGACGGTTTCACCTACTTCGAAAACCAGGGAACTCGGACGCAGCCGCAATACGCCACCGGCCAAAAGTTAAACGACATCAGTGGCGATCCCCTGGTGATGAACCTTCAAATGATCACGCCAACGGCGTTCGATTGGGACGGCGACGGCGACTATGACCTGATTGTCGGTGACGAAGACGGTCGCGTGGCACTTGTGGAAAACACGGGGCAAATGCGAAATCGGCAGCCAGTGTTCAAGGCGCCGCAGTACTTTCAGCAGGAAGCCGACACGCTGAAGTTTGGTGCTCTGGCGACGCCATTTGCGTACGACTGGGACAACGATGGCGACGAAGACATTCTGTGCGGCAACACGGCCGGCTCCATTGGCTTGTTCGAAAACCTCGGCGAAGGCAAGGGCAGCCTGCCCAAGTGGGCGGCGGTGAAACTGCTGAACGAAAAAAATGCAGAAGGCAACATTAAGCCGTTTCGCTTGATGGCGGGGTCGAGCGGTTCGATTCAGGGGCCGTGCGAAGCAAAGTGGGGCTACACCACGTTGTCTGTCGCTGATTGGGACGGCGATGGAGACGGCGACATCGTCTACAATTCGATCCTGTCACGACTTGGTCTGTTGACCAATGATTCCGGTATTCTGACCCATACTGACTTCGACACCGGCCAGAAAGAACAGCCGCCGGAATGGTATTGGTGGCAAACCGAATCACCTTCATCGTTGACTCAATGGCGAACGACGCCGGTCGCAATCGATTTTGATGCGGACGAAAAGCTCGACCTTGTGCTATTGGATCAGCAGGGATATCTGACACTGCGATCGGCTGGCGGAAAAGCTGAACGAATTTTCGTCGACGAACAGAACAAGCCAGTGCAGTTGAATGCCAAGTCGTGTGGCAGTTCCGGTCGGATGAAACTGGCGGTCGTGGACTGGGACGGCGATCGACGCCTTGACGTTCTGGTCAATTCTGAAAACGCGACGTGGTACCGCAACTGCGAGGATCGCGATGGCAAGATCGTCCTGAAGCAGGTCGGCAACCTCGCGAAACGCAACGTGGCCGGTCACACGTCAAGCCCTGCCGTGTGCGACTTCAACGGCGATGGCAAACCAGACCTGTTGGTCGGTAGCGAAAACGGCCGCATCTATCATATTGCTCACGCTGACTGCGTTTCATTTTCAGATGAACAGGTGACCGCAAGCCCGGCAAAGAAGTCATCGGCGCCTCGTTTTCCGGGACTTGTGATGGAAGAATTCGTGTTCAGCAAAGCGCCCTTCAAAGAATGTCATGCGTCAACGATTTGCAAGACAAGCCGTGGGCTCGTGACCGCATGGTTTGGCGGAACCAAGGAAGGCACGACGGACGTTGGCATTTGGACCAGTTACCACGACGGTGCCAATTGGACCAGACCGCAGCAGGTGGCAGACGGCGTGCAACACGACGGGCTGCGTTATCCCTGTTGGAATCCCGTTTTGTATCAGCCCCCCGGCGACGCACCGACACTGCTGTTTTTTAAGGTGGGTCCAAAGCCGCATTCGTGGTGGGGCGAAATAATGGTCAGCTATGACCGAGGCCGAACGTTTGTTGAACAGCGGCGTCTGCCCGAAGCGATTGACGGACCGGTGCGTTGTAAGCCGATTCTGATGCCAGACGGGAAGACCCTGTTATGCGGTTCGTCGACAGAGCACGATGGTTGGCGAGTTCACTTCGAATCGATTTCGCTGGTCAACGGTGAGCCGAGTGGCGTTTGGAAGCGCGTCGGGCCGATCAATCAGGCGAGCGAATTCAATGCCATCCAGCCGACATTGTTGCAACACGCCGACGGTCGACTGGAAGCTCTAAGCCGCACAAAAGAAGGCGTCGTTTCGACAAGTTCATCGACAGATGGCGGAAAGACGTGGTCGAAGATGGAGGCCACCAATTTGCCGAATCCGAATTCCGGAATCGATGCGGTCACGCTTAAGGATGGTCGACATCTGCTGATTTACAACCATCTTGGTTCCGGCAAAACCGGCTGGGGCCGTCGTGGTCTGTTGAACCTGGCGATTTCCGACGATGGCCAAACGTGGCATAAGGCGGGACTGCTGGAAAACGAGGAGGGCGCTGAATTCAGCTATCCGGCAATGATTCAGACGGAAGATGGAATGGTGCATCTAAGCTACACATGGAAACGAGACCGCATTAAGCATGTGGTGATCAATCCGGCATTGCTGAAAGCCGGAGAGGCGGTGAACAAGGATATGGTTTACGACAAGGACTAGAGCAATTTGCATTTTGTTGTGGACGGTTTGGGCTCGTGGGAACCGGCCGACGTAGGACAAAAACCGATGTCCGCGGCCGCAAGTCAGCGTGGAACGCTGTTGACGTTGCAAAACCGTTACCGACCGTCAGTCTTGCCAGTGTCCTAACTTTCGATGTTGCAAAAATGCAACATGCCTTCAAAACTGTCAGGCGACTCGAAAGAGTGGCCGATCGCGGTCGATTTTTGCCAGCACGACGCCAGAAAAACGCGAAGCCGTGTATTTTTATGAGAACAAAACGTTCCATTAAAATCACGAGTTTTCCGCATGCAAGTTCCACGCAAGAGTGACCGGCTAATCAGCAGCATCGAAACCCTGGAACCTCTGGTCCTGATGTCGGCGGGCGTCACCGATCTGGAAGCGGTTCACAAAGACGGGCAAACGTTCCTCACCTGGCAGGAAGACACGACACTGGCCGGCGAGGAATATCACGTCTACCGGCACACCGAAGCCATCACGGAAGACAATATCGATCAGGCCGAGCTGCTGACAGGACGATGGGGCCCGCTGGACGATGACACCTCGTTTCACCAACTTGCCGGCAACGGTGCGCCGCAGAATTTTGTGATCGAGGACCTCGGCTCGGCCCTTAGCGACGACACTGGACTGTTTGTCTACACGACTCAGGATGGCGAAAGCGGCGACGCCTTTTATGCCGTCACGCTGGTGGTGAACGGCAACGAACAAAGTTTGAGTTCGTCCGGCGATCAACTGGCCGCCGCCGTGCAGGAATCAGTTGCGGAAACGTCGCCGATTCTGGTGTCGTCTTTCAACGGCGGCAAGAGTCTCGTGTTCACTCAGTTTATGGACTACAAAGACTGGAATCCGACTTTCCAGGGCTACGCCTACGATTACTCAGTTGCTCTGCCGCAGAACTACGATCCTTCGCAGCGGTATGAATTACGAGTTGAGATGCATGCATACACGGAAGGGCATCGTCTAATTCCAGAATCAGAATTCGGCTGGGATGTGATTCAGCTGTTCGTCGATGACCCGGGTCTCGACAGAGGCACCGTGCATACATGGTGGTACGGTTTCGCAGCCGATCATAACTACGATACAGACGGACCAATTCCGACCAGCGGAACGATCGAAAACTTCACCGAACAACGCGTGTTGAAAGCGATCGATGAAGTCATTGCCAACGACGCCATCACGATCGACACATCTCGCATTAACGCCTTCGGCCATTCGATGGGCGCGTCGGCCGCTCTGGCGATGGGGATCCGGTACGGCGATGTCTTCGCGTCGATTTATGCCAGCGAAGGTATGACAGACTACGCAGCCAGTGCCGCGTTTCAGGATGAATTCGTACAGCTTTGGGGCAGTCAAGAGTCCAACCTTCAGGTCGTCAACAACGGCAAATATGCGGGACCGATCGCTCAGTATGGAGTTGGCGGTTCTGATCCAACCGGCGTGTGGGACTGGATGGATCACGGCGAACAGATTGTCCGGCTTCGCGGTCTGGAAATGTCGTTCTTCAACTTCGGGCATGGCAAAGCGGACACCGCGATCCCGTGGGAAACTCAGGGACAGCCGTTTATGGCGGCCGTTGACGCGGCGGACGTTGGCTATTCAGCCGAACAACGTGGCGACTGGGACCACACATGGATGGGCTTCGACTTTCTGCCGAAAACGCTGTTTAGCGATGCCAATGGCAATCTCAATGCCTGGTACTTCAGCGGCAACGACAGCCATCTGGCAATTTCGAACGCCACAGATTCCGGCACTCCCACGCCAACTCAGGGCGGGACGGATTACTACAACCAGACGATCGACTGGGCGACGCCGACTAATCCGTTTCACACCAGCGCGTTGGATACGGCGGACCACTACGAAATTAGTGTCCGGTCGACGACGAGCATTCAAACGGCAGACATCACGCCACGCAATTTCCAAAACTTCCGCGTAAACCCCGGTGATGTTGTCAGTTGGCAAAATGTTGATAACTCAAGCGGCGCAATTCTGGAACAGGGCCAGGTCACCGTAGACGCCGATGGTCTACTCACGCTGACAAACGTCAGTGTCACCACGGGGACCGGCAACCGGCTGATCCTGTCGGCTGATCCGTCACGCCCGACAGCACCTCCACCGGTTGTGGAAACGCCCTCCGTTGTTGATCCGCCACCTGTGGTGGAACCGCCGCCGGCTGTTGAGCCTCCACCAGTGGTCGAAGTCGATCCCGTCGAGCCGACAGTCGATCCGGAACCGCCTGAAGCAAATACTCCACAGTCACCGACCGATGGAACAACGCCGTCCGATCCCGTTACCCCGGCTGAACCGCCGACAACTGGCGGAACCACGCCGGCTGTTACGTCGCCCGAAGAAAACTCAAGCTCGTCCGGCTCAATCGAAGGCGAAACTGAATTACCGGTGGATGACGTTGTTATCGAAGAATCGCCGAACGACGATCCAAACGATGTGCCTCCGACGGACGTTACCAACGAATTCGGCGAAGCGGCTGAATCAGGCAACGATGATAGCGGCAATGATGTTTCCAATCCGATCAGCGACGCGGTTGAGCGTCTGGAGGCAACTGCCGACACGATGCTGACCAGCATGGAAAACGCGTCCGCCAATCTGGGTGGAGCTGAAACGCTCGCATTCTATTCCGCCGATGGAGGACAGCGCACTGCGTTGCTGAAGTTTGATACGTCATCACTTAACGGTGACAACGTTCACGCGGCCACGCTGCAGCTTCAGCAGCTCGCCCACCTGTATAGCGATTCCGCGATGGAAATTGCCGTGTTTGCGGTTGCTGCCCCGTGGCAGGAAGGAGCTGGCAGCGACAACTGGTCTGTGGCCGACGGCGGAGCCACATGGCAGTCTGAAGGCGGTGGCCAGCTAGTCACCGACTTCGATTTTGGAAACGGAGCGAACGGTCTGATCACCACGCTAAAGCTGGACGGATCAGATCCAGCCGACGGCACGGCGAAGTTCGATGTGACGGCCGCCGTCAATGCATGGCTCGACGGTCGCCTGGCAAACCACGGCCTGGCGCTGGTAGTCACAAGTGGCGAGTACTCAGAATACGTCTTTGCGTCGTCTGAAGCGACCGATGCGAACAGTCGGCCCGCGCTGCTGGTGCAGTCGCTGCCCGGTCCGTTGCCTTCGCCCAATCCGCAACCGACGCCGACGCCTCAGGATGGCCCCAACGGGATCGCCGCTGAGGACGCTCAGGGATTCGATGCATTCGCCGGGGCCACTGGCGAAATCCTGGATACAACGTCGCAGGGTGCTGACGGCGAGGATGCTATCGGCTCGGACGATCAGGGCAACGCGTCAAATCAGCAGTTCGACGACTTGACGGAGGTCGTGCAGGAATGGAACGGTTTCCAATCGCACAAGCGCGGTCGAGCGTTCCAGATGTCGCAGGAATCTTCGACCAACTACATCTTCCCGTCTGCCAACGCATTCCACCGCAGGTCTGGTTCGTAACTGCGAAAGCGTGGCTTGTCGGTCTGGCGATATCAAAACGGAAGGGCTCGGACTTCGCACGAACCGGCAAACCACCCAGCCGGCAAGCAGGTGCGACGGGCTCAAGAAATGTCGCCGCACCCTGCGCTCATGGCTCAAAACGCAATCAAAACAGCTTCTTCTTCAGCAGGCCTGGCAGCTTGTCCTGAAGTGTCTGCTGTGGATTCCGCAGGCCATTCAGCACGTCGTCTGTCTTGCTGCGGTATTCCTCAACCTTTTGCTGGTCCTTCTCCTTCAGCATTCCATTATCAGACGCGAACTTAAACACGGCGTCCGGTTGCAGGTTTCCGGACCGAAAGGCGCTGGCCAATTCGTTTGCCTGGTTCAGGCCGCTGATTACATTTTCGTAGTCGGCCAGAAGTTCCGACGCTTTGCCCTGATACTTTGCGATGAATTCCTGGCGTTGTTTGTCAACAAACGTATTCAGTTCTGCCGTTAGCTGTTGTTTCATCAATGGCACGAAAGACGCGAACGCCGTTTCAAATCCAGCCGCCATTTGCTCGCCCAGGTTCGACGAAATGTCGATCTGAGGGTTCCTGATCGTGCCGTTGATCTGCAGAGTTGCATTCACGGTGGAAATGCCCGCCAATGTTTGTTCGGCCATTCCCGCCAGCGACGCGGCGTAGCGATTCTGGACTCGCACCTGAGGCTGTCCAAAGTCGGACGTGACGTCAATGCGGCCGGTAATCCCGTCTTCGACCAGCGTTAGCCGAGCAACCCAGCGCATGTTGTCGATGCTGGCAGTCACGTGATCGCGATCCGGCTTGCCCGCTGACAATTGTTGCGGCACGCGATCAGTGTAATTGACGCCGAGGTCGGTAGTGGTGATGTCACCCGTCGCATCGTGGCGCACCACCAGATCGACCGGTGATTCGCCTTCTGTTGTGACTCGCAACAACGCAGGACGGCCGTGCATTTGGGGGTCGCTGGTCACGTCGGTCAGAGTGGCAGAAAACGGCGTGGGGATATCACTTAGCATGAATTCACCGTCGATCGACATCCGACGGCACAGCATACCGGGAGTAGGATTATACAACGGGAATTCGAAGTCACGACCGCGGCTGCGTTCCGGCGCTTCCGGAGCCTTCAGGTCCTCCTGATATCCCCGCAGAGTTTCGACCCATGTGAGCAGCGTCTGCAATTGCAGGTACATTTCTTCGCCGATCAGCGATTCTGTAATCTGCCGAGAATCCGGCTTAAGCATCTGAATTGCTTCAGCCGCTGTAGCTCGGTCATTTTTCTGAGCCTGGTCGAGTCTTGCAAAGTCCTGTTGCAGTTCGCGTGGCACGTTCGTCTTGAACTGAGTCAGCAGGCCGCGGGTGTCACGCAACAAGAGGTCTGACTGCTGAGCGATCTGCAGATACTTTTCGACCTGTTCAATCGTTTCGCCTTTTTTGGCGTCGTCAATTTGTCGCTTCAGTGCTTCCAGCTGCGCGCGAGACGTATCGAGGCGGACGTTCATTTCTTTAAAACGACCGTCCCATTTGATGTACAGTTCGTTGCCAACGCGGTACGACTCAAGTCGGTTCGGGTCGAGTTGTTGCTTGGCCTGCTGTGTGAAGTTCTCAACCCATTCGTCGCCGATGTTTTTCATTTTATCGGACAGCCACGGCGGGATAATCGGACCGGCCGGTTCAGCATCTTCCTCTACTTCAAGCTGCCCGTTGTCGTTCCGCGAAGTCCCGAATCGGACTCCGGTGACGACGGCTTCGTCCACAACAAACGACTTCCGCAGCAACGGGTCTCCTGCCATTTGAAGCCGCATTTCATCGAATTCGACAAGGTTCGTCCCCGGCTTTGTCCGGCTGGCCAGTGCGACAGAATTCACAAACATCCTGGGTGGAAAGAACCCGGTTTGCAGACTCGGCACGTCGGCTTTCGCTCCAGTGATCGACTGAGCGGTTTGCACGGCCGAATAGCGAAGCAACGGATCAAATCCGAACGCCATAAACGCCCAGATGATGCCAAGAATAATCAGTCGAGGTATCAGATAAGTCCAGCGCATGAATACTTCCGTGTACTACAAGAAATCCGGTTGACGCCAGTACCTAAACAGAACGAGTTGTGCCCAGGCGATCGGCCCATTCGACTCCCAGCAGGACTCGAGTCAGCCAGAATTTCTTAGCCCAGACGGTCAGGCGTGCCGAATACTTTTCAAACATCGGGATCGATAACCGGTAAGCCGGATACAGCAGCACCAACCCAATCACGAAACTTCCCAGCACGATCGAGTTGTAGAACGACGTCCACGGCATCAGCGGCATGTTGTAAAGTTCGGTCCACATGTGTTGCAGAGCCGGACGGCTTAGCAGCCAGCCACCGACCGCGTCGGACACCCCGTCGAAGTACGGCGAAAGGAAGCTGAAGGCCAGAATGGTTCCAGCCGCCACGCCCAGATTGGCTCGCGACGCTGCCAGCACGACGCCCAGTACCAACGCCAGAAGATTGCCCTTCGGCACCAACCCAATCAACACGCCAAACGCAAATCCCAGCGCCAGTTGGCGCGGCGTGGATTCAGCGATCAACGCTTTTAGGGCGAGCCGAATCGGTCTAACGATTAGAAACATTGGGCACCTCTTGTTGCGAAACACACCACGACGCAGCGCGCTGGTGGAAGACACTGCCACGGTACGCCTGAATTCGCCTGAACCTGATGCCTTGGCTGTTAGCTATCGATGTGTGCCACTGGCTCTGCCAGAGTTTTCCACGCCAAAGCGGCACTGGCAGAGCCAGCAGCACACAACACATCAGTTCACGCTTAGTGAATGTGTCTTCAGGGCGAAAATCGGTCAAGATGCGAACCCCGCATCCATGAGGCTGTTGCGTTGATTGGATGCGGCGCGAAGTCGCGATCGGCGAATGTTTCGCGCGCCTGACCAGCACCGGCAGATCCTGCCGCAGGGCCAGCGGCTAAATCGAGGACGTCAGAGCGGTAGCCCCGACCTCATTTTGTCGCCTGAATCGCTATGCACGCCGTTCCCATTCGGGTGAGCCCGCGACCTCGTAGCCCGGTCGCATGGCGATGTTCATCAGCAGGCCCATGGCGAAACAGGTGGAAAGCAAGCTACTGCCGCCGTAGCTGCACATCGGCAACGTAATGCCCGTGATCGGCATCAGGCCCACAGTCATGCTCATGTTGATCAACGCCTGAGTTGCCAGCATGGCCACGATACCAGCCGCGACCAGCCGGCCAAACGGTTCGCGCGTCTTCGCGGCCGCTCGTAGCCCCGTGACCACAATCATCGCATAAAGCAGAAGCAGAGCTGCGCAGCCAAAGATTCCGTAACGCTCGCCAATCAGGCACAGGATGAAGTCTGTGCGAGCGGCGGGCAGAATGTAGGCAGACGGATCGTCGATGATCGGTTCGTCGCGGGACACACTTCCCCACAATCCGCCCAGCGACAAAACCTGCTTGGATTGATGCAGGTGAAAGCCGTCATCGTGCGGCGTCGCACCACCGTCTACCTGATTAAACACCATCTGCACTCGGGAACGCTGTTCGTCATTGATTTGCCCCCACAGTACAGGCAGTAACGCAACGCCGACCAAAGCGGCCGTGATTAAATGGACAGGCTTAGCTCCCGCTGCAAACAGCATCGTGTACAGCACGGGCAGAAACAGCATCGCCGTGCCCAGGTCGGGCTCTCGCAGAATCAGCATCAGCGGAAATACGGTGATCACAAACGGCGGAATGAGCCCGCGCACCGTTCGTTGCGTCTGCCGGTACATCAGGTAGTGAGCGAGTGCCAGAATGAAGGCTAAGCGTGCAGGTTCGCTGGGCTGAAAATCAAACAGCCCCAAAGGAATCCAGCGGCGCGAACCGTTGACGGCGGGCATGAACAGGACCACCGTCAGCAGAACCAGACTTCCCAGATAAAGCCACGGACTAAAGTGCTTTAGCGATCGATACGGCACCGACGTCGCCAGCAGCATGGCCGTCCATGAAAGCGTCAGCCAGATCAATTGCCGTTCGAACAACTTTGACGGACCGTACAACTGGTCGGCTCGATTCAGCCCCGCCAGCCCGATCATGGAGATCAGCATGCACGGGATCAGAATTGTGAGCGGCAGCTTTCGAATCCATTCCCACACAATGAGCCACGCTTACATATTGCTGCGGAAGTGTTCGTTCTGGACAGGAATTGTGCAGTCCAAAATAGAACGCAGCACTTCGGCCGGGGATCCATTACAGTCGATTCGCTCGATCATCGACGGATCGTATCTGTCCAGAACGGGGCGAGTCACCTGCTGGTAAAGTTGAAAGCGATGACGGATCACGTCTTCGTTCGCGTCATCGGCTCGGTTTTCCCGGATCGCACGACGACGAATTCGGTGGATCATGTCTTCCTCGTCACTGCACTCGAGGTAGATGATTTTGTAGATGTTCAGGTATTCTTTGACAATGTCGACTTGAGCCAGGTTGCGCGGCATGCCGTCCAGCACCAGCAGGTCTTCGCGCGGTTTGTACCATGACAGAGCCTCGTAGGCTCCCACTGCTTTTTTCCAGATCTTGATCGTCAATTCATCCGGCACTAGTTCCCCGCGCGACAGATAGTTGTAGACTTCCTTCCCGTTGGGCGATCCGATATCAATCGATCGAAAGACGTCGCCCACAGAGAGATGAAAAAAGCCGGGTATGTTGGCCAGAATTTTCCCCTGAGTTCCCTTGCCGACGCCCGGTGGTCCGAACAAAAGAACGCAGGGATATCTGTTGTCGCTGCCCATCAGATTGACGTTTCCAAAATTCGCAGTTGGTTGGCGTGGCGGGCAAGTATTACAGCCAACTGCGAGCGCGCACACCCAAACACCAGGCAAAACACAGGATTCTTCGCTTCAGCAAAAAAGCCAGCCGTCCGCCGTTGAACGGAACGTGTGCGAGCGGGTCGAAGGTTTTGCGAAGAACGTCGTTGATTAAACAGACTCACAGAATAGAAAGACAAAGCGATGCCGTCGTTGGTTGTGACTGTAATTGGACCAGACCGCCCAGGGCTGGTCGGGGCCGTGTCAGACGTTGTGCGACAACATGGCGGCAACTGGCTTGAAAGTCGCATGTCTCATTTGGCTGGCCAGTTTGCGGGGATCATTCTTCTGGACGTCGCCGATGCAGATGTCGCCGCAATGGCCGACGGTTTGCAGAACCTGAAGGCTCACGGATTAAAGGTCGTCACAGAAGTCGATTCGTCCGCGCGCCCGGCCAGTAATTCTGCCCCGATTTGGCAACTTAGTGTCGTCGGAAACGATCGCCCTGGGATCGTGCGAGAAGTGACACAGGTGCTGGTTGCTCACAATGTCAACGTCGAAGAATTGACGACTGAATGTTCCGACGCGCCGCACAGTGGCGGTCCCATTTTTCGAGCGACCGTTCGGATCCGGCTTCCGGCGGAACTGGACACGGGCGTCCTGCAAACTGAACTCGAAAATCTCGCCTCAGACCTGATGATCGATTTCAGCAGCGCGGCTGCAGCCGGTGACACCGCAGGTGCGTGACCGGCGGGCGACAAACCGCTGCGGGCGAATTCAGCGAGTTGGCTCGAAATCGCCAGCTTGAGGCCCGCAAAGTCTCCAGCCAAGGGCTCTAATGCCGGAATTCGGAAAAGCACCACCAAGTGGTGGAGGGTTCTGAGCGTTTTCAAAATCGGCGACGAAGCGTTTTGTGCGTCGGCGACGGGACAGCTACACTGTCAGTACTGGATTCCCACGCGCCCGTTCGTATGATGCGGGGCTGCCTAACCAGTCGTGTTTCACCGTCGTGCGTGGCCGTTCCGTCCGGGTAGGAGCCCCCTGAACAGCCGCTGGGCGGACGACGTTAGCAGTGGCAAAACAGGTAACATTGCAAACTGAATCGCTGGCCTGGTCACGGATAATTGGCAACGACGACGTGGCGCGGGTTCAGCAACAGCAACTTTTTGATCCGGACGATTGAATCTGTCGACCTGTGAGACGTGTCGGCCACCTAACGAACAGGAACAAGGCTAAAAACCTGCCATGAATCCACTTCCTATCATCGATCCCGATCCACCGGCAGCGCCGCAGCTCGACGTGCCCGACGCCACTGGCCCGGCCAAAGGACGCTACGCCTTTGTCAGTCTTGGCTGCCCGAAGAATCTGGTCGACAGCGAAAAAATGCTGGGCACGCTGGCTCAGGACGGCTATTCACTGGTAACCGATCCGTCAGATTCAGACTTCGTGATCGTCAACACGTGCGGCTTTATTGAAAGCTCGCGAGCGGAATCGAAGGCCGTCATTCAGGAAATGCTGGACCTGAAACGCAGCGGCAAGACCAAAGGCGTGATCGTGGCGGGCTGCCTGCCTCAACGGCTGGAAGAAGGCGGGCTTATCAACGAGATGCCCGAAATCGATCACGTCGTCGGCGTTTTCGGACGCGACGAAATCAACCGCGTGGCTGATCGATTAGTCGGCGGAGCGGCCGAACAGCGAGAACTCTTCCGCCCCGCGCCGATTAAAGCAATGGATGATCGCGCTCGGTTGCGGATCACGCCACAGCACTTTGCGTATCTGAAAATCTCCGAAGGCTGCGACCGCACGTGCACGTTCTGCTCCATCCCGATGATGCGCGGCAAGCACGTGACCAAGCCGATCGAAATGGTGATCGAAGAAGCGAAGGAACTCGCGGCAGACGGCGTTCGAGAACTCATCATTGTCGCTCAGGACACCACCTACTACGGCAAGGATCTGTACGGCGAAGTGCGGCTGGTCGAATTGCTGCAGCAACTTGAACAGGTGGAAGGCATCGACTGGATTCGGCTGATGTATCTGTATCCCGTCCACTTCACGGATCAACTAATCGACCAGATCGCCGGTTCTGCAAAAGTGCTGCCGTATCTGGATATGCCGCTGCAGCACATCAATTCAGCAGTGTTAAAACGGATGCAGCGTCGCGTCAACGCGGAGCAAACTCGAGAACTGGTCGGCAAGCTGCGTGAACGAGTTCCCAACCTCGTGCTGCGGACAACGTTCATCGCCGGCTTCCCGGGCGAAACCGACGAACAGTTTCAGGAACTGAGAGACTTCGTCGTCGATACGCGTTTTGAACGCATGGGCGTGTTCACGTATTCTGTTGAACCGGGCACTCCGGCGACAAAACTGGATGGCCACCTTCCCGAAGAAGTCAAGGAAGCTCGTCGCGACGAATTGATGCAGATCCAGCAGGAGATTGCCTTCGAACACGCGAAGTCGCTGATCGGCTACGAACTGGACGTCATCATCGACGAACAGGTTGAGGAAGGCGTTTACCTTGGCCGTTCGTTCGCAGACGCTCCGGAAATCGATTCGAACGTGTTTGTGTCGGGCGATAACCTCGAAATTGGCAGTATGGTGCCCGTTGAGATCGTGCGGCAGGAGGACTACGATCTGGTTGGCGTGGCTTCTGTTGCGGAGATTGTTGAGTAACCCCATTAGCATGACCGAATCGGAACAACCGAACGCAGCTTCTCGCCCGCCCGCCACGCTGGGACGCGAATCGCTGAACCTTCCGAACCTGATCACGGTCTCGCGCCTTGTGCTGTCGATCGTCCTGTTCGCTCTGATCGACATCGGCGGCTACTGGGTGGCGTCGGCAGCCCTGTTCGTTTTCGCCGCCGCCACCGACTGGCTGGACGGCTACCTGGCTCGCAAATACGGGCAGGTCACAACGCTGGGCCGAATTCTCGACCCATTCGTCGACAAGATTATCGTCGGCGGCACGTTTCTGTTTTTGCTGGCGAAGAATGGTGCCATGCACGATGGCCATACGATCGAATCCGGCGTCAATGCCTGGATGGTGATCGCTGTGATCGGCCGTGAGATGTTCGTTTCCAGCCTGCGTGGCTTCCTTGAACAACAGGGCAAAGACTTTTCGGCCAGCTTTACCGGCAAAGCCAAAATGATGCTGCAATGCGTGGCCGTCACCGCCAGTCTGCTGTCACTGAATCCCGATCTGCATTGGCCATGGCTGGCTCCTGCACGAGATGTCCTGCTGTGGTCCGCTGTGATTGTGACCATCTGGAGTGGCCTCGTGTATGTCGATCGAGCCGTGCGTTTGCTGCGACAGGATTGACGTCACGACGAAAGCCGGCGATGGCCAACAAGGAAATCGCCCGATCAGCGGTTTGTTGAATCCCGTTTGTTCGTGTTACAATTCTGAAGCAAATTTCAAACGCTTCAGCCATCTGAAGTGGCCCATAGTTTTCCAGCCGTTTTGGCATTGGCCAGGTTCGTTCGCAACCGTGACTAACGCCAAAACAGCTGGGGTTCTACGGAAATACTCCCCGCGCAACTCCGTTGTTTTGAACAGGTAAAAATGAAAAGTTTGTCTTGGTTTACCACGGCCTGCCTGGCCCTTTCCATCGCATTGTGTTGCGTCTGTTTGTCGCCTGAAGCGTCCGCTCAGAATGCCAGAAAGGAGCGAAAACAGCGTGCTCGCGCGGCTCAAAAAGCGAACCAGCCACCTGCGACTCCGCAGATTAAACCGCCAGCTGGTGCGGCCATTGGCGGCAATAAAGCCACGCCAATCGATCGCATTTCAGCGGCCAAAGGGTTCCAGGTCGAACTGCTTTATTCTGTACCGGGGCAGGAGCAGGGTTCATGGGTCAATCTTTGCACGGACAACAAGGGCCGATTGCTGGTTAGCGATCAGTTTGGTGGCCTGTATCGGATCACTCCGCCAGCCCCTGGTGAAGCTGTCAGCGGGGCAGACGTTGAGCAGGTGCCGGCCAACATTCGAGGCGTCAACGGAATGATCTGGGCCTTTGATGCTCTGTACGTGGGTGTGAATGACTACGAGCAAAAAATTTCATCCGGGATGTACCGCATCACCGACAGCAACGGTGATGATCAGTTGGACAAAGTCGAACTGCTGCACAAGGTCGATTCCAGAAGCGATCACGGCGTACACGCGTTGGTGCCAACTCCCGACGGCGAAGCCTTCTACCTCGTCACCGGCAACAACACGACTCCGCCGCCACTGGCCGACACGTCGCCCGTGCGGCAGGTTTGGGGTGAAGACCACTTGCTGCCGAGTATGCCTGATGGTCGCGGCCATAATCGAGGCGTGTTGGCGCCGGGGGGAATCATCTATCGCGTCACACCGGACGGTCAGAAGTTTGAAGCAGTTGCATCCGGCTTCCGCAACATCTTTGACGCCGCCGTCAACCGCGACGGCGAACTGTTCACCTATGACGCGGACATGGAATACGATTTCAACACGCCATGGTACCGACCGACCCGAATTTGCCACGTGACCAGCGGCGCCGAATTCGGCTGGCGAAACGGTGCCGGCAAGCGGATGCCCTTTTACGCCGACAACCTTCCACCCGTTCTGGACATCGGTCCGGGTTCTCCAACCGGCATGACATTCGGATACGGCGCGAAGTTCCCAGCCAAGTATCAAAACGCGCTGTACTCGTTGGACTGGAGTTGGGGCAAGCTGTACGCCGTTCATTTGGAACCCGACGGAGCGACCTATACCGCGACGAAAGAAGAATTTGTCACCGGTGCACCATTGCCGATCACAGACGCGATTATCCACCCGACCGACGGTGCGATGTATTTCACGATCGGTGGCCGCCGTGTGCAATCGGGGCTGTATCGAGTGACATACGTCGGTGACGAATCGACCGCTCCTGTGCAGTACGTTGCGAAAGAAAACAAGGCTCGCGACACCCGACACATGCTGGAGCAGTTCCACGGTCATCAGAATCCGAAAGCGATTCAAACCGCGTGGCCGTATCTTGCGGACGACGATCGATTCATCCGCTTTGCCGCTCGCACCGCCGTTGAACACCAGCCCACAGCCGAATGGGCCGACAAGGCGCTGACGGAATCCGATCCGGCAAAACAGGTCGAAGCACTCCTGGCTTTGGCTCGCGTGACAGGCGTTTGTCCTCAGCACCGTAAGCCGGAAACGCCGCCTGTTGACGCGGCGATCCGAAGTAAACTTCTGGACGCCGTGATTGCAATCGATGCTCAGAAGCTTGCCGAACCGCAGCAACTCACTCTTCAACGAGCCACCCAGATTATCCTGAATCGATTTGGTCGGCCCGACGACGCGACGGTTGCCAAACTAATTGAACGTTTCGATCCGTTGTTTCCTTCACAGTCGCCCGAGGTCAACTGGCTGCTGTGCGAAACACTCGGCTGGCTGCAGTCCCCGACCGTCGCCGCCAAGGCCATCGCACTGATCAACACTGCTCCCACGCAGGAAGAACAGATGCAGTACGCTCGATCCATTCGCATGCTGACGGCAGGCTGGACGCCCGAACTACGAACTTCGTACTTCGAATGGTTCCTGAAAGCGGCCAACTATCGCGGCGGAGCGAGCTTTGAAAAGTTCATCGAATTCATCCGCAACGACGCTGTCGCCTCACTGACGCCCGCCGAGAAATCGTCAATGGCCGCGCTGCTGGCGAAGAAGCCGGAGAAAAAGTCCGCCCTTGAACACCTTGGCGAAGTTTTTGCCGGACGCAGCGAAACCAAGTGGACACTCGACGAACTGTCCGCTGCCGCAAAATCAGAATTGACGAAACGCGACCACGCGAATGGCCAAAAGATGTTCGCGGCGTCCGGTTGTTATGCCTGCCACCGCTTCCAGAATCAAGGTGGCATGACAGGACCGGACCTGACTTCTGCCGGTCGTCGCTATTCACCGCACGACCTGCTGGATCAGGTGCTGAATCCCAGCAAGGTGATTAACGAACAGTTTTCGGCCATCACCGTCGTCACAGAGGCCGGCCTGACTCACACAGGCGTGGTGGTCAATCTCAGCGGCGACCAGCTTACGCTGAACACCGACCTCACAGACCCCAATAAACGTGTGAGTATCGACCGCAAGACAATTGACGAACTCATCGTGTCGAAGACGTCACCAATGCCCGAGGGCCTGTTCAATCGCATGACGAAAGACGAGATCCTGAATTTGGTCGCCTACGTCATCAGCGGCGGCGATGCTCAACACGAAGTGTTTGCGAAATAACAGCACTTGTGGATGAAGCCCAAACCCTGCGACGGTCTTTCGTGGCTGTCGCAGGGGAACCCCGTGGTTTCCTTCGCTGCGCTTAGTCCAATCCCGGCCACACTTGAAGGAACCGTGCTCCCATTTTGGCGTGGAGTGGTCTAGTTTCCAAAGCCCATGGCGCCCAGCCATTGCCTGCCGCGCGTGCCTTTGGCGGCGACGTTGACTTCGCCAACCACGTTTCCGTCGTCATTAAGCGTAAGCCCAATCACGCGTGCTGAGGCCGCTAGTTTTTCGTGGGCTGTTTGTAGAGCCGACTTCTTTCTTGCGAGTTGAGCTCGTTCCAGCGATAGCTCAAGTTCTCCCAGGCGTGCCTGGGTGTCCATAAGCTTGAGCGTGCTGATAACTCGAGTCTGCAGATCGTCCGGCAGCGTTTCGGCCATCTCGGCGAGCTGATCAGATGTCAGAGGTTGAGCTCGCAGCAGGCGAGCCTGCAGGCGGTGCATCAACAGCGTCGCAAATTCATCGCGTTCATGGACTGCTGCGATTAACTGTTCGTTCGACAGTTTTGCGCAGTCAACGGGACGAGGTATCTGCTCCGCCGGAATCTCACATTTTTCCACCGTCACAGCGGCTTCAGCGGTAGGCGAGCTAACGGCAGGCTGCGGCGGCGGCTCATCGCCTTCATTCGCGTCAGCCTCCGCACCGTCAGACGAAGTGCTTTCTGCCGTCGACGACGGTTCCGCTTCTTCCGTCAAGAATGCCTGACGAATTTGCGACCACGCGTCCGCCACTTCCGCCGGGGCAGCCTCATCAGCCGATGCAGCGTTCTCGTCTTCTGGTTCCGCTTCCGCGGGGGCAACGTCCGGTTCTTTTGAGCCGCTGGCGTTTCCAGACGCAAGGCTGTTCTTAAGTTCGGCGACAGAACTGGCGATGCATGTAATTGCCGCCGACTGTTGCTCAAGAACTTGCCGAATTGGCGTCAGGTCGGTGGCTTCCGCAGAGCCAGCGTCGTTGCTCGGTGCGTTTGCGGGGGCGAGGGTATCCAGACGCTGGTCGAGTGCGTCCAGACGTTGCATAATGCATTCCGCGAAACGCTGCGCAGCTGTCACTCTTCCCGGCGAATCCGGGGCAGTTGCATTTGGTGGCAGTGTGTCGGAAATATCCGTCGTCATCGCAGTTGCGTTCGCAGAAACCTAAGCATTCGAATGTATGTAAACTTAGTTCACCATTTCGACGAACGCGCAAGACGCACGGATGAAGGTGGTTATTCTGGGAAACCCTACGTCCGGTTACACCGCGTAGACGGTTGATGCATGGTTTGTGTATGGCGGGTTTGCACCAGGGATGTGCAACAAATCGTTTCCGGAACGCATCGCTCGCCTATCGGCTACAAAACGATGCCGGCCGCTTCTTGATTGATTAAAAAGGGAAACGCTCGTGAAGAAACTCGTCCTGACTTCACCCGCGCTGGCAAACTCCCGTGTGGAGTTGACCGGCGATCAGTTGCCCGTCGTGCTTGGCCGCAGTAAACAGGTGGACATCACTATCCAGGACGAATTGCTTAGTCGCCAGCATTCCGAAATTCGCCTGAACGACTTTGGGCAATTCGAAATTCACGACATGGATTCCACCAATCTCACCATCGTGAACGGCCACGACATTACGTGCCACGTGCTGCAAACAGGTGACCGTATTTTTCTGGGCGACACCGAAATTGCGGTCGAAGTGCTCGCCTCACAAACTGAAGAATTCAGCGAACAAACAACGCGAGAAATACCGGCTCTGCCGGAAGAGGACGAAGCATGAACCTGTGGCGATCACTCTTGATTCTGACATCGATAGCCTATTGCGAATGCTCCCACGCCGACGAATTTAAGCTCCAGCGATGCGAAGTGATTCCGTTGCCCGATCATCAGGTCTCGCTTCGCGTCGACGGTGTGCAAAAACTGAGTTGGCACTTTGACAAAAAGTACCCGCGTCCGTTTTTCTATCCCTTCACGGGACCGTCCGGCATATCGCTGACTCGCATGGGGCATCCGGGCGCTGAGAACCACGACCACCATCGATCCGTCTGGTTTGCGTCTCAGAAAATCAACGACGTCGACTTCTGGTCCGATTCGACGAAGGCTCAAATCCGCCAGAAGCATTGGTACGCCTACCGCGATGGTCAGGAAGAAGCCGTGATGGCGTGTGCCCTGGGCTGGTTCGACGAAAGCGACAACGAACTGATGGAACAGGATCTGGTTGCAGCTCTAAGGCCTGTGAACGAAAAAGAACACGTCCTTGAGCTGCAACTCACGCTGCGGCCTGGTCCGGGACTCGATACTGTGACGCTAAACAAGACGAATTTCGGGCTGCTGGCTGTGCGAGTTTCGAAAACGCTGTCATCGTTTTTTGGTGGAGGCCGGATTACAGACAGTGAAGGCCGTTCTGGTGAAGAAAACGTTTTCGGAAAGCAGGCCAGATGGATGGATTACAGTGGCCCCGTCGGAGTCGGATCGGGCTCCGATAGACACGTGGTTACGGAAGGCATCACCTATTTCGATCACCCGGACAACCCGCACTATCCGACGTTCTGGCATGTACGGCAGGATGGTTGGATGGGCGCCTCCTTCGCCATGCAACAGCACTATGTGATCAACCGGCAAAACCCGCTGGTCCTGCGATACCTGCTTCACGCTCATTTAGACGCTTACAACGCCGGGCGAGCCGAAGCGGTTCAGGCTGAGTTCTCGCGACGGCCGCCGTTTAGCATACGCAAGCCCACGTCAGCCGAACGTCATCGTCAGTATGTGGTCGAACGAAAACAGCCCTGAACGTCGCCAGAGCTGGCACGACAGCGAATCTAGCTGACTTGTGGCCGCGCGGTAAGCGGCTCGGACGATGAAGGCTGTTTTCCAAGAGCCCGAATCGTCCACGACAAAACGGAAAGTGCCCTAATGGTAGAGGATTCACATCAGGCGGAATGCGTAGGCTGAGAGCTGCTGTCACTTGACAACGAATTGCGCGTCCTGTGAGATAGTGCTGCAATATCGAGTAGATTTGGCATTGATCAAGAGGCCGATTGGCCGAAGAATGGCAGTGTCGCCTGCTCCGTGGTGACCTTAACGTCAAAATTTTGAACTTTGGAGGCAATTGAATGCGTAGTCTGAAAACCCTCGGTCGATTCCTGATCGCTGGTACCTGTGTCTTTTCAATTCTCGCTTTGACCAGTGAGGAAGCGTCAGCTCGACCGAAGTACGCTGCGGTTATGACCAAGACGTATCCGGATCTGGCCAAAAAGCACGGTGGTGACAACGGTAAGCTTAGCTGCACCGTTTGCCATCCAAAGGATGCCAAAGAAAAGAAGAAGGCCCGCAACAATTACGGCGTGGCTGTCGGTAAGAACCTCGGCAAGAAAAATCAGACCGACGAAGATAAGATCAAGGAAGCTCTTGAGAAGGCTGAAAAGGAAAAGAGCGCTACAGAAGGCAAGACCTTCGGCGATCTGATCAAAGCCGGTGAGCTGCCTGGTGACGATAAGAAAGCGAACTAAATTGGGTTTTCGTAAT
The DNA here is from genome assembly GCF_001983935.1 of Fuerstiella marisgermanici. Classification (GTDB taxonomy): domain Bacteria; phylum Planctomycetota; class Planctomycetia; order Planctomycetales; family Planctomycetaceae; genus Fuerstiella; species Fuerstiella marisgermanici. Next base: position 2,083,871 of record NZ_CP017641.1, on the reverse strand, counting down.
CCAATTTCTCAGCCAGCTTCAGGCGGTTGAGGACATAAAAGAAGCCCGGCTTTGTCTAAAGCCGGGCTTTTCTTTTTTCAGGCCACAACCGAATCCGTAGCAAGATTCTGCTCCCGGTGATCGACTGCAGCTCCCGAGCTACCCGTTTTGCATCTTCGCCGCTCTGCTGGACGCGGCACGATCGGTGCAGCGAAACTAGGCGGGCGACCTCCAGAGCCCTCTGACATTCAAGCGGTGCATCAGCGATGCTATCCGCCCCAACATGCCGCCGGTCGAAAGAACTGGACGGTCTGGGATTGTTCGCGGGGCGTCACTATTGGCTCGTCAGCGCTGCCTGTCTTTGGTTGGGACATATTCCAATCTGCGGCAGGTAACAGCGCCAAGCGGCTTACACGGAGCTCTGGCAGCATCGCAGCCCACTATTCATCAGACGCTTGTAGTGCATCCAACATCAGAGCGACTCGTTGCTTTTCCGGGTTGTCGTCCTGATTGGCCTGTTGCAGCATCGCGATGGCGTCTTCAGTTCGTTCCTGCTGCAGCAGTGCTTCGGCGTGACTTACCATGGATGGGTACTTCCATTTTCCATCCGGATACTGGCGGCGATAGTTTGCCAAAGTGGTGATTGATGCCCCCACTTCGCCTCGATCCATCTGGCACATGGCCGTCCAGTACAATGAATCACCGGTCGACGATTGGTTGACCTCGCGAACCAGTGGCGGAAACGGAATCGTCATAATTTTCGGCATGCCAGGCACCTGCTCGCGGACCGCTTCCGGCACCGCAATCTGAAACGAATCCTGCATGCTGGTGATTCGAATTTGCTGAAGCTGCTGAATGACACTCGTGTCGGTGTGGCCCATAATCTGACTGATGCGAGCCTTCAATAATCGGCGCGACGGGGTGCCGAACATGTTCTCGCTGGACTGGTCCGCCGAAAACACTTCGTAGGCTTTCATAATGCGTTCCTCCACCATTTGCTTGCGTTCTTCATCACTCAGGTTTCGGGGAACGGCGGGAATATCTTCCAAATTTCTGGACGATTGAATGGCCCGTTCAAACGGAGCGTCAAACGGTCTCAGCAGATTGGTGTAAGCAAGCAACTGCCCTTCCGAAAGCGACGCCGCCGCGACAACCTGCTCTTCCGGATAGGCCCAGATCGACACATCTTTCGCAGTCCATACCCCGTCGCCGGCAGCGACGGCAAGGTCGATCAGTGGCGTCGTATCCGAAATACCGCCAGTCAGTTCTTCATACAGAACGGCCGAATCTTCAGCCGCCAACTGGTTCTGCAACACAAGCATACGCGGAGCGAACGTCGCCAGTTGCGCGACAAGGCGAACGGAAACAGACTTCCACCGAGGATGCTCGGCAAGTGCGGCTACGGAGGCTGGTGCTGGAGCTTTCAGGTTAAGGTTTTCGCCAGAAGGAACAGCGACGCCGACCGTCGGATCGAACAGCATGCTGCCGTCTTCCAACTGCACGACCACCAGCCATTCTGCTGTCGCCAGCAGGTCACCACCTTCTTCCGGTTCCGCTTCGGTCGACACGATAAACGCGGAATGAATGTACTGCTGCCGCAACGCTTCCACAAAAATCCAGGCCCGGTCCTGAGGCGTACCGCGACCGGTAAGCAGGACGTCGAACGGCCCCAGCGGCACGCGGTCGGCGCCATCCGGCAGCAGGCTCACATTTCGCACCAGCCATTGAAAGAGTCGGATGACACGCAAGGCGTCTTTCCCGGCCGCTTGCTTGTCATCAGAATCTGTTCGTTCCCACACAGCGGACGTCAGATCTCGCAGCAACAAACTGTCGCGGATATACCACGCGTCGTTAGCCGTGAAACGTCCGGCTGTGACGCGAGGGTTGGAATCCACCATCTTGAGTGTTGCGTCACTGATTTCCAGAGCCGACATTTCATCCGCGGCACAGGATGCAATCCAGGCGTTCAGCCCGTTGATGGACCGTTCTGGATTGGCCTGAACAGAAAGTGCTTCCGGGCCGACTCGCCGAATCGCACCGGCCAGTTTGTTGCGGCACTTTTCGCCTTCCGTTTCCTGATTAGGCGCGGCAGCGTTGCCCTTGCCGCTGCCCGCGACTGTTGCATCTTCTTCGCGATTGTTGTTGCAGCCGGACAGGAAAACAGTCGTCAGCAGCACGCAGAAAACAGCAGAAATCGGTCTGTAGAATCGAGTACTCACGGTTGGTTTGATCCGTTTGGGCGAGTAGAAAGGCTGTGATAATTCGGGGATGGCCAACAGAACTTCAGCCGTGTCTGCGCTCGCCACGGCTTTGTCGAACTCGCAGGTTCCGCTCGAACGGCGGGATACCCACAAAAGTGTTCGCTCGGCTGAATTATTGCGAACGCTAACCGAGAGTGTTAATTGTTTCGCGAAGCGTGGTCAGTTGCTGTACCAGTTTTTCGAATTCCTGTAGCGGCACCATGTTTGGTCCGTCACTTTTCGCATTGTCCGGGTCGGGGTGAGTTTCAAAGAAAACGGCATCGCAACCAATCGCCACAGCGGCTCGAGCCAGCGGGGCCACCATTTCTCGCTGACCACCGGTTGTGGCTCCACCGGGAGTTTGGACGCTGTGAGTCGCGTCGAAGACCACGGGGACCCCGAAGGACTTCATAATCGGGACGCAACGAAAGTCGTTGACCAGCCGACCGTACCCAAAGACCGTGCCGCGTTCTGTGAGCATCACTTTCTGCAGACCACGAGCTTCACATTTCTTTACGGCGTGGACCGTGTCTTCGGGGGCAACAAACTGAGGTTTTTTGACATTCACGCAGATATTTCGGGCGACCGCAGCGTCGGCAGCCGCCACCAGCAGGTCGGTTTGACGAGCCAGAAACGCGGGAATCTGCAGAATTGAGCACACTTCAGCACACGGAGCCGCGTGGGCGGCTTCGTGAATGTCGGTCGTGGTCGGCAGCCCAGTGGCTTGCTTGACCTTCTCCAACAGTTTCATGCCGTCGTCCAGCCCGGGCCCGCGATAGCTGTCGACACTGGTGCGGTTGGCCTTGTCGAAACTCGATTTAAAGACAATCTGAAGGTTCAGCTTGTCTCGCAGCGCCGCTAGGTGTTCAGCCACCTGCATGATCATGGATTCCGACTCCATGACACACGGCCCTGCGATCAGCAGCAACGGCCGACCAGTCCCAACTTTGTATCCGTCAATCTCAACAATCTCGTTTGTCATCAGAAGCAATCCGTAGCGTAAGTTTCCTTGGTATCACTTGTTTTCCAATATGGCCGCACGCTATGACAGATGAATCAGAAAGACCAGCGTTCCGGATGTCAGAACCGCCGGAGATGCTGCACTTCGATCTAGCGAGAGACCGTCATCGATCGACCATGCGCCGCATTAGTGGTGGTTGTCTGATCCTGGCGTGGATCCTTATAGTGTTGTCACTCACGCTCCCGATCACTGGTCTGGTTTCCTTTTCAGAGATCACTCCGCTAACAGGAACAGGGAACAGACGAGGCATTCTTCATTCGCTGTCCTCGCTGATTTACGTGGCCTTCCTCTTTGCGTTCTTAAGTACACCGGCCGCGTTCTGCGTGACAAAGTCGATTCTTGTTGGCAGGTGCTACGCAGGCATGATGTTCGCCGGTATGAGCGTTTCCTTATCCTATCCTCTCTTGCTAAAGGTCTCTAATCCGGCGATGACCGGATACCTCGGGGTATGTTGGGCGCTATGGTGCGGCTGCTTCCTGTCGGCGAGCGCCGCGTTCCTTATCCCCGTTCTATACACCAGATATGCGGTTGATGAAGAATCGTGAAACGAGCACTTCGGCTATAATCGTTTCGATGGCATCACACGCGCACAGCTTCCGCAGCCCCGGCAAGGTCTTCAGCGTAGCGAGCTCGGACTGGTTCAACCTGTTCGGCGATGAATGCATCAACCTGTTCAGGAGCACGGCCGATGTACTTCTTCGCGTCCAGCGTTCCCGCCAGATCGATTCCGGCGAAGGCTTCGTCTTTCTGAAGCCGCTCAATCAGGTCGTTCGGCAATGCGTTCTGCTTGACTTCCGCGGCCGCTGCCTGGCTGTGGACTCGAATCACTTCGTGAAGATCCTGTCGATCGCCACCGGCTCGCACGCCCGCCATTAGAATCTCTTCCGTGGCCATGAAAGGAAGTTCCTCATTGAGGTGCTTCTCAATCGTCTTCGGGTACACAACCATACCGTCCGTGATGTTGCGGTACAAAATCAGACACGCATCTATCGCCAGAAACGCTTGTGGCACAGCAAGCCGACGAATGGCGCTGTCGTCCAACGTGCGTTCCATCCACTGAGTCGCCATTGTGTTGTCCGTGCCCGCCTGCAGACTCATGGCAAACCGCGACAACGCACACAGCCGTTCGCTTCGCATTGGGTTGCGTTTGTAGGCCATCGCCGACGAACCGATTTGCTTCTTCTCGAATGGTTCTTCCAGTTCTTTCTTGTGCTGCAGAATCCGAATGTCGCTGCCCACTTTGTGACACGATTGGGCCAGCCCGTTCAACGTCGCCATCACCTGCGAATCGAACTTGCGCGAATACGTTTGCCCCGTCACCGCGTGGCGATCCGTGAAGCCCATCTTCTGAGTCACCAGCTGATCGAGCTGCTCAACTTTACCGTGGTCGCCTTCAAACAGACTCAGGAATGTCGCTTGAGTTCCCGTCGTCCCTTTCACGCCCCGAAAGCGAATCGTGTCGATGCGGTGTTCCAGCTCTTCCAGGTCCAACAGCAGGTCCCAGCACCACAAAGTCGCTCGTTTGCCGACGGTTGTTGGCTGAGCGGCCTGCAAATGTGTGAAGCCCAAACACGGCAAATCGCGGTATTCCACCACAAACTTCGCCAACTGGTCGATCACCTGAACCAGCCGACGCCGTACGACCAGCAGGCTTTCTTTGATCTGAATCAGCTCAGAATTGTCTGTCACATAACAACTGGTTGCACCCAGATGAATGATTGGCTTCGCCTTCGGGCACTGCGTCGCCCACGTCTCAACATGAGCCATAACGTCGTGCCGGCGTTCCAGCTCGAACTTTGCGGCCAGAGTGAAGTCGATGTCGTCGACCGTGGCCTGCATTTCTGAAAGCTGTTCGTCGGTAATGGGCAGGCCAAGTTCCTGTTGAGATTCAGCCAGCGCGATCCATAGCCGCCGCCACGTGGAATGTTTTTTCTGAGCCGACCAGATGCCCGCCATTTCGCGAGACGCGTACCGTGTGATCAGTGGATTTTCGTAGATGTCGTGAGACACGTGAAGAGACTTTCAAAGTGAAGAAGCAACAGGTTCGACTCGGATCGTTTGGGCCGCGTTCAACCCGACGGTGAACTGCACGCCGTCGATGTCCGACCGCACAACGCCCGCATCTTCGCTGTTCTCAACGATCCGGCCAACTGCCCCGAGTTCAAATCCGGATTCTGAGAGATACCGCAGAAAATCGGGCTGCTGATTGACGACGCGAACGAAGCGCACATCACTTCCCACTTTGCATTGGTCCAACGGAACGGTTCCCGAAAAGTCGCCCCTCATTTGTCCATCGGCTGCGGGAATAGGCGAACCGTGAGGATCAGTTTCGGGGTGTTCCAAAAAGTCGTCAATGCGATCAATCAGGAACTCACTGACGGCATGTTCCAGCTCTTCTGCTTCTTCATGGACCTGATCCCAGGTCAGGTTCAGAGTGCTGTGCAAAAACAGCTCAATCAGCCGGTGTCGTCGCAGCATTCGCATGGCCAGCTTGCGACCGGAAGACGTGAGTTCCACGCCTTCGTACGGCACATAATTGGCGAGTCCCGATTCGGACAGTGTCTTCAGCATGCTGGTGACGGTCCCCGGCGAAACCTTCAGCCGAGCCGACAATGCGCCGGGCGATACGCGCGACTGCCCCGACTTCAACTCCAGTTGCAGCGCGGCTTTCAAATAGTTTTCAACCGTCAGACTCGGCATTCATTCACTACGTAGTCCATCTCTCGATCAGCTGCGAACGTAGACGCCCGGCAAGCTAAAATCGCCGCTCATGACAAGGACGCTCCTAACCTCAACGCGCACCGGGCCACAGTTGGCCACGGTGTGAATGGATGCTAGCGTCGTCGAACAGGCGGAGCAACACTGTCCACCAGCGAAACGGGGGCGTCGTCACACAGAAATCACTCGCTGTATTCTGATACGCTGCGAAGTTAGCATGGGAATGAAGGTACGTAATGAGGTCGCCCGCTCCAGTGCTTCAGCGGAAAGTACGAACGATGTCCCCGATTGTCAGAAACTCACTTGCAGTCAGCGCCGGCCTCGTGATCGGCAGCATTGTCAACATGTCGATCGTCACCGTCGGACCGATGCTGATTCCGCCTCCTGAAGGCGTTGATCTGTCCGACATGGATAAACTCGCCGGAAACCTTTTGCTGCTCAAGCCGGCCAATTTTGTGCCTCCCTGGCTGGCTCACGCATTGGGCACTCTCACCGGGGCATTCGTCGCCGCAAAGCTGGCAGCCAGTCATCAAATGAAGTTGGCAATCGTCATTGGTGTGATGTTCCTCATGGGCGGCATCGCGATGGTGGCCAAGATCGGCGGCCCAATATGGTTCGCCGCTTTGGACCTGATTGGCGCCTACCTGCCGATGGCGTACATCGGCGGCAGGTTTGGTTCGACAAATAAAACCCCAATGGCCGAAGGTCACTGAACGGAGGCACGGCCGCCCGCTCGCATGCGCCACAAAGTACCGACGGCGAATAGCATCAGACAACGAGCGAGAAGCGACTGGATTTTTCGTTAGCTTGCACACAAATGAGCCCGCTCGTTGGGCCTCCCAAACTGAAATCCCCCAAATCAAACTGCAGCGAATCCAGGATCACTGCACGCTTGCAGCGGTTCTCTGACCAGAATAGATTTGGGCGGAAACAGCTCAGACTCGCACATTAGCCCGCCGACTGGCGGATTCGAACAACGGCGTGCGTCAACGACCTTCAAGGATGGATCAACCGTGCGTCAGGTATTTGTCGACTACAGTCTAATCATAGTCGCTGGCCTGATGTACGCGGTTGCTTTGAAGTATTTCGTCCTGCCCTCCAAGGTCATTCTGACCGGAACGGAAGGTATCGCGACAGCCCTTTCCTACTACTTTGAAAGCTATTGGCTGTTTATCGGCCTCTATGTGTTGTTTCAAACGGGCTTGCTGTTCTTCGCATTTACGTGCGTCAGCCGCCTGTTCGCCAAACGGTCACTCGTCGTGGTGAGCACGGTTGTGGTGGCACTCGTCGTCCTGCCGGAACTGCGATTCGCTCAACCGGAGCCCCAAAACGAACGAATCATCTTAGTCCTCTTCGGCGGAATCCTTGCCGGCGCCGCCAAAGCACTGGCCTTCAAGAACCGAGGTTCCACCGGAGATGAAGACATTCTGGGAGCTTACTTTGCAACCAAGTATCTGAAACCGGTTGGGTCAATCGCCATCATCGCCTCAATTGTCTCTACAGCCTTTGGTCTGACCATGGATCTCGCCAAAAACGGACAATTTGAATCGGTCGTCAACACCCTGATGTACACGTGCATCTACATCTTTGCCTCAGCCGAGGTGTTAAACAACCTGTACCGCAAGTTCAAGATTACGATGCTGGCAGTCATCACCCGCCAAGACAAAAAAGTTGGCAGTGCAATCGCGTCAACATCAGAACATCGCACCTTCACCACGCACCAGGGTACCGGCGGTCGAAGCGGGGATGCGTTCTCCGTTGTCAGGACGATTATTACTCAGGAAGAACTGCCGCAAATGATCGCCGCCGTGCAAGACGCCGACCCCGAGTGCTTCTACTACTATCATGACATCGAAGGCGTCTCCAGCCGATACTTCATCGCCCCAATTGGCTAACCCCGCAGCTTTTCGGGGCTCGCACCACTGGCTGCGATTCCGGTAAAGGATCTGTAACGCCGACCGCCGTGAGAACGGGCATGCCCGGTTGGTCACGTGCTATTGCATAAGCACGAAAACCATCGCCTGACCTGAATCACTGGTGAATGGCACTGACCAGGCTGGGACAATCACATGCTGAATAACATTGACGCCGCATTCTAAGTGGCCTAAACGTGTGATTGCTCTGTTCCATGCTGACACACTAAACTCTCGTCCAAGCACCCAATGCCTTACGGCAACTTCTTCCGGAAAATCGCACACAGCGGCGTTCACGCGGAGATCCAACAATGTGCTCTCGTCTGATTGCAGTCGCCTTGTCGTTGGTGAGCCTTACCACGTGCATCGGTTTCATTTGTCGCTACGATAATCGCTATCCTGCTAAGCCCGCTATTGCACTTCCGGTGTGCGGCCTCGAGCAGATTCAGTACTTCCCGGACGACTCATCTTTTGACCTGCAAGAGGCGGTTATGGCTGCCCGCCAGTACAAGCTTGAGCATTAATCAGCGCCGTAGTTTGGTTTCCTACAACGCCAGTACAACCAGCGAACTGGACGGAACCAATCGCGACTTTTCAGTCTAAGCCAGACCGCTATTCGCTTGAATTGGCCGCCTTGGCGGCCACATCGAGTCCACTGCGAAGGACTTACTGATTCGGCTTCCATACTGGGGTTTTTGCGGTAAAGTGCGTCTGGAGAATTGCCTCTCGCCGTCATCACAAAAAAAGTTGGATAACATTTCAGTGCACCGGTCGTTCCTTCAATGCGAGTTGGCGTGTGAAGTGTATCTGTCTGATTCTGCGCTGGCAGCGACTATCCGATTTTAATTCATTGATGCTAAACGCTTATGTTTGATTCCGCACTTAAGATTAATGCTTTTCAGGTCAACCTGTTGCTCAAGACGGTTGGCGACCTGGATGATGGTTCGCTATACGAACGATGCCCGGGCCACAACCATCCTCCGGTCTGGATACTTGGCCACCTTGCCGTCACGGGCGAATTTGGTCAACAGCTTCTTGGTGGAGACGTTTTCCATCCAGGCTGGCTTCAACTTTTCGGCCCCGGTTCGTCCGACGATCCTTCCGGCTTAGTTGACGGAGATGCCAGGTTTACAATCTCCACCCTGACGACCGCCATTGAGACTGCTTACGCTGGTTTGCGTGATCTTGCGGCGAAATGCAGTGACTCACGCAGGATGGACGAACCGCACGGCGTGGAAATTTTTCCCGGCACCAGCATTGAGACCATCGGCGACATGATTACGCTGCTGCTGACGAATCATTTCGGATTCCACTTAGCTCAACTTTCGGCCTGCCGTCGGTCCCGCGGCCACGGTCCGCTGTTCTAAGCATATTCGGAACGGCGGATAGCAGGCGGTGAGCCGAATTGGGATGCGAGTGTTTTGGCACTGGTCAGCTTTGGCCAAGTGATTGTGGTTTCCATGCATCATGCACTGTCCAGGTTTCTTTCGAACGCACAGGTCGTGTCGCCAGAACAGTTTGATGAGCTATTCCGCCGACGAGCATTGATTGCGGAGTTCACCAGCGACGACGACGAGGCAGCGTACGTAAAGAAAGATGAATTCCTAATTCATCTCATTCGCCGCGAAGCTGAGCGTGTCTTTGATTCAGTCGACGAACACGCCCCATTCATCGGCGACGATTGGTGGCCGGACCATACTCGACACCTGGAACTCACAACCAAACATTGCACTCCGGAATTCCTTACCGCTATCCGCAGATTGCTCACCGATGACTACAAAGACTACCGGGTTCAATGTTGCGTCTATGATGACTACATGAACGAAGACACGTACATTGGATCAATGGTGTTTTCCGCAAAGGACCTTCTGGTTGAAGCTAAGCTGTCTCAGGCGTTACAACGACAAGCCGATGCTTAGCGAAACGCTACAAAGAATGCGGGCAGCTCTCAGGTCCGCCTTGAAACCAAGGCCAGCACAATCCCACGTTCGTCGCGATTCAGTCTTCAAAATCGAATGAGTTGATGCCCCTCAAGTGAAGCGAGCCGTCATCAACGCGGCTGCATCCTGGTCTGCGTGGCTTCCAAGGTGAATCCTCGATTGTTCCCGTCGGGTTCGGCGCGGCCCGGATTGGGTGAGTCCGTTTTGTTAATCCTTCCAAACGCCGCCGCAACAATCCGGTCTACCAAAACTCGCCCATCTCGCGAAATATCGACGTGACATCTCCGCTCTCGACCGCAAGCCTGCCATTTTTGCCGCAGCGCGTCGCGATGTCCCGGCTGGACCGGTCCCGGCACGGCTTAATCGGGCCTGCCGCGATGACTGCAATTTCCGACAAAGGCCGGGAGGTGGACTCGGCCAATTACAGGTCTTTACGTATCGTGTCTGGGCACGAAGGCAGGTAGAAATCAGCTTTGAAACGGCTGGAATTTGCTGGCGAGCGAATTGTTTCATGTCCGCTCATTCAGAGGATCCGGGTTGACGATAATTGCTGTAATCCGTAATTTCCTCACCCTTGCCGTTTTCGGCCTGGCGGGACGGATCCCACGATGGAGAAAGCCAAATGTCACGTTATCTGTTTGTTGCGGTCATGGTGACCACTGTGTTTCAGCAGACCGCATCTGCTCAATACAATACCCAGCGGGGTTCGGTCCTCGGAGGATTGGCCGGTGCCGCAGCTGGTGTTGCGATCGGCGAGCACAATGACGAACCGCTGGCAGGTGCTCTGATCGGCGGCGCTGTGGGACTTATGTCAGGAGCGGCCCTGGGGAATGCCCGTGATCGGCAGATGGCCGAAGCGCGAGCGTACCAGTACCAGCAGCAACAACAACAGCAAATGGCGATTTCCCGAAGCGTGACACCTCAGGACGTCATCATGATGTCTCAACGAGGTCTTAGCGATTCGGTCATCATCAGCCACATTCAGGCTAATGGTGTTCGGCAGGAGCTTCGAGTTCCGGACGTTATTGCTTTGCACGAAAACGGCGTCAGCCAGCACGTGATTGCCGCGATGCAGCGACCAGTTACCGTGACTGCAGCGCCCGCTGCACCAGTCCGCGTGTACCAGTCGGCACCGCCGATCGTTGTCGAGAAGTACGTCGCACCACGCTACTACTATCCGCCGCGTCGCCCGTACTACCACGGCCCCCGGCACCACCATCACCGAGGATCCGGGATCCACTTTTCACTGCACCGTTAATCAGCAGTCGGACTGTCGGTTCCAAAAGATTTGGTGAATCCGGAAGGTGCGTATCCTTACGCGCCAGAAGGCGAAGTTGCGGGTCGTTCAACTCGAAAATGCGTGCCCGGCACGGTTGAACCTCGGCGACTGAACGGCATGCCGCGACAGGCCGGTTCACGACAGCAGCAATTCGCCTGCGGTTTAGTTCTCGCGGGGTTGTCGCGTTGCTCGGTGGATAGGTCGCGATCTGCGTTATTGCGGCCAGCTTCTTGTGGCGGACGGAATGATTGCTGGCAAACCTGTTGGTTGATATCTTGGTTCTCGCTGGCTGTGTGCGGGGTGCCGGAATAAGAGTAGGCGTCTAAGGTTTGACAGCGGGATAGCCAATGCCGGAGCTGCGCTTCGCTGAATCCGGCCTACAGCTCGCATTCTCCACGGCCGCTTAGCCGGACGAACGGAACTGCGTTATCGAGAATGCAGCTCGATTGTTCATTGAAGACAGCAAGAAGTCGTGCGGCCGCAATGACCGAGAATTCATCCGACGGCAGCTCACAGAATGCCGCGAGTCCATCGCAGATCGCCACCGCTTACCATGAAGCCGGTCATGCGGTGATGGCGTACGTTTTGGGACGACTGGTTGAAAAGGTCACGGTGTCTCCCGCTCAGCTTCAAACCGGAGGCTTTCGCCTGGGAGCGTGCAAGATGCAAAAGGGACGATCCCGGCCATCGCAGGATCACGTAGAAGATGAGGTTCTAATCCTGCTCGCCGGAATGGTGGGAGAAAGCCACTACACTCAACGATATTGCGAAGCTGGTGCAGCTCAGGATCTACAAGCAGTGAAGCGCGTGCTGAGCACTCGAACTCCTCGTGAACGCCAACTGCAGCGACGAGCACAGCGCCTGCTGGACAAGACTGAGCATCTGCTGAACGGCCAAGTAAACAGGCGAGCCATCGCGATGATCGCAAACGAGCTGTTGGAAAAAGAAACCATCAGTGGCCGAGCCGTGCGACACCTACTGCAAGAAGCCGCGCGAGAATAGTGGCCGATAGAAGCGGCCAGAGGGTGACAGAGCATCGGTCAACGGTGTTTCAGCCTTGTCGTTCATCCGTCCGTTGTCGATCACTGTGCCAAACATCGCCGTATCTGATGAGGGCTGCCCTGAAGACCCCGCTTGATGTGCGCGGCAATTGACAACACATCGTGACGGGCCATACTGGATCGCCAGGAACCAAAACGGTGAATGGTGCCCCACAATCTCACGAGGTGATCCAATGGCTTCACGACATCGACTTACGCTATTGGCCTGCATTCTGGCTGGCTGGGTTATGGCGCATTCAGCCGTCGGGCAAACGACGTACGCCGCTGAACCGCAGGCCACGGTCCGTTTCAAGCTGTTGGATGGTCCGTCGGGCAAGCCTGTGCCCGCCATGGTTTGCATTCGCAGCCTGCAAGACAACTCGGTGCGGTTACCGCCAGATGGCCGCATCATGCAGCGAGTGAGCCAGACAAACGAATTCTATCGCGGCGTTGAATATGAAGCGGCCAACCCAGACTGGATTGGCCCGGCAAGGAAGACGTTAGGCAAGGGAGATAACAACGACCGCAGTTTTGTTTACGAAGAACTTCCTTCGCTACCTTTCTGGCTTGAGCCTGTGGCGTACCAAACGCAGCCTGCTTTTTCGATCAAGCTAAATCCAGGTCGCTACCAGATTTCAGCAGCACGGGGCATGGAATACATCCCGGTAACAAAGACCTTCACTGTTACTTCTGAAGATCAGCAGCACGCGTTGAAACTCGAACGCTGGGTCGACTTGCCCGCGAAGGGCTGGTATTCCGGCGACGTTCACGTGCATCATCCCACGACGAAGAAAACGTACCGCGACTTCTTACTGCGCTATGCTGAAGCTGAGGACCTGCATGTCGTTAATGTTCTTGAAATGGGACACCATCGCGGGACCGATTTTAAACAGCTCGGGTTCGGCACGAAATTTCGCGAACGACGCGGAGACTATTGCCTTGTCAGCGGGCAGGAAGAACCGCGCAGCACCTTCGGGCACATCATCGGACTGAACACCTCCGCCATGGCGAGAGATGTGGCCACCTATGACCTTTACGACCTGGCATTCCAGCGACTTCACGCTCAGCCGGATGCCGTCGTAGGGTTCGCTCACTTTTCATGGAACGGCTGCGACTTGCCGCGAGGCTTCCCGTGGTACGTCACCACAGAAGGAATTGACTTCGTCGAGTTGCTGCAATTTAGCCGCATCAACACGCTGGACTATTACGACTACCTGAACCTCGGCTTTCGTCTGGCCGCAGCAGCAGGAAGCGACGTGCCCTGGGGATCGACGCTGGGCGAAGCGCGAACCTACGTCCATACCGGCGAGACTCTTGACCTGGATCGCTGGTTCGCCGGACTCAAAGCGGGACACTCGTTTGTCAGCAATGGGCCGGCGCTGGAATTTACGGTCGATGGCCAATTGCCCGGAACGGAAATCAAAGCGGACGGCAAGAGCAAGGTGAAAGTGCGTGCTCGAGCGTGGGGCCATGAAAAAGTTGGGCTGCCCGAAGTGCTTGAACTGGTCGGCAACGATGGAGTACTGCAGGAAGTGCACAGAAATGACAGTCACTCCAACGAACTTACTCTGGAAGTTGAGGTCGACATTTCTCGCAGCACGTGGTTGGCGCTCAGCACTCGCTGTGCAAACGGAGCGGTCGCTCACACGTCGCCTGTTTACGTTGTTGTTAATGACGAGCCCACCTGGTCGCCTCAGAAGAGTTCACGGATCGTAAGAAAACAGCTTGAGGCTATCGCCGTGATCGAAGAGGAATTTTCTGAGGGAAGCGACCTTCGCAGTCGTTCGATCCGCGAACGTTTAGAACGTGCCAAGTCTTACTATTCGAAACTTCTCGCGGCGACTGAGCAAGCTCTTCGCGAATAAGCTCGGCACGAGCGTGCGAGGATGGAAACGCGGTTTTCAGGCTTGTCTGGTAGATGGCGGCGTTGGCGAGCGAACGCGACTATGGTTTGCGGTGGCGGATTGGTATTCTGGTGGCACCCACGTAGGGAACTGTAACGCAGGACCAGGTTCACTTCAGTCAAGGCTGACTTAACAGCGCGCGGGGTAGCAAGAACGTTTCGGGACAGCTTTATCGCCGGAGACCATGACCATGAATAGACGCTCAATTGCCGTTGCTGCAACTTTCATCGTCGCGGGTGTCGTTACCGCGATCACGTACGGATTCGATTCGCAGTCTGAAAGCAAAATTCAGAAAATTGATCCATTTGAGTTTCATCGCGAAGGCGCAGCCAGCCCCGAAGACGCTGCAAAAGTTCTGTTTCGCGGTGTTGCCACAGGATCGCCGAAGCACTTCGTTCAGCATCTGCTTCTCGGCGTGTGCGATGGTCCCATTGCTACTCTCAATAAATTTGCGGAATCCTGCCACGTCACGGAATTCAGTCACGGCGATGAGCGATTTACATTTTACGATATGCGTGAAGCACGGAACGGGATTAACCACAAGAAGCCCGTTCGCGTAATCAAAACGGTCTCCTTCGATCCCGAAGACAAACAGGTCGCGGCACTGCAGTTTGAAATGTTAGGCACTTATTACGGCAAGGAATTCATGAGTGTAGACGTCGCTGCGGAGGGCTACGACGGTCGTGAATACCAAACAAGGATTGTCGTTGCGCAGGTAGGTAAACAATGGTTCGCAATGCCGCGGTGCCGCAGTGCGAAAAGCTTCTACGCAATCGCAGACGCGATGGACGCTCCGTCGCACGCTACCAACCAGGTGATGTAGCCGGCTCACTAATCGCAAAGCCTGGTGGGCCTCGACAATTTAAACACCCATGTCATTAGCCGCAGCGCGGTAAGCGCCGCACCGCCGGCATCTGAACGTAACCTTCCTGATGAGGCCTTAGGCAATGACAGATTCCCGTTTCCGATTCGGTCGCTCTGGAACCTTCGCAACTGCACTGTTTGTTCTGATTTGCGTTGGTAAAGTTCGAGCCAGCGAAGCAGAATTTCGTGAGCTTGTCGTTGAACGGACCTTCACCGAGACCTCGCAATACCGCTGCCTGATCAGCGTGCCCGACGAATACGAAGCCAACGATAACCGACGGTGGCCGTTGGTCATGTTTTTGCATGGCGGCGGGAACCCGAAGCTTGAGTCACTGAAAGCGTCGATTCGCGGACTTGCCAGCCTGCCTGCAATTGTGGTGGCGCCGATCTGCCCACCCTCGAAGTACGGCGATCGCTATACGAACTGGAACTGGCTACAGCTGGGCGATGTAGTGCGAAGAATGGGCAAGGATTACCGAATCGACGAAGATCGACGATCAGTAATCGGCTTTAGCCATGGGGGATCCGGTGCATGGGAACTCCCTTCATTCGAGGATAAATTATTTACCAAGTGCGTGGTCATCGCCGGTGTATGTCATCCGTGGTCGTTGCGGCACTATCCAAAAATTAAAGTCTGGGTATTTGTTGGAGCGAAAGACTACATGCGGAAGGAGCAGCAGGAGACTGTCACGTCCGCAAAGCGGTTCAAGGTCGACGTGGTTGAAACCGTTTGGGAGGGCGCCGATCACAGCGGGATCTTTAAGAACGCCATGTCGTATCAACGAATGCTGGATTGGCTTGTCAAAGACGAAGACCTGCGAGTTATACGGCCTGATGTCTCTGACAGCATCGCCAAGTGATCGGCTGACGTCTGCGCCTACACAATCACCTTTCCACCTCACACCAAGCGCCCAACGGAAGCAACGCCGGCGCTTCAGCCACCACCCCGCTCAACCGCCCTCCACGCCAATCGCCAGTCGGTGCGTACCGACCGGAAAGACGTGTTGGCTGAAGGGGACGAAGGTGGCTTCGGCCTGGAAGTACATATAGTGTGTGATGGTCATGCTGTCGGCGGCCAGGTCAATTACGTTGAAGGTGTTCTTTTCACGTTCGCGGCCGCGCCCTCGGCGAGACGTGCTGGTGCCGGACTGAACCACCACGATACCGCGTTCCGGATGAGCGCCGGGATAAACGTCCAGCGTGTTTCCGATGTACGCTCGATGCAAATGCCCGCCCATGATCATGTCGACGTCGTCTTCCACAAAAGCCGCGATCGCTCGTTTGGCCTGAGGCATCGCGCTGTCTTTGAGGTAATCCGGGGCCGGAACAAAGTGGTGATGAGCCACCACAATTTTTGCCACGTTGGGCGGGGCTTCTGCGAAGATCTTTCGAGTCGCGTCGATCTGCCATTGGTGAATACGGCCATTCGAAATCGCCCGATGCGGTGCGGTGGAATCTAAACCGACCAGCAACGCGTGTTTCAACGACAGCACTGGATTCAGATCCGGGCAGATATGCTCCTTGTACAATCCGAGCGGATCACGCCAGCGTTCTTTCACTCGATACAGCGGCACGTCATGATTGCCGGGAATGTACAGCCGCGGCACGTCCGGAAGCTGATCCACGAATTCGCGAGCCGCCTGAAACTGTTCACGTTTGGCGCGTTGAGTGAAGTCGCCACTGACGACAATCGCGTCGGCACCCAGCTTCGGTGCGATCGCCAAAACAGCTTCGCCCACGACTTGAGAATACGGCGGGCCAAAGTGCAGGTCAGAAAGGTGTAGAATTCGATGCAGCCGCTCAGTCACGAATAATCTTTCCTGCCTGCATTCGTACGACCGAATCCGCATAACTGACGGCTCGATCATCATGAGTCACCAGCAACACGGCTCCGCCTTCCTTCGCGAAATCCTTCAAATCGTTCAGCACGATATCTGCGTTGTCGTGGTCCAGATTCCCGGTTGGTTCGTCCGCCAACAGCAGCGACGGCCGATTCAAGAGAGCTCGAGCAAGAGCCGTGCGTTGACGTTCGCCGCTGCTTAGTTTTCCAGGCACATGGTGCTGTCGGTCGGCAAGGCCGAACCGTTCGATAAGTTCGTCGGCCCGGCTGCGAGTTTCAGCATCCGGCGTTGCGATCGCCATGCCGGGAGCCAGTATGTTTTCGCGAATGGTCAGGTAAGGGACCAAATGGAACTGTTGAAAGACGAAGCCAATTCGGCGAGCTCGGAATTCAGCCCGCACATCCGGCTTCAATCCATAGGGGTCCGTACTGTCGACATTCACCGCGCCGCCGTCCGGCCTCAGCAGACCGCCTGCCATCAGCAACAACGTCGACTTGCCGCAGCCGCTGGGCCCTTGAACCGCAACGAAGGCTCCGGCGTTGACGGTCAATGAAACATCACCCACAGCACGGACCGGACCTTGTGAATGAGAGTAGGTTTTTGTGACGTTGTCGATTTGCAGCATATTTATTCTCCCTGCAGAATGATGGCTGGATCTTTACTCGCAGCCAGCAACGCGGGAATCCAACTTGCCAATGACGAAAGCAGTAGCGCCAGCAGCGGAGCGCCAAGCAGCGTGGTTTTTAAGCGACCGCTGTCAAACAATTGAGACACCTGAATGTCGATGCCGCTGGTCTGCGGCAACGAATATCCGACCCAGAACCCCAATGCCACGCCCAGCAATCCGCCCAGCACTCCGATGATCAGGGCCTTTGACAGAAAGACGATAATAATTTGCCGGGCTTTCAAACCGATCGCTCGCAGAATCCCGATTTCTTCGCTGCGCTGCTTCGCGTTCACGAGTGCCAGCAGAAAAATAACAATCGCGGACGCAGCCAACACCAGCGGCACCAGCACGGCGGCAAATTCGCTTTGACGATTCTGCAACGCCGCTCGGTTTGACGCCTGTTCCTGCAGCATTGCGGCGCCTGTCGCTTCCTCGTGAGCCAATGCGACTTCGGCCACTTCTTTCGCTTTGGCTCGCGCTTCGGCTCGAGTAAGTGCCTGCGAATATTTTTCAATCACTTGAGTGCCAGGCAGGATGGCGGAAATTTCTTCGCGAACGGCAGAAATGCGGTCGCCCACGCAATCGCATTCCAAAGCCAAAATGGCGTTAATCAGATTTTGCATGCCCAGCAATTCCTGAGCTTGTTTTAGGTTGATCCAGACCGTGACATCGTCCGTCGACCCGCGTTCTGCGTGAGCTTCTGAAATCGTGAAATCCTGCTCCATGAATTTCACCGTGTCACCCACCTTTAAATTAAGGTCCTTTTGAATGGAATAGCCGATCACCATTTTGCCTTCGGCCACTTCTTCAAGAAGTTCTTTCTTCAGGCCGCGATGTTGGATTGGCACTTCACCGCGAGTTCCAATCAAAATCACTTCCTTATCGCGTTCCGGCCACGTGATGCGTTTGGTGACACTCGGCAGCAGGTGGTTGACGGTCACAATTTTGGATTGAGCCAGTTTGTCGACGTAGGATTCGGGCATCGTGGCCGTCATTCCGTTCAGCAGCAGTTCTGATCGTGATTGATCTTCCGGAAGAATCAGAATATTGAAGCCCAGGCCCAGCATTTGTTTGCGCATGGCGTCCTGCAGCTCGGCTCCCGCCTGGTGAACGCGCTCTCGCTTTTCGTCCAGCGATTGCTGCAATTTTTCTTCCTGAGCTTCGTAGAGCTCCGCGGACACGACGGAATTCACACGCAGCAGTGTGCGAGCACCAACCAAACAGGCGGTCGCTGCGGCCACGGTCAGCACGGCTAGAAGGAAGCCGAGTTTTCGGTGTCGTATTTCCTGAAGTGTGAGTCGCCAGATTGTCATTGGGCTGCTCCTGAAGTTTCGTGTGTCCGATTGTTGTAGCTGCGACGGAACTCCGCAATCGAACGAACCGTGTTTGTTGTGGATGTTGTCTGACTTCCCACGTACGACGACTCGCCAGGCCGCTGCCGGATTGCAAGTTGGAAATTGCGCGGCGGTTGATTAAAGTCGATGGCTCCTTCCGCCTCCTTTCGCTGCCCCCGGAGTCACTGCGATGATTCGTTGGACCGTCCTTCCCCTCCTTGTATTCGTCCTTAGCCACTCCGTACCCGAAATCAGTGTGGTACTTGCCGACGATGCCAACGATCTCGCCTACCTGGACGAATGCAATCCTTGGCAGCCGCACAAGGACTTTCCAAAACTGATCACGCCGCAATGGGTGGGTGAAGAAGGCGTAGACTGTGTTGTCGTTCTCGCCATCGACGACATGCGAGACACCGCTAAGTACGAACAGTACCTGCGGCCAATCCTGAATCGTCTGAAGCAGATCGACGGTCGGGCTCCCGTAAGCATCATGACGTGCGACGTGAAGCCCGATGATCCTCAATTGCAAAGTTGGCTGGAAGAAGGGCTCAGCATTGAATGCCACACGGTCGACCACCCCTGCCCGCTGCTGCAGGGAGGAGACATCGACAAAGCCAAGTCTACATACGACCGCTGCATCGATCTACTGAACAAGATTCCGGGCAACAAGCCCGTCGCCTTCCGCACGCCGTGTTGCGATTCGCTGAACACGGTCAGTCCACGGTTCTATTCTGAGATCTTTCCGCGCACAACGTCGGAAGGACACTACCTGCAGATCGATTCGTCCGTGATGAATTTCTTCACATCGGACGACGAATCGATTCCGCGTGAACTTGTGCTGGACAAAGATGGCAACGAACGCTTCTGGAAGTACAAGGTCCGCCACCTGAAACGCGGTGAGGTCGTTCACACCAACTTCGTGAACTACATCAAAAACTACCCGTACCCGTACGTCATTAATAACACCTGCTGGCAATTCCCCTGTGTGGCACCCAGCGATTGGTCCGCTCAACACCTGCACGGCGTCAACAATCCACTCACCGTCGAAGACTGGAAGGCGGCTCTGGACATCACCGTGCACAAACAGGGAGTCTTCAATCTGGTCTTCCACCCGCACGGCTGGATCACGGCGGAACAGGTTGTTGAACTGATCGACCACGCGGTGCAAAAGCATGGAAAGAAGTTGAAGTTTCTAACGTTCCGGGAGGCCGCGGAGAGGCTGAACCAAAGTCTGACCAATGGAAAGTCGCTGCGGCAGGCGAAGTCGGACTTGCGAGACTCCGCCAGTCACGCGGCACACCTTAAACAACATTCCAACCCATCAGACGTGCGTTCATTACCTAAGAATGTTCGCGACGTGCTGGCCCACGGTACTTCCCCGATGTTGCTGCCATTGAAGCGGGACGATGGTTCGGACAACGGTTTCTTCATCCACAACCGCCACCTCTGCTGGCAGAACGAAGACACGGCTCACCTGCCGGACTTGATTCATCGTGTTTCGTTTGACGACATTCCGGCCGCGAACGTAGGCCGGAACAAGGTCGCCGCTCCCGCCGGAACAGCGCGAACCGACGAAAGCCCTGACACCCCGAAAGAGCTTCGAGAGTCGGAAGCTGGCGACCGCCGTTCCGGCAACGACTCGGTTCGCTCGTTCTGGCCTACACCCATCGGTGCCGCCGTTGTCGACATCACGCCGGACTACCCCGTCCGTCTCACCGGCTACGGGAATCGAGCGACGGAATCCGAAGGCGTGGCCGCGAAGATTCATGCTCGGGCGCTGGTGATCGGCGGGAAGAATGTAGCCGTCATCGCTCCGCGTGACGAGCCGCGCAGTGGCCGATCGCGAACCAGCGGCAGCGACGTCCGGATCTCCGGCGTCGGAAGCCGCAGTTTTCAGCACACTGACATCCAAACGATGGCTCGTTTTAATCAGAAAGACCGTGCTGCGGGGCTCATCACGCGGAGCGATGATGGCTACTACGAACAGCCGCTGGCGATCCTCATCACCGTCGATAACTGCGGTGTGCCACAAGAGATTGTTGAAGCGGCTTTCGGCAAGATCGCTGCTAAACACAATATCTCACGCGAACGATTTGCAGTCTCATCCACCCACACGCATTCCGGCCCGTGGCTGCGTGACTTTGCGCCGAATATTCTGCCCAACCTGCCGGAAGACCACGCGGCTCACCTTGCAAAGTATGAAGCCGAGTTAGTCGAACATCTCGTCTCAGTCGTCGACAAGGCGATTGAAGCACGCAAGCCCGGCAACCTTTCCGTTGGTCGAGGAAAACTCGGCTTCGCCATCAATCGCCGAGTCCTGAATAACGGCACATGGCAGGGGTTCGGAGAAACTCCCGATGGCCCTGTGGATCATCAGTTCCCGGTGCTGGCTGCTCATGATGCGAACGGCAAATTGATTGCGGTGCTCGCAAATTACGCGTGCCATGCGACAACAGAAACCGGTGCGTTCAATCAAATCAGCGGCGACTGGCCCGGCTTTGCGGCCGACATGATCGAAGCCGACAACCCCGGATCCGTCGCCTTGATCGCCATTGGCTGCGGAGCCGACGCAAACCCGTCTCCCAGAGGGACTCACGAACAGGCAAAACAACATGGGCGTGCCGTTGCAGATGAAGTGAAACGATTGTTGGGTAAAGCGGAAGATGGAAAGCCGAATGCGGATGTCGACGACTCGGCGTTCCTCACCCCCATCGATCCCAGCATCACTTGCGACATCGCCCGCATTAACCTGCCGCTCGGTCCGTTGCCTGATCGAGCGGCCTGGGAAGCTCAGGCGAAGGACGACAGTCACACAGGACACCTCGCGAAGAAGTTCCTGAAGATGCTCGACAACGGCGAAGACATTCCCACCACGGTACCGAACTATCCCGTGCAAACCTGGTGCTTCGGCGAGGATCTGGCAATGGTGTTTCTGGGCGGCGAAGTGGTGGTCGATTATTCCATTCGGCTCAACAGCATGTTCGACGACCAACGTCTGTGGCTGAACGCATATACCAACGACGTCCCCTGCTACATCGCCAGCAAACGGATCTTGCGAGAAGGCGGTTATGAGGCAGACCGGTCAATGGTGTACTACGCTCACCCAACGCGACTGGCACCGGAAGCCGAGGATCTCATTTGCGATGCCGTACAGAAGCTGCTTCCACACGAATTCTATTCCGATGAACTGCAGGCAACTTTCCCCGGGCCAAAGTCGCCGGAAGATTCGCTCAGCTGCATCACCGTCCGGCCCGGCATGAAGGCCGAACTGGTAGTGGCAGAACCGCTGATACATGACCCCGTCGCCTTCGACTGGGACTTCCAGGGACGAATGTGGGTCATCGAAATGGGCGGCTACCCCAGTGGTGCCGGGCAGCCCCGGCGGGCGGTGGCGGGGCAACACGGGACGGCGCGGGAGGGAGCCGAATCGCCGAGGAAGTTGGATGTGCGGGCGTCCGGGGGCGTGAATGGACGCGTTCGGGTTCTGACTGACGCCGATAACGATGGGCGCTACGATGAAGCTGTTACGTTTCTGGATGACCTGAACTTCCCTACCGGCATTCATCCGTGGCGCAACGGCTGGATCATCACGGCGGCGCCGGACATCATCTACGCAGAAGACACCGACGGAGACTTCGTCGCCGACGTTCGCAAAGTTCTGTTCACCGGATTCACTGAAGGCAACCAGCAGCATCGAGTGAACGGAATGCGCTGGGGGCTTGATGGATGGTTGTACCTGGCCAATGGGGATAGCGGTGGCGAAATTAAAGCCGTTGCCACTGTGAGTGAAAAGTCGGTAGTCTCAAGAGATCCGGTCAATATTCGAGGGCGTGACCTGCGGATTCATCCGGATACCGGAGCCATTGAATTACTCAGCGGGCAGACTCAGTTCGGCCGCAACCGCGACGACTTCGGCAACTGGTTCGGCAACAATAACAGCAATCCGATTTGGCATTACGTTTTGGAAGACCGCTACCTGAGCCGAAACCCACACGCCACCGGACTTCAAACAAGGGCTCAGGTTGCCGAGGTCCCCGGAGCCGCTCCCGTGTTCCCAACCAGCAAAACGATGGCTCGCTTTAACGACTTTCATGCGGCCAACCGGTTTACGTCGGCCTGCAGCACATCCATCTACCGCGATCACCTGTTGGGCGAAGAATTTTACGGCAACGCGTTCACCTGCGAACCGGTGCATAATCTTGTAAGCCGACTGGTGCTGGAACGCGACGGAGTGACCTTCAAAGGTCGTCGAGCGAGAGACGAGCAGAAATCAGAATTCTTCGCCAGCAGTGACAACTGGACTCGGCCAGTCATGGTCCGCACCGGCCCGGACGGAGCGATCTACATCGCCGACATGTACCGTCAGGTGATTGAGCATCCTCAGTGGATTCCCGATGAGTACCAGCGAAAAATGAATTTGCGAGCGGGCGACGACCGTGGCAGGATTTACAGGGTCACAGCGGGGCAGCCCCGGCAGGCGGTGGCGTGGCCACACGGGATGTCGCGCGATGTTGTCAAATCGCCGAGGACGTCGAACGTGCGGGCTCGTAGCTCGAACTCTCCGAGTCGAGAGGTTGCTGTGACTCGTGCGTTTGCTTCGGATCACGAAGCCGCTTCCTGTTGCGGGTTTGAAGCCGAAGCTGTGAATGAGAATCAATTGCACGACTCAGCGACATCGAGCGACAAAGTAGCCACGGCTGTTCCGGAGCTGCGGGACTGGTTTAACAAACCCGCGTCCGAGATCACCACCAAAGAACTGGCAGAACGCATCGCCAGCCTCAACGGCTGGTGGCGCGATACGGCTCAACGGTTGCTGGCTCATCGTGGCGGCGACTTTCCACCGAAGGAGCTGTTGACTCTGATGGCAACGCACGAATCTGCTGCCGTTCGCGTTCAGGCGATCGCCGCGATGGCGAATGTAGAGCGAACGCACACGCAAAGTATCCAACTGGCAGAAACGCTTGTTGGTCTGCGAGACGATCCCCATCCGGAAGTGCGACGGCAGGTGCTTCGGTTCGAATCACGACTCCGTGACGAAGACGAAAAGTTGTCTAATGTGCTACTTGCAATGCTGTACGACCCATCTCCAATCGTTCAACAGCAACTCGCCCTCGTGATGGGAGCTTCCGATCGGTTTGCAGACGCTTCCAAAGCGACACTGGCGTCACTACTAACCCGGCACGGTAGTAACACTCATATCAGGGACGCCGTGTATTCGTCGACCAATGATGAAAACGTCGTTGGACTGCTGATTTCACTCAGCAAATCGGACGAGCCCGTCTCTGCCCTTATCTATGGTGACGTGCTGCGCATGGCGGCAGCTTTCGAAAAAGGCCCGGCGGTCGTGACTGCGTTTGAAGCTTTGCTGAAAAGGATGACAGAAGGCAAACAGAACCGGTCGCCGGATATGTGGGAATCTGCTGTCGGCGTTTCCACACAGATTCGCCGCAACCCAAAGCTCACGGAACTGGTTTCGCAATCGAAATCCACGCTGGTAGCGTGGAAGAATGCGAGGCAGTTCGCCAGCGAGTTGTCAGTTTCACCGGACGAAGACATTCGAACGCGATTGGCCGCGTTGAACTTCATGGAAGTTAGTGGAAACCTGAATCAAGACACGCAACAAACACTTCTTGGCCTGTTTTCCCCCGACACACCGCCGGACGTGCAGCAGGCCGCTATTCGAGTTTTGGCGGCCGTGAATTCAGATCACCTGTGGCAGGAATTGGCTCCCCGGTGGCGAAGTTTGACGCCGTCTGTCCGAGGCACAGCGGTGGAAGCCATGTTGAGCCGAAGCGAGCGCACGATGACACTGCTGAAGGCGATTGAATCCGGAGAACTAACGGTTTCAGATGTGGACGCCGCATATCGGCAACGGCTGCTGGCTCATAAAGATGCCACAATCCGCGAGCACGCTCAAAAGCTGTTCGGCACAACAACGCCTTCTGCTCGAACGACACTCGTTGAAAGTCTGAGGGCTAATATTGCCGGTCTGAAATCAGACGCGGACGCAGGTAAGGCCGTCTTCGAGAAACGTTGTGCGACGTGTCATAAAATTGGTGAAGTCGGCAAGCAGGTAGGAGCCGACCTAACCGCACTGAAAGATCGTTCGACCGACGCCATGCTCACGGCAATCCTGGATCCCAACAAAGCAGTCGAATCAAAATTCTTCAGTTACATCGCCGTCACGACAGAAGGACGAACGTTCAGCGGTATGCTGTTGAATGAAACCGGAAACAGCATCACGTTGCTGGGTAGCGACGGCAAAGAACAATCCGTACCGCGAACGGAACTGGACGAACTGGTGTGCAGCAACAAGTCGCTGATGCCGGAAGGTTTGGAAAAGGATCTGACGCCTCAACAATTGGCGGACGTGATTGCTTTTGTACAGTCGGCAGGCACCACATGGAAACGCTTCGCAGGAAATGAGCCGCGATTGGTCAGGGCGAGCGACGATGGCACGATTCTTCTACCGGCCAGCGCCGCAGAAATTCATGGCCCGAATCTTGTCTTCGAAAGTAAGCATCAAAATCTGGGCTGGTGGGCGTCGACGGACGATTATGCCGTCTGGACGATTGACGTACCGCGCGGCGGCTACTGGACGGTAGAAGTCGACTACGCCTGCGACAACGGAACGGCGGGTGGGTTATTGAAACTGTCGACCGGCACTCGGCTATTGACCGCTCGAATCCCCGGCACAGGCACATGGGACGATTATCGAACATGGACGGCCGGCAAGCTGGATCTGGGCGGCGGCCGCAGGCAAATCATCGTGACCGCTCCGGAAAAACCACCGGCGGCGTTGCTCGATCTGAAGGCAATTCGACTGTTGCCGCCGGAGTGACGCATTTCAAAGTAGCCATCATCGCTCCGCGTGATGAGCGGCGCAGATGGGAGAGTGATTCTATAACGACGGTGGTCCGGTTATACGGCGGCTTCGTGGCATTCGAATATTTCGATGCTCGTGCCCCGATTTGTCGCGGCCGCAAACTGGTGGCTCATCACGCGGAGCGATGACGGCTATAAGGCTGGAAATGCGTCAATTTCGAACAGGGTAACTTTGAGGGGAGAGGCCGTATGTATGAATTTCCTCCCGACCAGACCAACTGGTGGCCACTGCTTCTGTTCTTGTTCGCGATTACCATCGCCGTATCGATCGCGATTTTTCGGGCAGGTTGGGCCGTGCTCTGGGAATTCACGTTCGCTGTGGTCACCGGGGTGTTCCTTATAATCGTGGTCATGACCTTATCCCCCGTTGGCGCAATAAGAATCGACAATTTCACATTCGCGTTCCTGCTGATTGCTTTGCCGTCGTCCGTGTGCCTTCATATCAGAGCCGTCTATCGAGAGCGTGGGTACGGCAAAGGTGTGGTCGTCGGCGCTATCGGTGGCTGGGCGACCCTTCTGGTCACAATTGTTGGTTTGACAATTGCAACCAACGAAGGAGCTCATGAAGCCTCCCGGCGAACGCAGTGCAAAAACAATCTCAAGCAGATTGCACTCGGATTCCACAACTACCACGACGCACACAAACATTTCCCCGCAGCGGCGGGGGGAGATCCGCCCATTTCGTGGCGTGTCCTATTGCTAAGCCAGATTCACGATGAGGCACATCTGGAAGACAAATATGACCAGCATGCCACTTGGGATTCTGACGTCAATCGGCCCATTCAGAAGGAAGAATGCCAGACCTTCATTTGCCCAAGTCGACCGGATTCCGTGGATCCGCAGGGCCGATTTCTCACGTCCTATCTCGCGCCGACTGGCCCCGGCACCGCGTTCAACGGGCCGGACGGAATTCCGATCTCGGCGATCAAAGACGGCAGTTCAAACTCACTGATGGTGCTGGAAGCGTGCGGCAGCAACGTCATCTGGACGGAACCTCGCGATCAGCCTGTGAGCACCGCAACGATGGACATCAACGGCCCCGGTCCGCAGCCGGGTCGGTCAGATAGCTTGGCGTCTTCGTATCACAGCGACGGAGCACAAGTCGCGCTGGCTGACGGTTCAGTGCGTTTCGTCAGCGAATCGACCGACGCCCGCGTCCTGCGAGCGTTATTGTCGATTGATGGCGGCGAAGAGCTATCGGACTGGTGATCGCGACACTTTAGCAAACCGCCATGGCGGAGTGCGAATCGTAGCCGATGGTTTGGCGGTACTTACATTCGGCGACCAGCATTTGTTTCACCATTTCGGCAGACACAGTGCATAGATTCACGTTCGCCAAGGCGCGGTGAGCCTGTCTATCCGCTTCAAAATATTCTGTTCATTGCAGTCTGTGCTGTGATCAGTGGCGCGGATGATTTTGTCGCGATTGCGAAGTTTGGCAGAACGAAACGAGATTGGTTTGCGAAGTATCTCGATCTGTCCGCAGGGATTCCGTCGCACGATCGTTTCAACGCCATCCTCGCTCTGATTCGTCCTGCAGAATTTGAAAAGTGCTTACTGAATTGGATCACTTCTCTGCAGAAAATCAGTGACGGACAAATCATCGCGATCGATGGTAAGACACTCCGTCGCAGCTATGACAAAGCCAGTGGCAAGTCGGCCATCCACATGGTCAGTGCATGGGCCACAGCCAATCATATCAGTCTCGGGCAAGTCGTCGTCGATGCGAAGAGTAATGAGATTACGGCGATTCCCAAACTGCTGGAATTGATCGAGGTTTCCGGTGCTTTAGTGACGATTGACGCCATGGGTTGCCAAACGGAAATCGCGTCGAAGATTGTCGACGCAGAGGCGGACTATTGTCTTGCCGCGAAAGGCAATCAGCCCACGCTACACGCAGGTCTTGTCGCGTTCTTCGCCGACCATTTGGAAGATGACTTTGCACGCTGTCCGGTGCGACGATTTGAAACGAAAGAAAACACCGGCGGCCGCGAAGATTTGCGACAGTATCTGATCTGTCGTGCGCCGGAGGATCTTCCGGACGCACATCGCTGGAAGAACCTGAAGGCGATCGGGATCGCGATCAACAACACTCTCCGCGACGGCAAAATGTGCATCGGCATCCGCTATTACATTTTAAGCCGTTATGTCTCCGGCCGTCGTTTCGCCGAAGCTGTGCGGAGCCATTGGGGTGTCGAGAACAATTTGCATTGGCAACTGGACGTCACTTTCCAGGAAGATCAATCGAGGATCCGTAAACGCCACGCAGACATGAACTTCAGCATCCTTCGCCGCACGGCGTTGAGTCTCCTGAAAAACGAATCCACAGCCAGGGTGGGGATCAAAAACAAAAGACTCAACGCTGCCTGGGATGAGACATACCTCGCGAAAGTCCTGTTCGGCAAATGACTTAGCGTGCAATCCCCCTGGCAAGCGGTGATATGCGATCATCGCCCCGCTGGCGAGTCGAGAATCGATTCGACAGAACCAACGCATGTATGGGAGCGGCGGTGGCCAGCGCCTTTTTGAATCAACGTCAAATCCCGCCGCCCGGTGGTGCGGGTCGTGAATTGTCAAAACGTCGGCATTTGTTCCGAGCTGTCGGAGCATCTCTGTTGTTTCTGCGTCGCTGCTCGGCTGATGGCTGGCGGAGTTTTGGTCGCTCACGAAAACGGAGTGGGCATGTTCGTCCTGAGCGAATGTGTCATCGGAAATATTGCTGCGGTTCTATTTGGCTACGGAGGCCAGTTGGCGCTGCCTGCAAGTCACGGATGAATTGCTACGGTCCTCGCCTTCACGTTTCTCGAAATTCCCGGAGCTTCCGGGGCGGCGAATCTTAGGGCTTCCATTCAGGCCGCCGCCATGTAAAATTAAAGGCGTCCCTGCGGTGCCACTGGCGGCAACGCAGGAGAACCAATTAGCCGTTGCATCAACCCGAGTCGTGGTCGGGCCGTCTTCAAGTTTTCGAGCCGCTCGCCGCACGCGGACTAAGCAGGTCGTTCGTCGGGCTGTTTGCTGGTTGGACAGGTGGACATTAGCAAAGGAGATTCGCCATGCGTATTACACAGCCACTCGGCCGCAGACTCAGTTCAGACCGCTTCGATGCGGGAATGGGCCAGCTGGCAAGCTGGTGTGTGTCTATCCTCATGCTTGCGTTGGGATTTCTTAAGTTGGCAGCGCTGCCGTTGACTGAGACGGAGTTGTTCTTTGGTGTTTTGCTCGTCCTCGCCGTCGCACTATTGACCTGGAACGTGGGCATGCTCGTGCGCATTGAAAGCAATACCCGGAACCCGAATCGCGAGTAGATGGTTTGGCAATACCGCTCCTTAAACGGGGTTTCTTGCAGCTCACCGCCAGCGTTCTATAACAGCTGTTGCCTTACGATCGTAGCACGATGTCGGGGGCATTCCGTGCTGTCGGAGCATCGCCCAGTTGTTTGTACGTGGCTGCTCGGCTGATGGGCTGCGGAGTTTGGGTGGCTGGCGAAACCGGAGTTGGTGTGCTTATCTGGAGCCAATGATTCATCGGAAATAATGCTGCGGTTTCATTTGGTTACGGTGGCCGGTTGGCGCTGCCTGCGAGTGACGGATGAATTGCTACGGTCCTCGCCTTCGCGTTTCTTCAGATTCCCGGAACTCCCGCTTCCCGACAGTTGAAATTCGGGGCTTCCATTAAGGTCGCGGCCCACTAAACTTAAGGGCGTGCATGCGTCGCCAATGACTGCGGCTCTGCACAACCAATTAACCATTGTGTCAACCCGAGTTGTGGTCGGGCCGATTCCAAATTTTCACGCCGCCCGCCACCTCTGGGTTACGCAGGTCGTTATGTGGCAGAACCTTGCTTGATCCTCCAGTCAATTCGTCAAACTTTCTGGCCGCCGCTAAGACGGCGTCAGACGACGAATTGATCCGGCTGTGGCAGCGACCATCCCACATTCAGTACTTTCGCAGAGTCACCGACAAACACACCGATGCCGCCTTTCAAGTCCTCGCGAAATGGGGGCACTCACGACACACCGAATTGACCGAAGGATTCACTACCGCTGTAGCCGGCGCGGCCACCACTGTTGTCAAGGCAATTCGCGATGACTGCCATCGCAAGGTTGAACTGATTCGGCAACTAGCGTCCTTCTTCCAGGTCGAAAATGGAATTGTCGCATTTTGCGTCATGCGAACGTTCGAGGGTTTTTTGCCTAGACAGCAGATCTTCATTGTTGACCAATTGATCCGTGTCTGTGTCCAATCGTCTCCACCATCAATTCCGATCTGTATGTCAATTCCTGGCTTTGCTTTCAAGTTACTCTTCGATCTCGACCCACAGTTTAAATATTGGCCCCAATTGTCTGTGGCACGTGATCAATGTATTCTAGGTTGCAATGGTTGGGCGTCGGGCAATGGTGTCCGTTCTGACCATTACAGTTCAGTCAGCAACCAGATATCACGATACCTTAACAGCGCCACATAATTCGGGTGAGTGGCACCGTCGCCGGTAACCCCAGGGCCAGCGCATACTAAGTTGTTTTGCCGGTAAGGATTTGCATCAAATAGTCAATGTTCCATCCGGCCATTCTTCTTTTCATGACGTTGCTTTGTTTGCCAGGATGTTTCTTGATGAGGCTGAGTGTGAGTCGTCTGAGCCATGACAAATTGTTCGCGAAGATTCGGTTTCGGACTCGACTCTCATCCTCGCGGTAGGTCATGTCGAGACTCCAGTGCAGCGTGTTTTCTATGGCCCAGTGACCACGAACCGTTGTTGCGAACAGCTCGCCTTTGCGACGCAGACTGCTGATGTAGTAGCGAACGTCAGAATGATGAATGCCGTCCTGCTCGTACATTCGGATCGCCGTTCCGATGGTCTTGAGTCCGGCCCATTTGTGGCCCACGTCAAAATCGACAGGCACGGTCGCCTGATAGTAGATTCTCTGTTCCTGCCGACCGTGTCCCTTCTCTGTTTCTTCATAGCGACTGACGGGACAGCGAGCGAAGTCATCCTCCAGGTGATCGAGAAAAAACTTCTGCACGACCTCATAGAGTTTCGGTTGGTTGCCTTTCAGGGCTAACACATAGTCTGCATTGCCAGACACGATCTGCTGCGCAATGTTTTTTTGACAACCCGCTGCGTCAATCGTAATGATCGCCTCATCGATATTGATTTCGTTCAGTAATTTCGGGATCGCGGTGATCTCGTTCGACTTCTCTTCCGTCGCCACCTGTCCCAGAGAAATCCCCTGATCAGAAGCCCACGCACTCACGATGAACAACGCACCCAGCCCATTCTTTTTGTCATGTGATCGACGGAGTGCTTTGCCATCAATCGCAATCTGTTTTCTGTAGCCTTCTTTCTGTTCGTCGGAAAGTCCTTCCAGCGATTCAATCCATTGCACGAAGCACGCTTGAAAGTCGTTCGGCTTCAGGAGAGAAAGGACGCGCCGGTACGTATCTTTTTTCGGAATGCCATGCGGAAGTGCCAGGTGTTTCTGCAGGCCATCGGCATTCAGTCGCGCCCATTCCGCAATCGCACTGGGGCCGTCGGCGTTGGCCAGCACTCCGCAAATGGCGATCACAATCACATCACCAAGCAGATGCAGACGATTGATGTTGGAACGCGGGTCTTTCAGTTGATCAAAGTAATGAACAATGTTTCCTGTCAGCTCCTGGGTGACCGCCAGTTCAACTGTCGACATCTCTTGTCCTCTCCTCGTGAAGTCCGATGTTACGACACGAAAAGACTAACCAATACTCACTTGTCGCGCCAGCCTAAATTGCCCAAAGTGCGCGCTGGCCCTGCCGGTAACCCTCCCCGCACCACCTCGCATGTGCGTCTGCATCAGGCAGTTCCTCGATTTGGGGTAGTGTGTGCATCCGAAAAGTAGGTGGATTATGTTTTGGCGTAGGCTTGCCAGTAGAGTGTCCAGATTTTGGGTTCGCTTTTGTAGAGTGCTCTGAGCTGGCAAAGGGGCGTGGTTCCGTAGGGTCGCCAGCGCATGCCGGAACATTTCAGGCGGGCTCCGACGATGTTCTTGCACGAGGATTCCACTTTTCCCGAACCAATCTGCCAGCCATTGCGAATGTAATCCGGGTAGTCCATGCGATGCTGATTGGAACGCAGATAGTTGAGCAGCAATTGGTGCTGCTCGGTCACGGGCGGTAAACGATCCGTCAGATCCAGACTCTGCAACTGCCGGATCAGTGACAGCCCACCATGTTCTTTGAGATGCTGGCACCACAGTTCCACCTGGTTGTGACGCATGGTTTCGTCGGAAACGAAGATGTTGGCAAACTCCTGAAGGTGTTCGGAGGCATGCCAGAAGTCCAGAATGAACACGACTTCTCTCGCCATTCCGCTTACCACGTTGGTCAGACAATTTTCCAGACCGTTGCCTCCATCAGACAAACCAATCACAACGTCGGCATGTTTCAGTCCGACCGACCGACATTCGTTTCGCAACTGCTGGCCGATTTCTTCGAGACTCATCAAACCCGACACACCGCGAGATTCTGCACAATGACGTCGGCGCCGGTCACGCCGGTGCGGATTCATCGGCAGCGGATTGAAAACCACGCCGACCCACGGCATGCGGCCTTCCGCGCGTTCGGCATGCGGCCCCTGTTGTCGCACACCGGTGGCATCCAGTTCAACGTATGCGACTTTGCGGCCCGTTGCGTCACGATGCCAGTCCCAGACTTCGTCGTCCGCAAACGTCTCTCCACAATCGCGACGCTCGGCTACATCCGCGCCGACCGCTTCGGTGGTGCGTTGAACGGTGGATGCCGAAACATTCATTCCCGTCAGGCGAGGAAGCGTTTTGCGAGCTCCTTCCTCGAACGGTTCGAGAAGTCCCATCAAGGAAATCACTTCGCTCGCACCAACGGTCTGATGATCGGCGATGCGGAAGTCCATGTCCGTGGGAAGGTGGCCGTGATGGCAGGCCAAGCAGTGATAATACGCTCGCTCATAGATCGCCGAACCCAGCAAAGTCGTGACGTGGCAGGGCCGATAGTTCACGAATCTAGCATCGCCTTCGCACTCCGGGCAGACGATACTCGAACCTTGGTACCCGCTTTCGCAAATTTGCGAACAGGCGAACACAGTTTCCGCTCAGTAAGAGCGGCATCAAAACCTTCAGCCCCCAGCTGATGCACGGCATCACGGATCAGGAATTCGGTCTCCCCGAACAATTCTCGATTTGCCCGGCTCGCCAGCAGCCTGGAAATATAGTCCACCACCACGGCCGACTTGGCCGCCAGAATATCGCGAATTCGTTCCGCTTCGTCCGCCTGCTCCTCTGTCAATTCAATCGTCGGCAACTCTCGCATCGCTGCACCCTCCCTGGGAAATCATATCGGCTCACGCCACTGCTCCATTATTCGCAACTTCCCACCTACTTTCCAGATGCACACACTTCGGGGTAAGGTGACCCGTGTGTTGCTTGAGCTCAAGCCGTCTGTGTGGCATGCTCCCCTTGAACAGGTCCATCACTATGAGAGTCTACTGACGAAATAATTCTCAGGAGACTCAGAATGTCGAAGAAACGTAAACGTCACACTCCGGAATAGATTGTTCGGAAGCTTCGCGATGCGGACGCGATGCTGACGAGCGGCAAGTCGCTCGGTGAAGTTGTTCAATCGCTGGCTGTCAGTGAAGCGACGTATCATCGCTGGCGTCAGCAGTATGGCGGGATGAAGGCGGAGGAAGCGAAGCGTCTGAAGGAGCTGGAAGTTGAGAACGCTCGGCTGAAGAAGCTGCTTGCGGAAGCGGAACTCGACAAGGCGATGTTGAAGGAGATCGCGGAGGGAAACTTCTGACGGTCTCTCGGAAACGCGAGGCCGTCAAACATGTGCAGGAGAAGTTCGCTGTTTCGGAACGTCACGCGTGCCGAACGGTTGGTCAGCATCGTTCGGTTCATCGTCGTGAACCCGTTGTTCGGGATGACGAAGCGGCACTGGTAAAGCGGATGCTGGAACTGGTTCGCGAACATCCGCGATTTGGTTATCGGCGTATCTGTCGTTTACTTCGTCGCGAAGAATTCGTGGTGAATAGGAAGCGAGTGTATCGTCTTTGGCGTCGCGAAGGGTTGAAAGTTCGTCGACGAACGAAGAAGCGGCGTGGCACTGGCGGCAGCAAAAACGCTTGTCATGTTCACCGATCGCGGGGAAAGAACGACGTATGGGCGTGGGATTTTGTGTTTGACTACACAACGAATGGAACTCAGTTGAAGTGGCTGACCGTTGTTGACGAATTCACTCGGGAGTGCGTTGCGTTGAAAGTTTCTCGCAGTATCAAAGCCGACGACGTGATCGACACGCTGTGTGAATTGATCGCTGCTCGCGGTGTGCCCAATCACATTCGCAGCGACAACGGCCCAGAGTTTATCGCGAAGGCGATTGGTAAATGGCTGAACAAAACAGGCGTCTCGGCGCTGTACGTCGAGCCGGGATCGCCGTGGCAGAACGGGTATTCCGAGAGTTTCAATTCGAAGCTTCGCGATGAATTTCTGAACGTGGAAGAGTTTGAAAGTGTTCGCGATGCCGTACAGATGACGAAGAACTTTCAACGTCAGTACAACTGTGTTTCATTATGCACCTTTGTTCTATTTGAGTTAAAACTCAAGGGATTGCTGTTTGGGATCTGGTACCGCGGGGTTGCGGTTTCGAGTTTTTGCCTTCCGGACAACGGCCTTTGCCGCTGGCGTCTCCAGTTCGCTGCGATTGATGATCCACGGTCCGTCCGGAAGCGGGTGTTGACCTTTGATATCGGCTCGTTCAATCGCCAGTCTGAGTGTCCGCGTGCTGATGCCAAGATGTTTTGCGCTGTCGGTTAGGTTCATCCAGCCTTGATCAGATTGAGCCTGTGCAGTCCAGCGGGCAATCTTGTGGTAGTTCCGCATCGATGTGACCCGCTCTCGAGTCCACCGGTTTCCTCGTCCCGTTGGTAACCCGTTGCGGTTGAGCAGTCCGGCGATGAGATCGTCGGAACAGATTCGTGCGAGTGACCGGACAGCATCGACGGCCTCTGCTGACGTGGCTGTCGTGGCTGTCGTGGCTGTCGATTTTCCGCGACGACGGCGGGGAAGTCGCAGTTCGGTATGCACACCACCAACCCAGTGGATTGTAAGAATGACTTCGCTCACGTCGTTGTCGACATCCGCAACGATATCGCGGATCAGAGTCCGAACGATGCGTTTCTTGATTCGAATGTCAGCATCAGGATTGTTCCAGACTGCGTCAAGGTCAGCCACGACTGCCATCAGACCCTGCAAATCAGGATCGTCGATTGAAGATCTGTCATTTCGCTGCTGATCGATCCGTGCTTCGACGTCGCTGACGTGTTGCATCGACGCATTCCATCTTCGTTCCAGTTCCTCGGTGACAAGTCGATTTTCCGGGTCAGCTGCATCGAATTGACGTTGTGCACGCGATGCTTCATAACGAGCAGACTTAAGTTCCCCTTCCAGTGCCTGAAGGATTTCGTTGTCACGTTCGGTTGTTTTCTGGTGAGCGAGCATGGCGGCCTCTTGAGCGGCAGGAGCAACAACACGGAATATCTGTTCTGCAACGGCGATGTCAACGGACGTGGCACCGAATGCGATGCACTTGGCTTCGCCATTGTCCAGATACCCTCGGTGGCAGCAGTAACGTGGCACTTTCGCTCCGACTCCGCTGTACGCGACGGCCAGTCGCCGTCCACATTGCTGACAGCCCAGCATTCCCGACAACAGTGCCGAACCTTTTCGAGCAGCGCCTCGCCCGGAACGCAGATTGTTTGACGAAATCAAATCCTGCAATCGTTCGAACTCCTCCCACGATACATAGCCTTCGTGATGTTCGGGAATCAATGCGATCCATTCTTCGCGACTGCGCCGCCGTGTTTTTGAATCAACGAATCCACCTTCATACGATGGCTGATGTTCGGTTCGGCCATACGCATACGCCCCACCGTACACCGGATGAGTCAGGATCTGGTACACCATCCCGTATGTCGGACGCTTCCACTTCAGGACTCCGGCTTTGTCTCGTGTCGGCATCTGCAGATCTTCTTCCAGAAGCCACATCAAAGCTTGCCGTGCACTCCCCAGTTCGAAGCACTTGCGAAACACCAGATTGATCATCTGTTGCACGCGAGTATTCGGGTCTTTCTCAATGCGCTGATCTTTGCCTCGAGTCGTTCCCGTTTTCAGATATCCGACCGGTGCCGAAATGATCAGTTCTCCTCGGCGCGCCTTTTCACGCCGAGCTTCTACGGATCGCTGACGAAGGAGGTCCAGCTCGTATTCGTTCAAACTTCCTTTCAGTCCCAGCAACAGTCGGTCATTGCTCCGGCGAGGAGCGTAGACCGTTTCCTGATCGATCAATAACGTGTCCACGACTCGACACACTTCAACCAGTTGCTGCCATTCACGACTGTTGCGAGCAAACCGCGACACCTCTCGTGCAGCAACGGCCCCGATCTTCCCGAGGCACACATCGGCGACCATGCGTTCAAATCCCGATCGAACAACGCTGCCGGACGCGCTGCGCCCCAGATCTTCATCGATGACTTCAATGTCTTTCCATCCCAGTGAACGCATCCGTTGCTGCATGGCATACTGCAGCCTGCGGCTTTCTTCGTTGTGAAGCACCTGAAACGGCGACGACTGACGAATGTAAAGAACGGCTTTCCGCTGAAGATGGATGGCTTCAATCTTTTCACTCATCTTCGGACTCCTTTCCGCTGTTGAGATTTTCAGCATGATGACGAACGAGTTCCGCCAGATATCGGGTCGCTTCTTCCCGAGTCTCGCTGGGCAGATCACTCCATCGCGGCCGGGGCGGACTCACTTCAAACAGATCAAGCTGTGTTGTCGGTTTCGTTCTGGGTTGTGGCATCAGCATCTCCCTGAGAAGATTGGAAATGCTGAACATCTATCAGAAACTCATCGCCCGCTGTGGCGTCCCGCAGCAGTGCTGAAAGATTCAATAGTGCTGATATTGAAACGCAGGGTTCGTCGCGTAGCTGCATGACGCAGCATACAGACTGATTCAACATCCACTGCGGAACTTCACGAAACTTTCCGTCCGTCACGTCGGCAGGACGACACAAATAGACAGCTCCGCGATCACGACGTACGATCGCTCGATCAATCGTGACGGGCTGATCAAACCAAGGGTGCCATCGATACCGAACTACTGCCTCGGTAACATGGCTATCGGTACGTGAGGTTGTATAACCGAGTGCGACGCCATTCAGCTCTTGATGGAATGAATCCGGAACAGTTCGAGCAGCAGGGATAGCCGTTTTAAGTTGGTGAAGTTCCCTCGAACCTCACCAACAAAAGCAAGGAGCCGGATTTGCCTTCCTCTCCGCTCGGTCATCGATTCGTGGCAAGTATGAACGAACCGACGACCGGCTCCGACGAAGGCAAATCCTCACACACCATTTTCCCGAGACAGAATGCCTGTCTCAAACAACCTTAACAAGCGCCCACTAAACTTACGGAAGTTCAAACGCGCAGTTTCGATTTGAAGTCAGCTAACAAGGACACGGCAGAAATCGGGTAAGAGCCACCGTTTCCGGTGACCCTCCCCACACCACCTGACATGCGGGTCCGGAGCGAACTGGAAATGGTTTATTGACAAGCGGGTGCGAATCCCGTCCGGGTAACTCTTAGCCTGAGGCCCGGTATCGAGTGTTGCAGCGTCACTGGTAACAGTTGCGTTGAAGCGTACACAGAAAGGTAGTGAGGACGAATGGACTGGGCTGGCCGCCCAAACCGTGAATGGTATTGAGCCCCGAAATGCATGTTTTCTCGGTATCTGCCCAGGCATTCGGACCTGCTAAAGGCAACACTGAGTTTCGCGTTTTGGCGAGCGAAGCTCGGAGACCCGGGGTCGAAGGCCACGATCGCGCTACACATGATGCCAATGAAGCAACCAGTGAGATCCCAGCTGTTCTTGTTCGACGTGACGTCCAATCACGACGAAACGAGTATGCACGTACAAGCTGAAAAGGCAAGGAGTGCAGACGACTCTGGGAAGTCGGATGGCGGCATAGTACCGTTGAAGCGCGAAGACCAATCGCGTGAATTGAAGCCCGGTAATGCGGGTGCAGGGAAGGCCGCCAGGCCATCACGCGACTCCAGCGATACACCGACCGCACTCAGTGGCGGATCACCGGTGCTTGATCGACTGGATCGCATCACCCAACGCGCGGAAACGTACTCTGAAGAGGCGTTTAACAACCTCTTTTCGCTGCTCAATTACGAGTTGCTGTGGTATGCGTTTCGCAAGCTCAAGCGAGGCAAGGCACCCGGAGTCGACGGTGTCACGGTGGATCAATACGAGTCGAATCTGCGGGACAACCTGCACGACCTGTTAACCAGATTACACCGTGGTGCGTATCGGCCTCAGCCCAGTCTTCGTCGTGACATTCCGAAAGGGAATGGCAAGACCAGACCGCTGGGTATCGCCAGTGTGGAAGACAAGATCGTACAACGTGCGGTCGTGATGATTCTGGAACGGATCTACGAAGTCGACTTCTGTGAGACTTCCTATGGTTTCCGTCCGGGACGGTCATGCCACCAGGCTTTAAGTGTGCACGGTCAAACCATCGCGACCCGGAAAGTGAGCTGGATTTCGGACGCGGATATCCGTGGCTTCTTCGATAACGTTTGTCATGAACGTTTGCTCGAACTGCTACAAAAGCGGATTTCCGATCCGAAGCTATTGGCCCTGATCCAGCGCTTTCTGAAGTCCGGTGTGATGATCGAAGGTCGTCGCCGTAACACTGACGAAGGTGTTCCGCAAGGCTCGGTTCTTTCACCGTTATTAGCGAACGTGTATTTGCATTACGTCCTGGACCAATGGTTCGACCGGGATGTGCAGCCGCGTATGCGAGGTGAATCGTACATTGTCCGCTTCGCGGACGACTTCATTTGTGCGTTCGAACTGGAGTCTGACGCGAGACGCTTTCAGGATGTGCTACCGAAGCGACTGGCCCGATACTCGCTGGAGCTGGCCGAAGAGAAGACTAAACTGCTGCGGTTCGGCCGCTTTGCGAGACGCGATTGCCAGCGTCTTGGCGAAGGGGCTCCCGCGACGTTCGACTTCCTCGGCTTCACTCATTACTGCGGCCTGAGTCGTGCGGGAAAGTTCAAGCCGAAACGGAAGACAGCCAGTAAGAAATACCGAGCTAAGGTAGGCGATCTGAAGCATTGGTTCCGACGGAATCTGACGACACCTTTGTCCGAAGTCTGGGCGAAGTTGAATGCGAAGCTGCGTGGCCATTATCAGTACTATGGAATCAATGACAATTGGTCCCAACTGATGAAATTCCGCCAGGCAGCAAAGCAGCTGGCCTTCCGCTGGCTCAATCGTCGTTCGCAGAGGAAGTCAAAGACCTGGCCTCAGTTCGATGCGTACATAGCTCGCTTTCCCCTGGCATCTCCTTCGAAGCTGACTGACCTGATTGCGATACAGCCAAAGTGATGACCGGGTGACAAGTGATGGTCGGGAGCCGGATGCGTTAACGGCGCACGTCCGGTTCTGAGAGGGGTTGAGCGTACAATCGGACACGGATAAAATATTGTGACACCACCAGAGGAAACGGGTGGCCAACAGGGAACACAAACCGCATCCTAAACCCGAAAGACGCCATCCTACTCGCCCATCAGGCGGTTCGACGAAGTGGAGCCAGTTCGTTCCAGAGGTGTTTCAGGCTTAATAGACCCAATTCCACGAGCAGCGCGTTCGTAAAGCCCACACCGCTGGCGATGGTCTTGGCCATGTGCCAGTAGCTCTTGCGACTTTTCGCATGACGAATCGCCTGTCGACGGGGAACCCCTAAACGCACGAGTTCTCGGCTGCGTGTGCGAGCGTGTCGCCACCGCTTCCAGAAGCACATGCGTATCCGACGACGGATCCACTGGTCGAGCCTATCGAACAGTTTCAACTCCATCGCCAGGCAGAAGTAACCCGCCCAGCCGCGAAGATAACTTCGCAGTTCACTCAAGCGACGTTCCATCGAAACTCCCCAGCTGCGACCGGTGAGTTCTCGAATGCGACGCTTGAAACGCTGAAGCGATTTGTCACTCAGCCTGATCCGAAAGTAGCGACCGCGAACACAGAACCCAAGAAACTCAAGTTCCTGCCACGGCACCACTTTGCTCTTCGTTTCGTTAACAACAAGACGAAGACGTTCGGTCAGAAAACGCTGCACCGATCGGAACACTCGACGCGCGGCACGTTCAGACTTCGTGAAGATCACGAAGTCGTCAGCGTAACGCACGAACGGCAGACCGCGTTGTTCCAGTTCCTTGTCCAGATCATCCAGCAGGATGTTGGCAAGTAGCGGAGACAGCGGGCCACCTTGTGGCGTTCCTTCGGTACTCGGTTGCAGTTCGCCGTCCACGATCACGCCCGCTCGCAGGTAACGGCCGATCAGTTTCAGCAGCAGTGAATCCGAAACGCGAAGAGCGATTCGGTTCATCAGCACGTCGTGGTTGACTCGATCAAAGAATTTTGAAAGGTCCATATCCACCACGAACTTGCCGCCTGCCTTGATCGTCCGCTGAACCTGTTGCATGGCTCCGTGAGCGGATCGGTTGGGGCGAAACCCGTGGCTCGAATCGCTGAAGTGCGGATCGAACACGGGCGTCAGAATCTGCAGGATGGCCTGTTGAATCACGCGGTCCAGCACGTTCGGAATACCGAGCTGCCGTGTGCCGCCATCCGGCTTGTCGATGGTCACGCGTCGCACCGGTGAAGGTCGATACGTGCCGTCGAGAAGCTGTCGTCGGATGAGTTCCCAGCGTGGTCGGAACCATGTCAGAAATTCATCCAGCGTGATGCCGTCGGGGCCAGGGGCTCCGCGGTTCGACCGGACTTTCTGCCAGGCGCGTTCCATGTTGGATTCATCAACGACGGCTTCCATCATCATCTCTGGAAACAAACGTTCGACCGTGGAACCACGGTCGTTCAGGGCTGGCTGCTTGTCCGACGCCGACGCGGTCATCCCCGTTCGGGGAACTGGATTTGTCTGCCGAGCAGACCACCCACCTCGTGTCGAGTTGGTCGAAGACTCCTCCCTGGAATTCATCGTTCGGTCCTTCCTGTCGTCAGTGGTGTGTGACGAAACAGTACTACGACCTCTGCTGACTTCCGTCGATCACGAAACGTGTTGACCACGAATCGCTCTGCCTTTGAGCAAGCTCTTCTAACAGATACGAACGACGGATCTCCCTGGATAAGGCGTGTGACTTTCGCTGCACAAGCTCCGGATTTACCAATGCGGATGAACGGAGACGGTTTCGTGATGATTGGCTCACTCACCTGTCCGCACCGGCCTTGTATCCGATTTCTGTTCGTAACCTCGCAGCTTTGACGAAGATGCGACTGACGACGACTGTTGAGTGTCAGCTTAACGGCGCATTCGCAGGCTTCCTCCCCACGGTTCGTTACCTCCCCGCAGTTGCCCTCGT
This sequence comes from Fuerstiella marisgermanici, assembly GCF_001983935.1. GTDB lineage: Bacteria > Planctomycetota > Planctomycetia > Planctomycetales > Planctomycetaceae > Fuerstiella > Fuerstiella marisgermanici. The sequence continues at coordinate 2,042,792 of NZ_CP017641.1, read as the reverse complement.
CTCGTACTTGATTCAAGCAGCTCAATGGATGTACCATTAATCCACAAGACCTCCATTCTCGTACAGGGGACTTGCACCCCATAAAACACACGCCATGCCAGGCGTACCAAACCGTTGCACACGGAGCCGCGGGTCGCGCGGGTTTTTGAAATCAATGTCGTTCGCCGCGGCCCGGTGAACGGTGACGTTGAACTTAACCGCTTCGTGTGCTGATCGTCTTGAGCATGTTGACTGTGCTGACTTGTTGATGGTCCTCTTTTGACGGATTTCCAGGTCTTCCGCGCTGGCCAGGTCGTGACGAAGTTCCAGGTCGCCTGGAATTTCCAGGTTGGGTGTGCGATCGCACATGGCTTCAGCGATTGTTCATAACGAAACAGGTCGCGTTGTCTGGATGCTGTGGCATTCTGTGTGAACAGCTCGCGTGTGATTTTCCATCACGCGGTAACTCTTCCTTCACTCAGAAAGTGACCACCATGACGCCCTGGCAATCTCGCACAACTGTGCTCACGAAACGCATGGCCGATGATATGAAGCTGCGCAACTTTGCTCAGGCGACCATTGACGCCTACACGTATCATGTCGGCCGCTTCGCCGAGTTTCTCGGCAAGTCACCGGAACAGGCGTCCGCCGAAGACGTGCGATCGTTTCAACTGCACCTCATCGAAGTGAGGAAAGTTGGCTGGAGCTCCTTCAATCAGGCCGTGTGTGGCCTACGTTTTCTGTACCGCCACACGTACCCTCGCGAGTGGGTGGTGAAGATGGTGCCGTTCGACAAGCGCCCGAAGACCCTTCCGGAAGTTCTCAGCGGGGAAGAAGTTTCTCGGCTGATCGAATGTACGACGAATATCAAACATCGGACTTTTCTACTGACTCTCTATTCGGCCGGGCTGCGGCTGAACGAGGCGGCTCACCTGAAGATTGCCGACATCGACAGCCAGCGAATGCAGCTGCGAGTGACCTGCGGCAAAGGAGCGAAGGAACGACGCGTGCCGTTGTCGCCGAGACTGCTGAAAGAACTTCGCGAGTACTGGAAGCAGTATCGTCCGGTGACATATCTGTTTCCCGGACGAACCAGGGATGTTCCTCTGGCTCCGACCACCATTCAAAAAGTGATCAAAGCTTCGACAGCACGAGCGGGCATCGAACGCAACATCACGCCACACACGATGCGCCACAGCTTTGCGACTCACCTGCTGGAAGCGGGAGTCGATCTGCTGGCGATCAGTCGCCTGCTGGGTCACAAAAGCTTTTCAACGACGATGAAGTATCTGCATGTGCGACGCCTGCATCTGAACAGCGTGCCCAGTCCGGCGGACTGGCTGCCGGTGAGACAACTTCCGGGATGGGCGGCACCGGGCGCAGCGGATGTGAGCGTCCGCTCGGACGGCAGGAAACCGACGACAGATTAACCGATGTCGGCGGTTGCGATGTCACTTACAAAAGCGACAATCCACGCCATCGCCTGCCGGGGCGTCCCGGCGTCATCGACATCCTGAAGGACAACGCGGCAGAATTCGTTCGTGGGAACCCGGGACAGGCGGTGCGTCAGGTGCAGAGTGTGCTGTCGAAGATTTCGGTGTGTCGCACGGCGGCGCTGGGCGCATCGTGGCACTGGTGTTCGCAATGCGATACAGGCATTCGTATTGCGAATTCGTGCGGCGACCGCCACTGCCCTCAGTGTCGCGGCGCGTCTCGCGCGGCATGGGTGGATTCGGCGATGAAGAGGATCGTCGACGGAGTGAACTACTATCAAGTTGTCTTCACGCTCCCGGAGCAGTTGTCGTCGCTGGCCCTGGGCAACCGCCGAGTGATCTTCAATCTGCTGTTTCACGCGGCGTGGAAGTCGCTCAAAACAGTGCTCGAAGACGAACAGGCTTACGAAGCTGCCGCGGCGATGGTGCTGCACACGTGGAACCAACACCTGGATGCTCACGTGCATGTCCATGCGGTCGTGCCGGGCGGCGGACCATCCCTGACAAATCCCGGCACCTGGAAGAATTCGGTTCCTCCACGACACGAACGTTCGACGCGATGGTGGCTGGTCGACGCCGATGATCTTCGCTTCGAATTTCGCGAACAGTTCCTGGCCGGTCTTCGTTGACTGCACGCGAAAGGAGAACTCCGGTTGACCGGCGACTGGGCTCACCTGCAGGATAAGGCGGAGTTCGAAGCATTTCTGGCACCACTGGAGAAGACGTCGTGGGTGACCTACATCCAGCCTCCGCCGACGGAAGCATCGCAGCCGCAGGATATCGTGAAGTATCTGGCTCGGTATCTGACAGGCGGTCCGATTTCGGACGCTCGGCTGGTGAACTACGAACGCGGCAGGGTGACCTTCACGGCGCGAACGGGCTCCCGGCATGGCGGCAGTGATGAGGTTGAAGACGTCGAACTTCCTGCGCAGGCGTTCGTTCGTCGCTGGTGCCTGCACATTCTTCCGCGCGGCTTCACGAAGACGCGCGGCTACGGTGGGTGGAGCAATCATCATCTCAAACGTTACGTGGCGGAGTGTCGTCGCCTGCGACAGGCTGTTGACGACGCAACAACGAACGACACTCCCACAGCGGAAGACGTGTTCGTCGAAACGAACGATGAGTTTCCCGGACGACGTTGTTCAACGTGCGGCGGCGAGTTGGAATTGACTGAGCGAGTGCACCGGACAAGCTGGCGAGACATCTTCTCGGGACCAGACTGTCCCGCGTGGAACACGTTTCGGGAGCGTCCCGGATGAACGACTTCTTCGACAACGTGAACGGCCTTCCATTCGCTCGTATCCCGCTGCCGAATTCGTCGCTGCTGCGCATCGCCGTATGTGTGGCGTTGTGTCGCGACATGACAATCGGTGTGATTCCGCAGACACGGCCAATTGGACAAACCGGTCCACTGATCGGCGGCCCTTTGGTAATGACAACGAGTCACCCTCGGGCTATGCTGACTCCTGAACAGAGTTCAGTGACGTCATTGAATTCGCGAGGGCGACTGACTGCGTAGCCTGCCCTCGTCCTCCGCACACGAAGCGGAAAAGTTCAACGCACGATCTATGAGTCGGCTTACCTGCCGCCGCATAGATCGCAATTCGTTACCCGACTCAAATTGCGGCACGATGGCTTGAGCTCGAACTAAATGGACAAAAAATGATTAGAACGCTAACCCAACTTCCCCAACTCGAGTCACGAAGGCAGTGTTTTGTGGGGTGAGCGGCCAGAAGTTTCCACTACATTTGCTTTTGGATTATTTTTGAGGGCAGTTTGAGGCTCAGCTTTTCCAGAAGAATCTGCTGATGGTCGGAGGGCTTTGACACGCAGCGGGTGCGGATCTCCGGGCCGGTGCGAGTGGGCAGGACGACGTCCATCGAACGGATCTCCGACAGCTCCGCAAGCACACGGCGCGGTTCGTCGCCCAGCCCTGCTTTGCTGCACAGCTGGCCGAGCGTCTTCCACAACACATACGCCAGAAAACACACGAAGATGTGTGCCAGAACACGGTCCTCCTTCTGATGCCAGATCGGGCGGATCGAAAGATCGCTTTTGTGGATTCGGAACGCGGCTTCCGCTTCGGTCAGTTGGATGTACGCCTTCCAAAGTTCTTCGTCGGACCAGTCGCTGACATTCGTTCGCAGCAGATAGCATCCGGAACTCAGAGTCGCCCAGTCACGCGTAGCTTCGATCTTTGACCATTCGATGCGTGCGGCCCCGTCATCTGTCTTCGTGACTTTCACGTCGAAGAGCTTTGCCGCTCGAGTGTTCTTTCCGAGCAGCCGGCCGATCTCACGTTCGACCTTCATCGGGTCGCGTTTCTGTTTATCGCACCGCGCCGTCATGCGGATGAGCGACTCTTCGATCTTCTTTTCGAAGCGCTGTGTGATCGCTTCTTCCTTCTTTGATCGATCGCGACTGCGACACAGGATGAATGTCTCCGGCGATGTGTTGCAGTCTTCCGATTCATCCGGATCGTCGCTGCCGGGCCACGGCACGACCTTGACTTCCAGGCCATCGCGAATGCTGGTCCAGTCTTCCTTCAGCAGCTCGTGTTCAAACTTCTTCAGCATCGATTTGGGAGTGCCGACGATGTAGCGTCGACCGCCTTCGCGCAGGAATTCGATGTTGTCTTCCGACACCATGCCGCGATCCATGACCCAGATGCGATCGCTTTTCCCGTAGCGTGCTTCCATCGTTTCGACGATGTGTTCCACGGTAGTAACGTCGGCCGTATTGCCGGCAAACACCTTGTATCCCAGCGGCATTCCGCATCGAGACACCACCAGCCCGATGCAGACCTGCTTGCAGTCGCTGCGGTTATCGCGCGAATAGCCACGCTGAGCCAGCGGATTGCGTTCGGCCTGACCTTCGAAGTAAGTGCTGGTGACGTCATACATCAGCAGGTCGTATTCGAGATCGAACAGATGGCCAAGGCGATTCTTCAGATGCGTTTCCAATGCGTCCTTGTGCGGCAGCAGCTGATCGAGTGTGCGGTACAGCCGATTATCGTTCACACGTTCTTCGCTCACGCCGAGCAGATCCCGCAGTGCCGTTTTCGGATACCATTGTTCGGCGGTGAAGAGTTCGCTGGCAGGTTCGAGCAGCCGCGCAATGATCAGAATCAGCGAACTCACATCCCAGCCGACCAGTTCACGACCTTCAGGGATCGCGTTGCTCAGGAACGTATCCAGTTGCAGCGTGCGAATCAGGTGCAGAGCCATCCACGGCCCGCCGAACTGTCGCAGGTTTTCCACACGAACTCCGGCGGCGTTGACTTCGACCCATCGCGGAGTCACGGCAGACGCATCATCATCGAACTCGAATCGCATCTGTCGACTGAGCGGTTGTGACTGATCAGCGGTGACACCGGGTGCAACCTCATCGCTACCGGCCAAAACTTCCGCCGCCTGATGGACGCCCAGTCGACCGGCTTCGTCAAGCTTCCCCAGCCACGCGACCACCCGCTGCCGCGGCCCACTGGCCGAGCGATACGATTCGACCAGCGCCCAGTAGGCGTGGCGACGACCGTTTTTGATTCGATGGCATTGGCGAATGAACATGATCGCAAATGCTACCGATCGATCTCTGACCGGCCAGATCAGAGGTCGTCACTACATCGTGTTTCAGATTTCAAACGCTGGACTTTTGAAACTTCGATAACAAAAACACGCCGAATAAATTCTCTGCAACCACATTTTGTGCCGCTGCTGGGGAAGTTGGGCTAATTACCGACATCTTGTAAATGTCCACACGCTCTAGTTCTCTGGGCTTGCGGCGCCCGCCCTTCGCTTATTTCTTTCTCGGCTCGTCAGATTCATCCCGCACCCACCGATAGAATCTCGACGGAGTAACGATACCGATCAGTTCTTCAATCGCCTTGCCGAATTCCTTGCCCGGTTTAAGCAGCTGTTTGCGTTCCGCCGGTTTCGTATGAACCTGACCGAGAATGCGTGCGCGAAGGATCTTGGTCTCCACCCTCAGGTATTCGATATACCGAGCCAGCTCCCGGTCAGCGAATGAGGCAATTAGAGCAAGAAAAGGATGGAAGAGTCTGCATCGTCAATCGTGCTAAAAACGCTGGTGCTGCACATTCGGTGTACACCGAAATACACTTTTTCAAACAGCAGTTTTCGCCCGGAGACCTCCTCATTCTAAAGCTCGTTTTCGATGGCCGTCACAGACCGTCGCTCGCGATGACATATCTCGTCATCCAACAACACTTTCCGAGCGGCTTCGATTACGTAGCAGACCGGCCTTCCCTACCGCTGCAATCGACACAAAACGCCCGGCGTGGTGGCAAAAACCGCTGGTTCGTGGCCACGTGTGTTCGCATCTGCCGACAATCGCCGATCTGATAATCAAATCGCGCAACACACAAACGGCGGAGATCTGCTCAGATGATCATGAAGGTAATTGACGGAAACGACGACGATCGAGATCCGCAGCCGGCCGAAACGCCATTCGACTTTTCCGACTTCGGTCTGTTTGCGCCACGCCATTCTTTAAGTCACGTTGTGCGACGTGGGACGCGACACCAGCGCGGCACTGATCGCAAAACAAGCAAGGCCGAAAACGGCCGTGACCAGCACGCACACGGGTAGCGATGGCAGTGAATCGGTCACAGGCAGGTCGCCAGAATACAGCAGGCGTCGCAGGCCAGCCACGCCGTACGTCAGCGGGTTCAGGCGAATGATCCACGACAGCCAGCCGCTGCCGCCGCCAGGAAAGAACGCTCCGGATAACAGCCACATCGGCATCAGAAAGATGCTCATGATGGCGTGAAATCCCTGAGTCGAATTCATCGGCCACGCGATGAGAAATCCGAGTGACGTGAGTTCCACGGCGATCAGCGTCAAAAAGATCACGGCGAAAATGCCTTGAAGTAAACCGACTTCGATTTGTAGTCCCGGGCTGAGGCCAACGTAGCTGAGTAGCGGCCCAACCATCAGAAACAGCCCGGCCTGAATCACGGCCAGCACCGTCCCGCCCAGTACCTTGCCGAGCACAATCACGGATCGAGGCACCGGGGCGGCGAGGACACCCTGCAGAAATCCTTCGCGGCGATCTTCGATAATGGAGATCGTCGAAAAGATGGCGGTGAACATCACGATCAAAACGGCGATGCCCGGAAAGAAGTATTCCTGATACGTGAGCGGCTGTTCGAGATTGCTGGCCCATTCCGGAGACTGAAACGATCCTCGCAGACCAGCCCCAAACAGCACCCAGAAAATAATGGGCTGCCCAATGGCACCGATCACACGAGTGCGCTGACGAAAGAACCTCACCAATTCCCGTGACGCCAGTGCGAAGGTCCCTGACCAGATTCCGGGCGTGGCCTGTGGGCGGATAGCGTTTGCTTGCGAAGTCATGCGGCGGTCTCCGATTCTTCGCCGGTGAAATCACGCCCGGTTGTTTCCAGAAAGACGTCTTCCAGCGTTGGTTGAGCCACTTCCGCCGACACGATGTTGTCTCCAAATTCCTGCATGACTTTTTGCAACGCAGACGCTGCTTCGCTGATGCGAAAGCACAGCCGGTCGCAAATGGGGCGAGCTTCCGCGCTTAGCAATGTTTCCAAACGAGGACGAAAGTCGGCATTATTTCGCGTCCGAACCGTTAACCGCTGACCGTCCAGCGACGACTGCAGTTCCTGCGGCGATCCGCTGCGAATCACGTGGCCTCGATCCAGCAACAACAGCTGTTCGCAGCCTTCGGCTTCTTCCATCAAATGAGTCGTCACGATCACGGTGGTGCCGTCCCGGTCACGCTGTTCGTGAATCAAATCCCAAAACTGCCGCCTCGCAGACGGGTCCAAGCCCGTGCTCGGTTCGTCCAGAAGAAGTAACTCGGGCGAATGCATCAACCCCTTGGCCAATTCGACTCGCCGCCGCAGTCCTCCTGACAGATCACCGACGATTGAACGCTTGCGATCCGTCAATGCGAACTGGTTAAGAAGCCGGTCGGTGCGGTTGGCCAGTTCGGATTTCGGGATGCCGTAAATCCGTCCGTGACACTTCAGGTTTTCGTCGACGGTTAAACGAGGGTCGACGGCTGGCGATTGAAAAGTGACTCCCAGAAGCCGACGAATTTCGGCCGAGTCTGTTTTGAGATCACGACCGGCGATTTGCACAGAACCGCTTTGCAGCGGCAACAATGTTGCCAGCAGTCGAAACAGCGTGGTCTTACCGGAACCGTTTGGGCCCAGCAGACCAAACAGGCAGCCGCGTTCGACCTGAAACGAGACGCCGTCCAGTGCCTGGTGATTGCCGTAACGATGCGAGATGTCGTGAGCCAGCAGCGCGGGTGGAGATTCAGTCATTTGCAGCCGCTAACCCAGAATTCCGTCGACGACATGTGCTTCTTCGACTCCTGTAAGTCGTGTGTCCAACCCCTGAAACGGTACGCTGAATCGTTGAGCGTTGATGCCCAGCATGTGCAGCATTGTAGCGTGAAGGTCGCGCACGTTAACCACGTCTTCCACCGCGTTGTAGCCGAGTTCGTCGGTGTTGCCATAGCTGGTGCCGCCGTTGATTCCGCCACCCGCCAGCCACATCGAAAAGCCCTTAATGTGATGATCACGCCCCGCGCCGCCCTTGCCCTGAAACATGGGCGTGCGGCCAAATTCTCCGCCCCAGATAATCATTGTGTCTTCCAGCATGCCTCGCTGTTTCAAGTCCTGAACCAGCGCCCATGTGGCTCGGTCAGTCAAACCGCAGCAGATGTCCATGTACTTCTGCAAACCGCCGTGGTGGTCCCAACCGCGATGATACAAGTGGATAAACCGGACTCCGCGCTCCGCCAGCTTTCTGGCCAGAAGGCAGTTAGACGCATACGAACCATCGCCGGGAGTAGCGCCGTACATGTCCAGAACGTGCTTTGGTTCGTTGGACATGTCGACCAGTTCGGGCACTGACATCTGCATTCGAAACGCCATTTCGTAAGCAGCGATCCGTGTATCCAGTTCGGGACTTTGCAGTGTTTGATTGCGGTGCCGGTTTAGAGCACCAATGGTGTCGATCAGTTTCTTCTGTTGATCCATCGGCACCCCCGGCGGCGAATCCAGATAGTGCACCGGAGCACCAGTTGCGTTGAATTCCACGCCTTGATAACGACTCGGCAGAAACCCTGAAGCCCATTGCCGCGACGCAATCGGTTGAGGGTTTCGGCCGCCGACGCTGGTCATGACGACAAAGCCAGGCAGGTCCTGACATTTGCTGCCGAGACCGTAGTTGACCCACGCTCCCATCGACGGACGACCGCTTAAAGCCGTGCCCGTGTTCATGAAGGTGTGAGCCGGATCGTGGTTGATCTGTTCAGTCACCATCGACTTGACGACGCAAATGTCGTCGGCCATTTTCTGGTGATACGGCAGGTATTCACTGATCGGCAGGCCACTTTTCCCGGACGGCACAAACTTAGTCAGCGGCCGCAGACATTTTAGTTCCTGCCCCTGCAATTGAGCGATTGGTTGACCGGCTGTGTACGATGCCGGCATCGGTTTGCCGTCCATCTTTTCGAGCGTCGGCTTGTAGTCGAATGTTTCCAGATGCGACGGCCCGCCAGCCATGCACAGGAAGATGACTCGTTTCACACGCGGTGGTAATTCCGGAAAGCCTGGCAGCCCGCCATGAGCGTTCGTTCGCGAATTCGCTGCAGCCGCGTCATTCGCCAGCAACGACGAAAACGCGGCCGCACCAACCCCAACGCCGGACTGGCGCAGGAACGTGCGGCGAAGCATTTCGGTGGCGAACGAAGACTGAATCATGAATTACACCTTTGGCCGGAAGACCATCGTCGCGACGACCGTGGCGACCACCAGAAACAGAATCACCATCATCACGTTCGGTCCGAAGGCGCTCGAAATCGCATCGTTCTCTTCAGTGGCGTCTGATGTGATGGCGTTAATGGATGCCGCAGAATCTACATCCGATGCCACGCTGTCTCCTGACGCTTCCACCGTGTCGCTTACGGCACCCGCATCCGCAACCGTGGTCAGCACTGGCTCCGGTTCTTCGGCAGCGTCCATGGCTTCCACTTCAGAATCTTCTGGAACGCCGAACCCTGAGAAGCCAGCTAGTGGCGGCAGACCTTCGTCGAGTGGCTCCGTTGTCACGATGACGTTGTCCCAGTTGACGTTCATGACCAGGTCGACGCCTGGGTTTTGAGCCTTTACCGTGCACTGACACGCACCGGTCAGAAACTGCGACGCTTCTTTAATCACGTCCGGAGCGATTCCTTTGCCGATCAATGCGTAGAGAGCTCGACCACGTCCGAAGATTGGGATCGCCATGGGCTGGTTGATGATGTCCGGATCTTTGAGGTCGGGTTCGATCCGCAGCAGCATTTCGATGAACGCCTGTTCGGCCTTATCATCCCGATCGATGCGGACGGCCGAGAACGCGATCTTCAGCGAATCAGCGGCGACAGCCAGATCCTTCAAATCTCCTTCTTCAATCTCAGGCAGCTTCAGTTCGTCTTCAAGCGACTTTAGCTCATCCGTCAACACCGTGAACGCGGCGTCGTCTTCTTCTGTCTGACCGCTGTCCAAAAAGACCCACACCACAGACTGGCCGTCGATCAGTCGTTGGCAAACAGTTGAACGGGCGGGCGAATTCAAGACGGTCGCAACGTTGTCTCTGTTCAGTTCGCCCTGCCAGATCGTTTGCGGCGGTCCCCACTTTGGCGGCGACTGCACCACAACCCACGGTGTTTGATCCGAAGGATGAGCGTCACGGATAGCCTTGATGTTTGGCTCGACGTCGCCGTCCAGGTCGATTGTTTTCACAACCATGTTGGCCGCTGCGGTGCCGTCTTTCGATTTCGGTTGCAGCGATGAAGCGACAGCTTGCTGTGCTTCTGTGAGCGGCCCGGTGTGAAAGACGTACGCCGTGTACTTGTCTGGCTGCCAGTGTTCCAGTGCGTAGCGGAACACGGGGACTGAGCACGCGACAGCCAGCGATGCCGATGCGAGCACAATGAGCGTCGCTGTAGAAAATTTTCGAAGTGACATGGCGTGTCCGATTTGGTGGGCGCAGGTGGGTGGGAGGACGCATGATCGCTTGTTAGAGTGTACGGAGCCGTAGCCGTGCATTCAACTGGGTAACGCGTGTTGTGGTGAATGCAGGAAACGCAACCAACCAGCCTCGCAACCAGAAGACTAAAGTTCTCGGCTCGTTCGTCCCCGCCAAAAGGAAACTCCATGAATCCCTCCTTCCTTCTTCGTGTGGTCAGTGGCATTGGCCTGCTGGTCTGTTCTGTGAACACAGCTTCCGCCGACGACTGGCCGACTTATCGCGGCGACAATGCTCGTGCCGGCGGCAGCCACGAATCACTGCCCCTTCCGCTAAACGCTTCATGGACGTATACGTCTCCGGCACCGCCGGAAATGGCCTGGTCAAGCGGCGAAGGCAAAGTCTACGAAGGAAAAGTGCTGGGCCATCGTGTGAAGTTCGACGACGTGTTCCATCCGGTCGCCGTCGATGGCAAGCTGTACTTTGGATCCACGGCTGATGACCAACTGCACTGCATGGATTTGAAAACCGGAAAAACAGAGTGGACGTTCTTCACCGGAGCTCCCGTGCGATTGGCTCCATCGGTCGCCAACGGGAAAGTGTACTTCGGTTCTGACGATGGGCGAGTGTATTGCGTCGACGCCGCCACCGGAAAACAACTGTGGCAGTTTCGGGCCGGTGCAGAAGACGACTGGTTGCTGGCTCGCGGCGAAATGATTTCTCGCTGGCCTGTGCGTACCGGCGTGCTGGTGGATGACGGAGTCGCGTTCTTCGGAGCCGGCATCTTCCCTCATGAATACGTCTATCTGTATGCCGTTGATGCAAACGACGGATCAGTGATCTGGAAACAGGATAACCTCAGCTCTGAAGACGCCGGCCGCAACGATCTGTCGCCGCAAGGTTACCTGCTGGCCAGCAAAGATCTGTTGATTGTGCCTTCAGGGCGAACCTTGCCCGCTGCGTTTGATCGAAAGACCGGCAAGCTGGTCCACAAGCGAACTCATAGTTGGCGCACGACGGCCGGCGGAATCATCGGCGGCACCAAGGCGCTGCTGGCGGACGGGCAAATCTATTCCGGTGGTCCTCACCACCTGCTGGCGATGAATCAGAAAAACGGCGATGCAGGTTACGGCTGGTTTGCCGGTCGGCAGATGGTCGTTTTGGACGACGCTGCATACGTGGCCACGGGGACCGTTGTCGCGAAACTCAATCGCGGAGAATACGCCGTCAACAGTCGAATTCGTCACGACCTGGAAATGAAACTCTACGGACTTTCTCGCAGTCTGCGCGGTCAAAAAGACAAGAAGAAAGTGGCCGACATCCGCAAGCAGATCAGCGATGCCAACGATGCAATCAAAGAGATCGCCGATGTCGGTGTTGCCTGGCAAAAAGAAACCGTGGCCGACGCGGCGCTGCTGGCGACTCCTGAAGCTGTGTTCGTGGGCGGCACAAATAAGGTCACCGCCTATTCTGCCGCCGACGGCGAAATCGTTTGGACGGCCAAAGTGAACGGCAAGGCGCGAGGTCTGGCTGTGGCGGACGAACGATTGATCGTCAGCACAGACAGCGGCAGCATTCATGTTTTCGGCGGCGATGAAATTTCCGAACCGGATACGTCGCTGGCCGCGTTCGCGGTAGCGAGCGAATACCACACGGCCGCCGAACAGATACTGAAACAAACGGGAATCCGCCGCGGCTTCTGTCTTGTCATTGACGGCAACGAAGGCGAACTGGCCTACGAAATCGCCAGCCAAAGTGATCTCGAAGTTTACATGATCGAACCAGACGCCAAAAAGGCCGCGACGGCTCGCAAACGTTTGGCGGATGCTGGCGTGTATGGCAGTCGTGTGACCGTGCATAACTTCGACGTGGCCGACATTCCCTATTCCAACTACTTCGCAAACCTGATTGTCAGTGACGAGTTTGTGAAGACCGGCAAATTGAAAACGGATCCGACACTGATTGCCCGTCACCTGAAACCGGCCGGCGGCGTGATGTGTCTCGGCCAACCCGACGGCGACTCAGCAACGGCAGCGGCCGCTTTGAAAACTGTCGAAGCGGAGTTCGCGAAGGATAAGGATTCTGTGGCCGCAGATGCTGAGGCCGACGACGAAGCAGCGAAAACAGTCGCGAATTCTGCGACGAAAACAGAAGGTGGATTCGCAACGTTGACGCGAGCCATCCTGCCGGGCGCAGGATCGTGGTCACACCAATACGGCAACGCCGCCAACACGGCTGTCAGCGACGAAAAGCGAGTCACCGGCGGACTGGGCGTGTTGTGGTATGGTGACCCCGGCATCGGTGAAATGGTCAATCGGCACGATGGAGCCGTCGGGCCACTGGCGGTCGGCGGACGTTTGATCGTTCAGGGCCAGACCACAATTCGAGCCTACGACGCGTACAACGGTTTGTTTCTTTGGAACTACGACAATCCTAAAGGCATTCGGCTGGGCGTGTACAAAGGGGTGAGTCCCGGAAACCTGGCGGCGACCGAAGACCGATTGTTCCACTTCATTGGTCCGAAATGTTTTGAACTCGACGCCGCTACAGGCGAAACATTGCGAGTTCACGACCTGCCGGAATCGCGAGCCAACGGCAAGCATCAGTGGGGCTACATCGCCGTGAAGGACAATCTGCTGTTCGGTACCGCCACAGTGATGGAATCGATCGACGCCATCGAACGCCGTCGAGGCCGCAAGACAAAGGACGCGACTGACGGCATTTTCGCCATCGATCTGACCACGGGTAAGCACCTGTGGGACTATCAGGGCCAGAGTATTTCACACCGCACCATTGCCATCGGCCCTGACAAAGTCTTCTTTATCGACAGCACGATCACCAGTGATCAACGAGCCGAAATTCTGCGGCAGGACAAAAGTGAACTGCAGAATCTGACAGGGAAAGCTCGTGAGATCGCCGAAGACCGCATGAAGAAGATTGACCTGCGGCGAGCCGTCGCACTCGATTCGCGGACCGGCGAAAAGGTGTGGGCGAAACCCGTTGATGTGACCGATTGCAGCGAAATCGGAATCGGCGGCGGCATGCTGACGCTGATGTACCAGAACGACACGCTGATTCTTGGCGGTGCCAACGCTAACGGCCACTATTGGAGGCAGTTTGTCGCGGGCGAATTTTCACGCCGCCGACTTGTCGCTCTTTCGGCCGCAGACGGGTACAAGCTGTGGGCCAAAGATGCGAATTACCGGCACCGTCCCATCATCGTGGGCAATCGAGTCCTCGCCGAACCGTGGATTTATGACCTGCACAGCGGCGAACAGCAGATGCGACAGCATCCCATCACCGGCGAAGATGTCCCATGGTCCATGATGCGAACCGGACATCACTGCGGCATGCTCACAGGTGCCGACAGCGGCATGATTATGTTCCGTTCAGGGGCCACCGGCTTTATGGATCTGGAACAGGACGCAGGCATCCGCCACTTCGCCGGTCATCGACTCGGCTGCTGGATCAATGCGATTCCGGCCAACGGCCTTGTGATGATTCCCGAAGCCAGCGCTGGTTGCGTCTGTCTGTTTTCCATCGCGTCAACCATTGTGATGGAACCCCGTGAAGCTCGGACACCGTGGGCCATTTACAGTTCCGTCGGAACGAAGACGCCCGTCCGCCATCTGGCGTTAAACCTGGGAGCACCCGGCGACCGCAAAGACGCTCACGGCACGGTATGGCTGTCGTACCCTCGTTACAAGGCGTATCAGGAAACGTCACTGGATGTAAAGCTGGATCTGCAACCGAAATTCGGCAGCGGAGGCGGCTACGAAGCGGTCAATGAAAACGCACTCACCGTCAATAGCGAACAGCCAGAATGGTTGTACACGTCATGGGCTCAGGGCCTGGAAAAGCTCACTCTGCCACTGCTCGGCAAAGACGACAAACCAGCCAAGTTCAAAGTGCAACTCCACTTCGCCAACGTCCGCAGCAAAGATCCCGGCGCGACCTTCGACGTCCAATTCAACGGCGAAACAGTGCTGAAGGATGTCACTCTGCCAGCCGCCGGCGAAGGTGAATCCGCGGGCACGATGTCGGAGGTCAAAGATGTAGCTGTCAAAGACAACCTGACAATCACGCTGGTCGCCGCGAATGGTCAACCATTATTGAACGCGGTGAAGGTGCTGCGACAGGAATAGAATCGCAAACCGTTCCTTTTCAGGAGTGGCCGGGGTTGGACTGAGCGAAGCGAAGGAAACCCCGGCCACGTTGCCATCTGAGCTTGCCACACTTTGTCGTGGTTCGTGCCGTAGGCCGGACCAAGCGAAGCGCTGTTCCGGCGCGTTTGTGTGATGCGTCGCGAAACGCAACGCCGGAGCAGCGTCGCGTTGCTCCTTGATCCGGCCTACTTCCTTGCCAGCTCAACCCACATCCCACGCCATCGCCCGCCGAGGCGTCTCGGCCTCAGACGGCCGGAACCGTGGCGCTGATGACCTGGCTCCAGGGACCTGTTTCGCCCTTGGTGTTCACCCAGCGGAGCAAAATGTTGGCGGTGTTGCCTCCGTCGTCGCTTTTGAACCTGATCAGTTCCGGCGTGCGCGTGCTGAACGCGACGAAGCGGTAGTCTTCCGGATCTGTCGGTGGCGTGTCGGCGACAGCGACGTAGACTTCACAGCCTCGAACGCCGTAGGGTTTGGCTTTCCGAGTTGGCGTGGCAACGTCGGAATACATGAGCGTGAGTTCCAGACGATCGGTTCCAATGACAGTGCCTGTCGGAAATGTGTGAGGGACCGGAACGGGGGTTCGTGTCGTTTTATGAACCGGCAAACCTGCGGCATCGCGAGCGGCGTTGGAGATTTCGTCGTTGGCCTGAATCAGCTTGGCAACGGATCGAACTGTTTCTTCCAGTTGCTGACGAGCTTCGTCTTTGCTTTCGGTGGCGGCTTTGGCAGCGTCGCGAGCCTTCACGGCAGCGGCGTATTTCTTGTCCCATTCCGCCAATTGAGTTTGAAGTGCTTTCACACGCTCAGCAGACATTTCATATTCTGCGGGATCGGACGCCACCTGGTTGACGAACTGGCGAGCAAAGGCATCGAAGTTACCTTCCGCCTGAGGAATGAAAGATGTTTTCGTGCGAGTCGCGGCCATGGCGAAGGCTTCCTGAACTGGAGTAGTATTGCGGCAGATAGATTTGGGTACCTGCCTAAAATCGTCCCCTACTGGACGAAGCCATTAACCACTCCGGCAAAATCTGCCGCCCCGCAGCGTTTCGAAGGCTGGATCGATCAGCCTGAACCGGCTGTACGAATTGTCCGCCGCATTTACGGTGACAAAATCGTCATGTCGAGTGTGTCGGAAGAATCCATTTGTGGCTCGGAACGAATCATTAGTGGCTCGGAACAGTTCCGCCCCACTAATTTTCCCACATCGAGCACTGCGGAACGATTCCGAGAACGAATTCTTCGCACGCCCAGTCTTCCGGACCGACAGAGAGAACGTAATCTGCAAAGCTTGCCCACTGCGGAAAGATCACCACACTGAAGTTTCGGTAAATCTCTACGAAACCATCCCTCGCCTTAACGTGCCCGCCTCGCAGCAACCGCATGAGACCTCGAGCGCAATAACACGTCATCTCGCAGCACCGCGTCACGGTGCCGCGGGCTTTCGCCGACAAGGTGTTTTTTATCACAAGTTAAATCTGCATTCTTGCGGCGAATCTTAGCTATTGATAAAGTTACCATAGCTGGGGATAAGGACGCGATATGAGCGGATACCCCGTGAAATATTCGGTTAGTTACATTGTTAGCCAGCAATACTGCACATGACGCAAGACACGTTGCACATCGGCGACATTTCACCCACTGACGAGCTGACCGTTCTGTCACGGGATGATCTCGCCTCTTATTCCCTCAGCACTAATTGGCCCACTTACCAACACGTGATGGGCCCCGGAGATATTCTAGCTCGGTCCCGCCAACTCGAAGAATACGCCCCGCAACTAACTCAATGTCAACCACGACCAACTCTCTGCTTCGTGTTCGGCGTTGGCGAGGATGGAGACCGAGCAGCGACCCGACTTGGGGGCCTCCCGTTCTGGCCGTCGAGTCAACAGTGGCCAACCGCTCAAAATGGGGCAGCAAAACAGTTCATCGGGCAATTCGATTTTCGCAGCGTACGGTGGCCAGAGCCGCTTCCCGGCGACGTTCTCACCGTCCATTTTGATTATGACTGGGATGGTGACGGCCGGTTCAACGGCGCCGCTCACGGGGCGGCCGCAACCTTAACGTGGCATGATTCAAGCTGTACTGACTTGTTGTCGCGCACCGACCTTCCGCCGCCAAACGAGTGGTACGCGGCGCCGGGCCCTTTCTACTCGCGGCCAGTCTTGCAGACAGACTACAAGACCGAGTGGTCTGAGCATGCCCAGGCATTTACCGTTCATGGCATGAAAATTGGTGGGCATTCCCCATTCTTTCGTGCCAACTGGACTGAACTTACTTCAGCAATTCCAGAGCCCGTATTTTTATGCTCAATCGGATACGTAAGCCCGGACATTCAGGCAGAGGAGCCTGATGCTTGGCTAAAATCACGAGTTCGTGACCCCAACACTGAAGTTGGCGACGCAATGTTCCCAGGCGCAGGCGTGCTCGCAATTGCCTACGAAAAGGGTAACCCTTCAAATCTGTATTGGATCGCCTACTCGCCATAGGCTGGCCAACAAAAATCGGGATCGGGGGCCGGCTTTGACCGGGCCCCTCCCACACCACTTGGCATGCGGGTCGGCACCAGGCGGTTCATCGCAGGGTGGCCCGGCCGATCGGCTGGGTGCCGCAGGCACAAGATGTCTCATCATCCGGCGTCCAATCAGTATGGAACTCCATGTTCGACGGAAGCCGACAAGCAGGCATCCTGTCGCTGCGCGACCCAACCGAACAAATCGGTCGGGCCACCCCACGCATCGCCTAATATTTGCCGGAAGAATGCTGAACTCACTTGTCACCCCCCGCACGCGATGTGACATCGGCCCCTTAAATGGCATTCTGCATCTTATGCCAGGGAAGGCAGGCGAACCCTTGCAGCAAACTCTCCACCTGAATAAAATTCAACCGTCACCGGAATAATCCCGTCAATATGAACGATATCCCGGTGAGCTAACCCAATAACTAGATTGTTCGCCTCTAATGCAAACTGCTCAATGGATACGACATATCGAGTGAAGGAAGAAATGCGAAACACTGCGCGCCGGTGTTTGGTATTTTTCGTCGCCGTGGGCATCGCGTCTACAATCTTTGCATACTTCGGATTCAGAAGTGAACCCACGTTGGCGGCTGTGTTCTTCGCAATCTTTTGGGGCTTCTGGACTCTTTTGAGTGTTTGGCTCCTCATTTTTCACGCAAGGTATCGGCTTCATCTTGGAGATTCCGCAATCTGTCAACACGGTATTTTTCGACGATGCAAGTTGCCACTTTGTGATGTTCTCGAAGTGAAGTGGCGTCAATTCCCTAAACCAAAAGGAAGCGTTCGTCTTTCCGGAACGTTTGACACTTTGGTTATAGAACTGGGACATCTCAAGCCTGAAGACCGCCGTAGTGTAATTCAGTTCTTCAGGGAAATGATCGACGCCAACAAGCATGTGGGGTGGGATGAGTTCTCCGAGCGGCTCAATTAGGTCCGAAGAGGCGAAATCGGGTAAGAGCCACCGTTTCCGGTGACCCTCCCCACACCACCTGACATGCGGGTCCGGAGCGAACTGGAAATGGTTTATTGACAAGCGGGTGCGAATCCCGTCCGGGTAACTCTTAGCCTGAGGCCCGGTATCGAGTGTTGCAGCGTCACTGGTAACAGTTGCGTTGAAGCGTACACAGAAAGGTAGTGAGGACGAATGGACTGGGCTGGCCGCCCAAACCGTGAATGGTATTGAGCCCCGAAATGCATGTTTTCTCGGTATCTGCCCAGGCATTCGGACCTGCTAAAGGCAACACTGAGTTTCGCGTTTTGGCGAGCGAAGCTCGGAGACCCGGGGTCGAAGGCCACGATCGCGCTACACATGATGCCAATGAAGCAACCAGTGAGATCCCAGCTGTTCTTGTTCGACGTGACGTCCAATCACGACGAAACGAGTATGCACGTACAAGCTGAAAAGGCAAGGAGTGCAGACGACTCTGGGAAGTCGGATGGCGGCATAGTACCGTTGAAGCGCGAAGACCAATCGCGTGAATTGAAGCCCGGTAATGCGGGTGCAGGGAAGGCCGCCAGGCCATCACGCGACTCCAGCGATACACCGACCGCACTCAGTGGCGGATCACCGGTGCTTGATCGACTGGATCGCATCACCCAACGCGCGGAAACGTACTCTGAAGAGGCGTTTAACAACCTCTTTTCGCTGCTCAATTACGAGTTGCTGTGGTATGCGTTTCGCAAGCTCAAGCGAGGCAAGGCACCCGGAGTCGACGGTGTCACGGTGGATCAATACGAGTCGAATCTGCGGGACAACCTGCACGACCTGTTAACCAGATTACACCGTGGTGCGTATCGGCCTCAGCCCAGTCTTCGTCGTGACATTCCGAAAGGGAATGGCAAGACCAGACCGCTGGGTATCGCCAGTGTGGAAGACAAGATCGTACAACGTGCGGTCGTGATGATTCTGGAACGGATCTACGAAGTCGACTTCTGTGAGACTTCCTATGGTTTCCGTCCGGGACGGTCATGCCACCAGGCTTTAAGTGTGCACGGTCAAACCATCGCGACCCGGAAAGTGAGCTGGATTTCGGACGCGGATATCCGTGGCTTCTTCGATAACGTTTGTCATGAACGTTTGCTCGAACTGCTACAAAAGCGGATTTCCGATCCGAAGCTATTGGCCCTGATCCAGCGCTTTCTGAAGTCCGGTGTGATGATCGAAGGTCGTCGCCGTAACACTGACGAAGGTGTTCCGCAAGGCTCGGTTCTTTCACCGTTATTAGCGAACGTGTATTTGCATTACGTCCTGGACCAATGGTTCGACCGGGATGTGCAGCCGCGTATGCGAGGTGAATCGTACATTGTCCGCTTCGCGGACGACTTCATTTGTGCGTTCGAACTGGAGTCTGACGCGAGACGCTTTCAGGATGTGCTACCGAAGCGACTGGCCCGATACTCGCTGGAGCTGGCCGAAGAGAAGACTAAACTGCTGCGGTTCGGCCGCTTTGCGAGACGCGATTGCCAGCGTCTTGGCGAAGGGGCTCCCGCGACGTTCGACTTCCTCGGCTTCACTCATTACTGCGGCCTGAGTCGTGCGGGAAAGTTCAAGCCGAAACGGAAGACAGCCAGTAAGAAATACCGAGCTAAGGTAGGCGATCTGAAGCATTGGTTCCGACGGAATCTGACGACACCTTTGTCCGAAGTCTGGGCGAAGTTGAATGCGAAGCTGCGTGGCCATTATCAGTACTATGGAATCAATGACAATTGGTCCCAACTGATGAAATTCCGCCAGGCAGCAAAGCAGCTGGCCTTCCGCTGGCTCAATCGTCGTTCGCAGAGGAAGTCAAAGACCTGGCCTCAGTTCGATGCGTACATAGCTCGCTTTCCCCTGGCATCTCCTTCGAAGCTGACTGACCTGATTGCGATACAGCCAAAGTGATGACCGGGTGACAAGTGATGGTCGGGAGCCGGATGCGTTAACGGCGCACGTCCGGTTCTGAGAGGGGTTGAGCGTACAATCGGACACGGATAAAATATTGTGACACCACCAGAGGAAACGGGTGGCCAACAGGGAACACAAACCGCATCCTAAACCCGAAAGACGCCATCCTACTCGCCCATCAGGCGGTTCGACGAAGTGGAGCCAGTTCGTTCCAGAGGTGTTTCAGGCTTAATAGACCCAATTCCACGAGCAGCGCGTTCGTAAAGCCCACACCGCTGGCGATGGTCTTGGCCATGTGCCAGTAGCTCTTGCGACTTTTCGCATGACGAATCGCCTGTCGACGGGGAACCCCTAAACGCACGAGTTCTCGGCTGCGTGTGCGAGCGTGTCGCCAACGCTTCCAGTAACACATGCGTATCCGACGACGGATCCACTGGTCGAGTCTGTCGAACAGTTTCAACTCCATTGCCAGGCAGAAGTAGCCCGCCCAGCCGCGAAGATAACTTCGCAGTTCGCTCAAACGACGTTCCATCGAAACTCCCCAGTCGAGTAGGTCCGGTTCCCACCGGACATGACAAGAACGGAATTAGTCCGACGTCGCAACGTCAAATTTCGTTTAAGTGGCTCTTGTTCCTCAGCGCCCCAGCGAACGCGATCTCCACGCCACTGTGTTCAAGAAGGTCGCAATTCAACGCTGAGTGACGCTGAGGCCCACCGCGACGTTCGGTAGGAAGCGGACCTACTTAACTGATCTAAATCGCGACGGGAGCATATGGGAACGCGGTCGCCTAAACCTCAAGCTTGATGTCGTACCCGACTGGCGTCGAACTTGTGAAGACGGTAGCGTGGACGTCGTCCGTCAGTTCGATGCGCTGAAGCGAGACAGGTGAGACGCACGACGGATTAGGAATTGGCAAGTGGACTGGCCGTTAGACAATCTGCCCAACACCACTTTCGGATGGATTCTTATCCTGTTCGGTGTGTTTGCCATTTGTGGTGCAATCTTCCAGTGGGAGTTTTTTATGAATCCCCGTAGTCAGTCTCCACGGGCCGTCAGGTCTGCTCTGGGCGCGCCAGGGTATCGACTGTTTCAGTTTGTAGCTGGAGCTTCTATGATCGCCCTTGGATTTCTTCTTGTCTCTTCTCAGTAGGTCAGAAGACGAGTAGGTCTGGTTCCCAATTGGCATGACAAGAACGGAATTAGCCCGACGTCGCAACGTCAAATTTCGTTTAAGTGGCTCTTGTTCCTCAACGGCGGGGTGGCACACTAGAGTTCGTAGGCTGGGGCAAGCGAACCGTGCCTGTCGGATCGGCGGCTCTTGCGAATGACGTGTCCTCGCACTAAGACTCAAGGATGCCGTGTGCACGTATCAGGTAGAGTCCGCTGTGCGGACCGAAACGCTGTCGGGGCGTGATCTGATTTTCCGTTGTTGGCAAATGCTCTGACTTTGAGCCGTTGGTCTGCACGGCGGCCCCTACACTTGTTGGCAGTCTTGGTAGGGCAGGCTCCTGATTGCCGCACGACTACTCACCGCCCGCCGATTGCACGCTCAGTTCGCTGGTGCAGTGAGGGCATCGAGTCGCTCGGAACGGGATCGTTGTCCGACAAAATTCACACTTCTTATCTGAGGGCTCGTCGTCTGCTGGAGGCTCTTCTCCGAAGGCTTCGTCAAGCTGTGTGTCCACTCGATTTACGATGCGAATGATGGCAAACATGACGAGTGCCACACACAACAGCGAAATGCAGCTGTTGATGAACTGCCCGTAGTTCACAGTCACCGCACCGAACTGGCTGGCGTCTTCCAGAGTGCGAAAGCCGCCTTCCGGAGCCGTCTTGCCTTCCGGCATCTCCAGCACCCAGAATCGATCCGAAAAATCGACATCTCCCAGCAGCATCCCGACCGGCGGCATCACGATATCGTTGACGAAAGACTTGACCACCGTGGTAAAAGCGGCACCCACGGTGAACCCGATCGCAAGATCGATCATGTTGCCACGTAGAGCAAATTTTTTGAAGTCGTTAAGCAGTGCCATGAACCTGGCTTTCCGGAAAGAAGGGAGATGCAACGTAGAGGTACGAAATCTGACCGCTGGGCGGTACACGCTGGCGCGTCGGATAAATGCCACTGGCAAAGGCTGGGGCACTCATTCTGTCGCCCCGCCAGGCCACCCCGCCGAGCGTCTACTTCGACGTTTGCCGAATTTTTGCCAGTTCAGGTGCAACACTTGCCCAAGGTACTTCGTGGGGAAGACGGTTGGTTCTCGCGGCAATCGCTGATACGAGACCAGCGGCCTCCCCCATTGCCACAGCATTTCCTGTGACACGGTAGCTCGCGTGCGCGATAAAATCACCGCTGATGCATCGTCCGGCTGTCATCAATCCATCAACGTCCTTAGCAATCAAAGCTCGGACCGGAATGTCATACGGCTGAACCTTCTGTGTCTTGACCGCAGATCCGGAATCGTTCTTGTCCTGCGTGTCGGCGTGGATGTCCACGTTGAATGTTACGCGAGCAATTCCGTCCTCGTGTTTGCGTCCGACGATCAAGTCGTTGCGGTTTACTAAATAGCGTCCGCTGATGCGTCGACCATCGCGGATGCCAATCTGTTCAGCTGTTGCAACAAGTTCCAGGCCCTTCCAAGGTGCGCCCAATGAACGCAATGCCTTTACCATCCGATAAATTTCGCTCCGCGATCGCATCGTAGCATCGGTGACTTGATTCGCGTCAAAGGGTTTGATTCCGTACTCATGGTTAGCCATGAAGGTGAACACGTTCCCACGGAGATGAAAAAGCGTTGGTGCACCGTACGATGGCTTCACGCCTGCCCGTTTCAGTTCCGCCAATAGTCGCTGCTGTGATCCGTTCCACGTATCCGCACCTCCGTAGAACAGCACAAAGTCTTTGATTGCTTCCACGTCCGGCACACTGACCAGTGCATTCATCGTCATTGGCTGACAAGGACAATTCTCCTCGCGGCCAAACTGCCAGTCACACCCTGCCAATGCTCCGACGTCACCGTCGCCTGTCGCATCTATGAAGGTCTTAGCCCGCCACGCCTCTCGCCCAGACTTCGATTCTGTAACAATGGTCGTCATCTTGTTTTGCTGATTTTTTTGCACAGCAACGACGCGGGTATGCAGTCGGACTTTCACGTCAGCAACGTCGACCATCTCCTCCAACAGGCACTTCATTTCTTCAACGTGGTACGTGAATCGATCCACGTTTTCGCCGTCGCGAGCATCACGACGTTTCAGTTCCCGAGTCAGCTCTCGCGTCAGCCCCGGTTTGTCAAAGTCGAACACATACGTAAGTAGCCCGGCTGTCCAAACGCCACCCAGGCATCCGTTCAACTCCAGCAACCGCACGCTTGCACCGCTCCGTGCTGCTGCGATTGCCGCACTGAATCCGGCCGGTCCACCGCCACAGACAATGACATCAACATCGTCGACGACCTTGATCTGTCGCTCAGGCTCCGTGATGGTGTTTGAATCTGCACGCGCGTCGTTCGCAGCGATGGCATTTCGCCCCATCCCGAGCCCCGCCAAGCCCATGCCAACTCCCGCCGCCATGGCCCCGTGAAAACGACGTCGATTGATATTAGAGTCCACAGGCATCACGCTTCCTTACAAACGAATTAAGGGGCAAGGCGACTAGATTGATTAATATAACTGCATCCGAGGTGATAGCAACTTCAGCAGCGAGTCCACACGAATCATACAACCTGCCCAACGAACAGGCCCACGGCTCGGTGGCACAGGTTAACGCATTCGGTACGCTTCGTGGTTTCACTCCAACCTCGCCTCAACCACGCCCGCTGTGCGGCGAACTGCTGAATCGTGAAGAACACCTTGAGTAAGACTTCGAAGTTAAAACGAGTGATAGCCACGGCGTTGTTTCTCGTCGCATGTGCTGCTGGATACGGCTACTACCTAATCACCCACTTTATGGTGATTGCCCCACCGCATTTTGTTGCGGAATCCGACCAGTGGCCGGAACCTCTTCAGACGCTAATCGCTTCGGTGCCGACCCTCCAGCAGTCGGTGCGAGTGTACAAGTACGACGCATTTGTGAATCAGAAATCCGTCTGGCGGATCAACGGCCATGCCGATTCAATACGCGACTTTATCGTCAGTCAATCACTTGAGGCGGTGACTGAGAAGCACCCGCAGGTTCAGGTTCTTCTCGATCTTGTGCCGGAAAGCTGGGCTGCACCCGAAAATTCTACTTCAACGTTTTATGCGACCAGAGGATACGGATCGGAACATCAGGAAGGTGTCGACCTGCTTCTCGTGGTTCGAGATATTGAGTCCGATATCACATTCGTACTTCACGAATGTATTTTTTAGGCATAGGGCGCACAATGTGAGACAACTCGGTGCTGCCACGCAGTCCGTAGTTCGCATTGATTTTTTGAATTCATTAAACGTCTTCGGCAATGCGTGTTGCCTGTCGATGCCATACTCAATTACAGATCTTAATCACGATGAAGAACGTTTTGATTCTCGTAGTGGCATCTGCTGCAGTATTTGTCCTTGGTAACACCGCATGTGCTCAAACGGTGGTTAAGCAGGATCACACGGTACTGCTCTCGTCAGATCTCAAATGGACACCGCTCAACCCAGCACGAGGTGCTGATGGTCCTCAAGCTGCAAATCTCTGGGGCGACCGTACCGGACGCGGGCCGTCGGGATTCCTTGTTAAGTTTGTCGACGGTTTTTCCTCACCGCCACACATTCATAACATCACTTACCGAGGCGTCGTGCTGCAGGGCCGAGTGTTCAACGGTCATCAAGACAACAAACCGATGTGGATGCAATCCCTGTCGTACTGGACTCAGCCCGTTGGTCAGGTCCATATCACGGCGGCTCAGGGACGCTCAATCGTCTATGTTGAAATCGAAGACGGCCCGTATCTTGTGCGCCCAACCGAAGAAGCCGTCGATCATGGTGAAAAGCCGGTGAACATTGATGCAGGCAACCTTGTTTGGCTCGGTTCGCAGAACATCCGCTGGATCAACGATCCCCAAGCTGATGGTTCTTCGGCCGGTGTCGAAGTCGCCTTGCTATGGGGCGAACCGCAAACGCCGCAGCCCAGCGGTGTTCTCGTGAGACTCCCCAAACAGTTTAGGGGAAAGATACGAAGCGACGCGTCGGCGTTTCGAGCCGTGATTATTCAGGGGCAGGCACGGTACCAGTTCTCCACCGACAAACCGAAGTCGTTACAGCCTGGAGCGTGTTTCACGTCCAGCGGCGCCGCAACCCACAAACTTACGCAGGATGGAGATGAACCGTGCGTGCTTTATCTCCAGACCCAGGGCACGTTCGAAATCCACGCGGAGTAATACGCACGTGCCGCGGTACGAAATCGGTGTAGCAGTTTCCAGCTAAAGCAATTTACGTTTTGTTGGGGACGGTTTAGGCAGGGTGGCCCGGCCGGCCGGCTGGGTGCCGCAGGAACAAGATGTCGCATCATCCGGCGTCCAATCAGAATGGGACTCCATGCTCGATGGGACGCCCACAAGCAGGCATCCTGTCGCTGCGCGACCCAACCGAACAAGTGGGTCGGGCCACCCCACGGTTCGTTACCTCCCCGCAGTTGCCCTCGTCTCCTACTTGATTCCTGCAGCTCAATGGATGTACCATCAGTCCGCAAGACCTCCATTCTCGTACAAGGGACTCGCACCCCATAAAACACGCGCCATGCCAGGCGTCCCAAGGCGGCGCACCGGTCCGTGCTTACCGGCAATTTTCAATCGAAAGCCAAACGTCACGGCCCGGTGACGGCAGAGGTTCTCTGCAAGATTCAACAGAAACATCGCTTCCTTGAATACCACTCGAATAGCACTGGCAAACCTGCGATCTGCCGCGACAGCGGAAGAATCACTTAGTCTTGTGCTTGACGCAATTTCCGAAGCGGGGACTGCCGGAGCAAACATCATCTGTTTTCCTGAGTGTTACGTTCCTGGCTATCGCGTAGGAACTAATCCTCAGTCTACGGACCAGGACTGGCTACACAACGCATGGTCACAAATCGACGCGCAGGCAGCCACGCATTCAATTGCGGTTGTCCTTGGTACTGAAAGACTCGACAACGACGGTCTGATGATAACAGCGCGCGTCACAAACTCAGACGGAAGTCTCGCCGGCTTCCAGGACAAAGTGCAGCTCGATCCTTCGGAAGAATCCACGTACCATGCGGGCTCCACGCGGTCCATCTTTCAGTGCGGTGAATTGAAGTTCGGTGTTGTCATCTGCCATGAGGGCTGGCGATATCCAGAAGCAACACGATGGGCGGTACGAAATGGTGCAACTCTTGTGTTTCATCCACACTTTGAAATCGTCGAAGATGCCGCCTATGTGCCGAGGATGTTTGCGGATCCCGTTAATTCATTCCACGAAAAGGCCATGCTCTGTCGCGCGGCAGAGAACACTTGTTACTTCGCTTCTGTCAATTGTGCACTCAAAGGCGCTACGACAACTTCGGCCGTTATCGACCCCGATGGCAGGCTTGTGACACATCAACCCCATGGCGAAGAAGGGATCCTTTACGCGGATATCCATGTCGCCAGGGCAACAGGCTTTCTTGCCAAACGTCTGTTGACCACGTCTGAGAATTGACGTCGCATCACGGCCAACAGCAGATAACAATGCGGCGGGCCCTGAACCCCGGTGTTGTTGTTCCTGTAGTCAATGTTGACTGGCGGCAGCCCGGTCAACGGCAGCTTTAATTGGCTAAAAGGTTGGTGTTCATTCCATGCTGTCGGTGCATCGCATACTTGTTTGTGCGTGGCTGCTCGGCGGATGGCCGGCGGTGTTTTGTTGGCTCGGGAAAGCGGAGTGGGTATGCTCGTCCGGAGGCACTGGTGTACTTGGAAGAATTGCTGCGATCCTCGACTTCACGTTTCTTCAAATTTCCCGAGGTCCCCGGGAGTCAAACTCTACGGCTTCCATTCACATCGCCGCCATGTAAACTTGAAGTCGTCCATGCGTCGCCATTGACGGCGACGCTGAAAAACCAATTTGCCGTCGAGTCAACCCGAGTCGTGGTCAGGCCGTTTTCAACCTTCCACGCTGCTCCCCACGCCCGGGTTAGGCAGGTCTCTATACCACAAGCCAGGAGGCCCCATGCGACAACTCCTTCCGCAACACTGGCACCTCGCGACCTTGATCGCTGTGCTGGTCTGGCTTTACTGGGCGGTTCCTGCCAATTGGCCTGTCAGGGGTGATGTTGCATCGGAGTATGCAAGTATGGCCAGGCAGTACATCGACGTGACCGGGAAGCCGGAGGACGTCGCAAAAGTCCATTTCCATCGCACAACCGGGTTTCCGTTCCCATATTCCAGCTATCGTCTGCTTTCCGATACTGAGTCGAAACTCGAATACCAATCACTCACTAAGTTGACACTGAACGTCTTGCTGTGCTCGGCCGTTGTTTTTGCCGTCATTTCCACCGGTCAGTCTGTCCACAAGCCGTCCTTTCGTCACGTTGTTTATGCTCTGTTAATCTACCCTGCGTATTATTTCACATGCCATTACCTGGTTCCGCCATTTGCTGAGGGCATGGTCAGCCTTGGGCCGAAGTTTCACGGATTCGCATTCTCCATACTTTGGTGGCACCGTTTCGTGTTCTTCGCACCACTACTGGTTTTCGCTGCGTTGCGGTTCAGGTCATGGCAGGCCGCTAATCCGCAATTGTGATCATTCCTCAATACTGCGAATGCATAACACAACGGTGCACGGGAAGTGAACTTCCGTAAGTTTAGTGGGCGGCTGTTGAGGTTGTTCGAGACAGTCATTCTGTCTCAGGAAAATGGTGTGTGAGGATTTGCCTTCGTCGGAGGCGGTCGTCGGTTCGTTCACACTTTGCACGAATCGATGACCGAGCGGAGATGAAACTCGTCGCTGTGCTTACGCACGCAATCGCTTCTCTGACTTCATCGTTAACGCTCTTTGCGTGAAGTATTGCACGCTTAATTGAGCGGCCACTATTCATAGGGGATCCCACGTGCGGCTTTCGGTCTACGGATCATCGCCGTTTCTGGTAAGTTGCGTCTATGCCACGATATTTACCGCATCGAAAATTTCCCGCCTATTCGTACGTGTCCGGAAGGTTTCCACATCCTCATCGAGATCCTTTGGGTCACAGCTTCGGGGTGGAACCGGACGACGTTTCGCCGCCGACCGCTGAGCAATGGCGAGACTGTGAAAGCTATCTGTGGGGCATTGATTTGTTCAACGCAGGCTTCTACTGGGAAGCTCATGAGGCGTGGGAACAGGTCTGGATCAGCGTCGGTCGTCAGGGAGCAATCGCGGATTTTTTGAAAGCACTGATCAAACTAGCGGCGGCCGGTGTGAAAGCGCGAGAGGATCGAGTGGTCGGAGTCACCCGCCATGCAAAGCGAGCCCTGGAACTGCTTGACGGCCTCGATAACGCTCATCACGGTGACTTCTTCGGGCTGCACGTCCCAACGCTAATTTCGGGTGTGTCGTTTGTGGCGGACAATGCTGAGGCCATCACTCATCAAGCTGTGGCCGACAATCAAAAACACACATTGCCAACCATTCTTAAGATTTCGAATTGGCCATCGTGAAGTGTCGTACCGCTATGGCCCACTTTGATGCTCATTGAATTTTTGGTGCCGTCTGTTTGTTTAGTCTTTCCTTCGCGCAGGTGAATGCCGAGGACCAGTTTCTCGTCGGTGAAGCAGTCGCAAAGGCTGACACTGAGACTATCATCAGCGAATCTCCGGCCCGGTTGGCAGCGACTGACGTTACGGTAACCACCATGCGCCCCGTACTTTTGCGGCACCTCGTCGGCTTGACCTGGAGATTGAACACAAAAGCTTTTTACTGTAGTGAACTAAGTGCAATGCCCCTTCTGTCTCCCGTTCGCCACGCTACTTTAAGCGGACAGTTGCATCTACAGCGTTTCACGCTGACTTGTGGCCGCGGAATTTGTTTTTCTTACGTGGGCCGGTTCCCACGAGCCAGAACCGTCCACTACAAAACTGAAATTGCTTTGGTTGCGTTCTCACGCAGTCATTTCCACACCGCAAAAACGGACGACACCTATGCCGCTTTCAAGTTCGATGAATCCTTCAATCGCACGTTTGGTGTTTGCGGGACTGTTGATGATTTCCTCGATGTCGATGGCTCAGGAATCGATTCCGTTGAGTGCGCCTGCGGTGTTGGATGATCCCAGACCGCTGCAGGTGATTGGGGAACTCGGCAGGAAACCGCTGTCCAACTACGGATCGCTTGAGCCGACCATTCAAGCATTGCGAGCGCATCGGCCGCTGGACCTGAATTCGGAACTGTGGCGTGCTAAGCATCCGGACGGCAACTACGAAACGTGGGCTCAACAGGCCCGTGCCGTGTTGAACCATGGACTGCACTACGATCCGGGGAAGCTCGACCTGAACGCGACCACAACGGCTCGGTGGGAAACTGATGAGTTTGTGCGGGAGACGATCGAGTTTAATACGGCTCCCTGGTTTCGCGTGCCGGGCTATTTCTACACGCCCAAAAACGTTCCTCTTCCCGCGCCGGCATTGGTCGTGTTCCATGAGTGGGGTGGGCCGATGCTGTTCGGTGCTGATCGTGTTTCAGGAGAACCGGTGCATGAGGCGATCGTTAAGCATCGCGATCGTAATACCAGCGGACGCGCCATTGCCGACTGGTACGCCTCGAAAGGTTATGCGGTGATCGTTATCGACGCCTACCATTTCGGACGTCGAGCGCCGCGCAGTGTCGGTGGGCTGCCCGATCGCTACGATCCGGCGACGCTCGACATGGAGACCTTAAGTCGCTACGACAACATCGTGCGTGGCCATTTGTATACAGGAGTCCGAGAATTGAATTGGGCGGGCACGACTTGGGCAGGAGTCAACTACGGTGACGACCAGCGTTGCATCGATTATTTGTTGTCGCGTCCGGAAGTGGACTCTGAACGGATCGGCTGCACCGGTTTGTCTGGCGGCGGCTGGCGCACTAATATTTTGACCGCTCTGGATCCTCGCATTAAAGCGGCCGTTTCGGTCGGCTGGATGACGACGGGTGATTCACAGCAGGTCTATAATTTGTCCGGTGCGGTTGGGACATTTTGCCTGCTTCCGGGCGTGTGGAACCGCATGGACATTCCCGACTTGATGGCCATGGCAGCTCCCAAGGCGGTGATGGTTGTCAGTGGCACTCAAGACCGACTCTTTCCGCCCAGCGGTCAGCGGGACGCGGCTCGCCAAATCGAAGCCGCCTTCACCTGGGCTGGCTGCCCAGAACGCTTTCGCGAATATGCACCTCAAAAGCCGCACTGTTACGATGCTGAGATCCAGGCCGAAGCTCTGGCGTGGTTCGACAAACATCTGAAGAAGTAACGTCCTTCCCACAGCGCAGTTTGTGACGCGATGTAGATCGCCTCTGACCGGGACAGGAGCTGGACAACGCCATTCCGAATTGAGGACGCAAGTTTCTGGTTGAGTGTTTTGCTGTTCTATTTTGTCGTCGCGCCCTTGGTGGCGGTCAACTGCCATAGACTGCCCGTCGATTGCGGTTTTTCGGGGCGAAGAACAGCAATTTCACTGGTTTACGAAGGCTGCGGCGTTCTGCTGGCACGCTCCAACGACGATCGCTGGAAACAGCAGAGAGCGGCCGGTAGGAAGATTGAGAAATTTCGCCCGCCTGCTAAGCTTCACCGCTTGGCCCGCAGGCCATCGAACCAACAAAAATAGACCAGGTCTCTAAATTGAGGTCTGGTCTTTGTTAATTTCTTAGACAGGCCACAAAACATGACAGAATCCGCCTCGGCCAACAGTTCAGACGCTGCCGGATTGGACACACTAGGCCAGGACGAACGCGTTTTGGTGATGGATTTCGGCAGCCAGACGGCTCAACTGATTGCTCGCCGAGTGCGCGACCAGAACGTCTTCTGCCAAATCGTTCGCTGCGACCTGACGGCGGATCGGATCAAAGAACTGAATCCCAAGGGGCTGATTCTGTCTGGCGGGCCGGCCAGTGTTTACAGCGAAGGTGCTCCGCGAGTTGACCCGGGCGTTTTCGAACTCGGCATCCCCATACTTGGCATCTGTTATGGCATGCAATTGATGTGTCATCTGATGGGCGGAGAAATTCTGCCCGCAGAATCGCGTGAGTTCGGCCGAGCGGCTTGTTCGTCCAAGAATTCAAACCGCTTGTTCAATGGTCTGCCAGAGACGTTCAATGCCTGGATGAGTCACGGCGACCAGGTGGGTTCATTGGACGGAATGTTCGAAGTCATCGCATCGACGAAGACGTGTGCCAACGCGGCGATCCAGCACAAGGATCGGCCGATCTACGGTATTCAGTTCCACCCGGAAGTCACTCACACAGAATTTGGCGCTCAATTGCTAAGCAACTTTGTGCGAGACATCTGCGGTTGCTCGGGCGCGTGGCGGATTAGTTCGTTGATTGAACAGGAGAAGCAAATTATCCGCGACAAGGTGGGCAATAACCGCGTGATCTGTGGTTTGTCCGGTGGCGTTGATAGCTCGGTGGTCGCAGCGTTGATTGCAGAAACGATTGGCGATCAGTTGTCGTGTATTTTTGTCGACAACGGTCTGCTGCGAAAAGGTGAACGTGACCAGGTCGAAAAGAACTTCACGGAACACTTCAAAACTGACCTGCATGTCGTGGACGCCCGCGATCGTTTTATGAACGAACTTGCGGGCGTCGATGATCCTCAAAAGAAGCGCAAGATCATCGGCAAGGTCTTTATCGATTGCTTTCGTGACGAAGCGAAGTCGATCGAGAACGCGAAGTTTCTGGCTCAGGGAACGCTGTATCCTGATGTGATTGAAAGCGGAGCGAATCCGGACGGCCCGGCTGCCACCATCAAGTCGCATCATAATGTGGGCGGTCTGCCCGAAGAGCTGGGCTTTGAATTGATCGAACCGCTGCGAGACCTGTTTAAAGACGAAGTGCGACGCATGGGCCTGGAACTCGGCCTGCCGGAAGAAATGGTGTGGCGACATCCGTTTCCTGGTCCCGGTCTGGCGGTGCGTTGCCTTGGCGAAGTGACAGAGGAACGGTTGTCCATCATTCGCGAAGCCGACGCGATTTTGATCGAAGAACTTTACGCTGCTGGCTTGTACCGCGACATCCAGCAGGCGTTCGTTGTGCTGCTGCCCGTGCAGTCAGTCGGAGTGATGGGAGACGCCCGCACCTATGAAAACGTGGCAGCCATTCGAGCAATCGAGTCAGAAGACTTTATGACGGCCGATTGGTTTCCGTTTCCTCATGATGTGTTGCAGCGAATTTCCACGCGGATCATCAATTCGGTTCGCGGCATTAATCGAGTCGTCTACGATATCAGTTCGAAGCCACCGTCAACGATTGAATGGGAATAGTTGTCGTTTAACTCGCAGCCGGAGGCGCAGGCGACTTGGCGTGCCGTCACACCGCGCGCCCGCGCCTCCGGCTGCGGGTTAAACGGTGGTGTGGCGATGACAAATGAAAGTTATATTATGCTCTCGACTTTATCTGCCTGCACTACGGGCGCGTTAATTTTTGTGGCCACCACCGCGTGCTTCGCTCAGCGCCCATCGGATCAAAAGGTCGCGGAACTTCAAACCGGTCTGCAGCAACTACAGACGCAGGTCGACGAACTTTCGCAGCGGCCCGAACTCCAGAAACGCGATGGGCGAGCTCAATTGGCCGACGTCGCGGTGTTCGCCAAGGCCGTCGAATGGATGCTTCGGCACAATGAGTTCCCTCAAAAGGGATACGCGGATCAGGCTGCCAGGGCGATCGAAATCGGACTGCAACGTGGTAAAGAATTGCAGGCCAAAGCTGCGTCGTGGGAGACCCGGCCGGGTGTTACTGTGCGAGGCTACTTCTCAAGAATTGACGGTTCGGTGCAGCCATACGCGGTGACGCTGCCGGAAGGTGTCAATCCGCTGTCGGGTGATCGTTGGCCGCTGCATCTGAAGCTGCACGGGCGAGCCGACAAGATGAATGAGGTGAACTTTATCGCACGGCACGAAGGCAAGCCGCTGCCGAAGGATCAAACGTGGATTCAACTGGATGTGTACGGTCGCGGCAACAACGCTTATCGCTGGGCTGGCGAAGTCGATGTGTTTGAGGCGTTGGCTGATGTCCGACGTCGCTTCCGAATTGACGACGACCGCATCACGCTGCATGGTTTTTCGATGGGCGGCGCCGGTGCGTGGCATTTGGGGCTGCACTATCCGGCGATGTGGTCGTCAGTGGGGCCGGGAGCCGGCTTTGTTGATTTCTACAAGTATCAAAATCAGACTGAACAACGTCCGCCGTGGCAGCACGAGACGCTGGGCATTTACGACGCGATCGACTACGCGATGAACGCCGCCAATGTGCCGGTGTGTACATACGGCGGTGAGAACGACGCTCAACTGGTGGCCAGCACCAGCATGGTCGAAGCGGCCAGGGAGGCCGATGTAGACATTAAGCTGCTGGTCGGGCCGGGAATGGGGCACAAGTTTCATCCCGACAGCTTCAAAGAGTTCATGGCGTTTCATAAAGAAAAATCCGCCGCCGGACGTCGCCGCGGAATGGGGCGGCCGGAAATACGGTTTACGACTCGCACGCTGAAATACAACCAGTGCGACTGGGTGACAATTCGCGAAGTGGACGAGGTGTATTCGCCTTCCACGGTCGAGGCGAAGATCCATGATGATGGCACAATCACGATCTTCACCAAGAACGTTGCGGCATTGAGCGTCGATCGTAACGTAGGCGCCAGTGTGGTTATCGATGGCGATGAACTTCCCTGCCGGACGGCGGCGGATGGATTGCTGCCAGATGTTTTCTATCGGATGAGCACCGATGGCTGGGAGGTCCTGGGATACGAAGATTCTCGCAGCTTTAGCGGCAACCCGGATCTGCACAAACGCCACAACCTGCAGGGGCCGATCGATGACGCGTTTATGGACTCATTCCTTTGCGTTGTCGGCAGTGGCAAGGCAACCGAGGCCGCCGACAATCGTTGGGTGGACTGGACCTTCAAGCGTTTTGAAAACGAGTTCGACAAATGGATGCGAGCCAAACTGCCGGTCGTTGCTGACGCCGATTTGACGGATGAACAGATGCAAGCCAGCAATCTGATCCTGTTTGGCGACGCGGATGCCAATTCTGTCATCAAAAAAATGATGCCCCATCTTCCCGTGAAGTGGACGGAAGACGAAATCATAATCGGCGACAAGTCCTTTAGCCGGGCGGATCATCGCGTGAGTTTGATCTACCCAAATGTGTTGAACCAAATGCACCAGCGTCGCACCGGCACCTCGGGACCGCTTCGCTACGTGGTTTTGAACTCCGGCCACACGTTCCACGAAAAGGACTTTAAGGCGTCCAATTCCTGGCTGTTTCCTCGGATGGGCGACATTGCCGTGCAGAAAGTGACCCGCAACGGAGACGGCTCTTATAGCGAAGAGATCGTCTGGGGGGCGAATTTTGACAGCGAGTGGAAACTGAGGTAACTGCGTTTAACGCGGAGGCATTTGTCGCAGCACGGCAGGGGCTGTCCCGTTATTCGCAGGTTGCAAGGGGAACTCGTGAGCCGCAAGGCGTTAGCCGCGGGTGGACCGAAGAACTTGCGGTTCACCTCTTTAGGGGCGGGAGCGTAACGATTTGACGCCACAGTGCAGGATTGACGTCAGTCGGCTTTATGCGGGACACCGCTTCCAGGGCCTCGTTCGGCGACATTGCGGAAACGTAAGACATCACGGCCGCCGCGACGCATAGTGAGCGACTTAATCCGGCGTTACAGCAAATTCCCGTGCGATGGCCGCCCTGGACAAACATGGCTGTCGCGGCGATAGCCGCCTGAAGAATGGCGGGATCATTTTCGCCGTCATCCGAAACCACGAATCGACAGTAGTTGATCAGTCGAGGCAATGGGGGGAAAGGTTCTTCAATGGCCAGATCGATGATC
The DNA here is from genome assembly GCF_001983935.1 of Fuerstiella marisgermanici. GTDB lineage: Bacteria > Planctomycetota > Planctomycetia > Planctomycetales > Planctomycetaceae > Fuerstiella > Fuerstiella marisgermanici. Next base: position 2,007,793 of record NZ_CP017641.1, on the reverse strand, counting down.
GCGTCGATCCCCTCGCCCAACATTCGACGACTGTCGCGGAGGTCGGCACTGTTGCCCAGCCAGATCGTGGTGTTCGGAATTCTGATCATTCCATGCTCCGCGGCATAACTGACCAAGAGTGGATTTCTGCAGGCCTGTAAATGCAACAACCGCCTCCCGCGATGTTCTGCGGCAGGCGGCGTTGATGGTCTTCGGCTTCGTTTTACCGGGCTTCCGCTGCAAACCAGCGGAGCACTCCGTTACTTCAGAAGATCCTTCACGGTGTCTCGTTCTTCCTTCAGTTCAGCCACGGTGGCATCGATTTTGGCTTGAGCAAATTCGTTGTGAGACTGGCCTTGTACGATTGACCAGTTCTTGCCGTCGCTGGTCAGCGGGAAGCTGCTGATCAGTCCTTCGTCGACTCCGTAGCTGCCGTCGCTGCAAACAGCAGCGCTGAAGGTTGCTCCGGCGGCCGTTGGATTTGCGATGGCTTTTACGGTGTCGATAATTCCGTTCGCAGCTGATGCCGCGCTGGATGCTCCGCGAGCCTGGATAATCGCGGCACCTCGTTTTTGCACGGTCGAAATGAACTCGCCCTGCAGCCACGCTTCGTCGGTGATCACTTCGGTTGCAGGCTTGCCGTCGATTTTGGCGTTGTAGAAGTCGGGGTACTGAGTTGCTGAGTGATTGCCCCAGATCGTCATGTTGGTGACTTCGCTGACCGGCTGGCCGGATTTCTGAGCCAACTGCGAGATCGCTCGGTTCTGATCGAGCATCGTCATGGCGTACCAGCGATCGTTAGGTACGTTGGGAGCGTTGTTCATCGCAATTAGACAGTTGGTATTGCAGGGGTTGCCGACTACCAAAACGCGAACATCAGACGCTGCGGCGGAAGAAATTGCCTGCCCGGTGCTGGTGAAGATTGGACCGTTAATGCGGATCAGGTCGCTGCGTTCCATGCCTTTTCCGCGAGGTACGCTGCCCACACACAGGACGTAGTTACAGTCGGCGAATCCGTCTTCCAGATGATCGCTATCGGCTTTGACGACGCCGGCGAGTGTTGGGAATGCGCAGTCGTCGAGTTCCATTTCAACGCCGTCCAGAGCGGACATGGCAGGCGGAATCTCAACCAAATGCAGAATGACGGGCTGGTCCGGGCCGAACACCTGTCCGGATGCGATGCGGAAAAGCAGAGAATAGCCAATCTGGCCAGCGGCTCCGGTAACAGCAACACGAATAGGGGCGGTCATGGATTTGTCCTTTAATCGACGGATAGGAAACTGGCTGAGGAAGGTTCGCCCACGCTTGGGCTCGTCTATAAGCGGCGGGATTGTAGCGGAGGCCCGGGCAGCGTTTCAAAGCTGCCGCGCAGGTCTCGGAATTGATAAACTTAAAGGTGGTGCGTGCGTCAAAAAGCAAAAATCGGGACGACCTTACCCTTCCGTTCAGAAACCGCTCACTGCGCCGCATTCCTTGTGAATCGTTAGATTCGTTGTCGAACGTTTGACCCGCGTCGCGCGTGAGGGTATTCTTTCACTATTGCGGTGACACTACCGGAGGGCTGAAGGCCACCCCACACCGCAACCTACCCCAACTCCTTCCTCGATATCGTTGTCAGTTTCGTCGTCAGAAGACGCTTGGAGCGCCTGAAACGAACTGCCAATGGTGACCCCATTGTCACGTTACCTATGACCAGGTGTCCGATCATTACGGCGGCGCTGCTTTTGGCGTGCGCCAACCCCTTGTGGGCGAAGAACCCGCCTGTTTCGTTGCGCGAAGGCGACGCTGCCCCGGTCTTCTCGGGGGTGGACGACAAAGGCAACGAATGGAATTCTTCTGATTACATTGGCAGAAACGTTGTCGTTGTCTATTTCTACCCAGCCGACATGACCAGCGTATGCACTCGGCAGGCTTGCAGCTTTCGCGATCAAAGCGAAGAACTTGGGCAGGCGGGAATAAAAGTGGTGGGCGTCAGCGGCGATTCGGTTAAGAATCATCAGTTGTTCAAGAAAGCTCATTCGTTGAACTTCCCATTGCTGGCGGACGTCGACGGAAGCATTGCGAAAGCATTTGGAGTGCCCGTTCGCGACGGCGGCGAAATCACTCGCGTGGTCGACGGCAAACAGAAGAAGCTGGTTCGAGGAGTAACCGCCAGACGCTGGACATTTGTCATCGGGCTTGATGGCACCATCATGAATCGCAACACAGACGTCCAGGCTGCGACGGATGGGAAGTCAGTTTTGAAATTGGTTAGACATCTGACGGCTTCTGCGCAATAATTGGGCCGTCGATGGCTAAAGGATAATGAGCGGCCGGCGGTCGGTTTCGCTCAAAGCCATAGGCACCCCTGCCTGCGGTTGTTTACTACGTAGATGAATGACAGTTTGATCTCCGGATTCTATCTGTCATTAGATGACCTCAACTCAATCCCCTTTTCAGTCACCCGAAGGAGTCTCGCACTATGCGTACGTTACTTGCCCTCACAATTGTCGCCTCTGCCGTTTCTGTCGGAACAGCAGCTGACATCAAATCCGGTCTGCAGGTCGGCGATTATCCTGCCGCATTCTACGTGGCCGATATTACCGGCCCGGCTGCTGGCACCAAGCTGTGCTACCGCTGTCGATACGGTGCAAAGCCGGTTGTTAACATCTTCGCTCGCAAGATGGATGACAATGTGACCAAGCTTGTAAAAGAACTGGATGCAGTTGTTGCCAAGAACAAAGACAGCGAAATGTCAGGCTTTGTTGTTGTACTGACTGACGACCCTGATGCTCAGGAAGCTGGCCTGAAGAAAGCCGCAAAAGATGCCGGCATCACTCACGTACCACTGACTGTCTTCGAAAATTCAGTGGGCCCTGCAAAGTACAAGATCAGCAAAGACGCCGACATCACCGTACTGATGTGGGTCGAGTCTGACGTGAAAGTTAATCACGCTCTGAAGGCTGACCAGCTGAACAGCGAAGCGATTGCAAAAATCGTCGGCGACACCAAAAAGATCCTGAACTAGATAGACCATCATGGACTAACGAAGCGAAGTGCTTCGACGGATGCAACTCGGGCAATGTCCCGGCTTGATCCGTTGCTCAGACGATTTGTTTGAGCCACGCAACAACAGACAAGGGCGAGTCTTCCACTGAAGGCTCGCCCTTTGTTCGTTGGCAGATTGCTTAAGTCGATCGCTTTAACGGACAACTCGAATCAGATACCAGCGGTCGCCGCTTTTTGAGTCCGCCGTGTAGAATTCCCGAGCTCCGGCGTTCGTGACGTCGCCATCCGCCACGGTCACTTCCACAATTTGCCCAGCCTGATTAACAGCTTTGTAAGTGCCGGACGCGATCCCGGTTGGCAGTGGAACGTCATCAGGGCCAGGCTGTTTCGCCTTCGCACTGCACGTACTATCTCCGCAGGGCTTGGCGTCATCCGCAGTTTGCTTGTCTGGGTAGGCCATGGCCGTCAACGCATGTTCCGACGATTGTCCGTCGGTTGAGTCCGCGGCAGTCGCGTCCTGCGTTGATTGGGCGGCTGCCCTTTGAGCCAGCAGAGTCGCCTGTTTCTGGCTGCGTTTTGCGTATGCAACCTGCATCGCTGCCTGGTCGCCATCCCACGCGGTCATGAACAGGGCTGTGACCAGCACTAGCAGTACAACTCGAGCATTCATCGCTTTGGCTTCTTGTTGACAAAGTACACGTTGTATAAATCGGACGGGCTGTTCGTTCTTAACAGTACCGAATTCAGCACCGTTTGTTGACGATCGGTGCGGCATCACGTTGGCCGTCGGTTCCTCGCAATTCGCCGACGGCCAGCGTGCTGTCGCATACCGACGTGGCATTGCCCAATGGAATTCGACGTCGCAAACCTGGTAACTCTGTGAAAGCTTATCGACGAGGCCAACGTGCGCGATCAGGCAAAATCTGCTAGTCGACCGCCGTCACCACTCAGTCACAACGAAATCTGTCAAAGATACGGATTGTGATCTCTGAACCGACGTCGCCCTGCCGCTTTCCCCGACCCACGATTACACAAATACACAATTACCTTTCGATGCGTTTTCTTGTGACGGCCGTTGGTGGAATCGTCACGTGCTCAAACGTTTCATCAATGAGTTCCGCATCTGACGCTGGCGTCCTTAGTTCGACCGGGCGAGTTACTTCCACGATTCGCTGGTCTGAGACCAGTTCGATGTCGGAAGAACGCTGCGACAGTGAATTGAAATCGATCGTCGGGATGCTGAGTCCCATTGGTTGAACGGTAGATCTGGCCTGCGGATCCAGCGAGCCCCTGTCATCCATTGGCGGTGTTTCCGGTGGTGCGGGAGGTGGGACTGGCCGAGGCACAGCGTTTTGCTGAACTGGCTGCGGCATCAGGATGTGTTCGCTTGCTGACATGCCACCGTCGACGCTCTGGTCATAGTACTGAACGTTGCTGGCGCCGGATTCGCACGGGCAGCCGGACGAGTGTGCGGCCGCTGTGTAGCCGTCGTTGATATACGCGTCGCCCGCGTAGGTGGTGCTCGAATAGTCGCCAGTGTCACAGCCACAGGAACTGCAACCAGAAGTTGCAAACCCATCGTACATGCTGCCATCGTCGCACATGGTTCCACATTCGCAACTTCCGCCGTCGCTGTAATACGTGTCGGACGGTATGTAGCTCTGTCCGGATCGCTGCCGTTTACGACGACATTTTTCGCAACTGCATTGTTGAACTCGGTTTTGTCGTTTGAGTTTACGATCAGCATCGCGGTCTGTTTGGTAGCTTGCCGTGATTGGCCAGCTGCCGGCCAACCGACGTCGTAGCCGTGGCAGACCGGCTGCGACAGGAGGAGCCTGCGGGGCCGCCGCTGCGTAGCTACCAACGGAATCGTAGCCAGTCATTGGTACGCTGGCGGTTCGGCGCGACGGCCCTGGAAACCGTCCGATGGGACTGACCGGAGCGTAATAGCCCGGCGGGCCCGGAGGTCCACACATCATCATCGGCGGGCAGCAACAGCCCATCGGAAGGACCAAAATGGCAGCGATTCCTGCGAACCGTCGAATAGTCATGTTCCAAATTCCCACAGTCATTAAGCGCATCGCACAGCGCGGCACGTCTTAAAAATCGACGGTTAAACTGGGGGAACTTTAACGGTTGTCCGGATTATGAGGCCCGGACGGCAGATTCGGAGGCTGCAGGGGCTCTGGCGATGCCAGAGCCCCTGTCCGTTTGAAACCCGCCTACAGCGTGTACCTATTGTTGTGGACGATTCGGGCCCGCGAGAAGCAACCTTTATCGTCCGAAACGCCTGTTTGCGGCCACAGGTCAGGGAGATTCGCCGTAACTGTCCGAGCTGGAAGGGCCGGAGTTGTTTCCAAGTGTTGGTGGTACCGAGCGAATGTGCAGGTCCTGCTGAGGGAAGGCGATTTCGATTCCAGCGACCTTGAAGGCTCGATCGATGGATTCGTGCAGGTCGGTGATAGTCGCCAGGCGGTTGTCGAGATTCGGCAGGTAGCAACGGAGGAACAAATTCAGCGTGCTGTCCCCGAAACCTTCAAACGTCGCGACTGGAGCAGGATCCGTGAGCACATTGGGATGACTGCTGGCTGTTTCCAGCAACAGCTGCCTCGCTTTTTCGGTGTTGGAACCATAGGCGACGCCGACGTTGATGAGCACTCGGTTAGTCGTGTCTGACAGAGTCCAGTTCAGCAGGCGGCCGGTGACGAATTCTTTATTGGGGACGATGTATTCCTTGCGGTCCCAGTCAGTAATTGTGGTGGCTCGGATCTGAATGCGGCTGACCGATCCGGACACCTCGCCGATTGTCACAATGTCACCAATGCGAACCGGACGTTCGAACAGAATGATCAATCCGGAGACGAAGTTCGCGAAAATTTCCTGCAAACCAAACCCTAAACCGACGGTCAGCGCAGCCGCCAGCCATTGCACCTGTGACCACCCGATACCGATCGCGTTGGTCGCCAGCACAAGTCCGACGACAACGATCAGGTACCGGCCAACCATGCGACACGCGTAGCGGCTGGCCGGTTCCAGCGGAAGCCGCTGCAGAATCGTAATCTCCAACAGCCCCGGAATATTGCTGGCCGCGGTGAATGTCAACACGGTCAGAACGATGGCGATCAGCACGTCCGCCACTGTGACCCATTCGATTTTCGGTTCTGTACGAAACCCTTTCCGTCCTTCCTGGTCCGTGTATTCCACGGTGACGTCGGCTGACGTTTCCCACAGGCCCCAACGGTCCAGAATCCCGAGTGCTGGCAGCACGTTGACCCAGACAAACCAGATGACAACCAGTCCCAGGATAGCCAGGCCGGAATCGATAAACCGCTGCGTCTGCTGACTGACTTCCTGCAAGTCGACGGCAGCTTCCTGCGGGGCCGGCTTGGGAAGACCAGACTGGCTGGCTTCAGCCTTGGCTTCTTCCGCCAGCGATTGCCGTCGTTGCCGCGCCTGTTCGATGCGCAAGCGTCGGTGACTGACGACGAACCAGCGGATCAAAAATGCGCGCAAGACCAGCAGTGAAATCAAAACCCAGGTGGTCACATGCAACCGCCAGCTAAGTTCGTACGCTGTATAGTAGTAGCCAATGATCGCGAGGGCGGCGAGTGTCAGCGGCAGCATGACGGCCGCCCAGAAAAGGAGCCATCGCAGACGAAACGGAAAGCTGCTGGTGTTCGCGGCCAGGTAATCGCGAAACACGCCTGTCTTGGGATGCAGGACTCGATACTGAAACAACGCCAGCACGATTAGCGATACGACAAACACAAGTCGCTCAAGGCTGTCTCGGCCCTGAGGGTTTTCGTGAGCGTTAAGCGTGGTTTCGACAAACAGCAGCGGCAGCAGCAGCAACATCAGTGAGTAGATTCGTGACCGCAGCAGGCGCACCGCATTGGCGGACCATTCGAAGTGAGCCAGTCCCAGGCCGGACGGTCGGCACAACTGACGCAGCAGGTTCAGTGTCAACGATCCAACAGTCACGGCCAGTAGTCCTTCGCCCACCGCGAGTACCAATGGCGAGGCTGCAGCATCCGACAAAAGGCGCCAACAAAAGAATGCCGGCAGCGCGGGCCATGCGAGGGCCAGAATCGCGGTGAGGACGGCTGCTCGGATTGTCGGCATAAATTCACGGCACGTAGACCGCGCGGTGACTTCTGCAATTCGAGTCAGGCTGTGGCGAAATCGTCCCTGAATCACAAACAGCAGCGTGATCAGCAGTGTGATCAAACCGTATAAGCCGACGTATTCCTTCGCGTCCTTCCAGATGGTTTCACGGACGCGATTCCAATTCACTGGCGACACAAACCACTTAATCGTGCCGATTAATTCTCCGGCATCATCGTGGCCTGGCAGGCGATTGCTGCGAATCCACAGCACGCGTTCACGAATGAAGGTGCTGAATTCTTCGATCTCGCGGAAATACTCCTGTTCTGTGGCATCCAGCTCACCCAGGCGGTTGAAGTACTCGCCAAGGCTTTTTTCGAGGGTCACCAGCGTGGTGTACCTGTCCGTGGCGAGGCGCAATTCTTTTTCGTCTTCGGCACTGCGACTATCCCGAAGCTTCAGCAACTCCATCTGTTGTTCAACCTGTTCGGCCTGGTCTTCCAGATCCAGCCGCCGAAATTCCACGTCTCGCATTTTCTCCTGGCGATCGCGGCACCGTTGGCGAATCACTCCGGGATCGGCCAGACTTCGCAATTGCCGACGCAGTTCCAGCCCGATTGCACCCGTCAGGCCGACTCGGTCAATGCCTTCCTTGGTTTTGATTCGGCGAGCACGAAAGGCTTCCAGCGTGCGGTTGGCCGTTGTCAGGTCGTTTGTGGCCTGAGCCAAATTGCTGGTGACATCCACGTTTTCATCAGCCAGCTCAGCCGTCGTTGTGGCCGTCGCAAGAGCATTGGGTTCGGTGAGGGCCTCAGAATACAGCTGCCCGCCCGTCCCATTGACGTCGTATGGCGTGGGAACCGGCTCCCCCTGAGCGAACAATTCAAGCTGTTCGGCGATGTATCGCGCGTCGTTGCTGCGCCTGGCGGTGATGCGTTTGTTGAGTGTGTCGATTTCCTGCTGAAGGCGAGTGACCTCTTTGCGGGCTTCCTGAATTCGCAGCGTCGGCAGATCGACGGCTTTTGACGCGTCGTACTTCGCAAGTTCGGCCGCGTGAGCCGGGCCTTCTGCGATCACTTCTCGCAAGCGAGCCTGCAACAGTGCTCGGCGTGCGGCCGTGGCGAAGGCGGATTCGTCAGCTGGCGCGGGCGCAGCAAGTTCTTTTTCGATCGCTTCTTTTCGGCCCGCCAGCGTGGACTGATCACCCACAATTGCGGCTCGCCGTTCGATTCGTCTTGCCGGTTCCGCTTCGAGCGAAATCAGCTTTTGCTTCGCGTCCTGAAGGCGAGGCTGCCGAGCGGCCAGCGCGGACGTGAGATCCGCCAGCGATGGATCGGACGGAAGGTCAGCAAGTGCGGGGTCCGGAGCCGCGGCCAGTTTGGTTTGAATATCTTTGGCAGTCGCTGCCGTCTTTTCGATGGCTGCTAAATCAAGCGGAGCCTGAGCCTCCATTTTCACGGCCCGCGCCAAAGCGTCTGCCGCCTTCTGCCACGTATCCAGAACCTTCTTCTTCGCTTCTTCGTCGAGGTCCGTTGCGCCCTCAATTTGTTTCTTTAGCTGATCAAGCTGTTCGGCGGTGACTGTTTCGGTCCGAGGTGCCGCGACTTCTTCCTCCTGCTTTTCTGCCGTCGCGTTTGGCGGTTGGGCGGTCGTCTGAGCGTTCAAAACGGGGCACGCCAAAGAAATCAGAACCAGCAGCGCGCATGGCCACAGCACCGCAACCCATCTCTGGCGGCGGTGGGCCAAATTCTGAAACATGGCAGATCGAAATGTTGACAGACGCATGCCGGAAGGATTGAAGACGTCCGGAACCATAAAAGGCGTGCCCGTGAGAACCCTATTGACTGTTATCTCCCGCGCTGGAAGTTTTCACAGTTTCGCACATCGACCTGGTTGACAGAATCCGAGTTTGCCGTGCGTTTGACTGTTGGTGTAATTGAGAATCCGCAGACGTGAATCACCATGGCGAACACTCGTCGCGACCGCGCGGGCAGTCGCGACGGGCGTTCTGTTGACAGTCAGCGGCAATTCGGGCGGAATACCCCGGATAGGGTGCCTCTCTATCGGCGTGATCCAGCATGCCTGCGGGATTTCCGGGTTATTCAGTTCTCCGCAGAGTGGCACTGATTTACAATTATGCCAGCCGATTTTTTCGCGACACGCTGCGGTCGCTCACAGGGGCATTCGACGGAGAAGTACAACCATGGAAACGTTTACGATTGAACGAACGGCCCTGCCGGAACTGACATTTTCTGGCCAACTGCTGGCAGAATCGATCGGTGAAGATACCAATAGCCAGTCTCAGGGACGCATCCACGAACTGCGGGTGTATGAGACGGATGATCACCAATACATTGTTTCGTGCCACTTTCGCTCGCCCTTTGAGAGCGAGTTGTCCGACAGTTTTGTGGAAGTGGTTGACACGGTCGACGAAGTGGAAGCGACGCTAAGTCTGTACGACGCGACAGAACGGGTTGATGCCGCTGCGTTTGCAAACGGTGACGCCAGCCGCAAGCAGTCGGTTTGTACCGTTTTGCGAGAACGCTTTGACCGCCAGGTCCTTCAGGTATTGGCAGTGCTGAACGCAAAAGAGCCGGTGTAGTTCCCTTCTGGAAGGCTCTTCCGGTTAGGTACCATGACCGGGATGCAAATATCTCGTTTGCAAGAAATGGCCCCGACGCTGGACAGCCGGTTTGAATGAGTTCGAGGCGCGGGTAGACTCCCGACGCCCGGCGGGAAGCGTTCGATTTTTCTGCAGGTTCGCACGGCAAGTGGTGGAGGTTAAGATGGTTGATGACCGCGTCGAGCATCACGACCAAACTGACCGTCACCGCGAGACACAACGTCGTCGCCAACGAACTCGCAGCATTGCTCAGGCTTACCGCGACTACAACGAACTGATGACCATCTGCCTGTCTCTGGGTGCCTGCGTTGGCATCGGATACTGGCTCGATCAAAAGTTCGGACTCAAGCCACTGCTAACAGTGACGGGAGTTGTTTTGGGCATGGTGACGGCTGGCTTTTCACTTCGCCGACTTGTTCAGCGTTTTGATCGTCGTTCGAAAGAGCGACAGGATTCAAGAGGTTCAGGTTCGAGTGGAAACCAGAGTTAGTTCGTCAGTTGCGATACTTACGGTGGTCATTGCCGTGGGGTGGCTGCTGGCGTTCTGGCCCGCACGATTGTTGCGGCCGGATGATGGTGTTCTGTGGATGACCATTGCAGCGTTAAGTTGTTTGGTACCTGGCTGGCTGATTGTGCTGCTCGAAAAATTGAGCACGTTTCAGAATGACATGAAACTCATTCTGGGGCAGATGAGCATTCGGTTTGCTTCGGTCGCTGTCGCTGCTGTTTTAGTGAAGGTCTTTCGGCCGGATCTGGGACTGGTCGGGTTTTATGGATGGCTCATTGGTTTCTACATGCTGTCCATGATAGTAGAAGTTTTTTTGCTTCGTAAAAAGATTGTGGTTGAGTCGCCTTCGCAGCCAGCCGACGATCCTTTGAAATAACTCAGCAACCTGTCAAACGGAAAGCTGTCGCACTTCAATGAGTGCCAACGATAATTTTCATCACGTCCGCGACTTCTCGTACTTCGAGCTTCCTCGCGGCATGCATATTGATCTTCCACAGATCGGCTCGTTTCAGATAACGAAGTTCATGGTGTTGCAGGTGATTGCGGCACTGCTGGTACTGGTTATCTTTCGCGGTCTGTCAAAGCGGATCGGCAACGGGCAGCCAGTGGCTGGTCGTTTCTGGAATTTCTGGGAAATGCTGGCTTTGTTCATTCGTGACGAAGTGGTGCGTCCCACAATTGGCGACGAGCACCACGATCACGGCGACGAGCACGACTTTCATGGACCTGGAACTCACGATCACGGAATGACCGACGCAGCCGTGAAGGCTGCTGACACGGCTCATCCAGCGGATCAGTACCTGCCGTTTATCTGGAGCTGCTTCTTTTACGTTTTGATCTGCAACCTGCTGGGTGCGATTCCGTTTATGGGGTCGGCCACAGGCAATATCAACGTGACGGCAGTTTTGGCTTTGTGTTCCTTCGGGGCGACCTGTCTGTTTGGCTTCCAGGCGATGGGTGTGGGCGGATTCTTCGGGAATCTTGTTCCGGACACGGGAATGAGCGGAGCAGGTGGTGCGGCTCTTGGTATTGGAATGTTCTTCATTGAGCTAATGGGGTTCTTTATTAAGCACTCGATTCTGGCTCTGCGACTTTTTGGAAACATCATGGGCGGCCACACTGCTCTTGGTGTAATGCTGGCCTTTATCGCGGCGGCCGCTCATGAAGGAGCGGCGTTGTGGGGCGTTGTCACGGTTGGCAGTGTTCTTGGTCAGGTGGGTGTTGGGATTCTGGAGCTGCTTGTTGCGGTTCTTCAGGCATACGTATTCTCGTTTCTTGCGACGATTTTCATCGCAGGAGCGATTCACAAACATTAAGTTTTCGGACTTGTGCTCGTGCGATTTCTGCGAGCGTCGAAAATCTACGTCTCTGTTCCGGACATTAGAAGAGGAGTTACTCTTGTGAGTCAGTTTATTCAAAAGACCATTCTGGTTTGTGCTGCATTTCTGGCAATGGTCGTTCCTGCAATGGCGCAGGATGAGAGCGGTGCCCCAATGGTGCTGACAACAATTGGTGCCGGCATCGTTGTTCTGGGTGCTGGCCTGGGTATCAGCAAGTTGGCTGCAGCTGCGTTCGAAAACATGGCTCGTCAGCCGGAAGTTGCTGGAGACATCCGCGGTGCAATGATCATCGTTGCGGCGATGGTGGAAGGTGCGGCTGTAATTGGCTTGGTTGTCTGTCTTATTCAATAGCAGCACCGTTCGGTTTCCGTTTGCGATCACTGTCTGTTTTGCGTTTTGGTGTGGTTATGAGGCGACTCAATCTAATCCCCGGCTCCTGTTGGCCGATGGCCGTCGTTCTTTGCTGTTCGTTGCTGGCGTTTCCGGCTTCGGGCATGGCGGACGAGGATCATCCGACGGCTGAAGCGGAAGCTGCAGAGCACGTTCACGATGAAGCTGAAGCAGATGGTCATGGCGACGCCCATGACACGGGTCTGCCGATGAATTTTCAGAGTGACCTGGCATTGTGGTCGCTGATCACCTTTCTTGTCTTCCTCTTCGTGATGAAGAAGATGGCATGGGGGCCAATGATCGAAGGGCTGGACAAACGCGAAGCCGGCATTCGTACGGCGATCGCTCAGGCAGAAGAAAATCAGCGAAAGTCACAGGCGCTAATGGCCGAATACGAAGACAAACTTCGTGAAGCCGAAGGCACTGTGGCCGAGATGGTGGCCGAAGCCAGGCGAGATGCTGAACGTACCAGTCACGACATCGTGGCGAAAGCTCAGGCGGATGTGGATTCGATGCGAGTTCGCGCCACTGAGGAAATTGCTCAGGCCAAGAACACGGCGTTGTCTGAAGTGTTTACGTCAGTGAATGCTCAAGTGGCCGCTGCCACGGAACGCGTTCTGGGGCGAGCACTAAGTGATGAAGATCAGGACCGCCTGATCAACGAAGCTCTGGAAGAAGTTGGAGCATAACCTGATATGTCCGAGCCACTGAAAACTCGACCTGACCACGTACTGGAAGATCCCGGTGCCAAGGCTGTGGCGAGTCTTTACGCGCGGTCGTATTTGCAGGCCGCCAAAGACAACAATATCGATGAAGCCGACGAAGAACTCGCCAGCTTTGTGGATGAAGTGCTGGCTGGCAACCCTGACTTTCGCAATGTGCTGACGTCGGATTCGGTTAGCCGAGACGACAAGTTGAAACTGATAGATCGAACACTTGCACCCAGGTGTTCGGAATTCTTCGCCAACTTTCTGCGGGTCCTGGTGCGACATGGTCGCATCGACCTGATTGAACAGATTCGCCAGGTGGCGGTTGTTGTTCAGGAAGAACTGGCGGGCAAGCGGCGAGTGCAAATTCGCAGCGCGAAGCCACTTTCAGATGATTCGCGATGGAAGATCGCGGAACGTCTGCATCAAAAACTTGGGTTCGAAGCGGTTCTGCAGGAATCGGTTGACGAATCTTTGATCGGCGGCCTGGTGATTCAGGTCGGTGACACTGTTTATGACTCATCTCTGCGTACCCGTCTGAAAACACTGACGGGGCGTTTGACCGAGAGAACTTTCCATGAAATTCAAAGCGGACGAGATCGCTTCAGTCATCCAGAAGGAGATTGAAGACTTTCGCGGTCAAATGCAGACCGCAGAAGTTGGTCGCGTGATTGAAGTGGGCGACGGCATCGCACGATGTACCGGATTGTCTACTGCAATGGCGGGTGAGATGGTGGAATTCCCAAACGGGATCCGCGGTCTGGCCTTTAACCTCGAAGAAAACAGCGTCGGTGTCGTGATTTTGGGGGACTACCTCAAAATTACCGAAGGCGACGAAGTCAAAGCGACGGGAACACTGCTGTCAGTGCCCGTTGGCGACGCCATGCTTGGTCGAGTTGTCGATCCTTTGGGAAATCCCATGGACGGCAAAGGCCCAATCATGACCAGCGACTCGCGCCCTGTTGAACACGAAGCCGTCGGCGTGGCAGGTCGTCAGCCAGTGAAAGTGCCGCTGCAGACCGGGATCAAAGCTGTCGACAGTATGACGCCGATCGGTCGTGGCCAGCGTGAGCTGATTATTGGCGACCGCAAAACGGGTAAAACAGCCGTCGCGATCGACACGATTTTGAACCAAAAAGGCACCGGCGTAAAATGCGTCTACGTTGCCTGTGGTCAGCGAGCCGCCTCAATCGCCGGCGTGGTTGAAGTTCTGCGTGAAAACGGAGCTTTGGACTACACCATCGTTGTCGCATCCAGTTCTGCCGATCCTGCTCCAATGCAGTACATCGCTCCGTATGCCGGAGCAGCCATGGCGGAACACTTCATGTACAACGGCGAAGACACATTGGTTGTCTACGACGACTTGTCTAAGCAGGCTATCGCATACCGCCAGCTTTCGTTGCTGATGCGTCGACCTCCTGGTCGTGAAGCGTTCCCCGGGGACGTCTTTTACTGTCATAGTCGATTGCTTGAACGAGCGGTCAAGCTTAGCGACGAACTCGGCGGCGGATCGATGACCGCTTTGCCGATCATTGAAACGCTGGAAGGCGAAGTTTCGGCTTACATTCCGACCAACGTGATTTCGATTACGGACGGTCAGATTTACCTGGAACCAGACCTGTTCTGGAAGGGTATCCGTCCCGCTATCAACGTCGGTATTTCAGTTTCGCGAGTGGGCGGTAACGCTCAAACCAAAGCGATGAAAAAGATCGCCGGTTCATTGCGACTGGACTTGGCGGCCTTCCGAGAACTCGAAGCGTTCGCTCAGCTTGGTACTGAACTTGACGCTGCGACTCAGCAGCAGCTTGATCGTGGTTACCGTATGGTGGAACTGCTAAAGCAGCCACAGTACGCACCATTGCACGTTGCCGATCAGGTGATCGTGATTTACGCAGGAGCCAAGGGTTACTTCGACAAGGTGCCCATTCCTGAGGTCCAGCAGACTGAAAAAGACATGCTGGAATTCATGGTCACTGAGCACGCCGATATGCGTGACAAGCTAATTGAAGAGGCTGCGTTAACTGAAGAAGTTGAAGGCATGCTGAAAAGCGCGCTGGACGCATTCAAAGCAAGACTGGCAAGTGCGACAGCAGCGTAGCTCGGTTTCTCCGAACTGAGCAATCGCGGTGTGCACGATAGTCGCAGTCAACGGTGACGAACACAAAGAACGCGCGGAACGATGATTCGTCCGCGTTCAGAGAATTGAAAGCTGAACGGGACCGACTCGGAGTGGTCGGTCTACGGAATATCTCATGGCCAACGCACGCTTACTTATCAAACGGCTGAAATCCGTTCGCAACATCCGCAAGATTACGCGGACGATGGAACTGATTGCGACCAGCCGTTTCAAGAAAGCCATGGACCGCGCCACCGAAGCGGCCGCTTATACCCGAAAGATCTCCGAAATCGTGGGTGATCTTGGCTCGGCGGATCTGAAGTTCTCACACCCGCTGCTTGAGAAACGTTCGGAAACCAAGAAGTCCGTGTTGCTCGTGCTGACTTCTAATCGAGGTCTGTGCGGCGGCTACAACGGAGCCGTGCTTCGCAACACGTTGAAGCACATTAAGCAGTTGAAGGAAGACGGGATTGATTACTCGCTGGAAGTCAGCGGTAAGCGAGGAATCAAGTTCCTGAACTTCCAGAAAATTGCGATGGACCAAAGTTACACGCACTTCGAAGACGCTCCTACGTTTGCTGAAGTCGATGAACTGGGAACTCGCTACGTCGAAGACTACATCGCTGGTCGCATCGATCGTCTGGACGTTTCGTACACCTCTTTTGAATCGATTTCGCGGCAGCATGCCATTGTGGAGTCAATTCTGCCGCTCTCCAGCCTGTCTGGTGACACGGATGAAGGTGAGTCGGCGGGCGCTGGTGCGGTGGACTACGACTTCCAGCCTTCTCCACAGGAAATTTTGGAAGAGATCGTTCCGGCCGCTTTTCGAGCCAAGTTGTTCAAGTGCTTCCTCGACGCCGCGGTCAGCGAGCAGATTGCTCGAATGGTTGCGATGAAGGGAGCCACCGAGAACGCGGACGAGATGGCGGGCGATCTGAAACAGCAATACAACCGAGCTCGCCAGGCGGGCATCACGTCGGAGCTTGCCGAAATCATCGGCGGGGCCGCGGCGTTGGAGTAAGCAAAGCAAACGTAGGCCGGACCTCGCGCAGCGACGTTCCGGCACCCTTACAACATTGCCGGAACTGCACTTCGTTTGTCCGGCCTACAAAGCATTAACCCGAAGCGTAAGCCAGGGAAATCAAAAATGAGCGATTCAAATACAGGCAAAGTCAGTCAGGTCATCGGCTCTACCTTTGACGCCGAGTTTCCGGAAGAAAACCTTCCCGCGATCTACAATGCCTTGAAGGTCACCGAAACGACCAACGGCATTGAAATCAGCGTGACCGGCGAAGTGCAGCAGCACCTCGGTGGCGGCAAAGTTCGCTGCGTTGCCCTGGGTAGCACCGAAGGCATGGTTCGCGGCATGACCGTGACCGACACTGGCGGGCCTTTGTCTGTTCCCGTTGGAAAAGGGACGCTGGGTCGAGTCTTCAACGTCACCGGCGACGCCATTGATGGTCGCGGCGATGTTGAGCACGACGAAAAGTGGGCTATCCACCGTCATCCTCCCAAGTTGGAAGACCTTTCGGCCAAGACCGAATTGTTCGAAACAGGCATCAAAGTTGTCGACCTGCTGACACCGTTTGTTCGAGGTGGTAAGGCGGGACTGTTCGGCGGAGCCGGTCTGGGCAAGACAGTAATTCTGACGGAAATGATCGCTCGTATCGCGAGTGCTCACGGTGGTTATTCAGTATTCGCAGGAGTCGGCGAGCGAACACGCGAAGGAAATGACCTTTGGCTGGAAATGCAGGAAGCCAAGATCGGTGACACCGGCCGGTCGGTCATCGAACAGACCTGCATGGTGTTCGGCCAGATGAACGAACCACCGGGTGCTCGTCTGCGAGTTGCTCTGTCAGCGTTGACAATGGCTGAATGGTTCCGTGATGCAACGGGTGCTGACACGCTGTTGTTCGTCGACAACATTTTCCGCTTCAGCCAGGCGGGTTCTGAAGTATCGGCGTTGCTGGGACGTATGCCATCGGCTGTAGGCTATCAGCCGACACTGGGAACTGAGCTTGGCGAACTTCAGGAACGAATTACGTCGACCAAAAAGGGAGCGATCACGTCTGTTCAGGCGGTCTACGTTCCTGCGGACGACCCAACTGACCCAGCTCCAGCGACTGCGTTTTCTCACTTGGACGCGTTCATCTACCTGGAACGAAAGATTTCGGAAAAGGGTATCTACCCGGCGATCGACCCATTGGCATCGTCCAGTCGAATTCTGGACCCGCAGTACGTCGGCGAACGCCACTACAACGTGGCTCGTCGCGTGCAGCAGACTTTGCAACGTTACCGCGAACTTCAGGACATCATCGCGATTCTGGGTGTTGACGAATTAAGCGAAGACGACAAACTTGTCGTTCATCGTGCTCGCCGAATCGAACGCTTCCTGTCTCAGCCCTTCCTTGTGGCAGAAGTCTTCACCGGCAAACCGGGTAAGATCACGTCTCTGGATGATACGATTCGCAGCTTCGAAGAACTGTGCGACGGTAAATGGGACCACCTTCCGGAATCGGCATTCATGTACGTGGGTGCGATTGAAGAAGCGGAAGAACAGTACAAGCAAATGCAGGCGGCTGCTGAAAAATAGTCACCGCTCGATCTCTCCGAGTTGAGCGAGTGGCAAGGTTTTCGGAATGTGTTGCTGAAGCAGAGCAATCTAATCAGCAAGAGTTGTTGGCCGATTAGAAAACAAGATAACGGAATGGATCGACTCGGAGAGGTCGGTCTACGAAAGAATCCATCGTGTTAGACCTTCGCTTAGTATTAGTCACCCCGGAGAAAACTTTGTTCGACCGCCCTGTGGCGTCGATCCGAGTTCCCATGTTCGACGGTAGTGCGGGAGTCTATCCCGGGCGAGCCCCGTTGGTGGGGCGCCTTGGCGTTGGGGAACTGAAGCTAAGCGGCATCGACGGTCAGAGCGAATCGTATTTCATCGAAGGCGGATTCATTCAGATCAAAGGCGAGCAGGTTTCAGTGCTGACCAATTCAGCGCAGCCGGTTTCGAAGATCAGCAAAGCTGCGGCAGCCAAAGAACTGGCTGAAGCCAATGCCGAAAAAGCGACGTCGGACGAAGAAATGGAAGTCCTGAGACGCAAGCTGGATCGAGCTCGCAAACTTGTCAACCTGGCCTCTGTTGAGTAGCCTGCCGTCATTCGACTCATCAGAGTCCATCCCGTCCGGCGAGGCTTAGCAAATAGCGCAGCTGAAAACGCTGGGCGCCAATTTCATAATTGCAGTCGACCATTGATCGTAAGCGTAAATTGTTTGACTCTTACGAGTTAGGCTACGAGAAAGCACCATGGCCAAGAAATTTGATCCTCGCATTGACGATCTGGTGATGGAGACTCGCACGTTGTGGGACGATTCCGTCGGCGATTTGTCGCCGGAAGATCGAGCGTGGGTTGCCAGTGAAATTCACCGCCAGCCGCAACTGGCCGCGAACATTGATTACTCTCGCAGCCACACTGGTTTCACGCGTGTCATCACGGTCACCTTGGAAGACATCCAGCGGTTGTATCTGTCGAAAGAGTCTTAGTTGAACGACCGCGTCCCGTTCCGATCGGGTCGCCGCTGCTTCGTTCAGCAGTGCTCAGCCGTGTGATCTTTCGTCTGAGTCCCGTTTGCTCCGTTTTCGCTGAGAACGTTGATCCGCAGTGGTCCTGCGTTCGTTCGTCCCTCTGTAGGAACGAATGAATCTCGGCCCCAGAGTGATCAAATGGCATCAGAACGCTGTGAGCTGTGCGGCGAGGCACTCGACTTGCCAGTGAAGGGCCGCCCGGATGTGCTTTGCAAGCATTGTCGGCGCCTTCGTCGCCTTAAACGCGTGCTTGGAGTTATCGCCTTTGTTTTTGTAGCCATCGCTGCTGCGGCACCGTTTCTCTATCGACGTGCGCAACTTGCTGGGTTGCCGGACATCGGTGCCCCGTTTGACGTCGAAAAATTTGGCACGGTCGTCTCCGGCGATGACGCCAACGCCGTGTTGTACTATCAAGCGGCGGTCCCCCCGGAACAACCGGATTCGGATGCCGTCGATTCCGAAGGGAACGCCGTTGACGAGCTGCAACGGGCGCTTGATAAAGGCTGGACGCACGCGACGCCTGGAATCAGAGCGTGGCTGGACAGCAGTCGCCCCACACTCGAACTGATGAAGCAGGGGGCGAAGCTGGACGAGGCGTGGACTGTACAGCCGAAAGAACAGTCGTACGAAACGTTTGTCAGCATTGGACAGCACTGGCCGCTGTCGAAACTGGCTCGTCTGGAAGCGGTGCGCCTAAGAGCCACTGGAAGCCCGGCGGAAGCGTGGGAGTGGTTGCGCGTGGCTTTTCGTCACAGTCGCCACGTTGGTATGCACGGTCGCGCGATCGATAGGTTAATGGCGGCGAGCTTTCACGCGGAAGTGAGTACGAGCATCCCTGCACGGGCGGCAGACTCTGCCGTGGATTCGGAACTACTACTCACTGCACTGTCGAACATCGTGGAAGACTATGGGCTAACCAAACCGATGTCGACAAACCTGCGCAGTGAGTATTTCCTACAGATGGACACGCTGCAAAGGTATTCGCCCGCATCCAGTTTTGATGCGTTTAAAGATGAGAGCCAACCGCTGTTGTCCTTCTTAAGAAACGAACCGGAGGTCGGAAAGCGGGTGATCAGGCTGACGTATGAGAACTGGCTGTCGCAGTGCGATCTGCCGAAGCACATGCAATCGCCGCAACGCATAGTTCCTCCCTACCTGTTTGAGGCCAGAATCGCCGGAGAAGACCGTGAGTCCGTCCCAGTCACTGATATCGAACGCTTTTGTGCTCGATCGCCCGTGGCAATGCGGGCCGTCGGCCGAGGCATGCCTCTGGGCCAGGGTATTCTGCGTGAACAGACAAGGCAGAAGCAGTTGGTGGTAGTGTTGTCCGCGCAATTGTCCTTTCGAGAGCCCGGCAGACTGCCCGATACACTGGAGCAGATTCTGAATGAGTACCTCAGCGAGTGGCCGTCAGATCCGTTTGCTCCGGACCAAACGCCAATGGGCTATCGCCACGAAGCGGCGTCCGCGACGGCTGTGGTTTGGAGCGTCGGTCCCGATGGCACGGACAGTGGCGGCCACGTCATCGATCGTTGGAACGATCCAGGGTTCGACCAGGGTATGAAAATCCTGACGCCGGACGATTAATACGCCGCGCAGCCGAAGATGGAATCTGCGGCTCAGGAAGCCTCAGCCGCACGAACGAACGATCCGCCTTCACGAAACGCCAAACGTGCCACGTAGAGCCGTCAGTGCTTTATCGATCTCTTCCGCCGCCACGACGACGCTGACTTTGATTTCGCTGGTGTTGACCATTTGCACGTTGATGGAATTGTCTGCCAGGGTGCGAAACATGCGAGCTCCCACATCGGTGTGACTACGAAGGCCGATCCCGACAACTGACAGCTTGCCGATCCGTTGATCGAAGGAAAACTGCACATCGGGATTATCGCCAGCCGCAGTTCGCAGCAGTTCGATACATTGTCCCACGTCATCGGAAGGTACCGTCAACGAAATGATGGCTCGGCCGTCCTGAGCCGCGTTCTGAATGATCATGTCCACCAGAATGCCGCCGTTGGCCACCGCTGCGAAAATGCGGGCTGCGATCCCCGGGGTGTCGGGCAGTTGAGTGATGGTGACGCGGGCCTGAGAATCGTCGCCGTAAATGTCGCTGACAACGGTGTCTTCCATGCCGCTAAGTCGAGACACAATGTCTTCTTCCAGCTTGGTAGCGTCGCGGTCGGTTCGCGCTCGAGGTATGTTGGGCGATGCTACGCCAATTTCTGGTGTCGCGGTTTCCTTTCGATCGAGATGGAACCCCGAATGGATGGCTCGCGTCGCTTTTTCGCACAGGTCGTGATCAATCAGGACGGAGATCTTGATTTCACTGGTGGTCACCATGTTGATGTTCACGTCGTGCTCCGCAAGGATCGAGAACATCTGCGCGGCGACGCCTGTGTGAGTCTGCATGCCGTGGCCGACGACTGACACCTTCGACATGTTGCCCAGTGATTCGACGGTTCCGCCCAACGATGCGGTGGCCGCATCGCCCACTTGCAGTGCTTTTTCGAGGTCATCTTCTGCCACCGTGAACGAGATATCGGCCGTTCCGTTGACTCCCACGTTTTGCACGACCATGTCGACGGGAATTTTGTTTTCGGACAGCCGCGAAAACACTTCGCTCATCACCCCCGGCTGATCCGGAACGTCAATCAGGCTGACTCGGGCTTCATTCCGGACAAAGGCGACGCCCGTCACCATCGGCGCAGGGGCCACCGGGACGGGGCCAATTAACGTGCCGGGGCCGTTGGAATACGACGGCTTCACCTTTAGGTTGACGTGGTATTTCTTCGCAAATTCAATCGAACGCGAATGCATCACGCCAGCCCCCAGGCTTGCGAGTTCCAGCATTTCGTCGTACGAAACCTGCTCGACTTTAGCAGCATCCGCGACGACTCGCGGGTCTGTCGTAAACACGCCTTCGACGTCGGTGTAGATTTCGCAAAGTTCCGCGTCCAGCACGGCGGCGAGTGCGGCGGCAGTCGTGTCGCTGCCACCTCGCCCCAGCGTTGTGATGTCGAAGTTTTCGTCCACGCCCTGAAACCCGGCCGCGATCACGATCTGCCCGGCGTCCAGAGCATCCTTCATACGTTGGGTCGAAATACTGATGATGCGAGCTTTGGTGTGGCTGCCGTCTGTTTTTACGCCAATCTGAGCCCCCGTCAGGCTGATGGCTTCCTCACCCAGCTCGTGGACGGCCATTGCCATCAAAGCACAGGACTCCTGCTCACCCGTCGACAGCAGCATGTCCATTTCGCGAGGACGCGGCTTTTTGGTGATTTCTGAGGCCAGACTGACCAGTTCGTCCGTCTTTTTGCCCCGAGCACTCACGACCATCACAACCTGATGCCCCGCGCGTTTCGTCTCGACGGCTCGCAAAGCAGCGCGACTGATTCTTTCAGCGTCCGCGACGCTGGTTCCACCGAATTTCTGTACAACAATCGACACAGGACACCTGAGTGTAAAATTCAAACATCAACCGCGACAGGAACACCCTGTCAGCGAGGGTTAGGAAGTGTAGAGAGAATTCGGCGTGAAATAAAATGAGTGCAACCGGTACTAGCCGCGCAACGGTTGTGGTGCGTGCTGACAGCACCAATCCACCCGCTGTTGGGCGATCCGACGACCGGCGGGCACATTCCTATGGCCGACCGATTCGGTCAGCCCGATACACCTGTTACGTGACAGCGATCCTGCCCCATGGCAGCTATCGGACGCTTTCATCCCGGGACCGACGGATTGGAAATTGCAACCTGCACAACTTCAGGCTGCCGCGGGAATGTACTGTTTCACATCCTATAACCGTTGGCTCATATAAATGTCCATTGAAGAACTGCTGCAGCAGATGGAGGACTATCGCAATCGCAGGGAACGGCGAGACCACCGGCCACAATGGCTGCGAAGCTTCATTCAAAACGCAGCTGAGGTGTTCGAACCTCTGGAACACGCCGGTCGCGTTGGGTTTGATTGTCAGTTAAGCGACCGCAACTGGATTGTCACGATGTACCTTGGCACGACCGAAATTATTGGCGGGCCGCGAGACGGGCAGATCGATCACGTCAGCTATCGCATCGATCTGTGCCGGATGACTGATCTGTTTAAATCAGTCGACCGGCTGGAATGGTATTCGCTCAGCAATGAGCACGATGAACGCTTTAACGATGCCACACGATCACTGATTTCGGTAGTGGGCACCGTCGAAGGCGAACAGACCGTACAACTGGAAGTGCTCGGCACACCGCCACGCTATGTCGGACCGGGTCTTAAGAATCATCATACAGCTTCAGGCGGGAACACCCCCGGCTGAATGCCGATATCGGTCAGGCGACTGACCACGAAGATCGGGTAGGGCGACGGCACATCGGCTCTGAATTTCAGAGCCGGTGTGCCGTTTTTTCTTTTGGGCCAAATTCTTAATGGCACACAGTGCAAGGCGTTCGTCCGATCAGCCGCGTGCCTTCGCTTAAGGCGTTTGCGATCACTGCGAAATTGGTTGCGAGATCCTCAGGTAAGCGAAGAAGTCTCTTAGCTGTTGATCGCTTAGACCGTTCAGCAAACCGTTGGGCATCAGGCTGCGGCCGACCGGAGCGATTTCGTCCACATCTTTGGTTTCGATGCGAACGTCCTCACCCGCCTTCACGCGTAGAGTGATAATCTGGTTATCCTGATCGACAAGAAAACCGGACAGAATGCGGCCTTCGACCGTCACCACCGACATGTACTCAAACCCCTCGCGGATTTCCGCGCTCGGAGCAACCACGCTGGTCAGCAGGGTGTCCAGATTGCCTCGCTGATACGGAGTCAGGTCCGGTCCGACCTTGCCACCTTTGTGGAAGAGTTTGTGGCACGCCGCACAGCGAGTCATAAACGTCGCTTCGCCCGCGTACGGATTTCCCGTTCCGCCGTCAAGGATGGCTCGCACTTGCTGAACTCGTTGCCGAATATCTTCCGGCTTCAGAGCTTCCCCTTCGCCAAGATGTTGTGTAGCAAGATTTGCGATAGACGGATCAGAATGCATCCTTAGTTGGACAGCAACGTCGTTGGGAATGCCGTCCGTAGGAATAGTGCCACTGGCGATCGCGTTGACCAATTGGCGAGTCCAGGCGATCCGGCTAAACATCACGTCGAAGAATGCTGGCTGCACGTCCGCTGGAAATTTCGCAAAGTGATTGAGTACGCGTTCGGCAATCTCTGCGTCATCAAAGGCGGCGACTGCTGTCAGGGCAGCTCGCTGAAGTGCGGAGTCCGTTGCTGTAAGAGCGACGTTCAGCAACGGTTCAACGCTGTCGGCCGCCTTCACTTCTCCCAGCGTGCGAGCGACGGCTGAGCGTTCCTCGGACGGTGCTTTGTCGTTGGATAGCGCTGCAATCGCTTCGGCCGTGGCCGCTTCGTCGCCCAGACGAACTCGCAGTTCCAGCGACGAACGGCCGCTGTCGACCAGAGCTTTGGCGAGCTTCGTCGGTAGGCCAATCATCCTCCGTCCGGCGAACGCCTGTTCGAAGCCTGACAGCAACTGATCGACCTGCTCTTTGTTGTCTGCAAGTTCCAGAAGTCTGGCACATTGCTGCAGGTCATGGTTCTTACCTTTCAACGCCAGGCCTCGCATCATTCGTGACAGAATGTGCTTCACGACCATCGGCTCGCTGCGAAAGTCGGCGTCTTCGAACAACGCCATCACCGCCTCGCGGTCGCGATCCAGATTCATTTCCAGAACCCACCAGCACAACAATGGAACGTACAGGTCATCAATGTCTTCGCGATGCTTCAACACGGCTTTCACCAGAGTAAGCCCCTGACTGGCTGGCAGTCGTCTGGCAGAACCGGCAATCTGAGACCTCACTTCCGCGTTGTCTTCAACGGCCGCTTGTTTCAGGATCGCCTGCAACAAGCTGTGGGAAACTTCGGTGGGCCCGTCTTTGAGTTCACCCAGGCTATCTGCCAGTCCGATGGTCTTTCGCTTGTGAGCAAAGCCGACATCGTCGCAAATCAGACGCACGGCCCAGTAGCGAGTCATCGGGTACGGATGCTGCAGCGCGGCGAGCGCTGTTTCGTCGTCTAAGCCAAACCCCTGATACAGAGCCCACAGAGCGTTCAGCGATTTCAGACCTTCGCCTTCTGCAACAAGCTGTCGCAACGGGGCCGCTGATGACTTGTCTTTGCGTTCGCCCAATAACCGCACGGCCGTGTGACGGTGCCAGCGGTTTGGGTGATCCAGCAAAGCGATCAGTTCGTCCGTCGTCTTGCTGTGCAGGTTCAGATCCTGCTCGAGCTTCTCTTCTTTGCCTCGCAATCGAAAGATGCGGCCGGTCGTGGGATCGATCTGACTTTGGTAGTGCTGGCCGTGAGCGATATAGTGTTCATAGAAGTCGGCCACAAGCACTGAACCGTCCGGAGCGTTACCGATATATACCGGACGAAACGCGAAGTCATCGGACGTCAGCACCTTGCCGATGTCGTCAGTCCGGAATGTCGCTCCCAGAACATTGCGTCCACTGGCGATCACAAAGTTATGCAGCGGCTCGACGCTGAAAAACGAATTTTGGTACTTCTTCGGCAGCGCCGTCGATTCGACCAGCGTGGCAAAATGCGTGAACCGAGGAATCGGCTGTTCCGTGCCCATGTGCGGCAGTTCGCCAAAGGCAAAGGGATTGCGCACGGGGCCAAACTTGTTCGGCGTGGTGCCCTGCATTAAATGAAGGCCGCCCTGCATGTAGTGCCAGCCGCGTGTCTGTCCGCCGTTGTTTCCGGTAAACAATCGTCCGCCAGCATCCAGTTCCAGACCAAAGTTGTTGCCGCCACCTTCGGCAAAGATTTCGAAGCGATGAGTTTCCGGATGATAACGCCACACCATGCATCCCTGAAAGTAGACTCCCGGAGCCTTCGGCGGGTCAATGCCTGGTCGAGTCACGTGGCAGGTGGTTGTGCTTCCCTGAGCTCCGTACAGCCAGCCGTCCATGCCCCAGGTCAGGCCGTTCGCGACTGAGTGAGTGTCTTCCATGCCGAAGCCCTGCAAATGCACAACGGGCGGACCATCGGGCACGTCGTCAAAATCTTTGTCCGGATAAAACAGCAAGTAAGGCGTGTGCATCACCCACACACCGCCGCGACCGCGAATGGCCGCGTTCGCCATGTTCAGGCCGTCCTGAAAGATTTTGTGCTTGTCGTATTTGCCGTCGCCATCTGTGTCTTCGTGAATCGAAACAATGTCTCGACCGTGGACATGATTGGGCGGAGCGGGTGGAACTTTGTCATAATGTGAACGATAGTAGCGGTCACGGCTAATCATCTTCAGACCGGCCGGATACGGATACTGTCGGTACTGCGAAACCCAAAGTCGGCCTCGCGAATCGAAGCTGAAGTGCGTAGGCTGAGCGACCAAGGGTTCGGCCAGCATCAGTTCCACGGTTAAGTCATCCGCCGCCTTCATTTTGGCGAACGATTCTTCCGGGGGAAGTTTGTCGCCGTGAAACAGTTTCGCCGCTTCGCCCAACACGCGGTTGGACTGGTGAAAGTCGGAGAACGCCGACGTCGTTGGTTTTTCCTTCAGGGCGCCACCGACTGATGGCTCATCACCTTTGCGGAACTCCCACTTGCCTTCAAACACGCACTCTTCAAAGTAGTTCATGATGAACGGCGCTTCGGTCAGAAAACCGCTTTTGCCTTCGGGGTTGTAAACTCGAAATGCGATCTCATTCCATTGGTCCGGGACAAATGTGCCGGACGGAATCTTGTGTCGATGATTGCCGTCACGACCGTCTTTGAACTCCGGTGGAAACTGGCCGCCGCTGCCGATCTTTTTGCCGTTAATGTGCAGTTCGTGAGCTCCAGTCAGGCCACGCACATTTAGAATGACGGACTCGCCGTACAGGTCGCGTTCGTGCTTGTTGAAAAACGAAGGATGGGGCTTCAGCCACGTGCGGTACCAGGCAAAGCCCGTGAAGTCCTGCTCGCCGGGAACGGAAACCGTTTCCCATTCAGCAGCCGTGGCCGCCGACAGGCAGAAAAACAAAGCGAGGCATGGTGCAAGGAGAGATCTGGTCATGATGAATTTTCAGGGGAGGGTGTGGAAAGGTGGGTGGTGGGAAGGAAGACTTTCGGCGATCGCCAAACTATTTGTTGCTCGCCGTTGTTCTGGCATTTTCTAAAACGGTTTTCAACGCCACAGAAGCACCGCCCTGGCGTTTGCTTTCGTCGGCCGCTTCCATGAAGGCGAAGATTTCCAGCGTCTCAGCTTCACTGACAGGAGCCTTGCCGCTGCGAAAGAATTTGACGATCTCCACGATTAACGGTTCGTAGCCATCGAAGCCGCCTCCGGGAACGATGCTTTTTGTTCCGAACACTGTTGAGCCGTAGCCACGCTGCCCATCACGGATGCCTCGGAACGTGCCGATGCGACCGCCTTTCCACACACCAACCGCCATGTCGGTTCCTTCGGTGTGCACGCGGGTCACTGATTCGCAGCCGGTGCCCATGATCGTAAACAGCGGTTCAACTCCGTGAATGCCGTACCAGAAAAAATCGGGATGGTGAGGTTCCAGGGCACAGGGCGCATACTGATCACAGCCCACGATTTCGCCCAGCTTTGGATCCTTGCCGACATTCAATGTTCGCGATGCGAATCGCAGCGAGGAACTCGAAAAACACGGAGCGTTGTGTTCTTTGGCCAACTGAAAAATACGGATGGCATCGACGAGTGAACCGGCGATGGGTTTGTCCACAAACACAGGCTTGCCGGCAGCAAACACAGGCCGCACTTGTTCCAGATGAGTGCGTCCGTCGATGCTAAGAATCATCACGACGTCGACTTTGCTGATGAGTTCGTCGATCGAATCCACCATCTCGACACCGAGTGCTTTGATACCTTCGATGCTGTTGTCTCGGATCTGAATGCTTTGCGGAATATCGTCACTGCCGCCGGCAAAAGCGGCCACGACCGTCATGTCGGCTAGCTCTCCAGTCGCGTCGGCGGCGTTGATGATTTTTGTCCACGGCAAAGCGTGAGCATCGCAACCAATGATGCCGGCTTTAAGAGGCGGCCGTTCATCGGCGGAAGCCGTTCCGGTTAGCGTTGATAAAACGCACGCGATCGCGAGGGCGAAGTGCATTGCTTTGGCGGTGAGCGAATTCATAAGAGATTATCTCCGGTTGTTGGTGTATCGTCAGCCCGCTATGGGCGAGCTTTGTAAGCGGCTGCGTGCGGATCGCCGCCGGATTTTAGGAATGCAATCACGTCCAGTATTTCATCCAGCGTCAGGACATTCACCAGACCGGCCGGCATGGGCGACAGACTGGCCGGTGATGTCTGTTCAATTTCCTCGCGTTTTAACGCCACCGTCTCAGCACTCAGCAAATCGGGCTGGACGGTGATCATGATGGCTGACACGCCAACCGGGCGACCGGTAACCACTTTGCCGCTGTCCATCACGTAGTTGCTGAGGCGATACTTTTCGTCAATCACTTTGGACGGGTGGACAATCGATTCCAGCAGCGCGCGTTCGTCAAAGCGGCGTCCGACGTGCGTCAGGTCCGGTCCCGTTGAGCTGCCTTGCTCGCTCACGCGATGACACTTCACGCACTGCGCTTTGGCCAATACGGCGCGGCCCTGTTCCCATGATCGACCGTGACGAGTGCGCGGCAGTTCGGCTTCCAGTTCTTCCCACGTCCACTGTTTGACAAACGCAGCGGGAGGCAATTCCGGTACGTCGGCTTCTTCAGAAGCGACCGCGAGTTGTTCCAGTCGAGGTTTCAGGTGCTTCTTTTCCGCGTCGGTCAATTTGGCAATCGCGTCTTCCCGAATATGCTGCAGAGAAGCATCCAACAGATTTCCGCCTTGATAACGGCGAGCCGCAAGCAACGCATCAAAGAACGTCTCGCGTGTTTCAACCGTCCAGCCTTCGGACACACGAGCCAGCCGTTGTGAATAATAGATGGCGTCTTCCTGGCTGATCGCCGTGCGGATCAATTCGACTGTGCGCGGGACTACGTTGGGAGCCTGAAGGTAGATCAGCAACTGGCATAATTCACGATTCACGTAGGTACTTGTGTGCGGGTACAATGAATCCAGTTGGCTCAAGGCACGAGCTTTGTTTGCTTCAGAAGGTTTGCTCTGGCGAATAAAGCTCAATTGCCACAATCGCAGAGCGTCCAGCAATTGTTCTCGATCCAGCGTCTTCAACGGCAATCGATTCAGTGCCGCCAATAAGTCTGACTGATCCTCAGCACGCCCCAAATGAGCCAACGCCAGCAACGCGGCAATCGACGCTCTCGGCTGCGATTCACGCAACGCACGTTCGCGCCACAATGCGGGATACTGACGTTCAACGGCCAGACGCGCCGCAAATCGCAACCAGCGATCGTTGCTGTTCAGAAGAGGCCAGGCAACATCAACTGCCTTGGAGTCGCGGCGTCGGTGAAATTGTTCCAACTGGTGTCGGACTTCGCGTGCAGCGACGGCTTCCTGTGCCTGCTGAGTTTGCTCGGCGGTGAGCGACTCTTTCGCAACTTCAGGGCCATCATAAGTGACTCGATACAGCCCCGACTGCGAACCGCGACCGCCGGTGATGAAGTACATGGCTCCATCTGGTCCAAAAGTCAGGTCGCAAACGTTTAACGCTCCGCCTTCCAGAAAGACTTTGTATTCGCCGCCATAGCTGGCACCGCGCGGCGTTAACTGAACCTGAAAAATGCGGCCATGCTGCCAGTCGCCCATGAATAAAGAGTCACGGTAGCCTGGCGGAAATTTTGACCGCGTACCGAACTCCATCCCCGTCGGTGAGCCCAAACCGGTATCGAGCGTCGTCGGCAGACTATCGGCAAAGTATTCCGGCCACTTGCCCGTTCCCCATCGCCATCCGTATTCGCCGCCGGAGACAACATGGTTCAACCGAGTCGGGCGGTACCATGGCAGCCCGACATCCCATTCCATATCCGCGTCGTAGGTAAACATTTCGCCCTCGTTATTGAAGGCCACGTCGAACTGGTTGCGAAAACCTCCGGCGACGATTTCCCAGTTCGTACCGTCGGGATCGGTCTTCACAATATGCCCCACGCGAATGTCTTCCACGGAATCTCGCGGTTCAGGCAACAGGTGGTCGTCCTGTGGATTTCGATAGGGCGAATCGACCGCGAAACCTTCCGGAAACGCCACATCGTTTCCGTTGACGATGTACAGCATGTCGTCTGGGCCCAACACAACCTGGTTGGGTCCGTGTCCGTAGCGACTTTTGTAATCGAAGGACTTCATTTCCTGTACGGAATCGAACTGATCATCGCCGTTATTGTCTCGCAGACGGAACAAACCGCTGGCGTTTGTTGCACACACATACAGGCTATCGTGTGCCCAGAGAATGCCTCGACAATGCTGCAGCTTGTTATCGATCACTTCGAAGTGATCCACACTGTCACGTTCGTCGTTCAGAGACAGTCGCACCACGCCGCGTTTGTCGCGTCCGAGCACAATTCGACCGCGATTGTCGAACGTCATGCTAATCCACGAACCTTCGCCCTTACCCGCCGATCGCAGCAATTGAGCTCGAAACCCAGCGGGCAGGGAGATCGAATCTACGGGAGTCGCCTGGCCACCGCCGGGAAGATCATCATCACCGTGCAGAGGTGCAGCGACACAACACAGCAGCAAGGTTAATAGAACTCGTTGCGACACGCGTGAATTCCAGCGAGGGTTTGTGAGAACGGAGCTTGGTGTTTTCAAAACGATGTTCCTTGCTGAAACGCGGTGCGCCGTTCGATTCAAAATGCAATCACAGAACCAGACTCAGCAGATTTCGTGGCGGCCGCCATCCATGCCACGGCAGCTCTGGATTCGCCAGGAGTAATTCGTGTGGGCGCTTCACCAGTTTGCACGCAGTTCGCAAAGTAGCGCAGTTCTTCCTGCAGGACTCCGGCGTACTGGCCAAACGGACGAGGCCAGTACATCGTGTCGGGTATTTTTACGCCCGCGGCATCATGAATTTGCAGGCCCGCTTCTCCGCAGTTGATGTACAACGCTCCTTCCGTGCCGATGACTTCCAGCCGAGCATCAATCGCATAGGGCGTGCTTTCGGGTAGGTGCCAGACCGATTCGACGACAGCCACGGCCCCGTTATCCAGCCGAGCGATCGACCAGCCTCCATCCGGGTATTTGTTTTTCCCAGGATGAACTTCCTGAGCATAGACCGTCTGCACTTTGGCTTCACTGAACCACAGCATGAGGTCAGCATCGTGGATACCGTCTCCCATCAAAGCGGAAATGTCGTCTAACACCAGTTGGCCGATTGCGGTGGAAAGGTTTCGCCGAGCGTGCATCGAAATGATTGTGCCGATGCGTCCCTGCTCGATAGCTTCTTTCGCCAGAGCGACTCGGGAATCAAACCGACAGATGTGGCCCACCATAAACAGGCCGCTTGCTTCTTCGGCCGCCTTCACAATTTCGTCGCAGTCAGCGACCGTCGGCGCCATCGGCTTTTCCAGCAGCACATGCTTGCCGGCTCGCAGTGCATCAATTGCAATCTGGCGATGATCGTTAATGTGAGTCGTGACGCTTACGACATCAACATTGGGATCGGCCAGCAACTGGTGGTAGTCCGTGTAGCGATTCTCAACGCCAAGGCGGTCTGCGATTTCGGCAACTCGTTCGGGGCGCCGCGTACACAGAGCGGTCAGTTCGATGTCCGGCATTTCGGCCAGGTTGTCAGCATGCACTTCGCCGAACCAACCCAGGCCGATAACTCCCCAGCGGATCGGCTTTGTTCTATTCATTTTGAACTCCTTTTTTTGTGGATCCTAACCGCACAATTCCACACTTCAATGCATGCCCGGAGTGCAGGCTCATCGCAGTTCCTGTATTCTCATCCGACACGCGACAGGCAACATCGCCGGATTGAATTAAGCAACGTTGTTACGAAAACAAGGAGTCAGCATGGGCAGAATCTTTCATCATATTGGCCTGCCAACGCAGGAGAAGCAACCAAACGAATCGTATGTCGAAGACACAAAAGTCTGGGTGACAGATCCGGCAGACCATCCGTACCGCGTCGAATTTCTTCGGTTCGAAAACGACTCGCCGGTCACTGGTCCGCTGCGCGATATGCCTCATGTGGCTTACCGAGTTGATGACATGGCGGCGGCTGTTGCCGGCAAGGAAATTATCCTTGAGCCGTTTACTCCAATGGCCGGTTTAAGCGTCGCATTTGTGAAAGAAGACGGCGCGGTAATTGAGTTCATGAAGTTCGAAGGCGGTGCAACGGAGTTCGCGGATTTGGCGTGATTAACGGACCAGTCGAATGGTTCCGAACGATGTGGGCACGTGGAAGTCAGGAGTCGAAACTTCGGGATCGACCCAGCTCATCCAGTCTTCAACAATCGCTCCGCCACTCGGACCGTGACTGAATTCTGCTCGGTACAGCCCCGCAATCAGGTAATCGCCGCCGTCATCACGGTGCAGGCAGCTTAGTGTCTTGAATGTCGCAATCGGTAGGCTGGCTTCCACCACGTAGCCCGCGTCATTCAATGACGTGGCTACCTTCAGACCGTCGCATGCCCACTCAAAGTCCAGCTCTCGATGGAATCGGGCCTGGTAGTCAAGCACTTCCCCGCGCGGATCAAATTCGATTCCATAGTACGGTTTCAAATCGGGCCCGGTGCTGAAGAAGATTTCCACGCGGTCCGATCCGATCACCTTCTCCATCGCGTTCGCCCCATCCCCAAGCACTACATCGGTGTCAGTGACGTCATAACGCAGAAACAGAGACTGGTCGTTCCACAACGCGCGGAATTCAGTGGCGGGGGGCGTGCGTTTGATCCACGGGAAGTCGAAATCGGTCAATACATTGGCCGCCTGCCAGCGAGAAAAGCTGCCGTGACCGTCGATGGCAATCGACGCGCCGGGTTCGAGACGTTTGGCTTCGTAGGTTTTCGGCATGGTGGTGTTTGGACGGGAAGGTGCGGAGTTATTGCAGTGTAGCGGCGGCTGGAACGCTTAATCACCACGGCGGTAGTGGCATAGTGCCGCCGTCCAATGTCAGAATCGTTCCGTTGATGTAGCTGGCGTCGTCACTGAGTAGAAAAGCGGCCGCTTTGGCAACGTCTTCCGGTTCTCCCAGACGTCGCACAGGAATTTTTTTCGCGACCTCTGCATACAACTCCTCGATCGGCTTATCCCAGCCCTGGCACGTCGCCGCCAGCATCGGTGTCTTCACGGTTCCGGGGCTGATACCGACCACTCGCACAACGCCCGCGTAGTCGACGGCAAGGCAACGAACCAAAGCTTCTAACGCAGCTTTGGATGCACAGTAAACGGCATGTTGGGGAAAACCGATTTGGGCGGCGACGGATGTTGTTGCCAGAATCGTCCCGCCGCCCGTCGCCCGCATCGCCGGGATGCCGTACTTTGCCGTCAATAGAGCTCCCTTAACATTGACGCCCATCACTTTGTTCCAGATGGCGTCGTCGAAATCTTCCGCCGTCCCCTGTCCCCACGCACCGGCGTTGCAGTGGATCGCGTCGATTCGGCCAAATGCAGCCACGGCGCCGTCAATCAGACTTCGCACCTGGTCTTCCTGAGTCACGTCACACGCAATGAACTTTGCCCGCGACGTTTCGGATAACTCGGCTTCCAGCGCCTCACCTTCGGCCTGCTGAATAGACGCCATGACAACGTTGGCCCCCAACTGAACGAAATGCCGCGCACAGGCTTCGCCAATTCCGGAAGTGCCTCCGGTGACAACGATGGTTCTATCTTTCAGGGACATGATCACTTTCGTATGTGGAGTGTTTCGTCACTCGGACGCGTGTCACACGCCCCCTTGCAAAACTTTGAGTGCACGAATTCATTGTGTGAACTGCTCTGCCATTTTTCTAGCGGTTGGCAAACAGTTTCGTAACTCACACGCGTCACATTTTTCAGTTCGAACGCAATGTTGACTCAAAGCTTCCGCATGGAAAGCGTTCGCCCGTTGGCCAGGCACCTGGCATTCTGAAGACGCACAGTTGATGCGTGAATCAGGGCATACTGTTGCAGTTTCGTCAGCGGCCGATGGTCACCCGGATTAACCATTCGAATGGCTTCAGCATCAAATACACGCAGTCCGCCTGCCAGCGAAACCTGATTGCGCGTGCGATCGGCGGAGCAACGCGGTTGTAGACTTGCCGAGCGACTTTGTGAACGACTGGTTTACGCTCCTGTAACCAACGTTCGAACGTGCGAAAGACAGCAAGCTGGTCGTTTGTCAGCTGTCCCGTGGTCGTGTCTACTGTACTTCGGACAACCGTTTGATGCCCTCGGCAGGCAGCAGTAACGATAAAACAACCTGGCGGCTCGTCAGGCAGCTCTGACACGATTTGCTTGGTCCTGGCCGCTCCGATGGTCACAGTCGCCGCCATTGTCATTAGCCACCCGACGATCAACCACACATGTCTCGCTGTTATTCGCGGCAGACCACGTCGTTGAATCAGAGTTTGGAGACCGTAGAAATAACCGCAGCCCGCCGACAACGGAAATAGCCAAGCGCCCTTCAGGTTGCCGAGCGTGAAAAATGCGCATATGAGAATGCAAGTCACCAAACTGATCGGCGTCAATAGTGTCTTGTGGGCGTACTCCGTGTCGACGACTGTCCTGCCAATCAGGAAATTGGCCATAGCAAACGGTGGAAAATAGATCCACGACGCCGAACCTCGCGCTAGGTAATTGAAATAGGATTCTCCACTATCTTTCCAATGGAGCGATGGAGAACTTGCATGCAGGGACAGCACGACTACGGGAAAGATTGTGGTAGGCACCAGCAGCAATAGCTTTCGAAGAATGGTGCGCTCACAGAAGAATTCCGGGTGCCACGCTGCGCGAAACGCGACGATGGCTGGCAAAGGTGTGGCCACGCAAAACAATGCTGCCAGCGCTACCAGCAAGTAGATCTGTGCCATTTTCAACACCATCGCCGTGACAAAGCATGAGCGGGTGAGCCACATACACGCCCGCATTCGGTGTTCATTACGTGGATGAAGCAAGCTCTATTTGACGACTCTCAGATTTCCTGCACCTAGCCGCGGATAGAGTTTAGGGCTCCGCTTGCCGGCAGGACTTGCCGCTCGCGAGGTTTCTTCTGCGGAGTTGACGAGTTTAAGGCCTGTGGGCAGTGTGTCAGACGGTCATTCGGATCGGAACGGCGCCGAAATTTGTCGACAATCCGCGTGTTGCAGCGTTAATAGAGATAGTGAGCGGCAGGATCGCCGCCGGGACAACGACGCATGGAATTAGCATCGGAAGTGTTTGTGGAGGAATGATGTACTGAACTGAAAGGATGGAGTTATGTTGACTCAAGGATGGAAATCGATTTTCAGAATGATAATCGTGGTAGCCGCGACAGCGGGGATGAGTGGATGCATGTCGACCGGGGCTGGATCGTCCCACCCGTTCGCAACGATGTTTCAGAACTACGAACCCGTGCGGGGCTCAGGTGACGCGGTGACCGCTCCCATCTTCGACCGCACAGTTGCAGCCCCGAACCAGTGTCTGATGCACGCAGCCATGTGCCCGAGCGAATGTGACTCGAAGTGCAACCTCTGACCTCCCAAAGCTGCAGTTGAGGTTGGTTCCTGGCCGGTTAAGGAACGCCGGAACAAGCAAGTGGCGCATTGTCGTGGAGCGCTCCGCGATGAGGGCGCTGGATCGAATTAAGAACCGCTGAAAAACCTGTGTGAGCCGCGACGTTTTTGGTTTCGTTTCAGGCAAGAAGTGAGGAGGAGGCGACAAATGTCGTCGACGACGAACGAAGCCGCCTGAGACGTAAACGCAAGGGTCCCGACGGGTTGCGACGACAGCAGCCGGTCTGCGGCGTCAGCGCTCCTCGACGACATCTGTCGACTCGTCACTCTTCCTTGCATCTCGACCACTGTCGTCCCAACGCGGCCACACAGGTTTGGTTACGGGTCCTAAGATCCGCGACGTCAATTGTTGCGACGTTTGTCATACGTGACCGGCCCGAATATCTATTCCAGTGGGCCTACGCTGCAAAGTGTGTTTGAAAATGCCACGGAAAGCGGTTGCAGCGTGCGATTTTGAGTCGTGCGGCTGGTCAGAACGATCAGTTCTCGTTGTGAAACACCCTTTATTCACTGCGAAAACGCGTGAATTTCGCGGCGTTGGAGAATTTTAGAAAATTCGGCACATTTTCTGCGATTCGCCTATTCGATCCGGTTCAAGATTCGTAGCCTGCAGCCTTGCACAGCGTGAATTTTTTCTGCGGATCGATCGATTCGTAACGTGCTCGCATATATCTATACGGAGATGCTACTTCGTTCTCCTCCCACGTACTTCCGCGAGCCACTTAATCTGACGGCTTCGTTTGCATTTTGCAGACGAAGCCGTTTGTCGTTTGGGCTTGGAAAACGCGGCGACAAGTCCCGTTAGTTGGGGCTCGCTTCCAAATCGCTCCATCCTTTGAGCGTCACCTCAATTACCTGCACCGTTGGTTCGGGGCGAGGAAATCGCTGAGGCAGGATGAAGCCGTTATTCATCGGGACTACTCGGCCTCGTTCGACGATCAGCCAGATCTTGTCGCCTTTGCGGTAGGCCTTCAATCGTTCGACAAGGTGGTCGAAGTCTTTCAGCTTTTCGGGTTCCTTGACGTCAATATCAGCCGGTTCGACGTCTTCTGGTGGAGCTGCGTCCAGCATTGCCGTCAGAACGTCGCCGATTTGCAATTTGGCAGCGGCCGCCGAACTGCCGCCGGAAACATGCCTCACTAAAACGCCTGGCGCAAATGCCTGCTCGCCCAGAATTCCCAACGCAACGCGCGAACGTTCATTAATGCGGCTTTCGCCCACAAGATCGCGCAAACGACTTCGCTGATCGTCGTTCAGCGGATGCCCTTCCAGCAGCCAAACAACCAGACCAGACGCTCGCAAACCCGGATCCGCGAGCGCTTTCAGGCGTTCCATCACGGAAATGCCCTCATCCCCGCCCGTCCATTCTTCGCCGACAAACAACTGCACGTTTGGTCGAGAAGCGGCCGGCCCCCAACGCATGCCCAACTGCCCGGTGAATGAACCCGCTCGAAATTCCGCCCCCATTTCTTCGAGTATCTTGGCGGCTAGTTCGACGCGACGTTGCCAACGTCTGTTTAATATTCGTTGAGCACCGTCCGCCAACAGAAGGCGATCAGACTGTGCCAGCCGCTCAAGCAATTCCGACGCCGCGCCGCTTTTGGTTTTGCCATCCTGCATGTACCGAGCGTCCAGTTCGGCAAACAGCCGCGCGGCAACTTCTGCATTCAGTTGACCTTCGGGCAGGTCCGCAATCTGTTGAAGTTGATCGACGTCGACGTCCTTCAGGTTTTCTGCGGCCTGCAGCCGAGTCGAAAAGTCGTCCGACCGTAACGCAGCCACCAAACCGGTCAATGCGCTTTGGTTCATCGTCGGCGCGGCGGCATCTTCCGCCAGCGACGTCGAGCATCGGGAAAGGCTGGTCACGAGGAACAGCAGGGTAAACAGTGCGGTGTTTTTCATGATGCCTATTGTCCGTCGACAACGGCAGAATTGCAATACGCAACCGCTGCTGCCTGGACGAAGCCCATGCGATGAAAGGCGGTTGCCCGGCGAACCTGGCCTGACTGACCGCGCTAGCCCACATCACAACTTTTTACGCTATGCAAAGTCGCGTGACGCATCGACATTTCGAGCTTCCGGGCACGTCACGGACGTGATTTTTCGAACTTCCTTTCGCGGACCACGGCATTCTGTAAACTGGTCGAAACAAACGAATCAACATTCTGCGGAGAATTCATAATGGTATTTGCACGCCTTCCTCGACTTTCCACAATCGTCGCGGTGCTGTCCATGGCGGCGGTTTCGACGCTTCCGTCTGCGATCGCTCAAACGAAAACTTCACCGGCTGACGAGCCGGCTGCAAACGCAACAGCCAAAAACGATGACGGAAAGGCGGACGACGCATCTGCTAAGAAGTCAGACAAAGCGAAGAAATCGGACGCCGATGGCTGGTCGCCGCTGTTCAACGGCAAGGACCTGACAGGTTGGAAGTCAACGGAATTCGGCGGCGAAGGCGAAGTGTATTTTGAGAAAGGCAACGTCGTGATCACTCAGGGCGTCCAGCTGTCCGGAATCACGTCGACCCGCAAAGATCTGCCGAAGAGTAACTACGAAGTGCAGTTCGAAGCTCAACGAGCTGCCGGCAGTGACTTCTTCATCGGCTTTACGTTTCCCGTGAAGGAATCCAGCTGCAGTCTGATTTGCGGCGGTTGGGGAGGTGGCGTTTGCGGTCTGTCCAGCCTTGACGGGATGGATGCCGTGGAGAACGAGACCACGAGTTATTCGAATTTCGAAAACGGCAAGTGGTACAAAGTTCGGTTGCGAGTGACCGACGATCGCATCGAAGCATGGTTGGACAAACACAAGATTGTGGATGTCGAAACGGCCGGGCATAAGATCGGCGTTCGCTTCGAAGTCGACGCTTCCCGACCGATGGGTTTCGCGACTTTCCAGAGTACAGGTTGGATACGGAACGCGCGCATGCGGACCTTGCCAGCGGCCGGGAAGGCTGGCGCGAAGGATGCCCAAAAGTCACCAAAATGATTGTGTGTGATGCTTTCCGACAACGTGCTGAACATGTTGCCGAAACGCAACATGGATTCCACGTCCCCTGCATCATCGGCCGTTGGTCAGCGTTTTTGCTGCTGAATCTCACTTCGCACCGGAGGCTTCCGTTGGCGGTTTCACAAATCGGACTTCCGGCATTCGGTTTGCCGTTAAGAAATCCTTGCGCGTGAAGCACACGCTGTCGTAAGTCATACTGCCGGAATTTACATCGTGAAACTTGCCTACTTAGTCGAAGTCGCCGCTCTCGCATCAGCTCACAGCCGATTGCTGATTGAGAAGTCTGAGGACATCCCGAACGCATTGTTGGGGGATTACTACATTCACAGTCGCAACCGGTTTAATCGCTGGATGCGTGACCTGAATGACCTCGAACACGGCGTGACGATTCGCGACCCTCTGCATCTGTTTGGACTTAGCCCGAAAGAGCCGCCCGCGCTTTCGCTGGCGCAACAGATTCTGGTCAATGACCTGCTAAACCGCGTATGGACGGTGATGCTGGTGGCGTGTGATCGTCACCGACGTCAAACGCGGATTGAATCACTGGCTCACAACGTGTTTCGCAGCCACCAGACAGTCCGCCATCGTGCGTTGAGCGTATGCCTGAACGATTCCTCGCTGGAACCTGAGCAGGTTTTGCAAATCGAAAAGCTGCGAACGTCGGCAGAACGCTGGGCTGACCTGCTTAGCTGCGGGCTGATGGATTCGTACGCCTTGTGGGACTACGCTTACGACGAACAGCGCGCCCGCGAATTCTATCGCGACCGCTTTCACCGAGAACGCATTGCCCCTCAAAACAGTCAGGCCTGGACTCTGATCCTTGCCGGCCTGCGTCACAGCTTCCCTGAGACTGGTGGCCTCGCGTCGTCAGTCCACGACGACGACCGCATGATCACTCGCTGCATCATCGAGTGCTTCCCGGGCGACACGCAAAGCCTCGCGGTGTGGTCACTTCCGACCATCGAACGCGGTCAGCGGATTTGAGAAAGCCTACGGTCGAGTTGCCGTGGACGGTCGCCATCCGCTGTCAAAGCTGAACCCGGCATCCAGTGTGTCGCCGGAGACTTTTCCGGAGGTTTCACCGTTTGACGAGTCGAACTCACTCGGCTTCGCGACAACGCTCGCACCATTCCGAGTGCCGGCGTCCTGCGTGTCGAACGCGCTGAATGGATTGTTCGCATCAAAATCTGCAGCGACTGCAGAACTGAACACGGGCGCTGGTGGGGTGGTTTGTTTTGATGGCGCTGTTGACGGTGTCATGGCTGCTTCGATAGCTGCGAACGGATTCGCATCGCCGATTGGTGGCTGAGTGCTTTTGCGAATAGCAGGACGTTGAGCCTGAGGACTCGGCAGCTGGTTGGTGATAAACGGCTGAACTTTCTCAGCCGGCTGCGTCGTTGCGTTCACGGCTGAACTGAAACCGGAATTCGTGACAGCAGTGCTGGCGCTGTTGGACTGACCAGCGACCTGCTCAACCGTTTGACTGACCTGACGCACCGACTGAATGAGTGGAGCTGCTTTCTCCTCAACAGCTGCCACTTCGCTGTCCCAGGCCTTCTTCCTTTGAGCGGCGAATTCAGACAAATCTTCGCTAAGGTTCTTAGCCGTGTCTGTCATCCCGCTCGCTTTGGCCTGGTCCTCCATGAACTTCGCAAGCCCCGCCATGTCGGGCGCTTGGTCAGTTGCATTGACATCTGAATTTTGTGCACCAGCAGCCGTCTGCTGCGAAGCCGCTTCAATCGCGGCAGCAAATGGGTTCGCTGCGGCCGACGGATCGGCATCCACTTTAGCCGTCGCCACAGATTCGTTCATGCTGCTGGCTTGCGCTCCCGGAAACTTAGTCGAACTGACGCCGGTTGTGTTCGCTGCTGTTTTGGGTTCAGCTGGCGCTACTGAAGCGACATTGCTGTAGTTCGCGGTCGCACTGTCAGACAGCTTTGCCTTTCCGGCTGGTGTCACTCGAGCGATCCCCGCCTGGCTTAGCGGCGACGCCTGCATGGATGGCTCGGTTGGCGCGACGGACGCCGAGGCTTCGTCGGCGCGGCCAGTAAACGGATCTCGCAGCAAGGCGTAATCGCGCCTCGTCATTTTTTCGCGGAACCGTGAACAACCTGTGAAGCTGGTTGCCAGCACGACCAAAGCCGTGATTTTCAGAAGTGCTTTCATCGCGATTCCCTCCGCGACGTTCTGCTATGAACGTTGTATGATTTTAGTTGATCGAAACACGGTCGCCGCCATCGCATCATGCGGGCGGCGAAACCGGTCGAGTTTTGGTTCAGGGTGTCAGTCCCGTCGCACTTTTTGCGCCGGGGCCATGATAGCGTTGGTTGAAAATATTGGGATCGAAGGCATCCTGACGAATCGCTTCGTCCGCCTCCTTCAGAAATTTACGATCGCGGTCCGTCAACATCGACTCAGCCGTGTCTGCTTCATTGATCGGCTGACTGCTTGAACTGTTGAATGCCGTTTGCTGAATGGGCGAGTCTTGCTGTTCAGTGTGTTGAGCCGTAAGCACGGGCGAATTTTGACGCAATGACGACGCAGCAGCAGTGACCCAGTTTCGCATAACTTCGACCTGAGCTCCGCCAGCGCGGCCTGGAAACAGCAGCTTACGACTGCCGCCATGCAGCCCAACAGTCGCATTTAGCAACGGGCTTTGGTTCGGTGATTCAAAGTCGATCTGGTTTAGTACAGCGGCCAGATTCTGTTCGGCGATAGCGGGTGTTGACTGGCCTCGCACCAGCACCACAGCGAAACCATTGCGCCCCGCTCCGTGGCAGCGAGCGTTGCCGCACTTGTTGGAAAGCAGTGGTTGAATGCGACGAGTGAACTCCGCGGCCAGTTCATCGGGCAGGCCGCCCAGCGAACGGCGTTCCGGCAACAGTTCGGGATTCGACGCCATCGCCGGATCAAAATTGGCGGCGATGGCGGACGTGGAAACTGCCGCGCGACGCTCATCGCGTTTTATGTCTTCCAACATTCGTTTCGCGTCGGCTCGATACGGGTCCTGGTGCAATGCGTCCAGTAGCTCCTGTCGAGCCTTTTGTTTCAGTCCATTGGCCAGGCACCACCGCGCAAGTTCAAGATGCGTTTCTGGTGTGAGTTCCTGAACAGAATCTCGCATTTTTTGATGGGCGTCCAGCAGATCGGTGGCTTTGAAGCGGACCTGCTGGCTGGGAACGAACATCCTTCCAACGGGCTGTAGCACGTCATAACCACCGGGCCGCGGCATCAATCGGCCTGAAACAACGCGTCCGTTTGTGAGTACCAGCAGGTCGTCTTCGACTCGCGAGGACTCGCGCAGCGGAAGCTCATCGGCGGCAACCGTCGCAAGAACGGTCAACCCCAAAGCGACTCGTAAGATGTGATGAAACCCGGACAACATGATGTTCACACAGGTCAGCTAAGACATTGTGTTGATCAGAATACCAGCGGACGGTAACCGTGATTTGCAAAACGCGTCAAGACGAGCTGCAAAAACGCTGCGTTTTCAACGAGACAAGCGGCGTTCGGATCGGCTCGTTTGGCGTTTTGAGCGCTGTGACAGACTGCTATCGGCGGAATGTGCGGGAGTTCAGCGGCGGATACGCATCGAACGCCCGTTTGCGTACACCCGCTGCAGTGCAAACCGGCGACG
Organism: Fuerstiella marisgermanici; assembly: GCF_001983935.1. Taxonomy (GTDB): domain Bacteria; phylum Planctomycetota; class Planctomycetia; order Planctomycetales; family Planctomycetaceae; genus Fuerstiella; species Fuerstiella marisgermanici. The sequence continues at coordinate 1,966,219 of NZ_CP017641.1, read as the reverse complement.
ATGGTCTGGGCAGTCGCCCTTGGGGATGTGCCAACTCGGATCCACGGAAATCTACGAGCGGCTACGTGGTGCGTTCGAGCAGGTAGAATGCGCTGTCTGCGCGAATGTTGGCTGCCCAGGCACGGTCGACCGAGCGGCCTCGAATGATTGGGCGTTCCTTCACCACGTGCAGACCGATGCTCTGCATCAATTCATGGAAGTCTCGCATGGACATAAAGTGCACGTTGGGGGTTTCGTGCCATTCGTACGGCAGCTTATCCGTAATCGGGGTGCGGCCACGAAGCAATACTTCCCAGCGAACGCGCCAGTGCCCGAAATTCGGCACGACCACCAAACCACGATTGGCGACTCGCAGCATTTCCTGCAGCAGCTGCTTCGGATGCTGTACCTGCTGCAATGTCTGGCTTAACACAGCGAAGTCGAACGAGTTGGACGGAATGTCTTTCAGGCCCTGATTCAAATCCGCGGCTACCACCGGCAATCCGCGGCGAATGACGGCGGTGATGTTCGCCGGTTCGACATCAATTCCGACGACGTGGCACCCCATTTCCTGGTTCAACCGTTGCATCAAACGGCCATCGCCGCAGCCAAGGTCGATGACTCGGCTGTCGCGATCAATGTGCCGCATAATGAGATCGTCGACAAGTTGGACCGACGGATCGGGAAGATGGTAACGCGAATCGGACATGCGAGTTTACTGACTCCACCGTTTTCTGATTCTGGTGCTGACTGGGTGTCTGGCGGTTCTTGAAGGCTTGATCACAGAGCTTACGGAAGGCCTCAGAATTGCTTCCGTGTTTCGAACGTTTTCATGGTGCTAAGTATGGTTTACAGCCTGCAGAATTGATCCGGTAAAACACGGTGTCTCAGATTCCGCCACCGGCAGAATTGTTGAGCTGCGACACACTATTGGCTAACTGCGTTTGCTGCAGAAACGGTCCGACAAGATCCGTGAGAGGGCCTAGATCGATCAGGAAAGAATCGTGGCCGAATGGGCATTTTAATTCGACGTACGAAACGTGCTTGCCCACTTCCAGCAGTGCCGAAACTAGTTCGCAACTTTGGCTAGTCGGGAACAGCCAGTCGGTGTCGTACGACGCGACCAGAAAGCGACTTTGCACGTCCTGGAATGCGGCGGCGAGGCTTTCGTGGCCGTCTGACAGATCGAAGTAATCCATTGCTCGCGTTAGATACAGATAGCTGTTCGCATCGAACCGCTGGACGAAGCGTTTTCCCTGATAATGCAGATAGCTTTCAATTTGAAACTCCGTTTCCTTCTGCATATCAAACGCAAAGCGATCACTGTCCTGCAGGCGTCGCCCGAATTTCAACTCGATAGAATCTTCCGACAGGTAGGTGATATGAGCCACCATGCGAGCCAGTGCCAATCCGTAGCGTGGGCCCTCGGAGTTGTAATATCGCCCGCCTTCGAAGCCCGGATCTGCCGTGATGGCTCGCCGCCCCACCGCGTTGAAGGCGATCCCCTGAGCCGCCAGCTTCGGAGCCGACGCCAGAACCACGCTGCCCAGGACCTGGTCGGGGAATCTGACAGACCAGTCCAGAACCTGCATTCCACCCAGACTTCCGCCGACGACCGCCAGCAGACGTTCGATACCCAGATGTCGGACCAATTCGGAATGCACCGTGACGATGTCACCGACAGTTAGAAAGGGAAACGATTCGCAAAATCGTTCGCCGGTGGCGGGGTTAATCGTTCCGGGACCAGTCGTACCCTGGCACCCGCCCAACACATTCGCGCAGATAACAAAATACTGGTTGGTATCGATGCCCTTGCCCGGGCCAATGAATCCGTCCCACCAACCAGGTTTCTCGCCTTCATTGCCATGCAACCCGGCCGCATGCGCGTCGCCGGTCAATGCGTGACAAATGAAAACTGCGTTGTCCTTCTTTTCGTTAAGTTGTCCGTAGGTTTCGTACGCGACAGTCACGGGGCTTAGCGTCGCACCACCCTGGAGGGTGAGTGGCGTGGGTGATTCGAACAGCGTCGCATATTGGGTCCGCACAACGCCAACCGAATTGGTTGCGTCATCCAGCATTTCTTCTTGCGGTGCTACAGACATGCGAAGGTTGTGTCACAGGATGAAGATCGTGGTCCAGTTCCGATTCAATCGGCGGCGACCGCGTTTGCAGCAGGAATTCTAAGCCGCACATTCGACCGCAAATGTGTGGCTGGCCGGATTCTAGCGAGAAAACCACAGGATTCGATGATTCGGCATTCTTAATAAACGCGGCAAGCCTTAAAGATTACCTGATCTGCAAAATCGAACTCAAACGCCGCGAGCGAACTAGCCGAAACATTAAGTATGAGTCCGGCGTCGCCTCGCGAACAATGATCGTGAACTGGTTCGTCTTGCAGCCGGAATAGAAAATTCAGTACAGTTCTGACTGCGGAAAGAAATCCGGAGCGGTTTTCTTCAACAGGGAACAGAGATGATTTTTCGAACCCGAGTTTGATCTGGGACACAGCCAGCGATTCGGCGACGAACATTCTGTGGCAGAAACATCAAAGCAAGGAGGCTAGGATGGCAACCACACGCGAACGCAACGAGCTTACAGCAACTCAGATTGCTGAGATTTTGGGGACTGACGTTATCGGTGACGGCACCCGTGGTGTGCGTGGCTTTAACGTCATCGAGCGGGCTGCCGAAACAGATGTGGCGTTCGTCGGGTGCGAAAAGAATTTGAAGCGAGCCGCGACCTGTGAGGCTCGTGTCGTCATCGCGCCGAATGACTGTCGCGAGCGATTCGCTGCGTTTGAAGGCGTGACTTTCATCCCGGTCGATCAGCCCGAAGTGGCATTCCTGAAGATCGCCGAGCGCCTTATTCCGGCTCGCCCACGTGCCAACATCGGGATCTCACCGAAGGCCATTGTCGCGGACACGGCCGTGATTGGTTCCAAAACGAATATTCATCCGTTGGCCGTGATCGGTGACTACGTCGAAATCGGCGACAACTGTGACATCGGCCCCGGCGCTGTCATTGGCGACGGCTGCACGATCGGCGACGATACCGCGATTGATGCTCATGCGGTGTTGTATCCGGACACCGTTGTCGGCAGTCGCGTGAAGATTCTGGCTCAAGCCGTCATCGGTGCCGCTGGGTTTGGCTATCGCCTTGTCGATGGTCGGCATGAACTGTTGCCGCATCTCGGCATCGTCCGCATTGCGGACGACGTTGAAATCGGGGCCTGCACGACCATCGACCGTGCGAAGGTCGGCGAAACGACGATTGCTGAAGGCACTCGGATCGATAACCTTGTGATGATTGCTCACAACTGCCAAATCGGCAAGCACAACCTGATTATTGGACAAACCGGCATCGCTGGATCGAGTTCCACAGGTTCGTACGTTGTGTGTGCCGGACAGGCGGGCATCGCTGACCACGTTCACCTGGGTGATCGAGCGGTCATTGGGGCGAAGACCGGGGTTCATCGGGATATGCCAGGCGACAAAGCTTATTTGGGCATTCCCGCTCGAAGTGCCACCCTGCATGCTCGCGAACAGATGGCGCTAAAGCGGTTGCCGGAAATGCGTTCCACCGTAAAGCAGATGGAAAAGCAGATTGCTGAGCTGCAGGGGCAAGTGGCGACTCTGGTGTCTGCATTAGCAAATTCCACATCGACCGGCAGGAGCGATGATGCTGGCGAGATCCGAAGAGCCGCATGACTGTGCTGCGAGTCGCTTCGTGCTCCCGATATCGGTTACGTTTCTGCGACGGCTGCGATGGATGAACCGTACATACATCAGGATATTCTGCCCTTCCCGCGCGAACGCTGCGCGCCGGTGAAGGCGATGAAACCAACTTGTCTGGGCTTGCTCGCTGGCGGTGGCCGGTTTCCGGTTGAGTTCGCTCACGCGGCCCATGCGGCCGGTCACACCGTGTATGGCCTCGGCGTTGCTGGAATGGCATCGGAGGAACTCGAAACGGTGTGTGACCGGTTTCGGTACACTCAACTGGCCAGAATTAATAAAGCCATTCGACTGTTTCGCCGCGCGGGCGTCGAACGGATTGTGATGGCGGGTAAGATCGAAACAACGATTCTGTTTCATCCCTTTCGCTGGTTGCGGCTGATGCCGGACTGGCGAACGATTCGGATGTGGTTCCGATACATGAAGAAGAATGACAAGGACGACACGATTTTGCGGGCCGTGATTCGCGAATTCGAACGCGACGGTTTTCAGTTCGATGCTGCACTTGAATACGCCCCGGAGTTATTTGTGAAGCACGGATTCCTGACGTCTCGAAAACCCACGGCCGCTCAATGGCGAGACATCCAGTTAGGCTGGGAAATGGCTCGCGAAATGGGACGGCTGGACGTGGGCCAGTCGGTGGTCGTCAACGACACCTCTGTGATTGCCGTCGAAGCCATCGAAGGCACCGACAGCTGCATTCGTCGCGCGGGCGAACTGTGCCGCCGCGGCGGATTCACGGTTGTAAAGGTCGCAAAGCCGCAGCAGGACATGCGTTTTGACGTACCTTCCGTGGGCGTCGAAACCGTCAAGACGATGCACGAATCCGGCGGGCGAGTTCTCGCGATTGAAGCTGGCGCAACAATCATTATCGATCCGGACGAAGTCACTCGCGTGGCCGACCGATTTGGTATCGCAATCGTGGCGGTGAATGCGGAAGAACTGGCCCTGCACGTCGCGGCGTGAGTGTGCCGCTACGGGATCGTCAGATCGAACGGAACCGGTTCATTTTCTTCCAGCGGTTCCGGTAATCCAACTCCGAAGTCCGGTTCGGCTTCCGGTTGAATTTCGTCTCGACCACGCAGACGTATGCCGTCGTCGAACATTTCTGGCTTGGCCGAACCCGATTCAGCAGCGGCCTCGACCGGATCGATGCCGTTGGCGGGCGGCAATGGTTTTCGTTCGCGCTGGCGAGCGTCATCGGCGGCAGCAGACATTCGCGTCATGGCATCGACAAGAGATTGGTCCACACCCAGACGAATTGCGGCGTCCTGTAACTCTTTGCCGACGCTGCTACGGCCCCGTAACCTTTGAAACGCGGCCGTCAGGAGCAGCCGGTCTGTGGAATTGGGACGTTCTTCCAACCAGCGCCATAGTTCTTCATCATGCTCGACGGACTTCAGGTCGAAGTGTTTTCCATACAATTCGCGACCGGTCACCCATGCTTTCGTTGGGTCATCCTGCAGCAATAAAGCCTTCTTCAGATTGATTGCGGCATCCTTAAATTGGCGCTGTGTGATGTTCGCCCACGTCAGCCGTAGCCACGGTGCCTGCCTCATCGGTGCCGTGTCGGCGGCTGTTTCGTAGAACGCTGCTGCGTCGGCATAGTCACCCCGCACAAACGAATTGTCGCCGGTTGTTTGGTATCGCAGACTGCGAATCCGATCGACCGCTGCAACCTCTGCAGCAACGACTCGCTCTGTCGGAAATTCATTGATCAGTGGCTGTTGGTCGGGAGGAAGGACTTCTGACATTGCGTTGTCATGTTGGCTTGGCGGAATCGCGTTCGGCAAAACACCACCCGGCAATGGTGCGGGCGGCAGATACTGGCCCGGCGATGGCGGCGCGATATCCGGGAAGCTTCGTTGATCCAGCGTGGGGCCAAACGTTCGATCATACACGCCGTATGTCGCCAGCGATGACCCGCCAAACGGCACAACGATGGGCGGGGCTAAAATGGTTGGATAGCCGATGCCGGCGCCCCATCCCGTCGACCATGGTGCGGTCCGGAATGGTCCCACCGAATACTGAAGTGACAGTCCCGCATAACTGCGAGCGGCATCATACGGATGCAGGCCTCCCTGATGTCGGTGGTAGTCGCCATGATGATGGCCGTGGCCGCGGTGGTTCCCACGACCGTAGTCGGAATATTGAATCCGGCCCGGATACCGAGAATATTCCCGGCTGCCGAATCCAGACTGTGAGCGACCGCGATCGAACGATCCGTAGCGACTGTTGGAATACACGGGCTTCGCACTGCGACCGTTCCGCACCATTCCTGGCACGGTCACTCGGCTGCTCGACGGAGCACCGCTGCGGCCGTTGGAAATCGCCCCTGTCACCGTCCTTGAACTGCTGTTGGAGGACGCTCGCTGGCGCGAGTTGTTGAAAACCTGAGCGTTCGCCGAATCACTTCGACCCGCCAGCAGCAACACGCATGACAGTGCTGCCGTGCAGAATATACGTGTCATTTCATGCGTTCCTTCAATTTGAGTGGTGGCACCGTTTTGTCCGGTCTACCTGTCAATTATCCGCGTCGCTGATGACAACTGCAATCAGAAACACGGGATACCGCGCCGCGTTTCCGAAGTTCCTGCCATTGCCGACCTGTTCCAGCGGTTTTCAACGCCCACTTTCCGACGCCTACTCTAGCGGCTAAACTGCTAACACACCTCGAACATCGAAAGCAGTGCTGAGGCATTCACCATGAAATCCATCATCGAGTATATCCGAGCCACAGTCGTTGTGTGTGCCTGTTGTCTAGTGCTGCAGGCCGTTGCAGACGCTCAGTCTTCGCGCAGTCGGCAGGAAAAAGAGGATGTGCTGACGGATCGGGAGCTCGAAATGCGGCTTTCCAAGGCGGAAGACGCCTTGGTCTCCGAATACAAAGACGTCGCAATGAAACTCTACAACCAGGGCGACAAAGAAAAGTCGATGGCTATGTTGAGGCGACTGAAGGAACTTAATCCGCGTCTGGAGGGACTCGGCGATCAGATTAAGCAGATCAACGAGGAACTGATGGATGAAAATGCCAACGAATTCGATCTGGACACAAAGAAGCCATGGGAATCGATTGGCGAGGTTTCTGAAGACAAGCCGTTTCGCATTCAATCGTCCGGCGAATTCAAAATGACATTCAACGCCACCGTGACAGTTGATGGTCTGAAGCCGGATAAGGAATCCAAAGATTATCTTCCCGGAGCACCACTCGGGTGTCTGCTGGGCGTGATCGTGACTGATGGCAAACCGGGCAAGCCGTTTCCTGTCAAATCGCAACTCGAACACACGCCGAAAAAAGGCGGGACCCTATTCCTGAAGGTCAACGTTCCTGAAGGAACTCGTTGCCTCGGCCGCATTAAAGTCAAAGTCAGCGGCTACATTCAAACGAGTCGCCGCTAGCCGCCCGCATGTCCTCAGCCGAACAATATCTCAAACCCGAAGTCATCCAAAACATCGCTCGGCTTGACCTGCGCGCGAAGTTTATTGTGGAAGGATTTCTGTCCGGTCTGCATGCCAGCCCATTCCACGGCTTCAGCGTCGAATTCAGCGAGCACCGGCGCTACAACCCGGGCGACGATCCCAAAGACATCGACTGGCAGGTGTTCGCTCGCACTGATCGCATCTACGTCAAAAAGTACCAAGCCGAAACCAACATCACCGGCTACGTGCTGATGGACATGTCTCGCAGCATGGCGTACACGTATCGGCAAGACCTAACCAAGTTCGACTATTGCGTCTGTCTGGCGGCGGCCATCAGTTACATGATGATTCATCAGCAGGATCCGGTTGGGCTGATCACGTTCGACGACAAGCTCCGCCAATCGCTGCCTGCTCGCAGCCGACGTTCGCAACTGGCGAACATTCTTGCGGTGTTGCAGCAGAGCAAACCATCCGGCGACACAAATATTTCCGACAATCTGAAACAGGTTGCATCGATGATTCGTCATCGGGGGCTGCTGATGCTGATGTCGGACCTGCTGACCGACCCCGATGATGTGATCGACAGCCTGCGCATGCTGAGGTATTCCGGCCACGACATCATTTTGTTTCACGTGTTGGACGAAGCCGAAGTCACGTTTCCATTTTCGGGCAGTGTGGACCTGATCGAACCGGAATCCAGCGACCATCAAATCGTGGACGCGGCGGGGATTCGTTCGGATTACATTTCGGCATTAAACGATCTGCGAGAACGCTACCGCAGCGAGTGTTTCGCACTTGGTATCGATTATGTACCGCTGGATACCAGCATGCCGTTTGATAAAGCGCTGACGGAGTACCTGTATCAGCGGCAGGCGAGGTTCTAGGCGTGAGCGACCAGCAGGGCCTATTCGAATTCGCCGACCTGCCGGAATGGGAGCAGGCGGCAGCGGAAGATTTGCAGGTAGCGGAAGTTGTCTTCAACCTGCCGCTCGAAAAGCCGTACACATACAGCATTCCGGACGAATTTCGCGAACTGCTGAAAGCCGGTATGCGAGTCAAAGCGCCGTTGGGGCGGGGCAATCGTACCGTCGTCGGGTACTGCGTGAACGTACGCCAGGCCGAAAGCGCGATTCGCAAACTGAAGCCAATCCACGAAGTGCTGGACAGCGAGCCGTTGTTGAACGACGTGATGCTGAAGCTGACTCACTGGATCGGCGAACGCTATCTGTGTGGCTGGGGACAGGTTTTGGACAGCGTGATTCCAGCCGGCGTTCGCCGGAAAAGCGGAACACGCCTGGTTCAGTCGTTTGAACTTTCGAGCAAAGCCGATCAGCTGATTGAAGCAGGCAAGCTTCCCAAGAAGCAGCAAACTGTCGTCGATGTGCTACGAGAATTCACCGAACCAGTCGCGGCAACTCGGCTGTGCGAACTCGCCGAATGTGGCCCCGGACCGATTACCGCTTTGCGCAAAAAGGGGATCGTCACGGCGCTGCGAATTCGGTCGGAAGTGAGCGGCGAGATGCTGGAAGATGCCGTTCAAACGGAAGACCTGATTCTGAACTCACAGCAGCAGCAAACCCTGGACAAGATTCTGTCTGCCGTTCGATCAGGTGAACACAGCACGATGCTTTTGCACGGCGTGACCGGCAGCGGCAAGACGGAGGTTTATATTCGGTCGATCCGTGAGATCGTTAGTTACGGCCGGCAGGCAATTGTGCTGGTACCGGAGATCAGTCTGACGCCGCAAACGATTCGACGCTTTCGCTGCCGCTTTAAATCGGTCGCCGTGCTGCACAGTCACATGACGGATTCCGAACGGCACTGGCAATGGCAGCAGATTGCTCAGGGACAAATTGAAGTGGTGGTGGGCGCTCGCAGCGCCGTCTTCGCGCCAACGCCAAACCTGGGCCTGATTGTAATCGACGAAGAACACGAACCGACTTTTAAGCAGGATTCCACACCACGATATCATGCGCGTGAAGTCGCGCGTTATCGCTGCATGCAGGAACGTGTTCCATTGTTGCTGGGATCGGCCACGCCTACGCTCGAATCATGGCTGCGAGCGACTAGGCGGCAGGACACGCTGTTGTCGATGCCTGATCGAGTTGCCGAATTGCCTCTGCCGCCGGTTGTGGTTGTCGACACTCGCAACGATCCACGCATTGGCAAAGGTTCGTCGCTGGGGCGAGCCCTCTTCACATCCATTGGTCGTGCGTTAAATGAGAAGGGACAGGTCATTCTGTTTCTGAACCTGCGCGGTTATTCGCCGACGGTTTGGTGTCGCAGTTGCGGTACGGGTGTGAAGTGTCCCGACTGCGACATCACGCTAACGTGGCATCGCGATCGAGCGGAAGCCGTGTGCCACAGTTGCGACTACAGCATCCCGGCTCCAGAAAAATGTCCCACGTGTGAAAGCGCAGCCGTGCGATACTTCGGCACGGGAACTCAGAAACTGGAAGCAGAAGTCGCCGCCGCGTTTCCCGCAGCAAGAGTGCTGCGGATGGACAGCGATTCGATGAGGAAGCCCGGCAGCCACGATGAAGCGTTGGAGAAGTTTCGGCACGGCGAGGTGGAAATCCTGCTGGGCACTCAGATGATTGCCAAAGGGTTAGACTTTCCCAACGTCACGCTGGTTGGTGTCATCGATGCCGACAGTATGCTAAATCAGCCAGACATGCGCGCGTCGGAACGAACGTTTCAATTGATCGCTCAGGTCGCCGGTCGAACCGGCCGCAGCAGTCGCGGCGGTCGAGTACTCGTGCAGACTACCAATGCCGACGCACCGTCGATTAAGTATGCATCAAAACACGACTTCATGGGCTTCGCCTACCATGAACTGCAACAGCGCAAAGAAACGGGTGCTCCGCCGTTTAGCACTGTCACGCGAGTCATCTTTCGAGGCATGTCGGAGCCGCAGGTTTGCGAAACCGCTCGCGAGGTTGCGAACAAATTGCGAACGGTCGCGAAGGATCTTGACCCCGAAGCCAGAATTCTGGGGGCCGCTCCCGCACCGATCACCCGCCTGCGCGGCTATTACCGCTTCCATCTTCAGATTGCGGCGCCGTCGCATGAACGCGTCAAGCTGCTGTGGCAGCGGGTGGAAGGAAAGTTAAAGCTGCCGGACAGCGTCGAGATGGCTGTGGACGTCGATCCAATAAATTCCCGGTAGTTTGGGATGCACCGTTAAAGCCGAATTCGTCGTAAATTCCTGCGAGGCGGGGGCCGGAATTCGATAACTTTGTTGGTAAATGTCGTCGACGTGTCTAAGGAAGACATATTGACCTACGCAGTAGTAAAGGTGCTTAACAATGGGTGCCGTTGTCGCTACAAGAGGTCTGCCACTAGCTTAAAGTCCCCGTCATCGGAGCGGATCTGCCGGAGTAAATCATGGGAAGCTCTTCCCATAGCCAATTTTCGCTAATCGATGCCATTCAGGCACCCGCCATTGTGGTAAGCACGCACGGACGCATCGTGTTTGCGAACGGCGCATCACGTAAAAACACGACGCTGTTTGATGGCGAACCGGTCGATCGGACGCTGGACGCCGTCTTAACATACCCTGGCGTAGGTTCGCATCTCAGTCGTTACTTGAGCGAACGCGTGACTGCGGCGGATTTTGTCGCTGACCGCCTGATCGTCTCCAGCGAATGCGGTGGCAGTTTCGAAGTATCAAGCCTAAGCGGAATCGTCCCAGCCGACGGTGAATCACAGCAGCAGTTGTTGTTGGTGCTGCAGCCGGTGAATCGTGCGACCGTTCAATGGCGGTCTGAAGAACTGCTCGAAGCGACGGCTCAAATGGCCAAGGTCGGCGGCTGGGAACTGGACGCACGCACTGGCGAGGTGACCTGGACCAAAGAAACCTTCCGCATTCACGAATTGCCTGCTGATGGCACGCCGCCGCTGGAGGACGCTCTTCGTTTTTTCCATCCGGATGACCGAACAACTTTGTCTACAGCCATTAGCAAAGCCTTCGCCTTCGGCCAGCCATACGATTTGCAGCTGCGTTTAACGACCGCCAAAGGCAATGCCAGATATACTCGCAGCATTTGCACTCCGATCGTCGAAAACGGAAGAACGATTCGACTGCGAGGGACGTTTCAGGACATCACCGAACGGCGCGTGGCAGAAGAACAGCTGAAGGCAGAACGCCTTCGACTGGCCGAAGTTTTGGCTGGTACCCGCGTAGGCGATTGGCAATGGTACGTTGCCACCGGACGACTCACCTTTGGCGAAAGGTGGGAAGCCATTTTGGGATACCCTCCGACAGAAGCCCCCTCATTCGACGAAGACACATGGATGGCGCTGTACCATCCCGACAGCATCGAAGACGCTCGACGCTTGCTGCGCGAATGCTTCAGCGGAAAACGCGATCACTACGAACACGAAGTTCAAATGAAGCACCGCAACGGATCGTGGATCTGGGTCTTCGATCGCGGCAAAGTTGTGGAACGCGATCCCGACGGGCGACCGCTGCTGATTTCCGGAATCCATCAGGACATCACGTCGCGTAAAGAAACGGAACAGCGGCTGCGTGAGAGCGAAACTCGCTACCGTGACATCTTCGAAAACAGCAGCGCCGTAAAACTGCTGATCGACCCTGACACCGGGAGAATCGTCGAAGCCAATTCTGCGGCGAGTCGTTTCTACGGCTATACCTCCGATGAACTGTCCAGGCTGCACATCTGGGATATCAACACGTTAAACGAAAGCGGCGTCCGCGAACGTTTGCGACAGGCCCGAGCCGGCGAAAACGCGACTTTCGAATTTCAACATCGAAAGGCTTCCGGGGAAGTCCGCGATGTGCAGATTTCCACCGGGCCTGTACAGGTCGGTGAACAGCAGTTACTACACACAATCGTTTTCGACGTCACTGACCGGAAACATGCCGAAGAAGAGCTGCAACGATTGGCGCACCTCGAAAGTCTGGGAACGCTGGCCGGGGGAATTGCTCACGACTTCAACAACGTGTTGACAGGTATTTTCGGGCACGTCTCGCTAGCGCGAACTGTGCTGCCGGAAAATAACCCCGCCGCCGAATTCCTGGCGGAAGCCGAGCATTCGATGGAGCGTGCGAAACGACTGACGCAGCAACTGCTGACGTTTTCCAAGGGCGGCGCCCCAATCATGGAGGTCGTGAATCTCGCTCCAATGATTCGCGAGGTGACTGCCTTCGACCTGTCCGGCAGCAATGTCGAGATTGCTTTGCAGGTTCCCGAAGACTTGTGGAACGTATCCGGCGACGTCGGGCAGCTACAACAGGTGTTTTCCAATCTGGCGATCAACGCGAGACAGGCGATGTCGACAGGAGGAAAGCTTTCGATCTCACTGCAGAACGTGGAACTTAGCGACGGCCAGCATCCTCACCTGAAATCCGGGCGTTACGTGAAAATCGAATTCCATGATGGAGGGACAGGAATCCCGACGGATATCCTGGACCGCATTTTTGCTCCTTATTTCACCACAAAGTCGCAGGGACACGGGTTGGGTTTGGCGACATGCCATTCCATCGTTGACCGCCACAACGGACACATTGGCGTCACTTCAAAAATGGGGGAAGGCACGACGTTTACCGTTCATCTTCCCGCTGCGAAAAAAGTTGCTGCAGAGAAGACTTCAACGCAACTCAAGCCACAGCTGAAAGAGCGGCCGCCTCGAGTTCTGGTCATGGATGACGAGCCCACGGTAAGAACCGTGACAACGCAAATGCTTGAAGGAATGGGGTGTGAAGTCCGAACTGTCTGCAACGCCGACCAGGCGATTACGGCGTACTGGGAATCGCTCCGCAACGAAGCTCCATTTGACGTAGTCATCATGGACCTAACGATCCCCGGCAGCATGGGCGGCAAGGAAGCAGTGCAGCACATTTTGCTGCTGAATCCGGATGCGTGCGTGCTATGCGCCAGCGGCTACGCAGAAGATCCGGTGATGGCCGATTGCAAGGCGTACGGCTTCAAGGGCAGCCTTCCAAAACCATTTTCTCTGGAGCAGCTGCAAGAGGTTACAAACATGTGGGGCCGCTCATCTGGCCCCGATTCCGATCAGATCAAAAATTAAGACTTCGCAATACCGCTGGTATGACTTCACATTAGTAGCCCTTTACTTCGCGTCTGCACGGCGGACCTGTCGGAAGACAGGCAATCATTCTCCGTGCTATCGTGGGATGACCGAGGCCGAGGATGGCGTGAGAATGCCGGGGATTGTAAACTTTCTAAACAATCGACCGCTTAAAGGCTCGATTGGCGAATAGGCTGGTGCGGCATACGGCCGACAATGTCGAAATCGCTGGACTTCGGTACGAGTAACGTGATTCGGCTTGCAGGCATCAATCCAGAGACCAACCAGGAGATTCATGTTCGTGAGCGCAGAAGCTGAGCCTGCAATTTCCATTCTGGTTGTTGAAGATAACACGACTCATGCCACAGGAATCGCAGAACGCCTGAAAGCACTGGGATACAGCATCGCGGGACTGGCGACGTCCGGTGACGATGCTGTTCGGATGGCATTGAAAACAGAGCCCGGCATCATCCTGATGAATATTCATCTCGAAGGTGGCATTGATGGCATGGAAGCGGCGGAGTTGATTCGTCGGGACGCGGACATCCCTGTGGTTTACCTGACCGCCGATCCGGACGATGCAGCGCTGGAGTGTGCCGAGATCAGTGCACCTTTCAGTTATGTGTCACGGCCTTACACAGACCATGATCTGCAAACAGCCATCGAAATTGTTCGACACCGCCACAGTTGTGAGGCGCGAATGCGAGAGCACCAGGCGTGGCTCACGACGACGCTTAACAGTATCGGCGACGGCGTGATCGCGACGGACGATCAGGGAATTATCCGTTCGATGAACCTTGTGGCAGAAGAGCTCACTGGTTGGAACCAGAAAGACGCTGTCGGTTGTGCGCTGCGCGAAGTTTTCCAACCTGTATCTGCCGAAGCCCGCCAGCCGGTAACCAATCCCGCTTTGTTAACGTTGCGTACTGGCGAGAGTACGCCGCTGTCCGACGGCGGCCTTCTGATCTGTGACGACGGAACTGAACGATTCATCGAGAACCACGCGTCTTCGGTTCGGGATGCAAAGGGCCGCGTCACAGGCAGCGTACTCATCTTTCGTGACGTCACGCAGCGGCGTCAGATGGAAGAAGATCTGCGAGAGGCTCAAAAACTGGAAGCCACTGGACGACTCGCGGGTGTGATCGCTCATGACTTCAACAACCTCATGACAGTCATCATTGGGTTTAGTGACTTTCTGCTGAACAGCGCAGAAAGCTCTCCGGGGCAAAAAGACGTAGCGAAGCAAATTCACGATGCTGGCAATCGCGCTGCCGCATTGGCGCATCAGATCGTAACGTTCAGGCGAAAGCAGACACCGCCTCCGGAAGTGCTTCGCTTAAACGATGTGATTCGTGACCTTGAGCCGTTAGTACGGCACCTGTTTGGATCGAGTGTCGACCTGTGCAGTCACCTTGACCCGAAGGTTGGCTCCGTCAAAGCAGACCGCAGCCAGCTAGAACAACTGGTCATAAGTCTTATCGCCAATGCCCGAGATGCGCTGCCTTCGGCTGGCCAACTCGTGGTGTCAACAACCACTGAAGTAGTCCCGGATGGGGCAGAGCAACGTTATGTGAGAATTACGGTGACAGCCGGTGGCCCAAGTGTTGCCCCCGACGTGGGCCAGCATGTATTCGGCCCGTTCTTCTCGTCGGACAAACAAACTGAAGGAACCGGTCTGGGACTCGCCGCAGTTTATGGGATTGTGCAGCAATACCATGGCCGGATCAGTATAGAGAATGATGGCAGCAGCAATGCAGTCGGTTGCGTTGACCTTCCCGTGACTGATGCGACCGCTGCGCCGGTCAGCCTGTTGGAACCAGCCAGTTCTGACCGCGGCGGTGAAACCGTCCTTTTGGTTGAAGACGAACACCCCGTCCGCCGTATGACGAAGATGGCACTCGAACGGTGTGGGTACAAGGTTCTTGAAGCGGTCAATGGTGAACATGCGTTGGAAGTCGCGACCAATGCGAAAACCCGCATCGACCTGTTGCTGACCGACCTAATCATGCCGCTGATGTCCGGTCGCGAACTGGCAGAGAAATTGACTGAGCGAAGGCCGGATATCGGCGTGTTGTTTATGTCCGGCTACAGCGACGACGAACAGATCCACCAAACGATCGAAACAACTCGCACGGCTTTTCTTCAGAAGCCATTCCTGATCGCAGATCTCCAGCAACAAATCCGCAGCGTCCTCGATCAACCGTGATAGTCGCCGGCCCACGTTCGGCAGTCGCGGGCTGAAGTTTGGTCACTGGTTGCCGGCTTGCCGCTAAATCGAGATCAACGAAGCGACGACTCGTCGCGCGAAACAGCTACAGCGTGTTTCGCTGACTTCTGGCTGCGGCATAAGCGTTTCAGTCGATGAAGGCTGTTTCGCACGAGCCCGGGTTGTCCACAGCAAGAGAGAAACTGCTCTAATCGCCATCACTCGGCGAATAACGTTCGAGGTAACCCTTCAACTTTAGCTTCTTCCGAGTACTGTCGGAGCTCATGAAGCGAATCTTTCCGAACACCGGACGCTCCGGCCCCCAGGCTCGATCATAGCGGCCCAGCACCCAGAAGATACCGGAATAGGAATTCGGGTTTCGGCCATCGACGGCATAGCGATTGTTTAGATCGATCATGATGTCGAGCGCCTGCTGAGGCGTCTCCGTCCATTCGAGAATTTTCTTGCCCCACAGCATCCGCAGATAGTTGTGCATGCGACCTTCGGTAACAAGCTGTGATTGAGCGGCGTTCCAGATTTCGTCATGCGTGGCTGCGTTCTGAAATTCTTCGTGCGAATAGATAAATTCGCGTTCGTCGTCAGCGTGCTCCTCCAAAGTGGTCTTCGCGAAGTCCGGAAGCGAATCGTACTCTGCATAATTCTTATCATGGCAACATGCGTTGTAGCCAATCTCCCGCCAGGTAATCAGTTCATCAAGAAACGATTCAGCGGCAGGTGACATGCCCCACCAACCGGATCGGCTGCCCTTCGTCTTCTTCACGTCATTCAAGTCGCCGGTCGACCATTCTTCGCTGGCGGCAACCTTCTGGAAGACCTCGTGAGCGGAAATGTGGCCGAAGTGCAGATACGGTGACAGTCCGCTGCTGGGATCGTCGTCGGGTTGGTTGCGATCATCCGCATAGCGTTCCAGACGCTTCTTAACGAACGCATTCGTCTGTTTTCGAGCGGCGACTTCTCCACCGTCCAGAAAGGCGGGCCCAACCGTCTGGTCGATCGGAAACTCAGCGAGCACGTCCGCACTGGCAGAAAGAAGTTTGTCACTGGCCGGCGGCCATCGTTTCGTAACATCCTTCGGGATGCAATCCTGCTTGTTGAGCGATTTGTGCGAAAGCGGATCGCGGACGGGAAAGTCTTCAAGAAACGGAGTCAGCGTTTTCTGTAAGTGGTTGCGAAAAGAAAATGCCCGCGTGAAAATGCGATCAGTATGTCGCATCGGATAGATGCCATTGGAATCAACGGCTTCCAGCTTCACCGGCAACCGATCGGCCACTGCCTTGACCATTCGGGGCAGAAAGAAGCAGGGGAAATCATCCGTGACGACCACGCACGCATCTTTCGCGATCCGTTTCAGCAGGCCGCTGCCGTCGCCGTGTTCTGGCTCCACATACGGCAAGTAGCTGACTCCCGCTTTGGACGCAACCGCCTTGTTATCTGCCATTCCTTGCAACACAAATCGATGCAAACGTACGCTCGCCCATTCGTAACCGCAGCGCAGCGCTTCGAAAATCAGCAACGGCTTTTTAAGTTCAACGGCCCATTCGACGGCTCGTTGCAGAGAAAAATTGTAGTGCAAACGTCGATTCGCGATCATCCAATACACGACGTACTGACCGTCGCTGTTGACATCGGCTTGATTGCAATTCTCGATTCGCAGCTCGTCGACGGCGGCCATAAAGCAGACTCTGAAATTTGAAGCGGTAAAAACCTGGACTCAATCGGCGACGTTGGAAACGTCGTTCGAGTGGCTAAACAATTCAATGATCCTATCGTGCCGATATTGAAATATCTTTTCCAGTTCGCGTTTCACGAACAGCGAATGGACCAGAGCGCCGCCCGGTACTCGATAGCGAACTTCGTCCGTCACCAAAGTTCCGCCGTCGACCTCCTCGAACCTGTGGAAGTGCTCCCACAGAGAGTACGGCCCCTTTAGTTGACGGTCAGTAAAGGAATGCGGCGGGTTCCAGGTCGAGATTTCTGTCCGCCAGCGGATCGGGATCACTCGCAGGCGCAGTCGATAGTCGATTAGTGTGCCAGTTTGGATTTGAATCGGGGCCGGTGTCACCACCTTGAAATTCAGCCACGGCGGTGTGATTTTTTCCAGCTGGAACGCATCGCTGAAAAATTCGAACAGCGTGTCTCTGCTGGCCGGCAGGGTCACCTCAGAACGGAGCATATAAGCGTGGGTTGAGCGATCCCATAGAATGTTGACCATGACGTCTCGCCGAGCCTTCCTGGTGCACATACGCGAAGTGCGCAGCGACACTGCGTGCGGTTCTACACGCGGGGCCAACAAGTTCAAGTCGTCGATGGCGCGATTTTTTGCAGGACAAATGCTACTGCAGGATTCTGGTCAGACGCCCGATCGACTGCTCAGCGGCATCGCGTGTCGTGAAATCGTCGGCAGCGGCGGAGAAATAGTCGTCGTCGATGCCCAGCACCTGCCGCATCATGGCCGCCTTTTCGGGGGGCTCATCTAGAAAGCTGCCAACCATCTCAAAATCGCGATCCCACAGAACGCGGTCCGCGAGGGATTCAACGGCCCAATGCCATTCAGTACGACAGTCGCTGCCCGCGTGTGCCGGACAGCAATGCTCTGAATCGCTACCGCTTTCGTTTGCGAAACATTCGTGGTACGAATCAAAGACCATCTGACGCCACGTGGTGCCCGCAGTGCAATCGTCGATTTCGAGTTCGACCTCAAACCTGGCGTACTCAAACACCGCTGCGACCGCGGATTCGTTGACCGCGGTTAGATTTGGCATATCGACCGTGTCTGTCAGCAGCGCTGTTGCGATCCCTTCAAGGACAGCCAGTCGCTGTGAAGAAGTGAGCTCATCAAACAGTTCGATGCCGCATCCGCAGAAGTCGCAGTCTGACAGCATCGTTTCTTCAACCAGACCGGTTAAAGCCGCTTTGAACAGCTTCGCTTCTGCGCCCGAAAGAATCCGATCGCCGCTCGAAGTATGCCACATGATTGCTTCCCCCAGTCCGTCGCTTTGGCCGCTGTTCGCCATCATACGACGATAACAGACGCATGGCAGTGGAACGCCCGCAAAAACTGCATCCGCTCCAAAAATCAGCGTTGCCACGAATCAACAAGCCGTTAGCAAATGTCGTTGGCGACCGCCCGCGCGACTGCTTTCGGTAGCAGTTCCGTAAATTGAACGACGTCAAAATCGGGGCAGAGATCAATGATGCCGGGGATTTCCGGAGTCAATGTTGAATGCCGAAGCAGAATGCTTCCGTGCTGCAAAATGGCCCCTTTGCGCCGGCGTTGGGCGCTGCCGAGAATCTTGTGTCCCTGGAGAACGACATCACGCGGGTCGGCTCGAAGAAAACACAGGAACGGTTCGTCGGCATTGGGATCGACCGCTGATGGTGCGGTGTCCTTCCGCATCGCACAGGTCGCACCGCACGTATGTAGCACGCTGACAATTGCTGAGTGTACGTCGCAGTACAATTCCGTTGGGTGGCTGCGGATCGGATGAACGGCCGGGACGGCGCACGAGTAAGTCAATTCGTCGTCGTGCAGGATCGCACCACCACCAGTGACGCGGTGAACTCGATCACATTGCTGCAACCGAGGATCGGTGTGTTCATCGTGCTTTTGGAAGTAGCCCAGCGAAACAGTGGGCTGATCCCAACGGTAGATGCGCACGATGGAAGTGGATTCATCATCCACGACCTGTTGCAGCATTTCGCCGTCGAGCTGCATGTTCCGCTGGCCGGTTTGCGGAATCGCGTCGACATGCAGTTGGCACGGCGGCAGAGGATCGTTCAACGGATTTCAAGCACCTGGCGTGAGTTCGGCAGACGGCGATTTTTCAATCTCTGCAATCTTGTCCAATCGCCGAGCGTGGCGACCACCTTCGAATTCGGCTTTCAACCAGATCTGCAGAATCTGATCGGCCAGCTGGTCACTGAGTTGGTCGGCCGAAAGACAGACGACATTGACGTCGTTGTGCAGACGACTGTATTCGGCCGTCACACTGTCGTTGCAATTGGCCGCTCGGATTCCGTCGAACTTGTTAGCCGTGATACACATGCCGATACCCGTACCGCAGATCAGCACACCACGATCGTAGTCACCAGACGTGATTCCTTCGCAAACGTGCTGTGCGAAGTCGGGGTAATCGACGCTATCCGTCGAATCAGGGCCGAAGTCGGTGACATCATGACCCAGACTTTGAACCAACTGAATCAGTCGGTTTTTCATCTGAAAGCCACGGTGATCGCTGGCGATGGCTATTCTCATTTGCCCGGGGTATCCTTTTTGATTAAGTCGTCGAGGAGAGAATCCAGACAACTGGTAATCTCGTCGGCGCAATCCTGGTATTCAGTTAATCCGCCGCCGATCGGATCGGAGATATCGCCCCCATCCGGCCTCAACACTCGCATTCGGTCTGCCAAATCCGGCCGTGCATTTCGAAGAACTTCGAGATGGCTCGCTGTCATTGTCAGCACCAATTCTGATTTTTCCAGCATTTCATTGGTCACCTGCTGACTGAGGTGATTTGAAAGATCGATTCCCCGGTCTCCCAGGACACGAATCGCCTCAGCAGCCGCCGGAGCGCTGTCGGCAGCCGCTACGCCGGCCGACAACACGTCGATCTTGTGATCCAACAATTTCTGTTCGTGACAGTCCAGCCGGTTGCTGGCCAGCCTTCTGAAAACGGCCTCAGCCATCGGGCTACGACACGTATTACCTGTACAGACGAAGAGTACTCGCAAGGAACCTTGTTCTTCAAAACGTCCAATGTTCGGATGAGGCAATCAAAAGGCTCAGTTTTCTCTCGCGTACATTCGCCTCTTTTCGTGCCACATAATGGCGTGAGACCGGCAAAATCTCAAGGGGCGGTCACTCAATTCCTGACGGTTCGTTGCGAATTGACCGGATTTTGAGGGGTGACGTAGAAGCTGCAACATGTTTTGAATAAATGACTTACGACTCAATGGGCCGGTTTGTCGACGAATAATGGCGGGCCTGGACTTCCCCCAGGAACTTCGCCGTAAAAAGCCACCATTTCAGGCCGCTGCGGCCTTTGGCTGGTGGTGGATCGACGGTATGCTTTTCCACCCTCACGCAGATCGATGCTGTTGGTATGTCTGGTGAGTCCCACCTGTTTAATGAATCGGAGTCATCGTGAAGAAGGCAGTATCGAAGTGGCGTTCAGCAGCAAAAAGCAAGGTGCGTCGGTTTGCGGAATTTGGCGGAATTCGGGAGCAGCCGTTAAACCAGTATCAGAGTTCAGTTAAAAAACTGTACGACGGGCCTCAGGGCGCCGTGCTGAAGTTTAGCAGTATCCTGTCGCTTCATGAACCTTTGATGGGCCAGCTTTTTAAGTCTGGCCGATTCGATTCGTCACGTTTTGACCGCATTTTGGACGTGGGATCCGGAGCCGGTCAGATCATTCGGCACCTGCTTCAGACCGCTCAACCCGACGCAGAAATTGTCGGATTCGACCTGTCCGCAGAAATGCTGCGGCGAGCTCGCGAACGATTGGATTCCGATCGCCCGTTCTTTGTGGCGGCCGA
Source organism: Fuerstiella marisgermanici (assembly GCF_001983935.1). Taxonomy (GTDB): domain Bacteria; phylum Planctomycetota; class Planctomycetia; order Planctomycetales; family Planctomycetaceae; genus Fuerstiella; species Fuerstiella marisgermanici. The sequence continues at coordinate 1,945,273 of NZ_CP017641.1, read as the reverse complement.
TATGATGCAAATGCCGTTTCGAGATAACTCGTTCGACTGCGTCACCTGTGGCTACGTGCTGGAACACATACCGGACCCGCTGCCAGGCCTGTCGGAGTTCGCTCGCGTACTGAAACCAGGCGGCGTGGCTCTGCTGCTTGTCACAGAAGACTCGATCTCCGGGCTGCTCACCAGCCACACCTGGAAGTGCCGCACATTTTCACGCGGCGAATTGCGAGACGCCTGCGATCGTGTGGGCTTGGAATGGGACCGCGAACTGTGGTTCACGCGGTTTCATGAAGTCATGAAAATGGGTGGCATTCTGGTGGAAGTCGTCAAACGCTAGTTCCGCGGCACGTCCTGTTATTTTGAGTCGGTGTTGGTCAGGCTTGAGTTCGGTCACAGACAATCAACGGTGAACCACCAAGTGTCCTCCGCCCGACCGAGCTATTTCGGTTCAAGCTTAGCGCCGTCGCGCAGGGCACGGGATGCACACGAGTGGCGGGCAAACCGAAGGTACTTCCGCAGCGACAGACCTGCCCCCCCACAACGGCAGCATTTGAAAATGCTCAAAGCTGCGGATGTACGTGAGGAACAGGATTCACTTGCCACGGCGTCGGCGTCGTGCAGTTCGTTACTGACGCTCTGCAGCCCCGCAGCAAATGTCAGCCTCGATAGCGAAGAACCGAGGCGCGGTGTTACTGGCCGACCATTGACTACTCTAACATCAGCGGAAGCTGAGCCATCACGCTGTCCAACCATGCCAATTCGGTGTCCAGGAACGTGTTGTCACCGACTGGTGCGGCCTTGACGTGGGACGACGCGACCGCGACGGCTGCATCCGACGGGGCATTCACCATTCGCTGGTCGGCAGTGAGTTCAAGCTGACCACGGTCGACAGGTCGTTCAACCACTGCTTCATCAGCTGAGTCCTGCTTCACGACGGCATTTACGCTTGAGCCTTCTGCTGACAGCACTGTCAGTTGAATCATCGGCACCGAATCGGTTTCCCGAGGTTCAAGGGCCGTCACCGTGATGCTGAAGTCGACTCCGCGACTCCACAGACCGGACGAGAACGTGTTCGTAGCCGCGTCGATCGCCTTCACCCAGACTCGGAAATTGCCCGCTGGCAGCGGCGTGGTTGGCGTGTACGACGTGGTGGTTAGATTTTCTTCGCGTATCGCCACGGTGTCTGTATCAAGGTTCTGCACGTGCAGTATGTAGCGGCCCGCGCCGATGATCGGCACCCAGGAAATCAGCGGAGTGGTGTCCGTGCCGGAACCTGTTGGCGTGAGCACCGTTGTGCGGCTGTCGACGCTTGTCAGCCCCACCTCACTCCAGCCACGGTTACCGGTAGCATCGGTCGCTCGCACCCACCATCGAATATTGCCATCGGGCAGGTCTTCTGTCGGAGTCCACGTGGTGTCCGTCAGATCGTCCATAATCATGTCGCCACTGCTGGTGCGGACGAACAATTCATAAGACGTTGCAAACGGGATGGCGTCCCATTCGAACGTGGGCCGCTTGTTGAAGGTCGGCGTGAGTGGTGAAACCAGGGTCGGTTGCACTTCAAAGGATTTGCTGTCGGACCAGAAGGAAGTGGTCCCGCTCGCATCGTAGGCTCGCACCCAATATCGATAGAACGCGGGATCGAGGGTTTCCGGTGGAGTCCATTCGCTAAGCGTCAGGTCGTTGGCAGAATAGATTCGAGTTGTCGCAGGGAAGATTCGAGAGAACCAGATTTCGTAGCCGACGGCTCCGGGAACATCCTGCCAGGTCAGTGTTGGTTGGTTACCCGGGAACTTGCTGACTGAATCCAGCACAACTGTTGTATGGTCGACAATCACGACATCGTCAGACGTGTTGGTTCCAAGTTCCAGACCACTGGATGGATTGATAATCGCCAGAGTCGCGACTTCGGCAGGTTCCAGCAGCCCATCCAGTTTTGCGAACCACGTTGCGGAGCCAGACATCTGTCCGTGGGGAATATTGATGGTGACGGACGACAGTGTGTAGTCGCTTCCTGTAATGCCCGTACCGGAAACCTGAACTTCAACGCTTTGGTTACCCACAACCGGAGTGTCAACACTGGCGGTTAATGTGACGACGGTGCCACTGACTTCGCTGACACTGCTCTCGCTGACGGCGAGATTCACGGCCAGCCGATCATCGTTAACGATCGTTCCGGTCGCTTCTGCCTTCGCCAGCGTGATCACGGGACCAGTAGGAATGATATTCGACAAAGTCACAAGGAAGTCTTCGTCCGGTTCGATGGCGCTGTCGGCATTGACTTCCACCGTGAACGTTTGCGTTTCCTGATCGGCTCCGGAAAACGTCAGTCGGCCGTTTGTCGCCGTGTAGTCGTCTCCCGCCACCGCGCTGACATCGGAGGTCGCGTAGTCAACGGTGAAGGCATCGCCCGTGCCGCCGTTTAATGTCACCGTAAAGGTAAACACGGTCGACGTTCCGGACGTACCTTCTTCCATACTGACGTCCGCGATACTTAGCGACGCGGCGTCGTTATCTGCGATACTGATCGGCAGCGAACGGACGCTTCCAAGACTTAGCCCAACCGACGGCGAATGCAGCGTGAGCATTGCGATTTCAGTGTCTTCCGCCAGCGGGTCGTCCACGATTGTAAAGGTGGCCAGACCGACGGCTTGATTGGCCGGAATTGTGATGGTCGTCGTCGACAGTGTGTAGTCGCCAGCAGTCACACCGGTGCCCGTTACCATGATCTGCACGGTTTGGTCCTGCGTGACAGCTTCCTGAGTTGTCGCCGCCACGGTAATCACGGTTGTGCCGGCTTCAGTTCCGGCGGAAGCACTCAGGCCGAGATTCACCTTGATTCCGTCGTCATCGATGATCGTGCCCACGCCTTGAGAATCACCGATCGTGACGTTGCGGCCATTGGCGTCGATGTTTGTCAGGTCGACGACGAATGTTTCATCCAGTTCGGCGGTCGTGTCGCCGTTGACTGTCACCTGAATCGTCTGTGTTTCGTCGGCCGTGCCGGAGAACGTGAGACCAGTGCCGCTACTGGCAACGTAGTCGTCTCCCGCCACTGCGGTTCCGTCGTTCGTAGCAAAGTCAATAGTCACTGGCCCGTCGACTGCGGCATCCAGTCGGACCGTAAATGTGAAGGTTGTACTGCCCGCATTACCTTCTTCTATTGAAACGTCGTCGATCCAAAGTTGAGCGGCGTCGTTGTTTTCAATGGTGCCTTCTGCCTGAGCATCAGCGATCGTGACGTTGCGGCCGTTTGCCATAACGTTGGATAGGTCGAGGACGAACATTTCATCCAGTTCCACCGTCTGATCGCCAGTCACCACGACGGCTACGGTTTGAGTTTCACCGGCGGTTCCGTCAAAGGTGAGCGTTCCGGTGCCCGAAACGTAATCGCCATCGGCCACAGTAGCTGTGCCATCTGCTGTTGCGTAGTCAACGGTGAACGGAGCATCAACGGCATTGTTCAGTACAACTTCAAACACCAGAATGGTGTCGTCTGTGTCCGATTCGACAACAGTGACGTCTGCAACCGATAGCGTAGCGGCGTCATTGTCAGCGATGGAAATATCCACTGACTGCGTCGCCGCAAACCTGACGCCCACCGACGCATTCACCAACGTGATGGTCGCGTTTTCGTTAAGTTCTACGACGGCATCGTCCAGAATCGTGAACGTGGTGGTACCGACCGTCTGTCCGTCGGCAATCGGGATTGTGACGGCGCTGAGGTTGTAATCGCCCGGTGTGATTCCCGTCCCGCTGACGGCAACGTCCACGGATTGATTGCCAGTTACGGCCGACGCAGCGGTGGCAGTGATGGTGACCACCGTCCCGGCCTGTTCTGTGGCGGCTACCGTGTCGACAGAAATCACGACCGGGACACCATCGTCGTCCACAATTGTGCCGACGCCCTCGTTGTCAGACACCAGAATGTCTCGATCCGACGCAGACAGGTTTGACAATCTTACGGTAAATGTTTCGTCTGCTTCCGCCACTTCGTCGCCTTTGACGAAGACCTGCAGCGTTTGAGTTTCGCCCGCAGTTCCGGCAAACGTTAGTACGTTATTGGTCACCGCCGTATAGTCGCTACCTGCCGTTGCCGTGCCGGCAATCGTTGAGTAGTTGACCGTGAAACTCGTGTCGACAGCCGCGTCCAAAGTTACGGTGAAAGTGACGGCAGTTTGGCCGGAATCCCCTTCCGCGACACTCCGGTCGTTTATTGTCAGCGAAGCTGCGTCATCGTTTGTGATGGTCCCCGTGGCCTGATCATCTGTGAACGTTACGTTGCGGCCAGCTGCGTCGAGGCCGGTCAGATTCAGTACAAACGTCTCATCACGTTCGACTTTTTCGTCACCCTTCACGATCACGGCAACGGTTTTGGTTTCGCCTGCTGTTCCGTCGAACGTCACTGAACCACTGGTGATTGGCGTGTAGTCATTGTCTGCCGACTGGGCGGTCCCGTCGGCTGTGGCGAAGTCCACTGTGACGGGCGTATCAACGTCCGCGTCCAGCGTGATTGTGAACACGAACGTGGTGTCGCCGTTGTCTGCTTCGTCCATCACAACGTCGCCAATCGTAATTGCGGCGGCGTCATTGTCGGTGATTGTCACCTGCTGCGACGCTGTTTGCCCAAGGGCTACTCCGGCGGACGGATTGGCGATTGAGATCGTGGCGACTTCATTAAGTTCGGCCACAGCATCGTCCACTACCGTGAATGTAGCCGTGCCCGTTGTTTGTCCATCCAGAATGGTGATCTGCACGGTCGATAGGCTGTAGTCGGCCGCATCAAGGCCTGTTCCGGTGACTTCCACGTCAACTGTTTGATCGCCAAAGACTGCACTATCCGCCGTTGCGGTCAGCGTCACGACTGTCCCAGCCGCCTCGGTGGCGACACCGCTGCTAACGCTGAGGTTCACGTCAGCCGGGAAGTCGTCATTGACGATCGTGCCTGTGGCTTCCGGATCAATCAGCACGACGTTTGACGAACCGACGATGTTGGCCAGCGTGACCAGGAACGTTTCGTCGTCTTCGATCTGCAGGTCACCATTGACAGTCACCGCAATCGTTTGGGTTTCGCCAGATGACGTGCCGTTAAAAGTTAGCGTCCCCGATGTGGTGACGTAGTCGTCCACTTCGCTCGCCGTTTGTTGAGTGACTGAATACTCAACTGTGAAGGCTTCTCCTACCGGGGAATCCACCGTCACCGTAAACACGAACGACGTCTGACCGGAATTGGTTTCGTCCTGTGAGACATCTGCGATACTGACACCAGCTGGTCCATTCACCAACACCACATCGTTACCGTCGCCGCCGTCGTACGCGATGCGCCAGAATTCACCGTTGAAGACAACGTCGGCTCCGTTCGGCAAGCCGTCGAAGGTGCCGGACACCGGATCGGGGCTTCCATTGTCAATTAACAGTAGCGTGTCGCCGGTGGAGCCCGTGCCGGCAAAGCCATCGATTAAATTCAGTGTGCCGCCCAGAGTGACCGTGCCGGTCGTCGCGATCTGATCGTAATCGGTTCCCGCCGTTGTGATGCCGTCGATTTCAATATCCAGCGTCGAACCGGCCTGCACATCTAATGCACCAGTCGAAATAATGCCGGGGCTATTCCCGGGGGCCAGGCGTCCGCCGTCCTGCACCGTTAACGTGCCGCCGATCGTTCCCGTGCCGCCCAGAGTTGCTCCCGTTTGCACGAAGAAATCGCTGCCCGTCGACGTGGTGCCATTCACAAATGTCGTGCCGTCGCTCAGCACGGTGTTGCCAGTGTAGTCGTTGGCAGCGCTGGAAAGCGTCAGCGTACCGAGTCCGGTTTTCGCAAAGCCTCCGTCGCCAGTGATTGCGCCGGACACCGTCAGAGTGTCGGAGGGCTGGTCCAGTTCAAACTCGGAACTGCCGCCGGACAACACGATAGGGCCAGACCACGTTGGTGCAGAAGTTGTTCCCACCGCGAGGATTCCCGCCAACGCGAGATCTTCTGCGAAGCTGTCATTGCCCGTCAAATACAATTCGGCTCCATCAGCGACACTCGTGCCAGACGCTGCACCCGCCGCGCCCAGACTTGAGGCATCGTTGACCCAGACTTCGCCTGCCGTAATGTCGGTCACGCCTGTATAGCTGTTGGCTCCAAACAAATTGGTGCGGCCACTGCCGGAAAACGTCAGCCCGCCGCTGCCGCTTACGCTACTCAAAAAACTGTTGTTTCCGGCCGCTGCAACGTTCAGTGAATGAGTGTCCAACGCCACAGAATCGGTAAGTTGCACGTCGCCTGTTGTGCTGGTCAGTGTAACGTCTGCCGTTAAGCTGACGGCGTCGCTGTAGAGTTGGTTTCCGGTTGTCACCACGTCTCCGCCGATGATGATGCTGTCTGTTCCGGCACCCGTGATCACGTTTAACGATTCGTTACCGTGAGCGTTATCGGCTGCTGTAATCGTTACGGTGTCGTCGCCATCAGTGGTCGAGGTGTCGATCGTGACGGACGTGTTGTTGAAGAACGCGACCGTTTCAATCGCCACGCCCCCGCTGGTGCCAGAGACTCGCAGTGCGTCCGCGTTCCCTGTGGCGTAGTCGACTCCGGTTTCGACGGTTAGCACGTCATCGGCACCGGGCAAATTCAACGTGGCGCTTGCCATCCCTGAGATGTCGACTGGTTCCAGTCCGGTAAAGGTAATTGGAACGCCGCCAACCATCACGACGCCGTTGCCGAACGTTGCCGCATCCGGCGTGTAGACGGTGACTTCATTGCCGGAACCGATGACAATCAGTTTGTCGTTTCCGCCCTGTCCGTTGAACACGATTCCACTGGACGGAATCGCGTTGCCGTTCAGATTGATCGTCAGAGTGTCGTCGCCCTCATCGCCGTTAAAAACGAATCCGTCGGTCCCCATAAAGTTGCTGGTGGCACCAACGCCCTCAATATTGCCCTCTCCATCGCCGGTCAGGTTCAGCACGATGTCGTCGGCGTTGGCCGTTCCGTCCGTCGTGAGAATGATAGGTTCGTTGTCGAGGATTGTTACGGCCACATCGACGTCGACCATGTCATCGTAGCCATCATCAGAGTTTGCATCATCGACGGAAATTGTGATGTTTCTCGACACGTGCCCGTCGCTGACCTGATCGTCAACGCCGGTCACCGTGACTGTTTGAGCCACATCCCAATTGTCCGGAGTAAACGTCAGCGTCGCTGGGCTGACGGTCACTTCGTCTGTATCGCCGCTCGACAGATTCAGCACAACATCCACCAGTGGCGCCGATGTTAACACGACGTCGAACGTGTCAGTCGTCGCGTCTTCAGAAACAGATGTAGAGCCGTCTGTTTCAGTGATAGAAAGCCCCCCCGCCAGAAAGCTGTAACCCAGGTCGGTGAGGATGGCTCGTTCCAGCGTCGACAGATTCCGAGCCCCCGGGCCGGAATCCGTTGCAGAAAGCATCACCAGGCCGTCGAGCGCGCTGTTTTCGTCATCCAGGTGCGACACGCTGCTACCTTCTTCAAAGCTCGTCGGCGTGTACAGTCCCACCGGCAAACCGCCATTCGCATTTCTGGCGTTGGTGCCGTTAAAGAACAAGCCCGCGGCAGGACTGGCCCCGCCCACTTTGCCGGCGTCGTATACCGTCGCATCCAGACTGAAGCCCGCAGTAACAACTGGATCGTTTGACGCATCCACCAAAAACTGATCGAAGTAGCCCCACGCCCCGGTGCCACCGCCAGAAGTGTCATTGTCCCGCAGGTCTCGACCATCTTCAGTTAACGTTGAGCTGAAGCCGATCGCGTGCAGAAGTTCGTGATAGATTGTTGATGAAAAATCAAAGTCGTCAACGTCGATTTGAGTGGGATCGGCACTCAGGCCCCAGTCCTTACCCCAGTTCACTTCGACCGAACCATCGGCCGTGGCACCGTTGGTGTCTGTGCCGGTCAGAATCTTCGTACGGACGACTTCGTTGCCGTCAAATCCGTCGGTCAGCGTGTCGCTGAAATTGCTGCCCGCCGATGCCAGCGTATCGCTGCCGGCATCTTCGATGGATGTCACATACAAAGTGATCGTTGCCGTGTGATCGAAAATACTTCCGAGCTGATCGGCCGCCTGCTCCAACGCGTCGCGACGAGTCTGGCCTTCCGTTTCGTGTTCAAAACCGATGCCTGCGGCTGCAATCTCGCCTTCATAAATGAAGTCGAAATCGATGGTCAACAGCAACCGGTCTTCCAGCGTCTGAACTTCCAGCGCTCTCCCATTCTGCGTGCCGAAGTCAGTTCTTCGTTGTCTAGCCTGAGCGCGTCGATCGCTACGCAGTGCCGAAATGAAACGAGAAACCAAACCATCACCAACAGGACGTTCGCAATTGAACATAGCATATGCCTAGAACGGAAAAGACGGCCAATTTGCGGCCGAAGAACAGCCGCAAAACAATGAACCAATTCGGCGGTCACTTGTTGCAGAACCCCGTGCTGAACAGTACGAGCCGCCTTCCACTCGGTCAAGCACCGCTTGTCCATCTGCAGGCCAATGGCATTAGAATGCAAAAGGTAAATCGGCCATTTTTACCGACCGCAAAATAGACCGCTGCCTGCCCAATCGGAAACCTCATGGCAGCCCGCCAAAGCGACCATCATTTTGCTGTACGCGGTACTCGTAAACCTCCATTTTCGGGACACTCCCCGGGACCGAAGGAAGTGGCTATCATGACGCCAACGCAGCCATGGAAGGGCATGACCAAGTTGCCAAATGACCTCCCGGCAAAGACCTGAAACTGACCCTGTAGAATGAGTTACATCCAATGAAGCATAAACGAATCAGTATGTTTGCCGTCGCCCTGGCCATCGTGCCGCTCTACTTTTCGGCTGCGGTCGCAGAAGATGCCAAGCCGAACATTGTGATGATTCTAAGCGACGATCAGGCGTGGACGGATTATGGCTTCATGGGCCACCCGGATATTCGCACGCCGCACCTGGACCGGCTGGCGACCAGCAGCGCTCTCTTTCGACGCGGGTACGTTCCCACCGCTCTTTGCCGACCATCTCTGGCGACCATGATCTCCGGTCTGTACCCACACCAGCATGGCATCACGGGCAACGATCCGGCACCGGATCCCAAGTTGTCGAAGGAACAATATGACGCTTTGCGTGAGCGACTGATTGCAAAACTGGATCGGTTCGAAACCCTGCCTGGACTACTCGCCGAACAGGGTTACATCAGTCATCAAAGTGGCAAATGGTGGGAAGGCAGCTACCAGCGAGGCGGATTCACGGAAGGCATGACTCGCGGCTTTCCCCAAAAAGGCGGACGACACGGTGATGATGGGCTGAAGATTGGACGCGAAGGTATGAAGCCTGTATTCGATTTCGTGGACAAGGCAATCAAACAGAAGAAACCCTTCTTCGTTTGGTACGCTCCATTTTTACCGCACACGCCCCACAATCCACCGGAACGCATTCTGCAACACTACCGCCAGCCAAATCGGCATCCGGCCCTCGCAAAATACTTCGCGATGTGTGCATGGTTCGACGAAACATGCGGTGACTTGATTGACCACGTCGAAGAATCCGGTGTGTCAGACAATACGATCATCGTTTACGTCTGCGACAACGGCTGGATTCAACGAACGCCGGACGTCAACGTACCCGAAGGTTGGCGACCATCGTTCGGACCGGGGTCCAAACAGTCGCCGATGGAAGGCGGAACTCGCACCCCCATCATGATCCGCTGGCCCGCAAAGATTCAGCCAAGCGATCGACAGGAAGTCGTCAGTAGCATTGACTTGGCTCCCACTTTGTTGAAGGCCGCAGGAGCTCGCGTGCCCGACAATCTACCGGGAATCGACCTGCTACCGATCGCAACGGGCGAAAAACAAATGCAGCGCAAACGCATCTTTGGTGAAAGCTTCGCTCACGATGTGGCCGACATCAACAATCCTCAGGAAAGTCTTCTTTACCGTTGGGTGATCGAAGATCAGTGGAAGCTGTTGCTGACATACGACGGTAAGGTCAACCGCTACGGTGCCGTTCATATGCGTGATGAAAAACGGCCTCAGTTGTTTGATCTGCTAGCCGATCCGCACGAAACCAGCAACCTCGCCGCCGATAATCCGGACGTCGTCGCTCGCCTGGCTGCCACGCTGGACGATTGGTGGAAGGTAACGGAACGAAAAGTTGTGACGGAGTTCAAAGAGAATGCGGAATAGGGCGTCATGGCGGGCGGACGCGCAAGAAAAGAGCTCGGCTCTCTTGTTAAGAAGCCGAGCTCTTGCAGCCGTAACTGATGATGACGAAGACGACGTTATTCCAGAATTGGCACTCGATAGCTCAACGCGCCGATGGCTTTCCCTTTTGGTACGTCGCGGTAGTTCTCGTGGCACATGATGCACTTATCCATGACCACGGGAATCGCTGTCGCCGCGTATAAGAACCGCTTGCCATCTTCGGTTTCAACTTCGTCGTAGGACGGCTTGCCTTTCAGGATTTCATTGACGGCTCGTTGCTCAAACCCCTTCTTCGGAAGGTTGTCGTCGTCATACGCTTCGCCGCTGGCGTCGACCAATCGAACCTTGTGCCAGCCCTTTTTGTTGACCGCGTCGAACAATGCCACAAAGGCTTCGCCAGCTGGCAAGTCTTCGTCGTCGTGAACGTAGTGAGTCGTAATCAGCACGATGCTGGTTTTGTAAATGTCATCCAGCATCCTCACTTCACGGCGTGCTCGTTCAAGTGCCGCGTCGGAAGCTTTTTTTGTTGAGGTTGCTTCGTCAGTGAGGGCAGGATTGGCAAGGCTGGCGGCTACAATGCCAGCCAGGGAGAGAGACAACAGGCGTCGCGAGAGCTTCATTCTGAATACCTCCGAAGGGAATTGAACGAAAAACCGGAAACTAAACTGGACAAGAATGTCCAGTCTCGGAATTTACCACTTTAAAACAGGATGTCAACATCCAGTTTGGAGGCTAGTCGCGGGATTTCGGTATCTTCGCCCGTGTTTTTCGCCATTCTGCCATGCCACAGGACCGCTGATTTAATGCTTTCGCAAACTGTTGAATACGCCCTGCGAGCCGTCGTTTATCTGGCTCAACATGCCCCAGAGCCGCAAAAGACGAGCGAAATCGCAGCCGTCACGAAAGTGCCGCCGGCGTACCTGTCCAAGGTGCTGCAGGGATTACGGACAGAAGACATCGTCCACCTGCAGCGTGGTGTTGGCGGCGGCGTGTCGCTCGCTAAGTTGCCGGCTGAGTTGACGATTCTGGATGTTGTGAACGCCGTGGATCCGATTCAGAGAATCACAACCTGCCCACTTGATCTGGCCGCTCATGGCGTGAGATTGTGTGCTCTGCACCGACGCATGGACGATGCAATCAAGGAAATGGAAAATGCTTTCCGCTCCACCACACTGGCTGAGCTTCTGCAGGATCCGAACCCCAGCGTGCCGCTGTGTGGCGCGGAAGATTAATGTCAGCATGGCGAGCGAATTCCGCACGTCACAGGATGCATTCAACCTGCACAAGCAGCAACCCTCAGGAACGCCCGTTACAAAGAAGGTTTGATGACGCAATCACGCAAAGAAAAACTCGAAGCAATGTTGGCTGACGACCCGTCGGACCAGACATTGCGCTACATGCTGGCGATGGAACTGGACAAGGAAGACAACAGCGACCGCAGTCTGGAGTTGTTGACCAGCCTGATGCAGGACGAAAAACCTTACGTACCGGCGTTTCTGATGGCAGGGCAGCAACTGGCCAGGCTGGGGCGAATTCAGGATGCCGTTGCGACCTACGATGGCGGCATTCAACAAGCTCAGTTACAGGGCGACGATCACGCTGCTGGTGAGATGGCTCAGTTTAAGCAGGAGTTACAAAATGTCTGATCGCACAATCATCCTCGCCAGCCGCAATAAGAAAAAGACCGAAGAAGTCGCTGACTTGCTGGCCGCTGTAGGCTTCAAAGTTATTCCAGTGACAGAGTTTCCCGACGTTCCCGATGTCGTGGAAGACGGTGACACTTTTGCCGCGAACGCCGCCAAAAAAGCAACTGAAGTGGCTACGGCGCTTGGGCAATGGACCATCGGCGAAGACAGCGGTTTGCGAGTCGACGCACTGAAAGGCGCTCCAGGCATATATTCAGCTCGCTACAGCGGCGAAGGCGCAACTGATGAAAAAAACAACGCCAAGCTTCTGAAGGAACTGGCGGACGTGCCGGATGAAAAACGCGGAGCCGGTTATGTCTGCAGTGTGGCGTTGTCGAACCCAGCGGGCGAAGTTCGAATTGCCGTCGAAGGTACCTGCCGCGGCCGAATCCTGCAGGAACGACGAGGCGAAGGCGGCTTCGGATACGACCCGTACTTCCTGATCCGCGAATATCACAAGTCGTTTGGCGAATTGTCACTGCTGACAAAACAGCGCATCAGCCATCGTGCCCGAGCCTTCTCAAAGTTCATCCCTGAACTGTTGAGAATTTCGCCCGAATTTCAATAGCCGATTTCAGGCTGACAACAGAGTTCGCTGAAAGCCATCCCCGGACGGAATGGCGATGGCGTTGTCGCCTAACATCTTCGTGACAAATCGGGAAACGGTGTTGAGACGAACGGTCGTACGTCCGCATCGTTAAGCGCCCGGATAGTCGCCCCAGAAATCTTCGTCGTCATCGTCGCCTGCCCCGGTCCACGCAAGGTCACCGTCCATACCATCACCAGTGTAGCCCATGCCATCGTCGTGCATGGCGCCATCGTCGGTGGTGTCATCATGCACGCCGCCACCCATTCCATCCTCTCCCATTCCTTCGTCTATGCCGCCAACGTCGCCACCTGTTCCGTCGCCACCTGTTCCGTCACCACCTGTTCCGTCACCACCGTCCGGGTCATAGTCGCCCGGAACATACGCCGGGAAGTCTTCGATCGTATGAATCGCGCTATAGACATTCACACCGAACATTGACGTCCGCGTGGCGAATTCAAAATCTGTTTCTCCGTTTGCCTCGTTGATAATCTCTGCGAAAAAGCCGTCGTTGCTATCAGACAGTTCTGTCATATCCGTCCATTGCGAAGTGCCAGCTACACGATAAACCAAGGTTACTGTGCCCATCGGATTTGTCATGTCAACATCGCCGCTCAGCACGCTCATGTGGCCGTCAATGGCGTTGAATTCGTGTGCAACCAACTCCACCCCAGGTACGCTGACGGTTTGAGAAGTGTATTGGAACTGTGTCATATGTGGTGCGCCGTTTGCATCCAGCATAACTTCCGTTTCGCGGATCTTTACTGTCACATCCTTGGAGCTGTTGGGCGGAATCAATGTGTTGAGGTCAAACACCTCCCACGACCCCGGCAGCATTTCGAGCTCATGTGACGGAGAGCTTTCACCTTCAACGGTGATAATCACGACCAATTCACCTCCGCCGGGGGCATCATCCACCTCCACAAACAGCACACCGGATTCACCTTCCAACATTGTAAAAGTAGGAAGTGGATTCTCCGCACTCAGCATTCGCCGCGTTTCCAGCACGTTGACCTGTTGGGGCAATCGATCAATAGCAGCACGGCGACGTCGGTTTTGACGTGATGCCGATTTCAGAGAAGAGGTACTGTTCAAAACGACAGTGGAGGAGAGCGCGTGGCAGTACGAAAGAAACTGATCCAACATCGTGGTGTGTCCGCTTAACGAGTGAGAAGTGAGATATCCAATCGCCGTTTGAATCGCACCAGTCCGGTCAAACCGGACCACATTTCTTTGCCGATTGTGTGATTTCCTACTTTTTCGTCTCAACCCCCATACGTCCTGCAATGCCCCACCTCCGGCGGCGGGTTTGCCCACAGATCGCGCGTGTTGCACCGGAAATTTCGGTAAGGTAAACCCTCCTCCGGTAAGCAAAGCGAAAAATGCTTGTCAGTATTAGGAGAGCACGGTGCGGCTGTCAGCGTGATCAACGCGAGCCTCAGATACGCAATGCAGTGCGCATGGGCTCGTCCCATGACTTCGGTGCCGTCGCATATTGGCGAGGTATGTCGAAGGCGTTTATGAGTTCCAGCAAGCCTTCAGCAGCACGTCACCGATAACAATGGGATGACACTGACGTCGGAATCTGGGCGCCACTTCGCCACCGATTGCATAACGGTGGAATCGCCACTGGAAGCGTGGTCGTTACTCGTCAACCATCGGGGCTGCAATGAATTGACTGCCTGACAATCGGCACGTGCTTTGTCCACATTCGATGCGGGGCGTTAGCACTAGTTCACGAGCGCATTGCCGGGACCAATGGCCATCGTCTGATAGTTTCAGATTGACCCCATAGCCATGACAAAGCCCCGGCGCATCATCGGGACTCAGTGGCACACGTTTTGGAGTTCGCGCCAAGCAGCGATGTACGCTCAGCAGCATGCTGTGCTGACCGAGCGGAAGTGTACGCTCATATGGTTGAGGCATCAGGCGCCTGCAACTCTGCACGAGCGCTCTACTTGGCAAAGTCGTTGCGGAAACGTTTCACCAATGCGGCTTCGTCAGCGGGAACGATATAGAGCTTACCGCGAATCGTTTTCGCTTCGCCCGGCGCGAGTCCTCCGATCCGAAAGTCATTGTGCATGCACGTGATGACGCCCTGGAAAATTTCCTGATACGGTTCCCATGCAACGGCCAGAATTCGTTTTTCATCTGCTGAATAGCAGCCGGTGAGTCCGTCTGAAGGCACGAGTTCGCTAAGCGGTCGTGGATTGACGTCGTTGCGATCGACGTCAGCTGGCGCATAGACCTGACCAGGAATGTAGCGAGCTTTCAAAGCCCAGGGTTCGGTCGGCAGTCGCGTCAGTTTCCCGTCCAACATCAGAAAACACTTCTGAATATAGGGCGGATAAGTTTTGCGAGCGTCTTTGTTGTCCGTGCCGGTGAAGCCATCGACTCGCATACAAGGTTGAGCCCAATGGGCTTGTGATTCAGTGTCTGTCGGGTTTGTCGCCGTGACAGTAAACGTAAGTTCGTCCAGCCCGGCAGTAATCACATGTCGTACCACAATACCGTCGCTCAGTCGATCCTCCAGTTCAATACGTTTGCGATCATCTGTGGCCAAAATGAGTTCGCTTTTGTGCGGAATGACAGTTTCGTGCCAGTCTCGATCGGTTGAGCCGGGACGGCAATAGGCCTCGAGATAGTTAGTGCGAATGGGGCCACCCGGAATATCGGGGCCACTCACTTCGAGGTAGTTTTTGTCCCACGAAATCGACAAGCCTGTTGCCTGAGCTGCGTTCTTCTGAGTCGTCCGAACGTCAGCCAGCCCGACCGCCTTTCCATCCATGTCGTCTGGGAGTTCTACGCCCAGATGAGCCAGGCCTGTCGCTGCGACGTCGACAACATATGTAGGTTGATCGATACTTCCTTTCACACTGCCTGGGCCGCTGACAATCAGAAACGTGGTTAGGATTTCGGGCACCTTGTGTCCATCGCCGTGGCCCTTGTCTTTGCCGCCGTGATCCGTTGACACAACTACCAGCCAGTTTTCCTTTGCGTAGTTCGCACGCTGAGTCATCGCACGCACGACTTCGCCAACACGCTCATCAACCGTTTCAATTGCGTTGATGTACTCGGGAACGTCAGGGTGAAAACCGTGAGCATGGCCGGTTTCGTCCACGGCTCCGAAATACACCATCGCGGCGTGCGGATTGCCGGACGACAGAAACTGACTGGTTTCGCGGGCGAGTAGAATGTCGTTCTCGGCGTAGTTGGCGGCCCCCTTCGCCGGGTGCACAACTCGAACATCGGCCGCTTCAACAATATGAGTGTCAATCGGTTCCCAATCGACGAACGAACCTGTGCGAGCATTGGGCCAGCGATCTTTGATGCGCCGAAAGAAGTGCGGAAACTGTTCATACTTCTTTCCTTCGAACGAGTTGTCGTTGACGCCGTGCTTGTCGGCCCAGACGCCCGTCAGAAAACTCGACCAGCCCGGCCCGCTGACGGTGTCGTTGTCTCGATAGCGGCTTCCAAGAATCTGCGTCTTGTCTGTAAACGATCCCGACTTAATCAACGCGTCCAGGTTCGGCGTTTCAGCAGCTGCCAAAGCGTCAGGACGACAGCCATCGATTCCAATCACCAGCATCCGGTTTGATGGCGTTTCATCGGCAAAAGTCGGAGCACACAGAATAAGAAAGAAAAGAATCAGACGTTGCATGTGTCAGGCCTGCTATGAATGAACAATATTCGTGTTACAGCGTTTCACGCTAACTTGTGGCCGCGGAAATCGGTTATTGTCCTACGTGGGCCGGTTCCCACGAGCCAGCACCGTCCACAACAAAACGTAAAGTGCTCTAGTTGAGAACCGCCAGGTTAATTTCGTCCAACAACCCCGCCAACAAGTCGGATTGGTTCCCACTACCGACGGAAGCGACCGCCAACTGGCCGACAGGATCGAACAGCTCATCGTTGTCAGTTCGGTCCTGCTTTGAAGAATCGTTGTCGGCAGGCTCGATAGAAGTCTCAATAGGCAAGGGGTGCCCACCTGCGTCAAACGGTATCGGCGGGAGCTCGAGGCGTTCGTCTGCCTGGGCAAAGTCTGCATCAGCGGGCGGGGCGGCGAATGGTGTCTGAGCAACGTTCGATTTCTCAGTGGCTGAGTTGCCATCACCGGACATTGGGCTACCGGAAGCCGTGATGTTCGGTGGCGGTCCAAGCTGGAAGACGTGCACGATGGGTGATCCGCTGGGAATGTCGTTTGTTGGGTCTCCCCAGCGCTGTTGAGCGACATACAGGCGGTTGGTTGCGGGATCGAAGGCGGTGCCGGCGAGTTGTTTGGCGGGATCAAGATCGGTCATGCCGGGGAAGTCGAATGTCCAGACGTCGTGTGGCTGCACTTCCCACGGAGCCAGTTCGC
The DNA here is from genome assembly GCF_001983935.1 of Fuerstiella marisgermanici. GTDB lineage: Bacteria > Planctomycetota > Planctomycetia > Planctomycetales > Planctomycetaceae > Fuerstiella > Fuerstiella marisgermanici. Next base: position 1,928,463 of record NZ_CP017641.1, on the reverse strand, counting down.
CACTGCGGACCTTCGCGTAATCGTAGGCATCGTAGGCCCAAACCTGGTACTCGTATTCGCCGTTTAACGAATGAGGCCCCTTGTAGTGCCCGCGAGCGTAGTCGTTGTAGACGGGGCTATCGCCATAGCCGACGAAGGATTCTCCCGTGTCGTCGTCGACTCCAATCGATCCAAAGAACAATACAGATCGCGTGCCTGGAGCAAACACGACGTCTTCGACCGTTGCGTTCCAGTTGTACAACGGATCGTCGACAATCGCCGGTCCAGGGCGATGGCTCGGTTCAATAAACGCCAGGGCATGAGAAGTTTCGCCGGCGTGCCAATCGGCCGCGTGCGGATAGTACGTCAGGGTTTCCGGAGTCTGGAAGTCGGACGTTCCGATCTTTGATGCGTCGAACGCAAACGCCGAAGGTCCCATGGAAGTTCTGAGCAATCCGCTAAGTCCCGACTGGCCCAACAAATGAGATCCGCCCAACGCTGCCTGCCATTCGGAGGGAATCTCCGTCATGTAGCCAGCAACAAAACCCGCGTCCGTTCCGTCGAAGCCCTGCCCGGAAAGACTGTCAGCGACGTTGAACAGCCCATGGACTTTTCTGTCTGTGATTTGATCCAGATCCAAACCGTCAATGATGAAGTGGGAATGTGACGCACCGACTCCCACGTCGTATCCAACAATCGCAGACACGACAAGCTTGTCGCCGACAACCAAAACATCATCGATCTGGATCTCGTAATTGGCGCCGTTGCCTTCAAAAAGCACATCGCCCTTCTGGCCGCGGCTGTCAATTTCCAACATGCCAGCCAAGTCAACGTGACTAAACAGCGTCGCAATTTGCATCTGAGCAGGATCAGTGGCAAGCTCTGAAGGAATACTGACCTCCGCCAGCACAGAATTGGCCGCCACAGAATAGGTGCGGCTATTCGGCGGCGTTACATCGCGAGAATTCTCGCCGGTCACGTACAACGTGTTGCCGGTGCCGTCTGCGTTTGGCCTCAGAGCTAATCCGAGTCCTCCGTAGTAACCACCGAAACCGAATTCGCCATTCGCACCGCCAGCCGGAAGTTCGAAGGCCCCCAGATAGCCGTTCATGAACTCCGAAGGATCAAAGAATGGCAGCATTTCGGGATCGGCGGCATCGTCGTTTCTAATCGTGATCATCGCCGATCCGTCACCGACACCAGCATCGACGGCATTGCGCAGCTGAATGCGAAACTTCTCATCAGTTTCATGCTTTCGATCTCCCGAAATCGAAACAGAAATAGTTTGACTGGTCTGGCCAGGTGCAAACACGAGCTGTCCATTGGTTGGTGTGTAGTCCTGTCCAGCTTCTGCCGTGTAGTCGACGGTTTCGTAGTCGACAGTGACCGTTGTTGTGGGGCCGTTGAGTAGTGTGACAACGACCTCAACCTGTCTGGCACCCCATTCGCCTTCGGAAACCACCGCATCTGCGACTAGTAGCGTCGATGGATCGAACGGATCGTCATTGTCCAGAATGGTGATCATCGCAGTGACGTTGCTCAACCCCGCGTTCACCGCGCCGTTGAGTTGCAGAATGAACGCTTCGGCTGGTTCGTGCAGGCCGTCGTTTACGATCGGCATGCTGACAAACTGAGTTAGTTGAGTGGTTGCGGCTTCGAACACGAGCTGTCCGCTGGTGCCCATGTAGTCCGTGACGGCCATCGCGGTGTCGTTAAAGGTTGTGTACTGCACAGTGACTGTTTCGGTCGGAGTTTCTGACAGCGTCACCGCAACGTAAGCTGTTCCCGCTGTTTCGCTAACGGTGAGCGAGGACGTGCCGACTGCCACTTGAGACGATTCTGCCTGTTCGATCGTTAGCTTTGGCGCAAGGTCTGAGTTAGCGTATTCGGAGCTGGCGACTTGATACAGCGTGTAGTCACCCGTTTTGATGACGGTCACAAAGCCGTGGTTTGCCAGCAGCCCGCTGTTCCACGCGGCGACCGCAGACGTCACGTCAAAGCTAATCCAACTGTCTGCCGTCGCTGGCGACAGTGTGGCTGTTGAAATGAGTCCGTTGGCTCCATTGCCGAAATCGAAGTTCGTGTGATAGTCGCCTCCGGGCTGCAACCACTGACTGCTGCTGGACGCGTTTGCCCACGAAGCGCCGGGGCTGGGAGCCCATGGATCGAGTCCGCTGCCTTCTTCCCAGTCACGACTTAACGCGTAGAGTTCAACCAACATGTCGCCGCCGGAATAGTATTCGGACGGCAATTGATAAAGTTCCAGCGTCGCTGCTTTGGGAACGACGTCGCCGACATCAGACAGGTCGAATTCCAGCAGCGAACGATGCGCCGGTCCGCCCCACTGGACCCATGTGGCGTAGAAGTCCAGCACGTGCGATCCGCCAAGGTTCGCGTTCGGGATCGTTTCTGGAACAAGGTGAGTGTCGATCGCGTTTTGCAGGATAATCGGTTCCGTGCCGCGCTCGTCGTTGTCTTCGATGGTGACGGTGGCCGTGGTGTTGCCGAGAATGGCATTGACCGGGCTGAAAATCACGAGTTCGAAGGATTCAGTTGGTTCGTGCGAAGTGTCGTCGACAATCGGAATCGCAACCTGTTGAACGAGTGTCTGAGTTCCCGCAGGAAATGTCAGCGTTCCGGATTGTGGCTGATAGTCTGTGCCAGCGTTCGCGGTTTGGTCGACCGTCGAATATTGAACCGTGACGGTGTCTTCAGGCGATTCCGCCAGCGAAACCGTGATCATCGCCGGACCGGAGGATTCGCCGACGGTCAACTGAGTCGTGCTGACGGAAATTTCCGGTGCGGGAGTTTGGTCGACCGTCAGTCGCGGAGCCAGGCTGCTGTCGGAATATTCAGAACTGGCGATCTGATACAACGTGTAGTCACCGGACGTGATGACGGTAATAAAGCCGTGGTTTTCCAGTTGCCCGCTATTCCATGCGGCGACAGCCGCTGTCACGTCGAAGCTCACCCAACTGTCTTCAGTCGCCCCCGACAAAGTTGCTGTGGCGATCAGACCGTTCGCCCCGTGTCCAAAGTCGTAAGTGGTGTTAAAGTCACCGCCAGCTGTTTGCCATTGGTCGTTGGTCGTCGCGTCAGTCCATGAAACGCCCGCAGCAGGTGCCCACGGATTCGTTCCACTGCCTTCTTCCCACGCTTCGGTCAGAGCGTACACTTCGACCGCCATATCGCCGCCCGCATAATTGTTGGAACTAAGTTGATACAGTTCCAAAATGGCAGATGCAGGAACAGCTCCGCCGGTAGGAGCGAGATCGAATTCCAGAAGCGAGCGATTGGCGGGGCCTCCGTACTGCACCCACGTAGCGTAAAATTCCAGAGTCGGTGAGCCGCCCATGTTGGCGTTGGGATCGATCTCCTCAGCAATATGAGCGTCCGCCGCATTCTGCAGGACGATGGAATTACTAGACAGCAGCGTCCGCGATTCCAGAGCATCCGTGCCGTAACGGCGCAGGCTGCGTCGGTTACGCTTGTTGCCGCGTGATAGCGACTGGAAGAAAGACAGCTTGCGAGCGTGAGACATTGCAGCAGTTTCTCCGAAACTTTATGACGTGGGCGATGATCCGCAGGCAATCGATCGAACGATCTGTAGACACCAGCAGTCATCTTGAGATGGGACGTCGCGTCACGTGATCCGCTTTCGTTCCTCAGAATCAGAACACCACGAAACACGAGCCGCGCGATGATCATAACCAGCGCTGATGAAATCCTCTGCCTTGTCATCGCATTTTTTCGACGTTGTGCGCGCCTCACCCATTCGGCCTGATTAGCGAGCACGTTTCGCTTGACGTGAAACCCATAGAACTGGGCACGCCGTCGTTGACGCATTCGAAACCCACACTTGAATCATCTACATGAAGGTGTATTATTCTTCAAGTGTGGCAAACGGGACGAGTCTTGTGTTGTCACGAGCTCAAATGCGCGCATCACGATTCAAGGCGCGACCGACTTTGAACAAGCGTTAACGGCATCCGGTTTGGCACTGACGACCAGGACAAGGAACAATGAAAACGATTCCCCTTTATGTGCTGAGTGCCGCATGGTGCGTGTGGTCCGTTCTGAGCACAGCCAGCGCCGATCCCGTTGATGCTGATGCCGCAGCGCAGAGCAGTGAAGCAAGTCAGCCGAAGGTAGATAAGACCTCGAAACCAACTGTCGATGATTCTCATCGCGTGTCGATCGAAGCGGCTCGCGAACGAGCGGCATTAATGCACAAGATGTATGCGGCCACTTTGGACGTGATGCATCACCGCTATTTTCATGGCGACCGTGCTGTCGTGCCCGCTCGAGCGATGGAGGACGTCTTCAAAGAAATGGAACGGACCTCACACACGAAAGCAAACTGGATTTCGATCAATTTGAAGGCGATGAGCATCGACCACGAGCCAGAAACCGCTTTCGAAAAGCGAGCGGCCAGAGAGCTGGGTTCTGAAAAGGCCGTAATCGACGTTGTGGAAGACGGCTACTACCGTCAGGCACGCACGATTCCCTTGACCAGCGGTTGCATCAGTTGCCACGGCGGTTTTTTCAAGAAGCCGTCGGAGAAAGCCAAATTCTCCGGCTTGGTGATCAGCGTCCCTGTTCACGAATCAAAGTGAACAAAAGACCGTTGTCCATTAGCAACGACCGGCGTTGTCCTGCAACGACACTGCGGTGGCGGTTCTTGAACGGCCTGCTTTACTGGTGGGCATTAAAAATGGGCTTCGTGGGTATGGAAATCCCGGGTGTGTTCTTTCTTGCGTGGTGCTGAATGAAGAGCGAAACTGCGTGGATATCGACTGATGGTCGCAGGGCGGAAATACCGCTGGCGTTCGTCGAGCAATCCGCCGTTGGTCCGTGTCGGAATTACCTGCTTCACGATCGAACTTCGGCCTGTCGAGATGCGTTGGGGAAGTGACAATCACGGTCACCGCGGCAGATAAGACACCTTGACAAACAACGTTCATGATTTCTGAAACGCCGCCGAACCATGATGATCCTCTTAAGGCACTGGCGGCCAGTGAACGGTTACGTGTCGATGAATTGATTGACGAGTTTGAATTGGCTCGCGATGCTGGCCGCCCCGTGACTGTGGAAACATTATGTGCCGCAGAGCCGGAGCTGTTGAGCGCAGTGACGGATTCACTTGCCCGACTGGCCGCCGTCGACCAGAGGCGACATCTGCTCGATACCGCGAACCGGCCGAAACAGATCGGCGAGTTCCTTGTGCTGGAGCAAATCGGCGTCGGCGGAAGCGGCGTTGTGTTTCGGTGCCAGCAGAAGAATCCGAATCGCGTGGTTGCTGTCAAGGTGCTGAAGCCCACGCTGGATCCGGAAGATCAGGAAAAACGATTTCGCCGCGAAATGCGAGTCTTCGAATCCGTCAAGACAACAGGGCTGGCCGAAGTCTTCGTGAGTGGCATTACGCAATGGAATGGTGTCCGCTGTTTCTGGTTCGCCATGCAATTGTTAAGCGGCGGACGGATCGACAGCTACGTATTCGAACACAAGTGTTCTCAGAAAACGATTCTGCGAAAATTCCGATCCATCTGCGTCACACTGCAGGCCGCTCATCGGCAGGGGATCGTTCACAGAGACGTCAAGCCTTCAAACATCCTGGTCTCCGACGACGGCGAACCGCACCTCGTTGACTTTGGCGTTGCCACGATCGCCACGTTCGACGACAGGGAAGCAACACGTTCTATTGAAGCGATGGCTGGAACGTTGGCATGGATGGCCCCAGAAGTCGTGTTGGGAACTCTGGTCACCCCCGACACTCGTTCGGACATCTACAGCCTCGGCGTTGTTTTGTTCCAGCTGCTCGCGGACAAGCACCCGTCCGGTTCGACCAAATTGTCGTTCGCGGAAGTGACGGTCCGGTTTCAATCGGACAAAGCCATTCGGCTGTCTCACGCAACCGACAACGTTTCACGCGACCTCGACACCTTCCTGTGTCGGTTACTCGACTACGACCCGGACTACCGCTATCAAAACATGGACGATGTCATCGCAGACACAGACCGTCTGCTGGCCGATGAGCCGGTGAAAGCTCGGTCCGTTTCAGCTTACGAAAGAACGTGGCGATGGTGTCGGAAAAACGTACTGCTAAGCACCATCACTGGCGCCGCATTTGTCGCGATCGTTTCTGCTCTGGCTATCTTTTTCGTTTCTGCAAACCGCGTGCAACACTTCGCCGATCAGTTGCGACGGACCAATGCTGAACTCGAACATTCGCTGGATCTACGTGAACGAGCGATCGTGAGTGCTCGTCTTGCAAAAATGTCTGATCACCTGGAAGCGGACCCACAGGCGGCTTCGCGTCAGTTGAACGATGCCACTCGCTTTCCGCCATCGCTGCGAGGCTTCAGTTGGGACCTGCTGAACTTTCAAGCGGACACTGAGTACTTCCAGATCCTGTGTGATGACGAAGCGATCCGAGCGGTCCACTTTTCACATGACGACAGCCTGATTGCCACGGTTTCGGACGGCGGCTACCTACAGGTTCATGACGTGGCATCAGGAAAACGACTGTGGCGTGCGCCAAGAGTACAACGGAACACCGAACTGCGTTTTAGCGGCGACGACGCCTTTCTGTATTGCGTTTCTGCGGAAGCTGGGATTCTGCAGTACGACGTCGCAAGCGGACAACAGCAGAAGGTGTGGTTGCCGGAAACGCCGTGCCGACGATTGATCGATTATTCCGAAGACGCCCAAAGTATCGTGGCACAGTCCCGTGACAACGTTCTGATCCGCGTGGACGTCGCTTCTGACGAGATCAACACGCAAGCGATGGACAATAACTCAAGGCTGGCAGGCCTGTGGTTTCAGGATGAGGGGCGTGTTGTTGGCGGCAGCACTCACACCGGCCAGTTGACGACGTGGCGGTCACCAACTTTGACTCCTGACTCGGAGCGGGATCTGACTTCAATTGACTCCAGGCTGGGTAGCTTTCGACGAGCGATTACAAACGCTGACATGGACGATGGCCCGGTCTACGCTGTTCTCAACGGACGCAATGAAGTTGTTGCGATTAGGCCTGATGCCAGGCCCGAACCAACCGTGCAGAAATTCTCCGTTCGCAACGAACAAATCATGGCCATCGCACTGAGACCGCCCTTCGACGTCCTGATGACGGTGCCATTCCAGACTCGCTTGATCAGCACACAGGGCCGTTCCAGAACGAGAACCTTTAGTGATGGTGTCAGACGATCGCTCTGCTGCGCGGTTTCTTCAAATGGAAAGCGAATCGCCATCGGCGATGAAGATGGAACGGTTCGCGTGTACGGCCTGCAAACACCGTCTATCGAACATGAGTTGCAGATTTCGGCGAAGAGTTGGCCCGAACACAACTTTGATTCACCGCTGACAACAGCAGGTAGCGATTCCGGACGGTTCACATTCGTTGGCTATCTCGATGGCACCCTGGTGACCTTCGACAATGAAACACTGGCGTCTGTTTCCGTCGCGAAAATTGCAGACGGCCCCGTCCGTGGGTTAGCCGTGCCACAAAGTGAGGAATGGGTGGCTTGCGGCGTGGCAAGTGGAGCCACTGGCGTTTACGTGTGCCAGACCAGCAATCTTCTGTCCTCGACAACAGACGGCCGCGCGGCACCGGCTAATTGCGTTCTCGAACCGACATTTCAGATACCACTCCCATCCGTTCGAACGCTTCGCCTGGGGCACGCGGATAGAACATTATTCGCCGCTCATCGGAACGGATCCCTATCCGCAATCGACACCGAAACATGGAAGGTTCGCCACACGTGGCACGGCCATGATGATGGCGCCTATTCGCTCGACACGTTTGAAAACCTGCTCGTGTCAGGAGGTTCTGACGGCTGGATCCGAGTCTGGAATTCTGAAACTTATGAGCTGATTGCTGCATGGAAAGCTCACAACAAACGGATCACAGGCTTACAACTTAGCCCGGATGGAGACCGCGTCTATTCATCATCACTTGACCATACCGTGGCGATTTGGTCCATCCATGGGGCGTGCGTCCGCCGCATGAAGGGACACACTTCCACCGTTCGAGATATCGCCGTTTCACCGGACGGAAAGACGCTGGCCACCGCCAGTGAAGATTCCACCATTTGTCTCTGGGACGCAGAAGCCGGTGAAGCTCAACTTATTCTCGACAGCCATGCCAACCTCGTGCAAAGCGTCCGCTTTTGCCCATTGGGGTTGTTGTCCACCAGCCAGGATGGCACCACACGGCTGTGGGGCGCCCACTGTGACGCTTCTAAACATCCGAAGCCAAACTGAATCGGCTGCGTGTTATTCAACAGCGCCAGGAACCTGTTTTCGGACCGGACGGGATAAGAACGGCTCACTCTGGTTTTCGTAAGCTCACCCGTGCGTAGGTTAGCGTTCTGGGCGTGTCGGCCTGTCCGCCAAACATCTCCAAAGTCCACGATTGCGGTGAGCCAGCTCGCACGGTGGTTGTGAAGTAGGACGTGAACGGTTTCTTGAAGGATATTGGAATGGGAACGCCAAACGTTCTGTCCGGCATGACTTCAACGATCCGGTTTTCAAATACGCGGTCGCCGTTCTTGTCCGTACCAGACGCCAGATGGACGACAAAAAGGCGATTGTCCGGAGTCACATGAAACCGGCCGGCTGATCCAGCGATGCCCGGCGTCCCTTCATCCTTTTTCAGAATGGAACCGCGGTGGATAACTTTACCTTCGCGGATCACGGCGTAGTTGAGTGCCTCACTTTGCCTGGCGTCCGGAAAGAACTTTTCACGCAGCCGCACGTCGATAGCGCGTTCAGTCCACACCACATGAACGTCGCCATTTGGTGCCAGCCAGAGATCACCGGGCGACAACCAGCCGCAGGTTTCGTCGCGACTGGCAATTTCAACCCATTCGCCGAATAGCTCTTTCGTGATGTCAGATGTCCAGGTGTAAAACAGCCGCCGAAAATCGTAGTCCCATTTCTGGCCCGTCAGTTTAAACTTAAATTCACGGAAGTCCTTATTCGGCTCGGTCACGTCGCTCACGCCAAAAAAGTGCACTGCGCGGTCACGTAACGCGACGTTGGGATAACACAATCGCACAGGTTTCGGTTCATCGTATTCCGCACCCCAAGGCCACTTGATCTGCCCTTGAGCGCTCCATTCGCCTGACTTGTCGAGAAACGACCATTCGGCATGCGAATAGCCAATGTTCTGCATCAGAATCAGTTCTCCTGATTTGCCATCAGCAGCGAAACTGCGGTAGGAGTGCTCGGAGAAGGCTGGCTCGTCTTGCCAGGTGGAAACCAATTCGACGGGCGGCGCTGTGAGATTGGCGGAATCAAACTGAAAAACCGTCGGCTGGGCCGGACCGGCGTAGGCTGTTGGATTGAGCGTCGGGTTTGCGGAGAGAAAAACACGACCGTCTGCGAAGGCAGCCAACGGCGATGGTTCGCGCGTGCGGCCGTCTGTGTCCACATGAACGCGGCTCCAACCGTCATGATTTCGCGTAAAAAGCATCCAGCGGCAATTGTTGAGCGGCTTCGCATCCGGCACAGTTTCGAGCCCCGAGACAAACACGCAATCTCCGCTGCGCACGAGACTCGTCGACCCCGAACACCACATCGGTCCCGCACCATTCTCAGCGGCCGTGTAGGTATAAACCTCCTCCTCCAGCTCAACCAACGGCGCAATCTGGACCGCATCATCGGCCACAGCAAATAAACCAATCCACGACAGACAAACGACAATCGCAAGTCTTTTCATTCTAAGTTCCTGCACAAAGTTGTGTTTGCGAGAGGAATGATACAGACGGCGTACTTCAAGCTTCACTGATCGTTCTAATCAGTCGCAGCTCATTTCGGAAGAGGTGCCACCGTAGGTTTACAGTAACAATTCGTCAGGGACAGACGCAACTTGTCGGATGGATTCACCAGATTCGATTTAGGCATCAGATGCCGTCACAGTGAATCGTCGAATAGCGACATCCGATATGGTTCGGACGGGCAATCGAAGACGATATCGCAGAATACGTCGGCGAGGGAGCGAATTGTCATGGCAAGCGACTGCTGTTCAGGGCCGATGTGCGTGCAGTAGCTTAACGTGTGACGCGTTCCGGCTCGGGCGAAGCGCATGCCGAAGATTTCGTACAGGCCTCTTGAGGTGGCGACGCAACTTCGTCGGCTGATCGAAGATTCGAACACGCGACGGTCGGCGAGTTCCGCATGCACCGGGAAATCGGTCGCGGTGGGATGGGTGTCGTTTAACAGGCCGAACAGCCGGCACTGGAACGCCGCTTTGCTTAGAAACTTCTGCCCAAACGCATGGGCCTAACGACTCCTGGAAGTGAGCGGTTTGGGCGTGAAGCACTTGTGGTCGCTCGCCTGCATCACAAAAAAAGCATCGGTCCGGTCTACAGCGTCGATGCCGATGGTGATCTGCTGTTTTTTTAGACGATGCAGTCCATTCGTGGCGACAGTCTTACAGCGTGACCCGTGTGCTGCGAGGTGACGTCAATCTTCAGACACAATGGACAGGTTGCCGGCGGAATATGTCTCGACGGGCGGAGTCGACTGCCTCTGCTGATCACCGGCCGAAGTCTGTGTGTACGACTTCGAGACGAGTGAGGGAGTCGGTCACGGCGATTGACTCGGCAGAAGAATTCGTGACCGCAGTAAACACCGTCGGTCGGTGTCTCTTAAACGACCGACGGCAAGTCAGGTTTGCTCACATTGGGAACTGTTGCTTAATGATTTCGATCAGTCTTTCTGGAGTCGTGACTGCTCCTACGATGGATGATGAGGGAAATAACAGTTTGGGAATGACTCCTTTCCGGGCACGCTCGTAGAGCTTCATGTTCTTCGCAATATATGCTGCGGGGATGTCGGTGTTGAGTTCTTTTTTCAGTTCGTCCTGACCGACCAATGTCGATGCTTTGGCGAATGCCGCCGGATAGTTGACGGGAGTCGTCATGAGCCAATGATGAAAGGCGTCAAATTTGCCTGGCTGCAGGTGCCACACGGCAATCGCCAGGTGGGCCAGCTTGCATGCGTCATTATGGATCGCCGCCGTCGTCTGGACGTGAGGGTTGCAGGCGGTGTTCAGTGGGACTGGCAGCACGATTACGCCAATTCGCTTATTGTATTGTTTCAATGCTGCGTGCACCGTCGCGTGTGTTTGTCGACAGTGAGGACACGTGTAGTCCAGCATTTCTACAAACACGAATTCAGCGTCGGGGCTACCGATCAGCGGCCATTTGGAGATGTCCAGCTGAACGTCGTTCAGGATCGTGGCCGTTCGTAGTTCTGTCTTGTTAGAAGCTTTGGGCTTCTCGGGGGACGCTGATTTTTGTTCGCCGGGAACGGTCACCTGACTCGTAAGGTACTGTGCCGGGCTGATCAGGCTTAGCACTGCCAACTGCAGATCAGTGACTGATTCTGTTTCTTGTGTCTGGCTGATTGGCGCTTCGAACAGTTCCGGCGTTTGCTGTTGAATTGCGTCAGCGTCTGAACTACTAGGAGGGATGACTGCAGGGCTGTTGTACTCGATGATTTCGAATTTTTCCGGCGGTGGCGTCAGCAGTTGCGTCGTCACGAGGGCGCCCACTGCGACCATGCCAGCCGCAGCCGAAATATATGTCATTTTCTGGCCAGCCGGTCGCTTCACTACCATCACTGCAGCCAGTAGCAAGCCGCAAGTGTGAACAGCCAGGCAGTAAGGGCAAAGGTGTTCCACCGAAAACAACTGCAGTCCGATAAACCACACCGCAGCAAGCCCAGCCGAAAACGCGGCGAATGTGATGGCGGGCCATCGCAGACCATCGACTCGCTTTGATACATGTCGTGGGACACTCAACAGCGTGAGGACGAGTGTGTACAGCAATAGTGACGGCACGCTGACGGGTAAACCGAGCACCTTTGACCAACGGCTTGTCATCACGTGGCTGCAGTCGAACACTCCATTGCTTCCGCAACCAGCGACAGAACCAGACGTCGCTGTGACCCAGCCGAGATACGCACTGACCACCATTGCCGCCAGCGCCGCTATTCTCAGCATCCAGACCGTGTTGCGTCCCATCGCGACGTCGGAATGCACGCCTGATCCACTGGATTCAGTTCCAAGCCGTTGGCTGGAGCGTGGTCTTTCCGCTCCGGAAAACCAGGGGCTGGGAGCCTGTGAAACAGGGGCGTGAAAGAATGTGGTCATGTCGATTCGTCTTTAGCTTCTGGTATTGAATATCCGTTGGTGAAAATGAATGCGATTGAGAACGTCGCTCCGCGTCACGCTGTGCCCAATGGCCCGATCGTGTGCTCAATCCATGTATCTGCGAGGTCCGTGTTTGTGTGGTCGCTTGCACTTGCAGAGCCAACCGGTTCAAGCTGCCCACAGTCCTGGTGCTGCCCCAGAACGATTGTGATGTTGTCTCGTCCGCCACGTTGTTTGGCCATCTCAACGAGTCGTCGGCAGGCCTGCTCAGGCGTAGCTGCGGACGAAATAACGCTCGAGATTTCTTCATCGTCCACGTGTTTCACTAACCCGTCGGTACACAGCAAAAGGTAGTCCGACGGTTGCAGAACGCATTGCTTGACCTCGATTTCCAAGTCGCGGATATCGGTTCCACCTAAACAGTTCCACAAGACGTTCGCTCCGGACCCGGAATCAACGGAGTCCGGGTCGATTTGTTTTAGAAGTGTGGCGAGGTTGTGATCGGTCGTTAGTTGAATCAGTTCCGAATTTCGGACGACGTAACATCGGCTATCGCCAACGTGGGCGATCCAAACGTTTCGGTCATGCACCAATGCTGCCGTCAGAGTCGTCCCCATACCGGACAACTCCGGATGCTCAGAACTTTCGTGGAAGATTCGACGATTGGCCTGCCGAACAGTTTGACGCAGACCGTCTAACAGCATCCGGTCTCGGGCCGAACGGCCCTTCTCTGATGCCGCGACGTGCAGCCGGTTAAGGCTTGCGCGGAGCGTGTTGATGGCGATCGCTGACGCTAAATTGCCGGCCGCATGCCAGCCCATTCCATCGGCAACGGCAAGCAACTGCTGGTCCCCACCTTCGATGCTGGCCGTCGCGGCCGCGGTGCGACTGGCCACGATCGTCGCGTCAGACTCAGCACTTGCCACCAAAAAGCAGTCCTCGTTGCGTCGACGGGCCAGGCCAGCGTCAGTGATGGCGAATGTGAGTAGTGAAGTACTCATGGTGATCTTTTCTATCATGCCCGAAATGTGAATGAGCCATGCTGCCAGCCGACCTGACCAATCGTTTGATACGCCTTGCCGTTGTATTCGGCCGGTCGGCGCCGCAGTCGGTGCGATCGGATAATGCAGCAGGTGTGCCAAAGGCGAATCCGTTGACGCAAGTGCCGCGAATTTGGGCACTTACGTCACGGCGGCAGCCCGGTGGATTCCGTCGGCAGATTGTGGCGAGGTAAGAGTGGTTGCTCTCGTTCCAGCCTGGCAGCCGAGTGACCATCGAGCTGTCGCTTTACATAACACCTCGAACTCAGTCAGCAGCTCGCACCGTCACGCCGTGGACACCGCTGATGCGCGGTTTGCAGCTTGCTGGCCGCTGGCCTGAACGGTCTGCTGAGTAAGCGTGGCTTGACCGGTGATTGTTGCGAACGAGACATCGGCGGCGTCACGCCCAACGCCGATTCTGACCAATCCACTCACAGGGGCCAATTTCGTGGGATCGAACAAGTACCATTGCCCGTCCAGAAACGCTTCAATGAAGCCATGGAAATCGGGCGGTTGGAGGTCAACCGCGTAACCGGCCACATACCTCGCCGGAATTCCAACCGCGCGACACAGTGAAATTGCCAAGTGTGCGTAGTCTCGACAAACGCCAACCCGCTGCACCAAAACGTCTGCGGCCGTCGTTGTTGATGTGGTGCTGCCCGGCGTGTAATCAAGGTGGCCGTTGACCCATTCGCAAATCGCGACGACCCGGGAGTAGCCTCGTTGAAGGCTGCCGAATTCTTCAAAAGCGAACCGCGACAGTACGTCGCTTTCGCAATAGCGGCTTGGATTCAGATAGGGCAGGACATCTGCCGGCATATGCTGAGCGTCCCATTCCTGAAGTCCCGCTGGTTGATCGATTTCCGGTTTGAGATTGGCCGTGGCCTGGTAATTGACCTGTAGCTGGCCCGGTTGAGCGAATACACGTTGCAGCTGGTTTCCTTCAAAACCCACCTGACACCGCTCAACCTGCACGTCGGGCGTTATCGAAAACTTTTCATCGATGATGCTTTGATGTTCAGTTTCAGCGGCGGTGACCTGAAATAAGAAAACGGTAGGGGTGCGAACGTCGTAGTTAAGTTGACAGCTAACTTCGATCTGAGTCATGGAGGATTGTGCCTTATTCGAAATGTTGAAAATGGAGTTGCAAATTTTTGGTTGATGGAATTTGAAACGGTGCCCGCCTAATAATTTGACTTGGTGGACTCGCAACTGTTCCGCGAGGCCAATGCTGCAGTGGCTAACTCGTTCAGAACAGTACGCTCGCCCAGTCCATGGGCATCTTCAGCAGCGCATCCGACAGCGTCCGCGACCACCATTCGGTCACACCAGTGATTTCTTCCTGTGTGAATCGGTGAAACTTCGCTTTGCGATGCCCGTTGGCGATGACGGCGACATCAATTGGGCAATCGACATCTGTGACACTCGCGCGGGTCGCGTCGAACGCCACAAGAGCCAAACCAACTGCGGATTGCAGTGGCGTATCGAAACGTAGCAGACGATCCAGAATCGGTTTTCAATACGTTGTTCGGCCGATAATGAAGTATGGTGAATCGGGCGCGCATTCGATCCAGTTGCCTTGCGGATACACGTAAAACAATTGCGGTGAAGGGTCAGCGTGCAGACCGCCTCCGATAATTGCGTTCGTGTTGAATCGCAGTCCGGCTTCGGCCAGAGCCGCACCATCTTCTTCGCGGACGCGTCGCAGCTGATCGCCAAACATGTTGACGATCTTGTACATTCGATCGATAGGTTCGCTCTGATCCTGAAGTTGCTCACCCAGGTAAGTCAGTGACTTATCGCGAACCGATCGTAGCCCACTGGTCATCGCAAACAGCGAATCATCAGCGTAGTCGAGCGCGGCGAGCTTTTGCTTGCTGATCCGTTCACTTCCAAGCACGATTTGGGTGTCCGCGAGAGCGACCACTCCTTCTTCGACTCTAATACCAACACAAAATGTCATCTGGAGATCACCCGCGCTTAATGTTGTCGATGCGTTCCCAGGCGTCGCGAGTTGCCGGACGCGCGGTTTCCCAGTCGAGCGTGGATCCGTGAATCGTTTCTTCCCATTCTCGCTTCAGATCCTCTTCCGCGTCGCTGAAGCTACGGTCGCCGTATCGAGTTCGCCCTTCCCAGCCATGCTGATAGGCAGGAGCGTACGTCCCGTATTCAGTATCGGGATCGTAATACGGCCGATTTTTGTACTCGCCTTCCCAGTGAGCGTACTCGACTGTCGGGTCGATCTGTTCTTCCAGAGCTGAGCCACCGAGACCGCCTGCGATTCCGCCAACGATCGCGCCGACAACGGCTCCGGCAGGGCCAGCGACTGCTCCGCCGGCGGCTCCTGCCGCTGCGCCACCAGCCGCCGCCCCGAGTCCAGCGCCAATAGGATGAGCACCATGTTCACCGGTGATCGGGTCCTCGTTCAAATCTCTTTCCACTCGTTTGGGTTCGTCTGCCATCGTCCTTGTCTCTCGTCTACGACATGATTCGTGTGAGATAGAGATGTCAACACAACATCCGTCTCGCAGACCTGCAGAAGGCAACTTTCGTGCCGACGGGGTAAACTTCCGCCGCTGGGAATCGGCCGCGATACTCAAGCCGCGAAACATCCTGCACCACGGGGCCGAAGAGGCTAAACCTGTGCCTGGCCCGTGAACCGATGAGACGTTTCGCAGTGATGCCTGGTCGTTCACAGACCGAGGTGGTGCAGGAAATACCAGCCGACTGCGAACACGAGGCTCTCGCCTATCCGTCGCGGGGGCTGCGACTGTTTTGCAAGAGGTCACCGTACCTCACGTCGCGCTGCGAGCAGGTCGGGATTCGGACGCTGGCAGCTTTGGGGTACGACGGGTTAGCTGCGGCGTTTTTGCTGCAAGTGCCAGGCGATTAGATGCATCAGTTTCGGGCCATCGATGGGTTTGGGAAAATAGTCGTCGCAGCCCATCGACAGACAGGCTTCTCGCTCGCCTTCCATTGTGTCAGCCGTCAGCGCGATGATTGGAACCTTCACGCCCAAATCGCGAATTTCGGCAATTGCTTCCTGCCCCGTCATAACAGGCATCTGCATGTCCATCAGAATCAGGTCGAAAGGACGAGCGTCTTTCTCTGCGCGTTGCACTGCTTCGACCGCCTGTAAACCGTCTTCGACGACCACGGCTTCGGCTCCGCATTTTTCCAGGAAGTAGCGGCCAATACGCCAGATGTCGCGACGATCATCGGCCAGCAGGATGCGAGCTTCCAGCCTGGGAAATGCCGGTCGAGTCTGCTCTTCAGTTGGAGCAGGCTCTGCCGGCGCCGGCGATCCGGCCTGGTTGTTGGCCGCTTGCTGTGGCGTCAGTGGTAGACGAAAGGTGAAGCAACTGCCGACTCCCAGTTCGCTTTCGACGGAGATCGTTCCCCCCATACCTTCCGCCAGACGTTTGCTGATGCTTAGGCCGAGTCCGGTGCCTCCGAAACGCCGTCGGCGAGCAATTCCCGTCGCACTAAAGGGGGTGAAAAGTTCGGCCAGGTGACTGTCGTGAATTCCGATGCCGGTATCCTGAACGGCGACGACAAGTTCCTGCGGGTCGCTTTTTGAGTTGCGGCCTATCTCCACTCGCACGCTTCCATGATCGGTAAACTTCAGTGCGTTGCCGATCAGGTTGACCAGTACTTGCCGCATTCGCGTTTCGTCGGCCGTCACTTCGAGCGGCGTGTCGTCTGACCAGGTGAACGTTAACGGAATGCCTTCCTGAGTTGCTCGGACATCCATCAACGTTCGCACGTCGCCCAGTAGTTTGCGTGTGTCCACTGTCTGCTGCTGAATGTCCATCTGGTTGGCTTCGATCTTCGACAAGTCCAGAATGTCGTTCAGCAGCGCTAGCAAATATTTGCCGTTGCGCTTGATGGTGGTCACTTTTTCAAGCTGATCATCTTCAACCAGTTCTTCGGCCAGCATGTCGGCGAAGCCAAGCACGGCTGTCATCGGAGTTCGTAACTCGTGACTCATGTTGGCAAGGAATGAACTCTTCGCATCGCTGGCCGCCTTGGCTTCCTGATTCGCACGTTCCAATGCTTCCTGTGCGTCCATCCGCTCCGTGATGTCGTTCTGGACTCCCACAAAGTTAACCAGCCGCTGCTTTCGATCGAAGACCGGTGTGATCTGCAGGTCATTCCAAAACGGTGTGCCGTCTTTGCGATAGTTCCGTATCGCAACGCGACATGGCAGAGCAGCGTTAATGGCTTCCCGCAGCTTATTGGTCGCTTCAGGATCTGTCTCAGGCCCCTGCAAAAAGCGGCAGTTGTGTCCGATCACTTCTTCGCGGCTGTATCCAGTTAGCCGCAGAAAACCCGGGTTGGCGTACGTGATCGGGTTACTTTCCTGATTCGGATCCGTGATGATAATCCCGTTGTGAGTGGCTTCGATGGCCAGAAGCTGCAATCTCATTTCCAACTCAGTCTTACGACGTTCGGTCACGTCGCGCACGCTGCCACACAGGAAACGATCGCCCTCAATCTGCACACTGGACAGACTCACTTCGACCGGAACCGTCGTTTGATCTCGCCGCACCCAGTCGGCATCGAACGGTTTGACCGGTCCATCCAGGGCGGAGTCGAACAACCGCTGGTAGTCTTCGTCGGTGAGCTCGCTATCAATTTCAGTCAAATGCTTGCTGAGCAGAATGTCGATTGTGTAGCCCACCCGATCAGCCATGGACGGGTTCACGTACTGAAAACGACCGGCGTGATCCGTAAGAAAGATCAGATCCGATGCCGCTTCGGTCATGAACTTAAATCGTTCAAGCTGAGCTTCAGCAGTTCGCAGCGACGAAATGTCGATCATTGTCAGAACGACGCCGTGAATACCACCAGCGTTGCGATACGGCACGATACGCAGCAGATAAAACTGATCGGGAGAGACCTCGACCTTCACTTCCAGCAATTCCTGTGTTTGCAGAACCTTTTGCAGGTCATTCATTAGCGAAGGGTGGCCAAGCCGGCGTTTAAATTCGCCAATCGGGCGCCCAATGTCGTGATCATCCAGTTCCAGCAGTTTCGCAATTTGAGGCGTGAAGCGACGGATTGTGAAATCGTGATCGAGAAACACCACGCCGACGTGAGTCGTGGCCAGCAGGTTGTCCATGTCGGCGTTGGCTTCGGCCAGTTCCTCAACGCGACGCTGGTGTTCGGCGTTGACGGTGTGCAGCTCTTCGTTAACGGAGTGCAGTTCCTCATTCGTGCTCTGCAGCTCTTCGTTAGACGCAACAAGTTCCTCATTGGAAGCCTGCAGTTCTTCGTTGGAGGTTTCCATCTCCTCAATGGTGGCTTGAAGATTCTCCTGAGACTGCTGAAGTTCCGTTTCCAGATGGTTCATCCGTTCCGTCGTCATGTCGCTGACCAATTCGTCGGTCAGCTCGCTTTTCGCGGCTAACAACTTGTCGGGGTCGGTCGCGTCGACAGCAACGATGGAGATGAGAAGGTTGCCGCTGCCCGTGACGGGATCGCCAATTGGTTCGACGGTAATCTGTAAGTGCTCGACATCTTCACTGGTCGGAAATGGGACGGCCTGGTACTGCACTGCACCGTGCTTGCGAGTTGCGTGGTGCAGAGCTGCAGACAGTGACGCCTTCAGCTTTCCTTCCACTGCTTCCAGAACGTGAGCCGTGGGACGGCCTGAAGAAAACCTGAGAAACCTGGCGGCATCACCGAACACGTGCAGAATCTGTCCACGACGATCCACAAGGATGCTGCTGCCCATTTTCTGGTCCAGCAGTTCGTCGTAGAGCTGAATCATGTTGTTGTCGACTCGCATGCTCCCAAAGTTGGGCGTCGGCACGATCGGCGCGCCAGGTGTACTGCGTCGAGCAAGCGGCACTGACGTCCCCAATGGAATTCGCAGATCGCGGCGTTTGGTAAACAGTCGCCATTGCTGATTGACCACATGAAATTCGTCGCTGATTTCTCCCGGTGATTCGCTCGGGCCCAGAAACAACGTTCCAC
Organism: Fuerstiella marisgermanici; assembly: GCF_001983935.1. Classification (GTDB taxonomy): domain Bacteria; phylum Planctomycetota; class Planctomycetia; order Planctomycetales; family Planctomycetaceae; genus Fuerstiella; species Fuerstiella marisgermanici. Next base: position 1,909,302 of record NZ_CP017641.1, on the reverse strand, counting down.
CAGGCTTCAGGGAAAAGTGCAACAGCGACAGGGCTCGTGCCTGAGCAGCCGGCTGGAGATAGATCAACATGTTCCGGCACGTCACAAGATCCATTTGCGTGAACGGCGCATCGCTGAGTATGTTGTGCGGTGCGAATACGATCCTGCGACGGATTTCGGGCGTCACCTGAAACTGAGCACCGTCGCGACGAAAGTACTGCGTTCGACGCTCGAAGCTCATCGGCGCAAGTGACTCAGCAGTGTAGCTACCGCGTGCGGCGTGCTGGATGGATGACGGATGAAGGTCGGTTGCGAATACCTTGAAGTCGACGTCTTTGCCACACCGACGCCGTTCTTCGTCGAGCAGAATTGCGACGGTATACGCCTCTTCTCCTGTCGAACAGGCTGCCACCCACACGCGCACCGTTTCACCTTCACGCGTGTTCGCGAAGATCGTCGGAATCGTTTCCACCGCGAGCACGCGAAATGCATCACTGTCGCGGAAGAAATTGGTGACACAAATCAGCAGGTCACGATAAAGCTCGGCCAGTTCGTTCGGATGTTCATGCAGATACGTGCCGTAGTCGTCCAGTGTCTCCAGAGACAGTCGGTCCAGCCGCCGCTGCAATCTTCTGCCAACGGTCGTCTCTTTGTACTGGGAAAAATCGACACCGAATTCCTTGTTCAGCTGCTGAAAGATACTGTCGATTCCAACCAGCGACAGTTCAGACTTTGCCAGATCTTCTCTTGCGACACCGTCGCGCGTGTATTGCATCAACGCTTCAGCCATCGACTCAGGCGGCAAAACCAAATCGACGACACCAGTCGCCTGAGCACTCATCGGCATGCCGTCAAACTTCGCCGACGCTTCGTCCTGGCTAATCGTGAGTCCACCCGCTTCGTAGACTTCGCGAATGCCTTTGGCTCCATCACTGCCGGTACCAGAAAGTACAATCGCCACGCCCCGCTTCCCGCAGTCAACGGCTAGTGATCGGAAGAACTGATCAATAGGGTGAGAAAAACTGCGGTCCGGTTTGCGTTCGGTTAAACGTAGCTTGCCATCCGAGATAATCATCTCCATTCGTGCTGGCAGCAGGTAAATGGAATCGGGGCGAACTTCGATTCCATCCTCGACAAGATGAACCGGGATCTGAGTCTTCCGTCTCAACAGTTCGTCCATGTGACTCTTGAAGTCAGGGGACAGATGCTGCACGACGACGAATGCCAGTCCGCTATCAGTCGGCATGTGTTCGAAAAACGATTCCAGTGCCTCCAACCCGCCAGCGGAGGCGCCCACGCCGATCACAAAGCACCGTTCGTCAGCACCCTCAGCGCGGTCGCTGAGCGACCGCGGTAGTTGTCTATCTTCCATTTTCCTGCGATTACACGAGTTGGAATCTGTTTACGCACGCTGCAGGATATCTAAGCATATTCCATGCCGCGAGTCGAACCGCAGCCCACGACAATCACCTCACCACTAAGAAGGAACTCGGAGCGGAGGCCCACTTGATAGCGTCGGCCAGACATTCGGGGCGGCCGTTTGCGGGGCAGAGATTCACGCCGCGACGGAATCTGGAACTCGCAGCAGTGGCGAAGAGAATATGAGATGCCGAAAGCGTTTCTGCATAAAGCGTTCCTGCTGGGACATGACGCTAAGATCAGCCGCCGCGAAACCACTTTCCTGCATCCGTTTCATCCCTCCGAGGTTTTCGAATTGGGCGTGAAACGATGTCAGGTTCGCCGGAGGCATGGGCGGTATGAAGCAGGATTCCTGACACACGCGACGCGAGCCCATTGCTGCCGGATGGTCGCCATAATCTGAAACGGGAATTCGGATTTTTTCGCCTGTGTCGTGGACGTTAAGCATCCGGCCCAGCTTGGGTTCACTCTCATCCAACTTGCATCCGTACAAGGTGCTGGCGTAGTTCGTCTGGTGGTTCTCGAAGTGGGGACGATGCGCGGGATCGCAGTAGTGGCCCGAATCGCTGGGCTGCTCGAATGGAATCGCCTGTGATCAGCCCTTCCAGATGACCGAACTCGTTCACCACAGGCAGTGTGTTCAATTCTGATACCTGAAGCTGTTCGATCGCCGAAAACAGAGAGACGTCTTCCTGCACGGGACGCACATGAGTGCGGGCGAGCTGTCCGACGTTTGCGTCCGTAGGTCCATTGGCAACGGCGTGGGCCAGGTCTTCGATTTTCAGCATTCCGAGGAAGTTTCCGCTGGAAACGACTGGCAGCTCCCGCAAATTCGCGGCAATTGCATACTGCAATGCCCATTCTGTGGAGGCCTGTGCTGGAATGGCGTCGAACCTCGTCATCATGACGTCTCGCACCCGGACACCTTCAAACGAAGATTCGACCTCCGCCGCTTTGGCTTCCTGCGCGGCTCCAAGGTACACGAAACCGGCGATAAACATCAGCATCGGATTATTGAAGACCAACAAACCACCCAGCCCAAACAGGACGGCCATAGACTGGCCGACACCAGCCGCAATTTTGGTTGCTTTCAGGTGCCCGATACGAATTGAAAGCAACGCCCGCAGTACTCGACCGCCGTCCATGGGAAACGCGGGCAGCATGTTGAAGACGATCATTGCCACGTTCACGGCGATCGTTTTTCCGACCAGGTTGGTGGCTAGTGACGTTGGGTCTTGTAGTCCACTTATCCCGATAAACGGTACGGTAATCAGTAGCAGCACCGCGGCGATTGCCACGTTGACGGCCGGTCCAGCCAAAGCCACGACCAATTCTTCCTGAGGTCGTTTAGGCATTCGTTCAAGACGAGCAACGCCGCCGATGGGCATCAGAATGATGTCTTTCGTTTGCACGCCGAATCGGCGAGCTGCCAAGGCGTGTCCGAGTTCATGCAGCACGACGCAGGCGAATATCACCGTCACCAAAGTCAGGTCAGCCAGCATTCCAAACGGGGGCCGCCCCATGAGAGTTCCACTAATCAGCACATATGCCGGAATTAGTAGAAACGTCCAATGGAGAAAGAGTGGGATACCCGCCGCTGTTCCAAGTCGAAATGACCTCTTCATGACTATACGCCTTCGTTGCTCCTGAGAATTCAGCTGACGTTCATTCGCATCGTGCAACCGTTGCCCGAGTTAAACCGCAAAAGATTGACGTCGCAAACACGGAATTCCTTACACGCTTCCCGCTGGGTTGCCGCGACGGCGCTTCATCCGAAAGCGAACAAACCCTGATGTATTATTGCAGCGGCTAATTCGATTTCCCGCATTTCGTCCGCCTGTAATTCTCGACAGCTTGTTCTGCGCGAGCTGAACGGGTTGCTGAACGTAACTTGCAACGTTGTAGATCCCCACAGCGCTGAGCACGAGTACAGCCGAGACTACCGCTATCGGCCGTTCTGACAGGTGTCCGACTGTTTATTGAGCGATCATGAACGCGGAAGTTAGCAATGTCGAGCTGCCGCGTCCGTCTTCGCACACCGGTATTTGAAACGGGCTACATCCTGTTCCGAGTCAGCACGGATCCGAGCCCGCCGTCGACTCCAAGCGTTTGACCGGTCACCCAGCTGTTCGCTGGATCGAGCAGCCATGCGATGGCGTTAGCGACATCCTCGGGGTCTCCCAGCCGCCCGACGGCGTGCATCTGGGCCGAAACGGCGGCCGCTTCTTCTGTCTCCCATAGCTTTCGAGTCATCTCAGACTTCACCAAACCTGGAGCGACCGCATTAACGCGAACACCGCGATTCGCATACGTCGCGGCGGCTGCAAGTGTGAGCCCGATGATACCCGCTTTGGCCGCCGCGATCGCTTCGTGATTTGCCAAGCCAATCTGCGCGGCAGCTGACGAACAGAGAACGATTGAGCCCCCGGATTGTCGCATCGCCTTTGCGGCCGCTCGGACAAGCGAGAACGATGACGTGAGGTTTGTTGTGATCGTGTGGTGCCACTCCGCGTCACTGGTGAGGTGGGCCGGTTTCAGCAGGACGGAGCCAATGCAATTCGCGACGCCTGTGATGCCGCCATACTTTTCAGCCGTGACTTTCACACATTGCTCGATGGATTCCGGATTGTCCGCCTCAACCCAGTGCACATCGCAAGACGTTTCGTGGGTGATACCTTCCGCTTTCACCGTGTCCCGAACGCCGACCACGACGTTCGCTCCGGTTGAGCTTAGCTTTCGCGTCAGTGCACTACCGACGGCTCCGGTGCCTCCGAGCACTATAAATGTGTTTGGATTGTCTGTCATTTTTTTTGACTGGGTGAGCTTTGAGTACCGTAAACGTTTCAGCGGAATTCGCTTTCGATTCCTGACTGCTGCTACTCGTACGCAGTCTTGCCTTCTTCGAAGACTTCAAAATGGTCTGCCATCCACTCTTCGAGACGAATCGCTTCTTCAATCATTTCGGTCCGCAGCAATACGGTGCCCTGTCCTGAAACACGAACCAACTTCAGCGGCTCGTAAACGCTTTTGTCCGAATCCTCTCGCCGCTTGATCCACAGCTCACAAGTTCCGTGAGAGTGTTCAATTAGGTAGGAGACGGTCGGGGCTGAGCTGTTTTCTGTCCGTTTCATATCTGCACCTGCAAGTTTGTTGAGTCTGTTTGTAGACCTGCTCGGTGAGAATTCAATTTCTCAGATCACTGATCTGGAGAGCTTTAAGGTCGCCGCTGATCGGCGCTCGTCTAAAACGAAGCATGACTCGCGTGACTTGTTGCGTCGTTGCTCCAGCCAATTGTCGACTGGCGGGCATTTATGGCGGAACAGGGCACGCACAAAAAATTGACTAAACGATGACGCAATGGAGCGTGAACATGCAGCCCGGAAAAGCACGACTTCTGATTGGCATCGCATGTGTCGGAACGCTCGTCACACTGGCCTCGACGGCGCTGTACACTGACGCCGCTCAAAGCTTCTTCCCCGCCAGCCCATCAACTGTCGCAAATGAGCTTGGCAGCTTTTTTCTGTTCTTCGTTGCCATCGCCGGTCTGCTGATCACCTTCGACTTACTTGGCGGAATAGTGATTCCTGCCGCCTGCGAATCCAGGCCCCCGAATTCTTCGGCATGGTTGCGAAGCTGGTCACGGTCCGTGGCTTTTCAGACCCTGCTGTATTCCGTGAGTTTCTTCTTCTACCTGCAGATTGGCAGAGAGTTCGGAACGCCTTGGCTGATTGCTGCGTTCGCGACACTGCAGGTCATACTGCTGGCTGGGCAGGAACTGATCTGGCGTTTCACAAGTTCGAATCGAAGCGGCAAAGAAATTGGCATGGGGGCGTTCGTGCAGCATGTCGACCAACGTTTCGTGGGAGGTGTCGCGGGGCTTCCGGGATTTGAACGCATTCTCATTCCGGCAGGATGGAAGGGAAATTTGCGAGATTCCGACATCGAACTATTGGTGACTCGACGTCGAGTTGCAGTGACGACGGGGCTACGGCTGCGGGGTATCATCTGCGCGATGGTGTGGAACGTTAGTACCTTCGCTGCTGCCATCATCGCTTGCGGAGGGGGCGTGCAATCTGTTGCAGACTTGATATCCGCGTTTCTCTGGTTCTCGGTGTTTTCATTTGCTGGCCTGTTAGTGTTGCCGATGTTTAACCGACGCGGTGTGTTCGCTTTGGATCATCAACTGGCCACAAATCACAATCCGGGCGAATTGCAAAAGGCGATTTTCGATCTCGACGGAATAACCGAGCAGGATCCGAATCGGTCGGCAACAGCGGAATCGATCTTCCAGCCGATCCCCTGCCCGGAACGCCGGAGTCAGGCCCTGTCCAGTGGTGAGGCACCGACGGTCGGGCCTTGGAACGTGGCTCGCACGGCCTTGTTCTTGAGTTGGGCGTTTGGCGGGCCGCTGGCTCGTGCTGTCCATTGCAACGTCGGTCGTCCGGAACTCTGGGCGATGCTGCCAACAGACTGACGAGCTTTAGAACGGAAGAACTATGCCAGATCCAGTAGTCATTATCGGAGCGGGGCTGGCTGGCCTCACCTGTGCCAGGGAACTTCACGCCCGCGGTGTTGAGTTCGTTCTGCTTGAAGCAGCCGACGGCGTGGGAGGTCGAGTGCGCACTGACGAGGTTGACGGCTTTCTGCTGGATCGGGGCTTTCAGGTGCTGTTGACAGCCTACCCGGAAGCGGCGAAGCAGCTTGACTACGACGCACTGAATTTGAAGGCGTTCGAACCCGGATCACTGATTCGGACGACTACCGGACTTCATTGCATGGCGGATCCGTGGCGGCGCCCGAGTCAAGCGCTCACCACGGCCTTCGCTCCGATCGGAGGATTCGCCGACAAGTTGCGGATCGGTCGCCTGAGGTGGGAGGCCGGTCGAGGCACGATGGCAGGCCTCTTTAAACGTCCCGATCGGACCACCGAAGCCGAGCTTCAACGGCTGGGATTCTCTACGAGCATGGTGGAATCGTTTCTGCGTCCTTTTCTTGGCGGCGTGTTTCTTGACCGGGAGCTTCAGACATCCTGCCGCATGCTGTACTTCGTGTTTCGTATGTTCAGTGCCGGAGACACCGCGTTGCCAGCGCTGGGCATGGGCCAAATTCCTCAACAGCTCGCCAGGCAGCTTCCCAACGGTGCCATTCGATTGAACCAGGCCGTCACAGAGATCAAAAGTGATCAGGTGACTTTGCAATCCGGTGAAGTGATTTCCTGCAACAGTGTTGTCGTGGCGACCGACCAGCCCGCTGCTGCGAAGTTGATACCGGAACTTGCGTCCACAAGGAAGCCACGGTCCGTTAACTGCGTTTACTTTTCTGCTCCAAAACCGCCTGTGAAAGATCGCATGTTGCTTTTGAACGGGACCGGATCCGGACTCGTTAATAACCTCTGTGTGCCCAGTCAGGTTTCCTCAGCGTACGCACCAGATGGCAGTTCCATAATATCCGCGACGGTACTCAACGCTGCAACCACCGATTCTACGTTGCACAAGGCTGTCGCCGACGACCTGCGCAGTTGGTTTGGTAGTGTTGTGGATTCGTGGAAACACCTGCGCACCTACAACATTCCATATGCCCTGCCCAATCAGACCTCACCCGCCTTTGAGCCGCTTGTGCAACCGGCAAAGCTGCGAGACAACGTTTACATCTGCGGTGACTACCGGAGTAATGGATCCATCAACGGAGCTATGGAATCCGGAAGACTGGCCGCGGAAGCGATCATCAGGGAGGCATAGCTTTGTCGATCATGAAACTCCATGTCTGGAAAAATGGCGACGGAATTCACATGACGCGTCCACCAGGCCCCGCCTCACTGACCGAGATTGACTTTGATCCCGACGCCACTTGTTACAAGTGTGGCGAACGCGTTCTGTCGATTTCCGCAGATGAAACGAAGGTCTGCCCGTGGTGCGAATCCAGTGTGAACCGGCCCAAAATATTGCGGTATCAGGAGGTCGAAATTATACGACAGCTGAAGAATCAATCAGAAGTAAACAAGCAAATAGGAGCCCCCACCGCGCCGATTCTTTCCAACAAGTGTACCGAGAAGGATCTTCGCGACCATCTCAGCAAAATCGGCTACTTCGGACGCTCTGCCAATTTTCTAAAGCTCGAACTAAAAGCCATCGAACGTCCCGGTTGGGTGCAGGTGTTCGAATTTCACGTGCATGCGAAAAAGAAGGACGGCGATTGGGAAGAACTCTTCGGGATTTGCCGCACTGACGAACGGAGCAATACTTTCGATGTGCAGTTGTTGACAGGTGAGGCTGACCAGCGCGAAACGCTTGGCCACATAACAAAGGACATGATTACTCACGACCGCGGTCCACGCCACTGGAGCTTCTGGCCGCTGATGTCCTTGTTTGGCCTCACACTACTGATCGCCATCGTCGGTGCGATCGCTACCGCACTATCGACTGCGAATTATTAACCAAGTTGATTGTCGAATGGCGTGTTCGGAACACGATGTTAGGGCGACGAATTTGGTTGGAACTGTTCAAGGGTATTGAAGCGGTGCCGGCTATTTTCGTGAGTCGCCGTTAATTGGAGTCGTTGCCGCACTTTCTTCCTTCCGCCAAATGCGGGATGCACTGAGGTCCGCAAATTCTTCGCCCATTCTTTGCTGCAGACTGACCCCGGCTTGAACATCAGCTTAGGGGGCGTCTGCAGGCGACGAACTTTTGCGTGCGACGCGGCGGCTTTCCGGATCCACGATGTCAGTCCTGTAGTCGACAATGGGTGCTGATAGGGCTACACAGTTCACGCCCGTATCGTCTGTTCACTGAACGATTAGTGATCAGCTTCGCTGGTGGCGTTTGGAGACATAGGTCACATTGCCCGCTGCGCGGGAGAGGCTGCTTCAGGACAAGGATACAGCGGTCTCGTGTGATATGTCAGCACACGCATGTACAGGTCCGGCGGATCGGTTACACATTTTCCGGCACAACGGCTGCGTTGCCACTGACGTCCGTTTTTGTCTCTGGCGTCTTGACTTTTTCAGCGGGAGTTACGTTGCCAGCCAGCACAACGATGAGTGTGGAGCAAATCGCTACTCCGAAAATGAACATCCCGAAGATGAAGATTCCGATGTCACTCATCTCGACCTCCAGTCAGCATCAGAGCGCCCAGTGACAGAATTGATGGCACCCATAGCCCCACAAAAACTCCTTGCTCCTTACTGCCGGTGAACCAGAGTGACACTGATACCACCAGTGATGCTCCGGCCGCCAGGATGTACCCCAGTTTAGCCATTGATCGCTGCTTCATGTTCGTCTTCCCTTCATTGCCAGATGATTTGATTTTTCGCGCCAGTTTGTAGACAGCCCCAAACTTAAAACCAGGGGCCGATATTTGGCTGCAGCGAGTTTCGATTCCTGCCCAGGGCAAAGTGCAAACATGGCGGCAACCGAGGAGGCAGTGTCAAACACAGTGCAGCCAGATTGCTTCAGCCGACCGTGCCGATGCGAGGCGGCAGGTGCTGTTGCGACACGTGTGGATCGTGAACTTTCTCTTCACGAACTCTATTGGCCCCGGCCACCGTAGCATTTGCTGTGCGCGACCGGACAGAATGTCGTTCGCGTCTATAACCCGGCCACCACGCGCAACTTCCGCCCTTCGACAGCCGTCGTGACTTTCAGGGGGGCTTACTTTGAAGTGCACATCCCACAATGGAGACCCGTATGTTCAAGCTGTTTCGGAAATCGCCCCTTCAGCGGTTGCAAAAGGAGTATGCTCTTCGCCTCGAACAGGCGCGGGATCTTCAGCGTGGCGGTGACATCAAAGGCTTCGCGGCGATGTCTGCTCAAGCGGAAGACCTATTGAAGCAGATCGAAGAAATCGAACAGCAAGAGGCCGAAGATTTACAAAGCTAGATGAGACCGTTCCTGTCGTTCTTGGCGATGGCTGTCCAGGCATCGGTGGGAGCTAATCGGACTGTAGTTCCAACCGCCGAATTAAGAATGCATGTCAACAGCATTGCCGTGACCGCTCAGTTTCCGCGCGGCTCGTGCCGAATGGCCGTAGGACGCGCGTCGCTACGTTCAACCGATGCCGGGATCTATTCGACTCGTCTCACACGGCCGGGACGTGAGGGGTGGCATCGTTGAATGCACACTGCACTTCGCCGCAGCCCCCAAGCAGTTTTGAAAGCAATGCGGAAGCCCGAAGAAGCGGTGAATCACGTATTGAGGCCAGCAGTCTTCAACCGATTTGTCCCCACCCCAAGCTAAGTGAGCCCCTACAGCTTCCAAAATTTGCGGCTGGAGAGCACATGTGGGCGGTCGCAATCCTGTGTGAACCACGTGTGGTGTGGAACTTGCAGGCACTTTATTCGCGTTGGTATTCTGGAAAACGAAGATTTCCCTGTTCTGAGCGACCGCACAGCCCACTTACACCGCGCGGGCGACATGGGCACGCTCGACGCGCCTGAGTGCGGGGCAGAGTACGAATTTCGCACAATTTTCATATTCTCCGAAATTCAACTGTCCAATCTTTACCTGTGTGGCACTTAGAGAGCATGAACCAGGACTCCACGAATACTGATTGTGCGAAGGCCGATGACTTCGTGGAATTGCTTGCCCAGCATGACCAGTCGTTGACTCGATATGTGATGAGTCTTGTGCCGTCCATGGCGGATTCGCAGGACATACTGCAGGAAACCAAAGTCGCGTTGTGGCGTTCTTTTGGTTCGTTTGAGTCGGGGACTGACTTTGCCGCGTGATCGCGAAAAGTCGCCTTGAACCGAGTGCTGACCTATAGAAAACAAAAAGCGATTGAATCGAAACGGCTTTGGTTCAGTGAAAATTGCTACGAACGTTTGGCGGAAGAATTTGAAGCGACCGTTGGCACTCACGACGAACAGATTCAAAAACTCAGGCAATGCATTGAGCGGTTGCAGGCGGACCATCGCCAGATGCTGATTCGGCGATATTTTAAGGACTCCGGTGTTGAAGATGTGGCGGCGAAAGTCGATCGGACAGTCGAAGCGACGTATCGGGTGCTCAGTCGAATTCGATTAACCCTGCGGAACTGCATGCAGGGAGGTTCGACGCAATGAATAAAGATGACCTCCGCCTGGCAGAATTGATTGAGCGGCAGTTGGAAGGTGCGATCACCGACGCAGAAATTGCTGAGTTGGAAACTCAACTTCTGGACGACCCACGAGCACGTCGCCTGTACCTCGACCTCAAACGACAGCACGCTTTGCTGCACATGGCAGGTGATTCGCTTGTTGAAGGAGAATTGAAGGTCCTGCGAGCCAGTCGCGTCAAGACGCTGACGCGGCGATTGTTTCCTTTGACCGCGGCATTAGTGCTGTTGATTGGACTAGTCGGCATCTGGCGATGGTCGAATCCCAAAATCATTGCAACTCTCGTTTCGAGCGAACATGCCACTTGGGAAAGTTCACTTCCGACCGCACCTGGTTCAGAACTTTCGGCCGGGTTTCTAAAACTGAAATCCGGAGTTGCTTCAATACGATTTAAGTCCGGTGCACAGGTCTTTCTTGAAGCGCCCGCTCATCTGATTATCCAAACGCCGATGCAGGCCGTGATGGTCGACGGGACCGCTGTTGTGAACGTTCCAGAGTCAGCGATCGGCTTTGTGATGGACATACCGAATGGTCGAGCGATCGACTATGGGACCGAGTTCTCTGTTTCAGTGGATAAAGAAGCTCAACAAACATCACTGGAAGTTCTGTCTGGCGAAGTCGCAATCAACCATCCCCGAACAGGACACTCCGCTCGTTTGCTGGAAGAACAAAGCGCCGTGGTGACGGCGGAATCGCTGACGCCCGCTTTGCATAAGCAGCCAGCCCGAAAACTGTTGCAGCAGCTAAATGTCCTGCGGGTCACGACTTCCGACGAGGCTTCGATCATTCAGCACAACTATCGACGCGGGCATCTGCACCCTCATTTCTTGATGGCAAAAAGTGGAAGAAGGTCGAGTGGTTACAGCCGTCGCTCGCTGATTCAGTTTGATCTCTCAGACGTTGAACTCGCCGACATGGAATCCGCACGTATTCGGCTCAATCTTGTCCCTACAGGATTGGGTTCCGCCGCTTTTTTGCCGGAAACAAATATCTTTGCGGTGTACGGCGTGACCGATGAATCGGCGGAATGGTGGGAGAGCGACGATCTGAAGTGGAAAGAAGCTCCTGATCTTGACCAGTGCCGATTGCTCGGAACATTTGACGTCTCACGTGGCGTGCAGACGTCGAGCTTCACTCTTGGCGGCGAAGCCCTGACAGAATTCCTGAAATCCGATTCCGACAAAGTTGTCAGCTTTGTTTTAGTTCGCCAGACACTCGAACGCGAAGAACAAGGCCTGGTACACGCTTTTGCAAGCAGTCAGCATCCTGAAGCATCCGGTCCCGCACTGGAAATTGTCATGCGTCACCCTGTGACAACAAAGTGAATCGGTTCCGCTAACCAGTCATTGACTGTTTAAATAATCGACGAGTTCTTCACACGTCTCAATCATCGAAGAACTCGCAGTCTGTTCTTCGATTGCGCTCATATTGTGTTCTTTTTTTAGCGGCATGACATCCGTTGTCGGGCGTTTGCTGCTGGCGTCTGTGTTCGGAACGAACGAACCGAATGGAAAGCAGTCGCATTCATTTTAACGACCTACCTGGTAAAGGGAGCTTCCAATGTGTACGCCGGAAAAACGTCAACAACGCACTCGTATCGGATTTACTCTTATCGAACTATTGGTGGTCATTGCGATCATTGCCATCCTCATCGCTCTTTTACTTCCCGCTGTCCAGCAAGCCCGCGAAGCCGCTCGTCGAACTCAGTGCAAAAACAATCTCAAACAGATTGGCCTCGCTTTGCACAATTACCATGACACGGTTCGCACGCTGCCATCCGGACGATTTGCCGCGTCGCATCTTGGATGGGGAACCATGATTCTGCCGTATATTGACCAGGCGAACCTCTACAACAGCATCAGTGAACATGGCGGAATGACGGAAATTTGGGACGTCGCGGTCTCGCCATCGACCGGAACGACCTACATTCGCGACGTTGCCGCACGAACAGTTTTGTCTGGATTCGTGTGCCCATCCGATCCGGGTAGTGGCGTGAACGACGACCCAAACCAACAGGGCCCCGAAGAAACAGCAGGCTCGGGAAACTACATCAGCTACGGGAAGTCAAACTACGTTGGGATTGCTGGCGCATCCAACCACGATGATTCACGGGACCTTGGTGGTGCGATGGATCAGGACAAGATTCGACCGGCCGCACGATTTCGTGACTTTACGGACGGAATGAGCAATACCGTGATTGTCGCCGAACGATCAACGATGGGCATCTACCGCGGCTCGATCTGGATTGGTGATCGGTCAGTCGGAAACAAGATGGCCAGCAGTACCTTCGACAGTCTGACACGCATGGATCGCGCGGCCGACAATCTGGCCTACATCATGTTTGGCAACAACACGCTTTCCATGAGCAGTCCTCATGTTGGCGGCGTGCATTTCCTGATGGGTGACGGATCGGTGCGATTCGGCAGCGAAAACATGGATCTGCGAGTTTACGCAGCGTTGGGTACGGTCAACGGTGGAGAAGTCATCGGCGAATTTTAGATCCGATTCTTAACAGCTAACGCATGCCGAGTTTGGCCGTTGGCTTGGAAGTTCGTTTTCTTTCATGTACTCAACCATCGCGTTCTAATTGTTGAAACGCGCAGATAGAAGAAGCACAACATGTCAAAGACTCTTGCAATTTTGCTTGCCGGTGTCGGCTTTGTCATCGTATCGGGGTGCAGCGACGGCCCGGAGGACATGCCTGAGGTGGGTGATGTCGAAGGTGTCATCACGATGGATGGCAAACCGCTGGTCGGTGTGACGGTCGAGTTCACTCCGGAATCCGGACGCCCGTCGCACATAGGCGGATTGCGCGACATTGGATAAGATGGTATAGATGGCAACCTTCAGTGTCAGTGTGATGTTTCACGCTGCTATGTGTGCTGAAATGTTTGAGCCGCGAAAGGATTCCTGCCATGCCTTTGTCCACCAGTTTTGTCGATCATTTCTCTGATGTTACGGATCCAAGGCGCGGTGAGCCGGTCTATCCGCTTCAAAATATTCTGTTCATTGCAGTCTGTGCTGTGATCAGTGGCGCGGATGATTTTGTCGCGATTGCGAAGTTTGGCAGAACGAAACGAGATTGGTTTGCGAAGTATCTCGATCTGTCCGCAGGGATTCCGTCGCACGATCGTTTCAACGCCATCCTCGCTCTGATTCGTCCTGCAGAATTTGAAAAGTGCTTACTGAATTGGATCACTTCTCTGCAGAAAATCAGTGACGGACAAATCATCGCGATCGATGGTAAGACACTCCGTCGCAGCTATGACAAAGCCAGTGGCAAGTCGGCCATCCACATGGTCAGTGCATGGGCCACAGCCAATCATATCAGTCTCGGGCAAGTCGTCGTCGATGCGAAGAGTAATGAGATTACGGCGATTCCCAAACTGCTGGAATTGATCGAGGTTTCCGGTGCTTTAGTGACGATTGACGCCATGGGTTGCCAAACGGAAATCGCGTCGAAGATTGTCGACGCAGAGGCGGACTATTGTCTTGCCGCGAAAGGCAATCAGCCCACGCTACACGCAGGTCTTGTCGCGTTCTTCGCCGACCATTTGGAAGATGACTTTGCACGCTGTCCGGTGCGACGATTTGAAACGAAAGAAAACACCGGCGGCCGCGAAGATTTGCGACAGTATCTGATCTGTCGTGCGCCGGAGGATCTTCCGGACGCACATCGCTGGAAGAACCTGAAGGCGATCGGGATCGCGATCAACAACACTCTCCGCGACGGCAAAATGTGCATCGGCATCCGCTATTACATTTTAAGCCGTTATGTCTCCGGCCGTCGTTTCGCCGAAGCTGTGCGGAGCCATTGGGGTGTCGAGAACAATTTGCATTGGCAACTGGACGTCACTTTCCAGGAAGATCAATCGAGGATCCGCAAAGGCCACGCAGATATGAACTTCAGCATCCTTCGCCGCACGGCGTTGAGTCTTCTGAAAAACGAATCCACAGCCAAGGTGGGGATCAAAAACAAAAGACTCAATGCTGCCTGGGATGAGACATACCTCGCGAAAGTCCTGTTCGGCAAATGACTTAACGTGCAATCCCCCTGCCGTCGCACAGTGTCACCGACAGCGAAGGACGCTACGCATTGAAGTACATCAAGAACACCATGGGGGCAAAGGTGGGGCACCACGACGTCCGCATTATGTGGCTCGAAAATGGGGGAGAAGATCCCGAAGCACCACCGCTGCCCCAAGCCGGTCAACGCGTCAAAATTCCTGAACGATACAACAAGAACACGACGTTGGATTCGACGGTCGTCGCCGGTCACAACGAATTCGACTTCGATCTGGATTCGGACGAATCGTAAGTGCTAGTTGGCAATCTGTCTGGCAGCGAAAAAATGGTCCGTCGCAATCGAAGCTACTTCCAACTGGTCGAGGTCGACTTTATGAAATCTACAGCACTGTTCACGGTCGGAATGCTTGCAATCGTTCTGACTGGCAACGTGGTTCAAGCGGCCGATCCGCCCATAGTCACAATCCGCTCGGATTTTCCCGGTGGAAATATCGTCGTCATTTCGAACGATGGTGAAGCAATTGAAATGAAGCCAGATCTGCGCGGTGGGCGTGATTGGTTTTATTGGTACTTCGAAGCCGTTGCGAAGGAACCAGGCGAGATGATTTTTTCATTCCCCGAGAAGACTGCTGGATTCAAAAACGGTGCCGTTGGATTTCAAGGGCCGGCAATCAGCAAAGACGATGGCACCACATGGACGTGGATGGGAAATGAGACAGCAGTCATTCGTGGGCGGTCATTCAGCTACAAGTTTTCTGAACCTGGCCAGAAGGTTCGATTCTCGTCGTCGATACCCTACGTACAGAAAGACTTTGAAAAGTTTGTCGCAACTCATTCTGGTAATCCGCACTTTGCAACCAGCGTGTTGACTGAAAGTGCCCATGGTCGAAACGTCGAGCTGGTGCAAATTGGAACTCCGGGCCCGGATAAGAAAGCCGTGTTGTTCACGGGCCGGCACCATGCCGGGGAATCCATCGCAAGCTACCTACTGGAAGGCGTCATGGAATCTGCAGTCTCGGACAATCCCGTCGGCAAAGAATTTCGTCGCGACTACGTGTTGTACGTCGTTCCATTTGTTGACAAGGATGGCGTCGAAGAAGGTGATCAGGGCAAAGGGCGAAGACCTCACGATCACAACCGCGACTATGGTCCTGAAGCGGCGTTCCCGGAAGTGAAGGCCATTATGAACCTGGCGAACGAGAAGAACATCCGAGCGTCACTGGACTTCCACTGTCCAACTCTTGTCATGGACATTCATCAGTTGATGTATTTTGCCGGCACTTCAGATGTCCCATCTCACAACCTCGCCACAGTGAAGCAGTTCGCGGCAAACATCAAAGCAGAACTCCCCGACGGTGCACCCAGCGGACCGTTGGTCTGGCTGAAACCGGACAGCGCCACAAAGAGGACTATGAACAGTAGCCATTTTGCTCATCGCCCGGGAATCCTGATGGCGGCAACACTGGAAACGCCGTTCGCTCCACGCGGAACGAAGATGGAAGTGAACGACATTCGGTCGTACGGGACTGCCGTTCTGAAAGCGTGGAACAAAATGAAGTTTGTCGACAGCGAATAGCGCGCTCGCCATCTTTGGCGGTGAGCATTCCCGTTCGGTTTTACGGCATAGAACAATTGAGAGATCCCATGAGAATCGCACAGGCCCTTGTGATTGGGCTGTTGTTTTGGCACGGCAAAACCAAAGCCGAATCATTGTTCATCGAAGCAGAAAGCTTTGAACAACGCGGTGGCTGGAAGCTCGATACACAATTCATCCGCGAAATGGGTTCGCCATACTTGCTCGCTCATGGTCTGGGCAAACCGGTGGCCGACGCAACGATGAAGGTCCAACTGCCGGCGCCAGGCACATACCGCGTCTATGCACGCACGAAAGACTGGGTCGCTCGCTGGAACGCGCCGGGAACACCTGGCCGGTTCCAGATTCTGGTCAATGATGAGGCGGCACCCAGGACCTTCGGAACCGAGGGGGACGATTGGCATTGGCAGGACGGCGGAACGATCGACGTCGAATCAACCATCGCGACGATAAGACTACGCGACCTGACCGGCTTCGATGGCCGCTGCGACGCAATCTACTTAACAACTGGTGATGAAGTCCCACCCAACGATGACCAGATTCTGCCCGCATGGCGCAGACGGTTGCTGGGCCTGCAGGAAAAACCGACGATCAAAGACGGCTATGATCTGGTCGTCGTTGGTGGCGGCTATTCAGGTATGGGAGCTGCAATTTCAGCCGCCAGAATGGGTTGTAAGGTGGCTCTGATTCAGGATCGCCCGGTCCTGGGCGGGAACGGTTCCAGCGAAGTTCGAGTTTGGGCGCAGGGGCATATTCGTCGAGGGAAATACCCGAGGATTGGAGAGATCATCGAAGAGTTTGCTGACAGCGCCCGCAAGTCACCTGGTACTTATGAAGAATTCGGCGATGCTTTGAAAGAGAACCTTGTTCGGTCGGAAGCAAACATCGACCTGTTCTTGAATCACCATGTTTATGATGTTGATGTGGACGAAGTTCACATTTCCGCTGTTCATGCATTTGATACTCGCACCAGCGAACACAAGAAATTCTCCGGACGACTTTATTCTGATTGCACCGGACACGGCACCGTCGGTTTTCTTGCGGGAGCCAACTGGCGAATGCAGGACAAGGGGCGAATGGGGATGAGCAACATGTGGGCGTGGGACGAAGGCGCTCAGCCTGTCAATTATCCCGCGACACCGTGGGCTCTGGATCTTGATATGCAGGACTTTCCATATCCTCATGGGCATCACGGCCAGTGGTTTTGGGAAAGTGGTTTTGACCAGGATCCGGTCAACGATGCGGAGGGAATTCGTGACTGGAACCTGCGGGCTGTGTACGGTGCCTTCAACGCGATGAAGAACCGACGGGGAGCTGAAAAGCATTCGAACGCCTTCCTCACATGGATTGCCTACATTGGTGGTCCTCGAGAAAGTCGCCTGCTCACGGGAGACGTCATTCTACAGCATCAGGATGTCGTGACAAAAAAACAGTTTCCAGATGGCTGCGTCCCCAGCACGTGGTCGGTCGACCTCCACTACCCCAAAAAGCAATACGCAAAGAAGTTCCCCGACAACCCATTCATCTCGATCGCCGTCCACGGAGAAGGAGTCGATCGCACGTATGGCTACCCACTGCCGTACCGATGTTTCTACTCCAAAAACATCAACAATCTGTTTATGGCCGGGCGCTGCATTAGCGTGACTCACGAAGCACTGGGGACGACGCGAGTCATGAAGACGTGCGGCATGATGGGCGAAGTCGTCGGCAAGGCCAGCAGCGTTTGCATTCAAAAGGGCTGCTATCCTCGCGACGTTTATCTGCACTACTGGAATAATTTGGATTCGCTGCTGAAACTGCCGGGCAAGGCACGTCGTGATACACCGGATTCGCAAATCACGATTCCTCAGGATTCAATGGCCAGCGCTGGGCCGTTTGGAATTGCTACAGGCGTTGACCCGAAAAGCCTGGAAGGAATTGTTGTCGACGACAGGCAGGCGGTGACACAGGGCGACTGGTTTGGCGAGCAACCGAAACGCGGCCACATTGCTTTTGGTTATCAAAAAGCCGCGAGTGACAGCGGAGCAACCTGTACCTTTAAACTTCGTGTTCCGAGTACGGGGCTGTTTGAAGTTCGTATCGCGTACATCCGCAATTCGAATTTCGGAAGCCGCGTGCCGGTCGACGTGATCGCGCCCGGAGTCCAGCAGACAACTCACGTGGACATGACGACTAAAGCTCCCTTGAAGCACAACTTCCTTCCATTGGGGCAGTACCAACTAAAAGCTGATGACTCCTTGGTTGTAAAAATCGGCACCGCGAATGCGGGTGGGTTTTCCATCGTCGATGCCGTTCAGTTGGTGGCGGTGGATACCGAATAATCGGGCGGATAAGTGACAAACGCTGACACTTTGAGATCCATTGAGTCCAGCACCGCCGTACGCTCGCCACAGGTCGTGAGTCCCTGGCGGTCCATCATTTCAGAACTGTGCTACGTTATGAAATTCATTTACTGCTCGTTGTTCGTTCTTGCACTTGCCTCACACGTGATCGCTGCAGACAAGGCTCCTCGAAAGTTGGATTGGATGCCTGCTGAGGCTGTCAACGATGCATCGCGAACAGCCGGAGGTGATTATTTCGTTCCCGAAATAGTGATTACCGAGACGCCCCGGACAACAGCAGACGCCGAAAAGTTCCAACGCGTGTATGTGCTTGAGCTCGAACGGTTCAACATTCACACCGACAACTCGCACGCTGTCGAAACATCAAATGGAATCAATCAGGCACTGCAACATGCTAAAACGTTGAACGCAAATCGAATCGTATTTCCGAAAGGGATCTATCAAATCAGCGAGCTCGATCCTGTCGTGATTGACCACAGGCAGACCATCATCGACCTGAACGGCGCAACGTTGCAACTTCGCTCAAATGGGCTTGCAAAGTATTCGGTCATCGAAATTGTCGACGGGGCCGAAGATGTTCGGCTTACCAACGGCCACATTCGCGGCGACAAGGACACTCACGACTTTTCGACCGGACGCGGACACGAATGGGGACATGGACTTGTTCTTCATGGCGGTCAAGGGGTTGAAGTCGATCACCTGACCGTTTCCCATGTCACAGGAGACGGAGTGAGCACTCGAAACAGCGGGGCAAGAACGCGTCCGGAACTGCTGGAGAAGATCAAATACTCCGTCTACCCCAGGCATCTTGAGCAGGGAGCTTTTGATTCGGCCGGTGCAAAGGTCGACAGTTCAAAAAAGATGCGGAGTATCGAACCATTCGACCTTACGTCCTGCGGTGGTCAGTTTGAATTCGGATACTCGACGGGCTACCTGGGATATCCCTTCATCAAAGGACGACTTTATCAGGCACACTTCTACGATGCGAAAATGAAGTTCATCGAAATGCAGAAGTGCCTGCAATTCAGGAAGGTCACCATCCCGGATAATGCACAGTTCGTTCATCTGGAATTTAATCAACCCGCCGTTTCCCAAACCCCGGCTCACGCTGGAGCCGCACGTGGCACATTCGTTGGGCGCATCACAAACTTTCGGCCGCCGTGCGATGTCCACTTCCACCATAATACGCTTTTCGAAAACCGCCGCCTCGGACTGGGATTCTGCGGCGGAAATCGATGGCTGATTGAAGACAACCTTTTCGAACGAAACGGCGGCACGGCTCCCGCCTACGGAATTGACTTCGAAGACGGATGGGAACTCATGCAGGACGTTGTCGTTCGAAATAATCGCTTCAAGGACAACGTTGCCGGTGACCTGGTCATCTGCGCCGGAAGCGAATTGCTGATTGAGGACAATGTCTTCGAAGGAAATGTCATTGTTCACGGACGTCCGCACAATTATACGTTTCGAAACAACTCGTACACCGGCGGGTTGGTGCGATACACCACGCGAACCGGCGTGGCAAGCATTCACAACAACACCTACAAAAACTGTTCTCTGTCAATTCTGTTCGACGACAAAGCAGTCGCCGACGGCCTGAATCGTTCGGACGGAGAACAGGTGGCAACACCCCCGCTGATGCTCAACGGAGAACACCTGCAAAACGTGTCAAAGGTCACCGGGACCTACTTCAAGTTCACCGACGCCACATTGGACAACGTCCACTTTGTCGCAGGTCAGGAGACACGCCTGATTGACATCAAGAACTCCCGAATCGAAAACAGCTCAATCCAGTATGAACCAAACGGCCCACCTGTGATCGTCGAGATCAAAAACACTCTGGGAGCGATTTCCGAACACGGGGCCGGTCTGAAACGCAAGCGGAATACACTTCTTCCCGAATGATGGCGATTTGCAGGTGTGTCTGCCGCTTGTAAGAAATGGAGTGCCATTCATCTAAGGCCGGGTTACACGCGTTCGACATCGGGGCCAACCTTGCAGCGTGCATCAGTACGATTTTATCGCTTCGGTAACGGAGCGGACTTGAAGTTGAGGCTCAATAGCTTCGTTGGCCAACAAACGACGCTGAGCAGCGATCGAAACGCATCGCCGGAAAGAGCCCTCGCTCTTAACTCCAACGCCCCCCCAGCGAAAATTCGCTCCCGCCAGCGTGAAACGTGCAGCAGTAGAGCGATAAACGGCCCTATACGTTTGCAGCTACGGCAAATTAAGTTTGCGTACACAGGCAGCATGGCGAAAGACGGCGGTGAGAACGTGTGCCTACTGGCTGGGCAGTGAGTGGCCTGAGACGGTTGCAGCGGCGCAGGTGCGTTTCAATCGGTTGTGGTTCTCGGATCCGTCACCGTTGACGCGGCGTCCCTGCTAACCTTTCCAAGAGACCGGTCTAAGACCATAGCAGCAGCGCGTCTATTCAACTGTGGCGAAATACGGCACCTCATCAGGCATGTGGTATCGTTGGCGGTCCGCATGCGACGGTTGCTATGTGGCTGCGTCGCTTATTCGCCTTCCAACAAATGTGTTCTCGTCTGTCATCGCCGCATCGTGGCGTGACACCGACTGATTTGTGACTATCATTTCCGCCCGCTCAAGTTGTTCTGTTACTTCAAGGCGACGCTAACTTGCCAGCCACTCGTCTGGACTTCGCCAGGCCGCATTCGATCGGAAACGCAAACATGCACAGGTCAATCTTTTTTGCCGCACTCAGCATGGCGGCACTGCCGTGCTCATTAGCAGCTCAGGAACGATTTCTAATCGTCCACGCAGACGACGCTGGAATGTCGCATTCGGTGAACGTGGCGACCATTGAGGGACTCGAATCCGGCATCGTTTCGTCGGCCAGTATCATGGTGCCGTGCCCGTGGTTTTCTGAGTTTGCAGAGTACACTCGGGAGCATCCTGAATTCGATTACGGCATCCATCTGACGCTGAATTCTGAATGGAAGCACTACCGTTGGGGCCCCGTCGCGCCGCGGCAAGAAGTTCCCAGTCTTGTCGATAAAGATGGGTATCTCTGGGACAACGTCGGACAGGTCGCCGCAAATGTTCGTGCTGACGAAGTCGAGAAAGAGCTTCGCGCCCAGATCGACCGAGCGAAGGCCTTTGGCGTGCCAATCTCTCATCTCGACACACACATGGGAGCTCTTGTGAGCCGCCCGGATCTGGTTGAAGTTTATGCCAGGCTGGCCATCGATTACGAACTTCCGATCTTGTTTTTGCGCAGTCTTGATGACGCCACGGCAGCGAAATTCCCTGCGATCAAAGAAGCAGCCGCTGGTGTGGTGAAGGCTCTGGATGAGAAAAACCTTCCTGTTCTGGACGGCTTGGCGCAATTTTACGGCGGCGATACTCACGAGCAGCGTAAGCAGAACTACTACGACACGATTCGCAAATTGAAGCCCGGAGTTTCCGAACTCATCATTCACTGCGGGATCGAGAACGAGGAACTGAAGGCCATCACGAATAGTGCGGCACGTCGTGACGGCGACCGCCGAATCTTTACCTCAGAAGAGACACGGCAGTTACTGAAAGATGAGAACATTACGCTGCTGACGTGGAAGCAGTTTCACCAGCAAGTTCGCGGACGGAAAGCTGAGGAATAGACAACTCTGCGAGTCGGCTTCACACGCCTCAATCGCCACGCGTGTTGCCACAACGAACAGGTGCAGGAACAGTCTCAGCGATGGTCGCCGCCACACCGGAACGTCTCACGGCGGTCACCAGGCTCGCGGCTATACAGTTGCTGGCATCCGGCTGGGGAACTTTGGGGGGAAAGCTTTGCACCACTGCTAAGATCCTGAAGCATCCAACTCAAGCGGCAACATTTTCGTGCGTGACCTTCGGGGCTGGATTTCTTCTGCTGATCAATGGCCTGTTGCTGGAACTATCTTATCCACGCCAATTCGGATTGTTTCACGCCTTCGGAACAAAGCGTTAGCCGACGAAGTCCTTTACTTGGCGATCGTGGATGAGGTGAAGCCGTTCGTAGCAAGAGACGCCGCGCGCTGGCACGTCGAAAAGAATATAGCTGAGCTCAGGCTTTCCCCCGGATACCGCCAGCCAATCAGAGCCGAAACCTCAATCAGCAATCGGAGCATACCTCAACCTTGGGAGATTCCGCACGCGGAGTACAGAGGCACGGCTTTCAGCAAATCGATCGTCCGCTATTTGTGTGGCGGTGAGCTGATGAAATCGCTCAAGCAAAAAAAAGGCGTCGAAGTCGTTGGCTCATGAGTCCCCTGTCTCATGTTGAATTTAGCCGTTCACAGCGTTGCGGATGACAATAGCCGATCGTGTTGCGAAGGCCTCACTGTCGGGGCCTGTCAGACGACTTCAAGTTTCACCTCCATGCCCAATTCGTTACCGAACTGTCGGATACGTTCGTCGGGGCGTTCGCCGCACAGGTCGGAGATCGCCTCTGGAATTGAGAGCACGACTCGCCCGCTGCCGTCTTTGTCAATCGACAATCGCGGAATGACTCCTGGCATCGTCCCTGAAAACAGATACAAAACGCGGAACATCGCTGCCAGCACTCGCGCTTTCTTCTGCACAGAGCTGGAGGCCAGGGTGGCGATTGCCGGGGCCGCTACCTTCGTCCCGAGGCCGGAATAGCGATGGTAATTCGCCATCGCCAGGTAAGCTCGCCCTTCGTGACTGATACCAACGAACCCTGCATTCGCGATGATTCCTATGTACTGCTGAGCTCGAAAATCCGGGTGAGCTCGCCAGGCGATGTCTGCCAAATAACACGACGCCGTACGGTGCCGCCAGTCGTCTTCTGTTTCGTCGATTCCGAGAGCAACGAAGGCCTTTTCTGTCCAGTCCGCAAGTTCCTGACAGTGGTCAGGATTCCGCGCGCGGAGAGTTGATAGATCGCGACATGCCACCAGCAGGGAATCTCGATTCTGTTCTTCATCAGAAATCATCGAATACACGACGCCTTCACGAAGCCCCAGTGACGACATGACCACTCGATCAGCCTTTAACGCCCGCAGCGTTTCACGCATCACCACAGCTCCAATCGGCAACAGGTCCCGTCTATTCTTCGAAACGGCATCCACTCCTTTCATGTCGGACAGATCACTGGTGTAGATCGTCTTGCAAAAATCCATCATCTCCCGAGCAGACACCTGGTAGTCGTGTACCAGTGGCAGTTGGTGGTCGTGGTTGGCGATGTGCAGCTTGGCCAGCGACCTCCACGTTCCGCCGACCGCATAGAAGTTTCTCTCGATGCCTGGCCAGTTCAGCGAAACCTCTTTCAGTTTCGCCCGGGCAATACTTTTTGCCTTCGCGAGTGATCCGCCCGACAGTTCGGTCAACCTAAGACCGCCCAGAGGTAGCGTGATGCCTTCACCGATGTCCTTATCAACCGTAACCAGTTCCAGTGAACCGCCGCCGATATCTCCGGCGATTCCGGAAGGCTTGTGAAAGCCACATTGAATTCCCATCCCCGAATAGCGTGCTTCCATGGCCCCCGTCAAAACTTCCACGTGACAACCAAAAATTCGCTCAACGTTCTCGATGAACTCAGCGCCGTTTTCTGCATCTCGCACCGCAGCCGTGGCGATCACTTGCGTCCTGCACACATTCAGTTGCTCGCCAAGTGCACGAAACCGTCTCAGAACCGCATAGGCTCGCTCCACGCCGCTCTCGTTCAATCGCCCACTTTCGACCATGCCGCGACCGAGACCACACAGCACCTTCTCGTTAAACAGCACCGATGGCGAGCGTGTCAGTCCCTCATAGATCACCTGACGGACAGAGTTTGAACCAATGTCGATCACAGCAATCGGTACGAGTGATTGAAGCCGTCCCTGGCCAAGTTCAAATTGAAAAACCGTTTTCGAAGCGTCGTGCATTTGTAAAGTTGCGAATGGTGAGACGGCAGGATGTACTTAAAACTTAATGTATCACAGGGGAGCCGCTGATGGCGTGGTCTTGTTGCTGTTTGAAAAACAAGGGTTCTCTGAATGGGAAATCTTCTACCACGAGCAGCCTGGAGCCTCACAGCCCGGGGCGAACTGTCCCCGCGAAATGAGCAGGTTATCGTACGCTTAGACGGTCGGGAAGTGGCGCGTGTGAACGAGGCAATTTGCTAGCTCCCACTGACAGTCGTGTCGAGTGCCGGTATAGTGGTACGCCCTGTGTCGGGCGTGTTGGTCCAGCGGGTTCAGCTGCCTTCGCCGCAAGAATGCTTGCGTTTCTGGTGAGCCGATTGGTTTGGTTTGGCTCGCCCTTTATCTGTGAAGTTCGATTATGTCCGACGTAAACGCCGCTGCCGATAAACGGAACAAGGATGACAATTGGCTACTGTACCATTGGATCACTGCGGGAATCGTTTCCGCGTCGGAACGGTTCATTCCGATCCCATTCGTCGACGATGTTGTCCGCGATCGGTGTCGCCGACGGATCGTTTCGAAGACGCTGGTGGCTCACGGTCAGGGAGAACGGCTTGCGGAATTCGGAGCGTACTACGGTAACGAAAGCAGCGGATGTTTGACGGGGCTTCTCACCTCAGCAGGCAAAGTCCCGCTAAAGCTGTTACTGTTTCCAGTGCGGAAATTTGTCGCCATCGTCACGTCTGTCCGAGGCGTGCCGCTCGAGGTAACTCGGTCGGTGCTTCTGGGCAGAACGCTTCATCGAATTCTGGCGAAGGGCGAAAGTCCCGGTGCTTCACAGGTAGCGGAGATGAGGTCAGCATTCGAGCAGGCGTTTGCTCGCATCGACCTTCGCACAGTCCGTGCCGTCATCAGCGATGCTCTGAGACGCGTTTCATCGTGGAAGAGCGCGGCGATAGGATCCGCCCGCGAAATGGCAAGGGGCGACGACGCTCCTGGCGATGACATCGTCGCTGCGAGTCAGGTTCAGGCAGGTGCGACCGAAGTCCAGTCCGCGTTGCAGCAGCCGGAAATTCTGAATCTGTTTAGCGAATTCGATGACCGATTTGACCTTGCCCTGAGCGAGCTCCGTAACCGTCCGTCGACGGTCTGAATGTTTGAATCGATCTCGCCGCAACCGACGCAGCGTATTCATAACCGGAAAGTTTGAACTTGTCCTCTCGAAGCACATGGCGTGAAGAACTAAAGCAGGCGCTTACCGAAGTCGTGTCCTGCGCAGACGACTTCGTCGACATCCGCTGGCGATCGTTGCGACACCGCTTCGGTTGGGACGGCATTCCGAAAATTCAGCCGTACATCGGGTACGCGGACAGCACGACCGTGCGGCTTCACGGGCGAGTGCTGACGAATCCACCCGCCGAGCTGCCAGGCGAAAACGATAGGTGGTGGCAGAATCTGGCCAACACGTATCAGCGATTTGAAAGTGACGAGGTTCCGGACTGTGAAGTGGAGATCCGTTTGGGCGAGATCACGCATCGCACCGTTACTGACGCGGAAGGCTATTTCTTTGTTGAAGAGCCGCATGAGTTTACTGACACGTCGCGCGGACTATGGTCGAAGGCCACGATTCAGATTGTCAATCATCCGCGAGTCTCCTCAGATGCATCATTGGTCACATGTCGAGTGATGACGCCACCGCGAAACGCGAAGTTCGGCGTGATCAGCGATGTCGATGATACGATTCTGTATACAGGAGTCACGCGGCTGCTTACGATGGCGAAGCTGACGTTTCTGGGGAATTCTCGCACCAGACTGCCACTCGCCGGCGCGGCATCGCTGTATCACGCTTTGCAGGGAACCGAGAAGCCTGAAAATTCTGAAAGTCTGAATCCGATATTTTACGTCTCCAGTTCGCCATGGAATCTGTTCGATCTACTGGAAGACTTTCTGGAACTGAACCGCATTCCGCTGGGACCGCTACTACTGCGAGACTTGGGATTCGACACCAACAAGTTTCTGGCCGAAGGGCACGATCATAAACTCGACAAGGCCAGAAACATTCTGAACCAATACCCTGACCTGCCGTTTCTGTTGTTCGGTGATTCGGGCGAAGATGACGCTCGTCTGTACGCCACGGCGGCAGAAGAATTCGGCGAGCAGATCACTGCGATCTTTATTCGAGACGTCGATCCGGACGTTATCAGCGACAGGGACGAATCGGTTGGGGCCAGTATTAAACGGGCGGAGGCTGCAGGTGTTCCGATGCACCTGATACGCGACAGCATTGAAGCCGCAGAAATCCTGCACAGTATGCAACTTCTGGATGCGGCCGACGTTGCTATGGTGCGATCCGCTACCGCCGTTGACCTGAAGCGAGGAGCCTAGCTGGACAGCGCCATATTGGTGCGAATGGTAACCCGAAGCGTAAGCGAGGGATCGAGTTGCGACGAATCCCTCGCTTACGCACCGGGTTACTTAAAACACGGCCCAATGACCAAACGTGGCGCTGTCCAGCTAGATTCAAGTTAACGTTCTTTCAATGGATTGAAGGCAGCCCTGAGGGATTTAGTCGGACTGACGAAACGCCCACTTCCTGTACTCGGGCTTGCACGCGTCCAGAGCGTCACCGAGTTCGCGATCGTTTTCGAAAGAAAGCTGTTGTAACTTAAACACCTCAACGCCCACTTCAAAACTGTCGGTTGAGAATGGCCACGGGGCGATACAAAGTGATTTGTCTTCACGCTGCCAAATTTCGTAGCGATCGTTGTACAACGAATTGATTTCCAATCGCCGTTCCATCGCGGGCACCTTCCCCTGGCACAAAATCAGCGAGCAGCGATCGCACCACTTCATCACATCATACGCGTGCTTTAGCTTTGCCTTCGTCGTTGCGAGCTGCCGGGAAACTGATTTTCGCTTTGACTGTTCCGACTCTAACAATTCCGCGAGTTCGATGCAGACGTCCTGATCAGAGTACAAAAAATCCGCATGCATCGATTCCAAAAGGCCAATCCAGCGGTGCTTGCGGTAGGCATTCCTAAGTCGATCACGAACTTCCTCAAAACGTTGTTGGTCTGACATCGACACCAGCGTGAAATCCCGTGGAGCCCCCAGCTCGGTGACGTACACCCTTCGATCGGTTCGCAGCTGGATCTTCTGATCGTCATGAGCGGTGATCGCCGCTTTCGTCTCGAACTAAAACTCACTCCGTAGTGATTCGTCAAAGTGTTCGGCAATTTTCCCAGCCAGAAGTCCGTGCGCAGGTTGAAAAACGATCTCCCAACCGCTTTCGACATTACTGACAATCATCGGGCGATTCCATCAGGTGTGAAGTGACTATTGCGATTGTAAACGACGTTCTGGTCCAGACGAGTAGGCCGACGGACTTCCTGAAAATCGCACGAAACCGCCGACCGCATTCGGCAGCACAATTACACCGTCAGACGTCTTAGTTCGAGGCAGCAACTGCGGTCGTTGCAGCTTTAGCACCGTCTTTGGAGCCGCTTCTGCGGCCCACTGTCAACGCCAAAGCGGCGTCGAACCAAGCAAGTCCGAATTTATCCACAGCAACTGCGGTTCCTGTGCGAATCGTTTTTTCTGCAGGGGCATTATGCTACCGAAAGTGATGCCGCGATTTTGCATCAGCATCTGCTGCGCCGTCTTCGAAAATGAGATTCAGCTCCCTTGAAGGCGGCTACCGGGACAGATTTTGCAGTGGCGGTTGCATTTGTTCGGCGTCGCTCACGAGGGGCAACCTGCGCTGCCTGACGCGTCGAGAAAATAATTCCCCGAGTTGCAACCGAAAATCAGGAAGCAGCCGTGGGGCACTCGCGCGAACAGCTGTTAGCGAACATACGGCGCTGTCGATGCGGCCAGGCACAAACCACACTGGTCGCTGGGCGACCACGCTGCGTCCGAAACCTCGTTGGCCGCTTGAGGAAGAGCGCCATGTGCGGAACGTCTGTGATTTGGTGTGCCTATCGCAGCGGATCCTCGCAATATGCACCGATCCGGACGTGACAGATCCAATCTTACTACTCCCGCTCGCGCAGCTCCCGGCGCAAGTTGCTGGCGTGGTACGGGTATTGCATTAGATCCGTCCGAAGCGAATTTCTGCCTGTGTAATGGACAGCACGGCACAAATTTGGAACGGACGTCATGTACAAGTTCCCCGCTCTGTGGCCGGGGCTTTCCATCGGATCCATCGGATCCATCGGATCCATCGGATCTATCGGATCTATCGGATCTATCGGATCCATAGGATCCATAGGATCAGCAGTGAGATCGTCGACCACCACAACGCCGGAGCACCTTAGACAGTTATGACGAACTCTCCCTCAATAGAAAATGAAGAAGCAGAAATCGCGACCGCTATTCTGAGTCTCTGCAAACAAAGAACGCCTGCGAAAACAGCCTGCCCATCTGAGGTTGCCCGGGCGCTGTATCCGGACGATTGGCGAGACCACATGAACGCTATTCGGAACGTTGCCACGAGGCTGGTAAGTGACGGCATCATCGAAACCACGCAACATGGCGTCGCTATGGACCCTGCCACAAGTCGAGGCCCGATTCGTCTACGGCTGGCGCATTCTGATTTGACAACAAGGCAACCAACGGAAAACGAACATGAGCACGCTTAAGAAACTCGCAATCGGAGGCAGCCTCGCCTTCGTTGGACTTCGACTCGCCCGCTACGCCATTCGGCAATCGCGTCGATTCGATTGGCAGGGCAAGCGTGTACTCATCACAGGAGCGTCCCGCGGCCTGGGGCTTGTGATTGCACGTCAGCTGGCTGACAAAGGTGCGCGGCTCGCGATCTGCGCACGATCCGCAGATGACCTTCGGGAAGCAAAGCGGCAACTGGAAGCTCAGGGGGCTGAAGTTCACACAGTGCCGTGCGACGTGCGCGACCGCTCGCAGGTTACTGAAGCCGTTAGGTCCATCGAAGCTGAACTCGGCGGGATCGACGTTTTGATCAATGTCGCGGGTATCATCGAGGTGGGACCATTCGACGCAATGACCAATGACGACTTCGAGGATTCCATGGCGACCAACTGTTGGGGCGCACTGAACACCATCAAGGAAGTACTGCCGGGGATGAAGGCACGCGGTTTCGGACGGATCACCAACATCGCCTCCATGGGCGGCAAAAGAGCTGTGCCGCACATGTTGCCGTACGCCGCCAGCAAGTTTGCGCTCGTCGGCTTGTCCAACGGCCTGCGGGCTGAGCTTCTACACGAAAACATATTTGTCACAACCGCCTGCCCGGGACTGATGCGAACTGGCAGCCCTCGCAACGCCAAGTTTAAGGGCCAGCATCGCTATGAGTACGCATGGTTCAGCATTGGAGATTCGCTTCCTCTGGTGTCAATGGATGTCGAGCAGGCGGCGGCTCAAATTATCCGAGGTTGCGAGGAGGGACGCGGAGAATTCGTCGTCACCAGTCCACTGAACATCGCGATTCACCTTCAATCGCTGTTTCCGGAACTCACACGAGACATCCTCGCATTGATGGCTACCGTGCTACCGAAGATGGGTGGTATCGGTCAGCAGGCGGCTCGCGGGTACGACAGCGAATCAGCCGCTGCACCATCGTTTCTGACGGAACTGAGTCAACGATCTGCGAGGGAAAACAATCAGTACGGGTACGAACCACCCGCAGCGTGAGTCTCGTAGATTGCGAATCGGCAGCCTCATTTTCTAGGACGGTTCATCCGATAATTGCACGGAGACCGCTTCAATGCTAACCCGGCTAAATTGATAAGCGTGGCCGGTCCACTGGTGGCGTCTGGCGCCAGCGAAAGGAGCCCGGCATTTCGCAGACGCCGGGCTCCTTTCATGAAATTTTCTTTCGACGCCAATACCAGGCAAGCAATGGAGACCTGTTCGGCCATCCGGTCTGCCAGTTGAGCTTCTATGCTGCGACGTGGTCAAATTCGAATTCGTGGATTGCCTGGGGAATGAAGTCGGCAATCCAGTCCAGGCTTGGAGGAACGGGTGCCCAGTCGGCACTCGCTTCGAATGCGAGCAGAATCGCGTCGTCGACAAGCAGGCTTAGCGTGACCGAGTCCGCCTTCATATTAGAGCCCAGACACTCCGAGGCCTGCTGTCGCAGCCAGTCTCTGATCGGATACAGCGATGCGGAAAACAGGCCGCAGTTGCGTTCGGTGATGCCCCGTTCGTACCAATCCTGCCGTATTTCAGGAAGTCGTGTGCACTCAACATCTGACAAAGATGCCGGATGAAAATTGGTGTCTCGGGAAAGTGTCTGGGGCAATGACAACGAGTTGCTGGGCATGGGAGCTCTTCCAAAATGCGGGGTGGGAGACTGCGGGTTTCTCAAGCCGAAACGTCCGTTTCGACTGATTTCGCCTTCAGCAATTCGCGCGCCGATGAAGATTGAAGATCACGAAGTACTTGGAGACGCGAGAATGGGCAGCGAGTTCACTTTTCCGAGGGACGGCGCATGTCAGAATGCTGGTCGGTCAGCGACTCGGCTGGCTGATGAGCGACCAATTAGCGCTCGGTTGCGAACGGCTTCCTCCCGCCTGGATAACGGCGGAGCAAAAGCGCCGAAGAATGTGGGCCAACTCAACTCATCGCCCCCAACAGACTGTTCACAACAAGTGGCGCCGATGCGACTGCTCAGCTAACCATCGACAACGCTAGTTGTCATCTTCGGTCGACCCCGCAGGAGTACTCACCTGCTCCATTCGACCGAGGATATTGACAATAAACCGCTCAGAATAGCCTGCGAGAAAGCACCAAATCAATAGTTTGCCGAGATCCTGCAGTGTCTTGGGACGCATGTTGCGGAATGCCATTGCGGTAACTCGCTCGCCCTCCAAGTCGGTAAAACTGGGAAACAGATTCGTCGTCAACAGCCCGCCTCCCCCTTCGCCGGAAAGGATTTGTGCCATGAAAAAACCATAAGCGATGATAGCCATCACGCCGCCGTATAGCAGTGGCATTAGCAGTCCATACCAGGATCGGAAGACTCGATCAAGCTGGCTCGCGTTTCCGCACTCGATACGCTTAATCAGTGCGATGCTTCCTCCAAGTATTCCGCCTGCGAACGCAAACCAGAAAGCCCCGATGTTCCAGACCGTCGCCGCGCCGATTAGAATGGTGATTGCTGCAATCAGAATAAGCTGCGCTAGAAAGACCCGTCCCATCAAGGTATGACGCACAGATTCGACGTCGTTTGGCATCGCATTCCCGCAGGCAATCACTTTGTTAAGAAGACCACATCAACTGAATAAATTGGAATTCAGGATGCCCAGCAAGTTTATAGCTCCACAGCTGACCATCCGCCACATTTCACTGACGATAACGCAGCTCTTACATGATCCAGGCGGCTGGCCGGACCAGTTGTCACAGTAACAGCGTTTGGTGTGCCTTGTTTGAAACCGTCCAGCAGAAATGAGCACCTGAATGCTGCTTCAGGCAAACGGATTGGATCGCTACGACGCACAAGGCCACGTCAAATTTGTCACTCGTTCAGCAATTGCCGGCTCAGTGCTACAGTGCATCCCCCAATGATGTCCGGTTTTCTTCTGCCGAAAAGGAGCGAAGGCTGACAACCGTGGGGTGTTGTCAGACAGGCGGCATGTCGTGCCGTGGAATTGGCGAAAGTTGAGCAAGGCTGAGCGGGACGAGTTGCGGTTGCGGAGTGGCAGATCGACTGGTGCGGCGTCGGTTCCAGGTGGTGTGGGAAGTGGCGTCAGCGATCGTCCACTTTAACAACCACAAGTCGGCGACTCGTCGTGCATCGCATCGTTATTCACCCTTTTTGATGGGTGTGGTGATATCGGTCTTCGTCGACCATCTCGCCTGAAACCGCTCGCGTGCGCGTGACTTGACGTCGTCTGACACATTGTAGCCTGAGATGGCATCTTCAATACTTGCATACGCAGAAAAGTGTTCAATCTGCGAGAGCGGAACCCAATCATACCTTGACGGTCCTTTGGTGGGTTCGACCAGGTATACGAGCATGCCGGTCTGGCCCACGGAAACCAACTTCGCATCGACCGTGAGATACGGAGTATGCCCTTTCCGGTGAACAATAACCGGATGTTTGTGAAATGTGTCCGTCAGCGAGGCAGTCTCTGCGTCAGCGAAACTATGTCCTGACAGGGTGGCGAAAAAAATGCCGACGATCGCAACACACTGAAACAGAAAGCGAGCCATGGTCTTTTCCTTTGCAAATGTCCTGAAGGATGACATCCGTGATCGACGGGCCGCTCCAAACGATAGCCCCTGACAATCGCGGCCGAAGCTCGCTACCGGTGCATTCTGATGTTGTTTTTTTGTCCACTCGCGAGCCGGTAGCTCATTGCCCGTCGGCGGTTCGAGACGTCCGTCAGGTGCTCCATAGCCCCAGTCATCCGGTCCTGCCGGCCGGTAATCATTGTGGTTCTTGAGGAATTCCGACAAATCGAATTCGCTGTTCAGGGCTTGGCGATGACCTTCACGGAATGGCATAACCTCGAACCAATACTCGCTAATCTCCGCAGCCATGCGCAGCTTTTCGAACATCTCGGGCGTTGATCGCAGAGCCATCTGCACTCGATTTTCGAAAACCTTTACTGCCACCAATTCGATGTCGGCTCCGACACCAATCACTCGCACACCGTCGTCAGAAACACATCGAACACCAATCGTAACCTTCTGGCGAGCCTGCCAGTTAAATGGACGGCTGGATCTAGGTTCTGCGACAATGATAATCGTAGGGTTGTTCGCTGTAGGCGATGTCGTGCCGCTTGGTTTCAGGTCCAGCCCTAGGGCCAGCGCGCACTTTGGGCAATTTAGGCTGGCGCGACAAGTGAGTATTGGTTAGTCTTTTCGTGTCGTAACATCGGACTTCACGAGGAGAGGACAAGAGATGTCGACAGTTGAACTGGCGGTCACCCAGGAGCTGACAGGAAACATTGTTCATTACTTTGATCAACTGAAAGACCCGCGTTCCAACATCAATCGTCTGCATCTGCTTGGTGATGTGATTGTGATCGCCATTTGCGGAGTGCTGGCCAACGCCGACGGCCCCAGTGCGATTGCGGAATGGGCGCGACTGAATGCCGATGGCCTGCAGAAACACCTGGCACTTCCGCATGGCATTCCGAAAAAAGATACGTACCGGCGCGTCCTTTCTCTCCTGAAGCCGAACGACTTTCAAGCGTGCTTCGTGCAATGGATTGAATCGCTGGAAGGACTTTCCGACGAACAGAAAGAAGGCTACAGAAAACAGATTGCGATTGATGGCAAAGCACTCCGTCGATCACATGACAAAAAGAATGGGCTGGGTGCGTTGTTCATCGTGAGTGCGTGGGCTTCTGATCAGGGGATTTCTCTGGGACAGGTGGCGACGGAAGAGAAGTCGAACGAGATCACCGCGATCCCGAAATTACTGAACGAAATCAATATCGATGAGGCGATCATTACGATTGACGCAGCGGGTTGTCAAAAAAACATTGCGCAGCAGATCGTGTCTGGCAATGCAGACTATGTGTTAGCCCTGAAAGGCAACCAACCGAAACTCTATGAGGTCGTGCAGAAGTTTTTTCTCGATCACCTGGAGGATGACTTCGCTCGCTGTCCCGTCAGTCGCTATGAAGAAACAGAGAAGGGACACGGTCGGCAGGAACAGAGAATCTACTATCAGGCGACCGTGCCTGTCGATTTTGACGTGGGCCACAAATGGGCCGGACTCAAGACCATCGGAACGGCGATCCGAATGTACGAGCAGGACGGCATTCATCATTCTGACGTTCGCTACTACATCAGCAGTCTGCGTCGCAAAGGCGAGCTGTTCGCAACAACGGTTCGTGGTCACTGGGCCATAGAAAACACGCTGCACTGGAGTCTCGACATGACCTACCGCGAGGATGAGAGTCGAGTCCGAAACCGAATCTTCGCGAACAATTTGTCATGGCTCAGACGACTCACACTCAGCCTCATCAAGAAACATCCTGGCAAACAAAGCAACGTCATGAAAAGAAGAATGGCCGGATGGAACATTGACTATTTGATGCAAATCCTTACCGGCAAAACAACTTAGTATGCGCTGGCCCTGGGGGAGCATGCCATCCGCATCAGGCAGTTCCTCGATGCGGGGTAAGGTCGCCCGTGTGTTGCTCGAGGGAAAGCAGTCCCTGTTTGTGCTGCTATTTGTTGGGCATTGCAAATCGCATTGGTTGCGTTCTTGAGAGACGCGAGTAACTTTTGCGAGTCAGCGCTTGCTTGAGCGCGAAGTCTAGACTCACCCCCATTGGCGGTCCGCCGAGACACAGATGCAGAATTCTCCACCAATCACTGGCGTGTCAGAAGTCGTACTTAGCGTTGCGAACTTGCCGGCAATGCGAGACTTCTACATGCGAGTCATGGGGTTTTCGCTCCATAGTGAGTTGTCGATGGAGGCTGCCGTCGCGGACCCAGACGGCGAGCCAACGATCACTTTCCTCACGATTTGCGAAACGGACACGCCTCTTGGTCGGGGAGGCCATCCGCAACTTTTGGCTCTGATCGACTACCGGCGTCATGTTCATGCCAAAAAGCGTTTGGTTGGGCACGACGTCACTCAATCTACGTTGAATCATCTGGCGTTTGAGATTCCGCCAGAGAGTTTCGACCATCACACGAAACGACTGGACGAACTGGGGATCGATGTGTCTGTCTCAGAATTCCCGACGATGAACGCCCGTGCGATGTTTTTTAAGGATCCGGAAGGCAACGTATTAGAGCTAATCTGCCATCATTCGATGGAGCCTTAGCGTTCTGGGAATCACCTGCTTATGCCGCGACCTTTGGCATTATCCCGGAATAGAATTTCCATGCAAAATACCCCAGCGATTGAGTTACTTCTTTATTCAGCAATCCACGCCATTGTTCCGTGGCCGTGCTTTCTGGTCGCGAAAGAAATGATCTTCTGGTGCTACAGTGGGACGTCGGGGCGGGAGTCATGCGACTTCCTCATTCCCGTAGTGATCGCTTTCGCCCTTTTCTGGATCGCATTGCTGTGGTCTGTCGCCGGCCTCGCAACACTCAATTGGGCTCTCCTCACCATCCGCCCCGTTTGTCGTTTTCCAGAAGTCGCGTATTTGTGTATCTCGACCGCAATCTCACTCGTCGTGTTCGTAGTGAGTTGCTGGCACCTGCATAGTCGGCACGCTGGAGAATGGTCGCCGTTCCCGTATGCCGTCGCATGCGTCAGCGCTATCTTCATTGGTTGCAACTTATTCGCTACATTGCCGGTCCAAAACGAAGTGGTCGAGAGCGATTCCAGTCAGTAACCTGACGCCCCGCACAAAGCACTCCAGAATCTAGCTGGCAAACAGATCTGCAGTAACTGTGCATTGCCGCGAATTCTTGATCCCTGCCAATTGCGCCAGCCCTGTTATACGTGGCTTGAATACCACAATGCCTTCCTTCAACGTTCAAAACACCTCATGCTGCCGCTTGACTCAATGCTTACGTTTCTGACGGCGTCTGTTCTGCTGTCGCTCGCACCTGGTCCGGATAATATTTTCGTTCTCACTCAGTCTGCGTTGAATGGTAAGCTGGCTGGGCTGCTGGTGACGCTTGGGTTGTGCACCGGGCTGCTGGTTCATACTTCGGCAGTGGCGTTTGGAGTTGCAGCGATTGTTCAAACGTCTGCTGTTGCTTTCGCGACGCTTAAGTTTCTTGGCGCTGGCTACCTTTTGTTTCTTGCGTGGCAGGCATTCCGGGGCGCCGGGGCGGATCTCGCCAAAGTGGGGGCGAACAAGTCCGGGCTCGGAATGCTGTATCGACGTGGGGTCATTATGAACATCACCAACCCTAAGGTTTCAATCTTCTTTCTGGCCTTCCTGCCGCAATTTGCCGTGCCGGCGAATGGGCCTGTGATACCGCAGATCATGATGCTTGGCGGTGTGTTTATTCTCGTGACGCTCAGCGTATTTGGCTGCGTGGCACTGGCGGCCGGCGTCCTCAGTGATCGGTTCTCAAAATCAGATCGCGTACAACGCACTCTGAACCGAATCGCGGGCGTCGTGTTCGTCTGCCTCGCGTTAAAACTTGCCACGACTGACAGGTGAATGCGCGCAGGGAGTCACGAGCGTTGCCGGTGACACAGTCCGCATTCCACAAAGCAATCTATGCTCAATTACCTAATTATTGCGATAAGCGTTATCTTGCTCAGCGGGTGCCGCGGGGAGCAAGCTCAGCCGGACGTCAACGATCGTCCTGTATCGACTCACAAGGGCAAATACCACGTGCCGCAGAAGGATTTGCCGCCGCCGGTTATCGAGTGGGCCAATGATCTTGATCGACTGCCCGAAATCTCGTCCCTTAGTGAATTCCAGTCGAGCCTGGCGGAGTACGGCTTGAGCCAGGAACCAGATTTTTACAAAGACAACGCGCACTATTGGTACTTCGATCAGGACTTCGAATCCGAAACAGCACTGGAGAAGAGAATGTATCGCGTTTCAATTGGCTATACTTCTACTTTAAGTGGGGCGGTTAAGTTTCAGTACGCCGCGATCAGTCGTGAAAACTCGACCGACCTGTCACGCAAGAGGCTTTGGGAAATCAGTTGACCGAGCGGTCCCGGGAAGTGATCTCGCATGCATCACGGATCTTCAAAAATAGAGTAGCGGGGCAAATTTGCCTGATGACGTTCTGGATTCCGCACAAGATGTCAACAGGCAATTCTTTTGATTTTTAGCCTGATGTTATGAGAACCCTTTCATGTTGAAAATTCGTCCGTTCGATGAATCGGATTGGAACGGTGTGTGGCAGATCGTCGAACCCGTCTTTCGCGCCGGTGAGACTTATCCGTATTCGCCAGACACTACGCAAGACGAAGCGTTCCAGATTTGGATTGGCACTCCGCAAGCGACGTATATCGCGGAAGACGATCAGAGCGGCGCACTTCTTGGGACGTATTACATTAAACCGAATCAACCTGCGCAGGGATCGCACGTCTGCAACTGCGGCTACATCGTCAGTGAAACAGCACGCGGTCAAGGGGTCGCGTCTCAAATGTGCGAGCATTCGCAGCAGGAGGCAGTGCGTCTCGGATTCAGGGCTATGCAATTTAACCTTGTTGTGGCAACGAATCAGGGAGCTGTGCGGCTGTGGCAGAAAATGGGATTCGTAATTGTTGGCACGCTGACCGCCGCATTTAAGCACCCAGTACTCAGCTATGTTGATGCCCACATTATGTACAAAATATTGGTCACATAACTAATGAGCGTTTGACTTCGCGGCGATGGTAGTTGGCGGGTTGGTCGCGGGGTTGATGTTGTTGTTTGAGTTGGTGGCGATGCAGGTTGGTCGAGCCGAAGCTCAAACGCTTTGTTCAAGGAGCCCGGCTGGGTGCGAAAGGCTGAGTTTTTCTGCTTCGTTTCGTGCAGAATTTACTCACCGCGCAGCGTTAAGAGACTCGGTTGCTCCACGGTTATGTGATCGATTGGCTCAGGCGTACTGCCGATTCGTCAAGCTTCGAAGACTCGGCTTCGTTCGGTGTGACAACGTCATCATCCGGAATCGAGATACGGCAGCGGGTGTTCGTACAGGACTCGGCCGACGTGATCGGTGATCATCACCAGATGCAGGTCACCGCCGCATTCACGACACACCATCGGCCGCTTCGGTGGTTCTTCCGCAACGGCTCGCTTCGCCAGGATGTAACACATGCCCAGGTAGAAACACGCCAGCATCCGCACATAGTCGATACTCAGCGAACTGTGTGAGTGCAAAAAACCGTAGTAGCGGATTCTGTGAAAGTTCGGCGGCAACACGTGCTGCAAAAAGCCTCTCACAAACTCCTGCCCCGAAACTTTGCGACGCTTCGAAAACTTCTTCCCCGACGGCGTGTAGCGATAGGTCACGTGAGTCTCATTCATCGACTCGATGCGGTTGTTACTGATCGCCACACGGTAAACGTACGGAGCCAGATACTTCAGCACGCCGCGTCCGTCGCCCACCGCTTCGACATCCATCACCCACGGCCGAGTCCACGCACGCGGATCAGCGGCCAGAAATTCGTCCTCAATCCCCGCCGCTCGAACCGCATCGCGAAACTTCGCGGGGAAGACTGTGGACGCGGCCTTCTCCGGCAGCAGAAAATTCGGCGGACACTGCTGCCAGCCGGGCGGTCCCGGCGGACCATGGCGTGGCGAGCCGCTTGACCTGGTGCGTTTCATGCGCCGAGGCGTGGCCGTTGGCTCCTGCGAACCATCTTCCGAAACACCACCGCCGGGCACCACGAAATGCACGTGCGGATTGTAGACCGTGAAGTCTCGCCCCCACGTGTGCAGAACTCCGAAGAAGCCCATCCGCTTCGTGCCAACGAACCGCTTTCCAGACGCCAGTTCGTGAATCGTCTGACTGCCACAGTCGAACAACGCTCGATAGCACACGTCCTGGTGAGCGCGCACGACCTTCCGCAGCGCTTCGGGCACTGTGAAGGTGACCATAAAGTAGGGCACCGGCAGCAATTCGGACAGACGATCGGCGAGCCACTTCTGCGTCTTGTCAGACTGGCAGTTCGGGCAGTGTCGGTTGTTGCAACTGCGTCCCACCCAGTGAGTTCGCTGGCAGTCGCCGCAGTCGTATCGCAGATGGCCCAGTTCTCCGGTGCGACACTTTGATATGAAACTCAGCACGCGCTTGTGCTGCAACGGCATGCGTTCGCCGAACTGTTTCAGATAGTCGTCCCCGTGCTGCCGCAATACGTCGGCAACGGTCGGCATCTATCGCGGCTTGCGATTTCGGTGCGGATCGTTGTCAGGACCGATAGGTGGTTCGCCGGGCGGCGGAAACATGTTGTCGAACAATGTTCCCGCGTCGGCGATATCGTCGTGAGTCTTGCGACCGTCTTCTTCCTTCGGATCCGTCAGATGCAGGTAGACCAGCGTCGTCTGCAGGTTCTTATGGCCAAGGAACTTCTGAATCCAGCGCAGCGACACGCCGGCCTCAAACAGATGCGTGGCGATGCTGTGCCGCAGCGTGTGGATCGAAACCTGCTTGGTGAAGCCGAGCTCGCTGACCACATCCTTGATGCAGCCTTGCACGGTCGACGGATCCATCGGCCGCGACGTCGTCGGGCCCTCTTTCTTCGTGCGTCCGATCTGCGGAAACAGCAGCGTTGGATTGCGATGCGTCTTCCAGTAACTGCGCAGCACATGCAGCGTCGAATGCGGCAACGTCACGAAGCGATCCTTCGCGCCCTTGCCACGATGCACATGCACCAGCATGCGTTCGGCATCGATGTCGCCGATCTGCAGACTCAGCGCTTCGCTCATCCGCAGGCCGAGCGTATAGGTGGCCCAGAAGCAGGCTCGATTGCGCGGCTGCCGCACGGCGGCGATCAGTCGGTGAACTTCGTCGATGGACAGCACATCCGGCAGCGTTTTCTGTTTCGGAATACGCAGCTTCGTGAGCACTTTCCAGTCACGCGGTTCGGTGTACTTGTAGAAGAATTTGAGCCCACTGTAAGCGACTCGCAGCGAACCCGGAGCGAACTCGCAGTCGTTGATCAGGTACAACAGATAGTCGGCGACCTGTTGTTCGGAAAGCTGATCCGGCGGCGTGTGGTAATGACCGGCCAGCTTGCGAACTTCGCGAAGGTAGCCATCATGAGTCCGTTGCGCCATACCCCGCAACTGCAGATCCTGCGACATCCGTTCGCGGAGCGACTTCGTGGGTTGGTTGTTACTGCGTTGTTCGTCCGAGTTGCTGTTGTTCCCGTTCTGTGAAGAATGATCGTGTGACATGAAATGGTCTCCCTGAAAGTGAAAGAAACAATCAGAAAGACATGGCACAAGATTTCACTACAATCGCAAATCAGACTCCATTAGAAAATCCCCCGCCGCGCAGCGGCTCACTTGAACAAAACGGTGCACGCAGAGTCGCTGGTCGCGTGGCATTTTTTTTGCTCAGCAGGATGCCCATCCGCTGTGCACGGCACTGGCTTCAGGTGCAACAAGATTGGCGTCAAGCGGCGACGGACACAAATAACACGACAACAAAGGCGAGGACTGGACTGCCAATCCCAAACTGATCGCGATCGACTACGAAGGATTGAAGCCGGTTTCAGTAAAACGTTTTGCGGCGATCGACCTCACAATGACGACAACACCGACAAACAGCCATTCTCGATTCACCTTTGCGTTGTTGCTATGGCTGCTCACACTGGGGTGTGCAAATTCTTCAGTGCCACCGGAAGGCACAAGTGTCACTGGCGCGTCGGGAGGGTGTGGTCACTTCACTGCTTACCGGTTCAACCAGGCTCGCACATTGGCCGTCGTGCTCAGAGTAGACGAAGACCAGATCGAACTGTCGGACGAGCCGACGGAAATTGTTCTGGGGCCAAAGGCGACTGGTGTTGAAGTTGAGGTGTATCAGTTTGGGCAACCGGCCGGCGAATATTTTTGCGACGATGTCGGCGGAGACCCGGAGCCGATTGCCAAATGGACGGTCACTGGCGGAAGCGTCAGCATCAGTCGCACAGCCGGTAAACCGCCGGCGCATCTGTCGAATGCGACTCACAAAATTTCCGCTGTTTTGAGAAACATGACAATAACGCACACCACGACGGGTGCAACGGCGCACTTCGGCGATGTAAACATAGAGAGTGTCTGGGTCGGATGGATTCCTGGATAACGTACGGGTGTTTTTTGGACCGGAACGGCGAATCCGGCGGAATCTGAAATCAACGCGTAGCGTCGCCGCCCAGTTACGCATTTCGTTGAACTTAACCGCTTCGTGTGCTGATCGTCTTGAGCATGTTGACTGTGCTGACTTGTTGATGGTCCTCTTTTGACGGATTTCCAGGTCTTCCGCGCTGGCCAGGTCGTGACGAAGTTCCAGGTCGCCTGGAATTTCCAGGTTGGGTGTGCGATCGCACATGGCTTCAGCGATTGTTCATAACGAAACAGGTCGCGTTGTCTGGATGCTGTGGCATTCTGTGTGAACAGCTCGCGTGTGATTTTCCATCACGCGGTAACTCTTCCTTCACTCAGAAAGTGACCACCATGACGCCCTGGCAATCTCGCACAACTGTGCTCACGAAACGCATGGCCGATGATATGAAGCTGCGCAACTTTGCTCAGGCGACCATTGACGCCTACACGTATCATGTCGGCCGCTTCGCCGAGTTTCTCGGCAAGTCACCGGAACAGGCGTCCGCCGAAGACGTGCGATCGTTTCAACTGCACCTCATCGAAGTGAGGAAAGTTGGCTGGAGCTCCTTCAATCAGGCCGTGTGTGGCCTACGTTTTCTGTACCGCCACACGTACCCTCGCGAGTGGGTGGTGAAGATGGTGCCGTTCGACAAGCGCCCGAAGACCCTTCCGGAAGTTCTCAGCGGGGAAGAAGTTTCTCGGCTGATCGAATGTACGACGAATATCAAACATCGGACTTTTCTACTGACTCTCTATTCGGCCGGGCTGCGGCTGAACGAGGCGGCTCACCTGAAGATTGCCGACATCGACAGCCAGCGAATGCAGCTGCGAGTGACCTGCGGCAAAGGAGCGAAGGAACGACGCGTGCCGTTGTCGCCGAGACTGCTGAAAGAACTTCGCGAGTACTGGAAGCAGTATCGTCCGGTGACATATCTGTTTCCCGGACGAACCAGGGATGTTCCTCTGGCTCCGACCACCATTCAAAAAGTGATCAAAGCTTCGACAGCACGAGCGGGCATCGAACGCAACATCACGCCACACACGATGCGCCACAGCTTTGCGACTCACCTGCTGGAAGCGGGAGTCGATCTGCTGGCGATCAGTCGCCTGCTGGGTCACAAAAGCTTTTCAACGACGATGAAGTATCTGCATGTGCGACGCCTGCATCTGAACAGCGTGCCCAGTCCGGCGGACTGGCTGCCGGTGAGACAACTTCCGGGATGGGCGGCACCGGGCGCAGCGGATGTGAGCGTCCGCTCGGACGGCAGGAAACCGACGACAGATTAACCGATGTCGGCGGTTGCGATGTCACTTA
This sequence comes from Fuerstiella marisgermanici, assembly GCF_001983935.1. Taxonomy (GTDB): domain Bacteria; phylum Planctomycetota; class Planctomycetia; order Planctomycetales; family Planctomycetaceae; genus Fuerstiella; species Fuerstiella marisgermanici. Next base: position 1,867,017 of record NZ_CP017641.1, on the reverse strand, counting down.
CAAAAGCGACAATCCACGCCATCGCCTGCCGGGGCGTCCCGGCGTCATCGACATCCTGAAGGACAACGCGGCAGAATTCGTTCGTGGGAACCCGGGACAGGCGGTGCGTCAGGTGCAGAGTGTGCTGTCGAAGATTTCGGTGTGTCGCACGGCGGCGCTGGGCGCATCGTGGCACTGGTGTTCGCAATGCGATACAGGCATTCGTATTGCGAATTCGTGCGGCGACCGCCACTGCCCTCAGTGTCGCGGCGCGTCTCGCGCGGCATGGGTGGATTCGGCGATGAAGAGGATCGTCGACGGAGTGAACTACTATCAAGTTGTCTTCACGCTCCCGGAGCAGTTGTCGTCGCTGGCCCTGGGCAACCGCCGAGTGATCTTCAATCTGCTGTTTCACGCGGCGTGGAAGTCGCTCAAAACAGTGCTCGAAGACGAACAGGCTTACGAAGCTGCCGCGGCGATGGTGCTGCACACGTGGAACCAACACCTGGATGCTCACGTGCATGTCCATGCGGTCGTGCCGGGCGGCGGACCATCCCTGACAAATCCCGGCACCTGGAAGAATTCGGTTCCTCCACGACACGAACGTTCGACGCGATGGTGGCTGGTCGACGCCGATGATCTTCGCTTCGAATTTCGCGAACAGTTCCTGGCCGGTCTTCGTTGACTGCACGCGAAAGGAGAACTCCGGTTGACCGGCGACTGGGCTCACCTGCAGGATAAGGCGGAGTTCGAAGCATTTCTGGCACCACTGGAGAAGACGTCGTGGGTGACCTACATCCAGCCTCCGCCGACGGAAGCATCGCAGCCGCAGGATATCGTGAAGTATCTGGCTCGGTATCTGACAGGCGGTCCGATTTCGGACGCTCGGCTGGTGAACTACGAACGCGGCAGGGTGACCTTCACGGCGCGAACGGGCTCCCGGCATGGCGGCAGTGATGAGGTTGAAGACGTCGAACTTCCTGCGCAGGCGTTCGTTCGTCGCTGGTGCCTGCACATTCTTCCGCGCGGCTTCACGAAGACGCGCGGCTACGGTGGGTGGAGCAATCATCATCTCAAACGTTACGTGGCGGAGTGTCGTCGCCTGCGACAGGCTGTTGACGACGCAACAACGAACGACACTCCCACAGCGGAAGACGTGTTCGTCGAAACGAACGATGAGTTTCCCGGACGACGTTGTTCAACGTGCGGCGGCGAGTTGGAATTGACTGAGCGAGTGCACCGGACAAGCTGGCGAGACATCTTCTCGGGACCAGACTGTCCCGCGTGGAACACGTTTCGGGAGCGTCCCGGATGAACGACTTCTTCGACAACGTGAACGGCCTTCCATTCGCTCGTATCCCGCTGCCGAATTCGTCGCTGCTGCGCATCGCCGTATGTGTGGCGTTGTGTCGCGACATGACAATCGGTGTGATTCCGCAGACACGGCCAATTGGACAAACCGGTCCACTGATCGGCGGCCCTTTGGTAATGACAACGAGTCACCCTCGGGCTATGCTGACTCCTGAACAGAGTTCAGTGACGTCATTGAATTCGCGAGGGCGACTGACTGCGTAGCCTGCCCTCGTCCTCCGCACACGAAGCGGAAAAGTTCAACGCACGATCTATGAGTCGGCTTACCTGCCGCCGCATAGATCGCAATTCGTTAGCCGACTGACAAACAGCCGTTGCCCAACGCCGGGTTGCACCGGTGTTCGGCTCCTAAACGGTCGACGAACTCGCATTGAACCAAATGGAAATAGTTATGGATTCCGAGACGTCCCGGTTGAATTCGACTTGGGAACCGATACCACGAAGCAAATGTCGTCAGCTTGCATCGGCTGGGGCACTTGGCTCGGATATCCTGAAGACGGTCATCTTCTTCGGTGGCGTTGTGCTTTCCATACTTGTGTGTGCCAAGGTTTTCGGCCGTCCCGCCCCACTCTATAAAGATCCAGTCTGGTGGGTGTGTACGATTGTGTTGATCGCCGGACCATTCTTGTCTCTCGAATGGATGCTAAACCGGCTACACCGGAGAAAAACGGCTGTCGATCAACCAGGAACATGTCTGCTTCGGAATTTCCTGCGTCAAACTGGCGGAACTAAAAGGTATCTCGTCAGGACAGTTCAAGGTCGCAATGGAGCGATATGCTTCCACATTGGAGAAAGCAGCTGTCTTGGCAACTCGCCCGGGAAGGGCAGCTGCGACCATCCGGGGAGCAGCCGAAGCTCGCCAACAATTGCGAGACCATAGTTTGACCCTAACAAAACAAGACGGAAAGCAAGTTCACTGGATCGGCACCCTGGCTTTCTTTGAGAAGTCTGATCTGGAGTCATTTTTCCGGACGTTGCTGGACCGGAAACCAGAATTGGAAGTCGAATCAAGACCAACCGAAGTTTGACGATACGCCAGCGGAAAACGGCGGATACCAAATCGGGTAAGAGCCACCGTTTCCGGTGACCCTCCCCACACCACCTGACATGCGGGTCCGGAGCGAACTGGAAATGGTTTATTGACAAGCGGGTGCGAATCCCGTCCGGGTAACTCTTAGCCTGAGGCCCGGTATCGAGTGTTGCAGCGTCACTGGTAACAGTTGCGTTGAAGCGTACACAGAAAGGTAGTGAGGACGAATGGACTGGGCTGGCCGCCCAAACCGTGAATGGTATTGAGCCCCGAAATGCATGTTTTCTCGGTATCTGCCCAGGCATTCGGACCTGCTAAAGGCAACACTGAGTTTCGCGTTTTGGCGAGCGAAGCTCGGAGACCCGGGGTCGAAGGCCACGATCGCGCTACACATGATGCCAATGAAGCAACCAGTGAGATCCCAGCTGTTCTTGTTCGACGTGACGTCCAATCACGACGAAACGAGTATGCACGTACAAGCTGAAAAGGCAAGGAGTGCAGACGACTCTGGGAAGTCGGATGGCGGCATAGTACCGTTGAAGCGCGAAGACCAATCGCGTGAATTGAAGCCCGGTAATGCGGGTGCAGGGAAGGCCGCCAGGCCATCACGCGACTCCAGCGATACACCGACCGCACTCAGTGGCGGATCACCGGTGCTTGATCGACTGGATCGCATCACCCAACGCGCGGAAACGTACTCTGAAGAGGCGTTTAACAACCTCTTTTCGCTGCTCAATTACGAGTTGCTGTGGTATGCGTTTCGCAAGCTCAAGCGAGGCAAGGCACCCGGAGTCGACGGTGTCACGGTGGATCAATACGAGTCGAATCTGCGGGACAACCTGCACGACCTGTTAACCAGATTACACCGTGGTGCGTATCGGCCTCAGCCCAGTCTTCGTCGTGACATTCCGAAAGGGAATGGCAAGACCAGACCGCTGGGTATCGCCAGTGTGGAAGACAAGATCGTACAACGTGCGGTCGTGATGATTCTGGAACGGATCTACGAAGTCGACTTCTGTGAGACTTCCTATGGTTTCCGTCCGGGACGGTCATGCCACCAGGCTTTAAGTGTGCACGGTCAAACCATCGCGACCCGGAAAGTGAGCTGGATTTCGGACGCGGATATCCGTGGCTTCTTCGATAACGTTTGTCATGAACGTTTGCTCGAACTGCTACAAAAGCGGATTTCCGATCCGAAGCTATTGGCCCTGATCCAGCGCTTTCTGAAGTCCGGTGTGATGATCGAAGGTCGTCGCCGTAACACTGACGAAGGTGTTCCGCAAGGCTCGGTTCTTTCACCGTTATTAGCGAACGTGTATTTGCATTACGTCCTGGACCAATGGTTCGACCGGGATGTGCAGCCGCGTATGCGAGGTGAATCGTACATTGTCCGCTTCGCGGACGACTTCATTTGTGCGTTCGAACTGGAGTCTGACGCGAGACGCTTTCAGGATGTGCTACCGAAGCGACTGGCCCGATACTCGCTGGAGCTGGCCGAAGAGAAGACTAAACTGCTGCGGTTCGGCCGCTTTGCGAGACGCGATTGCCAGCGTCTTGGCGAAGGGGCTCCCGCGACGTTCGACTTCCTCGGCTTCACTCATTACTGCGGCCTGAGTCGTGCGGGAAAGTTCAAGCCGAAACGGAAGACAGCCAGTAAGAAATACCGAGCTAAGGTAGGCGATCTGAAGCATTGGTTCCGACGGAATCTGACGACACCTTTGTCCGAAGTCTGGGCGAAGTTGAATGCGAAGCTGCGTGGCCATTATCAGTACTATGGAATCAATGACAATTGGTCCCAACTGATGAAATTCCGCCAGGCAGCAAAGCAGCTGGCCTTCCGCTGGCTCAATCGTCGTTCGCAGAGGAAGTCAAAGACCTGGCCTCAGTTCGATGCGTACATAGCTCGCTTTCCCCTGGCATCTCCTTCGAAGCTGACTGACCTGATTGCGATACAGCCAAAGTGATGACCGGGTGACAAGTGATGGTCGGGAGCCGGATGCGTTAACGGCGCACGTCCGGTTCTGAGAGGGGTTGAGCGTACAATCGGACACGGATAAAATATTGTGACACCACCAGAGGAAACGGGTGGCCAACAGGGAACACAAACCGCATCCTAAACCCGAAAGACGCCATCCTACTCGCCCATCAGGCGGTTCGACGAAGTGGAGCCAGTTCGTTCCAGAGGTGTTTCAGGCTTAATAGACCCAATTCCACGAGCAGCGCGTTCGTAAAGCCCACACCGCTGGCGATGGTCTTGGCCATGTGCCAGTAGCTCTTGCGACTTTTCGCATGACGAATCGCCTGTCGACGGGGAACCCCTAAACGCACGAGTTCTCGGCTGCGTGTGCGAGCGTGTCGCCACCGCTTCCAGAAGCACATGCGTATCCGACGACGGATCCACTGGTCGAGCCTATCGAACAGTTTCAACTCCATCGCCAGGCAGAAGTAACCCGCCCAGCCGCGAAGATAACTTCGCAGTTCACTCAAGCGACGTTCCATCGAAACTCCCCAGCTGCGACCGGTGAGTTCTCGAATGCGACGCTTGAAACGCTGAAGCGATTTGTCACTCAGCCTGATCCGAAAGTAGCGACCGCGAACACAGAACCCAAGAAACTCAAGTTCCTGCCACGGCACCACTTTGCTCTTCGTTTCGTTAACAACAAGACGAAGACGTTCGGTCAGAAAACGCTGCACCGATCGGAACACTCGACGCGCGGCACGTTCAGACTTCGTGAAGATCACGAAGTCGTCAGCGTAACGCACGAACGGCAGACCGCGTTGTTCCAGTTCCTTGTCCAGATCATCCAGCAGGATGTTGGCAAGTAGCGGAGACAGCGGGCCACCTTGTGGCGTTCCTTCGGTACTCGGTTGCAGTTCGCCGTCCACGATCACGCCCGCTCGCAGGTAACGGCCGATCAGTTTCAGCAGCAGTGAATCCGAAACGCGAAGAGCGATTCGGTTCATCAGCACGTCGTGGTTGACTCGATCAAAGAATTTTGAAAGGTCCATATCCACCACGAACTTGCCGCCTGCCTTGATCGTCCGCTGAACCTGTTGCATGGCTCCGTGAGCGGATCGGTTGGGGCGAAACCCGTGGCTCGAATCGCTGAAGTGCGGATCGAACACGGGCGTCAGAATCTGCAGGATGGCCTGTTGAATCACGCGGTCCAGCACGTTCGGAATACCGAGCTGCCGTGTGCCGCCATCCGGCTTGTCGATGGTCACGCGTCGCACCGGTGAAGGTCGATACGTGCCGTCGAGAAGCTGTCGTCGGATGAGTTCCCAGCGTGGTCGGAACCATGTCAGAAATTCATCCAGCGTGATGCCGTCGGGGCCAGGGGCTCCGCGGTTCGACCGGACTTTCTGCCAGGCGCGTTCCATGTTGGATTCATCAACGACGGCTTCCATCATCATCTCTGGAAACAAACGTTCGACCGTGGAACCACGGTCGTTCAGGGCTGGCTGCTTGTCCGACGCCGACGCGGTCATCCCCGTTCGGGGAACTGGATTTGTCTGCCGAGCAGACCACCCACCTCGTGTCGAGTTGGTCGAAGACTCCTCCCTGGAATTCATCGTTCGGTCCTTCCTGTCGTCAGTGGTGTGTGACGAAACAGTACTACGACCTCTGCTGACTTCCGTCGATCACGAAACGTGTTGACCACGAATCGCTCTGCCTTTGAGCAAGCTCTTCTAACAGATACGAACGACGGATCTCCCTGGATAAGGCGTGTGACTTTCGCTGCACAAGCTCCGGATTTACCAATGCGGATGAACGGAGACGGTTTCGTGATGATTGGCTCACTCACCTGTCCGCACCGGCCTTGTATCCGATTTCTGTTCGTAACCTCGCAGCTTTGACGAAGATGCGACTGACGACGACTGTTGAGTGTCAGCTTAACGGCGCATTCGCAGGCTTCCTCCCCACGGTTCGTTACCTCCCCGCAGTTGCCCTCGTCTCGTACTTGATTCAAGCAGCTCAATGGATGTACCATTAATCCACAAGACCTCCATTCTCGTACAGGGGACTTGCACCCCATAAAACACACGCCATGCCAGGCGTACCACCATGCAGCCGAGTTGTGGTCGGCCCGCAATCAGGTGGATCATCAACCGCCACAACCGGCTGATGGTCGGCGTTGAACAGGACGGCTTTGCCGTAGAGGTGTTCCAGGCGTGAAGAGCGTGGAGACCGATTCTGTTTGCTCAACCATCCGCCGGTTTTATCCTGGCTGGAGTCGTTACCGTCGTTTGCGAGCGGACGTGAAGCGTGCCGCGTCACGGATTGTCGACTGCCGCACGAGTCGACTTGGGGCTCGCCTCGAACGCTGTCAGTGTGGGCACATCTGCCACATCAAATACAACTCCTGCCGACACCGCTCCTGTCCCCGTACCAGGGTGGCAAGCGAGCGGAATGGTTGGCTCGATTAACTCAGCAGCTTCTTCCCTGTGAGCACGTTCACATCATCTTCACGGTTCCCGAGCAACTGAATGTGTTCTGGCAGTTCAATTTTGCCAGAGCCGGGGCGGCGTTGTTATGACAACGCTGATGGGCGCCCTTCTTGTCTGAATTCCTCCCCGTAGCCAGCAGCTTTGGTTGGTCGTGTTCATTCACGCAGTGCTTGTCCGAAACTGACTGTCGTTTGTGCCGTGGTTCCAGCAGTGGCTGGAAGGCTGGGATGACAATAGAATCGACCGGGACGCGGGCGTGCACAGGATTTAAATTCACAGTTGCTTGTCCCGCATCGGCGAATGAAAGACATTCGCCACAGACTTCCGGCCCGCATATTACTCAAATCGATGGACTCTCTGTGACACTTTCAATCCGACACTTCTTGATTTCGATGGCTTTGATGGCGACCGCCTGCCAGAAAGGGATGGCTGAGGACCGAGCCAGCGTGATCGTTTATGGTTCAACGCCAGGCGGTTTTTGCGCCGCGATTGCTGCCGCTCGCGAAGGCGCGTCGGTCATTTTGCTTGAGCCAAAGGATCATGTCGGTGCGATGAGCACGGGAGGATTGAGTCATTGCGATTCAAACCAGATGGTTCGCAGCACGGTGATGGGGCTGTTCGACGAGTGGCATATGCGAGTGGTGAAAGACTACACCGATCGAGGACTTGAGGCGCCTTACAACCCGGCGTTGAAGGACCAGACCCGATGGACTTTTGAGCCGCATGTTGCTCAACGGGTAACCAGGCAGATGCTGGATGAGGCTGGCGTCACCGTGCTGACCGAGCGCTATCTTGAGGGTGTCACGAAAGTCGGGCCACGGATCACGTCGCTGGAAACAAGCAACGGCACATTTACGGCGAGGTGCTTTGTCGACGGAACGTATGAGGGCGACCTGATGGCGGCCGCGGGTGTCGCCTGGACGATCGGACGCGAAGGGCGAGAGGCGTACGGTGAATCGCTGGCTGGCAAACGGTTCCCGAAAAAGGAGATGATGATCAGCGGGCGCAACGAAGACGGCGATCTACTTCCGCTGGTCACAAGCGATGACGCTGGCGACGAAGCGGCGGGTGATAAGAATGTTATGACATACAGTTTCCGGCTGTGTTTGACTGCGGCCTCTGACAACCGCGTACCGATGCCCAAACCGGCCGACTATGACTCAGCCCGCTTCGAAGTTGTCCGCCGCGCTCTAAGGGCAGGAGTCAAGGGGATCGGCTTTGACCTCTACCCCCTTCCCGGCGACAAGTTCGATGGCAACAACTCGATTGGGGGGCAGTTTTCGTTGGGCTTGGTTGGCGGAGGCGTTGACTGGCATTCTGCGGACGAAGCGGGGCGGAAGCAGATTTGGGAAGCTCATAAGCAGTACACGCTCGAATTGTTTCACTTTCTAACCACTGACCCAGCAGTGCCCGACGCCATACGTGCCAAGTATGCGAAGCTTGGTTTATGCAAAGACGAATTTGCCAGCTACGACCACTTTTCGCCGGCGCTGTACGTTCGCGAGTCGCGCCGAATGGAAGGCATGTACGTCATTCGCCAGAAAGACATCCTCGAATCGCCTCGGAAAGATGACCCGATTGCAATCTCATCGTTTCCGATCGATTCGCACGACTGCCAGCGTGTGGCGTTGGACGGGGGCGTGATCAACGAAGGGACGATCTTTCCGGTCAGGCGAGCTTCCGGGCAGGGCTACGCTTATCACGTGCCGTACCGCTCGATCCTGCCTCAGCCTGAGCAGTGCGACAACCTTGTTGTCCCTGTCGCGCTGTCGTGTACTCATGTCGGGATTTCGTCGCTGCGCATCGAGGGGACGTGGATGATTATTGGCCAGAGTGCCGGCATCGCTGCAGCAGTGGCTGCTGACTCCGATGTTGCAGTGCAGGAGTTACCTTATCTGCAACTCAGAAAGCGTCTGCTCGCGCAGGGGCAGGTGCTTGTCCTGCCGGAAGTTTCCGACTTGCCAGCGTCAAAGGATTCTATCGCCGCAAACGATCTGCCCGGAATCGTGCTCGACGATGCCGCGGCAAAACTAACTGGCGATTGGTCTCGGTCAACAAACTTTAAGCCATACGTCGCAAACGGTTATGTGTTTACGGGCGAAAATGATCCCACGTCAGAAGGTGACGGGAAGTCGACAGCAACATTCCGATTCCAGGTGCCAAAATCTGGCGACTACCAATTGTTGATGGCCTATTCGGCTCATGAGACTCGAGCCACAAACGTCCCGGTGATCGTTTCCAGCGGGGCGCGTGAGCAGCAGTTCACCGTCGATCAAACGGCCGCGTTACCTTCCGGCCAACACTTCAGGCACCTCGGTAACGTGCAGCTGAAAGGTGGAGTTGAAACGACGATCACCGTCAGCAATCAGGGAACCACCGGCTTTGTCATCGTTGACGCTCTGCAACTGCTACCTGGCAATTAGCGAATGTAGAAATGTCAGGCCGACGGCTCATTATCTGACGTGAATACAAATCGATTTGCGGGCAGGAATCGTTGGCGACCTCGAAAGCTGGATGCTCTTTAGTTATGGCTGCAACCGCTTCAATTTCGCCAGTTCCAATACGTCGGCAATTGGGATGGCCAGCACTGCTTCTCGGCTGCGGCGAGCGATGTTGATTCCAACAATCGTTCCGTCTGCCAGTACGAGTGGACCGCCCATTTCGGCTGGCTCCAGCGCGGCATCGTGCTGAATGACATTCTGGAAACCCGTGCGCCGCAGGCTTAGCCGTCCGGCCCGGCCGTCGAGGAACTCTGTGCGGTCCAGCAGTTTGTTTGGCCGGTGCCTGAGCTGTCCGAAGCCAACCGTGGTCTGGTCCACTCGCACAACCGTCACAGACAGTCGATCGCCGGGTTCAAGCGTCTGCAGGGCTTTTGCAACGGAGCCGAGGTCTCTTACCGGTGCGGCGTTGATCGCTTGCAGCCTGTCCTGAGGCTTAACGCCAGCCTCCGATGCCGCGCTGTTGGCGGTGACACGGTCTACTTTCACGAGCTGGCCATCCTGCGACAGCGTGCAGCCGAGTGACGGCGCACCGCGTGGTTCGTCGCGTTTCACGCGAGCCACGATGCCGGTCGTTTGTGCTGCGTTTCCGGCAAATAGCACAGTGCCGATGTCGAGTTGGCTTGGGTTTGGATGTGATGGCTTTGCGGAATTGGCGTCGGGCTCGATGATTGGTGGAGCGGTGTTTCCAGGGAGCAGTTGAAGGATCGCCAGGTCGCGTGGTTGGCCGGACGTTAGTAGAGAAGCGTCGGCAAATTCGTCGTTCATAAACTGTACGCGGATTGCTTCGCCTGGTGGCAGCAGACTCAACTTGGTCGCGACAAGCGTGTCAGACAATCGCGTTCCGAAGGCAATCACGCGATCGTCCGCTGCGCCGCAAATTCGAACGCTCCTTTGCTGCAGCTGCTTCTTTGCGGCGGCGGATGCTACGGGTTGAATGACCGATACAGGCCGCGTGTTGTCTAGGTCTGAAAGCGAGACGTCTTCCGACTTCAACGCGGCGGCTAAAACCTCGCGGCAGCGTTGCAACGGTATGTGCAGATTCGAACTTCTTCCCAGCCCAATTTTCTGGTGGACGCCGATGAGCACGCCGTCGGTCGTCAGTAGTGGACCGCCGGAATCACCGACCGTGAGCGTGCAGGAAGTTCGTAGAGCGCTATCGGTGGCGGCTTCGATGCGGCCCAGCCGAACGACAGCTTCTGCTGTGCTGGTGTCTCGAGCCGGAAAACCGAGCGACAGCACAACGGTGTGCGGACTTAGTTCAGATCGATCTTGTGACGCGAATTCAGTTAGTGCATGAAGCCCGTCTGGCAGGCCGGATGTTGGCATCTGCAACTTCAGCAATGCTACGTCTGCGGCTGCATCACGATGAAGGATATGTGCGACCAATCGCCCGCCTCTTGGCGTGACGACTTCGGCCTGGTCGTCGTTGCTGTGAAGTCCGTGAGCGACCGTCAGGATATGCCCGGCTGGCGACACAAGGACGCCGGAAGAATGATCGGATCGCGAAACAATTCGCACGCAACTTGGCAGAGCGTTCGCAACCACGGTTACATACGGCGGTTCAACAGCGTCGGCGATGGACGCCGCAGGCAGCGTCAAGGCGGCGAGTGCGGCGACCTGCCGCAGGACGATTCCTGTCGTTGTCGCTGGTGCTGTCATTTTTGGGTGCGTTAAATGGACACGGCGTTCGGCCGCTACTGATCGTGTCGAATCTGTGTTCGCGGCACCTGAGCCCGCAGGTTACTCCGATTTATTCGTTGCGTCCACAATCACCGTTCTGGTCGCGAGGTCGTACGAAGAACCAACGGGGAACGCTTCGTAGTCAGTGTTGTCGCCGTTGGTCGGCTTCTGGTGGTCGTAAAAGTAGACCTGGCCATCACCGACGATGTCGCCAACTGATTTGTTGACGATCAGCGCTGTGGATTCGTCAATTCCAATTCCCAGTAGCTGCGGATACCTCTGCACCAAGACGCTCATATCAGCTTGTCGGTTTCGCTGGCTGAAGTGCTGGTCAATGGCGACTCCCCCGATAAAGCCCAGCCCGCCGCGTTCGTAGCCGGGGGCCATGATGCGAAAGTTCAAAATCGGCGTCGCTCGAGCCAGGTAGCGAGCCTGAATGGATGCTCCTGCTGACGAACCTCCAATCACGCCGCCACGCTGCAGCACCTGCTTCATCAATCGATGTGCCTTCGTGCCGTAGTACGAATCCGCCATGTTCCATTGCCGCCCGCCGCCAAACCAAATGCCTGTGGCGTCGGTCAACGGCTTTAGAAATTCTTCATCCGTGTTGGCTTTGTGACGGTCCTTCGTGTGTAAAAATGTGGCATGCTGCACACCCATCTTCTTCCACTCTTCCACAGTGCGCTGCCGAGGTGAGACTCGGGGTTCCTCCGCACACGGGATGTACACCAGCTTCGCGTTGTCGTAGCCACCTGCCAGTTCGACAAAGCGTTCCATCAGCCCTTCCGGCATGCCGCCACCGCCGACAATTACCAGAGTCCCGTTTTCAACATGTGGCGTAGGCGGCGTGGCGGGCGGGAATTGTTCCAGCGTCCGTTCGATTGCTTCTCGCCGCCATTCCGTCAGGTCCACCAGATATTCATTGGGATCCTGCCGGCGGGACGTCTGCTGTTTCAGGATCTGAATTCGTTCCGGCAACCAGTCTCCGTTGCCTGGGACCATGAATGTTGCGGAACCATCGCCGACGACTCGGAACTTACGTCCTTTTAAGATCAGTACGGCTTGCCGTGACAGGCTGATGCCGAACTGTCGCGGCTGGCCACTGAGTGCCGTACGCAATTGTTGCAAATCAGATTCTGGATCATCAGTTGCCAATTGGAGGATTGCATCCGGGATCAGTTTCATTCCGGATGCCTGACTTCCGGCCGACACGCAGTCAGGTCCCACCAGTACAAGTGTTCCGTTGTGGTCGAGAAATTCCTGAAGCTTCGCATGAAGCTTTGTGACGTCTTGAGCGGTCACGTCCGCTGCCGGCGCTCGCGTGCAAAGAATGAGAATGTCAACGTGTTGAAGAGTGTCGGGAACCAGCGGATGAAGGCTAAGCTGATCTTCTTTGAATAGACTTTGAACTTCGGCGAGCCATTTCGGAGACACGTCACCCTGTGTTACAAGCGCAGCTGAGGTGTCGGCTGTTGGATCCGGCAACACGGGCTGCAGTAGTGACGGATCGTCCAGCGACGGAGCGACAACGATCGTGCCCGAAATGAACGTTCGTTCTGGCCAGTCGGTGTAACGTTCATCAAAAACCTGGCCTCGCGTTTGGCCGGTCACGCAGAACAGCAGGATCAGGGATATCGAGAGGTGACGCATCGAAAGGTGCTCCGCGGGATGCATACATCGTTGCCGTCATTGCGACTGGGGCTTTCGGTGGCGCCGCCATCTTTTTGCCGCGGCCCGGAGTCACCTTCAGATCGACAAATCGGCGCAACAGAAAAGCGTCTGTGAGCTCACAGACGCTTTTTCTAATTCCGTTCCACTAATGTGATCGAACTCCGTTGCCTAACCTTCAGGAATGGCAAACGGATCGACAACCTGTGGCTTTTCGATCAGGCCCGCGCGGATCATGCTGACTGGCACGCGGCGACGAACAACGCGACCGTCTTCGATCACTCGGATCTTTTGCAGATTGCGTTTAAACAGTCGCTTGCTGACGCCGGTTGTCTGACGACCGTTACCGCCGAGGTACTTGTACTTACCGCGTTGAGTCACGTTGTTGCCGACGGATGGCTTCAGGTCTCCGTACAGAGCTTCGCGCTTGGCCTGTTTGATGCGTTTGTTTTTTTTGAGTGTGCTCATGATTTCGATTCTCGTCGCCCGACCATGGGTCATCATTGTGGAAATTTTGCGCGATCGGCTTCCTGAGTCCGCGTCGCGGGCGGGAAGGATAATGGTTGAGTAGCGGAACTTCAATTGTGATTTCGGCTTACGTCGACCGGATTCCACAATCCGGGCCACGGATTTCCAGAAATCATGCAAAATACGGCCGTTTGAGGCACTATTCGTGCCGTAGAGCTTCGATCGGGTCCAGTTTCGCAGCCGACCACGCCGGGTACAGCCCGAACATGACTCCAATAAACACCGAAATGCCGAAGGCCAGCGGTAGACTGGCAGGAACGACCTGAGGGTTCATTTGAGAGAACATTTCCGAGAATTCGTTGCCCGCTTTGCCGCCTTCGAAGATGAATCGTTCCACAAAGTATCGCAGCCCGGCAAAGGCCTGAGGCGTCAAAAATCCGAGCGCCATACCGATCAAACCGCCGGTCCCGGAAAGCACGATGGTTTCCGTCAAAAACTGCACCGTGATGTCGCGACGCTTGGCCCCGAGGGCTCGCCGAATTCCGATTTCCCGCGTTCGTTCTGTGACTGTGGCCAGCATGATGTTCATGATGCCGATGCCGCCGACCACCAGACTAATCAGCGCGATGGCTCCCAGTACGACGTTGAAAATGCCCTGAATCTGTTCGGCCTGCTTTAGCAATTCCAGCGGCACAGTGATGGCGTAGTCGCTGTCTGATTTATGGTTTCGCTTCATGCTCTCGCGGACAACGTTGGCTGTTTCGACAACTTTGTCCTGCGAATTAACTCGCAACGTGATCTGGCTTAACTCCCAGTATTCTGAACTAAACGATCCGGGTTTGCGGTCGATGTTCAGGTCCCCCATGCGCACGCGCATAGTTTCCAGTGGAATGTAGATGTCCAGGTTGAAGTCCTGTCCGGACATGCTGCCGCCCACTGCGGCGCTGGCCTGGCGAGGCATGGTGACGCCCACGATGGTGTAGAACCGATCCGCGATGCGAACCGACTGCCCCACCGGGTTTTCGTATTGAAACAGCGTGTCTGCCGTGCCGGAGGCGAGTACCGCGACGTTCTTTTTTTGCTCTCGATCGTCGTCGGACAGGAACCGCCCCTGAGCCATCGACAGATGGTTGATGTCGAGGTACTCAGGCGTACCGCCAACGATGCGAGCGTTCAGTTCGCGGTCGCGATGCCGCGCGGTTTTGGTCAATTCCCGAATCGGAATTGCCTGATTGATGGTGGGGATGGTCCTGTCCAGCAGGTCGAAGTCAGACCGCAACAGACCGTACCGTAAAACGGAACCGCCTCCGCTGTTGGTGGCACTTTCCGGTGGCGGCTTCAGGCTGCGAACGATGATATTGGTGGCCCCCAGTTGCAGGACCTGAGCCTGAGCCTGTTCGCTGGCTCCCTGGCCGATCGCCAACATCGCGATCACCGAGTAGACGCCGAAGACGATGCCCAGCATGGTAAGTCCTGAGCGCAGCTTATGCAGCATCAGGCTTTTCATCGCCAGTTGAATGGTTCGAAGCAGGTTCGGCATATTTAGTTCTCAATCGCTACGATCGCCCCAGGCTTTTATCAACTCAGCTACTTCGCTGCTTCTACTGGAGCTTCGGCTTCCCGTCCCGGGAATACGCCTTCGCCCGCGACCAATCCGTCCTTCATATAAATCTGTCGCTTGGCGAGTTTGGCAACTTCAGGTTCGTGGGTCACCATAATGATGGTGCGCCCCTCGGCGTTCAGTTTCAAGAGGATATCCATGATCTCCGCTTCTGTGGCGGAGTCGAGGTTTCCGGTCGGTTCGTCCGCCAGAATGATCTGCGGGTCGTTAACGAGGGCTCGTGCAATCGCCACGCGCTGCTGCTGTCCACCTGACAACTGAAACGGCCGATGGTCCAGGCGGTCGGCCAGTCCGACCATTGAGGCCAGTTCTTCGATGTGCTTCGTGTCTTTTGCCGAAATCGTCGGGTAGCCCGTGCGGTAGTGCAGAGGCACTTCGATGTTTTCCACGACCGTATACTGAGGGATCAGGTTGTACGACTGGAAAATGAACCCAATCATTTCGTTGCGAATGGCAGACAGGTCGTCGTCAGAAATCGACGACACCGGTCGCCCCCCAATGACGTACTCACCATGAGTTGGTCGGTCCAATGCGCCCAGCAAGTTCAGCAGCGTACTCTTGCCGCTTCCCGACGACCCCATGATCGCGACAAAGTCGCCGTGCGGGAAATCAATTGACACCCCACGCAACGCCTTCACAACGACCGAACCAAGGTCAAAGTGCTTTTGAATGTCGATGACCTGAGCGGCAAAGTCCATAATGAGACCCGGGAAGTAATGCGCAGTGTGAGGAATCGGAGGAGGGGGTTGATGTCGGCAATCGGTGAACGCAGATCCGGCAGGCCAATATTGTCCATGCCGGACGACTGCATTCAACACTTTGCTGAACTATCGCTGACTGAAGGCAGTCTTCAGTTCTTCCATTGTGATTTTTCCGTCACCATCGGCATCGGTTTTATCAAAATTGCCCCGCATATCACTTTCATCCTTCGTGATGGAACCGTCACCGTTCTTGTCCAGGCGAGCAAAGATCGCAGAAGGATCTGGTGCTCCACCAGCACCACCGGGCGGTCCGCCACCTGCGGGACGTTCGGCCTGCTGGCCGTTGCCCTTGTCTGCCCCGTCCTTGCCTTCACCACGGTTGCCTTGCCCGCCGCCCGGGCGTCCGGCACCCCGTCCGCCGGGACCACCGCCTGGTCCGAGTTCGCTACGATTCGGAATGACGGTGCGTTCGCGGTTGTCTTCCTGTTCGCCTAGCAGCTTGACTTCCAGTTCATTGATCTCACGCGAGAAATGGGTGCGAGGATTCATGACGACTCGTTCGCCTTCTGCCACGCCGTCAATGATCTCCATGTATTCGTCGTTGGCGTCGCCGACCTTCAATTCGCGGCGTTCGATCTCGCTGCCCTTCGCTACGTAGGTGAAGAACTTATTCGCAATTGATAGCACAGACTGCACCGGAATTTGCAGAACGTCTTCCTGTCGGTCGTCCACAATGATGCGAATCTCGGCCGTCATGCCCGGCTTCAGTTGCCGCACGGTATCAGCTCGGTCTGTGATCTTGATTCCGGCTTCGTATTCTTTTAGGTCCGTGTTGGGCCAGCTGCCCGGCACCGGCACAGACGAAATCGTTTCAAGCACGCCGTGGAACGTCGTACTGGGCAGTGCGTCAATCGAAATTTCGACCGGCTGACCAAGCATGACGCGGCTAATGCGAGATTCGTGAATTCGGGCGTCGATTTTCATTTTCTCGAGGTCCGGCAGATTAATAATCGCCTGGCGTTCTCGAACGGTCGCACCTTCTTCGATGACCACGGGTTCGCTGCGGCGACTTTCCTGCGACGCATAAACGACTTCACCCTGCTGAGGTGCAATCAGCCGGCAGGCTTTGATTTGCCGCAACGTCCGCTCCAGCTTTTCCTCTTCGACGGACAGCGTCAGCTTGCGAGCCTGGACGTCTGCCTTTAGCCCAGCCATCGCAGCCTTGCCTTCAAGGATCGCTCGCGTGGTTTCGCGAACGGTATCTTCCTTCATCTGCTCGAGTTCGCTTTTGGTGCGTTCCCATGTGAAGTTTTGCAGAAGCTTCAGTTCGCTCTCTTTAACGCTCACCAGAATCTGTTGCTTGGTGACTTCGATACGAGCCGCTTCCAGAGCGTTCAGGTTCGTGTAACCGCGGCGAGCCTGGTCGCGTACTTTTTCGTAGTTCTCCTGGTTGATCGCCAGCGTTTCTTCCAACGCTTTGATGTCACCGTTCAGCTGCTCTACTTGATTCCTAAATTCGCCGCCCTCAGCCGTGTATTTTGTGAAATCCAGCTCCGCGAGCTTTTCTGCCAAGCGTGCCTGAGCTTCGACGCTTTCGTTGGTAGTCTCCCGGATCTGCAGGTTCGTTTCAGCTTTCTCCAGGTCGGCTCGAGCTGTCGTGACATCGATCTGCTGCTGCTTTTCTTTTTCCACCAGCGTCGACGAATCGAGTTCGCAGACCATGTCGCCGGCGATGTACTCGCCCTTCTTAATCTGCTGACGGTCCTTAACCAACAGCTCGGTGAATTCGCCCATTGGGAAGGTGTAGGTTTTCGGTTCACCTTCTTCCGGGCGAACCAGAACTGTCTTTTCGGATTCTGATTCCACGTCGACGAATTCGACCACGCCATCGACTTCGGCGACGACCGGTGCGTTCACTTTGCTGCCTTCAGGCACCAAAGAAATAATGGTGGTCGAGCCTTCCACACTGTTGGTCAGCGTGGAGTTGCTGGAACTGTCGACCGTACCGTTTTCGGTGATCGTAATTCGGAAGGATCCGACTTCGGCCTTATGCAGAATATACTTACTGTTGGGCTCGCCTTCTTTTTTGCCAAGGTAGTCGCCGATCAGTGCCTGCGTGGCTGGTAGTCGCCAGGCCACAACGCCCAGTACCAGTACAACAACGGCAATCGCAACGCCCTTCGCACCGCCTCGCCGTGACACAGTCTGTTGTCGCAGCGAACGTGGAATAGTCTTGTTCATCTAAGGGATCTCCGGCAAAACAGGGATGGCAGGTTCCGGATCCGTCACAGTCGCATCAGATTGCAATCCAGTATCCGACTGCAATTCTGGGAACAATTCAGACGACGCAGGCATGTCTTCTGAGGTAGGTTGGTCGTCCAGTTGGTAGAATTCGTCCTCCCAGACGCCGTTAGGATCTAGCTCCATGATACCCATGTCCCGGAAGATGTTAAGACGATTTGACTCATAACTTACCCAATCGCTCACAAGTGAGTTTTGAGCCGTCAGGACCGAACTCAAGGCGTTCAACAGGTTCAAGGCGTTGCCGCCGCCCCCTCCTCCTCCGCCCGAGGCCACATTGTCGTATTGCAAAGCCGAAATCCTGACCGTTTGCCGGTCAATTTCCAACTGTTCTTTGTTCACCATGAGCTGCCGCCAACTACTGCGGACGCTCTGTTTCACGCTGTCTTCCAGCGACATGTACGATCGGCGATCTCGTTGATAGTCGATTAGTGCCGCGTTGTAGACATTGCGGGCAACAACCTGGTTAAGTGGCGTCTTGAAGTCAATGGTGACATTCGTCGAATCATTGTTGCCGCTGTCCGGGTCGACTTGTCCGCCGACTGTGACATCCAGTTTCGCCATCAGGGCGTTTGCCGCGATTTCTACTTTCCGTCGACTGTCCATGACGGCGGCTCGTGCGTTCATGAGGTCATGTCGGTTGTTGATAGCAATCACGACGACTTCTTCAAGATCGGGGGTTTCGTCGCTGCCAGGAAGCGTGAACGGGTTCAAGGCAATCACTTCCACCCTTAAACCAGCCTGTACAACCTGCAGGCCAGCGACGATCTTCACCAGTCGCTCCCGCATATCCATCGAGGCGTCGCGGACCATCCCCAGAAATTCTTCGCCCGTTTTTTTCTCCGTGATTTTCTGAAAGCTCATGCTGGGCAGGTTGTTCCAGTCCAATGGTAATTCGCTCGGCGCAATCAGGTTGTCGCCGTCCTTGTCGAGGGCCTTCACGACCTCATCGACGCTCTCCATTTGCAGTGTTTGATTGAAGATATCCAATGAAGCGGAGATCTGTTCAAACTTTTGAGCGATCAGGCGGTACAGTCGCAGGTCGTTGGCCACATCGTGGATCACCCGTTCACGCTCTTCCACAGTTCCAAATGCTCGCAACCGTTTTTCCGGTTGCAGATTCTCCGGACTTGTTGCATCGAGCACATCACGAACAGGTACAAAGTCTTGCTTCACCTGGTCCAGTTCTGTGGTAATTCGATCTTTGATTTCGACAAGCGTGGCAACGTATTTTTTGAGCTGCTCAAAATCCGGTGCGGATCTTTCGACGTCACCAGGCACGTCACTGCCCGGCAGCATCGCCGGCCCCTGTTCTTTGGCGAAATCATTCAGTTTGTCAACGAATGCCAGTAGATCTGCGTCGATCAGTTCGAACGGTGTGATAAACGTGTCATCGATTGTCAATTCGACATTCGGTGGCAGGCCGAGGCGAATTTTGAACGCATCCAGTTGGTCCCTGAGTTGCCGTCTGGAGTTCTTCAAAGCGTTCTGCTGCTGATTCAGTCGTGTCACAAGCTGAAGAACGGTCAGGTTAATGGTCTCAGTTTCTCGCAACTGAATCAGTTCCTGCGCGGCGGCCTGAAACGCACTTCCGTCGGAAATCGCCAGGAGATCGGCTTTCTGCTCGTCCGTGATTTCCACTCCGAGCCACGTCAGGAAGTCGTCCCCATAGATCACTTTGTCTTTGAGGGATTCGGGAATCTCGGCATCTTCCGGGAAGTCGACCAAGGGCACCGAGAGTTTTCGGTATTCACGATCATCATCCGCTCTTCCGACTTCAATCTGTTGTTCGATCTGCCGGATGTTGTTTTCCGCGTTGATAATGTTCTGCGCTGACTGCTGCAGGCGCAGGTAATCGTTGGCAACGTTCGTAAACAGAACCTGCCGAAATCGCGCCATGTCACGAACTTCGTAGAGCAGATTACGTTCAGACTGCGTCAAATTTTCGAGAGTCACCTTTCGCCCCGCCAGATTCAGTAACGGCTGAGTGATACTCCAGCCGAGTGATGGAGCCGAGCCCATGCCTTGTCCTGCTCTCCATGTGATGGAGTTCAGCACGCCGACAGCAAATTGTCCACCGGCTGGCAGCCGCTGTTGCACGCCCAAGCCGTTCAACAGGGTTGCATTCCTACCGCCGTTGTGTGGAAAGCCAGCCGAAAGATTCGCTCCGCCAAAACCGGCAGGAACGAGGTTGAATTGTGTGTTAAGTTGAAATCGCTGCTGAGTCAGCGCCAAAGCACGCAGATAGACCTCTTCTACCTGAAACTGATATTCGCGGCTGTGGATGTAGGTCAGATCGACAGCCGCGGCGAGATCGACCTTTGGAATCTCGACCAACTCATGGCCTTCCACTGGATTGCCGCTGTTCAGCAAAACTTCGTAGGGTTCCAGCCACGCCGGATTTTCCACTGTCACGGTGTCGCCCGTGGCGTGCCAGTATTTGAAATGTTCTTTGCCATCCACGCAGTGCATGAACTGATGAGCGGCCGGATCGTCGGGCGGCAGCGGCGGCTTGTCTGGATCATACGGATCGTAAAACCGGCTCCGCTTATCGGGAGTCAGGCTCATCCGCGGATTTTGCCAGCGTTCGTCGGTGAGCTTTTCTGAAATGGCGCGGTAGGTGTCGCCCTCGGCCTGTTCTCGCCAGAATTTGCGGGAGCAGCCGCTGAATGCGGGCAACACCATCATCGCCAGCAGCAAACCTGCAATGCGGCGATTCCATGCCGATTGTGTGACTGAAATTCTCATTCAAGCACTTCCGTATTTCTGAGTGAGAGTCTGCAGGGACAACGCCTCAGGCTGTTTGGGCGTGCGCCCAAAACGTTCCTGCCGGTCACCTCCATGGTGAGATCCGACGTAAACATGTTTCGCCAGCGAGACGTTGTTGCTGAGCAGCGGATCCTGCCGCGGCTCGGCATTTCATCGGTAGCACGGAACGTTGCAGTCGTCACGAAAGAACCGACAGTTACGGATTCGACACGTACGCCGGTGATGCTCAACGCAGAAACGCTTCCAACAGCAGCTTTGGAACAACCGGACCATGCTCCGTTGGAGCAATCCACCGTACCGCGACAGGCGGCAAAGGCGTGCGCGCACACAGAAGCGTTACAGGTTGCCTAATCGGAACGACGCCGCGTGTAGAACGGTCACGATCTTAAGATTTGCCGCAGGCGCAATTCACAGTCGACAAGCGAACAATCAGGACTTGTGCCAGGCTGTTGTAAGCCTGATGTGCCATGGTCAAGCGTTTGCGCGGGTTCTATTCCACCAAAGTGCGGACATTTGAGTGTGGTCCTGGCCCGGCAGGGCCGTAGCACGTAGCCTCGGGCGTAAGCCCGAGGTTTGCGCCTGCCGCCCACAAAAGCCCCGAGGGGGCGACAGTGGGAGGATAAAACGAAAACTGCTGTCACCCCTTCGGGGCTTTCTCAATTTCATTTGAACGCGACCTTGGGCTCACGCCCAAGGCGAAGTGCTGCCGCCCGCCGGGCGAATCGCAAAGCCAAGACACATCTCACGCACCATTGGATAGCGTGAGTAAACTCAGTTGGTCACGGCGGAAAATGCCACGGTGCGGTTCTCGACCTGCACCACGTGCGGAAAGTGGCTGGCCAGGTCGTTGCTGTGAGTCACGCACAACAACGCCGCATCGTGTTCGGCCGCCATTTTCAGCAGTAGCGAGCCCACTGTGTCGGCCGTCGCCGGATCCAGATTGCCTGTGGGCTCGTCGGCCAGCAGCAAAGACGGCTGGTGGATCAACGCGCGGCAAACGGCAACTCGCTGGCGTTCACCGCCCGATAATGCCGCTGGTCGGTGAGCACTCCGGTCCTGCAGGCCGACTTGTTCAAGCAGCTCTACGGCCCGTTTCTTCAGTGGCTTCACGTCGCGATCGAAACCCGCCAGCGTTGGCAGCAGCACGTTTTCCAGCACGCTGCACTGCGGCAGAAGCTGGTGTTCCTGAAACACGAAACCGATATGCTGGTTGCGAAAGCCGGCTAGTTTTTCGGCCGACAAGTGCCACGGGTTCTCATTCAAAATGGCGACTTCACCGGACGTGGGTTTGTCCAGAGTCCCTGCGATATGCAGTAGTGTGCTCTTACCACATCCGGACGGGCCCTGCAGCGCCACCGCATCGCCGGACGAAAGCTGCAGGTTGACGTTATCCAGAATGGTCAGTTCGCCAGCGGCTGTGGAAAACGTGCGGCCAACGTTGTTCATTTGCAGGACGATGGGCATCTTTTATACCTCAAAACTTTCACCAAACTGTGGAATCACTGGCGGGTGATCGCAGCAGTCGTTGATCAATTCGGCCATTGCTGCCGCAGGCTTTTCTTCGCCGTGAACGAGGAATGCATGACCGCAGCCCCCCTTTTTTTGTAACTCATTAAACCACCACTTGAAGTCTTCGGCGTCCGCATGAGCTGACAGACCGTTGACGGTTTCGACGTTCGCGTTCAGTTCGCGGCGGCGTCCGAAAATGTACACATGGTCGCGTTGCTGCACCAGTTGCCGGCCCAGAGTTCCTCGCGCCTGGAACCCGATGATCATGATTGTGTTGTTTGGATCAGAGACAGCGTTCTTCAGGTGATGCACGACTCGCCCGTTTTCACACATGCCGCTGGCCGAAATGACGACGAACGGACCTTTCTGCCGATTCAATGCAATGCTCTCATCGCGAGATCGCACGTACGTTAGGCCGTCGAAACTAAAGATGTCGTCGTCGATCTTTAGCGTTTCCTGAACTTCCTCGTCCAGGCCTTCCTGATGGTCGCGGTAGATTTCTGTCAGCCGCGTCGCCAATGGGCTGTCGATGTACACGGGCACTCGACACATCGCGTCTTCGTTACGAAGTTCGTTCAGCAGGTAGACCAGTAGCTGAGTTCGTCCCAGACTGAAGGCGGGAATAATGACCTTGCCCTGCTTGCGAGACGCGTCACATATGATTCGCTGCAGCGCGCCTTTGACGTCGCCGGTTTCCGGATGAACGCGATTGCCGTAGGTCGATTCGCTGATGACGACATCACAGCGTTCGACGCATTCCGGGTCGTGCAGCAGCGGCTTGCCGCGTCGGCCCAAATCGCCGGTAAACACGATGCGACGCCATTCGCCCTTGTCTTTGATTTCCAGTTCGGTGATGGCCGATCCCAGAATGTGGCCGGCGTGCAGAAACCGAATGCGCACATCGTCGGCAAGCTCTTCCCATTCGTTAAAGGCGATGTATTCGAACATCTTCGCCACTTCACGAGCGTTCTCTTCTGTATACAGCGGCTCAAGGATCGGTTCGCCGGGCTTTGCCTTCTTGGCTTTGTAGATGGCGTCTTCGCGCTGAATCTTGGCGCTGTCGCGGAGCATCATCGTGGCGATGTCGGCGGTGGCTCGCGTGCAGTAGATCGAGCCTTCGAAGCCCGCCTTGACCAGACCGGGGAGATTCCCGCAGTGATCAATGTGGGCGTGAGACAGAATTACAGCGTCGAGCGATCTGGGTTTGCAGTGAAAAACACGGTTCTTGGGGCCGGTTTCTTCGTCTCTTCCCTGAAAGAGCCCGCAGTCGAGCAAAATTCGGCGACTATCAGTCTCGATCAAATGCTGACTGCCAGTAACTTCACCAGCGGCCCCGAAAAACGTGATTTTCATTGACTGTACGCCTGAACAGTGTTTTATTGGTAGATGAGGCAATAATGGGACAGTGGGCAAGACTTTGTCCTGAAAAGCCCACACTGCAGCATAGTCGGCCTTCGACGACCATGACAGGTAGTGAATAGAAGGCGGGAAGAGCTCGGATTTCTGGCTTTTACTTGATTGCGTAAGAAAATACGACGAACACAAGGCCGCTTATATGGTGTAAGTTTATGTCACACCATGTTTGACGCAGAAGGTCGCAGGAGCAGGAGACAATAGAAATGAAATTGATGTCCAAATGGATTGCCATTGCCGTTGCCGCAACCGGCACCCTGCTGAGCTTCATCACGTCGGCTAGTTACGCGTCAGACAGTTCAGCCAGTGACGAAGGTGGTGCGTCGACTCTATCGGTGATTGAGTTCGTTGACGCTCAAATCCGCCAGGGTTACGAAGACAATGAGATCGAACCGTCTCCTCGAGCGACGGATGAAGAATGGGTGCGCCGCGTTTATCTGGACGTCGTCGGACGCATCCCGACGCTGTCGGAAGTGAAGAAGTTTCTGGCCGATGAAAGTCCTCGCAAGCGAGGTGTGTTGGTCGACGAGTTGTTGGAAAGCCCGGACTACGTACGGCACTTCACGGCGATCTGGACGAACAACTGCGTCGGTCGGGGAATCCCGCAAGGCAACAATAAGCCATTCAGTCGCGCTGGGATGACGAAGTTTTTTCGCGAAGTCTTTGCGAAGAATCGACCGTGGGACGAAGTGGTTGTCGATCTTGTGACCAGCGAAGGTCATTGGGAAGAAAATGGAGCCGTCAACTACACGTTGGCTCAGACGCAACTGCCTGACGAAGCCGTCCAGCTAACGGCTAAGACAACCAAGCTGTTTCTTGGGATGCAGGTTCAGTGCACTCAGTGCCACAACCATCCGTTTAATAATTGGCAGCAGGCTCAGTTCTGGGAGTTCAACAGCTTCTTCCGTCAGGTACGAAACATCAATCACCAGCGAGCTAACCCGACCACTGGTCGACGTGAGCAGCAATACCGCGAAGTCGTGCTGCAAGACTTCAATGGTCCCGTTCACTACGAAAAACGCAGCGGCCTGATGCAGGCAGCGTTGCCAAAATATTTTGACAAGACAATCGAACCTGACGCCTTCGATCGTCGCAAGGAATTCGCTCGACTACTGCTGGAGAACGAAAACGGTCAAACGCCGTTGATCTCGAAAGCGTTCGTAAACCGGACATGGAGTCAGTTTTTCGGTTACGGATTCACTCGACCGATTGACGACATGGGGCCTCACAATCCGGCATCGCATCCCGCTGTGCTGGATCGCCTGGCCTCTGAGTTTGTGGACGTCGACTACGATGTGAAGAAGCTTGTGCGGTGGATTACGACGTCGGAAGCCTATCACCTTACCAGCCAGTTCGGCGAGAAAAACAGCATCGACAAGCCTTCTGCTGGTGAGATGCCACTGTTCAGCCACATGTATATCAAGTCGATGCAGGCAGAACAGTTGTTCGATTCACTGATTGCCGCGACGAACGCTCACCAGGCCGGAAGCGGCGGTTGGGATGGCCAGGAGGAACAACGGCGCCGCTGGATGCAGCAGTTTGTGGTCGCGTTTGACAACGACGAAAACGACGAAGCGACCACGTTTAACGGCACAATCCCTCAGGCGCTGATGATGATGAACAGCCCATTGATCGAAACTGCGGTCAGTGCAGAACGAGGCAGTTTTCTGTTCGAAACATTTACGCGTCCTGGCACCGACAAAGAGAAGATGAACGATCTGTACCTGGCGGCTCTCAGTCGTAAACCGTCGCCGATTGAAGTTAACAATGCCACGAAACTGATTCGCGGATATCGAGGCAACACGGCAGCCGCGTATCAGGATCTGTTCTGGGCACTACTGAATTCGAATGAGTTCATTCTGAACCATTAGGACTTAACGAAACGAACTGGTCGTCCTCCCACAATTCATTGCGGGAGGGGTAACCATCGCCAGCCTTAATTTTTCGCAGTAAACACGACCTTTCACCTGGAGCAATCGCATGTCACTTTGGAACAACTACGGCATGAACCGCCGCCACTTTATGCAGCACATGGCGACGGCTGCCGCGACAATTCCTGCGATTAACTTTCTGTCTCATGTGCAGGCTAACGCGGCCACGCTGAAGGCTAACAAGAAATCCTGCATCCTGATGTGGATGGGCGGCGGGCCTCCTACGATCGACATGTGGGACCTAAAACCCGGCGCTAAAACCGGTGGTGAATTCAATCCGATCGACACGGCTGTACCTGGGATTCAGATCAGTGAACACATGCCGGAAACGGCCAAGGTTTTCCAGGACCTGTCGATCGTGCGTTCCATGAGTACTCGCGAAGCCGATCACGGCCGCGGTCGCTACTATATGCACACTGGCTATGTTCCTAATCCAACGGTCGTTCACCCGACCTTCGGTTCTGTTGTCAGCTACGAACTGGGCCGTAAACGGACCGCGTTGCAGATTCCATCGTTTGTGTCTGTTGGTGGCGGATCTGGTCAGGCGGGCTTCCTCGGGATGTCGCATGCTCCGTTCGTTGTTGGCACCGATGGTCAGATCAACAACGCTCCGACAGACGAAGGTCGCAGTCGACTGAAGGGCCGTCTGGAAATGCTGGCGGTCGTTGAGAAGAACTTCATTCAGTCGAAGCGGGGCGAGTTGCCGGAAGCTCATAAAGACGTCTATTACAACGCTGTGAATCTGATGCAGTCGCCGCAGATGGCCGCTTTTGATATCGACAAAGCCAACCCGCAGCTTGGGTTGGAAGCGGAATCGGCAGAAGCCAGAAAAATGTACATGGGCGATGGTGCCGGAGGCGGCATGGGCATGGGCGGAGCCAACGGGTTCGGCCAGAGTCTCCTGATGGCTCGCCGATTGGTGGAAGTTGGCGTGCCGTTTGTGGAAGTGAACCTCGGCGGTTGGGACCTTCACAACGATGTCTTCAACTCATTAAAGAATCAGCGGCTACCGACGCTGGACCGAGGCATGGCGGCTCTTATGAAAGACCTGAAGCAGCGTGGCATGCTGGACGACACGGTTGTTGTGTGGATGGGCGAATTTGGCCGCACACCTCGCATTAACCAGAACGTCGGTCGAGATCACTGGGCGGCTAGCTGGTCGAATGTTATCGGCGGCGGCGGTTTGAAAAACGGACAGGTCATCGGTGCCACCAACGAAGACGGAACTCGCGTGGCGGATGGTAGCAAGGCATACTTGCCTGGCGACATTTGGGCGACGGTTGCTTATGCGATGGGAATTCCGTTGAACACAGTTCACACGTCAAAACGAGGCCGACCAATGAAGCTGGCCAACGGCGGCACGGCGATTTCGGAACTGATCGGATAGAAACGGTTGCCGTGTGATGGCCTCGAAGAACACCACAGCACCAGACATGGAAGAAGCGACTGCCGCTGGCGGTGTGCCGAACCAAAACTTCATTCGTTCGTTCACTCAGGCGCAGCGAGCATTGTACTTGTACGTGCTGCCCCTGGTGGGCAATCCCAGCGATGCGGATGAAGTGCTGCAGGAAACGAATCTGGTCATCTGGAACAAGTGGGACCAGTTTGAGGAAGGCACCAACTTTCTGGCGTGGGGCCGAGCCATCGCGCGGCTGGAAGTGTTTCGGTTTCGCCGGACCTACAATAACAAAGTCACCTTCCTTGACGACAGCATGCTGGACCTTGTGGCGAAACGAGCCGAAGCGATCAGCGAAATGACAGAAATGCGGCAGGAAGCTCTTTCCGACTGCGTGTCGCAGTTACGTGAGAAAGACCGGCAATTAATTGAAATGCGCTATCAACCCGGCGCGAATGGTGACAAAGTGGCGGAAAAGCTCGGACGACCGGCCAATTCTGTATACCAGTCACTAAGTCGCATTCGCCGTGTGTTAGTAGAATGTGTACAACACCGTCTCGCGGAAGCGGGAGGAGCATCGTGAACGAACAACGCGAAGAACTCATTCGCCTGACGAACCGTCAGCTGGATGCGGAATTATCAGAAGTGGACCAGCAGCGACTGGTTCAGTTACTGAACGCCGATGCGCAGCTGGTGGACTTGTATACTGAGATTCTCTGCCTGCATGGCCAGCTAACTTGGGATGCCGGCCAAAGCGTCGGTTTGAAGGCTGAGGGATTGCCGGAAGTCGGTCCTGCACCAATCACTTCTGAAACTGTGGCTCCTCGCAAACCATGGCGTTTCGCACCCACTGCAACAATTGCCGCACTACTTGTGGCGGTTGTCGGGGGCTACCTTTTTGTGAAGTCGCCGTGGAAGGATGCGAACAACGTCGTTGTCGTGCCGGAAGAAGACGCGTCAGACAATGGTGTGCTGGTAGCAGAACAGAATCCTAACGCGTCCGAAGACATCGACCTGACGCCGCTTGATTTGTCGCATCCAAAGGGGGCATCGCAGCCGACTGTTGTCGCGCAGGCTCCTCAGCCCGCTGTCGAATCCCCAGGCCGTCCTGCTTTGGCAGACAACTTTTCTGATGACGACGTGATCGCCGGAATCGACGGTTTGATTCAACAAAGCTGGGCCAACAACGAAATCACGCCAACCGTCGAAGCGAATGACGCGGAATGGATGCGTCGAGCTTACCTGACCCTGGCCGGACGAATTCCTTCGCTGGAGGAGTCTCATCAGTTCCTGACCGGCGACAGTCCTCGCAAGCGAAGAATCCTGGTCGACAGATTGCTGACCGCGCCTGAACGGAATGAGCACCTTGCGACGACATGGACGAATCTGCTGGTGGGACGGACAGAACGCCCGGGCGTGAATCGTGATAAGTTGTTTGAGTTCCTCACCGAATCCTTCACGGAAAATTCTCCATGGATTGATACCGTCGGCGAACTAATTACGGCGTCTGGTCGAAACGACGAAAACGGAGCGACCAATTTCCTGCTGGCACACCTGAATAATCAGGCCACCCCAGCCACGGCAGTGACGGCTCGTTTGTTTATGGGCGAGCAGATCAGTTGCGTGCAGTGTCACGACCATCCGTTTTCTAATGGTGTTAGCCAGGAAGACTACTGGGCGCTGAATGCGTTTTTCAAAGACACCGTCAAAGAGGCATTGCCGGAAGCTGAAGGCGCGAACGCGTCGGGGTTGACGGCTCGGCTGATCGACCGGCCGAAGAAGGAACGGATGACGCATTTTGAGGATCGCTCAGGCAATCAGAAAGCCGTGTTGCCGAAGTATGACGGTCACGTGATTGCGGAGGCCAGTCAGGAAAACCGTCGCCAACGGCTGGCAAAATTACTGGCAAGTGACGGCGACCGAAAAATCGCGCGAGCGATGGTCAACCGCACGTGGGCTCACTTTTTTGGGTTTGGTTTTACCAATCCGGTTGACGACATGGGACCGCATGTGCCGGTCAGTCATCCGGATGTGTTAGGCCTGTTAACTGAAGCTTTCGTGAAGTCGGACTATGACTTGCAACGTCTGATGAAGTGGGTTTCTTTGTCGCAGGCGTGGCAGCTGTCCAGCGTGGCTTCCAATGAAATGGATATGCCGGAACATGGGGCAACGCCACTGTTCAGTCGCGTGTATGCTCGCCGGATGACGCCGGAACAGGTTTACGAATCGATTCGAGTGGCAATCCGATCTGCTTCAGGTCAGCCTTTAGCTCGCGACGAAAACTCGCTGGAACATCGGCGGACATGGGTGCAACAGTTCGCTCATGCCTACGGTACCGACGAGAATGACGAAGCGCTGCAATTCGATGGCACGATCGTTCAGGCACTTCTGATGATGAACGGATCCGATATCGACATCGCGTTGCGGCAGGCCACTCAGGCGATCGTGCAGGATCTGAATCCGCGTACAACGGAATCGGACGCTCTGGATCGAGTCGCATTGGCGATGCTGACGCGCGAACCTACCGACAGTGAACGCCAGGCGTTTCGCAATCGTATTCGTCAGCTCACCAATCAGTCGTCGCCCAAAAAGGCCGTGCCAGTGGCTGTTGAAGACATGATGTGGGCGTATCTGAACAGCAGCGAGTTTGTGCTGGTCCATTGATGTTGCTGGCTACAGCCCTTTTGATAACGAGCCGTTAAGCGGCGCGTCGCCAAATCCGCCATCGCCGCTGCCGTCAGCTTTCAGCCCGCGAGGCTTAACCGGCTGGTTATTGTCGACATCGGCCGAAGGTGTCCGGCTGCCAGGTGGGCGCTGTTCTGCAGGCTGGTCATTCGCATTCGTCCCATGCCGATTGCGAGCCGCCGCGCGGCGTATGGCGAGTGCGTCCGCATATGCCTGCAGTTCTGTCGCATTCAGACCGCCATCTCCGTCATGATCGAACGTCAGTGCAAATTTCAAAATCTGTGCGGCGTCCAGCGGGCTGCCGTGCTGAGCATTCGCGGCACCTCGACGTCCACGTCCGGCCCGACCGCGTCGTCCTGCTGGTCCACTGCCTCTGGCTAACATTTCTGCTGCGGGCCGAGTGTCGCGTGCGGCTTTGGCTTCAGATTCCATTTGCGATAGTTCTGCAGCCGTCAGGACCTTGTCGTTGTTGCGGTCGTGTTTGCTGATTAGGTCCGCCAACTTCCCGGGTAGCTCTTCGGCCGATAGCTGGCCGTCGTTGTTTCGATCCAGCGACATCATGCGTTGAACGTACGGAGACGCGGGTGGCTCGTTGGTCGCGGGACCGCGGTTGACGGGCGGCTGAAATGCAGGCAGTGACGACGTCGCAAGAACCAGGATGAGTACGCACGGAATGGTAAGTCGCATGATGTGTCGCCGAAAAAGAGCCGTCTAAAATTCTGTCAACTCCTGTACTACCAAACGTACTTTATCCTGAACAGCTTCCTCGTCCGCCATTTGAGGGAACTGCGATTCCAGAAGGCGTTGCCGCAGCCACACTTCCGGGCTGGCCGGAGACGCCTCAATAATCGTAGCAATCAAATACGACAACACATTTTGCTGTTCTGGCGTGTTGTCAAAGAATCGCAATCGGACGGCTCGTCGTATGTCGCCAGGAGTTCGTCCTGCCGATTCCAAGCCAAGGTTGTTGTCGTCGGCGACGACCTGAGCTGCCTGATGTTGCGAGTGAGCCGTCGGTCCCATCAAAACCTGCATCGTGTCGTTCCACGCGGGGCCTGCGGCTGGAAGGCTGTTCCGCCCTTCACGAAAATCTTCGCGAATCACATCAACCCAATTCAACAGGTCCTGAATCTCTCGTTCACCGCCTTCTTCAAACGATTCACCGTTAAGAAAACCGACCACCCGTGCCTTCGAAGTCTCCCAGCGGCGATAATGCTGCTGGTAGTCGCGCAACGCTTTGGCGATTTCGTAGCGGCGAAAGTTCGAATACGAACTGCTCGTAGACGTCTTTAGCAACTGTCGGCGTAAAAATGCGTCGCGGTGCTCGTTGACGCTTTTCATTTGAGACAGTTCGCGGACGAACATCACCACATCGCCGGGCTCTGGCGTAACAGTCGCAGAACGCTTTGTCCGGCTGTATGTCGCGTACGTCTCTGCGATCGATAGAACGCCAATCGGCGAATACCGAGATTGCGTCAACCGAAAGACGGCCACTTGGCTAAACGGAGCGACGGGCTTCAACGTATGAACATCGCCGACGTCAATCAGGGCAACTCCCCTGGAAACTTCTTCGACCGTGCCAATGCCGTAAATGATTCCCGACCGTTCCAGCACGGCAGGCTCAGCGGCTACGCGAGTCCATCGGTCGTCGAACCACCAGTAGTACGAACCGTCAAGAACCCGATAGCGCAGCAATGTTTTCGGTTGCGGGGATTGCGGAAAAGGGGGGATCGGCCAGTCGACGACCGCAAACTGCTGTTTGTTGTTGCCAACAGTCTGCGTCTTCACGTCGGTCGCCAACGGGTGCCCCTCTTTGTACATCGCGTACAGCCGGTTCACCTGTGGCGGGCACCACGGGTACGTGTTCCCGTCGTTTGTCTGAGCCACCGAAAGCGAAGGAGCCAGCAATAAAACGGCAACCCAGCAGCACAAGACTTGTCGCATAACTCACATCCCTTTTTCGAAAACGTAGCACGTTCCAGTTTAGGGACGCAAATTCGAAACGCCAAAACAAATGCGTTTGAGCCGCGAAAACACAACAAACCGGCTGCCGGTCCGGGCCTCAGGTCTTCGCAATCGGCAGACTTGGAGGTGCGGCTGTGGATTTCAAGAACGGGCTGCCCAGTTGCACCTCTCCCAGGCGCAGCCGTTGGGGGAGGTCGGACAGAGCGAAGCAATGTCCGGGAGGGGGCCACGCGCGGGTGCGAAAGCCATTCACGTTCCGCGCCGTGCCCTCCCCCGATCTTGCTTCGCTCGATCGACCCCTCCCGCAATAAATTGCGGGAGGGGTTGAAGCGACAGTGAGCCCGACTTGTTCCTGTTGCGAGCAAATCCGCTCGATGTGGCACGGCGGACTGGCCTTTTCCAGGGCCTTAAACGCCGCGTGCCAGAAGTTCCGCAATCTGAACGGCGTTTGTGGCGGCCCCTTTTCTGAGGTTGTCCGACACACACCAGAACGCCAGACCGTTCGGATTGGAGAGGTCTTTTCGGATGCGACCGATGTAGACTTCATCGCTGCTGGTGCTGTTAGATGGCATGGGGTAGCTGCTGGCGTCGAGGTCGTCCACAACGGTGATGCCCGGTGTCGCGGCGAACAAGGCTTTCGCTTCGTCGACGCTGATCGGCTTTTCCGTTTCCACCAGAATGCTTTCGCTGTGGCAGTTGGACACCGGAATCCGGACACAGGTTGGGCACACCATGATCGTTTCGTCGCCCAGGATTTTGCGAGTTTCGTACACCATCTTCATTTCTTCGCTGGTGTAACCCTGTTCTTTGTGGCTGCCGATTTGAGGAATCGCGTTGAAGGCGATCGGGTGAGCGAACGCTTTGTACTCGTAGTCGGCGCCGTCCAAGGCTGCGCGAGTTCCTTCCTGCAGGTCGATGTTGCCCTGCAGCCCGGCTCCGCTGGTGGCCTGGTAGGTGCTCACGATCACGCGACGGATTTTTCCGGCGTCGTGCAGCGGCTTCATGGCCAGCACCATTTGCGTGGTCGAACAGTTGGGGCTGGCGATGATGCCTTGCGCATTCAGCGCGGCTTCGGGGTTAATTTCCGGCACCACCAACGCCACGTCTGGGTTCATCCGCCAGTAGCCGGATTCATCAATCACCTTGGCGCCTGCTTTGACGGCAGACGGCAAATATTCGGCGGCTGTGTCGTCTGGCGTGCTGGCGATGACCAGGTCGACGCCTTCGAAACAGTCGTGAGTCAGTTCTTCAATGGTGATGGTTTTGCCCGCCAGTTGAAGCTGTTTTCCCGCGCTGCGCGCTGACGCCAGCAGACGGAAATTTTTGGCCGGGAAGTTTCTCTTCTCCAGCAAATCCAGAATTATCGTTCCCACGGCGCCGGTGGCACCGACAACTGCAACTGTGTCGAACACGAATCGATCCTGTTTGATAAAGTGGTGAGTGGTTTTCAACCAAACGCAGCGAACGTCGCGTCGACCTTCGGCTGAGTAGCGTTTCCTCCGGCGGCGAGTGTATCCTTAACGTCGCCCGGTAACGCATTTCCGGCATTCTGATGCCCGCTTCAGGAAAGAATACCAATATCTCGCACTTTTTTGCGTTTCTCTCAGACAAAGACGTCCGCGTTCCGGCTCGGGATAATTGCCGTGTCTCAACAAACCTCGACAGATTTTCACCGAGCCTTTCGGTCCAGCGTCACGCTGCTGACAAGGGACCCTCAGAAGGCTTTGGGTGATCTTTTTGATCTTACCGCCGTACGTCTCGTGCGTCTGGCGATGAGCGTGGCGGGGAACCAGATGGACGCTGAAGACGCGGTGCAGGGGGCATTTTCTCGAATTGCCGGCAAGCCGAAGCTGCTGGCCAAAGCTGATTCTCCCTGGCCGTATTTGATTCGGACGGTAAGAAACGAATGTCTGCGGATTATCCAAAAGCGCCGAACCAGCCGGCTTGGCGAAATGGACACGGAGTGCGGGCAGGACACCGCCGAATTCGAAGTGCAGCGTGAAGAAACGGCACACGCCGTACAGCGAATTTTGAAGACGCTGCCGAAGGCTCAATACGAAGTCGTGATTTTAAAGCACTGGGAAGAATTGACGTTTGCTGAAATTGCCGAGGTTCTGGGAAAGTCTCAAAACACGGTCGCCAGTCGTTACCGCTATGCCATGGAGAAACTTCAACGCAGTCTGGAACCCCTCGTCCAGGTCGACATACATTCCGCCCAAAGCAAAACCGACGCCACTGGGTGCCACAGTACACAACGCGCGGTGACGCGGTGAGACTTGTTGCTTTTTAGCGATTCACCCGCCCGTCCAAGCCTCCCTTCGAAATTATTTTGCAGAGCATCATGTCAAATCGCCGTCTTCAAATTCCCGAACCAATTCTGCCGGAGCACGCGTTAATTCGCGATGCGGCTCCTGTGCCGGAATTGTCGGCCGGGTTTAAGCAAAAAGTTATTGCGGACTGCAAGGTCGAGATCGCTCGCACAGCACGCGTGCGTCGCTGGAAGGTGGCCGGATCCGTTGCCGCTGTTTGCTGTTGTGTGTTGGTAATGAGTGTCGTGTTGCCGACAGGTGACAATACGCAGAACGGTTCGGCCAGCCATGAGCCTCAACCCGTGGAAGCTGGGTATCCGACGGATTCTTTGGGCTATCCGACGCAGTCATCGCCGATTGTGGTCGACAAAGTGAAGCCGCCGCGCAAGCGAGACGCGAAACCGCAGATGCATCAGTTGATGGAAAAGCTGGAACAGCGGCAACAGATATTCGATGCCAACATGTTGCCAAAGTTTTAGCAGCCTATGTCACAGCTCACTGTCCCGCCGTCTCTTTCGCAATCCTTCATGGCTGCGCTTCGTGAGCTAGATGCGGCGGCCGACGATTATGTGCCGCAACTGATCGAACTGATTCTGAAGCTGGCTCGGCAGCAGCGAGCCAGCGACGTGCATTTGGTGCCCGCTCAGGATTGCATGACAATGCAGTGGCGGATTGATGGCGTGCTCCACAGCGTGGCCGGCTTCGATCCTGAACTCAGCCCGCGCCTGGTTGCGCGGCTGAAAGTGCTAGCCGGGTTGTTGACCTATCGGACAGACATCCCGCAGGAAGGCCGGATCGCTCGAACAGCCACCGCTAGCGGCAGCGGTGAAGGTGAAGTTCGAGTCACCACGTTCCCGTCGTTGTTTGGCGAGAAAGCCGCCATTCGACTGTTCGCCGACACGCAACACTATCAGCAACTTAACGACCTTGGCCTGCCCGCCGATATTGAACAGACGCTACGAAATTTGCTGCATGCGACGTCGGGCGTTGTGCTGCTAACCGGTCCTTCTGGTAGCGGGAAGACAACAACCGTTTACGCCTGTCTGCGTGAGTTGGTCGCCTTGTTCGGGCAGAATCGAGGCCTGATGACACTGGAAGATCCGGTGGAAGTGGTCGTCCCGGGAGTCACCCAATCTCAGGTGCGGCCGCAAGTCGGTTTTGACCTCGCCACCGGATTGAAGTCCATGATGAGACAGGACCCGGACGTGATTATGGTTGGCGAAATTCGAGACCCCGAAACTGCAGAATGCGCGTTTCAGGCGGCGTTGACCGGGCACCTGGTGCTGACCACGTTTCATGCAGGCAGCAGCGTTGAAGCGGTGACTCGCCTGCTGGACATGGGCATCGAACCGTACCTCATTCGCAGCACGCTGCACGCGGTGGTTTGCCAAAGACTGTTGCGGCAGGCGTGTACTGGCTGCACGGGGGCGGTCGAAAATTCAACGCCTAAAAATCTGCGGGAATCGTTAGACAAAGCGGGGCCTTTGGCGGATCAAACCAACGATTGCAGCGAATGCGGAGGGCTGCGGTACCGAGGCCGGTTTGTAACGGCTGAGTTGCTTGACCCTAATGAACCCGCAATTGCAGCGGCGATCATGCAGCGAGTCGATTCGCGACAGATGCAATCGATCGCCAACGATAGTGGGACAGTGACATTGCGTCAGCGGATCGAAGATGCCGTTCAGTCCGGTCTGACTCATCCTGAAGAAATGTTCCGCGTCCTCGGACGTGGTTAAGCCAAGAGTGATGAAACACATCTCCGAATACAGTTCGCCACAACAGATACCCCTCCCGCGACTATTCGCGGGAGGGGTCGAACGAGCGAAGCAAGTTCGGGGGAGGACCGAGTACGCGGAAGGTAACTTGCACTCAGAAAACGAATCATGCGTGCGGCCACCTCCCACACATCGCTTCGCGTCTCCGACCTCGTCAGCGCCACGGCGGAAGAGGTGAAATATCCCGCCCCACTAAACAGTTTCCTGTCGTCGTCCCAATAAGTCATTCCAACCCGCCCATGCCCGCAACGCTCGAAGACATCAGCAACCTTAGCCATGAGGTTCGAGCATTAGTGAACGCGGGTCTGCCGCTGGAGTCGCACCTGGCAGACGCTGCCAGCGGTCATGGTCGGCAGCTCGAACAACTGACACAATCGATTTCTCAAAGTCTGGCCGAAGGTAAGCCACTGGACGACGCGATTCGCGAAAACAAGTCCGGAGCACCTCGTATGCTGGCGGCGGCGGTGGCGGCAGGCGTCCAAAGCGGGGAACTTGGGCAGACAATCGAAATGTTGGGCGACATGGCCGACGACCTGGTGGACCTTCGCCGTCGAATATTGCAATCACTGTCGTACCCGCTG
This sequence comes from Fuerstiella marisgermanici, assembly GCF_001983935.1. Classification (GTDB taxonomy): domain Bacteria; phylum Planctomycetota; class Planctomycetia; order Planctomycetales; family Planctomycetaceae; genus Fuerstiella; species Fuerstiella marisgermanici. The sequence goes on along the minus strand of NZ_CP017641.1, from coordinate 1,830,915 downwards.
ACAGTGATCGCTGTCGCGCTACTGTTGTTCTTCGTTTACGTTCGCCATTTTCTGGTAACTGTGCGAGACCTGTTTCAGGATCACGACATGCATGGTGCCGTGTGGTTGCGGTGGTGTCTGGACATTGATCATCAATACTGGTGGTGGCCGCTGATTGTTCCAGTGCTTGGACTTGCGTTCGCAGCGGTCTGGGTGATTTCCGGGCGAGCCGCTTCGATGGCGTTTCGCGGGCCGGAACGGTTGTTGTTTTTGCTACCGGGCGTGAACGGCATGATTCGCGACCTGCGGTTCTATCATCTGTCGCGAATGCTGTCGCTGTTGATTGATCGTCAGATTCCGTTGACGCAATCTCTGCGACTGGCCGGAGCAAGTTCTGGAGATGCGAGACTCGATGCCGCGTGTCAGTCGGCAGCCGTTCAGGTTGAGAACGGCAATCTGCCCACGATGCCTAAACGCGGATCATGGACCTCCGGCACACTGCCACCACTGCTGCAGGTTTGCCTCCAGCACGCCGCAAACAACGAAGAACAATTGAAGCTGCGGTTGCGCAGCGTGTTCGGCTATTACCGCCGACGTTTGCACATCAGCGTGCTGTGGTTGAGGAACGTGGTGCCGATCGCCATGTTTATCATTCTGGGTGGAGGAAGCGTGGTGCTGTACGCCATCACTGTTTTCTGGCCAGTGGTGGAACTCTATTACGAATTACCTTTTAACTCCTGAACTGAAAAACAATTTGCACCTCCCCCCAAGCGTAGCGCAAGGGGGAGGTCGGACGAACGAAGCAATGTCCGGGAGGGGGCTTGCGTTGCGTCTTTCAACACGAAGAAAAGCTTTCACAACAACCATGCCGCGTTTTCGATACGAAGCCGTAGACCGATTGGGAATCCCAATCCACGGGACCACAGAAGCGGAAAGTGAATCCGCTTTGGTACAGTTCCTGGCCGCGCGCGGACAGACGCTGGTGAGTGCTTCCGAACTGACATTGAATGCGTTGGTTGCGGCGAACAAAGATACGCTGCCACGACTGTATCAGTTGCGAATCGGTGAACAGTTGCGAGAAGCGATTCTGACGGGACTGCCGCCTCATGCGGCTGTGCGAGCCATCGCGGCAGAACCGCTGACGCATCCGATGTTAGGAGTCGCTCCGTGGCTGCAGGTTGTCGCACTGATGCTTTTCGTGTTCACTGGTGGCGGTTGGTTTTTTGCCGGTTGGTTTTCACAGCTTGCGCTCGCCACTGCCGTATTTGCCTTCGCGATCGTGCCGCTAATTTGGTGCGGGATGATCCGGTTGTACCGCACTCGACCGAGACAGTTGTTGCACAAGCTGGCGGACCGGCTGGAGGCGGGGGAAAGCATTCCCTACGGCTTGCGCAGGGCGATGCCGTCGGAACTTCAGTCGGTGATGAAGTCCGGTCTGAACGATGACAACAAAGGACGAGTGGCGGCCGATCTTGTCCCGACATTGCAGGGCAGTCGGCTGAATTCGTATCAGTTTGTTTTCAGTATGCTCGGTCCGCTGATTTTGCTTAGCGGCGTGCTGCTGCTTTCGCAGACCATGTTGCTGTATGTGTTCAAACCGTTGAAAAAGATCTTCGACGACTTCGGGATGGATCTGCCGTTGATGACGCAAGCTCTTGTTCGATTGTCAGACATGGTCAACATCTTCGGAACGACGGGGCTGGTTCTTGCCTGTGTCACTGTGGTCGGCGTACTCGTATTGATCGCGGTCACACTTTCTTCCGAATGGGCGGCGGAACCGCTTTCGAAAATTCCTTGTCTTGGCCTGACGTTTCGTTGGCGCATGCAAGCGCGAGTGGCTCGAATTCTGTCTTCGATGATTCGCAACGACTGCCCCTATTCAGATGCCTTAAAGACGGCCACCGCAGGCAGTGGCTTTGAAGGAGTTCAGGAACAGGGCTTCATGCAGGCAGAGCAACTGGAATCAAACAGTGGCCAGGTCCTGCCAATGCATCAGTTATCCGGCCTGCCCATCGCGATGCTGTCCACAACGAGCGGCGAATCGCACACGCCCGAACGGAAAGCAGCGATCGCGGATACATTCCAAAGTTTGTCTGAGATGATGGACGCGGCCTCAGTTGGTCACGGTCGTCTGCTAGCCGTGTTTCTACAGTTCTTCACGGTCCTCATGGCCGGCACTTTCGTTGTGTTCGCCGTCGTGGCCATGTTTCTTCCGTTGATTAAGTTGTTGAATGATTTGTCATAAACCACCCCTCCCGGACATCGCTGCGCTTGTCCGACCTCCCCTACGCTTCGCGTGGGAGAGGTAAAAAACTTGTCTTGATTGAATAACTAAGCAAAGGAAAACTCCATCACTGTGACCGGCGGATACTTACAAGGCGTGCTGTACCTGATGAACCGGCCGGAACCGATCCGGCAGTCGGGGCTGCTGATGGTATTGGCGACGGGGTTGGATGATGCAACGTCGTTGATCCACAACCTGCAGGCGCTGGCCATGGAATCCAGGGCGCCGTGGAGTAACCGGATCCTGCAACTTCGTTTATTGCTGGAACAAGGCCGGACCCTTTCCGAAGCGTTGTCGACCATGGACGGGCTGTTGCCGGATCCAACAGTTGTCGCCATTCGCGTGGGCGAAGAAACCGGAACACTCAAACAGGTGTTGGCCGAGGAAGCTCACCGGTTGATGAACAGTCCTGCCAACACAAGCCCGGTGCATTCTTCGTTGTCGGCCACGGCGGCTTGGGTTTTGGGGATCTGCATAATTGCATCGGCAATTCTGTCATACCTGATGATCAAGATCGTTCCGAAGTTAGAAAGGATCTTTGACGACTTCGGCATCGAACTGCCCGCGGAGACTATGAACTTGATTGGGATGTCTGACTATCTGGAAACGTATTGGTTTCTGCTGATGCTGCCGCTGGTCACGTTTCTGGCATTACCTGTCTGGCAGTTGTGGAAAACCAACACCGCCTGGGTGTCGCGAGGCCGTGTGCTGTATTCGGAACATTTTCCCCGGTACTGGACGCCATTGATTTTGCGGATGCTAAGCATTTCCGTCACTGCCGGGACCACGTTGAACGACGGCATCCACGCGATTCTGAAGGAACTCACGCCGGGCCGAGCGGCGGAAAAACTGAGCGCCGTGCGGCTACGCATGAGTGCTGGTTATGATTGCTGGGATTCCATGCAGAACAACGGGTTCCTGAAGCCGCGTGAAGCCGCGTTTCTTGCCTCAGCGGCTAAGTCAAAGCATTTGGAATGGGGCCTGCAGCATTTGGCTCGGAGTCTTGAGCGACGTCGCGGAACCTGGCTACAGCGCATTGTTGGGCTGGTTCAACCTGGCATCGTGTTGGCCATCGGATTGGTGGTGGGTTACGTCGTTGTCGCTTTGTTTGTCCCCTTGATAAAGCTGATTAATGATCTGTCGTAGTCTTATCACTAAACGCCGTGCCGGTTCGTTGATGGTTGAGATGGTCGTCTGCACGGTGTTGCTGTCGGTTGTGGCGGCCGTGTTGGTGCCCGGAATTCATGCTGTTCATGGACAACGCAAGGCCACACGATTTGAAACGTACACTCTGATCGAACTGGAAAACCAGGCGGCGATGTTGAAGCAGACAAAAACACCGGCCGATCTTCAGCTTTCGTCGTGGTTCACCGACCGCTACATCGAAACGCAGTTCACAGCCGAAGACGTTGCAGCAGATGCGACGTCGGACACAACACAAACTCCCGTCCGCTTGACGATCACTCGACCTTCGGCCGAAGCGAAGCCTGACGTGGTTCGGTCTCTCGTCGTGTGGGTCGACCGGCAGGAGACTGCCGAATGAAACATCGACCGTTACTTGTCGTGTCCGTGCAGAGCAGACGACGCGGGACACTGTTCCACTACTACATGATGTACCTCGCGCTTTCGAGCGTGTTGCTGACCACCGCCGGACTGTGCATTCACGCAATTTTGAAGGCTGATCGCGTCGACGCTTTGGAATCGCGTCATCTGAAGACATTACTGCGACTGGATGCCACGTTGCGGCAAGACGCTGATGAATGTCAGATTCGCGAAACGGAGCAAGCTTCACTCGCGCTGGCCAGCGAATTCGGCGAGGACATTCGCTGGGTGATCGAAAGGAATATCATCACCCGAGAAACCTTCGACGGGCCAGACCGTTCGGCATCCGACCGCTTCGTGTTCCGCGCGGGAACACAGTTAAACTTTCAACCAGATGTTGCAACCGGCCGAGTTGTACTTTTATTGTCGGAAGCCCCGCGCGTGCGGAAGTCGGACGCCGAAAAACCGGACGAAACTTCGCCGCCGACCGAAACTTCGCGAAGGCGCGTGGAGATCCACGTGCTGTGCCGCCAGTCGGAAGGAGGCGCATCATGAAAATCCTTCGAGCCCTCCAAGCACGCGATGCTGCACACCCTCGGCGCGCGATCGTGACAGTGATGGTGTTGGTCGTGCTGATACTGATGTCCGGACTGGTGGCAGAATTTGTGCGCCGAGCCGTTACCGACCGCAGGCAGATGCAGCGCGAACTGGAACACCGCCAAACCAGGCTCCTCGCCGTCGCCGGGCTGGAAAGAGCTCAACGCATGGTTGCCGCCGACACCGAGTACACCGGCGAAACGTGGCAGATCGCGGACGGCGTATTCAACCAAACAAAATCGGCCGTTGTGAAGATCTCAATTAGTGATGGCATGACGACTGCCACCGCCCAATATCCGACTGATCAGGAAATTCCATTCAAGGTGACTCGCACCGCAAGGCTAGTGAAATGACAGTTCAGAAACGTAGCCATCAAGTCAGAAACAGCCGTCACCAACAGAACCCGGTGTGTGACACAGCGATTGGCCCCGGAGAAGCTGACGCGGCGGAATCGCCATTTCCACGTCGACGAGTCTCTCCGAGAGTCGAACAGCAACGACTTCGTGGCGGTGTCAGTCTCGGAGAGGCTGACCTAAGTGATTGCGCCAGTCGACGGTTTGCACCAACTGCGAAGTGCTTGAGCCACTCCGTGGTGAATCGCAGCCCGAACAAAGTGTCGCGCGGCTTTACGCTGATTGAACTTCTTGTCGTCATTGCCATCATCGCGATCCTGATTTCGTTAATGCTGCCTGCCGTGCAGAACGCCCGCGAGGCGGCTCGGCGGACTCAGTGCAAGAACAATCTCTGCCAACTGGGACTGGCAATTCACAACTACGACATGTCGTTCGAAATGCTGCCGCCGGGAACGGTGGAGCTAACTGGTCCGATTCGCAACATTCCTCAGGGCTATCACATGAGCTGGATTGTGCAGCAGTTGCCGATGATGGATCACTCGAACGTGTTTCGAATGGTCGACTTCGACGGCGGGGCCTACAGCGATGTGAACCAGCAGATTCGGGACCTCACCCTTGGCGCATTTGCGTGTCCTTCCGACTACGACTTCCGCTACAACGTTGACGGCGTTGGTGCAGTCGTCGCCAGTAGCTATGCCGGCAGCTTCGGCGGCGACAACGTAGCGATCGACGATGCCAATAACGGCTTAATGTTTCGCAACAGCAGTGTCAGTTTTCGATCCATTCGTGACGGGGCGAGCAACACAATTATGATTGGCGAAAAAGTGAACCCTCGCGAAACCAAGGATCTCGGCTGGGTCTCGGGAACATCAGCGACGCTGCGGAACACGGGAGTCGGCATTAACGCGGGCTGGGACGTCGCCAACTATTTCGCGGGCGTGAGTTCAGAAAAGCCGGAACCCGCCAGTCCGCCCAGTGACACGGCCACCGGCGGTTTTAGCAGCCAACATGCAGGCGGAGCTCAGTTTATCATGGCCGACGGCGCGACTCGGTTTATCAGTCAGAGCGTCGATCCAGAGCTGTTCAGCAATCTCGGAAATCGTGAAGACATGCAATTGTTGAAGGAATTTTGAGCATGAAACGTGGCTTCACTCTGATTGAGCTTCTGGTGGTGATTACCATCATCTCAATCCTGATCGCATTACTCTTGCCCGCCATTCAGCAGGCGCGCGAGGCGGCTCGGCGGACTCAGTGCAAGAACAATTTGATGCAGTTCGGGATCGCGATGCACAATTACCAGATGTCGCACGGAATGCTGCCGCCTGGCTGTGTGGATGTGGCAGGCCCGGTCAATAGTGTTAATGAAATCGGTTACAAGATGAGCTGGATCGTGCAGCTGCTGGGGGCGATTGAGCAGCAGTCGTTGTTTCAAACGATGGATTTCTCCGTCGGTGCTTACCATCCCAATAACGCCGTCGCCCGCAATACCAGGATTTCAGCGTTGATTTGTCCGAGTGATACACCGACGGTGCTGCCCAGCGCGTTCGTGGCCAACTATATGGGCTGCACGGGAGGCGATGATGTCCCAATTGATGTCGACAATGGCGGTCTACTGTTTTTGAACAGCAGCATTCGCGACAAGCAAATCCGCGACGGGTTGAGCAACACGATCATGGTTGGAGAACGTTCGTCAATCGATGTGCCGTCGGTCGATCTGGGCTGGATGTCCGGTACGTCTTCGACGTTACGCAACTCGGGCAATGCCATCAATGGATATGCGGGCACACCAGGCAATACTTTCACACGGCAAACGTTCGCGAACAGTGCTTCGATTGACGAGGGCGACGAAACTGTACGACTTCCGCCACAGCTGGCCACGGGCGGTTTCAGTAGTCTTCACACCGGGGGAGCTCAGTCTTGTCTAGCGGATGGCTCTGTGCGATTTATCAGTGAGAATATTGATCCTGGCACGCTTAGCAACCTGGGCAACCGCGAAGATGGACACATGATGGGAGAGTTCTGATGAGGCCCAGCCCCCAAAAGCACTGCGGCTTCACCCTGCTGGAAATGCTGGTCGTTATTGCCGTTATTTCGACCCTGATTGCGCTGCTGCTGCCTGCGATTCAAAACGCCCGCGAACAGGCGCGGCGCACTCAATGCACGAACAATCTTCTGCAGATCGGCGTGGCACTGCACAACTATCACGATGCTCATAGCGTACTGCCGCCCGGTTGTGTCAATCCGTTCGGTCCTGTTATGGAAGGCGGTCCATCACTGACCGGCTACATCAGTGAGGAAAACATTCCGCAGCCTCCGGTCGAATACGATGACGAAGGCAACCCGATTGTGCCACCGCCGGTGGACTACGGCTATCGCATGAGCTGGATTGCTCAGATACTGCCGCAACTAGGGCATGGCAACATGTATCGCCGCATCGATTTTCAGCGACCGGAACTCAGCTTTGTGGTGTCTGACGGCGATGGTGACGTCGGTGGCTACGAAGGCGGCAGTACTGAGTCCTACGAATCGGGCGGCGGCGCGGCCGAGGTGGAACCGCTTCAGCGTGATTTTGCGGTTGTCAGCACTTTAGTGTGTCCATCCTGGTGGGGAGCTGTTTCCGGGTATTCGAATTACGCGGGATGCCACGCCAGCCAGTCGGTTCCCATCGACAGCAACAACGACGGACTACTGTACCTTAACAGTAGCGAATCTCTGTACGACATTCCTGACGGGGCGGCCACTACGATTCTTGTTGGGGAAAAAACGGCTCTGCCTGACGAAACAGGATTCCTGACGGGTGACTACAGCACGTTGCGAAACACGGGCACACAAACAAGCCACGTGTACCCAAATCCACGAGGCGGCACGGTTGTTCCGCCCGGAAGCGTCGACACCGAGAACCCAGCTCGCGGCTTTGTTTCTTTTCATCCACAGGTCTGCAACTTCCTGTTGGCGGATGGATCGGTCAAAGCGATCGGCAACCAGATTTCATTCGACATCCTGCAAAAACTGGGCAGCCGCAATGACGGAAGCTTGCTGTCGGCAGATCAGTTTTAATTGTCACCGCAGGAACATGAATTCCTTCGTATTCAATAATACATGGCAAATTTCGGTCATCGGGCCGATCGCGATTGAATCGCCTTCTGTCCCAGCCGCCTGATAATACTCCATCAGTGGCCGCAGTTCGTCAGCTTTCGGCGGACGGCTCAGCAGTTGAAACCACGCTGTTGAAATGGCGGCTTCGGCTGATGATGGTTCGTTCTTCAATAACTGCTTTGCCCATAATTCAGCCTGCTGATTTACGAATTCATTGTTCAGCATAATCAGCGCCTGAGCCGGGACGTTGGACACCGTGCGTTTACCGATGGTGGTGACTGGTGCGGGGACATCGAACGCCTGCATAAACGGGGACAGGAAGTTCCGGTTCACTAAAATGTAAATGCTGCGACGACCGTTGCCGTCCACCGGCCCATCGGTCTTGGGACGGCCTCGCCCCTGCATAAACTTTGTGAGATGCACGGGCACTGATGGTCCGTAGATCGTTTCGTCCAGGCCCCCGGTAACGGCCAGAATCGCGTCTCGCACGGCTTCGCCCTGTAACCGTTTGATGGCCGCCGAATGCCAAAGCTGATTCGTCGGATCCTTGTCTCGTGCCGCAGCACTTGCACCGGTTGACAGGCGATAGGTGCGAGACAACGCAATCGATCGGATCATCTTTTTCACGGACCAGCCTTCGTTACGAAAACGGGTCGCGAGGTGATCGAGCAACTCCGGGTGCGACGGCGTTTTTCCCAGCACACCAAAGTTATCGGTGGTCTCCACGATGCCTCGACCAAGCAGATGATGCCAGATTCGGTTGACGGCAACTCGCGCAGGCAGCGGATTGTCTTCTGCCAGCAGATCTTCGGCCAGCTGCAGTCGACCGCTGCCAGATGCGTTCAACGATCGGTCGTTGTCACGCAGCGCCGTCAGCAGCATTCGAGGCGCCACTTCACCGAGGTTGCGGGGGTTGCCACGAATGAACACTTGTTCGTCTTCGCCCGTGCCATCGGTCATTGCTAATGCGGGGATCGGCTTCGGCAGGCCCGAAGCGAGCTTTGACCACGCCGCAAGAGATTCGTTCAATGCCGCATATTGTTCTTTTGGCAACAGCCTGTGATTGACGGCTGTTTCCGCCAGCAGCATTCGGTCGTCATTAAGCAGCTTGGTCCATTCATTGATGGCCGTCTTCACATCGACTTTCTCAAGCGATGCCAAATGTTTCGCCAGCATCTGATTCATCGGCAGTGGGGTCTCACGTGGCGGTGCAGCACCCGGCGTATTGACGAACCGGATTTCCTGTACAGCAAACCATCCGTCGCCCTCGTCCAGAAACTCCAAATGAGCTCGATGCCCCTGATGCCGATGGACGTCCCCGGCCAATCGAATCCAGCGATATTCTCCGTCCGTATCGATCGCCTGTTTGGCGCCTTTGAACAGCAGCTCACTGAATTCGTTCATGACGTAACCATCAATCACCAGTCGCAGTCGCGTACCTTCGCCGGCGACACGAACCAGAATTTCCGGATGAGTCAATTCGAAGGTGGGGCTGGCCAACGTCCCTCGTAACTCAGGGGACAACGTCGAGGAACTCACCCCGCCGTTGCGTTGGAAGTAGGCGCCGTCCTTCTGCCAGCTCAGTCCGCTATGCTTGTGCGACGGATCACCTTTGAAGGCTGGTCCGAGTGCAAACCAGCCCTCGGGTAAGCCGTCCCGCAGATCCTGAAACAGCGTCGTGTCGGAAACCGGTGCCTTCGAAAGAACTTTCTTCGACCACTTCCGAACCTTCACGGCTCCGTTAGCATTACCTTTGGCCTGTGCAAGAAACGCGGGCAGTGACAGCGGCTGCTCGATGCCTGCCTGAGACTTGAGCTGCAGCGCAGCTACCCAGTTGTTCAGCTGATGCTTATCGCAGTTGTTGCTTTCGGCCAGAGCGTCAGCCGGCGACGCGTCTTCGCCGTCTTTCTGCGGCGACTGAGCAACCTGAATCGCGGTTTGGGCCAGAGTGCTGAACTGGTCAGTCGACAACGCCCCGGCAATGTCGTTGTGAACGATGTCGATGGCATCACGCCGGAGTTTGGAAAGTTCATTTACCGCCGCTTCGATCTTTTTGCCAGGATCGAGCCATGCCGTCTGACGTCGGGAACTTTGCAGAAACCCGGCCAGAGCGTAATAGTCGACGGTCGAAATTGCATCAAATTTGTGATCGTGGCAGCGAGCGCACGCCACTGTCATGCCCAGAAACGTTTTTGAAAAAACGTCGATCTGATTGTCAATTTTTGCCGCTTCTTCGGCTCGCACATCGACTGGTGCATGCTTGTCTTCGCCCAGAAACCAAAAGCCGGTCGCGATGACCGATTCGTTGTAGAGTTCCGTTTGGTGAAGTCGCGGTTCGGGCAGCAAGTCTCCGGCAATGTGTTCACGGACAAACTGGTCATACGGCACGTCCTCATTGAACGCTCGAATCACATAGTCGCGATATCGCCACGCATTGTGTAGTGGGTAATCGAATTCATGGCCCAGCGTTTCGGCGTAACGAACAAGGTCCAGCCAGTGCCGCCCCCAACGTTCGCCGAAGTGCCGGGACTGCAGAAGCTCGTCGACAACAGCAGCCAGAGCGGTGTCGTCGTCCGCCGGGTTGTTAACGAAGGTCTGTACCTGCTCGATTGTTGGCGGCAGGCCGATAAGGTCAAAGTACAGTCGCCGAATGAGTGTGTAGCGATCCGCGTCGGCCGCCGGGGTAAGCCCTTCTGCTTCCAGCTTTGCCAGAATAAAGGCATCCAGCGAGTCCTTCGTCCAGCCGCTTGTTTGAACCGGCGGCGGGGAAGGATTTCGAATCGGTTGCCATGCCCAATGACTGTCACGACGTTCCTGCAGCGGGAACTGCTCCCTGGCTGTCGCGACCGGATCGGTATCAAGCTCCGCTGGCCAGGGGGCTCCGTCTGCGATCCACTTTTCCAGGATGGCCACTTCTTCTTTCGGCATGCGTGACCGAGGCGGCATTTCGAAGCTCTCGTAGCGGATCGCTTCCATCAGCAGACTCTCGTCCGGTTTTCCGGGCACGATTGCCGGACCGCTTTCCCCGCCTGCCAGCATCGCCTTGCGGCCGCTAAGCACCAGCCCACCTTTGGGTTCTTTGCCCGCTTTGTGGCACTCAAAGCAGCGAGCTTCCAGCAGCGGTAACACTTTCGTCTGCACAAAAGTGTGTTGAGCGGCCGTTAATTCATCGGCTGAAGCGCAACGAAAGAAATTTGCCAGGGCGATGACGGTAAGAATTCGAAAGACAATTGCGAGCATTTGGTTGATCAGATGAGGAGCGAGTCGGGTGGGCAGAGCTGTATTGTGCACTGCCAACAGGTCATAATTCAACCTGCGAATTTTCACCCGCCGTCGTGTGGTGCCAAAACCGCTTTCCAGCCGTGGGGCTGCGCCATCGGATTCTGCCACGAATCGCTTTGCGTCGCCGCTGTTTGTTTTAGTGAATTCGATGGCAGCCGATTATTGCTCGTCGAACAAAGATTGAACGCCGTTCCAGAATTTCTGCCAACGATCCCGTTCGGCTTCAGGAAGGTCGGCCAAAGATTCCGGTGCTCGCACGGCATCGAAGTCTGGTGTGAGGATCCATTCGGCCAGGATCTGGCGCAAGTCTGCGTCTGAGATGCGGTTGTCGGCATGTTGAATCAACACTGCACTCAGCTGTTGCTGCAGCAAGCGAAGTGCAAATTCACGGCGGCGAGCAGCTTCCGCAGCCTGTTTGTCGTCGTCCACATTTTCCGGGGGAGAAACAGCCGCAGCCACGGCGGCTCGGGTGACGCCAGCCAACACGGACGGTAGCTGTCCATTTCAGCTTGGAGACTGGTCTTTTTCTGTCGGTTAGATTTTGATACGACAGGTGGATGGACACGGATGTCAGTCAGATCATCGCTGTGGAAGTGAAGCAGCTTGTGCTTAGCCTGCAGCGTGAGGTTGCGGAGCTGCGGGACGAGAACCGGCGGCTGCGTGATCGGATTGAAGAGCTCGAAGGTAAGAACCCCACAGAGCGACTCGACGAGGCGTTTTCGGTGACGGCGGAAGAGAGACGCCGCGCTGAAACGGGCCGCCGAAAAGGTCGCAAAAAACAATCCTCGGCGCGTCGCGGTCGTCGCACAACCGAGCAGAAAGCGGACAACGCCGAACGACGCGAACTCATTCTGCCGGAAGGTTACAACGTCGCAGAGTGCCGTTTCGTTCGGGAACGTTTCGTCTGGAGAGTGATCAACGGCCAAGCCGTGCAGGTCGTCTATGAAATCTATCACGGCCCCAACGGCGAGAAATCCGAAATTCCGGGCGTGTGGCCGCGGTCCGAATTCGGCATTGAAGTTCATATCGCGCTGGCTCGCATTGTGACCATCACGGGACTGTCGATCGACAAGACGTGTGCATTGATTGAATTCTTCTGGAATCTGCCGCTCGGCAAATCCCAGGCGGACGCTCTGTTGAATCAACTGGCACGGCGTTGGGAACAGGAATTCGAATCTCTGTGTGACCTGATGGCGTTCAGTGCGATTGTGCATGCAGACGAAACCAGTTGGAGTATCAACAGCGTGTGGGCTTTTTTGTCGGAGAAGGCGCGCGTGCTGATCTTCGGATGCCGCAAAGACGGCGACACACTGGCTCAGATCCTGTCGAAAGAATTGTTTGGAGGCGTGCTTGTTTCGGACGATGCGGCCGTGTACCGAGGTTTCAGTCACGCACAGAAATGCTGGGCTCACCTGCTGCGGAAGGCCATCCGTCTGACGCTGCTGAAGCCGGACAACGAAGAGTACCAGCGACTGCTCGACGGCCTGCTGGAAATTTTCTACGCGGCCAAACGCCACGCCGCCGATGGTCGTCTTGGCGATGCCGGTCGTGCGGCGAAGGTCGATGAACTTGATAACACGCTGGCGGCTCTGCTGGTGCGTTACTGCGCCGAGGATTCCGATGTTCGGGCGGCCGACTTCGGCAAGGATTTTGACAACCTGGTCTCAGAACTGATTCGGCTGATGACGGAAGAGGAGTTGTTTTGTTTTGTGACAAGCCCGGCCGCGCCAGCAACGAACAACGAAGCGGAACGCAGTCTTCGCGGCGCGGCCATGGACCGTCGCACAGGTCGAACGAGCAAAACATCGAAGGGAGCCCGTCGCCGCAGCATTCTTACAAGCGTCCTGGAATCGCTGAATCTCCATCTGAAAACACCAACGCTCAGTTCCGTGGTGGCCGAGGTCATGACGTGGCAGCAGGATGGATTCAGTCTGTTTGATCGACTGAAACTTGAAGTCGGCCTGACCTCCGCGCCGCCCGGTCAGTCGCGACTGTCCAAACTCGTCCCCGCCAACTGAACACCACACCTCACGCTGCGCACCACGCGGAAATGGACAGCTACCTTTGCGGGAACGGGAGCAATGTGTGTGTGTGACCGGGGGTGGAACGAGGAACAAGTGAAACGCCGGGGGCCTTCCCAAGGCTGGTAGCACCAAAGAGTTTTGGCAAGATTCTGAAGGCGTCTGAACTCAACTCACATGGCCACTGGCATCAAAATTGCGATAATCGAAATCCCACAGCGTGCTAATAATTCTCTTCAACTTAACCAAAGGAGTAGACCAATGAAGTGTGTTTTCACCGCCGCATTGCTTTCGTGTTGCGTTGCGGCACAAGCTCAGCGACCGGATCTCGCCGCGTGCCCGTGCGGTCCTGACTGGATTGTGGGTTCAGACAGAGCCCTCATACCGCAAACGTGGCACGGAGCCGATTTTCGACCGGCTTGCGCGCGGCACGACGCCTGCCTGAGCGGCTGCTGTCAGAATCGACGGCAGTGTGACCGACAGTTCGCCTCTGAACTGCGCCAGGCATGCCGCAACTCATCGCGGCCCTGGGAATGTCGTCGAGTCACACGATTGATGGCAAAAGCCGTGCGGTCGTATGGTGGTCGGGAGCTGACGCCTTACGAAAAAAGTCAGGCAATTAGTCGGCTGCGTCAGGTGAACGCTCGCTTCGGCCGAAACCCGTATCCATAAGGGGTTGCTGTTAGCGACACAATGGCGCCGGCATACCGGGAGTCAAAGTGTTTCGCGCCGCAAACCTTCTACACGGCGCGTGACGATGCGGCATGAAGTTTGTGTCGCGAATGGAATCGTGACACATTTTCCGGGCTGCGCTACTGTGCTAAGTCGCACGCGCCGTGGCTCGAAATGTGCCCGGCGGACACAGTGATCGCTAACTTTGCGGAAGCGGCGCGGCTTGTTTGGCACCGCATGTTTTCGCCTTGTGATCTGATAACCAGGAAAGCACGCCATGCGACTGCGAGTTATTGCCACTGATTACGATGGTACCATCGCAACGGACGGCGTGTTACATCCGGTTGTGCGCGACGCGATCGACACGGCGCGTCGGCAAGGCGTGCTGGTGGTGATCGTGACCGGGCGGATTCTCTCTGAGCTACGAGACGTCGCCGGTGATCTGAATTTTGTGGATGGCGTTGTCGCAGAAAACGGGGCGGTAATTTCTTTGGCGGGTGGTCACACCGTGCAACTTGGCCAATCGCCGCCGATGTCGCTGGTGACGGCGCTCACGGAACGCGGAATCGACTTCAAAGTGGGGCGCTGCGTGATCGAAATGGATGCCGGGTTCTCGGCCGTGGCGATGTCTTTGATTCGTGAGCAGGAATTGCCGCTCGCCATCTCCTTCAACCGGCAGCGAATGATGCTGTTGCCAGCTTCGATCAGCAAGTCGTCGGGCCTGCAGCAACTGCTGGGAATACTCGGGGTATCGCGTCACAATGCGTTGGGGATCGGTGACGCGGAGAACGACCATGAACTGTTGCGATGTTGTGAGTACGCGGTTGCCGTTCAATGGGGGTCGGAAAAGCTAAAACAGTGTGCCGATCACGTGGTCGCTGGCAATGGACCTGCAGCGGTGGGTGCGTTCCTGAAACACGTATCCAGTCAGGTGCGTTTACCGCTTGAACACTCGGGCCATCACAAGGTGGTGCTGGAAGCCGTCGAAGGGCAGCCTCCCTTTGAAATGGTGATTCGAGGTCGCAATGTGCTGATTGCCGGCGATACTCAAAGCGGCAAGTCGTGGCTGGCCGGCTTGCTGATGGAACAAATGATCGTCCAGGGCTACACCGTCTACGTGTTCGATCCGGAAGGCGATTACGCAAGCCTGGGAGCTCTGCCGAACACGGTCGTACTCGGCGGCGGCCATTTCCTGCCCGAGACTGAAAACCTGTTGCTGTTGCTTCAGCAGGGGTTAAACGTTGTATTGAATCTGTCGCATCTGGACCACCAAACGAAGGCTGACTACATCCACACTCACTTGCCACTGGTCGCGAAGTTTCGTCGCGAACGCGGCTATCCTCACCGCATCCTGCTGGATGAAAGTCACTACTTCCTTAACGGCATCGACGACGACAAGCTGCTGGACCTTGACCTGGCGGCTTACACGCTGGTGACGTGGCGACCTTCGGAACTCAGCGCCTCAGTATCGAAGGCGATGGACATCGTGGCGGTGACTCGGTTGGCAGAAAAAAATGAAGTCGACGCCATTGCCGCTCTTTCCGGCGACGCAACAGATCCGGCACGATGGTACGAACCATTGGCAAACCTTGCTGTCGACGAAGCCGCTCTTCTTCCACCAACAGCAGAAGCGAAGGGCGCACTGCGCGGTTTTCGAGTTGCTCCTCGACTGACACAACACGTGCGGCATTGCACCAAATATCTGGACAAGGCGGTGGATGCGCAGAAAGCGTTTGTTTTCTCAGAAAACGGTACGCCCACAGGCCGCACTTCCGCGACACTTTGTGATCTCGTGACCGGCATCGCCGACTGTGCCACGCATGTGATCTATGGTCACCTGCAACGTCACGACTTCTCACGTTGGATCGGCCACGTCTTCGGAGACAACGACCTGGCGGGCTCAGTGCGAATTTTGGAATCGCAACATCTCGCGTCAGACACCGTACCAGCCTTCAGCGAAGCACTTGATGGTGCCATTCGAGAACGTTACCACGCGACAAGGCGCTAATACTCGATCACGCGATCCAGTTTTTTCGCCTGCTGAATCCAGTCCCGTACGCGTGCTTCACCCGGCACGTGCCTCACCAGGTTCCGCTTTTGATTGACTTCAATCATTTTCGCGTAGAGGTGCTCCGCCTTGCGCTGAGCCAACTCGGGCACAGTGTCTACGCCAGCGGCTTCCAGAAGGTCTGAGTATTCTTCGCCAACGCCACGGATGCGAAACAGGTCGGCTCGATTCACAAACGCCAGCAGCTTACTTCCACTCACGCCTGATTCTCGAGAAATCTGACGGCGTCCCTGTCGTGTCGCGCATCGTCGAAGCAATGTCTGCGTTGTGCCGATCTTCGCTTGGGCAAGTTTCTCAGCATACTGCTCGCCAATTCCCTCAATGTTTACAAGTGCTGGCATGGTTGTCTCCTTTCGCGTTGTACGTGTTTCGGCCAAAGCCTTCGCGAACGATGAGCAATGCAAATGCAGTACCGAACTGCGTCGCACAGACGTCACGCCATGGAACCGTGCTCTCCCGCACGCTGCGGCGAACCTGGACCTCTAACCCGCACGACTTCACGATGCTTTTTTCAAGCGGGCAATGCTTCCTGTAAATTGCCCATTCTGCCACAGCCTGTTGGCGCGTAGTCGAACTTCCGGCATGCAACTTCGGTGCTCTTAGATTGCGTATTTCTGTAGACCAGATATCGTATGCCAATAAAGCAACGCTGAAAGCAGCCACTGTCTTCAGGCGATGCACGGACGCGTCGTTACTTCGCACGAGCGCGCGACTGGACTCTGACAGCGGGCACCATCGTCGGCAGAACTTCACTGTGGATCGATCAGGGGACTGACGTCATGGAGATTGACATTCTGTTAGCGGACGCGGACGAATCACTGCGAGAACTCTATCGCGACTACTTCACTCGCAAAGGGTGGTCCATCGAAACGGCGGGGGATGACGCCGAATGTGCGATGAAAATTCGAGAGTTCAACCCTCGTTTTCTTATCGTCGATCTTGAACTATTTGAAAGCGACGCCGCAGCGATACAGTCGCTCAGTTTGTTGCTGAATGAAGTGCCAACGATCATCGTGACCGGCGATGACCTTCCACCGCGATTATCAGAACTAAGCGGAGTCCCGGTTTCACACTGCTTCCGTAAACCATACAGCTTCATGGCGTTGCTGAAGTGCATGCGTACCCCAACAACCCCCCGCCCAGCGGAGCCAACTCTCGAAGCCACCGCTGTCTGAAAAGACTGTTGAGCAATGTAGCGACCGCGAAATCGTCGGAGGGCAATTCGGGACCTTGTGTCGAATTGCCATCTTGCGATTGACTTCCAATTGACTTCCAATCGAGACAGGCTTGCGTAAGCGATCTGAGCATCAAAGAAGCGATGTTGGTTTCTCGCGGCACGGGAACTGATGGCTCAACGTTCCAGTGCCCGAGCCCCATCCCGTGATTTCCTGCGGATGTCTACAACCATCCCACTGTCGGCTACGAAGCCGTTTTGGTTGACTCTGTGCAAGGCTGAATCGTCGCTCTACCATTTGCGAAATGCCTGGTCAGTTTAGGTCTCGCAACCGGGCGCATTCTCCGAATGCGATTGCTCCATTGCCGGGCGCCGCAATTGGTTGTGCACAGGGCTGCAAAGGTGTTTTGTCAGAACCCGCACATGCTTCGCCGCAACGTGCCCATTTTGTCCGGCCCTCAAATCAATTGCAGAGACGATTCACATTTGCTGGGAGCTTGTCGGTGAAGTCAAGCTCTAGGCACTGTCGCCTACAGGGAGGTGCGTGTCGAAGGCGCGCGGTCCGCCAGTCTTGTGGCCGAGTCGCCAGCGATACGTGCGACTGAGACACGATTTTATTCTATTATGTCTCATTCAAAGCAGATGCGCAAGTGGGCGGCTGCATCGACGGGAATGGCATGTCCATTTCCTAAATACTTCAGAAGTTCGTTTGCGCACTGCTATGCACGAGAGACACACAGGACCTGCCCAATTGACGCTCACTGAGCTAATCGCGGGACTAAAGGATCCCGCTGCGTGGCCGAATTCGGTTTCGGAAGTGGAGGTCCGTCAGACGCATATCTCAGTCGTTTTTTTGGCCGGTGACTGCGTGTACAAAGTCAAGAAGGCTGTCGACTACGGTTTCCTTGACTTCGCGACACTCGAAAAACGCCGGCACTATTGCGACGAAGAAGTGCGATTGAACCGGCGTCTGGCTCCCGATGTCTATTTGGGTGTTGTGCCGATCACGCGAAGTGGCGAGCAACTGAGCTTCGAAGGGGACGGCGACACGGTGGAATGGGCGGTGAAGATGCGGCGTTTGCCGGATGAGGCCACTCTGCAATACCGGCTACGTCACGGCGATGTCGACGTCGATGTGATGAGAAACCTCGGACGCAGAATTGCAGATTTCCATGCGAAGGCAGATTCCGGACCGTCTGTCGCTGAGTTTGGTCGCTTCGATGTCGTGGCCGGGAATGCGCGTGAGAACTTTCGCCAGTCGAAAGATCAGATTTGGAAGACGGTCAGTGAATCTGTCTTTGAGCGACTTGAGAAATTGACCGAGGAGGCGTTGGCTCAACATCGGCAGCTGATTTCCTTACGTGCCGAATGTGGCGTTCCGCGCGATACGCATGGTGATCTTCGTCTGGATCACGTCTACCTGTTGCCTGACCGCGAGCCGCCGGGCGAAATCGTTGTTGTAGACTGCATTGAATTTTCCGAACGGTTTCGTTTCGCCGATCCTATTGCGGACGTCGCCTTTCTGGTGATGGGGCTAAACCTGCGTGGCCGCAAAGAACTGGGACGTGAGTTCCTTGAGTCTTACCTGGCAGCGTCGGGAGACGAAGAAGGAGCAGAGCTCGTTTCGTTCTACACAGCCTACCGCGCAACGGTTCGCGGGAAGGTGGAAGGCATGAAGCTGAGTCGCGACGAAATGACGGACGCCGATCGCGAACGTGCGATGTCAAAATCACGAGGCTCCTGGTTGCTTGCACTCGGCGAACTGGAGACACCGATTGACCGTCCGTGTCTGCTGTTAATCGCAGGCCTGCCAGGCACCGGAAAATCCAGATTAGCCGAATCGCTCGCCGATCAGGCCAATTTACAAGTCATTCGGTCCGATGTCGTCCGCAAGGAACTCGCTGGCGTCGCAGAAGTGCAGCACGACGCCGCTGAATTCGGCGAAGGTATTTATACCAACGAGTGGAATCGTCGCACGTATGCGGAATGCCTCCGGCGCGCGGAGGAATTGCTGTTCGAAGGAGGGCGAGTCATCGTGGATGCGAACTTCCGCTCAGAAACCGACCGTCATACTTTTCTCAACGCGGCAACGCAGTTGGGAGTGCGTTCCGGCATGCTGCTCTGTGAAGCGAACTCGGAAGTTGTCCGGAAGCGACTGCAACAGCGGCGCGGAGATGCCTCCGACGCGGATTGGTCTACCTACGAACGGGCTGCAACAACCTGGGAAGAGCCAGGTCCTCAGACGCAGGCAGCTACTAAAACAGTCGATACGGACGGAACGGCGGAAGATGTGACGGCCCAAGCGCTGAAAGTTCTGACTGAAATGCACGTGACATAACCGCCGCGGCTGCCTCTGGTCAGGACGCTGCTCGTGGTTTTGAGCCAGAGGGTGTGTTCCAAGCGGCTTCGACAAGCTGGGCACGCTTCCGTTTCGACCAGCGTGAAATTCGCGTTGCGTTCTGTTTTTGAGTGAATGCAGTCAATCGACTTGCATCTCGAACGTCGCAGCAGAATAGCGTTTGCCGTTGATTTGCAGCGTGATGCGGTGAGTACCGGGATAAAGCGTGAAGGTCGTCGCATTCGCTCGGAACGGATGCCGCTTGGTGATGGTTTTCGATTCGCCTTTCGCGAGCTCGATCTGCTTAATCTTGAACACCTTTTCAGCCATCGTTCCGTTCGCCTTCACGAAATCAATTGCGTAGTCGATCATCAAGCGTTCGTCGCGCTCGGCTGTCACGTTAAACTGAAACTGCAGCGTTTCACCGGGCTTGACTGATTTGGCCGACAGCAGAACAGGCGAGACTGCGACCTTCGGATGTGCTCGATAACCAAGCATTCTTAGAGCTGCCGCGTCGCCCTGCTTGACCAGCGTTCGCAGCGAATGCGCCGTCATCCATTGAAGTTCTGTCGGACGTTGTTCTTTCAGCCTGTGCCACTGTTTGAGTGTCTTGATGACGAGTGCCGGATCAGCCTTAGCGATGTCGTTCATGTGATTCGCGATCGACCGAGTGACGTAACGAGTCGGGTCGGCATGCAGTGTGCCAAGTAGCTCAAGCGGGCGGCGCGTGTCGGTCTTTAATCGCCCCGACCAGGGCAGTCGTGGGCGAGTCCCCTCGCTCACCAGACGGCGGACATGGTAATTTTTATCCTTTGACCATTTGTGCAGCTCAGTAAAGGTCGGATAAGGAAATTCATTGATGAAGTAGCGAATGGCATCTTCCATCGAAAACCGCATCGTGAGTTGCTTCAACGTTTGCAGCGACAATTTCAAATGCGGCTTCGTTAATCCGTGCCGGACCACATATTCACCGAGCGGGGCGAAGATGTAGTCTCCAAAATCATCGTCATTTCTGGTTGGATCCAACGGCGGTGGCAGCGCGGTCGTGATTTGCCTGGCCGCGACTCGGAAGTCTGAATCAAGATGATCTTCGAGCGTGCTCGCAATATGTGCGATCCGCTGTTTCAGTTCGAGTTGCGGAAACTTCGTGATCGTCTGACGCACAAAATGGCTCGCGTCGAAGCCTTCAACCACCGGACTCAACAGGCTGGCCAAATACTCGACGCGATCTTTATTGAAGAGATGGTCCTTTAAGCTGAATTTAGCCGAGGGCTCTTTTGAGATTGCTATGATTCGCTCCCTATTGCTTCAAACTGGTCGATGACGACTTCCTGGCTAGCGCGGCAAACTTAAGCCAGAATTGCTGGAGTTGTTCGACGCATTTCAACTATACAATTGTGTTGCCCGGGATTCATTCGAGGCAAATGTTAACAACGCGCTGGAGAATGCAATCGCCGTTCAATGAAAGAAGGTCGAGCGGCCCCGTTCTGTCCGCTCGACCTATGTTTTGCTGCGAGACACTAATTGCCTCACGATTCGCTACGCCAGGTGGCCCATTTTTCCGGCTTGATAGTCTCGCATCGCTTGTTGGATTTCGTCACGAGTGTTCATGACGAATGGTCCCTGACCAGCGACAGGTTCACCAATAGGCTGCCCGGTCAACACGAGAACTCGCGAGGCTGAGTCGGATTCGAGCGTAACAATACTTCCTTCACGTTCGAACTGCGCCAATTCGACAGCCTCGACCGCTTCTCCATTGATTCTGACGCTGCCTTTTTGAACGATGAACACGCAGGTATGACCATCTGGTACATGTACGTCAGTCTTGCCGTCAGCTGCCAACTGCATATCCCAAACGTTGACTGCAGTAAACGTGCTGGCCGGACCGGTTTGCCCCATGAACTCACCGGCGATCACACGAACTGTTCCTGCGTCGCCTGGCAATGAGACTCGAGGAAACTGTTTGTCGCGTAAGTCCTGATACTTTGGTTGAGAAGCCTTGTCCTTTGCGGGTAGGTTCACCCAAAGCTGCACCATTTCCAGCACTCCGCCTTCTTTGGCAAAGCGACGACTATGGAATTCTTCATGAACAATCCCGGACGCCGCCGTCATCCACTGCACATCGCCAGGTCCAATCGTTCCGTGACCGCCACTGGAATCTGCATGTTCCAACTCTCCCTGATACAGGATCGTGACAGTTTCAAATCCCTTGTGCGGATGCTCACCAACACCGCGTTTGGCCTGGTCGGGCTCGAATTCATGTGGTCCTGCATAGTCCAGCAGCAGCAACGGATCAAACTCGTTGCCACCACCATAAGAAAACAGGCTGCGCACAGGGAATCCGTCACCAACCCAGTGTTGAGGAATGTCGCGAACGATCTTCTTAAGCTTCTTTTCCATGACTTGATCTCCCGTTTGGTGATGACAACGGATTAATTTGAATTCAGTTATTGGAACTTGTCCATCATGGTTTCAGGTCCATCCTTGACCACCGCCTGAGCCTTGTCGTAGCTTTCCATCAGGCACTTGTAGGTGGGCACTATGTGTTCTGCGATGATTGCTCCGAACTGTGATCCTTCAGCACGGTTCCAGGTCCGCATCAGCTCAGCAACCATAGCGAACGTGTCCATCGGAATCGCGCCGGCCTGTGCGACGCGTGCGATTGTTATGTCGGTCGCCATCTTGCTCCAGTTGCCGGAAGCGTCGACAACACAGTACGCTTTGTAGCCCGCATCGATTGCGCTGATTGCCGGAAACGCCATGCAGACACTTGTCAGCGTGCCAGCGATCACGACCGTCTTGCGGCCCGTCTTTTCGATCGCTTCGACAAACGGCGGATTGTCCCACGCGTTGATCTGCCCGGTCCGCGGAATGAACTGAGCGTGCGGGGCGTATTGGTGAATTTCCGGAATCAGCGGCCCGTTCGGGCCATCGGGAACTGACGCGGTCGTCACCACGGGGATCTTCAGCAGGGACGCAGTCTTGGCCAAAGCAATCGCGTAGTTTCGCAGATCCGGCACAGGGACGTCCTGCACCGTGTTGAACAATCCACTTTGGTGATCGATAAGCAACATGACAACATCGTCCGGGTCGATCATTCCATTTGTTGATGCCATTTTCGGTCTCCTGCGTGATGGTGAAACGAGAAACGCAAACAGCGACGCGACGTGTTTCAAAAGAACAAAACCGCGAACCATTTGACGCCTTGATTTCTACGCCGCACGAATTCATAATGCAAGTACGGGCCAAATGGTTAGTAGTTACATTTAGGTTACTTTGGGCAGCACGATGGCCGGAAAAATCAAGGCAAAAGCGGCGAGTTGCCCGGTCGAAACGACTTTGAAAATCATCGGCGGACGGTGGAAAGTGTTGATCATTGACTTTTTGCTTGAGGACACGAAGCGTTTTGGCGAGCTGACTCGGTGCCTCGGCAGCATTTCTGCTCGAACGCTGTCAAAACAACTGCGAGAACTGGAAGACGACGGCGTCGTGAATCGCAAGGACTTTGGCGAAATTCCGCCGAAGGTCGAATACTCACTGACGCCGCTCGGCCGGTCTCTCGAATCTGTGCTACTGGCGATGGAAGCGTGGGGCAGGACCGTTGAAAAACAATTAAAGAAGCGGAAACGCAATTCATGAACGATTTCACGGAGGAGAAAGATTAATGACCGCAAAGATTCTGGCATTCTCGGGCAGTTCGCGGCGTGACTCCTTCAACAAGAAGCTGGTCACGTTCGCTGCCGACCAGGCTCGCAAGCTTGGTGGCGACGTCACATTGATCGATCTTCGCGACTTCGCCATGCCTCTTTACGACGGAGACCTGGAAGCTGAACAAGGCCCGCCGGAAGGGGCAACGCAGCTGTTCAAACTGATGAAGGAACATCAGGGGCTGCTGCTCGCCTGCCCGGAATACAACAGCTCCATCACACCACTATTGAAGAATGCGATCGACTGGGTATCTCGACCACGTGAAGGTGAGCAACGGTTGGCGGCATTCACAGGTAAAGTGGCGGGATTGCTGAGTGCCTCACCGGGGCAACTCGGCGGCTTGCGCGGGTTGGTCCACGTCCGCTCAATTCTCAGCAGCATCGGAACGTTTGTCGTACCAGGCCAGGTTGCCGTTTCAGCAGCTCATGAAGCCTTCGACGAGAACGGTTCGATACGTGACAGTGCGGTCGCAGAACGGATCGAAGCTGTAGTTGCTCAATTGGTTGAGACAACAGCCAAACTCAATGCGACCCAATAACCAGTTTGCCAGCAGGTTAGCCCAGGTAGACCAGGCATTTCGCAGGCAATCGCCAGCGGAATGCAACAGGAACTCTGTTGTCGCGGCCGGGCAGGTTTTTATGACCATCAGTGGAGGGTTCTAAACATACGGGCCGGTATATGACGTCAGCGCCTTCATATAGTTGGACCGTTCCAGGGCGGCGGCATCCGGGCAGTTTTTGTAGCTCATGCCGCCTTTAAATTGGGACACCGACTTGTAGCCGTGCTCGTTCAACCAGAGTTGCAATTCGTCCAGCATGGTCTTCACAATGTCCGGCCCACGTCGCAAAATCGAACTGGCAATCATGGTAACGTCAGCCCCGGCCATCAGCAGTTTCACCATACCCTTGTGGTCGTGGATCCCGGACGTGGCCGCCAATGACGCCTGTATCTGGCCGCGTAAGATGGCAATCCAGCGAAGTGGAAGTCGCATTTCGCTGGCGTGACTGAGATCGATTCGAGCATCAATTTCCATGGTTTCCAGATTGATGTCCGGCTGCATAAAACGATTGAACAACACGAGCCCGTCTGCCCCGCATTCGTTTAATCGCTTTGCGAAATTGGCCAGCGAACTGAAGTACGGCCCAACTTTCACGGCCAGGGGAATGCTGATCTGAGACTTCACTTCCGAAACGAGATCCAGATAGTTGTTTTCGATCTGAGCCGCTGCGACGTTGGCGTCTGTGGGAAGGTAGTACATGTTAAATTCCAGAGCACTCGCTCCGGCCGATTCGATTTTTTTTGCATAGCGTGTCCACCCGCCTTTGGTGACTCCGTTCAGGCTGCCAATGATCGGGACGTCGACAGCATCACACGCCTTCTCGATCATGCGCAGGTATTGGTCGGCTCCCGTGTTGTAGTCGTCCATTTCGGGAAAATACGTGGCAGCTTCGGCGAAGGATTCAGCTCCGTATTCCTGCAAGGAACCAAATTGAAATTCTTCAAATTCAACCTGCTCTTCAAACAATGACGGCATCACCACGGCAGCGATACCGGCATGTTCGAGATCCTTCAGCATGTCCACGTTGGCGTTCGCGGGACTCGCCGATGCAACCAGTGGATTTTTGAGGTGCATGCCGAGATAGTCGGTGGAAAGATTGACAGTGCTCATGTGATTTCCCGATTCGTTAGTAAATGGACGCCATCGAATGGATTTGGCCGGCGGGGGATGTGATTGGGTGTCGGACGGTTTATCCCTCCACGCTTGCAATCTCACGGTTCATCCCGGCCATTTGCTCGTAGAAGTTCCACTGGTCTTTGATGTCTTCCTGAGCCAGCGTAAACAAACGCTCGGCTTCCTGAGGATTCGTGCGTGTTAGTGTCGCGAAGCGAGCTTCCTTCTGCGCGAATTCGCGGAACGACATGCGCGGCTTGCGGCTGTCGAGCTGGAACGCGTGCTGGCCTTCGTGAGCCAGGCGTGGGTCGTAGCGGTACAGCGGCCAGTAGCCACTGGCAACAGCGTCTTTTTCGCGAACCATCATTTGCGACATATCGATGCCGTGAGCAATGCACGGGCTATATGCCAGAATGATCGATGGGCCGTGATACGATTCGGCTTCGTTGAAGGCCTTGATCGCCTGATTCGGGTTCGATCCCATCGATATCTTCGCCACGTATACATGTCCGTAGTCGACAGCGATCATGCCCAGATCCTTCTTGCGAATCGTTTTGCCTCCGGATGCGAATTTCGCAATGGCGGCTCGCGGGGTTGACTTCGACGCCTGACCGCCCGTGTTGGAATAGACTTCTGTGTCCAGAACAAGCACGTTGACGTCTTTGTTCGACGCCATCACGTGGTCGAGGCCCCCAAAGCCGATGTCGTAGGCCCAGCCGTCTCCGCCGACAATCCACACGCTTTTCTGCACCAGATAATTCAGCGACGCCAACAGTTCGTCTGCGTCAGCAGTGCCCATGGTCGTCAGCTTTTCTCGCAGGATATCTACCCGCTGACGCTGCAGTTGAACTTCGTCGTCCGTGTTTTGCGGTGCATTCAGAATTTCCTCCGCCAGCTTCACGTCAACCTGCATTCGCATGCGTTGCAACAGATCACGGGCGTTATTTTGCTGGTGAGTTACCGCCATTCTCATACCCAGCCCAAATTCGGCGTTGTCCTCAAACAGCGAATTCGACCACGCGGGACCGCGGCCTTCGCTGTTGGTGGCATAAGGAGTGGTGGGCAGGTTGCCACCATAAATCGACGAACACCCGGTGGCGTTGGCGATCAACAGGCGGTCACCGAACAACTGAGTCAACAGTTTCAGGTAAGGAGTTTCTCCACAGCCAGCACAAGCTCCGGAATATTCAAACAATGGCTGCAGCAACTGCGTCCCTTTGATCTGATCGTGCCGCACGGTGGAACGATCGATTTCGGGAATGGACAGGAAGAACTCGAAGTTCTCACGTTCGTCTGCAAGGTGCTCAACCTTTGGTTCCATGTTGATCGCTTTGTGCTTTGCCACTTCCTTGCTACGAGCCGGGCAGACTTCCACGCACACTCCGCATCCCGTGCAGTCGTCAGGAGCCACCTGAATTGTCATGCGATGCTCTGGCAGATCTTTTCCGCTGACTTCCAGCGTTTGAAAAACGGACGGAGCGTTGTTCACGGCAGAGGCTTCAAACGCTTTCGAGCGTATCGCGGCATGAGGGCACACAAAGGCACACAGGCCGCACTGAATACAGATGTCCGGATCCCAGATGGGAATGTCCTGCGCGATACTTCGGCGTTCAAACTTCGCCGTTCCCGTGATGAACGTGCCATCGACCGGCAACGCACTCACAGGTAGCCGATCGCCCATGCCGGACAAAATCACGCCCGTCACTTTCTTCACGAAGTCCGGAGCGTGATCAGGCACGGCGACTTGCCGTCGCGTTGTTGAACTAGCGGCCGCTGGCGCAGTGACTTCCTGCAGTGCCTGCAAAGTTTGATCGACGGCTTCGCAGTTCTTGCGAATCAGGCTCTCACCCTTCTTGCCGTAGGATTTTTTGATCGCGTCTTTGATGCGTTCAATGGCTTCATTCTTCGGCAGAATGTCGGCCAACGCAAAAAAGCAGGTTTGCATCACGGTGTTAATGCGGCCTCCCAGTCCGGCGTCGCGAGCCAGCTTGTAGGCGTCGATCACATAGAACTTCAACTGTTTGTCCAGGATTTGCTGCTGAGCCTCCTGCGGCAGGTGTTGCCAGACGTCGTCTGAACCCCAGGAGCTATTCAATAAGAACGTGGCACCGTGCTCAGCCACCGACAGCACGTCACGCGTGTTCATAAACTGAAACTGATGACAGGCCACGAAGTCCGCCTGTTGGATCAGGTACGTCGACTGGATCGGCTGAGGGCTGAACCGCAGATGTGAAACCGTAACCGCTCCGGCCTTTTTTGAGTCATAAACGAAATACCCTTGAGCGTGCAACGGAGTGTTTTCGCCCACGATCTTGACGGAGTTTTTGTTCGCTCCGACCGTGCCATCACTACCGAGACCGTAGAAAACAGACCGCCGCACGTCTGGCGATTCGGTAAAGCGATCAGCTTCGACCGGAAGACTCAGGTTAGTCACATCGTCGGTGATGCCGACGGTAAAATGCTGCTTCGGCGCGGCTTGCTTGAGTTCATCCAGTGTCGCCGCTGCCATGGCCGGAGTAAACTCCTTCGACGACAGACCGTACCGCCCGCCTGTTACCATCGGCATCGGATGCATACCGCCCTTCGCCTGCGCCCAGCGTTCTGCCAGTGCGGCGACGACGTCCTGATATAGCGGTTCACCAACGGCACCGGGTTCCTTGGTGCGGTCCAACACGGCGATGTGTTTTACGCTGGCGGGAATCACATCAACAAATCGCGCAACATCAAACGGGCGATACAACCGGACTCGTACCAGCCCGACTTTTTCGCCGGCAGCGTTCATTGCTGCCACCGCTTCTTCGGCGGCTCCACTGCCCGAACCCATCATCACGACAATGCGCTCCGCGTCGTCGGCTCCGACATAATCGAACAGGTGATACGATCGCCCGGTGAGTTCCGCAAACTGATCCATGACCTGCTGCACGGTCTCCGGCGCATCGTTGTAGAATGGGTTTGCGGCTTCGCGAGCCTGAAAGAAAACGTCAGGGTTCTGGGCTGTTCCACGCAATACCGGACGATCCGGTGTGAGGGCTCGGTCCCGAAACGCTCGTATGGCATCTCGATCCATCATCTGCAGAATGGCGTCTTCCGGCAGCAGATCGATCTTGTTTAATTCGTGAGAAGTTCGGAACCCGTCAAAGAAATGAAGGAAGGGCAGACGCGATTTCAACGTCGCAGCATGTGCGATTACGCTCATATCGTGCGACTCTTGTACACTGCCCGAGCACAACATCGCCCAGCCTGTCATGCGCGCCGCCATAACATCGCTGTGGTCCCCGAAGATGGACAAGGCATGCGTTGCCATAGTACGAGCGGCCACATGAAAGACGGCGGGAGTCAGTTCTCCGGCGATTTTAAACATGTTGGGCAGCATCAGCAGCAGCCCCTGCGACGCGGTGAACGTCGTCGTAAGAGCTCCTGCCTGCAAAGAACCGTGAACCGTCCCAGCGGCGCCGCCTTCGCTTTGCATTTCCATCACATCCGGCACGCTGCCGAACACGTTTTTTCGCCCGCGCGCCGCCCATACGTCGTCCAGTTCTCCCATCGGAGACGCGGGCGTGATGGGATAAATGGCAATGACCTCGCTGACGGCGTAAGCAACATTCGCGGCGGCTTCGTTGCCGTCGATCGTCACAGCTTGCTGATCCATGGAGGGCTCCTGATTGAGGGATGCCGGAAGCTACAGCAATCCTGATGCCGTTTTGTCACCAATAACGTTCATAGTGAATGTTCCCAGCGTCACGAGGTCGGTCGAGGCGGTAGCCGTGCTCGATTAGCGTTTCAACCATGCCTTTCGGATCGGGAAACGAATAGTCGCTACCAGGTTCGCGTTTGGGAGCTCCGATCATGGACGGGCTGCCACACAAAAAGGCGTGAGACCTCGCTGGATCGGGGACCCAGCCGATCAGCTGCTGCAGGCGATCCTTCAAAAACATCTGCTGCAGATACAGCTTGCCCACATAGTCGGGGTGCTGAACGTCGACGTTCTCGGGCTCGCGAGTCGTCAGCGTGACGTAGCGGTAATTCGGATATCGCTTCTCAAGCTCACGATGAGTGTTCAGATAGGCAAGATCACGGCGGTGCCTCACACAAACGAAAGACGCAATTCGTCCCGCGTGCTGACGACTCAGCAATTGATGAATCATGGCGTTGTGCGGTGCTTCTCCAGTCCCCGTCGCGAAGAACAGCACATCGCTGTCGGACTGCACGGGGCTAAGCGTGTAAGTCCCCTTGGCCTTTGTTCCTACAAAAATGCGATGTCCAGCATCCATTGCAAAGATGCGCGGTGTTAGTGACGGCGGATCGTCGGACTCCTTTCGCACCAGCGCGATATAGAATTCCAGATAGCGCCTGCTTTCGCGTGGCAGCAGCTTCCCATGCTCGTCCAGAATCGGACAACTAATTGAATACGCTCGGCGAATGAGCTGCTGGTGCGGAGCTTCAGAATGTGCGACGTCTCCGATTCGACGTTCGTCGGTCAGTAATCCCAGCGTTGTATACTGCCCCGGTTGATATTTAAGCGGCCCGTCATCAGGTTCAACCTGCATGATCATCAGGTCGTCTTGAACTCGCCGAACGTCCGTCACAGTCGCGTTGTATTCCGCAGAATTATGAAACATTTGCACGTTACTTCATCAGCAGTATCGGGCATGGACAGGCGACCGAAACTTTATAACTAAGCGTGCCCCAACTTTGCAGCAGGTCCTCTTTATCGACGGGGTGAGACGACATCACAATAAGATCAACCTGATGTGTCGCTGCGAAGGACACGATTTCCTTTAGCGGCTGACCGAGTGGCACTTTGACTTCTACCGCGAGGCCAGCATCTGAAAAACGCTGAGACAACGATTCCAGATCGTCGCGTACGCGCTGCTGAAGCCGGTCATAGAATGCCAGTGTCTCATCAGCGGTGTTAATAGTTTGAGTCACGTGCAACAGCGATACTCTTGCTTTGTTGTCCGTGGCCAGTTCGAACGCAATATCCAGCGCTACGCGGTTCTTTGGCGTGAGATCGACGGGCACCAGAATGTGTTGAAATCGAGGCAGCATGAGCGATCCTCCAAAACGAAGTTGTCCCGTTTCATGTATGATGGCGTTCGTAGAAGCTGAACCGGAGCAAGCCGTGTGCCGTCGCGGATCGGATGTGATATCGCAACGACTTGACAAAGTTGCACGGTGGCGATGGCATGTGGCAGGCGTGCGACATTGTCACGAATTGCGCTTTGCGTGCGAATCCGCTCAGGTCCATTGGTGGAGTCTGTCCATTAGCGGGCTCGCGGAACCAGCCAGGCGTGATCAAAATGGTGAGGCGAGATTCGCGGGGCTGCGGCACAATCATTGCAGATCCCGCTCAAGGGAGCGGTACTCGAAAGGCAGGTCGCTGTGCCAGCGTTAGACACACTTCATCAGCTCAGTACTTCCTCGCTCGGTGTCGGGTTGAGTGACGATCATCTAAAGAGATTGGCCGAGCTGGCGACAACGGAACGATTTCCAGCCGGTAGAGTGATCTTCAAAGAAGCGTCCACAGCCGACCATCTTGCGGTGGTGTGCAGCGGCAGCGTGGCTCTGGATATGCATGTGCCGCTGCGAGGCAACGTGCGGTTGCTGACACTGGGATCCGGCGATCTTCTGGGATGGTCGGCGATTGTTGGTGATGGCATCATGACGGCCACAGCCACGGTGCTTAAGGACGCTCAACTGTTGAACATCCCGGGAACAACGCTCCGGAAAGCGTGCGACGACGACCCGGCTTTGGGATATGCCGTCATGGACCTGGTGGCCCGCGCTCTGGCTAAGCGACTTCAGGGAACGCGCCTACAGATGCTGGATCTTTTTAAGGAACCCCGGCCGGCTCCGGGCAAGCTGTCGGGGGTGGTTGCTCATGACTGAATCCACGGCAGCAGGCGTTCACGAAGACTTCAGTAACGGCCGCTTTCTGCCGACGACCGCTCTGCAAACATTACTGGATGTATTGGCCGAAGATGGTCGTACCGTGATTGGGCCGACGATTCAGCAGCAAGCGATTGTGTACGACGAAGTCACGTCTATTGATGACTTGCCTCGCGGTTGGACAGACGTGCAGGGGCCAGGAACGTATCGACTGCAGCGTCGCGACGACGACGCATACTTTGGCTATGTGGTCGGACCGCATTCGTGGAAGCAATTTCTTTTTCCGCCCGCAGCAACCGTTGCCACAGCCGACAAAGTTTACGGACGCTGGCAGATGGACGCGCCGCAGGAATCACCACCTCGATATGCGTTCTTAGGTGTGCGAGCCTGCGAACTGGCAGCGATAGACGTTCAGGATGGAGTCTTCCTGAATGGTCCCTATGTCGATCCGATGTACCAAAAACGCCGCGAGACCGCTTTCATCGTCGCGGTGAATTGCACTCAAGCTGCCAGCACATGTTTTTGCACATCGATGAACACCGGGCCAAAGTGCCGCACCGGTTTTGACCTTTGCCTGACTGAAATCACAGACGGATTCGTAGTGGCGGCAGGTAGTGATTCCGGAATGCAGATTCTGAACCAGCTTGAAACGCAACCGCTTGTCGAACACCATTCGAAAGCCGCTAATGCAGCCTGTCAAAACGCCGTTGATCAAATCACAAAGTCGCTGGACACAACCGACATTCGCAACCTGCTGCTGGGCAATCTGCAGCACGATCAATGGGACGAAGTGGCAAAGCGTTGCTTGTCCTGCACGAATTGCACAATGGTGTGCCCCACCTGTTTTTGTTCGACAGTGAAGGAAGTGCCCGATATGAGCGGCGAACATGTCGAACGCGAACGTCAATGGGATTCCTGTTTCAACATCGATTTCAGCTACATGAACGGCGGTGTTGTCCGCAACGGCATCGCCAGTCGCTACCGGCAGTGGTTGACGCATAAGCTGGCGTCGTGGCACGATCAATTCGGCCAGTCTGGTTGCGTTGGCTGCGGACGCTGTATCACATGGTGTCCGCCAGGGATCGACCTGACGGAAGAAGTGGCGGCGATTCGCAGTTCACCGTCAGACATAACCGCTGCTGGACAGACCACGGTCGCGGAGAACACCGAATGACTCCGTCAACGACAGTGGCTCGCCACGATCCATGGCTGACATGGAATGCAACGATCGCCAGCATCACCCGCGAAGGGCCCGATGTCGCGACATACGACCTGACGATTGACGATCCCGAGGTCGCCCAGCGCTACAGGTTTCTCCCCGGACAGTTCAATATGCTGTACATGCCGGGCGTTGGCGAGGCGGCGATTTCAATCAGCGGTGACCCAGCCAGTCCTCGCCAATTGCCGCATACCATCCGAGTTGCCGGCAACGTCACTCAGGCTCTTGCGAACCTAAGGGCTGGAGATTCCCTGGGGCTACGCGGCCCATTCGGATCGTCGTGGCCCGTTGAACAATGCGTTGGCAAGGATCTGATCCTGGTAGCGGGCGGCATTGGATTGCCGCCATTGCGTCCCGTGATCTACGAAGTTCTCGCCAATCGCGAACGCTACGGAAACGTTACCCTGCTTTATGGAGCACGATCGTCCGACGGCCTGCTCTACCCCAAACAGACCGCAGCATGGGAAGACTCGATCACGGTCAAACGCACGGTCGACCGAGCGTCTGCAGACTGGCACGGGCATGTGGGCGTTGTCACCGCATTGCTTGAACGGTTGTCCATCCCACGCCCCGAGGACACCGTGCTAATGACCTGCGGCCCCGAAGTCATGATGTGGTATACCATCCGGACGGCGTTGAGTCGTGGGTTGAGCAAAGCGAACGCGTGGGTCTCACTGGAACGCAACATGAATTGTGCGGTTGGGTTCTGCGGGCATTGCCAGCTTGGCCCCGAATTCGTGTGCAAGGACGGCCCGGTGTTTCGGTATGACAGAGTGGAACCGATCCTGAAAGTGGAGCACCTGTGATGCCCGAAACGCCTGCATCAACCTCTATTCCGATGTCTGCCCCAAGTCCTGCGACAGCCGCAAACGTGGTAACGGCCGGAATGTCGGAACGCCGGCCTCGGCTGGGAGTGTTTAAATTCGCATCATGTGATGGCTGCCAGTTGTCTCTGCTGTCGTGCGAAGACGAGCTGCTGGCTGTCGCAGGAAAAGTGGACATCGACTACTTTTTGGAAGCCACCAGCCGGATTGAACCTGGTCCTTACGACATCGCTTTGGTCGAAGGGTCCATCACAACGCCTCTTGATGAAAAACGCATTCAGGAAGTCCGCCGCACCTCCAGCACCGTGGTGACCATCGGTGCCTGTGCCACAGCGGGGGGGATTCAATCTTTGAAGAATTGGGCCGACCACGAAGACTTTCTGAAGTGCGTGTACGCGCGGCCTGAATTCATTCAAACATTAGCCACATCCACAGCGATCGCCGATCACATTCCGGTAGACTTCGAACTGCGAGGTTGTCCGATCAACCGACATCAGCTGTTGGACGTGTTGATCGCGCTGCTTAACAATCGCTCGCCGCGCACACCGAGACACAGTGTGTGCATGGACTGCAAACGCCGCGGTACCGTTTGCGTTGAAGTCGCTCAGGGCATTCCGTGCCTTGGCCCGGTCACTCACGCGGGCTGCGGAGCACTTTGCCCGGCCTACGATCGCGGCTGCTACGGCTGCTTCGGCCCGATGGCTCAGCCGAATTGTTCGTCGTTGTCCGACACATTGACAGCACAAGGCGCTTCAACGGAAACTCTGCTGCCGTTGTACCGAAACTTCAACGCAGCAGCGCCTGCGTTCCGCGATCAAAGCAACGTTCTGGCGGCGAAGAAGGACGACGCATGACGGAAACACGCACGATCAAAGTCGAAGCGCTAACTCGGGTAGAAGGTGAAGGCGGCCTGCACATTCGGATGAATGGAAGTGTGATCGAAGATGTGCAACTGTCGATCTACGAGCCCCCGCGATTCTTCGAAGCTTTTCTGCACGGTCGGCCACTGGAAGACGTTCCCGACCTGACGGCTCGCATTTGCGGCATCTGTCCCGTCGCTTATCAAATGAGTTCCGTTCACGCACTGGAAGCTGCGCTGGGCGCGCAGATTAGTCCTGAAATCCGCAAACTTCGGCGACTGTTGTACTGCGGCGAATGGATCGAGAGCCACGCACTTCACATGCACCTGCTGCACGCTCCGGATTTTTTTGATGCGGACAGCGGCATCGATCTGGCCAGCCAGTTTCCTGATGAAATTAATCGCGGTCTGCAGCTAAAGAAGCACGGGAACACTCTACTAGAAGTGCTCGGCGGACGAGCCATCCATCCGATCAACGTGGCCATCGGCGGGTTTTATCGAGCTCCGCGGCGTGACGAACTGCAGAAATTGATCCCCGATTTTGAATGGGGCCTGCAGGCGGCAATCGAAGCGACTCGCTGGGTCGCCGGATTCACTTTCCCGGATTTCGAACGTGACTATGAAATGGTGGCGCTATCACACCCGGATGAGTATGCGATGAACGAAGGCCGCCTGCGATCGACCTCGGGCCTCGATATTTCGGTGGCAGAATACGAACAGAACTTTCATGAGCAACACGCGCAACACAGCACCGCACTTCAATCGGTGAAGGAACCGTCTGCGACCGCGGCTGATAACCCCACGCCGCTGGCCGATCTCCATTTCAGCCAGGGATGTTACCACGTCGGCCCTCTTGCTCGAGTCAACCTGAATCGCGAAACGCTGTCTCCGGCGGCAAAACGCACCGCTGACGAAATCGGGTTTGATACGCCATGCTGGAACCCATTCAAGGCAATCATTGCTCGTGGTCTGGAACTCATTCACGCATTCGAAGAGGGCCTGGAAATTCTGCGAGACTATCGTCCGGTCAAGCCGCCAAAAATCCCATACGACTACAAGGCGGGCGAGGGCATGGCGGCGACGGAAGCTCCTCGCGGCATGCTCTACCATCGCTACAAAGTGGATGACAACGGAAAGGTAACGTTTGCGAATATCGTTCCGCCGACATCGCAGAATCAACGTCAAATTGAAGCGGATTTGCGTGACTATCTGCCGCGAGTACTATGCGAATATGACCGTCAGACCGCCGTTGGCTGTGAGAAACTGATTCGGTCGTACGACCCCTGCATTAGTTGCTCAACCCATTTTCTGAAGATCACATGGGGACAGGCCGGAAAGCAGGAAACGCGATGAAGACTGCTCCCCAAAAACAGCTACTGATCGGGATCGGCAGTCCGCACGGAGATGACCAGATCGGGTGGATGATAGCAGAAGCGATCGGTGCCAAAGGCGGAACCAACATCACCGTCCGCAGGGCGTCTGTGCCTTTGGATTTGCTCGACTGGCTGAAAGGCGCTGACTCACTGCATATCGTCGATGCCTGCGTCGGCAGCAACGCGGTTGGCGAGTTGACTCGCTGGGAATGGCCGGAATTGGTGGCAGATCACCATGACCGAACGTCGTTCCGTAGTACTCATGGATTCGACTTAGTGTCCGCTTTGCGACTCGGCGAAAAGCTGGGCCGTCTGCCGTCAAAAGTGGTTATCTGGGGCATCGAAGTCGGCCGCGTTTCGCAGACAATCCGTCCGACGGAAGAGATCATGCACCACCTGAACGCGATTTCAGACAGGATTTATCAGGAGCTGACAGATGCACGAAAAGTCGCTGGTGCAATCCTTGCTAAAACAGGTTGAGGCCATTATGCGAGAACATCATGCAGTCAGCGTGCAAGCGGTCACCGTGGAAATCGGACCGTTGTCAGGCGTAGAATCGCTTCTGGTGGAAGATGCATTTTCTGAGTTGCTTCTCAACAGCCAGATTGGACGCCCTTCACTAAACATTCAGGCCGTCGACCTCACGATTCGCTGTCGCGATTGTGAACAGGCATCATCTTCGCCCGGTCTGACATTGAAGTGCCAATTGTGTGGATCGAACAAAGTGCAGATCACTCACGGCGACGAATTCCGCCTCATGGACGTCTCTTTACAGATCCCCGCAGAATCAGAAAACTCCGTCACATGAATACCGTCGACACGGTCAGTAAGACAGTGGTCATCAATCGCGACGTGCTCTCCGAAAAGAAACGTCGAGCGGCCGAACTACGCCAGCAGTTCACAGAACGCGGCATTCTGGTCGTTAACCTGGTGTCGTCGCCAGGTTCCGGAAAAACCAGCCTGTTGGAAGCCACGGCGAAGTGCTGGCAGGGTCAACATAAGATGGCAGTACTCGTTGGCGATTTGGCAACGGAACGCGATGCAGAACGTTTGCGACCGTTGGTGCCTGTGGAACAACTCACCACCGGCGGAGCGTGTCATCTGGAATTGTCTTTGGTGGAAAAGGGGCTGGCCAAACTGCCATTGGACGACGTGGAATTTCTGTTCATCGAAAACATCGGAAACCTCGTCTGTCCCGCGTCGCATGATCTTGCGGAACACCTGCGAGTTTCGGTGTTGAGCACCACGGAGGGCGATGACAAGCCTGGCAAATATCCCAAAATGTACCGCACGAGCGATGCACTGGTCATCACGAAAACCGACCTGCTGCCCTATGTCCCGTTTTCGACAGAAGACGCCATCGCCGATGCGCGAACGATTCAGCCGGAACTGTCCGCGTTTGAATTGTGTTCACTAACCGGAGACGGGGTGTCTCAGTGGTGCGATTTCCTTGTTCAGGCCAGAAGACGCACCGTATGCATTCCGGCAGCCTAATCACCACGAATGAACTGGTGGCCAGCCGCATCGTCCTGCGAGGTCTGGTGCAGGGAGTCGGTATGCGTCCGGCGATCGTTCGACTGGCTCAAGAGATGCAGCTTGCCGGATTCGTTATCAACGATGGCCGCGGAGTGACAATTCATATTGAAGGCACTCGCAATCAGCTTGCAACCTTCGAACGCCAGCTGAATTCGCACATCCCGGCGGAAGCGAGCGTTAGTAGTATTCTGTCATCACAGATAGCGGCAGATGGCCTAAGCACGTTTGCGATCAATTCCAGTGATGCGGTTGAACGCAAGCTGACGACTGCAGTGCCGCAGGACAAAGCCGTTTGCGAAATCTGCCTGCGCGATGTTCAGCAGCCAGACGGTCGCCGTTTCGCCTACCCGTTGACGACGTGCGCCGATTGCGGGCCTCGGTATTCGATTGTCGACAGCATGCCCTTCGATCGGTCGACTACGGCCATGCATGAGTTCTCGCTGTGTGTCGGATGCCAGCGAGAATATTGCGAGTCGTCAGATCGACGCTTCCACGCTCAAACGATTGCTTGTCCAGCATGCGGCCCGCACGTGACGTTTACGTATGGTGAGAACACGAAAGCATCTAGTGGCAATGAAGCTGTACTTCGTGCGGCCAGCGCGATTTGTGATGGTGAAATCGTCGCGGTCAAAGGCGTAGGCGGTTACCAACTAGTGTGCGATGCCACCTCAGCCGCGGCCGTCGACCGACTACGTCGCAGGAAGCGGCGGCCGCGTAAACCACTGGCGGTGATGGTTCTTTCGTTGGAACAGGCCGAGCAACTGGCGGAAATTTGCGAAGCCGAAAGAGCGGCACTTGTGAATCCCGCCAATCCGATCGTTCTGGTCAAAGCTCGGGCGGACTCATCACTGGCACCGCAAATCCATCCGGGCATGAAAACTGTCGGGCTGATGCTGCCAACAACGCCGCTACACTGGCAGCTGATGAACCTAACCGGTGTTCCGTGTGTGGTCACGAGCGGAAACGTGAATGGCCAGCCGCTTATTTACCGTAACACAGTTGCGGCCTTTGAATTGAGCCACATCGCCGACGGGTGGCTGCATCACAACCGCCCGATCCTGCGGCCGATCGACGACAGTGTGGTCCGTTGTATCGACGGAAAGCAGTCCACCATCCGCGCCGGACGTGGGCTCGCGCCGCTAACATTGACGCTACCGCCAGCGATTCCAATCCTCGCCGTCGGTGCGAATCAGAAGGTCGCGCTGGCTCTGTGCAACGGCCATCAGGCAGTTCTCGGCCCGCACATCGGCGATCCGAATTCCGTCGCGGCGCGGGAACGGTTTGTGGGATCTGTTGAGCAGTTGACGAAGCTGTATCACGCTCAGCCGGTCGCGATCGCTCACGACAGTCACTCGGATTTCTTCACGACGCGATGGGCGAAGGATCAGGGAATCCCGACGGTCAACGTGCAGCACCATCACGCGCATGTTGTTGCCGGGATGGTCGAACACGGCTGGCTTGATCGCGAAGTGCTCGGTGTCGCATTCGACGGTACTGGTTTTGGCCCCGACAACACGATTTGGGGCGGCGAGTTCCTCCTCTGCACGGCGACGGACTATCAGCGAGTAGCTCGGCTACGTCCCTTCGAACTGCTTGGTGGCGAACTCGCGATTGAAGAACCCTGGCGAATCACTCTGGCGTTAATCGCAGAGGCCTGCGGTGTCGATCACGCGTCCAGGCTGCTGTCCTGGTGCAACAAAATGCCTACATTCCAAGTATTGATCCAGAACGTTGCACGTCGAGAACAAGACCGATCATCCCCACCGCTAGCGTCGCTATTTCCTTTCACATCCAGCATGGGGCGATTGTTCGACGGAATCGCATCGTTGCTGCTGAAAGTCCCGGATTCGACTTACGAAGGCGAAGCTGCCATGCGATTGGAAGCTTCGTGCGATCCGGCCGCGCATGGCGAATACGTTATCGCCGTCAATGAAAATGACGAGCGGCTGATTGAGCTGGATTGGCGGCCAATGATCAGAAGCATCGTACTTGACGTTCAAGACGGAGTGCCGACATCATCCATTGCAACTCGGTTTATCCGCGGCATCGCCAACTGTGTCGCGGCCGTCTGCCGACGCTTTGATCAGCATCCGGCGGTTCTCACAGGCGGATGTTTTCAGAATCGACTTCTCACCGAATTTACCGCAATGGCACTTCGTGAACATGCGCAACCCATCGGGCTGCCGGGAAAAATCCCCGTCAACGATGGAGGCCTCGCAGTTGGACAGCTTGCCGTGGCGGCCGCCAGAGTTCAGCAGTCAACAATCCAAACGGCAATAACTTCGGAAGGAAACCCCTAATGTGCCTTGGAGTTCCCGGTCGGATCATCAAATGGACGAACACCGACCCCACGTTCGCGAGCGCTCAGATCGAATTCTCGGGTGTGGCACGCGAATGCAGCATGGCGTGCGTACCCGACGCGAAAGTTGGCGACTATGTCGTCGTTCACGCTGGAATCGCGATCAGCCGCATCGATGAAACGGCCGCTCGTCAAACAATTGAAGACCTCAAGAATCTCGGCGTAGCAGAACAAACAGAAGACACACCATAATGAAGTACGTCGACGAATTTCGCGACCCGCAGCGTGCGAAGTCTCTCATTGCAGAAATCCGCGCCACGGCAACGAAAAAATGGGTGTTGATGGACGTTTGTGGTGGGCAAACGCATTCTCTGTTGCGCCACGGCATCGAACAGGAACTCAGCGAACACATTGAACTGATTCACGGTCCCGGATGCCCAGTGTGCGTTACGCCGGCTGAAGCCATCGACTTCGCCATTCGATTGTCTCATCGCCCTGACACCATCCTCACAAGTTTCGGAGATATGCTGCGCGTTCCCGGAACCAGCGACTCACTGCTGAATGCCAGAACTCAGGGCGGAAGCGTCAAGACGGTTTATTCGCCGATCGATGCCGTGCAGCTCGCAAAACAGCAACCAAATCAACAGATCGTGTTTTTTGCTGTGGGCTTTGAAACGACCGTGCCCGCAACGGCTCTTGCAGTTTTACAGGCAGCGGAACTGAATCTAGCGAACTTCAGTTTGTTGGTGAGTCATGTGCGAGTCCAGCCTGCGATGGAGGCCATTTTGCGGTCGCCCGATAACCGGGTTGAAGCGTTTCTTGGGGCCGGCCACGTCTGTACGGTCGCGGGATTCGATTCGTACAGCGACCTGACCAGTGAATTTCAAATCCCGATTGCCATCACTGGTTTTGAACCGACCGATCTGCTGGAAGGCATTCTTAATTGCGTTGTGCAATTGGAAGCCGGAACCTTTGATGTCCACAACGCGTACGCCCGTACCGCAGCTCAGCAGGGTAACCTGCAGGCGCTGGAAATCATGGATCGCGTTTACGAAGTTACGGACCGCCCGTGGCGTGGTCTGGGCACGATAAACGACGGCGGCTACGTCCTGCGCAACGAATGGTGCCATGTTGACGCCGAGGAAAAGTTCGCCGACGCGGCCATCGTGTCGACGCCTCTACCGATCTTGCAGGACGGTGGCGACTGCCGCGCTGCCGATGTCTTGTCCGGGCGTTTGCGACCTCATGAATGCTCGGAGTTCGGAACACGATGCCGTCCCGATTCACCGCTGGGTGCGCCCATGGTGTCTTCAGAAGGCGCGTGTGCAGCGTACTTCCGATTCAGTCCGCCGCCACGCGTGAAGACTGTCACGTCTTCTGTTGAAACCGGTACACTGTAGCCCAATCTCTTCCAACGATTGTCAGCTCCCAGCCTTCTTATCGGCAGCGGCACGTTTTTCACTGCGTTGGCGGCCGAGAAATCCGCTGGTTGGGTCGGCGAGGTCGTGACGGAACGAAGTTGTTTGTTCGAGCAGTGACGTGAGCGTGTGGCTGTCGGTAGTGATGTGTCGACACGTTTCTTCCAGGTTTGGAAACAGCCCGTGGACCAAGCGAGATTCTGCCATCGACTGAGCGAACCGTTCGACTCGGCGAGTCAACCCGCGTCGCAATCGCCACGTGAACATCGCCACCAAAATCCCGGACCAGATCACCAGAAAGATCAACGCCGGAATGTAAAAGTCAACCGCCAATAGTTCTTCCTGAGCCGACCGTTGAAGGACGGGGCCAAGAAATGAACTCCAGAAAAAGTTATAGCCGATGCGCCCGATCAAGAAGATTAGGTACGCCAGAAACAGCAATTCGTAACGCACTCGAATAAACCACCCGCTGTTCGCGGTGGCCAGTTCTTCGATCACATCGTCGATCACACGACTGGCGTCGCCCAGAAATTCATCTTCCAGCGAAGCCGCTCGTTTACGCAAATCCGTCAGATCGCGCCGGTCTTCTGCCGTAGCGTATGCGATGCCTGCCGAATGAATATGGCCGGAAATGACCATCCGGCTTTCCTGCAATTGCTGGTCGCTGATCCCAAAGCTGGCCAATCGGTCCAGCGTCGATTCCGCTTCCTGTTCCTTCGCCCGTGACTTGACCCAACGAGCTCCCTGAACCGCACCGATCAGTGCCATTTGCGCCGACGTGCGAGCTCGCAAGAATGTAAACGACGCAATGAAGGCACCGATTCCGTTATAGAATCGCAGTACGGCGGAAAATGGACTGAAGCCCCATTTGTCTGTGATGGAACTTAGCAATCGCGTTTCCCACAGGTTGCGATTGACCAGTAGTTCGTCGCACAATTGTTTCGTCAAGGTGTCACGCAATTGGGCTCGCTGACTGTCCAGCGTTTCGATCAGCAACTCCACTTCCGGAAGCTTCGCATCGTAGTCGCTGCGGCAGACCGTGAGCGCTTCCTGCAACAGATCGATCAGGTTCGCGCGGCGAATGGCAACTCGTTTGGCCGCGTCCAGTTCGCTGCTGAGTAATTCGAGCAGGCGACCGAATTCGCCCGACACGGGGCGACCTTCTTTTTGCTCTGTGAACGCATTCACAGAATCGACGAAGAACATTTCCGGCACTTCGTAGCCGCCGGCCAGAAACTTTTTCCAGTCGTCACGAATGTCCGAGTCCATGTCCGCATGAGTCTGCACGAACACAAGTCGGCAGCCGCTGGCAACATCTTTCAATTCGTCTATGATGCGCGCGCTTTTATACTTCTGCTGGGTCGACGTGTATATCAGCACGTCGCAATGCGGCACGATCGAACGTAGCAGTGCAAGATTGCTTCCGGAACTGGCGGCCTCGCTGGTATCCGGGTCGGGGCAGTCAATCAGTACGATGTCACGCAGCACGGGTGTGTCGACCCGCTTGACGTGAAACTCGCTTAAATCCAGTCCCAGCGCATCGATTTCAATTTCCGGATGCACCAGCAGCACGGGCGTTTTCGTGGTGGGGCGTTGCCGTCCGGAAGTCGTCACTTCCTGCCCGACCAGAGCATTGACCAGCGAACTTTTTCCGGTTCCGGTGCCTCCGAACGTCGCCACAACAAGCGGCGTCTCCAGGCGAAACCGCAGTGTCTCAACTCGCCCCAGCAGGCGGCGCACGAGGGCTCGGCAGCGATGAGCAGTCTCCCAGTCGGGGCCATCGTCGATCCAGCGTTGCAGGCGGTTGGTGAGATCATCGACCTCGGCAAGCAGTGCAATATGTTCCAGCTCGTCATTCGCCGTCATGTTGTTAGTTTCCGTTCGTGGCAGGGGCGTATCAAAGCTGACAATGAAGCAACGGTGCGGTGCGAGTTGCGATTCCCGTGTTTCAGCCCGGAGGGCGACAGCACGTAGCCGTCGGCCCCGCTGGGCCCAGTC
The DNA here is from genome assembly GCF_001983935.1 of Fuerstiella marisgermanici. Classification (GTDB taxonomy): domain Bacteria; phylum Planctomycetota; class Planctomycetia; order Planctomycetales; family Planctomycetaceae; genus Fuerstiella; species Fuerstiella marisgermanici. The sequence continues at coordinate 1,788,714 of NZ_CP017641.1, read as the reverse complement.
GCAGTTTCACAAGCCAAACTGTGTTGGCCGCCGTTCCGATACATGCGCTATGCCTCAACCCCGTCCCGCAAATTATCCACCAATCCCTGCAATTCCTTTACCGCTGATTCCACCGCCACGAATTCTTCTGACGAGTTCAGTTCGGCCGCGGCTTTGATTTCTTCCGGCAAACTGCCCAGCAACTCGTGATGGATTAAATTTGTGAGCCAGTCGACTCGCCGCTGAGTAAACACACTGTGCAAGCGATGAAACCACGCCTGCAGCATTCCCGCCCCAGTACCCGCTGCGCCCGCGAGCGCCGTGTCGCCTGCGACCGCTGCCGCTGTGCCTCCGGCGACATCCGTCACTACATGGATGACCATATTGGTGGCCGTGTTGGCCACAACCGGAGCGATCGTTTCGCCTGCTGGTCCCATCCCTAAACTGAACAGCACCACGCTGGTCATCGGGCGGACGGCCGCCGAGACGTTGTGCAGCTGCCGATAAAATTTGAACATGTCCGGACTTTCGGTGCTGAAGGATTCCATTTCCTTAGCCACGGTGTCCTGCAGTTCGGCCTCCATGTCGACCTTCGCGTGATGTCGTCGCAGAGTTTCAATCAATTGCGACCGCGATGACGCATTCAAAATTGCTTCGATGCGCGGCTTGACCATACGGTTGCCGGTGTCGGCCATCCATTGCAGCTTGTCGAACAGTTCTTCCACCGTGGTCAGCACGGCCGACCATTCGGCTTCGCGATATTTGTCCAGCGGCGGAACCGGTTCGCCTTGGATGGCGTTGCGAGCCATCTTAAACGGCCACGTCACGCCGGTGCCTAACGTGTCGTAAAAGACGTTCACGCGTTTGGCCCAGCCTTCCTGTCGCGACTTCCACCACGATCGAATTTCTTCCACAAACGAATTATTCGGCGGTGCAGGCCAGTCACGAATTTTCAGCACCGCCTCGGAGGAAAGCCGCTCAGACGCCGCTGCCAATTCCTGACTGGCTGATCCCAGCGATTTCAAATGCGCCGGAATTCCCGATTCGGAATCCAGAATGCTGTGCAAAGAACCTCGAAGAGTTCGAATTCGAATTTCGCGGAACTTCAGGTTCGACAAATCGGAACTCAAGTCACGCGGCTGCTGATCCGCCGAAACACTGTCGGCATTCCAGTCGTCGGGCACCGGCCAGGGGCGTTCGTAAAACGGCAGCTTCAATTCTTCAGCCGCGCGGCGATCTGCGGGCGCGAGATACACGGCGTCCGGGGTAATGTTTGTTTCGCGGCAGAAGGTGGCAAGCCATGTCGGCCAGTATTCTTCGTCTTCGGGAAGCAGACACTGATTGAATACGACCAGCACGGCCTTATCTTCGGCACCGGCTTTGCGGAAGAATTCCTTCACTGCCGCGTCGTTGTACTTCTGCTGAGTCAGCACGGCAATCAGCACATCCGCCGAACGTCGTACGGCGTCGGCCCGAACCCAGTTCACTCGAGCATCACTGTCGATGTCGGGCGTGTCCAGCACCAGCAGCGTCGGCGGAAGTTCAGGAGCAGTTCGCCAGAACAATTCGTGCTCGTCAGATTCTGCCAGCGCCAAATCGGCCTCGGACCATTCGTGCAGCCTGAAATCGGGAAACACGTCCTGTAGATCGTGGCGATCCGCAAAGCCCGTCGGCAGCAGACAGACGGGATGCTTCGTGCCGGATGCCAACGGACTCGACGCACTGGCTCGACAATTTGCCAGGTGGTTGAAGATGACACTTTTTCCGATGTTCGTCCCGCCCACCACGGCCGCCACCAGCCACGGATCGCCGCCCAGTTGAGGCATCAGTTTCTGCCGCAACAGTTCATACCATTCCTGTCCCTCAAGCGGCTGGGGCTGCAGAAAAGCGGCCTTGTCCTGCAAGCTCTGCAGCCCGGTAAAGACCTGCTGGGTCGCTTCAGAAATACTTTGAAAGGCGGATTTGAGATCAGGTTCAGAAGACATGAGGGGCCGGTTTTATCAGTAGTTCGCTCAACAATGAATAATGTAGCAGGTTTATCAGCATTAAAAAGAAGACGGATTTGGTTCCGCCGAGTCGTATTGCCGCGCCGCTTGTGGCTTTGCCCAGCGACCAGACGACCTGCATACGCTCTCATGCCGCTATGCCCCGTAGCTGAATTGCGGCTGTCGTAGATTTCGCCAGAAATCCTGAGCGGTCGTAGAATCGCAGGAACTTTGGTGAGGCCCACTGCAATTCCCCATGGCTCAATCCGCGGCTGCGTTTTGCACGGCGAGGTCGCCCCGCAGACTTTGTGTTTCTGGTAGCGTCAAGTTAGACTAAACGCGTCAGAACACTCGGGGGCCAGACGCCGTACGATTACGACGCGGCGGAATGAGAACTCAATCATGATCCATTTTCACACGTATCACCTTGATGGATCCGACGACGTCCTTATCGTCGAACTCGCCGGACGACTCGACACCGACTCGGCCGAAACGTTCTTCAAGCGGCTGGATGAAGAAATCGAAAACGGGCACGTGAAGCTCGTGTTCGACTGCCACAAACTGGAGCACGTGTCCAGCTTGGGATTCGGCATGATGATCCGCGGCCATTCCCGCGTTCAAAAAGTTGACGGCGCCGTGCGGTTTGCCAGACTGGAAGGTATTATCGCCGAGGCGTTTCAGGTGGTCGGCTTTCACAAGCTGTTCGACAACTACGAATCCGTCGAAGCGGCCGTTGCATCCGTCGCCTGATTAGCCGAACGAGACAGGCCCACCACCAGCCCGATCGCCACGACATTCACAAGCAGATTCGTTCCGCCGTAACTGATAAACGGGTGAGGCACGCCCTTCGGTGGAACCATGGCGGTGACCACTGCAACATTCGCCAACGCCTGCATCACGATCTGAATCACCAACGTCGTGCCCAGAATCCATTCAAACGAATCGCGCCGCAGCGGTCGCAAAACGGCTCGCCCGGTCAGCAATACGCCGACCCAAATCACAATCACGGTGAACGTGCCGGCCAGTCCCAGTTCTTCGCCAATCACGGCGAACACGAAGTCCGTATTCGCTTCCGGAAGGTAGCTTAGCTTCTGCCAGCCGCCGCCAATGCCCGTGCCTTCCAGCCCGCCGGAACCTAACGACATCAACGACTGTCGAATCTGCCATGGAGCCTGCGACAAGTCTTTCCACGCGGCCACGAATCCCGTGATGCGTTTCATCTGATACGACTTCAACGCCAGCAGCGACACCGCCGCCGGAAGCGCCAGAACGGCCGATCCAATAAAATACCTTAGCGGCCAACCGCCAATGAACAGTGAGATCACAAAACCGGCCGCAAGAAACACGGTCGCGCCGAGATCCGGTTCCACAGCAACCAGTGGCAGCACCAACACCAGCGGCAGCAAGGTGCGAGGAACTGTCTTCAAACCAAACCCGCCCGCCGCGCGCAGATCAGTCAGAATCTTTGCGGCGACAATCGGTAGAATGATTCGGCCGAGTTCAGACGGCTGCAGCGACATGCCACCGACGCGCAGCCATCGTTGAGCTCCGTTCACGCGAGTCCCAACGCCAGGCGTCAATACGGCCACCAACAGTACCAAAAGCAGGACGTAAAACGTCATCGCGTTCTTCTTCAAGAACGCGGCGGGAAGGCAGGATGCAAAGTAACCGCAACTGACAGCGATGCCCAGGAATAACAGATGCCGGTTTAGGTAGACGGTTTCCGACTGGCCGGGCGTTGATGTCAGGCTCGCACTGTGCACCATCTGCACGCCGACCCCCAGTAGCACACATACCAGCCCGACAAACAGTCGGCGCATGTCGTCCTGATCCCGCAGCTTTGCGGAAAGACGGTTTGGGAGATTAGGTTCCGCAATGGAGCTCACGAACTTGTTCAATGTTCAACAATGGAAAAAACGAGCCAACTTCCGTACTGTGCGTTATCGACTGCCGACCGTCCGCCGCCCGAATTTCGCAGCGGTCGTGTCAGCATTGACCGTCCTGCAGGTTTTACCGCAGCAAATTCATTCGAAAGAACGTTCGCCATGAGGCACCTCGCCCGATCATCTTGCGCATTCTTCCTTGTCGGCAGCCTGTTGGCCGGGCAATCGCCCGCTGACGAATGGGGAACGCTGAAGGGCCGCATTGTCTTCACGGGTGAAGTGCCCCAACCGGAACCGTTGGAAATCCGACGCGATGAAGATGTCTGCGGCCAGCACAACCTGACCGACGCATCGCTGATTGTGAACAAAGACAACAAGGGTCTACAGAACGTGGTCGTTTGGTTGTCTACGAAAGACAAAATCCAGGTCCACCCGTCGCTGCAGGCGCCGCCAAAGCCCGCCATGCTGGACAACAAGAACTGCCGCTTCGAGCCGCGAATTGTTCGGCTTCGCACCGACCAGACTTTGCAATCCATTAACTCAGACCCCGTCGCTCACAACGTCGCCGTCTACGCTCGCCGCAACACGCCCTTCAGCGAAATTGTGCCTCAGGACAAGCCGCTGGAAAAAACGTTCGCGCGCGAGGAGCTACTTCCGATTCGAATCGACTGTTCCATTCATTCGTGGATGCGAGCGTACCTGATCATCACCGATCACCCGTATTCGGCCGTCACCGACAAAGACGGCAACTTCGCCATCCCCAATCTTCCGCGCGGCGATTGGCAGTTTAAGTTTTGGCATGAGAAAATCGGCTACCTGAAGTCGATCAACCACGGCGAAGAATTAATCGAACTTAAACGAGGCACGTGGCCGATCAAGATCGATCAAGACGAAGTGGCGTTGAACGAACTTTCAGTCAGCTCGTTAGAAGACGAATAGCCGACGCTGCCGGGACTGCTTCTGGTGCAGCGCATTTGGCAAGGATGGGCATGCCGCACGATTTGCGGGCAGTCCAGGTTGTTGCGTCGAAGCAACTGCGGCCCGTTCACGCGATGATGTCGTGAATCGGTTTGCCGCAGTCGATCTCCAGACGCTTTTGGCCCGGGATTTCCATTTTGCGTGAATCAAGTCCCAGTTGATGCAACAGCGTCGCGTGAATGTCGGTGACGTAATGGCGATTCTCAACGGCATGGAATCCGATTTCGTCTGTCGCACCATGAGCGATCCCGCCTTTGAGTCCTCCGCCCGCCATCCAGACGGAAAATCCGTACGGATGGTGGTCTCGACCGTCCGATTTTTCGGCACCCGGCGTGCGACCAAATTCGGTCGCCCAGACAACAAGTGTCTCATCCAGCAGGCCACGTTGCTTCAGGTCCTTCAGCAGACCAGCGATCGGTTTGTCGACGCGTTCGCAGTTTCGAGTGTGGTTTTCTTTAAGCTTGGTATGAGCATCCCAGCCACCGCCTCCACCGCCGCCGTCGTAGATCTGCACAAACCGAACACCGCGTTCGACCAGTCGGCGAGCCGCTAATGCCTGTCGCCCCATAGGCTCGGTCGGCTTTTTGTCGAGGCCGTAGAGCTCCTGAGTGTCCTTCGTTTCGTCGTTCAGGTCGACCACTTTCGGCACCGACATCTGCATACGAAAAGCCAGTTCGTAAGCCTTGATGCGGGCCTTTAACTGAGCATCATCCGGATACTGAACGGCCGTTAGCTGGTTGAGGTCTCGAAGTAAATCGAGCTGGTCGCGCCGTTCGTGAATGCCGACACCGGAACCTGGCGTTCCGAACGGAAGTGGATTCTTGGGGTCCAGAGCCATCTTGACTCCCGCGTGTTCCGGCCCCAGATAACTTCCATCATGAGCCCCCACACCTCCGCAGCAATCGCCTGGTGGCGGTCCCATGACGACAAACTGAGGCAGATTGTCGTTCAGACTTCCCAGGCCATAATGAACCCACGATCCAATGGAAGGATAAAAACCGTCGAAGATGTGCCGGCCTGTGTGGAACTGCAATTGCGCCGCGTGATCGTTGTCCGTGGTCCACATCGACCGCACAACTGAGATGTCATCGATACAGCTGCCGACATGAGGCCACCAGTCGCTGACTTCAATGCCACTTTCTCCGCGACGCCCGTAGCCAACCTGCAACGGATAAAGCTGAGCCATCATGGCTCGCGGTTTGCCGCCGAAGTCTCGCACATTCTTTTTGTAAAACGGAGACTCCAGAACGCCCGCGCCGAAGGGGGATTCGTCGATCGTCATGCCAGCGTATTTGTTAACGGCGGCCTTGGGGTCGAAGGATTCGAGATGACTGGTGCCTCCGTTCATGAAGAACCAGATGACACTCTTCGCCTTTGGGAAAAACTGCGCCTGTTTCGGTTCGGCAAATGGCCGTTCAGAAGCGACGCCCTCGCGCTGCATCATGGCTCCAAGAGCCAACGCCGCGAAGCCGGTGCCTCCATCGGCCAGAAACTTACGTCGCGGTTTGCGGTCACTGGTATAGTCGCTATTTGGCATGATGTTGTTCACGAGATCATCTTATTGTTACAAAGTCGTTATGCAAAAACAGAACATGGACAAGGTTCTCGCGTGCGCGGACGGTTGAATCCAGTGCGGCCGCCCGCACTGAAGATCCGCCGGCTGAGAACGGTTCCGCTGTAGCAGAGTCCAACAGCTGTGAATGTTCTGCAAGAAAGGTTTGGCATCGAATGATTTCAGTCGGTGTTGGCTTCCGACAGAGCACTGTCTCAAATGCCGACGTAATAAAGTCATCGGCTTCCTCAAGCTGTTCCGCCACCGTGCGGGCACAATCGAGCGTTAATCCGCTATTCATCATTGCCAGCGATTGATGCGGTACGACACTTTCTTTACGGCGATAACAACCGTTGGGATCTGCGACGTCGAACACTTCCAGCATCGCCATTTTTTCGTTCGGTGTATTGCGAAAGTAGAGGCTGCGTCGCGGGACTTTTTCGCCATCGGTTTCCGGTATCTCCGGGCCACCCATCTTCGCGTCCAGACGATTCGACAGGTGAAGAGCCGAGTCGCGAACGACTTCGGCTTCCATCCGTTTCGAGTGCATGCGCCAGAGATAACGGTTTTTGGGATCAATCTTCCTTGCCGTATCCACCGCCGTCGACTCGCCGTCGCTCCCGCTGGACATTCGATACGTGGCCGACAGCACGATTTTCCGGTGCAACGACTTCATGCTCCAGCCGCTGGATATTAACTCCGAAGCCAGGAAGTCCAGCAGTTCCGGGTGAGTTGGCTTGTTCCCATTCAGACCGAAATTTTCTGGCGTACCGACCAGTGGCTGACCGAAGTGACGCGTCCAAATATGGTTCGCCGCAACTCGCGCTGTGCGAGGATTATCGTCGCTGGTGATCCATGCCGCCAGGGCAGACCTTCGCCCTGTGCTTGTCTTCGGGAACTGTTCGCCGACCGGTGTGTAGCTTCCTTCAAGGTCCTTTGCGGTTTCCTGCGCGGCCATGAGTGCCTGTTGAGCGGCCGCTTGTTTTTTCTGATCGTCACCAGCCGACATAACGCCGACTCTGGCACGAAAGACGGCAACCGCGCGTTCGGCTTTCAGGGCTTCGCGAGCCAACTCTGCCGCCGATTCCTCGTCGCCATCAAGATGTGCTGCCACGTCCGCAGCCAGTCGCTTGCGAATGGAATTCGCTTCGGCTTCCACCGAGTCTCGTTCAGCCATCGCGACAGCGAGCCCGTGTTCTGCGTCACGTAGCTCCCGCGCTAAAGTTGCCACAGATTCGGGTTTCTGCGTGATGCGAAGCTCGAGGAACTCGGCAGCACCATTGTGAACCCACAGGGCAAACCGCCCGTCTTTGCGCTGCAGCGGCATGACATATTCGAGTTCTCGTTTTCCGTTTAGGTCAATCGTTAGCGCGGAACCTTCGACCGAAACGTCGAGGACCGTTTCTTCGCCGACAGTCAGTGACGTTGGTACAATTCCAGCTTTCGGATAAAGCTGCTTGCCGCCCGTGCGATGAAAGGCCTGAACACTTTGAGCACTGTCTCCGGTACTGGTGTAAACGTCCTGAGAATGACCTTTGTCTTGATAATCGAAACTGAAGCCTACAGAACGATAGGTGCCAGGGGTTAAGGTCCGATAGCGAAGGTGAATGTGTACGTCGGCTGGCAGCTTCGTCGTCGTCGCCATGGTGGCAAAACTTGTGACCGCACGCTGAACGAGTTTTCCATTCTCATACTGCCAGGTTCCATTGACAGTTTCCCACACATCAGGTCGAGCAGCAGAGAAATCGTCGTGCAGAACCACGGTGGGATCGCTGGCGGAGGCCGGTGACCCAGAAGCTTCATTCGCCGCAGCCAGTTTTTGAGCCGCATCCGCCGCAGTTTTCTGTGCCTTTGCAACTTTTTCAGTCGCGTCGGCCACATCAGCCTTCGCCTTTGCCAGCACCGTTTCTCGTACTTCAGGTCGAAGCATTGGAAACCAGGTTTCAGCAGGAAGATCGACCGGCGTTACGTTGACGGTTCCTCCCAAAGCAGCCGGAACGCCCGGTGCCAGCGGCTTCGTTTCATCTGGGTAGCGGCTGTCACCACGTTCGAACAGGTACGTCGGCGCATCAACGTTCTTGTCGTACACAAGAGCCACTCCATCGTTCAGCACCTGCCCCAACGTGGCGTCCTTTTGAGTGGTCGTGAAGGCAGAAACCGGATCCGTGCGAACATCGTGCGGTTCGAAGAACGCTCGAAACCGGTAGTACTCTTCCTGAGTCACCGGGTCGAACTTGTGGTCGTGACAGCGACAGCACCGCAACGTTAGCCCCAGAAACGCTTCGCCCGCCCGTTCGACCGTGTCAAACATCCAGACATCGCGATCGAACTTATACCAGTTGCGCCCAAGGTACCCCGTCGCCGACAGCCGCGATTGATCGACCTCCGAATGCTCATCGGCCGACAACATTTCCCGGACCATCTGGTCGTAGCCCTTGTCTTCGTTCAACGAAGACACGATCCAGTCGCGCCACCGCCAGATGTGCCGCTGGCTGTAACGAATTTCGTTGCTTCCTCGACTGCCATACCAGTCGCTGTATCGCCAGACGTCCATCCAATGACGCGCCCATCGTTCGCCATGTTGCGGTCGGGACAACAGTTCATCGACGATGGTTTCGTAAGCGGACGGCGAATTATCGGACAGGAATCGATGCAGCTCATCACGAGTCGGCGGCAGTCCGATCAAGTCAATAAACACGCGCCGCAGCCAGGCTTCCTTCGGCGCCTCAGCCACAACAGGTAAGTCCTGCTTTTCACGCGGTCCAGCAACAAAGTAGTCAATGTCGCTGCGACACCAGCCAGGATTCTTCAGTTCCGGCAACGGCGGTCGACGGTTGGGCTGATAAGACCACCACGCTCTCGGATCTGCTTGAGGTTCTTCGTCGTCCGGAACGGGAGCACCAGAACTGATCCAGTCACGGATCAATTGGATCTCGTCGTCAGTCAGCGGCGAGCCTTCATTGGCAGGCGGCATCTGAAACCCAGCATCACCAGTCAAAACGTCAAGCAGAAGACTGTCCGTCAGTTGCCCGGCCGTTAACGTAGTTCCTGAGTCGCCACCTTTGATCAAGTCTTCGGCGGTATCCAGCCGCAACCCGCCAAGCTGCTTTAACGAACCATGGCAGGCATAGCACTTGTGTTCCAACAGCGGCTTAACGTCTCGCAGATAGTCCGCACCGATAGCCGATGACGCGATCAGGAAAAACGACAGTCCACATTGCAGGACAACACGCATGAGGAACACTTTCCGGTGGGATGAGCCATCGACATGATTCTGGTGGGAAGAATCGGTCATCAGGCTCGGTTTGGCGGGACTAAAAGGATACCCCCACATGCCAACGGATACAATTCAGAAAGCATAACCCCGCATCAACGCTGCCGTCTGAGGCGGACAACGCTCCTTGGCCCGGTCAGTGCAGCATCGCTATGTGGTCGCTCTTTAACCGCAGCCAACCTGAGAAACGCTCGCTGAAACGTCGACGACAACTGATTTGATCGTCCCGCAACCATCAGCGTTCCACGACTGGGCTTACGCTTGGACAACTCTAAGCAATCAAATCTTCAATTACGTGACCATGGACGTCGGTGAGTCGGAAGTCGCGGCCTTGGTAGCGGTAGGTTAGTTTTTTGTGGTCGATGCCCAGCAGGTGCAGAATGGTCGCGTTGCGGTCGTGGATGTGCATGGTGCCGGGTGTCCAGGTGGACGCGTCTGGTTGAGGCGTCATGGGCGTGCCATCTTCGTGGGCGATGTTGTAGCCGTAGTCGTCGCTGCGGCCGTACGTGATTCCTGGCTTGATGCCGCCCCCCGCCATCCATGTCGTAAAGCAGCGAGGGTGGTGGTCCCGACCGTAGTTTTCGCGGGTTAACGTTCCCTGGCAATACGCCGTGCGACCGAATTCGCCGCCCCATACAACGAGCGTGTCTTCCAGCATGCCTCGTTGCTTCAGATCCATGATCAGCGCCGCGCATGCCTGATCGACGTCTTTGCACTGAGAACCGTGTTCGCGCGGCAGGCCCCCGTGAGCGTCCCAGCCTCGATGAAAAATCTGGATATTGCGGACGCCACGTTCAGCCAGCCGACGTGCGTTCAGGCAGCACGCTGCGAATGTGCCCGGCGTCTTTGCGTCTTCACCGTACAGTTCGAAGGTGGTGTCGGTTTCCATGGAAAGATCCATCAATTCCGGCACGGACGTCTGCATGCGATACGCCATTTCGTGCTGACGAATTCTGGCCAGGACTTCCGGATCCGCAAAGCGTTTGTGTTGCTCGTAGTTCAACGTAGCCAATGCGTCAAGTTGCTGACGCCGGTCTTTGCCAGTGACTCCCGCCGGATTGCTAAGATACAACACCGGATCGCCCTGACTTCGCATCAGGATGCCCTGATGGTCAGACGACAGGAAGCCAGCTCCCCACAATCGGTTAAACAAACTCTGTTCCGCAAAATTCGTGCGCGCATGCATGACGACGTAATGCGGCAGGTTGTCGTTGAGGCTGCCAAGTCCGTAGCTGAGCCACGCACCCAGACTGGGCCGCCCCGGAATCTGGCTTCCCGTTTGAATGTACGTAATGGCGGGGTCGTGGTTGATGGCTTCCGTAAACGTGCTGTTGACGACGCACAATTCTTTGGCAACCTTTGCCGTGTGAGGCAATAGTTCGCTGACCCAGACTCCGTCCTGATTGTTGTCGTATCTACGAAATTTGTACTTGCTTGGACACAGCGGCAGACCGTTCTTCTGATTGGCCGTCATGCCTGTGACTCGCTGCCCGTCTCGCACATGAGCCGGAAGCTGCTGATTGAACATGTCCTTGAGCTTCGGCTTGTAGTCCCACATATCGAGGTGACTGGGCCCGCCACTCATGAAGAGATAGATGACTCGCTTGGCCGTCGCCGGGTGATGTGTGCCTTTGAGCACGCCGGTTGTTTCGGCCTTCAGGTCGTCAGCCAGCAAACCGGCAAGAGCGGCCGTGCCAAGGCCAAGGGTGGCTTTGCCGAAAAGATGGCGGCGGGTTGAAAGAAGGTGTTGCTCGTGGATTGGGTTCATGGCATTGAAGTTGTGAGGTTTGGGTTAAACGCCGAGGACGCAGAGTCGCAGAGAACCGCAGAGGTTGCACACTACGATCTATTCTTTGCGGCCCTCTGCGTCTCTGCGACCTCCGCGTTAAAATACGACCTGTTGGGTTTAGTACAACAAGATCGCCGCGTCACTCGCTAACACCGTCGTGACAACCTGCGACCACGCTGCGACTTCAACTGCGTTTAACTCCTCGTTGCGAGCAACTTCGCCTATCGACAGTAATGCGGCTGCGTCTTTCGGCGACGAGGAATAGCGTTGCGTCATCGACTTCAGCAATTGGTCACAGGCCGCGCGTTCCGACGTTGTTGGCTCGCGGCTGGCAAGCAACGTAAACAGTAGATTCAACCGTGCTGTGTCGTCGCTTCGTTCCACAATCAAACGTTCTGCCAGCTTGCGAGACATTTCGATACGTTGAGTTTCGTTGAGCAGACCGAGCGACTGCAAAGACGTGTTCGATCGCGACCGACGCACACAGCTTGATTCTCGATCGGGAGCATCAAACAGCGTCATCATCGGATGCGGGCTGGTGCGTTTCCAATAGACATACAGGCTACGACGGTAGAGGCGTTTGCCGCTGTCGGGTTCGTAAAGTTTGGTGTTGCTGGCGGGATGAGCGAGTGCCTTCCACATGCCGGTGGGCTGATACGGCTTAACGCCTTCGCCACCCATGTGAGCATCAAGCATTCCACTCGCCCACAAGCCGGTGTCCCGCAGAACCTCTGCGTCAAGACGATAACTGGTTGCTCTAGCGAACAATCGGTTTTCCGGATCTTCCACGTCCGTTCGCCATGCCGAACTTTGTTTGAAGGTTCGGCTGTGCAGCATGAGTTTCAGCAGATGGTTGCGGTCCCATCTGCTGCTCTGAAGTCGCAAGGCCAGCCAGTCGAGAAGTTCCGGATGAGTCGGCTGTTCTCCCTGGAGTCCAAAGTCTTCCGGTGTTCGAACCAGGCCATAGCCGAACACCTGCTGCCAGATTCGGTTAACCAGAACTCGGGCAACCAGCGGGTTGTCTCGATATGTTAGCCACCTGGCGAGTCCCAGTCGATTGGCCGGTACATCTGGTGGTAAAGAGCCCAGCACAGCGGGCACGCCCGGCAACAGTGCTTCACCAATTGGAAGATTGTACTCGCCGCGCCGCAGCACGTACGTCGGCCGCGGCTGCAGCAAATCCTGAGCGACCAGTGTGGTGGTAAAGGACTCTTCCAACGCTTTGAACTGAGCTTGCAGGTCAGCGGCTCGGGCTTGTAAGGCAGTTTGCGCGGCAAATGGCCCACTCGGGTCGGCGACAGTTTCCAGTTGCTCAGCGGCAGTCGCCTTCGTGAATGCATCAACGGCACCCTCGTCAACAGCGCCACTGTTGACGGCAACACGGACATCAACCAAAAGCTGCCGTCGAAGTCGCTGCAGTTCGTCCCAGCGATCCCAGCCACTTTGATCTGAGGGGGCCTTGAGCACCGGGCCATAGTCGTATTTGTTGCCGTCCATCGGCGATTCGGCCGTGCTGTTGAAAAAGGCCAGCAGTTGATAGTACTCGGTGTGCAAAATCGGATCGTACTTGTGAGTGTGACAGCGAACGCACGTCAACGACATGCCTAGCAACACGGTCCCCAGCGTTTCTGTCCGATCGAAGTTGTTCTTCGCCTGAAATTCGGCCGGGATGGCTCCTCCTTCTGACGTTGTCGGATTCATCCGCACAAAACCGGTGGCGACCCTGGTGGACAACGTCGGATTGGGCAGCAGGTCGCCGGCCAGTTGTTCGACGATAAACTGATCCAGCGGCATGTTCTTGTTGAAGGCTCGCACGACCCAGTCACGATACGGATAAATGCCGCGCCGGTTGTCGAGGTGTAATCCGTGAGTGTCCCCGTACCGAACGGCGTCCAGCCAATAGCGAGCCTGATGTTCGCCAAAACGTGGGCTGTTCATCTGCTGGTCGATGAACTTGTTGTAAGCGTCGTCGCTGGTGTCGTTCAGGAATTCCTGCAACGCGGCTGGCTCAGGTGGCAGGCCGGTCAGAGTGAGCGACACTCGCCGAGCCAGCGTGGCCCGTTCCGCTTCCGGCGCAAAGTCGACGCCACGTTTCTTGTGCTGTCGAGAAATGAATGCGTCAATAATCGCTGCGTCGGGTTCCTGCGGAGTCGGCGTTTCGTTCGTCACGTCCGGCACTACGGCCTGCGGCAGAATGTACGCCCAATGCCTGGCGTATTCGCCACCGGAACTGACCCATCGAGTCAGGGTTTCACGTTCGAGCTCCGTGAGCTGCTTTTCCGCATCGGCGGGCGGCATGGGATCGTCGGCGGAATGAATTCGCTTCAACAGAATGCTGTTCTGTAGTTGGTCGGGATCGATTGCCTTCTGGCCGTCACGCTCTGCGGACGCACCTTCAAACGAATCGAGCCGCAGCATGTCGTCACCGTGTCCGGCGGAATCCGGTCCGTGACAAATGAAGCACTTGTTGGAAAGTATGGGAAGGACGTCGCGTGAAAAATCGACGGCAGGCGGTTCGTCGGCGAAAACGGCGAACGGACTGATTGAACAAGCCAGAATGACGATTTGTGAAAACAGTTTCATTCGACAGGCACCAAAACGTTGAAGTGTGATACGCACATCGTAACGCGCCGGCAGTGAGGCGTCATCTGAGCTTAGTTGCATGGTGGCGGAGGCGGTGACACAATAGGAGTAGCGTCTACACCCGTAAGGAACACGGCTTATGTTGTCAGACTCAGTCGACGAATCGGGCGACGAACCCTCAAGCAACGAACCCGCCGGCGAAACAGATCTTCACGCTCAGAAGCGGCGGATACTAATCTGGCTGCTGGTGTGGTCTGCGATAATGGGCGTTGTAGCGATGTTTGAGGACGAAACTCAGGCTGATCCCGTCGTGGATCTTCTGCTGGGGCTTCCGTTCGTGATATTGGGCATCTATTGGTGTCGCACCGACGCGGCTGAACGCGGTCATTATATCGGTGTTCCGATGAGTGCCTGTCTGGTGCTGATGTTTGTACTGGGACTGCCAATCTATCTATTTCAAACACGCGGCCTCAAGGGCATCCTTTCACTGGGATGGCTGCTGCTGTATCTGATCGCGATGGCCGCAAGTTTGATCGCTGGCGCGGTGGTGACTTCCGTAGTGGCCACCGGAGAATTTTCACTCTAAGAACCTGTCCGAAAAGAACCTGTCCGAAAACCTGGGAGGCTCTGGCAGGTTGTCGGATAGGTTCGTGGCGATAGTCCCGAATTGAATTCCGCACCATGGCCCTCCGACGCCGTCGCACAATCGGGGCTGTTGTTCAGGAGGATGCAGGAGCATGCGGCGGCGTTTCGGCACCGTAGAAGGGAACTCATGACGACAACGGAAAGTCACGGTTGACTTAGATCGCGTCAATCCAGGACCGGAAGCCACCGTCAGCAGACGGTGCTTCGACGCCGAGTTCCGCAGTCTGATCATCAGAATCGACCAGCGATTGTGCTTCCCAATCGAAGTTCGCAAAAAGGTCGTCCAGCTCCGATTCGAATCTGAACGCCTGTCGTAAATTTGAGCCGCCGTTATTGCCGCCGAGACTGTCCACGTTGGTGCGAATCTGAGCCGCGGTCAGGGCACTGCTTCCCTTCGACCGAACGATCTGAGCGTTCGTGCCGGAAAGCTTGCAGTGCTGGACGCTCGTTCCGCGCCAATGATGATGTCGTCAAATCCGTCGCCGTTCACGTCACCTGCGCTCGACACCGAACGGCCGGATTCGTCACCCGCGTCGATGCCGTCGAGGCGGAAGCCGGTGGTGCCGTCCAGCGTGCTTAAGTCCACCGCCGAGGCGAAACCGCCCGACTTCCCGAACACCACGTAGCTCTCACCCGCTAAGCGGTCCCCGCCGGGATCGGCCCCGTACGCTCCGATGATGAGGTCGTCGAAGCCGTCCCCGTTCAGGTCACCCGCGCTCGACACCGAAGAGCCAGTTCGGTCACCGGCGTCGCTACCGTCGAGGCGGAAGCCGGTGGTGCCGTCCAGCGTGCTTAAGTCCACCGCTGAGGCGAAACCGCCCGACTTCCCAAACAGCACGTAGGTCTCACCCGCACCGCCGGCCCCGCCGGAAGCCGCATTCCACGCCCCGATGACGAGGTCGTCAAAGCCGTCCCCGTTTACGTCACCCGCACTCGACACCGAAGAGCCAGATCCGTCACCGGCGTCGCTACCGTCGAGGCGGAAGCCGGTGGTGCCGTCCAGCGTACTTAAGTCCACTGTCGAGCCGAAACCGCCCGACTTTCCGAACACTACGTAGCTCTCACCCGCATCGCTGTCCCCGCCGGGATCCGCATAGCGTGCCCCGATGATCAGGTCGTCGAAGCCGTCACCATTCACGTCACCTGCGTTCGAAACCGAACGGCCAGAGAAGTCATCTTCGTCGATTCCGTCGATTCGGAAGCCGCTTGTGCCGTTCAGCGTGCTCAGGTCCACCGCAGAGCCGAAACCGCCCGACTTACCAAACACTACGTAGCTCTCACCCGCACGGCTATCCCCGCCAGGATCCGCACCGGACGCCCCAATAATCAGGTCGTCGAAGCCATCACCGTTCACGTCACCTGCGCTCGACACCGAAACGCCCGACAAGTCACCCGAGTCGATGCCGTCGATGCGGAAGCCAGTGGTGCCGTCCAGGCTTTCCAGTACAGTGGATTGGTGGCGGCCAGCAACAGCCGCGGCTGCAATTGCTGGGCAGAATGCAGGCACGGATTCCGCTGTACCGCCTTCCGCCGACGATCAACGCGACCAAGATCACCGCCCAGACTTTTCAACCATTTCTTCAGCGACATTTTGCAACCCGTCTCCATCTGACGTGGCGGCGAGATCAAAACAACCTCCCCTCGCCCAACTGACGACGCATTGCACGCGAAACGACTACCATATGCAACTCTGGCAACAGTGATTCACCCCGTTGTCCGCTTCGCCGCTGCGCGAGGGTCTCCTGACCCCGAACACTCTCCGCCCCCAGGTCTCCGTCTCCCTCCGCGGGGCGAGCATGGTCGAATGCTGTTTTTTGTGCCTACGCAGCGTCAGGCCCCGTTTTCGAGTGCTGACGCTGGCAGGCTTCGCCCGTCCGCCATCTGCTACTGGCCCGGATATTGGTGGATTGGTGTTTGATACGCGGTAGCTTGACGTTGCAGCCGCAGTGTTTGTGCTCGCTGCAATGGCGCGGTCAGTTCTGGCGGATATTCCGTGCGGATGCGAACATCGGTTACCAGCCACTGCCAGCTGAACCCCAACATCTCACGCAAGGCATTTTCTTCAAGAGCCAGTTCAAACAAATCAAACATCAGAAGTGCACTATCGTAGTCCGTTGTGGAAAACTCGGTTGACCAATAGGCAGAGCCGATCCGCCAATGTTCTACTCGGACTTCAACGTGATAGGTGTTTTCCAACTGTGCGAAATCCTGTGCAGAAACAATCGAGGTTGTGCCGCACAAGAGAAACGCCAAGGCAATAAATCGAGACATGGGAACGTCCTTTCGGGGTTTGAGGTTCGAATCCAGAGGCAACATGCCTCATTCAATTCTCTCAAGCGAAACCCGCGCCATTTTGTTACGCCGAATTTCATCGCTCAACCACGAAATACCTGTAGCGAAATGGGGGCGAGGTCAGGAGACCTTCGCCGAACGCGGCGAGCCCGCCCAATCGTTTAACCCGCAGCCGGAGGCGCAGGTGTGGCCGGACACGGCTATGTCGCAGCGGAAGTGGACGATCTACGGACGCCGCCCCAACGACGCCTGCGCCTCCGGCTACGGGTTAAACGACCTATAACAACGCCAGTCCCACACTTGCTGCCCGTTTACAGCTGCTGCTCCTCACCAACCCGCAACACGCGACGAATCTCGTCGCTTTTGAAGCCCAGTGCCTGAGGCTGCCGCACACCGGGCAATGCCACGACGTCGTACAGTTCCGACACCACGCCTTCAATCCGCACCCAGTGAATGGCGTCGCCGGTTCGCAGGTCGATGATGTGCAGGCCGCAGCGAGGATCGACCTGAGCCTTTTCCAGATTCTGATCCAGATCCAGCCCGGAGAACGTTCGGTTCTCACGCTGCTTCGACAGGCCGATGATCGCGTAGTCACCGTGGAACGACAGACCTCGCTGATAGCCCGGACAGAACGCCACTTCTTCAAACGTGCCTTTGTCGCGATCAATAAAGCCGAAGTGGCCCGTGCCCGAATTCAGTACCCACAACTTATCCTGGTAGACTCGTGGTGAATGCGGCATCGAAAGTCCTTCCGCCACGATTTCGTTGGACGGCACGTCGATCACGCAGCCTCCGTCATGACGCCGATCTCGCCAGCCATCAGCAACGTTGCTGCGACTGACCGCCGTGACGTATTTCGCCTTGCCGTTTTCCAGTGCCAGCCCGTTCAGATGGCAACGGTCTTCGGCAGCCAGACGGTCAATGAAGGGCGGCTTCCACAGAGGCACAAAGCTGTGAGTCTCACTGATTGTTGCCAGGCAGCCGAACAGCGTGTTCACGAAAACCACGCGACCGGAATCTTCAACCGCCACGTCGTGGATATCCAGATCGCCGGTGACGTAAACCACCTGTGGCACGTAAAGTCGGTCGGCCGTTTCCGCTCGCTGACCTTGTTCAAGAACATTCTCAAACCGCCACAACTGATACAGCGACGACAGCCACAACGCCTGGCCGTTTGACCACAAGCCCAGGCACCGATTGAAAGTACGTTCGAAAACCGACAGTTTGCCATCAGGTTTGGTACCCAGCAGGAACAGTTTTCCTGCCTGGTAGGTGGTGAACGCCAGGCTTAGCCTTTGTTCGACCAGCCAGTCCGGAAACTGTCGTGATGACGTGAGTTCGAAAACGGCAGAACCAGACAATGTACAACACTTTCAAGCTGAAGAGTCACGAGCTAAAGGCGATCAAACGACTACAAGCGTTGGCCTAGAGTCGTGCCAGAAAGTAACACCAACGACAATGAGTGGCCAGCGAGCGGTACGGCTTCGTAGTGGTTCACCATCGCCGGCCCGGTGCAGTTGTCGCTGTTTCCGAACGCTTGAGTTCTGTCGCAGATTTCAAGACGATCCGCATCACAGCGCAGGGGACGGTGAAATTTGCCGCTGCGTTGAGTTCACAAGTCAAATCGTTTTCGGAGTTGAAAGCTCGGCGACTTCAGGAAGTCAGGCTTTCGCGCCAGGCAGCAAACATAAGTGAGAACAGGCCCATATGAGTCAGCAAACTTGCCGCTGGGGCATTTTGAGTACCGCTGGTATTGCCATGAAGAACTGGCATTCGATTGCCAATTCGGGCAACGGTCAGGTCGTCGCGGTGGCCAGTCGTGCGACTGAGAAGGCTCAGGCGTTTATTGACGAATGCCAGGCTTCCGCGCCGGTCAGCCAGCAGGTCGATGCCGTTGGCAGCTATGACGAACTTCTGCAGCGAGGCGATATTGACGCCGTTTATGTTCCGCTGCCGACCGGCCTGCGCACGGAATGGGTGGTGAAGGCCGCCAACGCGGGCAAGCATGTGATGGTCGAAAAGCCCTGCGGTGTCACGGCTGCTGATGTGCAGACGATGATTGATGCCTGCAACGCGAACAACGTGCAGTTTATGGACGGCGTGATGTTCATGCACAGTGCTCGGCTGCCTGAGCTTCGTAAAGTGCTGGACGATGGCAACAGCGTTGGCGAGATCCGACGTATCGCCAGTCAGTTCAGCTTCTGTGCGGACGAAGAATGGGTGGGCAGCAACATCCGAGCCAGCAGCAATCTCGAACCCGCCGGCTGCCTGGGAGACCTTGGCTGGTACACGATCCGAATGACGTTGTGGACCATGAACTACGAAATGCCTGTCGAAGTTCGCGGGCGAATTCTGCATGGCGCCAAACGTCCGGACAGTCCGGAAGACGTTCCGATGGAATTCCAGGGCGAACTGCATTTCGCCAGCGGCGTGTCAGCGACCTTCTATAACTCGTTCCGAGGCAACCACCAGCAATGGGTGAACATCAGCGGAACAAAAGGGTACGTCGACGTGAAGGACTTCGTGCTGCCATATTTCGGGAACACGGTTTCGTTTGATGTCGCCAACCACGACTTCGTCACCGACGGTTGCCAGTTCAACATGGAGAAACACCTTCAATCCGTAGCCGTGCCCGAATACGCCAACAACGAAAAGACGGCTCAGGAAACGAATCTGTTCCGCAACTTCTCATCGCTCGTGCTGAGTGGCAAAGTGGATTCTCACTGGCCGGAAATCGCGTTGCAAACGCAGCGCGTGCTGGATGCGGCGTTACAGTCCGCTCGAAATGGCGGCGAAGCTGTCGCGCCGTAGCGTTTTCTGGCTGGCGGAAACTGGAGTTTTGCGGAGAATATCGCTAGGATTCGCTGATCACCGAGAGCTTACCTCGCAAGGACTTTGCGGGGCTTCTCCTGTCACTTCTTTCACACTTCAAACTGAATACAAACTTCCATGGACGCCGTTTTCGAACTCTTCCATAGTCTGGTCAATGTCTTTTGGTCATTGCTGGATGTTGTGGTCGCATTTGTGAAGGTGATTCTGCCGTGGCTGCCTTTGCTGGCGTGGATCGCTTTCTGGTCGCTGGCCGTGAACTGGGTGAAGACCTTCGACATCCTTCGTCGTGGCGGCTTTATCGGTGTCCTGTTGCTGATGTTCGTGGCAGTGATCGTGTGGGGAGCCGTCGCTCCGCCCATTGATGGAGCTCATACGATTTTCGGCCTGACGGTCAGCAACTACGCAGGCAAATTCATCTACGTGACGATGCTGACATGTATCACGCTGCTGTGCGGATCGGTTCAGATGTCGGGCACGTTCGGCAATCTGATCGATTTTTCAGACGAGGATGAAGCTGCCGATGAGCATGGCCATGGGGCTCACGCTCACTAATCTAAAGGCTATCGAGTAATTGCACAGACGCCCGGCTTTTCAACAGAACGCCGGGCTTCTTTATGCCTGTCCGCCAACGCCGGAGATTCCCATGTTTCGTTTCCTTTCGATTCCTGTCTTTCTCATCGCCTCGCTTTCCGACGGCAGTCACGCTGCGGAATGGCCAAGCTGGCGCGGCCCGAACGGCAATGGCGTGGCTAACGGAAGCGGCTATGCAACCGAATGGTCCGCCGACAGCAACATCACGTGGAAACACGCGATCACCGGGATCGGGGCCTCCACACCTGCCGTCACCAACGGCCGAATTTTCTATACCTCGACGCATAACGGGAAGAACCTCGTCACATGCATCGGCATGGACGGAAAGCAGATTTGGCAACACAACTTTGGTAAGTCGCTGGAAGGCAAACAGGGCAAAGACGGCACCGGCGCGAATCCATCGCCGCTGACAGATGGCGAACGCGTTTTCGTGTATTTCAAAAGCGGCGACTTTGGTTGTTTTAATCTGGCCGGCGACCTTGTGTGGCAGACCAACGTCTTCGATCGATTTGCTGAAGTCACCACAGAAACGCTGTGGTGGGATTTGGGCACGTCACCGGTGTTCACCAGCAATGCGATCGTTATCACGATGATGCACACGGGCCCGTCGTATCTTGCGGCCTTCAACCCGGCGGACGGAGAATTGTTGTGGAAGCACGACCGCAAAACAGACGCACCGCGCGAGGCTGCTCAGAGTTACACCACTCCGGTTGTCACAACAAACCCGGATGGTAAAGAAGTTATCGTCGTGACCGGCGCTGACTATGTCACCTGCCACGACGCCTCCGACGGCGCAGAATTGTGGCGTGTGGGCAGCCTGAATCCGGAGCACAACGAGTACTTCCGGTCAATCAGTTCGTCGGTCGCGACCGACGGGATCGTGATCGCGCCGTATGCTCGCGGCGGCACGCTGACCGCTATCAAAATGGGTGGGACTGGCAATGTCACAGATTCACACGTCCTGTGGACGAACAAAGGAACCTCCGCCGATGTCCCAACCCCGACGGTCGCAAACGCACGCGTGTTTGTGTTGCGCGACGTCAAGAATGATCGCGGCACGATCGACTGCCTGGATCTGAAAACAGGCAAGACAATCTGGTCAGGCCAGTTAGAAAAACACCGCATGACATTCCGAGCGTCACCGATTCTGGCAGACGGTAAGCTGTATGTGACTCGTCAGGACGGGGCCGTCTTTGTCATCGACGCGATGGCCGATGAGTTCAAAGTGATCAGCAAGAATGAAATCGGTGGCGAGCACACGGTTGCGACGCCTGTGTTCGTCGATGGAAAGATTCTGCTCCGCACGCAGGAACATATTTACCTGATCGCGGAATAACACCGATAGGGCCGAATTCCTTCAGACGCAGTTCGTTGGTTTCGACAACCGTTTCCAGCGGACTGATACCAACGCAGTGTCTACCGCCCCTTGCCGTCGTACTGCTCGCCGGATTTCAATACGTAAAGACGGATGTCGCGAACGCCTTGCAGTTTGCCGGCAGACGCGGTTGCGACTGCCGCGTTGCGAGCATCGAGAATCACGACGCTGCCTTCACCTAGTACCTGTAGCGTTTTGTTGTGCCACAATACGGCCGTGCGTTCGCCGATGCCCACGCCGATACGCTGCGGGCGGTCGATCACGGCACTCAGCAAACGATTCAATCGACTGCGTTCCACAAAGTGCTGGTCCACGATTAACTCTGGTGCCAGGCCAAGGCCTTTTGTGATCGGCGTGTTGCCGAATCGTAGCGCTTGTTCGTCGGGCGAGTGCGGGATCATGTCCAACGCCATCACGGCGGCTCCGGCGCTGGTGCCGCCGATGACCGTGCCCGCTTTATGTCGAGCAACAATGGTGTCGACGAGGTCCGCTTTCGTCAGAGCTCCCATCAGGCGACTCTGCTGGCCGCCGGGAAACCAAATCAGGTCGGCTGCCTCGATACTTTTTCGAGCCGCCAGCGGGGCGTCAACTTCGACGACCGTAACGCGTGTCGCTCCTGCGTCCTTAAACATCCTGGCAGACGACTGGCCACGATCTTCGCGCGACGATGCCTGAGGCAAAACCACGATGTTGGCCTCTGGTCCTCCTGCCAGTTCCATGGTCTTCACAACCACAGCTTCCGGTGTACCGCCACCGCCGACGATCACCAGCGTGCCTTCTTCGGCAACAGTCAAACCGCAACACAGTAGCCACACCGCGATCAATTGTGCGGGGGCGAACGCGGATTTGAGGACGCTTAGCATTCGGTCTAACCGAGTTCCGGGATCGGACGTCCGCCTTCGACGACAATCGGAATCGGGCGGCCCTGAGTGTTGGTCCAGTGGGCGTTCAAATCGATGCCCAAGTGCTGGAACGTCGTCGCGGCAAGGTCCTGAGGACGCACGACACTTGATTCGATCGCTCCACCACGCCGATCGGTCGAACCGATCACCTGGCCATGGTTCAAGCCACCGCCCGCGACGACCATCGACATCACGTTCGTCCAGTGATCGCGTCCAGCATCTTTGTTGATCACGGGGGCTCGGCCAAATTCGCCCATCATCAGCACCAGCGTGCTGTCCAGGATGCCTCGCTGTTCAAGATCGTTGATCAGCGCGTACAAAGTTCGGTCGACTCGTGGCAGCAGCGGTGTGAGTCCTTTTTCAATGCCGCCCCAGCGAACCTGATCGCCATGATGGTCGAAGTAGCCCCACGCGCCGCTGACCAGCACAAACGTGACGCCGGCTTCCACCAGTCGGCGAGCCTGCAGGGCTTTTTTCGCCATGCTTTCCGTTCCGTAAGCGGCCTTCGTTTCTGCGGATTCTTCGTCAACGTTGAACGCTTTTTGAACCTTGCCGGACAGCACAAGGTCGTAGGCCTGTTGAGTAAATCGGTCCGTTTGATTTAGCGTTTGGTCATTTGCAATGCTGCCACCAAACAGATCCAGCTGTTGACGAATGTTCTGGCGGCTTCGGAAACGGTCGGCTGCGATGCCGGGCGGCATGGCGAACTTGCCCTGCAGTTCGTTGCCTTTCACGGGGGAAAAGTCGCTGCCCATGTGGCCGGCTTCCCACACGTCGGCGGCCCATGAATCGGCCAGCCCCACAAACGGGGGCAGGTCGGCATCGTTGGAACCTCGAAACTTTGCCGCGACTGCACCCATCGATGGGTAACCGTCGCCATCACGACCGTCGTTCGTGCGGCGAGCCAGCGGGTTGCCAGCCTGCATCGTGATTGGTGTGTGGTTGCTGGACGAACAGTCAACCGATCGAATAATGGAAAGCTTGTCCGCGATAGACGCCTGCAATGGCAGGTGCTCAGAAAATCGGACGCCAGGCAGCTTGGTCGGAATCGTTGAGTAGGGGCCTCGAATTTCCGATGGTGCGTCGGGCTTGGGATCCCACATGTCGATATGACTGGGGCCGCCGGACAACCAGAACAGAATGACAGCCTTCTTGTCCGCGGTCGGCGACGTGGATGCTCCCGACGCAGCCTGCAGGCTCATCAGCTGAGCCGCGCTTAAACCACCAAGAGCCGTCATGCCGCTGTTCAAAAACCAGCGACGATTGTGGCGTGTACGAGCGCCAGCGGACGTTGAGGCAGGGCCAAACATGTTGGGACCTTTCAAGGTATCAGGTGGGCGAGTTGTGCTCAGCAAGTTCCGTCACTGAGCTGGGGCGGGACTAATATCGTAAGCGCAACTGATCCGTCACACAATCCTTCGTGCAGAATTGACGCCTACGATGCTGCCGCCACTATCGACCACCGCCCCGGCCGAAACCACCTCTGCCACCAGACTCCCTACCACCGGAATCTCCGCCACGACCCCTGCCGCCGGTATCGCCGCCGCGCCCAAATCCGCCTCGCCCACCAAAATCGCCGCCACGGCCGGACGTGTCGCCGCCTGCGCCTTTTTGAGACTGAAAGAAGGCGATTGCCTGGGTGTAGCGTTGAGTAAATTGTTCGGCGGACATGGCTTCGACTTTGATACCCGCCTTTTCAAACATGGGTCGAATTCGGCGACTGGCGTCAAATTCTTCCATGCTGATTTTGCCGTCTTTGTCTTTGTCCATCATCGGGAAGTAGCGTTTTGCCGTCTCCTGATGCTTCTGTTGTTCTTCCTTAGACATGTTTGCAATCGCGGCGCTTCCTTTGCCGCCGATGGTTGTCGCTCCGTTTGCGCTGACAATTGTCAGACGCGGGCGAGCATACTTTTCCGCCATTTTGGCCAGCATCTGTTCGCCGCTGGAGGCGACATCGTCGTAGTCTTTCAGTTCGCGCGGTGTCAGCAGGCCGTCGAAGTCGGAGTCAATTTCGTCGAACAGATCCAATTCGTCACGGCGAGCCGTCATCCATTCGTACAAAGCAACCTGACCGTCGAAGTCGGTATCCAGCTCACTCCATTTTGGCGGAAGGTCAATCGTCATCCGTTCTTTGTCTCGTGCTCGAAACGGAGCCGAAGGCGTGTACGCGGTCCGGTTGCCTGCTGACGCATTTTCACTGGCTGGTGATGGCCGCTGCCCGAACGACGAACCGCCTTCTTCGCGAGCCCTCATGAATTGTTCACGCATGTTGTTGCGGAATTCGTCGACACTCACGCCAGCCTGCAGCTTGATGCCACGTGCTTCCATCATCTGCTTAAACTGAGGCGGCATACGGTCCAGCTCGGATTGGTCAATGCGGCCATCGCCGTTGGCATCCATGGTGGGCCGTCCACCACCGGGAGGACCTCCGCCAAATCCACCGCGAGTCTGCCCGCCGCCGAATCCACCGCGTGAACGACCGCCTTCCTCGCCGCCGCCGCGACCACCGAATCCGCCTCGGTCACCCCGATCTCCACCGCGCTGAGCGTCAGCGGTTGGCTGGAAGGCCAGAAGCAAGGTGAGAACTAAGGTTGTGGCTATCGTTTTCATTGCGTGGAACCCCTTTTGAGGAGTCGATTGGGCAGATTAATGGACAAGGTCCTAATTGAGCAAACCCCGAAATTGTGCCTGAGTATCGCGGTGTTCGCCAGATTGGCAAACAAATTTACAAGGAAAGCCGGCGCAGCAGCGACGTACTGACACAAAGACTTCAAATGGCCGGTTCCGCCCCATTTTGACGTTTGGTACATTGTCACAACCCGCATCTCCCACGCAGACTGCCTAAATTGCTTGCTTCGCGGGATTCAGACCGAAGAATACTGCGGATTCACGTCGAATTCATAGAATAGAGAGGCTCTTACCGACGCCAGGCGGGGTTTTGGCCAGTGTGAATATTGCCTGTCATTGGCGAATTCACTTCTATAGTCCCTCGAGCCATTGCGTTCCAAAGTGGTCTATTTCACGAAGTCATGCACTGGTAATAGCCGTTTGCGAGCTAGCTCCGGTTTGACCGCATATTCAGAACCCAAGCCTGCCCGGATGAAGGCATAAAATCGATGATTCGAGCCACCATGAAATCGAATTCTGCAAGGACACTTCTGTTAGCTCTCGCCTGCGCAATGATGTCACCTGAGGTGATGGCTCAGCGCGGTCGTGGGTCAGAAACGGATTTGCTGCGGAGCGATGCGGTTTATGCTGAGCTGGGACTGTCGGATGAGACGGCCAATAAGCTGCAGGAACTGAAGGCCGCTTCTGAGTTTGATCGCGACTACTTTGCCAAGGCAAGCCAGCAGATTCGCGACGCGGAGACCGACGAAGAAAAGAACCGTCTGCGTCAGGAAATGGGCGACAAGATCCAGGCTCAGCGCACGATGTTTCAGGACAAAGCTCCCACTCTGCTTAGCCAAAGCGAACGCGCGAAACTTCGCGGGCTGTACCTTAAGAACAGCGGTCCTCGCGGACTTGCCAGTGACAGCATTGCGGAAGACTATGGCCTGACGGACGAGCAGAAAAAGAAGCTGGACGAGCTTTACGGCCAACGTCGTAGTGCTGCCCGGCAACTTGATTCAAACGCTTCGGAAGAGGACCGCGAAAAGTTCGAAGACGAATGGCAGGCGAAATATCTGGCCGTGCTGACGCCGGAACAGAAGTCGCGATTCGAAAAAGACCTCAGCCAGGCACCTGCGCCACGCGAGCAAGTGGCGTCCAGTGATAGTCGCGACTCGTCCGGTGCGCCGGCAGCGATGGCTCAAAGTCCGGCTGACAGACCTGCCGGTGCAGCGGCCGCACCTGCGATCTCCAACAAGCCCCCGGAAGGCGAAACAGCCACGCTTAGTTTTGGCGACGCCGCTGGCGGCCCGCGTCGAATCGTGGACGAATTCAGCTTTAACTTTAAGTATGCACCGTGGGATCAGGTGCTGCAGATGTTTGCCGATGCCACCGGTTTGACGCTGGACCTGAACAAGGTTCCGCCAGGTACGTTCAGTCACTTAGACGACCGAAAGTATGACGCCAAAAAGGCGCTGGACATCATGAACGGCTACTTGCTTCGCAAGGGGTTCGGCATGTTTCAGAAAGATCACTTCCTGATCGTGATCAACCTGGACGACGGCATTCCGCCCAGCCTGCTGCGAGACGTCACGATCGAAGAGTTATTGACCATCGGCCCCAATCAGGTGGTGGGTGATAACGAGTTAGTGAATGTGCCAATTGAAATTTCGGAAATGGATACCGCCAAAGCGGCTCAGGAAATCGAACCGCTGGTCGGACCGTGGGGAAGCATGATTGCCCTCACCGAATCTCGCCTGCTGATTGTGACGGATATCGGATCGAACCTGCGACGCATCCATCGCCTGCTAACGGAAGCGATGTCGAAATCGAAGCCGGATGCGATGTTGTTCAATGCTTATTCACTGAAATACATGGACGCTGAGGAAGCTGAAATTCAGGTGATGACGCAGTTCGGCATGCGTCAAAATGTCGCGAACGTTACGTCCGGGGCACAGGAGCAATCTCGGATGCAGTCTCGTTCACGAGGCGGTACACCGACGCCACAACCTCAGCCAGCTTCAAAAACAGAATCCCCCATTCAGATCGCATCAGACCTGCGGTTGAACAGTCTTCTGGTCACGGGAACCGCCAAACAACACGCGTTGGTCAAAGAAATTCTCGCGTTCGTGGATGTCGGCGAAGGGCCCGACGGTAAGCCACTGACGCGAGGTCGCAAAGGCACCTATCTGGAAGTCTACGAAGTCAAATCTTCAGACGCTCGCGAAGTGGCCAGTACTCTGACCGCGATGAATATGCCAGGCGTGACGGTCGTTAACGAAGATGGCCGCAACGGTCGAATTCACATCATGGCCAGTGAGCGACAGCATCAGGAAGTCGCAATGCTGGTGCGGCAACTGGACGGGGCAGGGTCCATCGGTTCGGTGGCTGTGATTCCGCTTTCTCAAATGGATCCCGTGTCGGCCGCCGCGACGTTACGATCGCTGTTCTATTCCGACGGCGACGATGCTCCCACGATTGAAACCGACCTGTATGGCCGGCGATTAATCGTGCGAGGCAGCATTGATCACATTACTCAGATTAAGCAGGTTCTGGCTGATCTGGGTGAAGACGGATCAGGCGTTCGTGATCGCGGCGACGGTGGCACAGTGCGACGTCTGTCCATGCAGGGCCGCGATCCTCAGGACTTTCTGAAACTTCTGAAAGCCAACTGGGATGCCAACGAATCAACCAAGCTGAAGATCATGGAGCTGGAAGAATCCGGACCAGTGAAAAGTCGCCAGACATCGGATGGCGAACTGCCACTGGAAACCGAACAACTGCGTCCAGCGGCTGAGCGGCCTCGGGAATCAGACGCGCCTCCAGTTTCGAAACGCGAAGACCCCAAGCTAAACGTACCAGAGCCAGAGATCACTCAGGCACCGGTTAAACCAAGCGGTCGCGGTTCTGGTTTTTCAGCTAGCTCAACGGAAACGCGAAGCACAGGTTCAGTCGTTTCATTAAGTGCACTGGCGTTAAGTCAGTCGCCGCTGTTCGCAATGCGTGAACGAAGTACGGGGATCTCTTCGAGTTCAACCGCGGCGGCAAAGCAGGCCGAACACATTCAGACTCGCGCATTGTGGAGTCCGAACGGGCATCCTGATGAAGACGCTGAGAAAGAGACGCCAGACAAAGCTGCAGAACAGTCGTCTGAAGACAACGAGCCGCTTGAGATTATCGTGCAGGGAGACGACTTGATCCTGTCGTCGTCGAACGAAAAAGAACTGGATCGTTTGGAAGATCTGTTCGATATGCTGCAGCAGACGATCCCCTTCAAGCCGGAATACACTCAGTACTTTTTGAAGTCGGCAGATGCTCTGGAAGCGTCCGACATGCTGGCTCAATTCTTCCCCAGCAGTTCCGTCGCCACCACCAGCAGCAGCATGGGTGGCAGTATGCTGGGTAGCCTGGCGGGCGGTTTCTCGGACCTTGGCGGCAGCCTGATGGACGCCACCGGACTTAGCGGTCTGGGCGGGGCATCGAATTCGCTGAAGATCATCCCGGAACCTCGCACAAATTCGCTGTTTCTGACGGGCCCGCCGATTATGGTCAAAGACGCGATTTCTTTGCTTAAGGTTTTGGATTCCAACGACGGCCCGGATTCGCTGAAGGATATGCAACCACGTAAAATCCTGGTCGACTACGCCGATGTGAACGACGTGAAGAGCATGCTGGACGATTTGTTCAAGACATATCTGGAAGCTCAGGCCCAGGGCAGGAACGCTCAACAGCAAAATCCACTGGCGGCTATGTTTGGTGGCGGCGGCCGAGGCGGTGCCGGCAACGAAGCGGCTCAGGTGCGAATGCACTTGACGGTTGACCAGCAAAACAGCCTGATTCTGGTGAACAGTAGCTTGGAATTGTTCGAAGCCGTCGAATCTGTTGTTAAGGACTTAGACACGGCGGCGAAGGACGCGAATCGCATGATTCGAGTCATCCAATTGAAGAACGCCGACGCGACCATGATTCAACAGTCACTGACATCGTTGTTGCCTCGAGTCTCAGTATCGTCGTCCAGCACAAGCGGTCGAACGTCATCATCCAGCAGCAACGACAGTAATTCTGGCGGCGGCGACAACAAAGCGGCCGAAGCAGCCCAGCAGGCTCAACGTGAAGCGTTTATGCGAGCGATGCAGCAACGAGGGGCTCAAGGCGGCGGCGGAGCAGCGGGCGGTGGGGGACAGCGTGGCGGCGGTGGTCGAGGTGGATTCGGTGGCGGCGGTCGCGGTGGCGGCGGCGGACGTGGTGGAAGGTAGTAACCAATTATGGAACTCGGACAACTACTCGTCGATGAAGGCCTTGTGTCGCAGGAGCAGCTTAAGCTGGCTCGTGGCGAACAAAACGGCTCGCGCATTGATCAAACTCTGATCAAGATGGGCCTCGTCACAGAAGACGCCGTCCTGAAGACGCTATCCGCCGAATTCGGCATGGCCTACGTCGACCTCAAAGACGTGACGGTCGACACCGAACTCCTTTCCAAATTTCCCACGTCGGCCATCTACCGACATTCACTGCTGCCGTTGTATCGCGAAAACGGACACGTCGTTGTTGCGACCGACGATCCACTAAACCTGGAAGGTCTGGACGAACTCGGCACCGTCAGCGGGCTGCGTCTGGAACCTGTCCTTACGCGTAGTCAGGAACTCGGCACACGCATTCGAGAACTGCTGGGCGTCGGCGGCGACACGATCAACGAACTGGTCCGCCAACGTAGCGAAGATGGCATCGAACTTCTCGAAGAAATCGAAGAAGACCACGGCGAACTCGGTGAAGGAGCACAAGCGCCGTCGGTTATTCGCCTTGTTAACGAGCTGCTGATCGAAGCCGTCAAGCTGGGCACCAGTGACGTTCATATCGAACCACAGGAAAGCGGTTTACGAGTCCGCTACCGCATCGACGGGATGCTGCGAATTCAATCCACGCCGCCGGAGATCAATCACTTCTTCTCCGCAATCGTCACGCGACTGAAAATCATGTCGCACCTTAACATCGCGGAAAAGCGTTTGCCGCAGGACGGGCGAATCAAGCTGCGAGTCATGGGGCGTGAGGTCGATGTTCGTGTGTCGATTATCCCGATGGCTCATGGCGAAGGCGTCGTGATGCGTCTTCTGGACAAAGCCAAGATGACGTTCGACCTCAAGAACGTCGGCATGCCGCCAACCATCATTAAGCGTTTCCGCAGCCTGATCGAACTGCCTCACGGAATCATTCTTGTTACCGGCCCCACGGGTAGTGGTAAATCAACGACGCTTTACAGTGCGTTGAATGAGATCAAGAATCCGGAAACCAAGATCATTACGGTCGAAGATCCGGTGGAATATCAGATGGACGGAATCAGTCAGATTCAGGTCCACAGTCGCATCGGCCTGACTTTTGCCGCCGGCCTTCGCAGCATTCTGCGACATGACCCGGACGTCGTACTGATCGGGGAAATTCGAGACGGCGAAACGGCTCAGGCAGCTATTCAGGCGGCTTTGACTGGTCACGTCGTCTTCAGCACATTGCACACCAACGACGCGCCGAGTGCCTTCACGCGACTGGTGGACATGGGCGTCGAACCGTACCTTGTGGCGAGCACCGTGGAAGGCGTTTTGGCTCAGCGGCTGGTGCGACGATTGTGCAAAGACTGCAAGCGCCAAGTCGCAGTTTCCGCTGCCGACGTGCCGGAAGACTTTCCGAAGGAACTGGCTCCTGAGTTCATTTACGAACCGGTCGGCTGTCGCGAATGCACAGAAACGGGTTACTCAGGCCGAGTGGGCGTGTTCGAACTGATGTCGACGGACAGCAAGCTTCAGGAACTGTGTGCCAACAACGAAAGTTCCACCACGATTCGCCGCCACGCCCTGCAGCACGGCATGACCACTCTGCGGCAAAGTGGCTGGGAACAGGTGATGGAGGGCGTCACCAGCGTCGAAGAGGTCGTGCGTATCACCCGCGGGGACCTTGTTATTTAGCAGAGCCATGCGGGGAGAACGGCGAATCGTATCCCTTCGACTTCCTACCTTTTGCTCTCCGCGTTTGATTTTCTATGCCCGACTTCGATTACATCGCTCGAGAACTCTCCGGCAAGCAGGTGACGGGAACGCTCACCGCTACCAGCGAAAAAGATGCGCTGTCTGTGCTGCAGTCGAAGAGTTTGTTTCCGATGTCGATCGGGATGTCCGAGGAAACTCGCAAGCAGGTCGTGTCGGGTTCCAAACGAGTTCCCGGTAAGTACCTCACCACATTCTACAATCAGCTTGCCGACCTTCTGCGATCGGGCGTTCCGTTGCTGCGTTCGCTGCAGTTGCTGGAAGGCCAGACGTCACACGCCGCGCTGAAGTTTGTCACTCAGGACATCCGCGAACAAATCGCGGACGGTAGCCGTTTGAACGATGCGATGCGCCGGCACCCGAAAGCCTTCAACAGTCTGACCGTCAGCATGGTCAAGGCGGGCGAAGAAGGCGGCTTTCTGGAAGACGTACTGGCCCGAGTGGCCGCGTTCAACGATCATCAGGAAGAACTGAAAGGCAAGGTCACCGGAGCGATGGTGTACCCGCTGTTTCTGTTCGGCGTGGGAACCGTCATCATCACGGTGTTGCTGGTTTGGTTCGTTCCGGAATTCGCCAACATTTTCGCTCGCATGCGAGAAGACGGCAGCCTGCCATGGGCCACGACGACTCTGCTTTCCTTCAGCGACAGCTTGCAGGAATGGTGGTACGTCATTGTCCCCGCGATTATCGCGGCGGTGTTCGGCGTTTTTTATTGGTACAACGATAACGAAGAAGCTCACGACCAGTGGGACCGCATTAAGCTGCAGCTGCCGGGTCTTGGCCCGATTGTGAGGAACCTCGCGGTGGCTCGCTTCTGCCGAATGCTGGGCACGCTGCTGGGCAACGGAGTTCCAATTCTGCAATCGCTGCGAATCGCCAAAGACGCCAGCGGCAACGTCGTGCTTAGCGAAGCCATCGGCAACGCAGCAGACAACGTATCCGGCGGTAAGTCACTCGCAATTCCGCTGCGAGCCTCCGGCCAGTTTTCGCGCGAGATTGTGGAAATGATTTCGATTGGCGAAGAAGCGAACAATCTGGAAAACGTACTGATCGGTATCGCAGACAGCACAGAAAAATACACCAGCCGGAAGATCGATGTTGTCGTACGAATGCTGGAACCCGTGATGCTGCTGTTTATGGCGACGATCGTCACGTTTGTGATCGCCGCATTGCTGTTACCAATTCTGAACATGTCCACGATGCAGTAAGAATTGAGCATGAAATACAATAAAGTGGGGAAACAATCGAACAGGAATTTGGACGCCGGGGTTTACGCCAGTTAGCCGTCCCCTACTCACACAACAAAACATGGCCTTCGGAAGGTCTCGAACGTAAATCAGGAAAAGCAGAATCATGAAATCCATCAAACGACAGGCTCAACATTCACTTCGCGCGGCGTTTACGCTGTTGGAACTTCTGATCGTACTGGCGATCATCGTCGCCATCGCAGCGATGGTGGCTCCCAACCTGATTGGGAATCAGCAGACCGCTCAAATTCGTATCGCACGAACAACCGTGAAGAACATTGAGGAAGCCGTTAAGCGCCGAGCCGTCAAGAACAACGGTCAATACGTCGAAGAAACCGGTACGCAACCGATTGCCGATCTTGCCGAACCATTCACGGATGCGTTGAACAACGTTCACCCGCCAGAACTGGAAGAAGTGCCAGTCGACCCTTGGAACAATCAATTTCAATACTCCTACAGTTCCGGTAGCGGCGAACTGAAGCCACGTATCTGGTCAACAGGACCGAATGGCCAGGACGGCGACGACGACGACATCAGCAACGACAAGCGTGAAATCAAGTAGCGGCTGAACCCTTGTTCCAAAACGATTGGCACCAAGGGATTCATGACCACGCAACCAACAGGCAGAAGCCCGGCTTTTCACAGAAGCCGGGCTTCTGCTGCCGTATGCATCTGAAAATCGAACAGCGTTCTCATGCCAGCACGACGTCGACAATTCCATTCAGCTGCCTCGCCACGTGGCGGGTTTTCGCTGTTTGAATTGCTGATTGTGATGTCAATTCTGGTGACCGTTGCCGCGATGGCTGCGCCGAACCTGATGGTTCGCATGCGAGAGAGCAAAGTGTTCGAAGCGGCCGATGAGGTCCGCGAACTCATGGGCGAAGCACGCCGCATCGCCATCGATACTGGTATCGACT
The DNA here is from genome assembly GCF_001983935.1 of Fuerstiella marisgermanici. Lineage (GTDB taxonomy): Bacteria > Planctomycetota > Planctomycetia > Planctomycetales > Planctomycetaceae > Fuerstiella > Fuerstiella marisgermanici. Next base: position 1,755,251 of record NZ_CP017641.1, on the reverse strand, counting down.
ACGAGTTCCGCTATGAGCTGAACGGCTCAAACGTTGTCGTCCTTCCGTCTGAACTCGAACAGAATACAGACGAGGCCAAAGGTACCAGCACAACCATCGACAAGTACGTCCGCATCTCGCTGGAGTTGTCAGAAGACATCCGACTGCAGGCGGCCGAAGGCGTGGAAGAATTGGCGTCGCGGCTGGAACCCGTCATGTTCGGCGAATTGGGGGCTGAGTTATCACAGAAGCAATGGTCCGCTCCGTTGATGTTTCGTTTCGATGGTACGTCTGATGATTTCGAATTGCGAGTTCAGAACGACGACGATTTGACGTCGACGATTACCGTTCGAGGCCTCACCGGAGCCGCTCGCACATCGCCCGTTTATCAGGAGTCGAACTGATGAAGGCGGTTCGGCGAAGACTTGCACCAAAGCGCAGTGTGGCTGCTCGCGGCTGCTGTGATTTGCGTGCCGCATCGTTCAGCCAGCCTCCTGACCACCGACAGCAACACGTCACGCGCTCCGGCCTGACGCTGCTGGAAGTCCTTGTTTCAACGGCCATCTTTCTGGGAGCCCTCACGGCCATCATGCAGGTCATGCGAGTCGGCCACGATTCTCGCCTGAGTGCCAGAATGGACGCTGAATGCGCCCTGCGTTGCGAATCTGTGATGGCTGAAATCGTGTCTGGCATTCAGCAACCGGTTGCCGTTTCGAATCAGCAGTTTGATGGCGATGCGGATGAGAACTGGGTGTATTCGGTCGAAGTCGGCGACGGCGGCGGAACCAGCCTGCTACTGGTGACAGTTCGCGTGCAATACTCAACCGGCGAAGACACACCCATCAGCCAGTTTCAGCTCTCACGACTGATGCGCGATCCACAATTATTCCTCGACGCAGCCATGTCTGCCGAAGACACGGAGGAATAACGATGGATAAAACCAGATGCAAAAGGGGAGTTGCCATCGCCAAAACACGGCCTGCCGCGCGCACGCGTCTGTCGCGACGGGCTACTGGCAACTCGCAACGTCCTTCCGCCTTCACTTTGCTTGAAGTCATACTGGCCATCGGGCTCACAACGTTGCTGATGGCCGCTCTTTACACCGCTATGAACGTCTACTGGACGATGGCGATGGAAAGCTACGACGAAATTCAACGAGCTCAAATCGCTCGGGCGCTGCTGCGAGACATGGCTCGCGATATTCAGTCGTGCACCTTCATCGAACAGCAGACCACAGAATCCGACTCCGACGAAGACGATGCCGACAACAGCGCGGCGGATGCGGATACCGCGTTAAGCACCTACACGAACGGATTATTCGGAACGGACAAAGACCTTGTGCTGTATATGAGTCGCCCGTCACCGGATCCGGGCAACTATGTGAGTGCTCAGGATCTTTTGCTGCCCAGCGACCGCAGCAGCGATGCCATTATCGCTCGGTACCTGCTGGTACAGGACGGCGGCAGTGGACTGGCCGGTCAGTTCGCCGCAGATCTATCGGCCGCAAACATCACCGACCCCGTGAAGGGCCTGGCCAGAATGGAAGGCGATATGGCGGGCCTGAGTAACGCCATTGCGACGGGTGACGTCGACATGCAGCTGAATGCGACAAAAATGCTGGCGACAGAAGTTGCGGGGCTAAGTTTCGAATACTACGACGGAGTTGACTATGTCACCGAATGGGACAGCACAGCGTCGAATGCAATGCCGCTGGCCATTGTCATCGAAATCACACTTCGCAGCCTGCCAAACCCAAACGACGATCGTCCCGCCGAACAGCAGCAGGGCTACCTGAACCCGACCGTGCATCGCCTTGTCGTACCAATTCCTGTCGCCAAACCGTTTGTGGGTGAGGGGGCGTTATGAAAAATCACAGCCATCAATCGAACCATTCCACCTCCCCCCAACGCAGCGGAGGGGGAGGTCGGCCGAGCGAAGCAACGGCCGGGAGGGGGCCTGCTCACTCAACCGCTCCCTGCCTTCGACGGGAGGGGTTGCCGAAGTGCGTCAGGTCGGTCGGAAGCCTTGGCGACATCCACCACGAAAACCCGCGTCGACGAGGCTTTGTTCTTGCTGTGGTCACCATCTCCATCGTGATCCTGGCACTCGGAGCATACAACTACACCGACACCATGCTGGTGGCTCACGAAGCGGCCATGATGGGCGGTCGAGACGTGGTGGCTCGCACCGCCGCAGAATCGGCCATTCAGTTTGCAGCCACTCGAGTGATGGAACGCGATCTCGATCCCGAAATCAATTTGTTCCACGATCCGACCAACTTTCGAGGCCGATTGTTAGTCGAATCTTCCAGCCCGCGCAGCCAGGTTCGTTTTTCGATTGTGGCGTTCGACGAAGCAAACATTGATCAGGGCGGAATTCGCTTTGGGCTGGCATCAGAGAATTCAAAGTTCAACCTCAACCAGTTGCTGGTGCTGGATCAACTGGAAGAGAACGTTCCCGAAGAAGAGCGACTTGGGCTGGCCTACATGGCGCTGGTCAACATCCCCAACATGACCGACGACGTCGTTGATGCGATTCTGGACTGGCTGGATTCGGACGAAGACCGGCGTCCGGGTGGTGCTGAATCGGACTACTACGAAGGCCTGACAGTTCCGTACTCATGCAAGAACGGAGCGATGGAGTCGATCGACGAACTGTTGAAAATTCAAGGTGTCACGCCGGAACTGTTCTACGGCGAAGACCGCAACCTTAACGGACTGCTGGACGCGGGGGCCGGCGAAGACCTTAACGAAAACGGGATTCTGGATCTTGGTTGGAAGGATTACCTGACAGCATCCAGCCGTGAACGCAACTCGACACCCGACGGCGAATCGAAAATCAACCTGAACATGGGTGAGATGACAGAACTGTACGACGCCGTTGAGGAACTTTTCGGCGAAGAAGCGGCCAGCTTCATTGTCGCGTTTCGACTTGCCGGCACAGACTACGTCGAAGCAGGTCAGCCGGACACTCAGTCAGGCATTCAGGACCAGATTTCCCGCAACAACATCGATCTTACGATTGTTCCGACGTATCAGTTCAGTTCGCTTTACGACTTGATCGCCGGAGAAACTCTGCCAACCAAGATGATTTCCGGCACCGATCAGTCCTTCGTCAGTCCATGGTCTGAAGACGCCAACACCCTGCTGAATGTCTTTCCCGATCTGGAACAAAACCTGACGATCACTGATGACGCGTACATCGAAGGCCGCATCAACATTAACCAGGCTCGCCGCGAAGTCTTGCTTTCGATTCCGAACATCACCGAAACCGCTCCGGACGACATTATTGCGTCACGTCCTGCGCTTGAGATGACTGGCGGTTCTTCCACCGTTATGTCTCGCCGCAATACGGCCGCGTGGATTTTGGCGGAAGGGATCGTCGACCTGCCAACACTGCGAGCCATGGGGCCATACATCACAACTGGCGGCGACGTGTACCGTTTTCTGGCCATCGGCCACTACGACGAAGGCGGCCCGACCACTCGCCTGGAAGCAATGATCGACGCCACCGTGTATCCGCCGGCCATCATGTCTGTCCGCGACCTGACAAAGCTTGGTCGAGGCTACCACCCGTCGCTGCTGCTGGACTCCGATTCCGGCCGCTGATAGTTGGGTCGGGCGAGCGAATTACCTGCGTTGGCTTAGCGGTTGCCGCCGTTCAACATGCCTGGAAGTTTCTTCAGCTGGCGACGATACGCAACCGTCGTCAGAGCATCCAAACGTGAGCTTCCGAACACACGACTAGACGTCCAGCTCTTCACGGATCTTGTTGCGGAATTCGATCAGCAATTCCGGAGCTCGCAAGTCGTCGCGTTCCAGAAGGTCTGCAAACTGAGCGCCAAGTTTTCCGAACACAATTTTTTCGCGTTCTGCCTGCTGCCCCGGTTGTTGTTCGGCCACATAAGCCAGGCCCAACGACGTCAGGAAATCCAGTTCGCGATGTTCGACCGGATTCAGCGACGTCTGCTTTAAGATCGCATCAAACTCACGCCGGGCGCTGGTGAGGTCCGGCGTTGGGCGAGTCAGATAGTGAATTCCAAGGTGCAGCCGTGCCCACAGTGCTTCTTCGGCGGCGGGAAAGTTTTCGTAGACGGCTTTCCATGCGCGTTCGTTGCCCGCATGAACAATGGCTCTGGCATACTGTCGGTCGGCCGTGTCTTCTGCCGGAAACAACTCAGTGCTGGCCACCAGGCGAGACGGTTCGTAGAGCATACGGCCGGCAAAAAATCCTGCCACCAGGCAAAGCACCAATGCCGTCAACGCGGTCCGCCACGACGGGAGTCCGCCGAGCAGCCAGCCGGTCACCGACGACGTATCCACAATTGCCGGGCTTAGCGCCGCATGGTCGAGTTGCTGAATGGCATTTAGAAGTTCATCCGGAGTCGCAAAGCGATCTTCCGGCTTCTTCTCCATCATCCGATGAATCACATCGCACAGTTTTTCCGGCAGATCGCGGCGGTGTTCAGACAGTCGCTTCGCGTTCTCTTTCAAATGCAGTACCGCGACGCTTACCGAATTTTTGCCAGGAAACGGCGGCTGGCCAGCGAAGGTGTGATACATCGTCACACCAAACGAATACTGGTCGCTGCGGTGATCCAGCTTTTCGCCCTGAATTTGTTCGGGACTCATGTACCACGGCGTGCCCATCGTGGTGCCCGCCTGAGTCAGGTTCATTTTTTCGTTGGATTCGATCAACTGAGCCAGCCCGAAGTCGGTGACTTTCGCATCGCCGCTTCGAGTCAACATGATGTTTTCGGGCTTGATGTCTCGGTGAACGATTCCCGCATCGGACGCGACCTTCAACGCGGCGGCCACCTGCTTCATCCACTTCAGGCCGGTCAGGAAGTCGGGTGGCCCGTTCTTTTTAAACCACTGACTAAGGTTCTGCCCCTGCACATATTCCTGAACGATAAAATGCAGTTCGTCCGCCTGCCCGATCATATAGACCTGGACGATGTTCGGATGACTTAGGCCTCCTGCCGCGCGAGCTTCGCGTTCGAAACGCTGCAGCAGAGTGCTGTTTTTTTTACTGACGGCATCGGCCAGCAGAATCTTGACCGCAACGGAACGGCTGAGGGAAATTTGTTCTGCCAGGTAAACTTCAGCCATCCCGCCAATTCCCAGCCGTCGCAGCAGGCGGAAGTCGCCCAGCACGCGGTCGGTCAAATCACTGGAAGTAGCGGTTGGTTTATCCGCCGGTGGCTCAGCCATCGCAGTTCTACCCGTCGGTATTGGAGAGGTGGGATTTGCTTGCCGCACTCTTGTGATGCGGCACGCTTCAAGGCACATAGTTTGGCACAGTGGGCCACATCTGTCAGCCGGGTCGTCGCAATTTTTGAAGGCGTTCCCGACTTCTCGACGCCGCCGCTGATCGATGTTATGCTCTACAGCACGATTTGGCGGCTGACCTGGAATGCGAGAGAGCAATGGCCGGAAAATGGAAAAGTCGACGCGACGATGCAGGCAGCATGCTGGCAGCCGTCATTGTCATCGTAGGAGGCGCCGGAATTTGCGCATTTGTCGGCGCGCTGGACCAGTCAGAAGTCGGCGCATGGATGCTGGGCGGCGTTGTTCTGTTTGCCGCGATGCTGTTGTGGTGGATTGTGTGGTATCGCTACAGCCGCAACGTTAGCCAGAGCGGACTTGCCTTCTGGCACATCTTTGGCCGCAGTCACCGCGAAGACGGCCTGGCGGCTCAGTACCGACCTCGCAAAGTCGGTGAAGGAAATGCCAATCGCCCGTCCGGTACCAACAAACCGATTACGGCTGAGGAGGCCAAAGAGATTCGAGCGACCAGCGCGAATACCTGGGTCCCATCGAAGAACCGCGAGGGCGGAAGTTAAGCCGGTCGCGTTACCGGCTTCAGCAGTGGAAGAGTCTTGCTCGTGCCCCACAGCGAGGGGGCGTTTCTACTGTTTGAACTCACGGACGGGCATGACTGCCCGTCCGGTTTGCCGTTCCGCTTTGCGAAGTTGGTTCGCTGCGGTCTAGTTCTTCGTATATCGGCGATCGAGAATTTCCAGAGCTCGGGCAACATCGGGGTCGATGCTGATCTCGTCACTCGTGCGGCCTCGGAACAACGTGCGATGCACGTTTTCCGGCAGCGGCACGTCGATGTGAGGAGCCAGGCCTTTGCCAGCATAGTTGTGATGCCCCGGCGAGTAAAACTTGGCCGTTGTCAGCTTCAGTCCAGTGCCGCCCGGCAGATGCACGATGCTTTGCACCGACCACTTCCCGTAAGTCTTGCGACCCACAATCTGGCCTCGCTTGTGATCGTTGATCGCTCCGGCCACGATTTCGCTGGCACTGGCACTGTTTTCGTCGACCAGCAATACCAGCGGAAGGTTCCTCGTGTTGAAGTTGTTGGCTCGGAACGTTTGGTCCTGATCAGCCGAACGGCCTTCGGTCGAAACCAGTACGCCGTTATCGATAAACCGATCGATCACTGATGCTGCGGTATCCAGCAATCCGCCGGGGTTACCTCGCAGGTCCCAGATCAACGAACGCATTCCCTGAGCTTCAAGATCACGAAGAGCGACGTCCATTTCGTCGGCGGTAGAATTCTGAAAGCCAGTCATGCGGATGTAGCCGATGCCGTTTTCCGAATCCAGAATCAAAGCTCGTGTGACACTCTTCACATGCACGGGACGGCGTGTCAGCGTGGCCGCAGCCTGTTTTCCTTCCGGAGATTCGAACCGCAGATGAACGCGACTACCGCGAACACCTCGCAGCAGTTGAGCGGCTTCGTCCGTGCTGAGTTGGCGGCAGTCACGGCCATCAATTTCGACAATGTAATCGCCAGGACGCAGGCCACCGTCTTCTGCCGGGCTGTCCAGCAGCACGTTGACCAGATGCATTCCTTTCCCTTTTTCGCCTTCCATTTCGATGCCGATGCCGACAAATTCGCCCTGAATGCTGCCGAACAAATCGTTGTAGCGGTCGGGCGTCAGAAAGTTGCTGTAGTCGTCCAGAGCGTTGCAGGCACCGAATAGATATTCCAATACCACAGGTGCGCTGCTGAGGCCCATTTCTCGTTGAGCGATATCGCAGACTTCGGTCACGAGCATACGAGCTTCCAGGCGACTTCGAACCGGACGGTTCCAGAAGTCGCGAATCAGCCGCTCGCGGACTCGCTTGGCCGCTGCCGTTTGGTTGCCATTGGCAGATGTATGCTTGCTTAGAAACCGATCGTTGCCCAAAGCCATGTAAAGGCTTTCGGTACCGTGAGACACAAGCTTCGTGGACGAAACTACGTCAACGTATTCGAGCTGCACTCGAGTCATCACGTCTTCCAGCAGGTCCAGAGCTTCGGCTCGGCCCATTGCCAGCATGTCGTTTTCAAAACTGCTATCGGCGTAGCGTCGATCGATGCCAAACTGAACACGCGTGCGTCGCAGTGCGTATTCCAGGCCGCCGTCGACGGGCATCTTCTGCTTTTCAGCATACTCCATGGCCGCTTCGTACAGCTTGATGGCGTTGACCCATTGTCGAGTCTGTTCGTAGGCTTCGCCGACTCGCAGTGCATCGGCCTGAGTCCAGGTTCCGGCCTTCACGGGTTTCAGGACGGCTGCGAATTCCTGCGGCTCATCAGTTCCGCCACCAAGAATGGCGTTGACCAGATCGCCTGGGTTGGCAAGTCCTTCGGCCTGTGCAGAAGTTGTGTGAAACGGAACACCGGTCCACGCCAGCACTACGGCAACGGAAAGAACGGCCTGCAACAATGTTCGACGGGTGCGCTGCATGTTAATTTCCCCCTCACATCGATTCTGACCAGCAGCGTGCGGTCAGAAATCGACTGTCGCCAGCCTGCACTGTGAGGAGTCTGCATCATGCAATTCCGAATTCGTCCGTGAACACCACAGCTTGTTGCTGAGACGTTCCCTTGTACTCTTATTGCCGCAACGACATCGTTGAGCAATGGTCAGATTGCGGTTGGGCCGCGTTCTGCTGTTCCGGTTTGTTGCCAACCTTCAACAATTGTTGTCAGATTGTTCAAGCAAAGTCACGGAAGAGACCCTTCTTCCTCCGACCAGGTTGCCAAGGGGCAGCACGACTGATCGATCTCATTTGCCGATGAACCGAAATTGTGGCTCGCACTTTACAACCAACGGCGGCAGGGCGCGGGACACACGTCGACTATATGGTCCGTTTTGGCAATGGTCAAACAGTTGTTTCCTCAAGGTTTCGCTGTTGAGAAAAATCGCCACAAACCGCAGTAACGAAAGACTTTACCTGTCTTAACATGCTGCCGGGCGGCGAATTCGACGGGATGTTTTTACAGAAAACACGGGCGTTGGCACAGAAATTACAGCATTTCCCGACCAACAGCGTCGCCACGACTCACGCCCCGGTCGTACCGTCTGGGTCGAATGCGCCAAGACGAACGATTTTCAACGCCGCAGAATCGTAGCTGCGAAAGATGAGGCGAACTGACAACGTCGCCATCCGTCCGGGCCGCTCATCGATCCATGCTCTCTGTGCAAGGAAACCTTTGTGCATTGAAGAGGTACACTCAGAAAGCCGGTGGGGCGCCGCTGAAGGACACTTGGTTCAGGTCACGTTTGCCGGCGGCAAGACGCAGCACTCCGGGACGCTCGCGCCTCATTCAGGCGTTTAGTGTTTGGAACTGATTGGCGTCGTTCAGCCGGGAACATGTTGCGTGACGACGCCTTCACGGTGGCACGAGCCTGACAATCGGTAGTGCCGGTAAAGTTGCCATAAGGCCCTACGGTGATGATGCGATTTCACGTCATCCTCATCACTTTGGCAAACTCACCCGCTTTTTTGGTGTAGCCTTCAAAAGCCGTAGCGTCTGCGCTTGCCAACTTCACACCAGCGATTCACACACCGAAAGCCGACTATGTCCACAGATGCGTTTCGATACCGCCTGATCACTCGCAGTGACTTCGATGGCCTCGTTTGTGCCGCCTTGCTTCGCGAACTTCAGATGCTGGACGACATTCTGTTTGTGCATCCAAAAGATATGCAGGACGGACTGATCGAAGTAACGTCTCGCGACATCATCACGAACCTGCCGTACGCCCCCAACTGCCATCTTTGCTTCGATCATCACTGCAGCGAAGCAGTTCGTAATGGCAGCGTGGTCCGAACAAACTACATACTGGATCCGGATGCCGATTCGGCCGCTCGAGTCGTGTACAACTACTTTGGTGGGGCGGCACGTTTCCATAACGTCAGCACAGAAATGATGGAGGCCGTCGACAAGGCGGACTCTGCTCGCTTTACCCGCGAAGAAATCATGGCCCCCAAAGACTGGGCGCTGCTGAATTTCATTATGGACCCGCGGACCGGACTAGGGCGATTCCGGGAGTTTCGCATTTCGAATTACCAACTCATGATGGCACTCGTCGATTTCTGCCGCACTCATACGATCAAAGAAATCATGGCGCTTCCGGACGTGCGTGAGCGAGTAGATTTGTACAACTCACAGCGCAAGGATTTTCTGGACCAGATTTCACGCTGTTCCGGAGTCTACGGCAACGCCGTTGTGCTCGACTTCCGCAACGAAGAAACAATCTATTCGGGGAACCGCTTTCTGGTTTACGCACTGTTTCCGGAATGCAATGTGTCGATTCATCTGCTGAGAAGCCGTGTGCCGGAAACGACGGTTGTGGCCATCGGAAAGTCGATTCTGAATCGCACCAATCCGGTCGACATTGGTTCGTTGTGCCTGCAGCATGGCGGCGGTGGTCATGCTGCTGCCGGAACCTGCCAGATTGCGGCCGATGAAGCCGATGAACTTCTGCCTTCAATCGTGCGAGTGGTCGATGCATCGATCGAACCCATTGAATCGGCTGCAGAGGCGAACGTTTAACCAGGATTTAACCGGCGCCGCCGGGGGCTGGAGTAACCTTGGATTCCGTGGTTGCGTTCTCGGGCGGACTGGCGGGTGGTGGCGTCGCGGGGATTGGCTTTAGCAGTAGCTTGCGGAAGTGAGTTTCCGAGCCTTCACTTTGTAGCCCGATGAAGCCGATGTTCGGTTTGCAGCCTTCAGTCTGCCCCGCTTTTTGTCCGTTGATTTCCACTGACAATCGGCCACCCTGGCTGACAATGCGGCACTTGTTCCATTCCGCCGGCTTGGCCGACACGCCCGCGTCGAAGGGCTTGTCGCTGGTGGCGTCGCCGCTGGCGAACAAGGCGCCCGCTTCTGGCTGATGCAGCTGGACCTGCATCGATGTCGGCCACAGTCGCAGTTCTTTCTGCGTGTAGATCAAGACTCCGCTATTTCCATTCGGGTCAGACGGGTACGTCCATTCGAATGTCAACTCAAAGTTGTCGTACTGCTTCTTTGTGTACAGGAATCCTTTCGGATCGCCTTTGCAGATCAGGTGTCGTTCTTTACCAACAGTGACAATCTGCCAAACATCTTCCAGCTTCACTTCTGGTTTCGAACAGAAGTGTTGCCACGTTTTACTCGCGTCGTCCGCCAGCAGATCCACGACTTTTGTGGCCGCAGCTTCTGGTGATTCAGGCGTTTGTCCTTCGCCCCTGACTTCTGTTGGAGTGACTGCTGCTGTCTTCGTTTCCGCGGCCGCTTCATCGGCAACACCAACCGCGCCGTTAACAAACAGCAACGGAAGACCGACGAGGATAGTCAGCGTTGACGGCAGAATGCTGGCAAGGGAACCGCCGCATGACGACGTCCGGTGACGCTGCTTCAGTGTCCGCGATGCGCGAGGGGGGATGTAATCGGTCTTGAACATACCGTAGCTGATTCAAAGCTGCTGTAGCGAGAAAGAAATTCTCTGGATAGGGGCCCGAGTGCGGCAAAGAGCACTGCCGCGCGTCGCATTCTGCGGTCAATTCGTTTGAATTGCCAGCGTGTCGCCCACAATCGGCACACGGTGGCGTAACGACAGCCACCGTTGTTTCCGCCATCCAGCGGCTTCCTTCTACTTAAGGTGTTGGTCTGCGAAGTTCATGTATTGCGTCCAGTCGAAGTCTGTCACGTCGTGTTTTCCCGTGCGAATGTGATAGCCAACATCCGTATGAATCGGCTTGTTCACGTCCGGCATCTCGGCTGTCGGCAGGCCTTTGCGGCCGAACAACGCATACACAGGTCCGGCGTGGTATAGCGAAAGCATTTCCCCCCTCGGGTCGGCCCATGTATCTTCCTGGGCGCTAGCGACATAAACCGGACGCGGTGCCATCAACGCCATCAGCATGTGGTGGTCGACGGGCATCGCATCCTCGTTGTCGTTGTACTGCCGATGGTTTTTGCAGAACCAATGAGGGAAAGACGTGTTGATTCGCTTAACCGTTTCGCCGAATCGCCGCCGAGCGAGAGCCGCTCCACCGCAGCCGGAATCGTTTGAAATCACCATCGCAAATCGTGGATCGGTCGCTCCGGCCCATAGGGAAGTTTTGCCCAAGCGCGAATGCCCAAACACGGCCACGCGATCACCGTCTACAAGCGAATCCTGTGTTAGCACGTCCAATGCGTGACTCAAACCCAACGACCACGCGCTGATCGAGCCGCCCGCATCGCCTGCTCTTTCGGCGTCGCCTCGATCAGCTTCCGTGACGGCGTGGATTCCGTTTTTGAACCCATCGTCAGTGTCGGGATCAACATCGCCATAATAAATCGTCGCCAAGCCATAGCCGCGTGAAACAATCATCTCAACGGGCCAGCGGCTGCTACTTTTTCCACGCGATGCTTCCGTCGCTTTGTGGTCGATATTGCCTCGATCCTTGTCGTTGCGGACCCATGATTCGGTAATGTGAATTGCTGGATCGGGATCGATGGAATGGTTGCCATGAAAGTTGTAGCCCAGAAAACAGGGCACAGCCTTCGTTGCAGACTTCGGCGTATAAAGCAAAATATCCATCGATGGGCCGTCGTCGTCGGCTGTAAAGAAGACGGTGATCTCACGGCGAATTGCCTTCCCGCCCACGGCGTCGTCATTGCGAGAACGGACGCGAGTTCGAATGGTTGTTAGCTTTTCTGGCACTCGACCGAACACATGCTGTTCAAACAGACGCAGCACTTCCGGGCGTCGCTGATTCGTCCATTGTTCGGCCGTTTCAACTGTCTTGCCGGCCTCTGTTTTCAGGACCTCGGGCAGTTCGTAGTCAGGCACTTTCGATTCGTCGTAGTTGTAGCCTTCAGGCTGAGCACTCGCTGGCGATATCATGGCAAGCAACAATAGAAACGCGGCGGCGTGGCGAACAGATTTGAACACAAGCGTGGAAGCGTTTAGCATCAATGGCCTCGGGAAGATGGTCAGGCAGGTTGGAAAGCAAAACGGACCGGCAATTGCGAACTCGTCCCAAAGACACGGCAACGCCAACAATGGAATGGTACCCAAACAACTGACGGCATCCAACGACGTGGCAAAATTGACGTCAACTGGCCGTTGAGTTGCTGGCTCATCCTTAACATGCCCGAAAGGCGGACGAACATGCCACATCTGCGACGTCCCACGCCCGGCATGATGGCGTTGTGCATCATCATCATCCTGGCGGCATTCCGACTCGCCGGGAGCACGCAGGTTCAGAATGCGTCTGGGACGAATGAACGGCGAACGGTGACTGTGCAAACAGTTCTCGACGGTGACACCTTCATCACGACGACCGGCGAACGCGTGCGACTGCTGGGAATCGATGCGCCTGAGGTGGCACATCACGACACAGTACTGGAACCGTTCGGCACGGAAGCGACCGAGTGGCTGGCGGAGCGCATTTTGAATACGGACGTACAGCTACACATCGGAATCGAAGGTACGGACCGCTACGGACGAACTCTGGCGTGGGTTTATACTGCTGACGGAGCGTTCATCAATCAGGAAGCGTTGTCCGGCGGATACGCTGAGTTGCTGGACCGATTTGGCCTGCCATTACAACTGGAAGCGTCACTCAGGCAAGCCACCGCAGAAGCTCAAGTGGCTGGTCGAGGTCTTTGGGGGCGAAAGCAATGAGTCCCTGCAAGTAACCGTTCTCGGCTCGCAAATCAGTTGGTTAGCACTCCGGCGGCCATCGCCTGCTCGGGAGCCTCACCGATCAGTTCAAACGGACGGCGGTAAATGTCCTTGTTGGCGCTGCGAAGCACCATCTGATATTTGCCCGGCAACAGCTTGTTGCCAATGTGGTACGTGAAGTTGGCTCGCAGCATGTCGCGTGTGACAAACTGGCCGAACTGTTCGATCATACGGCCTTCCTCATCCTGCAACAGACATTCCACCCAAAGGTCTTCATGCGGCGGGTTAAGATTGCACTGAGCCAGAATCGAATCTCCGTACTCGTACACGGTGCGTCTGTTGGCGAGCTGATTGCCAACAGAAAAAGAGCCAATGTCGAAGCTGAAGAACTTGTCCTGCTCACGAACTTTCTGTTCGTCGCGGATCATCGTGCGAGCCACATCGGCATCCATCTTCTGCAACTGCATCCGGCCATTGGGGTTGTTCACGCCGTACAGGTCCATCTGCAGTTCAGCTTCTGTCGACACAATGGCCGACGCGGCGATGACGCAAACCCACGCCACTCCGGCAGGCACCAGTTTCGGTATTCGCGATACCGTAACTTCCATCAGCCGTCCCGGTCGCGGCAAGGAAGTCGGCACCCATCGTCGTACCCAGTGGCGGATTTTCAGAAAGTCGTCCTGCATGATGTAGGCGAAATAACCACTCACGCAAATGGACGGGAATATCTTCAAGCCCAGTGTAACCCACGTCATGAAGTGGAACATGATACCCATTCCCAAAATCACCAGTCGGCTACGTTTCTGAAACACCAGGAAGCCAAACAGGATTTCCCACACGACAGCAACATAAGCACCGATCAGCAAAAGTGGCGACCACATCGCCATCGTTTCGCCGATGGGGTTGTCGTAGTTCCAGTTGCTTAGCATCCAGTAACGCATTTGTTCGCCACTGAAGAATCCTTCCGTCTGAATCTTTGTCATGCCTGCACCGAAGTACACGTAGCAGAACAATAATTGCGTTAGCCGAGCGGGCCAGACGGGGAACTTCGGTGGCTGAGGGTCGAATCCACTGCCTTCGCTGCGACGCTTCAGAATCGCGTCGACCGACCAGATCGCTCCGGCGTTGGAGACGGCCAGTAACAGCATCAGGTGTGAGGCGATGACGTTGTACTTCGTCATCGTGCCGACAGCGTCCAGCAGACCGAAGTAGACATACAACGGAACCGCCAAAAACAACGACAGCCGTGTGCGAAACCCAATCACAGCCATAAACATTGTCAGCAGCATTACGCCGTACAACGGCACGGCGATCCCCGGCGGAAGTACCGGCAGGATGGTGCCTTCGCCGAACAGTTCAAACAACTGAGCCGGCGCGCCGTCTGTTGTGTACAGTTCGCGAACGCGGGGGAATCGCAACCACATCGGAATCGACGCCACGAGTGGCGTTACGATGCGCATGATCGCCATACCAAAGGGGACTTCTTCGGCGAAGAAGAAACGATTCAGTGCCGATTGCGGTTTGCTGGGGTTCATCCGTGAACTCACTGAAAGATTTTCTATAGCACTTCAGCCGGCTTATGCGGCATGAAGTATTTGAATTTTGCGGGACCGGGGCGAACGTCAAAACAGCTCGCGACTAATTCGTATTCAGGTTGCCGCCCATGGACTGGGTGAGCGAATTCTGGCCGTCTGCCGAATTGGGCGTAAACAGCGTGCTGTACAGGCTGGTCGCAGCCGCTGCTTGTTGTCTTAAACGCGGATTGTCATACACCGAATTCAAGCGCTGCTGAGCGTGCCAATCCGGGAACAGCTTCACCGGCATGCCGTCGTCCATGCAGACAGCTCGCAGATGAAAGTATGTCTGCTTGTCGTTGGGCCGAGCGAAATAGTGATCGAACAGGCGATCGGGCACGTTGTACTGTTTCGGCCAGAGCTCTTCGACGACATAGACATTCGTGATCGGTTCATGAGCCGTGTGGCTGATGATGTTGTCGATGTGTCGCGGCAGCAGATGGTTCGTGTGGTCGTAGTGAATGCGGCCCACATGGCCGAAGGGATGGAACTCGCCCCACGGCTCTTTCACCGCGTAGTAGTCGCCACTTTCGCCTTCCGCGATGACGTGAATTCGCTGGTCCCATGCAGTCCAGCCGCAGAACATGTCCCACACCACAAAGTAACTTAACGTCACTCCGCACGTGCCGACTTTCAGCGTCTGACCGACGACGCCGTAGGTTAGTGTCGTCAAATACGCGCCGATGAATGCCATCGACAGCAGCAGTTTTATTCGTTTCATCGCTCACCTTCCCTGGCTGCGAAGCGGCGTAACCGCGTGAGTGCATTGGTATGCAAAATCCGTGACCTGCAGACTCTGCCGCATTTTCCGAATTGAGTCAACACGAATTGCCAACTGTCGTCGAATCGACGACCGCCAGACACCATTGGCACGAACGCGAATCCCGCTACACTTGTATCTGCAGGAAGCTTTTTAGATACGAAGGGAGGCGTCACGTGCCAGGAAAACTAACTGCCGCCGGTGTAGCGGTCATTTCATTCGCAGCGGGCTTTGTTGCGTCATCGCCGTTCCGAACGGCTGAGGTCCAACTGTCACACGACGACGATCACTCGGTTGCTCAGCCGCCCCTCATCCCCTTCGCGCCATCGCAGTCGCTTTCGGCGCCGTCGGTTGAGGATGCCTTTAATGATATGTTCAGCGAAACGCAGCTCGCGCCGCCGCCATTAGACATTGCCGAAGACAGCGGCTCTGAAATCGAACTCGTGTCATTCGATTCGTTCAGCGATGGCCACTCGCAGTCCGACAAATTTCCGGACGCTGAATCGACATCAATCCCCCAGCCGCTGTCGGAATCGGAAACGCGCGATTTGATTCTGGCTGAGTTTCCCAATCTGCCACAGCCGACGCTCGAAGGCTGGTGCGAATCCTGGGGAGAACTGTCCCGGCCCGAACTGCTGAGTTTGTTGGAACAGCGGAAGCTGATGCCGTCGCTGTTGCCTGACGTCGAGGCCCCGGCTTTGCCACTAATCGACTCGGAACCCGCTGCACCACAATCGGCAGCACAGGAAGAACGTGCCGCGCCGTCTGACAGCTCGCTGTTAGCAGCAAGCCTGCAATCCGCTGTGTCTCGCGTTCAGCAGAATTTGCTGCATTCTCGCACCGACGGTTACCGTGGCCACGCGATTCGGTTTCAACTGTCAGAAATTTCGGCCACCACTCCTTCGCAAGCCATCGCCCTGCGCGAAGCGCAGCGAAGTTTTCAACCGGGGGCGGTTCGAGAATCCGTTGAGCCGCTGCACCTGGCGATCAAGGGCTGCTCGGACCTGATGTTTCGGCTCGAACCTGGTGACCTGCTCACTCGCTGCGGAAACTTTCAGCGTCTCAGCGACGGTCGCATCGGCATTCCTCATCCGTCGGGCGACGTGGCGTTGTTCGGCAGCCCGAAGGTGTCAGACAATGTGTCGAAGGTCGTAGTCGAGGAAGACGGACGACTTAGCGTGACAACGGCGGACGGGAAATCCGAATCCGTCGGCGTGATAGAACTTGCCCGCGTTTCCGACTTCAGTCGGCTGTCTACAAAGAACGGAGTTTACTTTGAAGTCACAGCAAACGTGGATGACTGCCTGACAATGGTCCCAGCGGAAAACGTTGTTGCAGCGGCTCTGGAATCGTCCAACGTCGACGCCGATCAGGCCGACTCAATCCTGTCTCAACTTGAACGGATTTCCGGATTTTCGACGTTCGCCGAAAATTGAAATCGCGGATTCGGACCAGCAGTTCTGATCGGCAGAGAGGCGCATGTTAAAATGCGCGTGTCGTATCGGTCGTCATAGGTCCGGCCTCGTTGCTGCAAGTGAGGCTTCGTCGCGCCGATAACTCGACGTATGACGAACGCGACGCTGCAACTGGACCGACTGACTGAGCAGAACCTGCAGGTAATGCAGGCGTACACGGTTCGAGCCACCACTGCGAAGGCTTCGGTTGAAGATTTCGACGGGTGGCTGGAGCGGATTAACGAGCTGCCGGAACTAAGTTCGGATGACCTGACTCAGTCGCACGGCCAGCTAATCGCCATGGGATTCCTGAAGTTTGAAATCACAGGCCGCAGCGTTGGCCTGCGATACCAAATTAGCCCGCGAGGCAAACAGGCACTGGACCGAGCACTTTCTGCCGATCCCAGCAACGAAAACGACGCCGAGGATGAGCAGCTGACGCATCATAACGAAGCGGCTTAGACTGCCCTTCGACCGACCGCTTACGATTCTGCTTTGTCTTCGCCTGCGACTATATCCGCGCCGACGAACCGGTGCTCTTCGTCCATCAGGTTCAATTGCGTTTCGATAATCTCGCCAGACTTTGAGAAGAACGCATCAAGCACGCGCGGGTCAAAATGCTTGCCGCGACCTTCTTCCAAAATAGCGAAACACTTTTCGCGAGAAAATGCCTTTTTATACGGCCGGGCGCTGGATAGAGCATCGAACACGTCCGCGACGGCAACGATTCGACCTTCCAGCGGAATGTCATCGCCCTGCAAGCCAAGTGGGTAGCCACTTCCGTCCCATTTTTCGTGATGGGTCTGAGCAATGCGAGCGGCCAGCATCAGCAACGGTGACGATCGCACGTGCAGCAGACTTTCGCCCTTGCGGGTGTGGGTCTTTAGAACTTCCCAATCACGTTCTGAAATCGGTTCGATAATCTGCTTACCGATCGCACAATGGTGCTTCATCAGTTCGTACTGATCGTGGTCAAGCTTACCGGGCTTGAACAGGATCGAGTCGGGAATGCCAATTTTCCCAACGTCATGTAGTTGAGCAGCCTGCTCCAGCATCGACAGTTTTCGTTCCGGATATCCCATTGCCGAGGCAATGATGGCCGTGTAACGGCCAACACGAATCACGTGGTTACCGGTGTCGTTGTCACGATGTTCTGCCGCGCGAGCGAGGCTGAGAATCAGTTGCTGGCGAGTTGCTTCAAGCTGCCGCGTGCGACGTTCGACCTGCTGTTCCAGGCGAGCCGCTTCGTTGGCAACCATGTCATAGTGTTTTTTCAGAATGATCGCGTTGCGGACACGAGGCAGCAATTCGCTGGGGTCAATCGGCTTCGATAGAAAGTCACTGGCTCCCAGATCGAGCGCCTTTTTGCGGACTCGCGGATCCGTTTCGGCGGTCAGAATCAATACAGGAATGTGCTGCGAGACAGGGTCAAGTCCCATCACCCGCAGGATGTCCAGACCGTTGATTTCCGGCATCTGAATGTCCAGCAACAGCACGTCCGGCTGTTCCTGACGAATCATCACCAACGCTTCGGTCGCTCGTTCCGTGGTGACGAAGTTATGGTAGCCATCCTGTTTCAGATGCTGGCGAAATGTCATGATGTTTAGTGGCTCATCGTCCACAATCATGATTTTCGCATTCTTGTTCACGTGTCGAAGAGCCACGCTCTCCGGATGAACTGTAGCTGCTGTCGGATTCGGCACGGCTGCTTCCGATTCCGCACCTTCGCTGGTTTCACTAGTGTCAGCGTGGTCGATATCAGCGGAGTCGATGTCAGCGTGGTCGATGTTCGCAGGGTTCGCGCTGTCGGCGGAAGCTCGCTTCACTGGTGCTGATGCAGCCGCGTTGATGACAGCTTCGACTCCGTGCAAGATTGGGTCAACGGTCTCAATCGACTGTTCCGGCCGTTCGTCTTCGGCAACCACTGGTTGTTCCACCACTTCAATGTCGGTGGGGCGGCTGGCCAAAGCGGCTTTGTAGTTGGGAACTTTCTTTCCGTCGCGCAGTGCGTCAAGCGACGCAATGGTCGATCGAATTTCGTCGAGGACTGAGCGTTCGGGTGATTGGGGAGAGGGAGTCATATTGTTCTCATGGCAAAATGCCGGCCACTGTTCGACGATAGCGCGGTATCAACTCGATTGATACATCACCAACATTGAACGTAGCCTGTTAACGATTCGTTGCGGAAAAACAACACGACAATTGGCACTCGTTTCGATGTTTCGTCGCTGACACGACGGTGCAATCGCCGCAATTGACAGAACCCGGTGTTAGACGGAATTGACGGCCTTTATCAAACCGCAAATTTCTGACGGAAAATTTTGCAACATTTCGAAACGGCCGACGACTGCCCTCACCAGAAGCCGCAATTTGCAGGGAATTGCGGGGTTTTTGGTGGTCCGGACCGAATCACGTCCGGTGTTTTCAGGAAAGTCCGTCATCATGTTGCGCTGGATCAAATATGGAGTCGTCACTGTTGTTGTGGCGGGGGTCGCGGGAGTCGTCGTGCTCGGGACCAACGTTGGCAGCTATGTTCACACCACCACGCGAGCCGCTCGGCAGGCCGTCAAAGACGCCGTGCCGGTCGAATTCGAACTGCGGCGAGCTGGCGATATGATCGAAGCCATATTGCCGGATCTGCAGTCACAGGTCAGGATGATTGCTCAGGAAGAAGTTGAGATTGCGGCTCTGGAATCGGACATCACAGAATCAGAAAAACAGTTACAGCGCGAACAGCAATCGCTGACTTCGCTGCGAGGGAAAATGAAAAACGTGCAGGTCTCGTATTCGGTTAATGGCCGCAACATCAAGCGGAACCAACTGACCGAACAACTGCATCAGCGTTTTGAACGCTTCAAACAGGGCGAACTGGCGTTGGCCAGCAAGCAGCGGTTGCTGGAAAAGCGGCAGCAGAGTCTCGACGCGGCGTTGACGATGCTGGAAAAAATGAGGCACCGCAAAGGAGAACTGGAACAGAAAGTCGAAGCCCTGGCGGCTCAGCATCGTCTGGTGCAGGCATCGAAAATTGAAAGCGGGCGGTTGGTCGACGGCAGTCAGTTGTCAGAAGCCGACCAACTTCTCAGCAATATCGAAAAACGTCTAGCAGTCGCTCAACGAGTGCTTGCCCATGAACAGGACTTGTTCGCGGTCTCCGCAGCGGAAGAAGTCGTGGATGAAGAACGACTGCTGACAGAACTTGACGAGTACTTCGAAGCCAATAACCCCCGCAGTGGCGAACATAAGGTTGTCGGTGTCGAAACGAAGTAGCCAAGGTTCAAAAGCGTTTGTGGGACACGCAAAGTGTGGTTTCCGCAGACGCACACAGAGAGCACGGCTCCACCGGCGTCATGTCGGTGGGGCGAGAATCGTTGCCCAAACGTCGCTGGTCGGATCTTTGTCCGCCGGCAAGAGGTGTTCGAGGACTTGAGTTCGTATCCTCCACGCAACCTCACTGGCGACTAATCGTGGAACGTCGATGCCGTTGAGAAAGGCCAGCCACTTGTTCAACCTTAATCTCAAACGAACGGAAACGGCCATTCGTAGCGGCCGTCTGGACGACGCGTTCGCCCTGCTACAGGCTTCGCCCGAACGCGGGCATCGTGATGGCCAAACGCTGATCGATCGCCTGGCCGCCGCGTTCACTGTCAGAGCTACTGAGCATTTGACAGCGGCGCGTTTGGAAGATGCTCGGCACGACGCGAACAAGGCTTTGCAACTGGCCGGCCGATCGCCGGAAGTTGCAAAGCTACTTGCAAAGGTTTCAACGGCTGAAAAGGAGAGGCACGGGCGACAACAACGCCGTCAGGACGTGCTGGCCACAGCAGAACAACAACTCAACGCTGGTGCCTATTCGATCGGCGCGAAGTTACTGGGTGGACTGGACGCGGATCAGAGTACATCCGGAGCGGCTGCCGCCGGACGTTTAGAACAGGCGATCGCAGCGAAACGAATGATTATTGATGACGCCGTTCAGCGAATTCAGACAGCGGTCGATGCTGGTGAATTCACGGCGGCAGCGAATCTGATCAGCAGTCTGCAACCGGATCAGCGCTTCCACGCTCGCATTGCACCGCTGCTGAATGTGGCAGTTGAACCGCTAATCGATGCGGGCGTAGTGGAACTGGTGGCGGGAAGACTGGACCGAGCCGCCGCAATCGCGGACTCGCTTTCGTGGTTGAGAGTTCAAGGTGCAGCACCGGGAACTGCTCGCCAGTCAGGCAGTCCCAGCTACGACGAGCTGCAGCAGTGTCTTGACCGCTGCCGTACAGTCAAACGGCACCTTGCGTCGCACGACTTTTCCAGCGCAACGGCCGAACTGAATCTGTTGAGGCGCGTCATTCCAGATGCCGAATGGGTTCGAGAAGCTCAGACCGCCGTTGCAGAAGCGCTGCAACTTTTGAATTCACTGGCTGCAGGCCCGCTCGGTCTTCTGCCCAATTCTTCCGCCAGTGCGGATGTCCCCAGTCGTCCCGTCGCACAGAATGATGACCGATTGGCTGGTGACATCGGCGGCGGAACACCTGGCCGCTGTGTCCTGCGGGTCGATGGGATTGGTGGACTGCTGTTGCTGCGGAAGGACATCGTCACGATTGGAGCAATCTCATCACCATCTTCTGCCGCCTGCGATTTAAGGCTGCAAACAGAAGGAGCGACCACAGCGATTCGCATTCGTCGAGAAAGCGACGACTACTTTGCGGAATCTGAAGAGGCATTCAAGGTGAACGGCCTGCAGGTGACACGCAAGCTGCTGGCCAATGGTGACAGCATTGCAGTTGGTAGTCGAGGTCGGTTGCGTTTTCTGAAGCCGGTGGCGGCCAGCGGTTCGGCCGTCTTGCACATCACAGGTTCCAAGCTGGAACAGCGAGACATTCGCAACGTGGTGTTGATGTCAGATTCATTATTGTTTGGTCCGAACGGCAGCCACTTTCGTTTACCAAACGAAGACTCACCGATCGTGCTGCATTGCGATGCCGGTGGCTACGCATTGAGAAGCCTGCAGGCGGGCAGCGAATGGATGCCTTTACGGTTGGGGCAGTCGGTGTTAATGAACGACGTTCGGTTTGCGTTAACGGAATAGATTCTATGGCGACATATCACTATCAAAACGGCGATCGACCACTGGACGGCTTTACAATCCAGTATGCGCTGGGCCGCGGTGGGTTTGGCGAAGTCTATTTTGCCGTCAGCGATTCCGGCCGTGAGGTGGCTCTAAAAGCCGTGCAGAACTTCGAAGAAGTGGAACTGCGTGGCATCGGCCATTGCATGAATCTGAAGTCGCCTCACCTTGTAATGATCTTCGACATCAAGCACGCGGCCGACGGAACACCGTGGGTGATTATGGAATACGTCAGCGGCCCCTCACTGCGAGAAGTCCTTGACGAATCTCCCAATGGACTCGGCGTCGACCAGACAAAGTTCTTTCTCAAGGAATTGGCCAGGGGACTCAGCTATCTGCACGAAGCGGGGGTCGTGCACCGCGACCTGAAGCCTCATAACGTTTTCTTCGAAGACGGGCTCGTGAAGATCGGCGATTACAGCCTCAGCAAAGTCATCACGGCCAGCCATCGCAGCGGCAACACGATGACGGTCGGCAGCGTGCACTACATGGCTCCGGAAATCAGCCTCGGTCGCTATGACAAGACAGTCGACATCTACGCGT
Source organism: Fuerstiella marisgermanici (assembly GCF_001983935.1). GTDB lineage: Bacteria > Planctomycetota > Planctomycetia > Planctomycetales > Planctomycetaceae > Fuerstiella > Fuerstiella marisgermanici. The sequence goes on along the minus strand of NZ_CP017641.1, from coordinate 1,732,885 downwards.
TGGGCGTCATTCTGTTCGAAATGCTGACGGGCAAACCGCCGTATATCGGCGAAAGTCTTGGCGAAGTGTTGATGAAACATCTTAGCAGTGACCCGGACGTCAGCGAGTTGCCAGAGCCCTTTGCGGCGGCCGTTGTGAAGGCGATGCAACGCGATCCGGCCGATCGGTTTCAGACGGCTCAGGAAATGGTAGAAGCGATCGTCGGCAAAGAATCGCCAGCGCCGATGATGGACAGCTTTAACCCGGCCACGCTGTCGCTGGTTGGCGAACGAGCTCGCGCGGCAAAGCAACACGCAACTGCGGCTTCCAGCCGTAATGATTTTGGGGCAGCGGCGGAAGTTAGTTTTGAGTCACCGTACGCGGATATCGGTGCTGGATCCGAAAACCACAGCCATAGCACGGACGTAGCCGCCCCACTGTCTCATTCGACCGCTCCGACAGTGATGCAGGAGACCAGCGAGTACCACGAGGCGACTCAACAAGCTGGCCGGGATCGCACAGCGAAGCTACTTCATCGAGCATGCCTGTACTATGCGCCACCGCTGCGACTCCATGCAGAACCGGACCCTCTTCCGCTGGGGCTGAGGTTCCTCACGGCAGTTGTGGTGACGACGGTTTTAGTGACCGTCGGTATGCGAATGCGCGACTACGGGGCTCCACAGCCGGTGTTTGTCGGTGCCGCCGCGATCCCCACGTTGCTGATTTCGTCATTGGTGACAGTCGTTTCAATTTTCACGCTGCCTCGCGAAGGTGGAATCGGCTGGGCCGTGTTGTCCCGCGTAGGCTGGACGGCGTCTCTGTTTGCTGCACTGACTGTCATGGTAGCGAACAGAATGCCACAAACCGTTGTATGGCCGCTCATACTTAGCTTCGGTGCGACGACGCTTCTTTTCGACTGGCGATGCCTTGTCGCCCCGCATCGAAAGCACCGTCTGTCCGTGGTCCCCGTTATTGCCATCGGTGCGGTCGCCGTCATGGTCAATGGTTTGCTGGACCACCGCTCCGAAGGCATTCCGTTTGCAGGAGCTGTGATTATGGCCGCAGCCATCACGGTTCAGTTGGTGGCTCCGTTTCGAAAAGCAGCGGCGAATGCTCCGTTGCTGCAACGTTCGCATCTGGAGAAAAGGCGAAGACCGCAGAAGCCGCGTCTGCTCTACGACCGAAAGGCCATGTTTATGGAACTGCTCATTGCTGGTTCCGTCGTCACGGTTATCGGAATTTGTGCAATGTCGCGTGGCCGAGGAGAAGAGATTGCGTGCGCAATTGTGGCAGGAGCGGTGGGGCTGTTCGCCTTGCGGTTTCGGCTGCAGCATCGAGCGTGGCCGGAAAGCATGTTATCCGCACCGCCGAATGGAAGCGGTGACAATGTTAGCGGCCTACATGCGGATGCAAATCCATTGAGTGATGGTCAAAAACAATATCACAGGACAGTCACGTCGGACAAAACCAGCGTCTTTCTTGAATTCATTATTCTGGCAGCAATAGCTTTATTGGTCGGCTTGATTATCAACCAGGATGACAGCACGTTTGCTGTCGGCGCCGGTGCAGTTGTGATTGGTGCGCTGGCAATACGATATCGCTGGATCCGTCACCGCCGGAAACAGGAACCAGTGCAACGCCCCAAACTGTCACTAAGCTTTGACGGGATTTCTATTCTTCTGGAACTGATCGTTAGCGCATGCGTGGTAGTCATTGCGAGCGTCCTGTTCTTTGTCAGGAATGAGGATGAAGTGGTCATAATTGCCGCCATCGCATCTGCCGTAGCCGTGATCGCCGTACGTTTTCGGCTGTCGCGTCGAGTCAAGATTCCATAATGGGTTGATAAATCTGGCACAGATTCTGTCTGGGGTGCATGTCGGAGCTTTGTGCTGTTCAGGTATCTAAGACTTTAGGAGTTCATGGAAGATGTAAACCGTCGACGCAAAGTCGGATGGCGATGAAAACTAAACGCAGGAGAGACGCTGATGTTGGGGCCTCAGGAAATAGTAATTCTAGTTGTCGCCGTGGTGCTGATCGTCAAGTTCGTGAACCGCGATAAGTCAGGTGCGAAGTCTGCGCGGCCAAACGTGTTCAAAATACTGCTGGCGATTGGGCTGCTTCTGCTCGTGCCAATTGCCTTGGCGACCATCTTCTACGTGAAAATGGCCCGCGAAAGACCGGCTACAAATTCGGCCCAGATGCCTGGTCAACTCGACGCGGTTTTAGCAACAAAAGGAATGTGGGCCAGCCTCGACGAACAAGGCTTCGAAGCGAACGTCTATCCGAGCAAAGCGGCGGCGGCTAAGTCGCTGGCTCGCAAAGTCCGCGACGCACTTGATGCGAATCGTTTGCTAGTCGCAGCTCAAACAGAAGCTGCCAATGTTCCGCCTGACGCAGAACCTGCATCTATAGACGAAGCGGCCGCTGATGGCGACTCCATCGCTGACCTGCCCGCCGCTGAACTAGTCGATCAGGAAGATCCGAAAATCACACAGCTGACTGCGCCGGACTCATTCCTGCTGTTCAATCAGACCGGCGAAAAAGGTGTCGAGAATGGCTTCGCTCACCTGTTGCAACGGGAATTTCCCATCAGCGAAGTCCAGATCTACTATCCGGCCCAAGGCTCGACAGCTGCAACCGGTCCAGTGAAGGATAACACCGTCCGGGTAACACTGCTTACCGATGATCAACACATCGAGATCGAAGTCGACGGAAAGAAGGCGCGGCAGATTCAGGGGCGGATGGTCTGTAAAATCGAAACGTCGCACGGGGCGGCTGAGGTGTCTAACAACTATCTCGACAAACCGTGGGTTGAAGACCTGGACGTATATGTGTCCAAACGCCCTCAACAGAAATTTGTGGCAGGCTATTCTCACCAGTTCGTTTCTTCCCAGGCTGAAGCCAGTCGTTTGGCGTTTGCCGACGCGCAAATGAAGTCTCGACTACTTAGGCCCGGCTTCACGGTGATGGCAGACGAATCGTTAGTTGTGGACCGCTTCGCTCAAAAGCTTTCGAGACCGTACGGCGATGTCTGGCGAGAAGCTGTGCTGCTGGATGTCTCATCGGCTCGTATGAAACCGGTGATTGCGGCGGCTCAGCATCAGGCCACAGTCGTGCAGCAGGAACGGTTTTCTTTGGCCGCGGCGCTTGTCATCGTTTTTGGCCTGACAGCGATTCTGTGCTTTGCTTTCAATTATTTCACCGAAGGGTATTACCGGGGACGTGTTTTACTAAGTGTGGTGACGTCTCTTGGACTCTTGTTAATGTGGTGGTTCGTCGGCTGGTAACCACTTCGCTGGCCACCCCGACGGCGACTCAATAGATTCTTGTGGAATTGGGGATGACGTGGTGGCTGCGGTTGGAGCGAGGAACGAGTGAAACCCCGGGGCGCCCATTTGGTGGGGAGTTATTTAGAAAATCAGCATGAATGAAGCGGACCAGCATCTGCTAAGTCTGATCCAGGCCGGCGACGCCGATGGCTGGCACCAGTTTGTTGCGCGGTTTCAGAAACGGCTGATGGCGTTCGCCGTCCGTCAGGTTGATCAGCACGCGACGGCAGAAGACCTGGTTCAGGAATCGTTTGTTGCCTTCCTGAATGCCATGTCGGATTTTCGACAGCAGTGTGAGCTGGAATCTTTTCTGTTTCAAATTCTGCGACGCAGGATTGTTGACCACTACCGTCGGCAGGGCCGCAATCGCGAAGTGCCCGCATGTACATTTTCATCTTCTGCAGGAGAAGCGTCCGCCAATGCTCAGAATCCGTTGCAGAAAGCAGCGTCTCCTGACATGCACGCGAGTTGGTATGCCCGCCGCAACGAAACGGACGAAGCTGACCGTAGAATTCTCTCGCACGCGATTCGGCAACTGGCGGACAAGCTTCAGGCGGCTGAGAAATTTCGAGAGCTAAAAATTGCAGAAGGCCTGTTCTACGCGGGGTTGCGCAATCAGGAACTGGCGGAGGTCCTGTCGGTATCGGAAAGCGAAATTGGGCTGGTGAAGCATCGACTGATCAAGCGCTTGTCTCAGTTGGTCAGCGAGGCGGAGACGTCGTCCGACACTTCGGCACGCGCCGCCGCAAGCGAACCTCCGACGGACACGCTGCTGACGTCTGTTTGGGAATCCGAACGCCCAAGCTGCCCCAAACGAACGACGCTCGGCAAGTTCACGCTCGGGATTCTGCCCCCAAACTGGGACGATTTTGTGAGCTTTCACGTGCGAGTTTTAGGCTGCTGTTTCTGTGTGGCAAATCTGGATGAACTCACGCTTCCGCCCGCTGCTACAGAATCGGCAGACGTGGAACAACGCTTATTCACCTCGACGGTCGGCTTCCTCAAGCGGTGAGGTAGCTCGTTGACGACACGCATTCGCTCGCCGCACCAATTCGCGGTCCAGCCACAGCCATGACGGAGCGCCCAATGGCGCATTGCGATCGGTTCTGTGATACGATCGACGATTGAACTACACCGGCCACCTTCCAGAAAATAACTCAATCGGGAAGGCACGATGCCACGGTTGTCCGCCGGTCACCGTCCGCATTTCAGATAAAGGCTCACAACTATGCCGCAGACAACTCGCCGCCGCTTTACCGCAACAGCCGCCGCCACGATCGGCAGTGCCGCGATTTCAAACTCAATGCTGGCCGCAAGCACGCCGGCAGCAACCGCGCCGTCGGAACGCATTAACGTTGGCATGGTCGGCATGGGAGCTCGTGGTTTTCAGTTGCTGGGCGACTTTCTGCCGCTGAACGATTGCCAGATCGTGGCGATCTGCGACGTGGACGACTTTCACTACCGCGACAATGCCTGGGGGAAGGGAACGGCCTACGGACGAAAGCCGGGGCAGGAGAAAATCAACAAGGCATATGCGAACGAGAAGTCCGGCACGCCTCAGAAGGGATTGGCGGTCTATGCTGACTATCGCGAATTGATCGCTCACAAGGATCTGGACGCCGTCATCGTCGCGACGCCCGATCATTGGCACGCTCGCTGTACTTTGGACGCGCTGGCCGCCGGGCTTGACGTCTACTGTGAAAAACCGGTGACTCATTTGTTTGCAGAAGGCAAAGCGATCGTTGCGGAAGTGGCCAAACGCGATGCTGTATTCCAGGTTGGTTCGCAGCAGCGGTCGGATGAATCTTTTCAGCGAGTTGTCGAAATTGCGAAGAACGGTTTGCTGGGCGATATTCAGTCGCTGGAAGTGGGGCTGCCACCGGGTTACGAAAAGCCAATGGGCAGCACGGACGTCGTCAAGCCGCGCGAAACGCTGGACTACGATTTCTGGTGCGGGCCGTCGAAGGTGCTGCCACTGATGCAGGCGCGACATCATCGCTGGTGGCGCGGACATCGCGCGTATGGCGGCGGCGTGTTAATGGACTGGATCGGGCATCACAACGACATCGGCCAATGGGCAATCGGCGCGGAACGATCAGGCCCCACTTTGGTCGAGGCCGTCAACTGGACCTACCCCGAAACCGACGTCTATAACTCGCCGCATCAGTACACGATTCGTTGCGAATACGATGGCGCTATTACATCGACGATTTCCAGCCGCAACAGACAAGGGCTAAAGGTGATCGGTAGCGAGGGTTGGGTGTACGTGCGACGTGGAAAAATGGAAGCCTCTGACAAACGCTGGCTGCAGAAAGACTTCAGCGCCGGACCGATTCGGATGCCTCGCCAGCAAAGCCATGCGGCCAACTTTCTGGTTTGCGTGCGCAGTCGCGAAGAATGCATTGCCCCGGCAGAAATCGGGCATCGTTCGATCACACCGGGCCATCTTGGCTACGTTTCGGAAGCTCTGCAGACACCGCTGCGCTGGGATCCAAAACGGGAAACTGTGATTGACAACGACAAAGCCAACACTCTGCTGAACGCCGTCACCTACCGCGAACCCTGGACGTTTTCGTAGCAACCGTTTATGAAGTCAGCACGGTCACTTATGCGATGAGGTCGTCGACCACGTGACCATGGACGTCGGTCAGGCGGTAGTCGCGGCCCTGAAAACGGAACGTCAGCTTTTCGTGATTGAAGCCGAGCAGACGCATGATCGTGGCCTGAAGGTCATGCACATGGACTTTATTTTCGGTGACCTGAAAGCCAAGTTCATCTGTTTGGCCGTAGTTGAAGCCACCTTTCACGCCGCCGCCCGCCATCCACATTGTGAAACAATCCGGATAGTGATCGCGGCCCAGCACTTTGCTGGCTGCCGTACGACCTTCGCGAAACGGGGTGCGACCAAATTCGCCGCCGCAAACAATCAATGTGTCTTTCAAAAGTCCTCGTTGCTTTAGGTCTCGTATTAAAGCAGCAATCGGCTTATCAGTGGCAGCAAACTTATTGGTCAATCCACTCGTCAGCCCGGTGGCTTCAGCGGTTCCGTGGAAGTCCCACCCCCAGTCGAAAAGCTGCACATAGCGAACGCCCTGTTCGACCAGCCGTCTCGCCAGCAAGCAATTGTTGGCAAAGCTCGCTTCGCCCGGCTTCGCTCCGTAGGCTTCCTGAGTTTGTTTGGTCTCCTTCGTGATGTCCATCACATCGGGCACCGACGTCTGCATGCGATACGCCAATTCGTATTGCGCGATCCGAGTCAGCGTTTCCGGGTGTCCCAGTTCTTTGGCCTGAAGTTCGTTAAGCTGCCTCAGCGCATCCAGTGACCGTCTTCGCAGTCCACGGTCCATGCCTTCAGGGTCGGAAGCATACAACACCGGATCGCCCTTCGAACGACACTGAACTCCCTGAAAGACCGACGGCAGAAATCCACTGCCGAACGAGTTCGCTCCGCCATTCGGTTGAACGCCGCTGCTGATCAAAACAACAAAGCCCGGCAGGTCCTGATTCTCCGTGCCCAGTCCGTAAGTCGCCCACGCTCCCAACGACGGACGTCCCGATCGCGGTGAACCCGTGTAGATCAACAACTCCGCCGGAGCGTGATTAAACTGGTCGGTGTTCATCGAATGGACGAAGCACATTTCGTCCGCAACATCGTGAAAATTCGGCACCGCATCAGACAGCCACGTCCCGCCTTCGCCATATTGAGCGAACTTACGCGGCGTTCCCATTAGCTTCGGCACGCCAGCCGTAAAAGCAAAGGTGCGGCCTTCAAGAAAGGTGTCCGGGCAGTCTTGACCGTCGCGTTTAACCAATTCCGGCTTGTAATCATAGACGTCAAGGTTCGGCGGCGACCCCGTCAGGTGCAGATAGATGACTCGCTTTGCCTTCGCATCGAAATGGGGCTGCCGCTGAGCCAGCGGACTCATGCTATCAACCGCCACATCGGCCGACGTAACACTTCCATCCAGCGATGACAGAGCGATGGCGCCCAGGCCGATGCCGGAAGACGAAAGGAAATGTCGGCGAGTCTTCGCCTGAAGCTGCTGCAGAATGGGATGCATGGCAAGCCGATCAGAGTATCGATGGAGGTGGGGCGGGCGTAGCGGAATATCGACTGAACACAGTCGATTCTAAGCCACAAACGCCCCACTTCCAACACAAGCTTCATTCCGACAGCAAATTTGCGACCGGCGAAGCCCGTGTATTTGCCATTCCACCGCGTTACGTCGCGAAGAAGTCGTCGAGGTCGTCGCCAAGCAGGTCTCCGATAGTGCCGTAGCCGATGTCCTGTCCGGAGTCAAAGAACAGCCAGTCGGTGTTGCCTCCGCCGAACAACAGGTCTCGATCGGTATCTTCACTGACTGTTGGATTCGCGCCAGTAGCCTGCAGGTAGTTGGTGCCGTTCAATCCGCTACCGCCTGCTCCACCGCCGTAGTCCGACAGATTCTGAACACGTTCGTGCAGGCTGCGAGTTGGGTGGTTCCATTCCTGCTGAAGCCCTCGGAGATCGGCCGCGTTGCCGTCGAAGTCCGTGGTTCCGCCGATGAGGATGTCCTGTCCGGAACCACCGAAAAGGAAGTCACGCCCTCCCCCGCCAACCACAATGTTGTTGCCGGAACCGGCCCAGATATAGTCGTTGCCGGGGCCTCCCAACAGCACGTCGCCGCCCCGGCTGCCGACAAGGCGGTCATTGCCCGCTCCGGCATCCACGATGAGTGGCACCTCAAACGTGCCCAGAGCGTTGAAGCGGTCGTTTCCGTCGCCGAGCTGTATGTGGATGGCTTCAAATTGGCCACCGCTGGAGTTGGGATTTACGCTGTGAGTCCCGAGCGTGTTTGAACGTATTAGGTAGCTGCTCGCACTGCGACGTTGGACGATGACCTGATCGAGGCCAACCGTGCCGACGATGTTCAGAGTGCCATCCTGAACGCCGATGCCGCTGATAATGGCCTGGGCGGTTTGAGATACGGATGCGCCGGTGTTGGTGTTTGTGATTGCCAACGTGACTTCATAGATTCCACCGTAGGCATATTCGTGTGTGCCGACGGCGCTGCCGTTCTCAAAGGAGCCGGTTGTCGTTGTGCCGTCACCCCAGTCTACGGAAACCATCAGCGCTGATGTGGGTCCAAGGTCCGCGAGTTCAGCCTGCACGGTGACCGTGTCGTCCGTGCCCTTTTGTCCGATGGCCTGAGCGTCCGTGGTGAGAGCCGTGATCGTTGGCAGCACCACAGGAATCACCTGCACAGAATGTGTTGTCGTACGGCTGTCTCCACCATCGAAGACAGTCAGCGACACGGTGTAATTGCCCGCTGCAGTCGGAGTGAACTCGAAGTCTGCGGTGGTTGCGGATTCGACCGTCTGGCCCGTATCGCTGCTGACTTGCCATAGATAGGTGATGTTCGGCAGGTCGGCAGGCACGTCGGACACTGTTGACGAGAACGAAACCGAGCCACCTTCGCCGCTGGTCGTGGGCCCGCTGATAGTGGGCGTCGGCGCCACATTGTTGGCAGTGATACTCACCGTGGTCGTGCCAACATTGCCACTCTGTGTGTCGGTGGCCGTAAACGTGACGAGGTAGGCTCCGTCGTCCGGTAAATCAAAACCAATCTCGGACGTACTTCCGGATGTGATAACCAGTCCTCCGGTCGTCGGTTTGACCTCCCACGAGTAATTGAACGTGTCGCCGGCGACGTCGGTTATCACTGACGCAAATCGGCCCGTGTCGCCTTCTGTCAAAAGCAGACTGTTTCTACTGTTTGGTTCAGCGAGTGTTGTTCCATTCTTTTCCGTCAGTTGAAGATCAACACCCGGCGACCTGTCTCGCACAACAACGGACGTGTTTGCGGTGTTCGATTTGAGATTCGTGTCCGTAGCGGAAATAGAGATCGTAAACGTCCCCGCTGCAGCCACTCCGGCGGGATTGTCTTCGTAGGTATGAGTCGCCGTGAAATCTTCGGAACCGGTCGTGGCGGTGATTGTTGTGGGTTCGCTGCCATCACCCCACTGAATGACGACTGAACTCAGCAGCGGCATAGACCCCGTCAGAGTAACACTTCCGCCTTCGCTGATGTCGGCGGCGCTTTGAGTCAATAACAGGTCCCCAGCCTGTAGAACCGGGCTGCCTGCCGAGTCTTCGAAACGGTCGACTAAAGGATCGAAACCGATCAGCTGGTCGTTGCCCGAGCTGCCGATGACCGTGTCGCTGCCAGCTCCTCCGATCAGACTGTCACCTTTAATAGCATTGCCTGATGACGGAGCGGCTCGGTCGATATAGACCAGCAATTCGTATTCGCCGGTGTCGGTGTCGAGAACGCCGGGGCTGTTGGGATTAGCGGCGATCAGGGCGTCGACGTCTGCTGCGGCAACATAGGGTTCGCTAAAGATAGTGCCCGTGCGATCAAGTTCCAGGATATCGACGCTGAAGGTGTCGACCTCAACCACATACGTCCCGTCTTCCAGGATCGGCACGTCCAGCAGGATAGAGTCGCTGGGTTCGAAGCCATCATCATTGAAGGCATTGAACAGACTTCCGTGATAGTCAACTGGCAAGAACACCCCACCAACAAGCTGGTGCAGCCGGATGACGGAATCGATGGGATTGCTGATGCGGTCGAGCGAATCGGAGAATGTTTCGATGGTGACTAAATCGCCGGCTTGAGCCGTGAAGCTATAGAAGTCGCTTTCACTGTTGCCTGTCGATGGATCAATGTCGATGTGGCCCACGGCGTTGATAGCCGCGAATGACAGCGGTTCTTCGCCGGCGGGAAGTCCGTCAGGCCGGGTTTCGGGGACGAACAGTTCCGGCAGCGAACCATCCACACCCAAGCCAACCGGCTGGATGGGAATTCCTGAAACCATGGGCTTTAAATCGGCCTCAAACACCGTCTTCCCGGTATCCGCAAACGCCAGTTTCATGGCTTCGCGAGGTCCCAGGTGGGGGTTGCTGAGCGCATCGATAAGGCTCGTTCCTATCGACGCAGGAGACCCCATCAGATGGTTGGGCGTTTCGTTTGCCAGTCGTTCGCCCGTAAACGTCGGCAGAAAACGGGCGGGGTTGAGTTTTTCGAAGATGCCGTCACCGATCGCTCCGAAGGCGTCGTGATGTCGCAGTCCGAACTGATGGCCCATTTCGTGAGCCGCGATGGTGGCTGACATTTCAATAAAGTTCTGAGGCGTTCCTTCCAGACCGTTGCCGGTAGTGGAGAAGAACGCGTTGACATCCAGAATGACTGCTCCGGAAACATCAAGCTGTCGCCAGCCCAGATGCTGAGCTTCACCGCCGGGCACCGCGCGACCGTTGGCGATCGGTGCTCGGTTGAAGAAGATGCTCACGAACGGCCCGTCGGTCGGCTTCGTCTGAGAGAACTCGAAACCGAATGCCGCGTAGTCGTCTGCCATGCGCTGTTGAATGGCGTTGCGTTCTTCCGTGGTGTAGACGTGTTCTCCGACATCCGTTTCAGTATCGAAGTCCAGAAAGATTTGTTTCACCTGTCCGGCTTCCAGCAGGTCGTCGCCTGCCGCGCCGTCGAGTCGGTCCTGACCGCCGGCCCCGATGATTTTATTGGCCGCTTCGTTGCCCGTGATATCATCAGAAAACGCGGTGCCTCGAACGTCCTCAATCTGCTGCGGGTTCGTGAATGTCAAAGACAGGCCGGGAGCAAGCGTTTGAGTTGCCGAACTGCCGATATCAATAGTGACAGCTTGCCCGAATTCGAAGAAGTCCAGCAGGTCGGGTGTGGTGCCACCGATGGCTGGTTCGTCGATCGTATCGTTGCCCGCTGCATCACGACGGAAGCGATAAGTGTCGCCACCCGCACCGCCGTTCATTAAATCGTTTCCGACGCCACCTTCCAGCAGGTCTGCCGCCGATCCGCCCAGCAGAGTGTCGTTGCCGCCATAGCCCAGCAGCGTGACGGTTCCGCTAAAGTTCGATGCATCCAGCAGGTTGTCGGAAGCACCGCCCAACAGGATGGCTTGATCAATTCCGTGAAGTGTCGTCACAAACGATGTTGAACTGCCCGCAGGAGTTTCCGTGATCGTTGTATCGGTCAGCACCTGATCGGCGTCTGCCTGGCGAACAAGCACGTCCGCAAAAGAGTTGTCGAGCTGCGATTCATCACCGCCATAGACTGCTCCATTGCCACTGCCGGGATACAGAGCGTCGTCGCCCGCTCCACCGAGTATCGAAGCGGTGCCTGCCTGGCCGAAAATGAGGTCGTTGCCGTCGCCACCAAACAGAGTGTCTTCACCCATGTTTGTGAGACTATCGTTTTCGCCGCCGGCGTACATGGTGTCATTGCCGATGCCGCCATCGATTGAATCATTGCCCATGCCGCCGTAGATCATGTCATTGCCATCACCGCCGTACAGCGTGTCATCTCCGTAGCCGCCATCGGAGTCACTCCCATCGGCTGACACCAGCGTATCGTTACCCATGCCGCCCATCAGCGAATCGTTGCCGCTGCCGCCAAAGATCAGGTCGTTGCCATCGCCGCCAAACAACGTGTCGGTGCCGTAATTGCCGAAACTGTCGTTACCGTCACCGGCGTAGAGAGTGTCGTTACCGAAGCCGCCGTCGAGTGAATCATTGCCCAAGCCGCCGTAGATCAGGTCGTTGCCATCGCCCCCGAACAGTGAATCGACGCCCATTTCCAGCACGGAATCATTGCCGTCACCAGCGTAGAGTGTGTCGTTGCCCATTCCGCCATAAAGCGAATCGTTTCCGCCGCTGCCGGACGTGAGACTGTCATCGCCCAGGCCGCCGTCGAGCGAATCGTTGCCCATGCCACCGAAGATGAGGTCGTTGCCGTCACCTCCGAACAACGTGTCGTTGCCTGGGCCGGTGAGGCTATCGTTCCCATCGCCGGCATACATGGTGTCGTTGCCCATGCCGCCATAAAGCGAATCGTTACCGCCACCGCCGCCCAACATGCTGTCATCGCCCATGCCACCGTAGAGCGAATCGTTACCCATTCCGCCGAAGATGAGGTCGTTGCCGTCACCGCCAAACAAAGTGTCGCCACCGATGGCGGGCAGACTGTCGTTTCCGTTACCGGCGTACATGGTGTCGTTGCCCATGCCGCCATCGAGCGAATCGTTACCGCTACCGCCGCCCATCATGCTGTCATCGCCCATGCCACCGTAGAGGGAATCATTTCCCATACCGCCGAAGATCAGGTCGTTACCTTCTCCACCGAACAGCGTGTCGTCGCCCGTGCCAGTCGTGCTGTCGTTGCCGTTTCCAGCATACATGGTGTCGTTACCCATGCCGCCATCGAGCGAATCGTTACCGCTACCGCCGCCCATCATGCTGTCATCGCCCATGCCACCGCTCAGCGAATCGTTGCCCGCTCCGCCGAAGATCAGGTCGTTCCCGTCGCCGCCGAACAGCGTGTCGTTGCCCGAATCGATCGTGCTGTCGTTGCCGTCACCTGCGTAGATGGTGTCGTTGCCGAGGCCGCCGTCGATCATGTCGTTGCCGCCACTGCCGGACGAGATACTGTCGTCGCCCACGCCGCCGCTGAGCGAATCGTTGCCAGCACCGCCGAAGATCAGGTCGTTACCTTCTCCGCCAAACAGCGTGTCGTTGTCTAACGGTGAATCGCCGGCGATTAAGCTATCATTTCCCATGCCCCCATCGACGAAGTCACTACCACCGCCCCCCGCAGTGATCGTGTCATCTCCCATGCCGCCATCGATCATGTCGTTGCCGCCACCGCCGCTGGCATCAATCATGTCGTCGCCCATACCGCCGTCGAGCGAATCATTGCCGGCACCGCCGAAGATCAGGTCGTTACCTTCTCCGCCAAACAGCGTGTCGTTGTCTAACGGTGAATCGCCGGCGATTAGACTGTCGTCTCCCATCCCACCATCGACGAAATCGTTGCCGCCACCGCCAGTGGTGATGGTGTCATCGCCCATGCCACCGTCGATCATATCGTTTCCACCGCCGCCACTGGCATCAATGATATCGTCGCCCATGCCGCCGTCGAGCGAATCATTGCCGGCGCCGCCAAAGATCAGATCGTTGCCTTCACCGCCAAACAGAGTGTCGTTGCCGCCACCAGTGCTCGTCGAATCATCGCCCGCATAGATTGCGTCATTGCCCATGCCGCCTTCGATGGAATCATCACCGTCACCTGCAAAGACAGTGTCATTCCCCATTCCCCCGTCGAGTGAGTCGTTACCGGCACCGCCAAACAGCCTGTCAACGCCGCCACCGCCCATCAGCTTGTTGTTACTCTCACCGCCATGGAATTCGTCGTCAAATTCAGACCCCATAATATTTTCGAACGAACCGATTAGCGTGACCATGTCATTGTCCGCCGTCGCCGACTGAGCGGTCCCGGTCACGCCAAGGTTCAACTTCACGGCCTTGTTAACAGCCGTGAAGTTGATCGTGTCGATACCGTCGCCGGTTTCACGTAGAATCTTGTCGCTGAACCCACGGATTTCGATTTCGTCGTCGCCTTCACCGCCAGTGATGTCGTCGGTACCGGTGCTCACGATGGTGTCGTTACCTTCACCGCCGTCGATCATGTCATTGCCATCGCCGGCCAAAACCAGGTCGTCACCTTTGCCACCGGTAATAGTGTTGCTGTCCGTTCCGGTGGTAATGATGGTGAGCGGTGTAGTGACATCACCGCCGTCAAAAATGTTGTCTCCACCCAGTAGACTGAAGACCAGGTTGGTTCCGGCTGCGGCAGATCCAGTCAGAGTGGCCGAACCATTGTCCACCGTGTATGACAGCTCGCCTGTAAGCGGATCCTGCGTGACTTCAACCTCATCAGTGCCGTCTGTTGCCACAATGAATTCAAACGCCCGAGTCGCAGATCCACCGTCATCGTCCGTAACAATGACGTCAACAGACGCCGCTCGATTGGACGGAACATCGAAGTCAATTTGTTTGGTTGCCTTCGTATGCGTGACTCCGTCGGCCGTGTAGGTCCACAGGTAGGTGAACGTGTCTGTGTTTCCAGGATCATTTTCTTCGACGGTTAGAATGACTCGATCTGCTGTGCTCTTGTCAACGATTCTTGGCATCGGCAGTGCGTTGGCGACGGTGAGCTGTTTTGTTGTCGTCGATGCGGCAAGATCCGCATCTTCCACTCGAACCTGAATCGTGTACGGGTCGGAAATCGTCGCCGTGGGGTTGTCGTCGATGTACGCGTGAGTGGCTTCGAAGGTTGTGACGCCCGGTGCCAGGTTGATCGTCGTCTGCTGAACGGGTTCTCCCGCCTTGCCGTGATTCCACGTGATGATAACTGTGTGCGCTTCGGTGCCAGGATCGGTGAACGAACCATCCAGCGTAAGAGGTGCTCCTTCGGGTATCGCCTGCAGGATATCTCCGGTTGATGACACCAATTCATTGCCAGCCGCATCTGTGAGAACAAGGTTTGATGGCAAAATTGTGGGAGCCAGATTCGCTACCGACATTGTGACCGGATCAGCCGTCCCGACTCTGCCATTGTTGTCGATGGCTTCCAGCGTGACGACATAGGTCCCGTCGTCAACGGGTGTAAATGTGAATGTGGATAAATCGCCCGTCGCGACCTGCACAAGGACGCCGGGTCCTGTTTCAACGGACGCGGTCCACGCGAATGTATGAGTGTCCGCCGAACCGGGATCTCGTGGATCCGCGGTCAAAGTGATCGGCGTGCCTTCTTTGGGTGCTCCAGGAACGCCCAGAATGATCGGCTCGGGGGCGGCATTGCCGACGATGATCGGCACGGTAAACGTACCGACACCGCTGTCGTCATCGCGGACCGTGACAGTGATTTCGCCAGTGCCATTGGTGTTGTCGGCCAACACGTGACTGAGCGTAAAGCTGCGATCATTCTGAGCCAATGCAAATTCCGGCGTGGTGGTGCCGTCGCCCCAGTTGATGCTGACGAAGTGTGTATCCAGCAGAGATGGGTCTTCGAACGTGACATCGAGCGTCACAGTCTCCCCTTCAATGTAAACCCCGGACGCCCTATCAAGGGTCAGTACTGCGTTTTCCGGTGCCACGTTGCTAATGGTGACTGGTTCACTGACCTGGCCGCTGGCTCCATCATCATCGGTAACCGTGATAACAACCGAATACAGGTCAAACGGCGTGCTGGTCGGATCGTCGTCTTCATAGCGATGCTGGGCTGAGAAACCTCGCTCACCCGGCAGATACTGCGCCGTGGTGGTCGTGCCATCGCCCCAGTCGATGGTGACTTCATGACTGTCCGTTGGGTCCGGGTTGGCGAACAGGCCGTCGAGCAAAATTAAGCCACCTTCCGGCAGAGTGTCGTCGGGTGTACCGTAAGTGGCACTCGCTTCGCCGCCGGTTTCTTCAATAACCGTAAAGACAAGGTTGCCCGTTTCAATAGTCGGTGGCGTACCGATAATCACAGACGACGCGTTCGAAAACTCACTGGTTGTTCCGCTGCCGGATGTCGCAGTCGCAGTGACGAATTCGCCAGCAACGGTAAACGCGTTGACCGTCAGGTCGAAGGTCGCTCCACCGGCAATGTCGGTTGTCGTGTGAGCCGCTCCGAGGTACCGGCGACCTTCACCAAATCCACTCGGGTCGTGTTGTGTGCCGGCATAAAAGTCCAGCGTGTACATCGTATTTGGAACACCTTGCAGCGTACCGATGCCGCGAGTCGTGGTGCCGCCGATGGTCGTGGCCAGGCTGGGCGCGTTCTGCAGACCAGGTCCCACAGCCGTAATGCCGTCGTCGTTGTAATCGATACCGAGACCAACATTCGAGTGAATACTATTGCCTCGCACGGTCACTCCGGCCGCGTCATATGTAACGCCATCGAAAATATTGAACGCAATCGTGTTCGCTTCGGCAGCGTCGTTGATGTTATTGCCGTCAGTTCCGATCAGTGCAGACGCGCTCGCATTGATACCGAATTGCTGGTTCGGAACGGCCAGAACTCCGTTCCTGCCGGTGCCGATTGCATTCCCCTGCACGACGACTCGAAACGTCTGCGGTTCAATATTGATGCCGCTGCCGAGGTTGCCTGAAATCGTATTCCGGTGCCCGGCACCGCTGCCCCCAATAATGACGTCGTTGCTGCCCACCTGAATGCCATCGCCTGCATTCGGCAAAGCGGCCGTGCCGGACTTGTCTGTTCCGATCAGGTTGCCTCGTACAACGTTTGCAGTCGATGCCACAGGAACGAGGCCGGACAGCTGTAGCAGTTCGGTGTCGTTGAGAGCTCGGTCGTACAGCGTAACGTCGTCCAGCAGGCCGCTCATGTAGCTGCCCCCGTATCGACTGGACCCGATAGTGAGCGGCTGGTTCGGACTTCCGATGTTGAGGCCAGCGATGTTGTTTGTCGCTCGCTCAACGCCGTCAATGTAGATCCGAATCGCGGTTCCGTCGTAGGTTGCCGCGACGTGATGCCACTGGTTGGGCGTAAGCACATTGCCCGTTCCCGTGAAATTCTGACTACCAGTGCCACTGGTCACACGAGCGAACACGGCCCCGTCGTTGTGGACCGTCAGTGCATAAAAATCCCACGGCGACGCTCCGACTGGTGTTCGAATGATTGAATTTTCACCAGAAGCACCGTCCCAGTTCACCCATGCTGCCATCGTAATCCGATTGGTAACAGCTGGCTGAAGAATATCAGTTGTGACAGGCACTTCCACGCCAGAAATACCTGCGGCGTTTACACGCGTGAAGCGGAATGCCTGCCCATTGACACCGGAATCGTAGCTGGCGCCAGGCCCCAGTGTTCCGTGATTGGCTCCGATACTGTCGTTGGCGTCTCCGTCGCCTGACCAGAATGCAAGTTGCCCCGTCACGATGTCTGGCGGTTCGGATTCGATAAAGTCTATACCGTCGCCCGTGTTACCGGAAATCACGTTATTCGAAATCAGGTTGTCGTTGGAACCAGGCAGGACTTCAATGCCGGTTACCTGGTTGGCTCCCGGAAGCGTCGCCGGGGTACCTCCCGTGTTGGTCGCTCCGGCTTTCGGCCCAATCACGTTGCCTGAAATGGTGTTGCTGCTTGATGCATCAATCACCACCCCCAGCAGTTCGTTGCCCGCGATCAGGTTCCCTTCGGCCGAATCGTTGGTGCCATCATTGTCTGAGCCAATGATATTGCCGGTGGCTCCCGCCGTAAGCATGACTCCGCCCCGCAGGTTGGGGCGTGGCAGCGTTCCTGTGGTGTTTGTGCCGATGTAGTTGTTCTGAACGAGATTGTCGTCCGCATTAGAAATCCAGACACCGTAGTGAGAGTTGCCGGAAATGATGTTTCGAGCGGACGCATGGCTGCCACCGATGAGATTGCCGGACGGTCCGTTGTCGATGGAAATTCCGGACGCCGAAGTCTGAAACGTAGATGTCCCGGTCGACGAGATACCAATGTAGTTTCCGGCAATCACGTTGTTGGTCACGCCTGAACCATCCAGCCGTATGCCATTGCCAGACCTCGCTAAAATGATGTTGCGTTCGAGCGCGTCTGCGACTCCGTCAGCGTTGGTCCCGATTCGTGTGCCAGATGTATTGCCCGTTAATCGGACTCCTCCATCGCCACCGAGGCCGGCCCCGCCGAAGTCGGCGACGCCGTGTTTGTTGGTGCCGATCAGATTCCCCGCAATGACCGCCGCTTCAGCTCTGACGACGATCCCCAGATATTGGCTGCCAGCGACCACGTTGCCTTCCTGCGCATCGCCGTTGCCGTCGCTGTTTGTTCCGATCACAAGGTTGGTAGTGCCGTTGATGTTGATATTGTTGGACTGATTGCTTAGCAGCGTCGTCCCATCGCGGTCGATGCCGAAATAGTTGCCGGCGATGGTTAGCTGGCTGACATCCGGGTCGCCGGTCGCGATCCCACTGAACCCATTTGCGGAAATCACGTTGCGTTCAGCCGTGTTTCCGGACGCAGACCCCAGACCATCCGTCCCCACGATGGTGTTTGTGACTCCACTGTTAAGTTTGATGCCTTCGTAGCTATTGCCGAGGCCGCGACCACCGTCGATATCTGTGCCGATCAGGTTGCCCGCGATCACTGTGCCATCAATGCCGGCTCCTTCAAGACGGATACCTCGTTCGTGATTCGCGGAAATCACATTGCGTTCGTGCTGGTCACTGATGTCGTTTCCGTCGGTGCCAATGCGGGTATTCCGGCTGCCGTAGATAATCCGAACCCCATCCAGTCCGTTGCCTGCGGCGATATCGCCGGAAGCGGTGGTGCCGATCAGGTTCCCAGCAATGATGTTGGGCGTTCCCGCTACCGCCGTTGAATAAAACACGTCGACGGTGATGTCGCCCGTTAGACTGACCGGTCCCGCTGCGTCCCCCAATAGCGCCCAACCGTTGGCCGCCGTGGCAATGCCTGAGGTGCCGTCACCCGCCGTGTGCACACCGGATTTCACTGCCAGTTCCCACCCGGCACCGTAGACTCTTTCCATCCCGACCCATTCGAAAGTATGGTCGCCGGCCGCCAAGTTGATGGCCCCAAAGTATTCCTGAAACCCGTGCAGGCCGTCGTCGATCACGACCTGAGTCCCATCAATCTTCAGCCGACCGCCGTCATCACCGCCCATGGAAAAGCTGTAGTCGCCTGCTGTTGCGACATTGAATGTTCCGGTAGCTCGAAACACATAGTCGTCGCCTCCCCCACCCGGCACAGAATGATTGAATCCCCAATTGCCGCCGGAACCATAAACGTCACTCATGTCGGCGATAGGAATCGTTCCGGAGGCCGTGGTGCGAGGAAGTGTGCCAGCGATCAGCTGATCTGCGACGGAAAGACCGGCCACCGTGTTGCGGTCACCCACGACGAAGACACCGATGTTGTTGTTTCCTGAGATCACGTTGCCTTCAAACGCATCGTTGACGCCGTCACCATCCGTGCCAACAACCGTTCCGTGAGCTCGGTCGATGACAACGCCGTCAGTGCCGTTGCCAAAATCGACATAAGGCGACTTACCAGCGCTGCCGGCATCGAAAATAGACTCCACTTCGCTGGCCGACAGTGGGCGGCGATAGAAGGTGGGTTCGTCAATCAGACCGGTGAAAGAGGACCACCCAACGTCTGCACTGTCTCGACTATTGGTTTTTCCTGTCCCCAGTTGATAGCGGTAATCCTGGTTAGGATAGTGATTTTGTTCATAAAGGATGCGGCCTTCTTCGACGCCGTCAACGTACAGTGTTTCGTGAGCTCCGTCGTACGACACGGCCACATGGTGCCAGTTGCCGTCGTCAACTCGAGTGGAACTGATCAGTTCGGACCCACCCGCCCAGAACATTTCGGCATGCAACAACCCGTCGTTTCTGACGAATAGCGCTGGGATAAAACTGCTGGCAGTCCCAAATGGAACATCCGTTTGTTGCCCCAGAATCACGCCATTGCTATCCGTCTGAAACCATGTCTCAAAGGTGAGAGTCGAGTTGGTATAAGGCAGGAAGTTGTTTGGCAGCGACACATAGTCGTCGACGCCATCGAAGCTAAACGCCTGACCGACGATGCCTGACGCAAAGGTTGTTCCGTTTGCCAGCGTGCCGTTGTTCAGCCCCAGGACGTCAGTGGCATTGCCCTCGGCAGGCAGGAACGCCAATGCATCGTGCAGCAGTGAAACGTTACCGTCAACATCGGTGCCGATGTAGTTGCCGGACACAGTGTTGTTAACAGTTGCCGAACCACTGACGTTCACGCCTCGGTAAAGATTTCCCGAGATCACGTTGCGTTCTGCCGGGCTGTCGCCACCGATCAGGTTGTCGTGCCCACCGATGGAAATGACCACTCCCGTGCCGTTGGGGATCACGTCGGTTCCGGTTGCGTTCAGACCAACGTAGTTACCGGCAACCGTATTCGTGTTCGTGCCAGCATCGCCGATCCAGGCCCCTTCATTTCTGTTGCCGGACAGAATGTTGCGTTCCAGAATGTCGGAGACGCCATCGGCATCACTTCCGATCAGATTGAAACTGGCACCGCCGTGGATGGAAACGCCAGCGAAGTCGTTCCGAATGGCTTCCGTTCCTGCGGCATTGGTACCAATTCGGTTTCCGGCGATCGTATTGTTAGTGGTCCCAACGTTCCAGATGGCAACGCCGTCATACGCATTTCCGGAGATAACATTGCGTTCGCCTGCGTCGCCAACGCCATCACCGTCGACACCGACAACATTCCATGAGGCCTGTCCGCCGATGTATACGCCGCTACCGCTGTTACCCAGATCCTGCGTGCCTGCCGGATTGGTTCCGAGCATGTTTGCCTGGATTCTGTTGAACTGAGAACTCGTGCCGCTGACGGCAACTCCGGATCCGGCGTTCCCTGAAATCGTATTTGCAGCCTCGGCGACACCGATTACGTTGCCCGCAGAGCCATTGATCTGAATCCCGTCTTCACCGTTCCCTCGCAGGGCGTCGCCGTCGGCGTTAAGTCCGATGATATTGCCGGAAACCACGGCCCCCTTCTTGCCAGCGCCGTTAAGCGCGTGAATGGCGGCTACGTCAGTGCTCGACAACACGTCGCTGTAGAATGCTAACTCGTCAATCAGACCGTCATAGTAGTACTTCGGCGTGTCTTCCAGGCGTCGTCCGATGGCCAGACCAAGCGAGTCGCCGGAATTGTAGCCCGGTGCGAAGGCAGCGGTGTAGGCCCCGTTGGCGGTCGTGGTCAGGGTCTGAGCGACGCCGTTGACATAGATATGTGCATCGGTGGCCTGATTGCCATTGTTGGCATAGGTCAGGCCAATATGAGACCACTCGCCTGCGTTGAGTACGCCTGCCGAAGTTATCCATGCAAACGTTCGGGAACTTCCCACATCCTGAAGAACGAGAACGATCTGTCCGTCCTGTTGATAAAGCCCATTCCACCAATTGCCCGATGCATGATGGTTGGAGATAAATGTTTGGTTGCCTGCCACTGTGTCCGGATTCACCCAAAACTCGTACGAAAATCCGGTGGCGGGAAACGGGTTGTTGTTTGAATTGCTTAACTGGGCATAGTCATTGATCCCGTCCAGACTCAGTGCGTTGCCGTTGAGACCCGGAGCAACTGTTGCGCCGTTCTGAAAAGTTCCATCATTGCTGCCGATCGAGTCAGTGGCATCCTCCCCCTTGAACCATGAGACCGCGCTGGCGGCAATGCCGGAACCCGATATTTCGATGCCGTCGCCCGCATTGTTGGAGATCACGTTGCCTTGAATAAGCGGGCTGCTGGAGATTACGCTGATTCCGTCGTCGCCGTTCGCTGCGGTGAAGAGCCCGTTGTCATTGCCATCGGGATCGACACCGATGTAGTTGTCTTCGATCACGACGTTGGCAGACGTGATGATTTCGATGCCGTCGTTGGCAAAGCGGTTGATCACCAGCCCCTTTATCGTCACGTCGTGGGCCGAAATCACCAGCCCACTGGCGTTGCCGCCGGCGCTTTGTCCGTCCAGTTCGATCACTGGCGAACCGGCGTAGTCGGGCTCGCTGGTGCCGTCGATCAACACCGCGTCGGTTATCGTCGGTAGCGGCGATCCAGGCAGCAACTGATGCGGACCGGCTCCGGGAATATCAAACCGAATCGTGTCGGTCCCGTTGACTGCATTCGCATCCAGCAACGCCTGCCGCAGCGACCCCGGACCGCTGTCGTTGGTGTTGCTAACGACAAGATCGCTGTTGCCAACTGCCGTGAGTACCACATCGTTGCCGTCGAGACCTCCGTTGTAATCAATTCTGAATGTGGTAGTTCCCGACGTGAACTGAGAATCGTCCGGCAGCCCGGCGAACGTGCCCGTGACGCCCCCCGCCGTGTCGATAATGGTGAACTGCTGACCTCCGGTGGTTGTCGAAAGCTGAACGATGTCCAGAATCGCTCCGGCCGCGATCGTGGCCGAGCCGGCTACCACAAGTTGGTCGTAGGTCACGCCTGCGTTTGCCAGCCCTCCGGCGCCGCCGAATTCGATCTCGGTTGTCGAACCGCCGTTGGGTGTGAAGTTGCCGTTAATCGTAATGACGCCCGGACTGAATCCGGGAGCCACCGTGCCGCCGCTGTTGAGCGACAAGCTGTTGACGCTGCCGGAACCCGTCAGTGTGGCCCCTGATCCGAAAATCATGAGACTATCAGGAATTGAGGTGCCCGGTTGCAGTTCCACGTTGACTCCGCTGGCAACCGTGAAACTCGTGAATAGATGGGTTCCGTTGATCTCAATCGTACCGTCACCGCCTGGCCTGAATTGCGTGGCCGATCCGGTGGACGCATCAACAAGTGAAGAGTTCGACGCAAACCGGACATCAGGTTCTGCCGTGCCATCGTTCACGAAAAAGTTAGGCGATCCGCCCTGCAAAGCCATCTGCCCGGAGATGATGGTCGTTTCAGCGCTGGCAAGCTGTGTGTACTGGTCGGTGATCGTCAGCGTGCCGATATGGCTGTGCTGAGTACTAGTCGTGTCAATCTGCGACGCGGTCTGCGCGGGAGCACTCAACGCCGTGCCGGTGACCATTAAATTGGCGATCGTTTGATCCACGGCGTATTGCTGCGACGAATGCCGTGTGTCGAGATCCAGATACCCGTCCGATGCCAGCACAATGCTGCTGGTGGCGGCCATCTTGTTTGGTCGAGCCAGCGACAGAAACGCGCGGGTTGCGTCGCCGTCACCAACAGCCACATCACCGGTGATGGCTACTACGTTACTGGCACCCAGCGCCTGCAGGTTGCCGTTGTTCACGAAAATGTCGGCCACGTAGGTGTTGGCAGACGTCTGATCGAACTGCACCGTGTCCTGCCCGTCGATGAAAATGTTACCATCGCCGCTCACGCTTCCGGAAATCTGACCATTGATCGTAATCTGCCCGTTCGGAACGATCGTCACCTGATTTGTCGCCGCCAGAACCACGTTGCCTGTTTGACGCCTTAGCGTACCGCCAACAGAACTGCCGCTGGACAGAGTCGGGTTGATTCCCTGCAGCGTGACTTCGTCCAGGTTATTCACGCCAGGTCCCAGAGCCAGTGTCGCTCCTCCACCGATGACCGTCCCCGCAGCATCGGTTCCCAAAGTTCCGCTGCCGGTTAGTTCCAGACTGCCTGCGGCTATGGTGGTGGTGCCGGTGTATGTGTTTAAACCACTCAACCGCAACGTGCCGGGACCGCTCTTCGTCAGCGAATAGGCAGCGCCGCCATCATCAATATTGCCAGCAATGTCAACCACGCTGGAGGAAAAGGAAGTGGCGATCGACGAGTTACTGGCCAGCGTGACGGGACCATTCAGGGTCAACGCTCCCAAGCCAATGTTGGTCAGGTCACCGGCCAATACAACCGGGTTACTTAAAGACTGCCCCGCTGCGTTAAACCCGCCGGCCGAAACGGTAAGCGTGCCGAAGATTGAGTCGTCAGCTCCCAGTGTTATCAAACTGCCGGCATCAACGAGTGCCACGTCGGCCACAAGCGCATCGTTTATGACAAGGCCTGCGCCGTTGTCGATTGTTACGCCGCCCGTCACCGTCGATTCGCCTTGAATCGTAAACTGACCGCCTGTCACCGTCAGAGCTTCTGTCGACGTAAAGCTTCCAATACTCCCGGACGCCGTGACTGCGACCGTCACCGCTACGTCCGGTTGATCGACAACAACGCTCTGCCCGACACTCGGCACCGACCCGCCACTCCAGTTGGCTGCGTTTGACCAGTTGTTGTCCGCACTGCCATCCCACAACACGTCGGCCCAGTTGCCGACCAGGTACTGATCGCCTGCCAGGCCGAATTGAGGTGTCAGCTCTGCGCTTCCGCCGCCATTTGTATCCAGATTCCACGTCGACACGGGCGTATCTTCATCCACGACACCGATGTTGTCGTCACCGTCATTGTCCCAGTCACCGACAACCGGAACATCGTTGTTCGCACCATAGTCGTTGATCGTTGTGTCAGTACTCAACACCGTGGCAGCATTGTTCGGGAAAACAGTGTCGTGGCTGACGAACCAATCGAACAGAGTTCCGTCGTCATCTGCCGAAATTGCATCGGCTCGGCCATCGCCATTGATGTCGCCGACCAAAGGAATGTGATCGTTCAGGCCGAAAGTAAACGCCGCGTCAGTCGAGACCGTCGAATCGTCCGTCGGAAACGGATTCGCTCCGGGCACTCCATAATGAACGTACCATTCGTTCCCGCCCGACAAAGTCGACGTGTCGACGGCGACCGCATCGTCGATTCCGTCGCCATTCATGTCCGCAATCAGCGGAACGAAGTTGTCCAGTCCGAAGCGGAACAGATACTCCTGGTCAGTGTCACGATCCGTATCGCCCAACCATTGCAACGCAGTAGCGACTCCTCGCACCGATACGATTTGGTCGAATCCCAGCCCGCTGAAATCGCCTGCCAGAATCGTGTCGTCGACGGTCGCCGACGCATGACTGGCGCTGAAGCCGTATTCGAAACTGATCTCTGGGTTCGCATCGCGCCCGCCGTCAAGCGGTTCGTTGTCAAGGTACTGATCCATCAGGAACGGCGCGTTGACCGTGTCTGGCCGAGCGACACCAATATTCACGGTCAACAGCGCGCGGTCCTCCAGACCTTCTGTGATCGCGGGCACTCGTGTCCGCTTGCGGACCGGATCAACGGCTTTGCGGCGCCGTGCCCGGTGGCGCTTACTGACTGACAGGATTGACCGCAGCGACTGCGCAAATTTGGAAATGGTCACGGGCACACTCTTCAGAAAAACGATACTCAGCAATGCGCCGCCGGTCGTTGTGACGAATGCCACTCACGGGTCAACGACGCACAAAAACTTCACAACATCACTCACGGGGCGCCAGAACTGGCGGGTGGACAGAACCGGCCTACGTGAACACCATCGAGTTTGGTCGGGAATTCCCGCCACGAGAGGTGCGCATGCTGAGCTACGGGAGGCTCACATGTGTCCGGCACCTTCGTCTTTGGCAAACGGCAACCAGCCAATCCGCAAGGGGGAATCTCTACCACGACGGACCTCATCGGCCGCAGCGTCCCTCAAGTGCGGGAATGCACGACCATCACTTAGTCAACGGCCAATGACAAGTTGCCTTGCGAATTGGCCCGAGCGTTAAGACCGTCAATGGGTGTCAAGTGGTGCGTAATCTGAAGGAATTGACGGCGTTTGCTGCACTGCACAGGCCGCGCAGCGAGAATTACGGTAGCCGCAGTGGGTCATGAATTCAACCCGTAATCACTTTTATGCGAAAGCGTGTAGAGTGCAGGTGCACACACTTACATAAGTGTTCGTGCGTACATGTCCAGCAGCTTTGGCAGGCAGACGTCCATGCTGAACTGACGGCGAACTGTCTCAACACCTGCCGCGCCCAAATGAGCAAAAGCCTGCGGTTCATCAAGCACAGCGGCCGCCGCTTCCACCCACGAATCGACGTCGAAGAAGTCTGTTAGCAGGCCGTTTTGCTCGTGGTTCACCAGTTCCATGACTGGCCCGGTACTGGATGCCAAGACCGTGGCGCCGCACGCGAGAGCATCAAACAGCGACCAGGACAGGACAAACGGGGCCGTAAGAAACAGGTGCAGATCGGACAAAGAAAACAGTCGCACAAGGTCTGTTGGAGCGATCCGGCCCGTGAATCGAATGCGGTTCAGGTCGTAGTCATCCCGCTCCAGGACCCACTGCTTAAAGGTCTTGCCGTTCGTAAAGCGAGCATCGCCACCATAGGCGATGCGGTCTTCGCCGACCACGATGAACACCACATCCGACCGCATGTCACACAGACGCTTCGCCACTTTCATAAAGATGTCAAATCCGCGAATCGATTCCATGCCTCGACTGACATAGGTCACAACTTTCATGTCGGCGGGAATATTAAGCCCTGCGATCGTTCGGCTCACGACGTCGACAGGTTTCCAAAATGACGTATCGATCCCGTCGAAAATCGGCTGCACCTTGGTATGGAATTCTTTCGGTAACTGATTTCGTTGCCACACTGTCGGTGAATAGCCCGCGTCGCAGTTGTCCAGGTCCAGTAGCAGCGCCGCATTTCGTATGCGTGCTCGGATCCGTTCTTCCTGTCCGCACTGAGGGAGATCGCTGCGGAAGTCGATGTCCGAATTTTGAGTGCGATAGAAGAATTCGAAGTAGTTGATCTGTGGAACGTCGTACAGTTCTCGCAGAAATACGGTCGACAGAAATCCGGTGTGTCCCACGATCAAATCTGGCTGAATGTCCGGGCGATTCTTCAGTGCATCCATCACCGCAGCAGAATGCCAGATTTGGTTCTCGAACGTGCGGCTGCAAAAGTGAGTCGATGCGCGAGCGCCTCCTGTGACCGAGTACTGAATCCGTTCAATGCCGCCCACATGACCGGAAGGCTTCTCCGACACAAACGTACAGCGGTGGCCATGCTGCTTCACTAAGTGAGCGGCAATGTGCCCGAACTGAGCCGGGAAATTCTGGTGGACAAATAAGACGTGCATCGCGGTCACCGAACGGATCTATCGATAGAAGCTGTCAGCGACGAATGATGACGCCGCAGATTGGATGCTGCTATCGCAACTCTTCCAGATTTTTGCCAGTGCTTCGCGAACATGAAACGCTGCCAGTCAAAACAATTCGCGGTGTCGGGTTGCATGCATTTCCGATGCACGGGAGTGGATTGAAACATTGCCGGGTTGAGTCAGCTCGTCTCTGGCCCAAATGCCGCTTACAGGCCACGCAATACGAACAGCCCGTGCCAGAAACTGACTCCCTGCGTCGCGCAGAAAACCTGCTGGCCGAAGTAGCAACACAGCAGTGCTCCCGCCTTCCGCTTCTGATGGTAACGCAGTCGTCCACAAGCGACGACCTCGCCTTCGCGCGGCGCCGCGGCTTGTGTCTCCGCATCCGCAGTCACGAAACGAAAAAAGCCGATCCGCCATCGGATCGGCCATTTCGTTTGTGTCAGATTTTTGGCGGTTGAATTAGAACCAGAAAGGTCCGTCAGCAGCGACGCCGTAGCCATACGGTGCTGAACCGCAGCAGGGGGCTGGAGTTGGGCAGCAGGTTGGTGCAGGAGCACAGTGCTGACGTTTGTGGCATGAGAACATTCGTTTCAGCAATCCACACTTTGGCTGGCAGACTGGTGTTGGGCAACACGCGGGTGCCGGAGGCGGACAGCAAACCGGGGCTGGTGCAGGACAGCAGACAGGAGCAGGCTCGCAGCAAACCGGTTCGCAGCAGACGGGTTCACATTTTGGTTTACAGAAGCCAAACAGGCCGGCTTCAACGGTTTCCGGAACACTCAAAACAGCGACGCTCGCAACCGCGAGCAGAGCAAACAGACGCGACATCGTTCATCTCTCCCAAAAGGAATTTCTCAGTGACGTTTAATGCAGAACGACGTCTGCACGAACTTGTTTTTGAGAGTATTCCCGAAGGAAATCCATAGCCAAATCGCTTTCGCCCGGTTTGCTCCGTTCCCACTTTGTTGTTGCGAGCTGTTGCCGATTTGAAAGCTCTGTTGCCGAAACGCGACGTTTCGAAAACGCATCAAACTGCCGCAAGCCGTTCTAAACTTCGACTCAACCTGCCGCTAGCGTGCTTTCGCCGCCCGCGGAAACACCACCGCCGACGGTTCGTAATCGCAACTTGCATAACACGTATCATCAGACGCCCACGCTACGTGCGCTGATGGGCGTGTTTGGCAGTTCAAGATCGATCCCCGTCAATCGACCGCCCTCCCGTTTCGGCGGGAATTGCCGGTGCATAAATGCAGATGTCGCAAGAGCCTCGTGAATGGAAATGCCTGAATGGATGTCGATATGTCTCGCTTTGCATGGTGTTGCATTGCCAAACGATGCAACACCATGCAAACCGAGGTACTCCCACACGGCTGGCCATGGAAATCTGTAGCGGTTTCAGCGGTTCTGTCTGATGTCTGAAAGCCGCTGCTCGATTCTACGCCGCAGGTTGAGGCGATTCTGAAGCCTGGTATGGCTCAAACGCGATGAAGTGAACAGCGAGCGGTCTTCGACACGCGACGCCACAAGTGTTCGCCGGTCGACGTCAGGACGACAATCGACCAGTCGGCGCTGTTTGAATATCACGGAGGAGTTCACCGATGAAACGCTTCATTCTGCTGGCTGCGGCAGGCCTACTGGCCGTCGGCAGTGTCGGCTGCCATTGTGTGCCCTGCACAGAACACTACTGCGACGTGGTCGACGCGTACGCCGAGTCCGAACCGCACCTTGATCACTGTTTCAGCCCCTGTTGGGACGTGACTCGCTGGGGCCGCTGGGACTGTCCTTGTTGCGACTCCAACTGCAATTGCAATTGCCGATAGTGAAGAAGGCAGCGGGCCAGGGGATTGACCACACCCGCGAGTTAGATGCGTCTACGACGCGGCAGTCGCTCGCCCAGAGCAACAACTTCGCTTGCCTGATGGATTTCCCGCAGCGCCGCACGGTGAATTTCCGGCAGATAACACCTGTTGCATGATTCCTTACCAGACCGTGAGTCGCCAGCGTGTCCGGGTTGAGCCTGCTTTGTTGCTTTCTGCGGTCCGGTCGAAATCCGTCGCGGCGGCGCTGCAAAATCTGAACGCCGCGTCCGGAATTGAGTGTCGCGACGTCGCCGCAATTCCCGAATCAGTAGTAGACGCGAACTGCAGTCGGAAACCGACGCTTCGCGCAGATCATCAGACGACAGTAGTTTTGAACCTCGGATGGGCGTCCGAATTCAGAACAGGGCAGCAATGCTGCAGGGGTTGATTGACGACTGATGGACCGGGGATTGGAACGACGACCAGTGGGGAGCTGCCGGCGTGATGGGGAAGGTACCGTCAACATTGACTGCGTGCATGCGCGCAGTTGTCGCGACCTCTGTCGTCTTCGGACTGACGTTGCCGTCGACGGCCGACGCTGAAAAGCTGGAAGACATGGCTCAACGAGTCGGTGTTCACGTGCTGGCTGAAGGTACGTCAGACAAAGACATGCTGAACTACACTAAGAGCCGCATTCCGTGGGCTCGCATGTCACCTCGATCACGGCAGCGTGCGTCTGAAATACTGAACGACCTATCGCAATACCGCCGGATGCCCAGCCTGCAATATCGCGTTGACACCGGAATCTATCAGTACCTTATCAGTCATCCGGATGTCGCCGTGAGTACTTGGCGAGTGATGGGCATTTCCAAGTTGAACATGCGGCAGACCGGCAAGTTTGAATACGAAGCCTCAGCCGCCGACGGGTCGGAAGGTATCGCCGACGTGCTGTGGCGCGACAACAACCAATGCCTGTTTATCGTGCAGGGAAAATATACCAGTCCTCTGCTGCCGGGTGCCGTTCACGCCTCTGCGCTGGTTTGGCTACAATACCGATTTGTGAAGGGCAAGGACGGTTCGGACCTTGTCAATCAGCAGGTCGAAACGTTCATTCACTTTCCATCCGGCGCAGTGGACGCCGTCGCAAGAATGGCGTCCCGGGTGACCAATTCGATTCTGGATCGCAACGCGTTTGAAGTTTCACTGTACGCAAAGATGATGTCACAGGCGGCGGAAAAAGAGCCGGAGTGGATCGACCAGCTTGCCAGCCGCATGGAAGGTGTGCCACCGCATCGGCGAGATGAACTTATTCAGGCGGCAAGACGCAGGCAGACCGCCTCGACCAGTCAGGCGATGCCGCTTCCGCACACCCGCCGACCGGACCGGGTTGCGTTGTCGGATTCTGGTGAGTTCCGTCGATTCGCAGATTCGCTGCATCGCGTAAAAGAAGGCGTGCCGGTGGTCGCTGTTTCTCAACCAACAGGACCAATGCCTGCACCGACCGGGAATGGCCGAATCGTTGCCAATCAACGTGGGATGTCGCCAGCGTCCGATGAAGTTGTGCGAGGCAACGATTCAGAGATTGCGGCCGACTCAAGTACAGACACCGAATACGAAGCGGACTCAAGCGTGAACGGCAATTCCGCAGCCTCTTCGCCGTCGAAGGCACCGCCCGCTTCAGCGCCTATTCGCAAGTAGCGAGTGGCAATCGCTTAGCCAATTACGCGGCGACACGTCGCTTACAAATAGCTGTCGTCGCCCTGTTGCTTTAACCGTTCGAGCAACTCCTTGATTCGTTCTGAATCGTCGCGGCGAGCCACCAGCGTGGCATCGGGCGTGTGTACGATGATCAGGTCTTCTACACCGAGCGTCGCGACCAGGTGATCGTCGGTCGAACGGACGATGCAGTTTTTCGTATCGACGCCCGTATGCTTGCCGTCGGTGGTATTGCCGTTTTCGTCGCTGCCTGACAATCGCGGGACCGCCAGCCAACTGCCGACGTCGTCCCATGAAAAGGGGGCTTCGATTACGGCCACACCCTTCGCCTGTTCCAGCACGGCGTAGTCGATAGAAATGCTGTTCATCTGAGGGAACTGGTCGGCCAGCACGCTGTCGTAGTTTTCCGTGTCAATCGCCTGCATCAGCGTTTGCAGTCGATCCCATGTGTCGGGTTCGTTCTGTTTCAATTGCTCCAGAATCGTGGCGGCTTTCCAGCAGAAGATCCCACAGTTCCAATAGAAGCTGCCTGACTTCAGGTATTGTTCGGCAACGGCCAGTTCCGGCTTTTCGCGAAACGCCTGGACCTCGAACGCGCCATCGACACCGTCCAGCGGGGCCGCCCGTTCGATGTAGCCGTAACCAGTCGCCGGGAAGTCGGGCGTGATGCCGAACAGCACAAGCCGACTGGGATCTGCTTCAACGACAGCCACGGCTTTTTTCGCTGCCGCCTGAAACACTTCATTCGGGCCAATCACATGATCGGCTGGCATCACGAACATGATGGCACCTGGGTCGCGTTTGAGCGCGTGAATCGCGGCCAGACCGACGCAAGGAGCCGTGTTGCGAGCCGCAGGTTCGATCAGTACGTTGTCGGCAGGCAGTTCAGGAAGTTGCTCGCGTGTTTGTTCAGCCTGAACCGCGTTCGTGACGATCCACGATTGAGCAGGCTGAATCAGGTCTCCACAGCGGTCAAGCGTTTGCTGAATCATCGTGCGGTCGCCCGCCAGACGCAGCAGTTGTTTGGGAAGCTTCTGTCGGCTTTGCGGCCAGAAGCGAGTCCCACTTCCTCCGGCCATGATCACGGCATGTAGCATTGCTATTCCTTACAGCTCCAGTTTCTCGCGAGGCCCAACGCCGACTGTTGTGTTGAACTTCAGAGGGTACTTCTCCAATAACTCGGCCACGTCTTTTAGTGAGAGCCCTCGCACAATCGCAAGGTCGTCGGCAATTGAGTTGTACTCTTTGCGGTACACCCAGTTGCCGCCCAGCGAAGAAAGTCGCCCCATCGGTCGTTCGCCTCGCAGGACGACTCGTGACGCCACTTTGTTCTTCGCCTGCTCAAGTTCTTCAGCCGTGATCCCGCCCTGATTAACGTCATCGAAAACTTTGTGCATGCGAGCGATATTCTTTTCGACGTCGTCCGGCATGCAGCTTAAATACGTCATCCACGTTCCGGCGCCATCGTAATCGTTGTAGCCCAGGTCGGCGGATTCCACATAGCCCGGATCGACCAGGTCCCAGAACAGGCGACTGCTGGAATCATCGCCCACCACAACCGCCAACAATTCGGCCGCGAACCTCAGCGTTTCAGAACCCTTTGGCGCGATCCCCATTTGCATGATGTGTTGTTGCACACTGGATTCGCGGTGCACCAGCTTGATGCAATCGACCGGTTTCACTTCGGGCAGAGGACGGTCGCAGGCACCGGCCGGGAGACTCCCGCAGTGCTTCTCGATCAGCGCCAGCAGCGAATCAAAATCCGTGTTGCCCGCGACAGCCAAAGTAATGTTTCCAGCCTTGTAACGATCGGCGTGGTAGACTCGCATCTGCTCGGCCGAAAGAGC
The DNA here is from genome assembly GCF_001983935.1 of Fuerstiella marisgermanici. Taxonomy (GTDB): domain Bacteria; phylum Planctomycetota; class Planctomycetia; order Planctomycetales; family Planctomycetaceae; genus Fuerstiella; species Fuerstiella marisgermanici. Next base: position 1,700,819 of record NZ_CP017641.1, on the reverse strand, counting down.
GGTAATACTTTCATTGGTCCCCAGAATACTTTGGCCCAGCGGATGACCGGAAAAATGAGCAGCCATGATGTTGTCGTAGGCTGTGAACGACGGGTGATCGTCGTACATTCCGATCTCTTCCAGAATGACGTTTTTCTCCATGTCGAAGTCAGACTGCGATAGCGACGGCTGCATCAGCACAGACAGCAGTTCCATCGTCGTGTCAAGATACTCCGGCAGTACGGCGGCGTAGTACATCGTGACTTCTTCGCCGGTAGACGCGTTGTAGTTCGCTCCGACTTCATCAAAGATTCGGTTGACGTCGTCAGCGGCAAATTTCCCGTTGCCTTTGAACGCCATGTGTTCCAGAAAATGGCTGACCCCGGAAACATCTTCCGTTTCGTCGCGAGAACCAGTGCGGACAAAAAATCCGGCCGCAACGCTGTGAACCGATGAATTCATCTCGGCCACAATTTGCAGACCGTTGGGGAGTACGTGCTGGTGAAACTGCATAGTCGGGTGTCTTCTGTTGTGGCTGAGGCTTCCAGCTTCAGTGTTTTCGTTGTGAGCCGGCTGATTGCCGCCACGAAGTTTGGAACGATTCTTCTGTCGGTCGCCTGGCCGCACAGATTAGCACGCGTTCTATTCGGAGACTGCGCCTTGTGACTCTTTCGCGAGATGTTCGGACGGCTTCCAGCCCGATGCCCTGCTACACCACTGCGGCCGGAGCGGACACGCAGGCGGGGTCAAGGGCTTCCGGGCCGATCGTGACCAGTACCATTGACGACGGAGCGTAGTCCACGACAAAATCTCGCACCTGGTCCACAGTGAGCGAATCAATTTTGGTGCGAATTTCTTCCAGTTCGCGAACGCGTCCCAGATGCAGTGTATCGCGAGCCAACGAGCTGGAACGTGACATCGTGGATTCCTGCTGCATGATCAATGCACTCTTCGCTCGCGCCTTGCAGCGTTGCAGTTCTTCATTGGTGATGTCTTCATGCAGTCGGCGAATTTCTGCCACCATGACGTCCAACGTTTCCTGAGCTCGTTCGTTTGTGGTGCCAGCATAACCGAATACGCGAGCTCGGTCTCGTTGCGTGTTGATCGACGCCGAAACGGCATAGCAGAGGCCCCGCTTTTCGCGCACTTCTGTGAATAGCCGGGAACTCATGCCACCACTGAGGAGACTCACGGCCGCCCACGCTTCGAAGTAGCGTTCGTGGCGATACGGGACGGTGTCCCACGCGATTCCGATGTGTGTTTGAGCCGAATCGTGTTCGATATGCTTGGGCGAATCTTCGACGCGTCCAATGGCCGGTGTGAAGGATTCGCCGGGCTGCCATGCTGCGAATGCTTCTTCGATGACCGGTTGCAATTCTGCCGCACTGATGTTGCCTGCGACGCCTACCACCGCGTCCTGAGGCGTCACGAACTTATTGTAGTGCTGCTGAATGTCATCGAGTGAAATGCCCGGCAGATCAGCCATCGTGCCTTCCGCCGGATTGCCCCACGGAGCCGGATAAGAACACCGCCGCAGGAAGTGGCCCAACTGCTGTTTCGGCTCATCCTCCATCGCGTTCAACGCCTGGTGAACCAATTCACGAGCTGGCCCGAACTGCTGATCCGTGAGATGCGGATTCAGCACCATCGAAGCAATCAACGGTACCGCGTCGGTGATCCGGTCTGCCGTCGTAGCGGTGGAGAACGTGATGTAACTCAACCCGCCTGACACGCTGCGCTGCAGGCCCAGGTTGTCCATCGCGGACGACAGCTCACGCGCCGACATCGCAGCCGCACCGCGCGGAAACATTTCGGACAGGATGGCGGCGGTGCCCGATTTTCCACGTTGATCGTAGACAGCACCCGCAGGCACCATCAACGTCATCGCAGCCGACTGCAGACCGGACATGGTCTGCACGACAACTCGCAAGCCGTTTGTGAGCTGAAAGGACTCGAATTTCTGACTGGTCATAAAGCGGTTTGGTCTTCCCCGGGTTTGATCTATTCGGTGGCTGGCAGGTTGAAATCCCCAGCCAGGTTTCGCCAGATGGCGTGCACGTGATTGGCGCTGTTTTGAGTGTTGTTGTACTCGATAATGAAGGTCGGGCCCTGCACGACGTAGTGATGTGGCTCGTTCAATTCTGAACCGCCCCACCAGGCAAAGTGAACGTCGTCCATGCCGCCCTTGTTAATCTGCTGCATACGTTGCTTCACAACTGTCGCAGGCATCGCGGTCAGGTACTCGGCCAACAGATCCTTTAACAGCTTCTGCTGTTCAGGTGTCATATCGGCGTAGCGAACTCCCTTTGCGTCATCAACCACAGGTTGAGCGATCCCACCACCGCGAATGTCGTTTGGCGCTTCTTTTGACAGCCATAACTTCGACTGCTGATCGTCCGGTGCGGCCTTCAGAAGCTGTCGAGCAACGTCTTCTCGTTTGCCGAGCACTCGCAGTATGCGGCCCGGTCCGGCATCGATCTGCCCGGGGTTCGCTCCGATAAATTCCGGAGTACTGCTGATGATCTTTCCGTTTTTAATGCTGAAGTTCAGCGACAGATGATGACCTTCAAACCGCCAGCCCCAGACTGACTTGCCAGCCGGATTACCGAAGATGCTGATATAGTATTTGTGAGGATGTCGTTTCGTGCGGCGTTCTGCTTCGTCACCTCCTTCGAATAGATACAGCACTTCTTCCAGGCTTCGCACCTGCAACACCGTTTGGTAGCCAGCTGCCGTCAGTCCTGACGCGACCAGTGCATTGGCAGAATCGAACGCAGCACCTTTCAGGTCCCACAGGCCCACGCCTTTTCGTTCGCGCGGAATGAAGTGCCAATTGATACGCTCAGGATCTTCGTAGCTAAACGTGGCCTGAAGTTTTTGGCTGTAGTCCAGCGTCTCCAGAAAACGTGCCGCCGATTGAGCCATCGCGGCTCCTGGTTGAGCTTCCGTTTCGAAAGCGTGGCAGGCTGTGGCGCCAAGAATGGCAAACAGCGAAAGAGTGGTGGCAACAAGCCGTCGAGGTGTGTTTGGCATTGGGCAGAGACTCTCTGAGATTCGGGCGGTGAGATACAAATGGGGTGTGGATTTTGGGGTGGGGCTTCCTGTCCCAACAGTTCAACGGCAGATGGAGGATCTCACCGCTAAAACCGGTGTCCAGCGAAACAGCGTTTAGCCAGGCGGCCAGTCGAGGTTCCTTCCGCCGAGGATGTGAATGTGAAGATGGAAAACCGTCTGCCCTCCTTCTTCGCCTGTGTTAATCACCGTCCGATAGCCGTTGCTTAGGCCAAGGTCAGCGGCGATTTTCGGCACCTTCAATAACAAATGCGCGGCCAGAGCAGAATCTTCTTCTGCGAAACTATCGAGTGACACGAGCGGCTTCTTAGGGATCAGCAGCACGTGAGTTGGCGCCTGCGGATTAACGTCGCGAAAGGCGAGGCACAGGTCGTCTTCATAAACGATATCCGCTGGTATTTCGCGATTAGTAATTTTGGTGAAGATGGTCACTTCGATGTCTCAGCAGCTGAGTCAGTTAGCGTCACGGAAGGTCGGGTCACGGCATCGCGATCCGAACTGCGGAGGTTAGCAGTTAGCCGCCAAAACTCCAGCGGATGTGCAACGGCCGCTGTCTTTCACATGACTTCCCGTTAGACTTAGGGCGTGTTTCGACATCATTTCCGCGTTCGCTGCCCTGCCAGCCAGAAATAGAACCTTCGTACATGTCAGACGATCCCCCGAATTACGACGAAAACGAGAACGAAAACTCGCCCGATCAGCCACAAAGTCAGGAAGTCCGGCACAGCCACGTCGGCGCGCTGGTGCCCGCCCATGTCGCTCGCGGTATTTTTAGTACCGGAGCCGTCGTTCTGCAGGGCCAGCACGAATTCATCGTCGACTTTTTGCTGCGAATGCAACAGCCGCAGCAGGTGGCCGCCAGAATCATCATGCCTCCCGCCGTGGTGGCTCAGTTCATTCAGGCACTGCAGGAAAACATCCGCAAACACGAAGACCGGTTCGGCCCAATCCTGCTGCCCACACCACCCGTGCCGCCGCCCGATGCGCCCAAACAGTCGGCGCAGGACTTATACGACCAGTTGAAGCTTTCGGAAGAAACGATGTCCGGCGTCTATGCCAACGCGGTGATGATTGGTCACACGGCCTCTGAATTCTCATTGGACTTCATCACGACCTTTTTCCCGAGGTCGGCCGTGTCCAGCCGAGTCTTCGTGGCGGCTCCGAACGCGAAACGGCTGCTGGATTCGCTGAAGCATTCGTTCCAGCAATTCCAACAAAAACCGCAGGGCCAGCCACCGGGTTCACCGCCACCCCCGCCCGATCCGCCGCCGGACGAACCACCGTACGGCTACCACCCGGAAAACAATTAGGCGCACAGAAAAGCCCGGCATGTCAAAAATGCCGGGCTTCTTTTGTGTAGTGTGGTCTCGAACAACGCTGATCAGCAGTTGAGGACAAATTGTGGCCCGACTCTCCGAGTCGGCGAGGTCAACACCCCGACTCGGAGAGTCGGGCCACAAACCGCTGAATCCGTACTGCCAGCAATCTTCGCGATCACAAGGCGACTACGGCTGAAAGCTGGTTTGTGTGACGGCGTCGTTGGATTGACCGCTTCCGTAGCCCAACCCACCAAGCCGAATCCCAGATGTACCAGCACCGCGGGGATCGGCTGTCGCTGTTCGTTCCATTGCGCTAGTGGCATCGCCTGCGGACTTCCATTTGGAAATGCCGGCCTTCAGAAACTTAGCGAACTCATCGGCACTTTTCTGACCGCTGACCAAAGACAGGATTTTTTTGCCATCCGGGCTCACAACCGCGTAGGTTGGGATTCCCGTGTGACCGACCAGCTCGTCCTGTAGTTTCAGGTTTCGCTCTAGCAGTCGTTCACGTTCTTCGGGGCTTTTGTCAATCGGCACGCTGTCGGTGTAGAGCTGCACCAGTTCGAGTTCTTCAAGGATCGTTTGAATACTCTGCTGTGACAACACCGTCTGCTCCATCACTCGGCAGTTGTGACAATTAATTCCCGTGATGTCGACAAACAGCGGACGGTTCGCTTCAGATGCAGAAACCACGGCTTCATCGAAGTCCAGCGAAAAGTCGAGTCCCTCGTGACCACCGCCGCCACCGCCAGCTGGCTTGTCGAATCGTTGAGGCGCGAAGGCTGCAATTTGCTGCCAGATGACACCGCTGGGAGCACGCGCGCCGACCAGTCCGATGCTCATGTAGGCAGAAATCCCGAGGAAGCCGATGGCGAATAGACATCTGATTGCGCCCACCGAATTTCCGGGCGTATCGTGTGGCATCCGGTATAGTCCCAGCAGGTAAGCGCCGGTGACCGCTGTGATGGCAATCCACATGCCGATCACCAGTGAGAAGTCCAGAAAGCGAGGCATACCATTCGGGCTGAAGCCGACGTCAGCGACGCTTAGGAACTTGGCCACAATCACCAGTTCTAACAGTCCCAGCGTCACCTTCACGGAATTCATCCAACCGCCGCTCTTGGGCAGTTTCTGAAGCATGGCAGGGAACATCGCCAGCACGAAAAACGGAGACGCGAATGCTGTGGAAAAGGCCAGCATCCCCACGATGGGCTTCATGAATGTTCCATCTGCGGCCAACGCCAGCAATGAACCGACGAATGCGAATGTACACGTGAAGGAAACCAGTGTGAACGTCACGGCCATGAACAGGACGCCGACAATCCCGCCGCTGTCCTGTTTGCGTGAAGACCAATTCAGTACCCATGACGGGATCTGGATTTCAAACATGCCCATCAGCATCAACGCAAACAGAATGAAGATGCCCGCGAAAGCGAGGTTCAGCCACGGTCCGTTGGCCAGCGCTTGCAGTGCGCCGGGGCCGACGATGACGGCTACTAGCAGTCCTAAAATTGTGAAGGCACCGATGATCCCCAAACAATAAATGATCGCCAGCTTCAACGTCGAACCCGGTCGTTCTTCACCCTGCTTCAGAAAGTAGCTGACGGTGATCGGAATCATCGGAAACACGCACGGCGTTAACAGTGCGAGGAATCCGGCACCAAAGGCTGAGATAATGAATGGCCCGAGTCCGGCCAGCGTCAAGACACTGTCGGCACCTGCTGGGTTGTTGTCGACTCCGTCGCTTGCTTCCATCGCCAGGTTGGCGGTCGGCGTGACTGTGGGATCGCCGATGTTCACGGCGAAGTCTGTTTTCGGGCCGGGCTGACAGTTCTTAGCGTCACACACCTGAAACTTGATGCTGCCCTTTACGCTGGCCGCTGCGTGAGTGAGCGTAAAGCGTCGGGTCCACGTGACCGTGTCGTGGTGAGTTTCCAGCACCATATCCGGCAGCGGTCGTTCGATTTCCGGCGGGGTTGACGGCTGAAACGTTGTCTGACCGACGGGCTCAAGACCGCGAATATCGCTGAGGTCAATCGTCGTCGGTTCGCCGCCGAGTCCCGTTTGAGTCACGGAAAATGTGTGGTAAGACGGGCTGATGGTTGCTTTCACGGCCAGTTTCACTTCGTCGCCGATTTGGGCGTCTTTGGGCGTGAGCGACACTTCATAGCGAATCGGAGCTTCCTGTCCTCCGCCCGGCATGCGCATTTTGGGCACGACTGTTTGCGTGTTGCCAGGCGATGACGTCAGAGCGGCCTCAGAGCCTCCCGTAGAGCTGACGGTTTCCGCAGGTAAAGTTGCCGCATTGAAATCGACCGGCAGCGACGCTGCGAACTTCTCTTTGCGGATAATGTTGCACCGCCCGTCTTCACCGGCAGAACAATACTGTCCACTTAACTCACCGGAGATCTGCAAACCTGGCTGCAGCGTTCCCGCCGCCGAACGAATCCGCTGCGTCCATGTCACTTTGCCGAAGAATTTTTCGACGTCGCCCAGATACTGGTCTTTGACCTTCTTCGGCGGATGATCAGCTCGGATTGCGCCGACGTTTTCAAAACCAGCAGGAGCCTTCAGTTTGATCGTTGTCGCCGCACCGAATGACGGATTCGTCGAGTAGATGTAGTGATTCGGGGGCACCAGTACGGTCACCTCGACGTCCACGGACGTCTGGGAAACGGGCACCAGCTTGGCAGAAATCTTGACCCCATCCATAGCGCCGGCCGGACCAACGTTGAATCCGCCGTCAAACAGATTGGGCAGGTTTTCGTCAGCGATCGCCAAAAACGGCATCGCGCAGCAAAGCATCAGAGGGGTGAAGTATCGAAGCATGTTGTACCTTCGTGAACTCACGTGCGGGCGAATGGATTCGTGGCAGCAGCGGCCCGGCGGCGCAAGATATCATATAAGCTATGTGTTAGTTCGGCCTTATGACATTATTGCCTTTCCGAACCTTACAGGGAATTCTATGTGATTTTGTTCCCCACTTCACTGGTTGCCGTAGCTTATCAATACCCGTAAGTTTACGGCGTATATTGCGAGAATTGCCTGAATTGACCGGTGGATTCAGCCGGTTGCCTTATTTTTCTCACCGCCGTCTGAATTTGGCAAGGGGAATCGGTTGAGGAAGCTGGGAGAAATCTGCGGTCGGCATGACCACCTGTCGAAAGCCGATGACATTCGTTTGCATCATCCGTCGGCAGCTTCACCGTGTTCTCTGCGAAGCCGCGTCGAGCTGACATCTTCGCGAAAGTCCGTCGCCGCGATGCCGACAAACATCGCTTGAAACTCGTTCGGCACAGAAAGTTCTTCAACGCCGCAGAAGTCCCCGCGATGATTAACCCGGCCTGCCACCAGAAACGAATGGCCGGACTCTCGAAACAACTGCAGGCAATCACGTAGTTTTAGAACGTCGTTGTCGTAAAAACGCGGATCGAGGACTCGCCTGGCAGTGTCGAATCCGACAACAAAACAACAGCCCGGAAACAAGCTCGCTTTCTGCTGAAACAAAGGTGCCTGAGTCACCGCGATTGAATCGTCGTGAAACTGTCGCAATCGCTGCCGAACATCTGCGACATTCAGCGACGGCTTCTCCGCATTCGCGATCGACAATTCGAAAACGACCTGACGCCCGAGTTTCTCTTCCGCCACGGCTTTCAAGCGACGGTGCCCTGCGTGCAACGGGTTAAACGATCCCGGAAGCACGGCAACCTGGTCCAAACGCTGCATGCCTGACGTGGCTCGCCCATTTTGATACACCACAATCGGCGTTTCGGCCTGCGGCAACAGAAGTTTAAAACAATTGTCGCGATCAGGCATGGACTCGGGAAAACATCATGACGGTTACGAACGATGAAATAGCGGCCCGGTTGCAGCAACAATTGCAGCTAACCGGACATCAAATTGTATTCGCCGAAAGTTGTACGGCGGGTCTGATCGCCGCAACTTTGGGAAGAATTCCAGGCATCTCACAATGGCTGGCTGGCTCCGCTGTTGTGTATCAACTGGCAACAAAGTCCGCCTGGCTGGACGTAGATGCCGATCTGCTGCAGAATCCTGGTCCGGTTAGCGAAATCGTCAGCCAGCAGATGGCCAGCGGCGTTCTTCAATTGACACCGCACGCAACGATCGCCGCCAGTGTCACCGGCCACCTCGGCCCCGACGCGCCGCCGGAACAGGACGGAACTGCATGGTCGACGGTAGCGATCCGAACAAACGGCGAGCCCACGCTTGTGTCGAAATGTTTGCTTCTGGACGAATTGCTGCCTTCGCTCAACGATGAAGTTGAGCTACGACAGCGACGCCAGGCAATGGCGGTGCGGTTGGTTATGCAGTTCTGCGTGGACGCTGTTAAATCGAATCCAGCTTGAACGCGCGAGGCAACAGGTCGGACAGCCGCACGCATTCCGGCGAGTTCTCCGCAGGCTGATCCAGGTCGTCGAGCAAAACGATCATCTGTGGATTGAACTCATTCAGGAACTGGCGACAGGAACCACACGGCACCGGCATCCCCGTCAATGAAACACAGACGGCAGCGAACTTTTGAAACCCGGCCGCCACCGCCGAACACACGGCCACTCGTTCCGCACACACTGTCAGTCCGTACGACGCGTTCTCAACATTGCAGCCTGAAAAAATCTGACCGTCGTCCGTCAGCACTGCTGCTCCCACGGCGTAGTTGGAATAAGGAGCATATGCCATCGATCGCGCGTTACGTGATGCGGCGACGAGGCGTTCCCAATCGGGTGGCAGCGAAAGTGTTGACGTGCCTGACATGCTGGTACTCTTACATTCCCGCCTGCAACGCTCGCAAGTGCCGTTCAAAATGGTCGGCCAGCACTTCGGTGTATGTGTCCGGATGACTTTCCAGCACTGACCGGACGGCTGGTCCCAGAGTCGGATCTGTCAGAGTCGATCCGAACGTGCAATGCAGAATCTGGCGGCCGGGTTTCGTGAAGCCTTTGCCTTCCGGCACTTCCGACCACAACTCCAGATATTCACGTTCCAATTCCAGCACATCGCTGACGTCGGCCGGTGCGGGCGCAGAAGCGAGCGTTGCGGAAACGTGATAAGTGGCTTTGTCGACGTCGTAGTGTGCGCGACCGAAGTCGATGATCTGACGGAACAACGCTTCATCGTGGCGAGCGACAACTCGCAGTGCTTCCAGATAACTGGTACCGGCCGTCTTCACATGAAACTGCCCTTTGGTTTGTTTGGACAACAACGAGTACATCGAAACTTTGTCCGACCCCGAATGAAGGCTCAACTTGTAGCCGCCTAGCAACGTGGCGACTGCGGCGTGTTCGCCAAGCGACGCTTCCAGCGCTGTGAGGTCGCCCTTATAGTCGACTCCCTTTTCCAGATCGCCAATAAATCGCGGTGCAAGACTCACCAGTTTCATACCGCCTTTCAGACACTGGTCGGCGATGATGTAGTGTTCGGCCAGGGTTGTCGGCTGTTCGGTTTCGTCGACCGAAAGTTCGATTTCGTAATCTTTGCCGGCGTCTTCATGAACCTTCTTGATGTAGTCGCCCATGCTCAACGCGCGAGCGATCGCTTTCCCGTACTTGACGGCAGCTCGCATGCACGCCGCTTCGGTCAGTTCGATCTTTGTACCCGTCGCCAGCCCGACAGATTTGCCAACATAAGAATCATACCAGCCGGCGAAATCCTTCACGGATTCGAATTTCGACCGAACGGTGGCTTCGTCATAGTCGTCCGCCGCCTGGTCGACGTCGTCAGAGGGGTCAATCGTAAAGAAGGTGAATCCCACGGCGGCCGTGACGTCCACGTCGTCCGGCGTTTTCAGGTGATCGGCATCCGCGCCGATTTTTCCCTTCCAGCCAGCGGCCTTTGCACCGTTCAACGCGTCGTCCATGACCTGCTGCGCGGTTCGCTGAGTTCGAGTCATTTCGCGAATGGACTGCTGCGGATAAATGGGTTCAATGCCGCTGCCCGCCCGGTTCATCGATTCGACGTGGCCAGGTGTAGCAAGGCCGATTCGGTCGCCAAAGCCAAAAGACGGGGCAAGTCCAAGTGGTACGCATGACATGGTGATAGGGTTTCTTTCTTGTTGTTACTGTCGATAAATGTGTGGGTGGCTGGGGTTGGACGGAGCAAAGCGAAGGAAACCCCGGTGAAGGCGGCTGTTGACGTCAAACGCACCCGCGCCGTCGAACTGCCGTGAGGTCACTTCTACCTCATAGCAACCCCGAAGCCTGGTTCAGTTTGCAACCTCGATGACCGCCTTAATCACACCGGTCTCCGGCTTCGTCAGCGTGTCGAAATCGGCGACAACGGAATCGAAGTTGGTTCGGTGAGTGACCCAGGGATCGGTGTCGATTGTGCCGTCTTCAATGAGTCCAATAATTCGGCCAAAGTCGGACGGCAGTGCGTTGCGCGAGGCCTTCAAAGTGATCTCCGGCTTGTGCAACGTGGGGTGCAGAAAACTGACTTCCTGCGTTGTGATGCCAACATACACCAGGGAACCCGTATGAGCAACGTAGCTCAACGCGCTGGACATTGACTTATTACTGCCGGTCGCGTCTGTCACCACAGCGTATTTGTCGCCGCTTGTGATATCCAGCACCTGATCAGCTTCGCTGCCGTCGCCCTTAAACTGGATTGTGTGATCGATATTGTAGGTGCGGCGGCAGAAGTCGAGTCGATCGGGGTTCATGTCCATCACCGTAATGGACGCGCCGGTTAGTCGAGCGAATTCGAGAGTCGCCAGACCGATGGGGCCGGCTCCGATGATCAACGCATGGTCGCCAGTGCCCGGATTGCCTCGATCGTTGGCGTGGCAACCGATCGCCAGAGTCTCCACCAGCGCGAGCTGTTCCATGTTTAGCTTCGCAGACGGATGCAACTTTTCTGCCCGGATGGTGAATCGTTCGCAGAGGCCTCCGTCGACCATCACGCCAATGACGTTTAGCTTTTCACAGCAATTTCCGTTGCCCTTGCGGCAGGCGTAGCATGTGCCGCAGTTCATGTAAGGTTCAACACTGCAGCGATCGCCAGGCTTCACATTGGTGACACCATTGCCGACAGCGACAACTTCCACACCCAGCTCATGTCCTGGAACTCGCGGATAGCTGAAGAACGGCATCTTGCCCAGATATCCACTGATGTCGGTGCCGCAGATTCCCATGCGATGAGTCCGCACCAACGCCTGGCCGGGACCGGGGTCGCCGGGCTCGTCAATGTCGACATACTCAAATCGTTTGGGTTCCTGAAGTTGAATAGCTTTCATGTTGCAGTGGATTTCTGAAACGTAAGGTACGGTTTTGGTCGCATTCCGTGTAAAATCGAAATCGGAAACAGACGGGACACGAAGATGCACGATGGTGTCTTGTAACGCGCTGCCTGTCCCGTGCCGATTTGGTCACGAATGATGACGGCAATGCGTTTCAATGTCTTGTGATCTGCGGTCAGTTTCTGTCAACAATCGAACATCGAGTAGAGGATCGGTCATGATCGAATTGAACAATCGCCGTGCAATGCTGCAACGACTGGGCGGCGGCCTGGGAATGCTGGGCGCTGCCGGCGCCATGACCGCTCCTCAGGCCTTTGGTATGGAGGCTGCAGCCGGAATGCGTGGGCCTCATTTTGCACCGAAGGCCAAACGCGTCATTCATCTGTTTATGAACGGCGGTCCGTTTCAGGCGGATTTGTTCGACCCAAAGCCCGCATTAAAAAAGTATGAAGGGCAACGACCGGCGAGTGCCGATCTCGCGACCGAACGTCCCACCGGCGGACTGCTGCCGTCTCCGTTTCGGTTTAGGAATTGTGGTGAAAGTGGGTTGCCAGTGAGCGAACTGCTGCCACAGCTAAGCAATCACATCGACGACATTTGCGTGCTAAGGTCTATGCACGCGGATAACCCGAATCACGGCCCCGCCCTGCTTCAGATGAATAACGGCACCATTTTGCCAACTCGCCCCAGCATGGGCGCGTGGTTTTTGTACGGTCTCGGCACCGAAAACGAGAGCCTGCCGGGTTATGTTGTGCTGTGTCCCGGTCGGCCCGTGCGGTTTTCAATTTTGTGGAACAGCGCGTTTCTGCCGTCGTCGAACCAAGGGACGTACATCAACCATTCGAAGATCGAACCGTCGAATATGGTTCCGTTTCTGCGAAACAAACGCTGGACGGCAGATGTGCAGCGACGACAGCTCGACCTTTTAAAGCAGCTTGATGCAGAAGTGCAGAATCGCACGTCCGCCGATCAGGCGTTTGACGCTCGAGTCGCTTCGATGGAAACGGCATTCCGAATGCAGTTTCAGGCCAGCGACGCGTTCGATGTCGAACAGGAAACGAAACAAACGCGCGAAGCGTATGGCAGCGGCCACTTTTCCAACGGGTGCCTGCTGGCTCGACGAATGGTCGAACGCGGTGTGCGATTTGTGCAGGTTTATTATGGCAATGGCCAGCCGTGGGACACTCATTCGAACCACGACAAAGCCGTTCCGAAGCTATGTCAGAACATTGATCAGCCCATCGCAGCGCTGCTAAGCGACCTCAAGCAACGCGGCCTGCTGGAAGACACGCTGATTATCTGGGGCGGTGAATTCGGACGGACTCCGACTTCCGAAAACGGCAACGGTCGTGATCACAATCACCACGGCTTCACAATGTGGATGGCCGGCGGCGGTGTAAAGGGTGGCATGGCGTACGGAGAGACTGACGAATTTGGCTTCAAAGCGGCGGTCAACAAAATGCATGTTCACGACATGCACGCCACAGTTCTGCATCTGCTGGGCCTCGACCACGAACGTCTCACCTACCGCAGCGCCGGGCGCGACTATCGTTTGACCGACGTTCACGGTCGAGTTGTGCACGAGATCATCTCGTAACGCTGACGATAGACGACTCGCCGCTTCGCCTCGCTAGCCAGGTAGACACTTGTGGAAATCAAAACGAGGCGTGTGGCCAGGACTGGAGCGAGAAACGAGTGCCCCCCGGGGTTTCCTTCGCTGCGCTCAGTCCACCCCCGGCCACACTTGAAGGCGACACTCGACAGGCACTCGGCGCTGTCCTCATTTGATGACCGGTGGCTTGACCGCCGCGCACTCGGCCCGTCTCGATCGGCGCACCTTCCACGCAGCCACTGATGCTCATTAGTCCCAGCCATTCCCATGGCCCATAGCAGGCCTCCACGGCTGCGCTGTGGGCCACAATGCGCACCGACAAAACGGCAGGATCGGCCTGCTGCCGACGCGGTATGCGGGTTTTCGTGAATGAATAACTGTGAAAGGATGCTGGCGATACAACCGATAGAATCGATACCTGCGGTATTCCGTGCGTTATCCCTTTAAATGGGGCGGGCGTCGTTTCAGCCGCTCTCGTCGGGACGCGAACAGCCGTCGGCTCAGCAAAGGCCAAATTGTGAATATTCGAACCCTGCTCGCGGTACCGATTGTCCTGTCAGCGACGGTTACTCAGGCACAGGACAGACCTCTACATCGGCCCGATTCTGCGGAGCTGCCGGTTATTGCGTTCGACACATCGGCAGAAGATTCCACCACCCTGCATTACGGCGAGCTTGCCACTAGTTTCAGTGGTGCTGCAGACGATGCCCTTCCACCGCAGTATCCCACGACCGCCACCGCCAGCAATTCTGCATCGCTGGAAGCGATGGTATCCGGACCGCCGTCTCAAATTTTGCAGACGCAGTATTCTGTGCCATCCAATGCCTGCTGTGACGCGAATGGTTGTAGTACACAATCCTATGGTGGTGACTGCGGATGCGGGGAAGGTTGTTGCTGCGATCGTGACTGTTATCCATTGTTCTCCGTCGGAGTCGAAGTGCCGTTTCTAAGACCTCGCATCAGTGGCGCGGCACCGGTGTTCAATGTATCACCGGGAGCTCAGCGGCTGATCGATCCGAACTATGATCCAGCCATTCGATACATCGCAGAACTGCGTCCGGAAAAATCGTTCGGAATCCGTGGACGCTATTTTCGATACGATCATGCAACCGGATTTGATCCACCATTCCAGCCAGCAGAACTCGGCATCACTGTGGACAGCGCAGATCTGGAGTTCGTATTCCATCACGACACGAACCGCTGGAACTTCGACTTTTCCGCCGGCCTTGAGTACGGGAAGCTGCAGTACGCGGCCGACGTCGCGACTGCCGTCATTGGACAGGGAACAGCGACGTTCGAAGGCCTCGGTCCGGTGTTCGGGCTGAATGCAGAACACGCCCTCGGTGACACCAGTTTTTCATTCTTCGGCTCGGTTCGAGCTTCGTTTCTAATGGGCTCCATCAAAAACAGCGCTTTGCTGATCAATATGCCGCGAGCGGAAATTAAGGATGAGATGGCTCAGGTTTATCAGAACCAACTCGGCGTTGCATGGCAGCCGGAATTGTCTGATCGCTTCGGTATTTCTGTGCGAGCGGCCTGGGAAACGCAGTTCTGGCTGAACGAAACTTTCTCAGACGACAGCTTTGGCATCGGTTCCAATTTGAGTCTGACCGGGCCGATGGTTTCCGCCGAAGTCTCGTTCTAGCAGCGTGTTCGAACTGACGTTTGCAGACGAAGGGCGCTCATGGAATCACCGTGTCAACATTCTGACTATGTCGAGATGACGGTGCACTTTCGCTGCAACCTGAAGTGCAGGCACTGCATGATTCTGGACAGCATGCACTGGCTAAAACCGGCCGACGACAGCGAATTGAGCGCTCTGCTGGAAGAAAACCGTCAGTCGAAACAATGGCAGGGGCTGATTCTGACCGGAGCCGAAGTCACTCTACGAAAAGACCTGCCACAGCTTGCCGAACGAGCTCGCGCCGCAGGTTTTCAACATGTCCGCATCCAGACTCATGCGATGCGACTGGCAGACATGGCCTACTGTGAAACTCTTGTCGCCAGTGGAATCGACGAATATTTTGTCAGCGTCACAGCAGACACCGCTGCCCGGCACGATCTCATTACAGAAGTACCCGGCTCGTTCGACAAAACGCTGCAGGCGCTGCGAAATCTGGACACGTTTCCCGGCGTTCGCCTGATGACGAACACCGTGGTGACGCGGCTTAGCTATCAGGGGCTGCCTGAGGTGGTAGAACTTCTGAAAGATCTGCGGAATCTGGTGCAGATGGATTTCTGGAACTACTGGCCGATGGAAGAAGAAGGCAATCCTGAACTGTTGGTCTCTCACTTTGATGTCCGTCCTTACCTAAAGCAGGCCATCCTTCTGGCGCGAAAATACGGCCGGCATGTTGAAGTCAAAAACTTCCCGCATTGCTTGATGGGTGAAACCAGTAGCGCATTGAAGAACGATCAGCCGGAACTACGAATCGATCCCAAGTTCTGGGACGAATTCAACCGCAACGGTTTTGAACAGTGTGCCTATCGCGACATCTGCGGATCAACGCAGTGTCTGGGGCTGAACACCGCCTATGTGAATCACTTTGGCTGGCACGAAGACCGCCTTTCTCCCATGCCGCGATCTGCGTGAAACAGATTCGAAACGACGATGGCCACTCAAACATTTCAAAACCAAAACAACCGCGAAAATCTATCCGCGTCGCGCATCGCCATCGTTGGTGGCGGCACGGCCGGATGGATGACTGCGGCGTTGCTAAGTCATTCGTTATCTCGTTCTGAATGTCACGTGACCATTATTGATGATGGCAAAGGCGGAATCGGCGTTGGCGAAGCGACCATCCCGTCCATTGTGCAACTCGTAAGGACGCTGGGCGGCGATGAAGCGGAATTCCTGCGAGGCTGCGACGCCACGTGGAAACTGGGGATTCAGTTTTGCGACTGGAAATCCGACGGCCAAACCGCGTGGCATCCCTTTGGACAGTGCGGGGCACAAATTGACCAGCGAGATCTGTTTTCTTACTGGCTGGCCGATCAGCAACGTCCCTATCATTCGTATTCCGTAAACTGGGCTGCCGCGCTGGCGGGCAAGAGTCCTCATGCCCGCAACAGCCTGTCGCCGATCGCCGCGACCGGTGCCTATGCGTTTCATTTGGATGCCGCGAAGCTGGCACAATGGCTGAAACTGCGTTCGGTAGCGAACGGCGTCGAAGTGGTGGGGCACCGTGTTAGGGAGATCGTCACCGACGATAGCGGTCAGATCTCTGCTGTCACACTGGATGACGGAAGCAGCGTTGCCGGAGATCTGTTTGTCGATTGTTCTGGATTCAACAGCCTGTTGATGAGCCGCCGTCCCCAGGAAGAATGGGTGGACGCCAGCGAACAGTTGCTGTGTGATCGAGCCGTCACGATGCGACTTCCCGCGACGAAAGTCAAAGCCCCGTACACCACGGCCAAAGCGATGTCCGCCGGTTGGGCGTGGGACATACCGCTCATGAATCGTCGCGGTGTTGGGTATGTTTACAGCAGCCAGTTTGTGTCCGACGACGAAGCCGCCGCCGAACTGCAACAGCATGTTGGCGTCACGGACTCTGCCGAGACCGACACGCCGGCCTTTTTGTCGATGAAGGTTGGTCGTCGAGTCAACGCGTGGTCTGAAAACGTGGTCGCGAACGGCTTGGCAGCAGGTTTTGTGGAACCATTGGAATCCAGCGGTTTACATCTGATCCAGACGGGCGTCGAACGACTTCTGAAGTACTTTCCCACGGCGAAGAGTTCTCAGGCAAGCGAGGCTGCACTGCGGACGGCATACAATTCCGAAACGGCAATCCAGTTCGATGAAATAGTAGACTTCGTGCAACTGCACTACTTGCTGAATGACCGGGACGAACCGTTTTGGAAAGCCGCGAAAGCAGCGCCGTTGAGTTCCGCACTTCAGCACCGTCTTCGCCTTTACGATGAAATTGGCATGTTGGACCAATTGCAGGCGAGTGCGTTTCCGGACGCCAGCTACTACTACCTGTTGGCTGGAAATGGCCGACTTCCTAAACGCCCCGCGGCGTTGTCGCTGGCTGTGGACAAGGATCGACTGCAGTTTGTGCTGCGAGCCATTCTGGATCAGAACCGGAACGCACTGCGGGAACTGCCGTTGCACGAAGAAATGTTGCAGCAGGTACACGCGACTTCTGTCGCGAAGGCATCGTAGCCCGATCTGTGGTTGGTAAGAATGGAAAGTGTTTATGACGTCCGGTCCCCGAGCCATCAGCCGAATCGCACTGGTCTGCCTGACTCCATCAGTCGACAGCCATGAACACGATGGCACTGAACTTCCGTCGTATGGAATTCATCGGATTCTGGCAGCGGTCGTCGCTCATCCAAAGCTGGCCGACTGCGAAGTGCAACTATTCGACCTGGAAACCGTCGACGTCGATAGCTACGTCGATGATCTGCTGGCATTCGATCCTCAGGTCGTCGGCTTTTCTTTATTCGTGTGGTCCATGCAGTGTTTGGTCCAGGTTGCTCGAAAGATTCGAGAACGGTCGCCGCAGTGCGTAATCGTGTTCGGCGGCCCGTCGGCTCGGCCACCTGTTCTGGATCTCACGCCGTATCAAAAGGCGGTTGACTACGTTGATGCCGTGGTCACCCGGGAAGGCGAAGAAACCTTCTGCGACATCGTCATTGCTCTGCAGCAAAAGCGGGCAACCGTAGATGTGTTCGACACGCTATCCAACGTGCCGGGGCTGGACCTTCCGACACCGCTTAGTTGGCACAATACCGGGTTCCGCCCGCCGCCGCAGGAACTGGATGAGATCGCATCGCCCTATCAAATGGGCCTGATGAACTACCAGGCGGTCGGCTATCTGGAATCGTTCCGCGGCTGTCCCATGTCCTGCACGTTCTGCGAATGGGGCGCGAAAGATATTTCGAAGGGCTGCTTTTCCGAAGACTATCTGACTCGCGAACTTGCTGCTTTACAGGCTCATGATTGCCCGGCTGTGTTCAACGTTGATGCCGGACTAAACCTAAACGCTGCGGCGTTTCGAAATATGGCAAACGCAGAACGCAATGTCGGCTTTCTGAAGGGCAGCCAGCTGTGGTGCGAAATTTATCCTTCGATGATCAAAGATGAACACATTGAATTCTTATCTCAGTGTGGACCATCGTACCTCGGCGTCGGATTGCAATCGTTCAATCCGGCTTTGCTAAAACGGTTACAGCGGCCGTACGGTCGTGAGAAGTTTGGTCCGGCGATCGAAAAACTACATACCGTCGCCACCAATATCGAAGTCCAGATCATCTTCGGCCTGCCGACCGATACATGGGACGGCTTTATCGAAACGCTTAACTATGCGCTAACGCTGCCGGTCACGGTGCGAGTCTACCATACGCTTGTGCTGCCCGATGCGTTGATGACGCGCGGGTTGCCGGAATGGGAGATGAAGTACGATCCGCACACGCTGTCGATGCAGTCCTGCGTGGGCTGGACTCAGCAACAACTGCTCGACATGCGCGACCTGCTGACTCGCGAAACCACACTCTGCGGCGGCACAGCCGGAGACTTCTGGTGGTCGTTCCCGCCAGCCAGTCAGCGAGCCACCATTCCCAATCTGTCTCAGAAACACTTCGTGCCCGCTTCAACTACCGGAGGACGAAAGAGTGCCTGAGTCGGCCGCGCGTCAACCTGCGGTGCAGAAGCGATCGGGCCGAACAGTGGCTCTGGTCGCCATGTACCCCACGCCAGATCCTGCCATGCCGGAGTTCATCTCGAACCACGGCGTGCGCATGGTCGAAGCCACCTTGCGCGCTTCTGAACTCGACGGCCTTGACGTCGTTGTCTTCGACTTACACGACGCCGCTTCTGACGAACTGACAGAAGCACTGATTGACCTGAATCCCGATGTCGTCGGATTTTCGTGCTACCTGTGGTCGTTCCCGTTGTTTGCCGAAGTCGCCGAACAACTGTACGCCGACGACCCCAGTCGGTTCATTCTGTTCGGCGGCCCGTCAGCTCAGCCTTCGATGCTGGATCAACCTCCTTTTCACACCACGCGAAACGTAATCGATGCGCTGATTGTTGGCGAAGGAGAACTGACGTTTCTGGAGCTTGTTACTTTACAGAATCGTCAACCTCAGGATATCGCGACCGTGCGTGGGATCGCCGCGTGGGATGGTCAAGCCTGGCACCAAACAAAGAAGCGGCCTCTGGCAGACCTAAACGAACTGCCTTCGCCATACGTGATGCAGCTGGTTCCGCCGGGTGGCCTGGGAGTGCTGCAGACCTATCGCGGATGCCCGTACACGTGTTCGTTTTGCGAATGGGGCACGATGGAATCCCCGAAACGAGTCCGCTCAGCCGACCATCTTGCGTTGGAATTTGATGCGATGGACTCACTGGGAGTCGACGGCGCACTGCTGGTCGACGCGGGCCTGAATCTGAATTCGAAGGCCTTCGAACAACTGGACCTGGCGGCTCAGCGAACAGACTTCTTTCGCAACCGCAAGCTGATTTCGGAAGTGTATCCTGCAAAGATTCAGGATCCGCACATTCGCTTTTTGGAACGCATTGGGAATCCGCTGGTCGGGATTGGTCTGCAGTCTTTTGATAACGATGTGTTGGCGAACGTCGAACGTTCGTTTGAAGAATCTCGCTTCATCTCCAACGTGCAACAGCTGACGGAGGTCGCTCGAGTCGCCATCGAAATTATCATGGGGCTTCCGGGCGATTCGCCCGAACAATTCCGCGAAAGCTACTACCGCGCGCGCTCGTTTCCCTGTGCCTTGCGAGTCTACCACTGCTGCGTATTGCCATCTGCACTGATGGTGAGGTCCCCACCAGAACATGCGTTGAATTACGATCCGGTGTCCCTGAAGATTCGGTCGTGTTTGGGTTGGTCCGAAGACGAAGTGCGTCGGGAATGCGAATTTCTGAATGCGGAAGCTCACGGGAACACCGGCCAGGTTGGCGACTATTTCTGGGTCTTTTCAGCTCCTAAGAATCCTGCGATCCAGCCATGGAGGTCTACTGCAGCATGAATCTTGTCACATCAGTTAACGAGCACACGTCGCTGATTGGAACCCCGCAGCCTTTCTTTCGTCTGGTGGAATTCGACTGCGACCAAACGGCCGATCACGCGGACAGCATTGGCCGCATTCGCAAGGGCCAACTGACGGCAATCGTCGTCCGCGGTGTCTATAGCGCCGACGTGATGTCGAATATTGCGGATCGGCTGGAACGTCATGATCCTGCATTTCTGAAGACGTCGTTTCCGGAGAAATTCCGGTCGTGGTTTTATGGCCGCAACCTGAGTTTGATGGGAACCGACCCGGAAACTTACTTTAAGCAGGCACGAGAGTTTCATGCTCAGATGGCCGAGCTGTTTCCGGCGGGCCTGGGTATCAACGAGCATCTGATGCGGGTGCTGTCGAGTCTTGACGAAGGCCGTCCGTACCGTTCTGCGCCGGGACCGGAATCGGGGCAGGACTATATGCTGACCACATTTCGAGGCCACGCGGAAGGCGGTTACATCCCCGCGCATTGCGATAACGAACAATCGGTGCGGCCAGCGTATGAACATCTTAGCACGCTTGTATCCAGCCATATGTATTCGATGGTGCTGATGATCGGAGCGGCCGACGAAGGCGGTGACCTAGAAGTGTTCGATCATCGCATCGAACCGTCCGATGTTCACGAAGATCAAAGCAGCAACACCGGTGCAAATGCGGGCAAAATCGATCTGTCGCAGTTGTCTTCAGCGAAAATCCAACTGCGGCCTGGTGACCTGGTTGTTGTTGATTCCGGACGATATCTGCACCGCGTCACGCCAGTCTTAGGGACGAAAAACCGCTGGGTCGCCTGCAGCTTTATGGCACATTCACTGGACCGCAACGCCGTCTATTGCTGGGGCTGAATCGATGAACCTTGAAACCACCAGCATAGCTCGACCGCCCGTGTACTTCGATCGCATGATCGATGCGTACTACGCTGGCAGAATAGGGCGTCATGCCCATCTTGGACACTGGGACGAACCTGACGAGAGCCTGGCGATCGGTCCGCAAGCAGTTGATTCTGACGCCTTCGAAATGGCTCAAGCGCGGATGAATGCTGAGATGATTCGCATGGCCCACTTAACTGCCGGAACACGCATTCTGGACGTCGCGTGCGGATTTGGTGGGCTGATCGAAACTCTGGACGACCGACTCACCGACGTCGATTTGGCGGGCGTCAATATCGACATCCGGCAACTGGAAATCTGCCAGCGTCTGCAATCGATCAATGGAAACGCGTTGCGCTGGCAGGAAGCCGACGCTTGTGACCTGCCGTTTGCAGACGAAACATTCGACACGCTTTTCTGCATCGAAGCCATGTTTCACTTTGCCTCTCGTGAGCGGTTTCTGGCGGAAGCAAGGCGCGTGTTAAAACCAGGCGGACGGCTGGTGCTGACGGACGTCGTCCTTCTGCAAGACGATCGGATGCCATCGTTTTGCTTCGACGCCATTTTGAACGATGGCTACGGTCCGTGGCCAGATCCCTGGTGCGAATTGGGGGACGCCGCGACACTGATCGAATCGTCGGGAACCTGGGAAGACATTCGTCAGGTCGATGCCACTCAGAACACGCTTCCCAGCTACAAATTTATCGCGCCACGGCACGAACACAATCACCGAGCACCGCAGGATGTGGCCGCTCGTTCGGCAATGTTGTTGCACTGGCTGCATGCCAACCACTTGCTGCGATACGATTACATTTCCGCTGTTGCAGGAGTGTCACTATGAGTCACGTTGTGGCAATCTGCGGAATGATGGGCAGCGGTAAGTCGACGCTGCTGGACCTGTTGTCGTCGCAGCTAGGCGACTGCATCGTGCTGGAGGAAGACGCCTACAATCCGGCGCCTCTGAAATCAATTGGTGAAGTGAAAGCGTGGTGGGACCGAGGTGGACAGGTGGACGAATTCGATTTGTCTGCACTGGTTTCGGCTCTGGAAGCCGCAACGGCTGCGTCGGATCGTGTGGTGTTTCTGGAAACTCAGTTCGGACGCCTGCATGCGGCTCTGCGGCCACACATCGATCTGCAGGTCTGGATCGACGTCGATGCCGACATCGCGTTCGCTCGCAAGGTCGCCCAATTGACGCGGCAGATGCTAAGCAATCCCGAATCCGCCTCTGCCGCTGATTCGCTGGCGTGGCTGGCTGAGTTCTGTGACAGCTATGTGCAGACGACGCGGCAGCTTTTCGCTCGCCAACGAACTCAGGTTGGTCAACAGTCCGATGAACGACTGAACGGAAACGGGACTCCACAGAAAGTGTGCGAACGCTTGCAGGCCCTTCTTGCGCCACTGCTCCCTTCACCAAATAGCTCAACGATGGCTCAGGAAATAGTACAATGAATGATTCCACTAAACCCGACCAGCCGTCTTCGCCCACCGTTCGATTTCCTCGGCGAGTGGTCATTTTGGGCAACGACGTGACTGTATGGATGGCGGCGACGATGCTGCTTCGGCACTTCGGTCGGCTGGGGATTCGCGTGACGGTGTGTCCGGATGGCCCCGCTTTCACAACCGGCTTTTCGACGTATGCAACGACGACTGCTCTTGTCGATCTGTTGAAGGATATCGGGATCGACGAACATGACATGTTGCGAGCATGCAACGGCACGTACCGATTGGCAACTCAGTTTTCGGACTGGGCCAGCGAAGGGCGAGACTTCTGGCAGCCGCTCGGTATGCACGCTCAACGTGTCGATGCCTACCCGTTGTTCGACGCGTGGTTTTCAGAACGCAAAGCGGGCAGGCTGCTTCGGCCATTGCATTCGTATGCTGCTCAGTGGACAGCCTCACTGGCCGGCAAAAGTCCTCATTCGTTTTCCGCGACTTCCGCATTCGCAAAATCTGGACACTATGGCTTTCATGTGGATGCCGCCGGGCTTGCGCGATGGTTTCGCAGCATAGCTGTCACGTCCGGCGTGGAAGAAGTGCAAGCCGCTGTAGAAAAAGTTGCTCCGAACGGCCGCGGCGGAATCGCTCAGGTGGTCTGCGGCGATGGCAAAGCGGTGCCCGGCGACCTGTTTCTGGACTGCCGCACAGCAAACGATGGCGACGCATCGGGCGCGAACTGGATTTCGTGGAACGACCAGTTTTCGTGCGATCGTGTGGCGAGTATCCGCACGCCGGGAAAACGACAGGTCCCCGTGTTTACTCGAGTAGTCGGTCACAACAACGGATGGTCACGCACCATTCCATTGGCCGCCGAACTCGAACATACATATGCCTTCTGCAGCCAAAAGGAATCAGACAACGACGCGCCTAAGCGATTGCAGTCAATCAGCAATGCCGGCATGGCGGGCAGCGAAGGTGTTGAAGCGAAGGTCCAGGTCCAATCGATTCGCCACGGTCGGCGAAGCGTGTTTTGGAAAGACAACGTGGTTGCTTTAGGAAACGCCGCGTGTCAGCTTAATCCCGTTGCCGCGATGGATCTGCATCTACACCAAGTCGGCATCGAATTGCTGATGGAGTTGTTCCCCGATCGTAAGATCGGCAGGGCAACGCGAGCGGAATACAACGCGCGGATGTCATCTATCGCCGATGAACTCCGCGACGTGGCTGAACTGCACCACGCTCTCCGGCGATCGTCATCTGCAAACTCAGAAAATGGTATGGGAACTCAGTCAGCGGCATTGGAGCAGATGCTGGCTGTCTACGATGCCTGCGGAGCAGTACGTGCGACAAATCCTGAATCGATGCCAAGCGAAGAAATTCGTTCGTTTCTGGCGGGCTGCGGTCGTCTGCCGGATCGACCGTCGCTGGCCATTCGATCGATCGATCCCAACCGCATTCAGCATGTACTGCGAGAAACCGTTAAGCACAACGAGGCGGCGGTTAAGGACCTTCCTTTGCACGAAGAACTACTGGATTGGATTCACGCCGGACCGTTTCAACAGAGTGCCGGTTAGACTTGCCCATGTCTACTGACTACCTGATCATTGAACAGTTCCTGGCAGATTCGCTGCAGGCGCGAGCTCTACAGGCTGCGTTTGACCTGTCGATCATCGACGCTTTGGCAGCTGAAGATTGTGTCGTGATTGATGATCTGCTGCGAGGGCGAGACTGCGATGTCCGCGGTGGCCACTTCCTGCTGCAGATGTTGATTCGAAGCAATGTGATCACGAAAAAAGCTGAACGCGTTGGGTTCACGGACGTCTTTCGAACGGCACTAAAGTTCCGCGACCTTCTGACGACCAAGCTGACGTTCTCGACACTGGTTGCGCCAGACTACTTCAACAGCCTGCCAAACCTGCTGCGATCTGAAGGCGACTTTATGGCGTCGTCAAAGCTGTTCGAACTGTTTGATTACAGCCGTTGCCAGGACGTGACAACGGCAAACTGCATGCAGGCATCGCGTTGGATGCAATTGACCACCATGCTGACACGGTACGAAGCGCCCGTCTGTCACAGCCACTATGATTTTGGTCAGCATCAGCGGATGCTGGATGTTGGCGGAAACAGTGGTGAGTTCGTATTGCAGATCTGTCGGCGGGAATCACAACTGCAGGCTGTGGTTGTCGACCTGCCTGTCGTTTGTCAGGTCGGGCAGCGGCACATTCAGACGCAACCGGAACGCGATCGCATTCAGTTTTGTCCCGCCGATATGCAGCAGGAAGCGTTTCCCACTGAATGCGACTTGATCACATGGAAGTCAGTCCTGCACGACTGGCCCGATGACCGTGTGCCGGGACTACTTCAGAAAAGCTACAACGCGCTGCCGCCCGGTGGAACGATTCTGATCTTCGAACGTCAACGCTGGGACTTCAGCGTCGAAGAAACGCCGTACGGATTGCTTCCCGTCATGCTGTTTTTTCGGTCGTACCGCGAACCGGACAGCTACCAAACGTGGCTACAGCAGATTGGTTTCACTGATGTGAACGTTCAAACAATTCCGTTGGAAGTGCCATTCCTGCTGATCACTGCGAAGAAGTCGTAGTCAGGCTGCGGCGAATCACAGCTACTTTAGAATCAACTGTTTGATGTCTGCACTGTGGTAGATTGTTAGAAAAGGAAGGCCGACGCGATTCTGCCCGACCGCGACGTGGCCGACCGTGGCTTCCCGGTTGTCAGCGGCCCATTGATCCAGTTGCTGCATATTACAATGAAGAGCTGCCGCTACAGTGCGGATGGACTGTACGACATCAGCGACTGTGTGCTCGACGGCATAGACATTAAGATCGTACGAACGGCGGTTGCTGCCTTCTTCTTCCACTTCCAGCAAGTTGAGTTCTGCTGCTTCCACGCCGTCCGTCGCGGGTTGGAACTCGCCCAGCAGTTGCGACATGGCTGGGCGTAAGTCAGCCGACACCTGTTGTTGCATCGTTTCTGCCACATTGGCCCAGGTCTTCACAGGCAGCGTGCGATAGCGACTAACGACGGCAACGGAAGGATCATTGATTGACCATTTGTAGCCCAGAAACTTCAGCCGAGCTGTCTCGCTGGCGGCGGGCCCGGAATCCGCCAGTTCAAGATAGCACTTTCCGATGGCAGTATCGCCCGTGCATTCAAACCCGAAGTGCACGTGTTCGGCGCCACGAAAGAAGCGTTGAATAGCAGTCAGCTGCTGTTCCGGGCTGCTCATCAAGCGACAAATCTGCAAGACTTCGTCGACCGCCGAATTTCCCAGAGCGGCCGTTGGAAACGAGAACAAACACCGACGAACTTCAACAGTGTCGGGTTGCAGTCGCAGCGACCGTTCGAAATTCAGCGGCGGTCGGGATTCGGCAATCCATCGCAACAGATTTTCCATGCCGAATTCCGCGAAGCATTCTCGCAACGTCATCGCGTTTCACCAGCTTTCAAATGATCAGCCATGTCAGTT
The DNA here is from genome assembly GCF_001983935.1 of Fuerstiella marisgermanici. GTDB lineage: Bacteria > Planctomycetota > Planctomycetia > Planctomycetales > Planctomycetaceae > Fuerstiella > Fuerstiella marisgermanici. The sequence goes on along the minus strand of NZ_CP017641.1, from coordinate 1,674,766 downwards.
CCTGAATCCGGTTCGTTTTTGGACGATCGAATCTTATCAGAACGCATTCGTCCCGGTGATCCGTACCGCAACTATTGTTGGTGGCCTTACGAACCGCCAGCGACAGGCGAGGGCAAACTGCGGGCGTCGAGTTTGCTGTGGCTGGCGATTCAACAGATGCCGGAGGCAGAGTGGCTGGCCGAAACGATCGAAACAATTCGGGCAGGGCTGGGGGATTTTCGAAGCGTCTATGGTGTGAAGCAGATCGATGGCCAGTGGTCGCTGGAAATGTATTTGTACGACTATGAGCGGCAGGATCGCATCGTATCCGTCAAACGTCTGGAATCGGCTTGCCAGGGACAGCTGCAATTTCCAGACACCGTGGGGGAGAACATTCCTTACTTCATGTTTTCCTTCGACTTGAATGCAGCAGTCGCCGCGGCGAATGGAAACGTCGACACCGTTCACGTTTATGTCGGCAATCCTGGCAGCACAGTTTCCAGCGGCATTAGCTACGGCTTTAAAAACGACCCGGATGCGACAGAACTGGAGAACTTCTACTTCTTTTTTGACGCTCAGGACCGCGAACAAATTGTGGACAAGGTCCAGTGCAGCGCCTTTTTGAATGAACCAAACACATTGGTCGAGACGCTGCTGCGTCGTGAACTGATGGAATGCCAAACCGTCTGTCTGGCCAACAAACGTACTTCCAACACCGTGTATTTTTCTGGCGTGAACGTCCGCCAACTGAAGTTCTTTTTGCGATGGCAAAATTACCCGGACGTGTTTCAGACGTTCGTCGCAGAACACGAATCCGACCTGGACCACCTGCTGTATGACGTAGGTGTTGACTACCAGATCCGGTCCAATGAAGTGCATTTCGTGAAGTCGGGCATCTACGGAATTGTCTGACCACGCCTGACGGCTGAACGCTGCATGAGCGTCAGGAAGGTAGTGTTTTTACCCACCAAATGCCTCGTAAACCGCTGCGCGGCGCGAGCCAGGTTTGGGTCGAAACCCCGCGAGTACCCCACTGAGCAGAGCCATCATCGAGCACGGGTGTCAGAATCGGATCTATCCGATAGGGGGAAATGGCAAAAGTGGAAGAGCAGTGCAGACGGCGCAATGTTGCGCCTTTGCGGCACCGATACCGATTGCGTTGTTCTGCGCGATTGCGAATGTCTGGCAGAAGGTATGTACCTGCCGGATTGGGCTTCTTCCAATCGCCTGACTCTTCCAAACAGGCCAAAATCCATGCCATTCGGTTTCCTCCGCAACCACGATTCTTCATCTTCCCGCCGACCAACCAATCCCAAGGCTGCCAGCCGCCGAATGTGGCGACGCCTGACGCGAATGCTTCAGGGAGCTCGTCCGGACCGGGCCGTTTCTTCACGTCGCAAATTGATCGAGCGCAGCCGCCCCACAAGAATGCCGATTCAGGCACTTGAACAGCGGATGATGCTGACCACGATTGATCTCGCAGATTACGTGGGAGTATCCAGCTTCGCGCTGACGGCGCAGGAATCGGGTGGCGACACGATCGTCACAATTGCTGACCGGGACGGGGTATTAGGTCCGTGGGACGTCACCGTCACCGACAACGAACTGATCGTGAACGGTTCTGCGGGCGACGACGACCTGCACATTGACCTAAGCGGCATCACGGTCATCAACGCGGGCACGGTCGAAACTCGGTTCGGCGCCAGTCTGAATTTCAGCGGACTCGGCGGAACGGATACGGTGAGTTTCACCGGCGATTCCGCAGTCACTGGCGCACTTTCGGTCAATGCCGAATCGATTTCTGTGGCGGCCGGAAAACGAGTCGATGCATCCGGCGCTTTGACGTTTTCCGCTATCGCGTCATTGGGAACTCAGGTTCACACATCTGGCTCAGTCAACGAGACCGGCAACAACACGGCTGCAGTCGCGATCAGTGGCGATGTGTATGGTAGCTCAGTGTCTGTATTGGCGCGGACATCGGGAAGTGTCACGTCGACCGCGACTGACTCACTTTCCACGGCCCACAACACCCTCACTGATTCCGCTACGATCACAGTCAATGGAGCAGCTAAGGTTGTAGCCACGGGCAATATGTCTTTGGTGGCGGAGCGGACCACGTCGTATTCTGCCAACGCTCGCAGTGCGATAAACACCATCAACGGAAACACGGGCGTTTCCATCACTGGTGCGACAGTGACATCCGGAGCAGATCTGGTCATCAAGGCAACCGACGATCTGAAGGCCACAGCGATCAGCGCGCGAGAGTCCATCAATCCGGCGAGCGTTCAGGGAAATATTGCCGCATCGGTCGCTCAGAATCTGATCACCGGCACCACTCAGGTCACGATCACGAATTCGACGATCACACAAATCGGAACAGGAAAATCGACAACCGTCGCCGCCCAGCGCACGACGACGGCAACGGCCAGAGCAGAAGGGGAATCGCTGACCGATGGAGTTCTGCCGAACGCGACTTCGCTGAATCTGGGTGGGATGTATGCCACCAACCATCTGTCGGGCAACGTAAAAACGGTACTCAGCGGCGGTTCGTTTAGTGCTGTCGATGCGTCGATCACGGCAACGGATGATGCGATTGCCACCGTCAAAAGTGAACTGACGATGGGCACCGGCGACCACGAAGCCGCCATTGGTAACGATTCAATGACGTTCGGTGCGTCCGTCGCTTTTAACCAGATCGACAATACCACGGTCAATTCGGCAGTGAAGGCTATCAACGCCGTTTTGGGGACAACGTTCGGTGCGAGCTCCGCATCAGAAACTCATGCAACTGTCGACGACACAACTCTGAATGTTTCCGGCGACCTTAGTGTTACGTCTGATTCTGCGGCCCGCGTGAATTCGACGGTCAGCAACGCCGTCGATTCCAGTTCGTCTTCGCTGCTGGGATCCAGCGGTTCTGCGGCGGCCGGGATTCTGGCCAGCAACCTTATTCACACGGCGTCCGAAGCGCACGTTATCTACGCGACATCTACGCCCGCCACTATCGGCGGCGAGTTCAATATCACGGCTCTGGATAGTGCTGCGATATTCTCGAACAGCAAACTGGTCTCATCGGCGATCGTCACCAATGACGGCGGTACACGGTTGGTTCAGGATCAACTGAATTTGACACTGGACTATGACCACAAGACATCTCAGGGAAGCAAGGCGATTGCCTTCGGAGACACGGTCCTTGTCGAAAGCGGTCACACGACCGGTGGAACGGTGAACGGTGTCTTCGAATATCTGGGACCGGCGGGTACGCTTAATCTGGGAACCACTGACTTCAGTGATCTGGATTTCTGGAAGCCCGTAGACGGCACTGACATTATTCCTCAGGGCAACAACCTCACGGGTTCAGACTCTGTTGCGGTAGGAGGCATTCTTGTTCGCAATGACGTGAAGTCGTCGGCGATTGCGAAACTGCAGAATACGACTTTGGCCAGCACGGGCGACGTAATCGTGCAGGCTGTGGAATCTGCGGAGTTAAAAGCCACGGCGGATGCCGCAGTGACGTCATCGGGCGGCAGTGCGTTTGGTACGGGGACCAGCATCGCTACGGGCGGCGTGATCGCCACAAACGCCGTGCAAAGTAAAGCGGATGCGTCAATCACCGGAAGTGCCGTCACCACAAACTCAACGGGCGACAATACCGGGCACGTCACCGTGTCGGCTGAGAACGAATCGTCGATCGACGCAGTCAACAAGAGTATGGTGCAGTCCGGCGATACGGCAGTGGGTGCCATCATTGCGTTCAACACGATCGGCTACCCGCAATCAAACATTCTTACTCAGACCCTGGAAACGCTGATCGCCACGAACATCGGAACAGCAAATCCTGCCACGACGTCTGCCACGATCGTTGATTCGCCTGTTAATGCCGCAGGTGACGTGACTGTCACGGCGACGTCGTCAGCGGCCAATTCAGCCACGGTGACGAATGAAACCACATCGGCAGCGTCGGCATTAATCGGTGCAAGCGGCGCGGCGATGGGCGGCGTGCTGGCGTCGAACATGGTGAATACCGACGTCGATGCCTCCATCCATGATACGGCGGGGGCCAAAGGCACACTGTCGGCGGTTGGTGACGTGAAAGTGGAAGCCGTTGACGACACGTCGATCACGGCCGACACGACTCTGAAATCAATTTCATCAACCAGCAACGACGCTGGTGCCAGTCTGGTGAATTCATTCGCCGCAAAGCTGATGGATGATTATCAGTACTCAAGCAAGTCCGGCAGCAAGCTGGTGAAGTTCGGTGACAAAGTTCGCGTCGCTTCGGATCACGCGGAAGACAACGGCGATCGAGAAGCCATCTATCAGTACATGGGAACAGACGCCGGGGACACCGTTAGCCTGGGCACGGAAGACTATTCCAACTTTGGGTTGTGGCGGAAGCTGGACACCATCAACATTATCCCGACCGGGTTCAATGTTACCGATTCTGATTCGATTGGTATTGGCGGCATGGTTGTCCGGAACGACCTGGTCGCGGATGTCGATGCTGTTGTCAAAAACATGACGGTGTCGAACGCCAAAAACGTCACCGTTAACGCGGATGGAAGTCAGGACCTGACAGCCACATCCGACGCAACAGCCAGCTCATCCGGCGGCAGTGCGTATGGTTCGGGACAATCTTTGGCCGTCGGCGCATCGATTGTGACGAACACCGTTCAGGGCGGCGCTGACGCGCACGTCCTGGACAGCAGCGTGACAACGACCGGAACTGGAGTACACGGCGATGTGAACGTCACGGCGAAAAACTCGGCAGCGATCAACGCGACGAACAAGAGTGCCATTACATCGGGTGATACGGCAGTCGGAGTCACTCTAGCGTTTAACACGCTCGGCTATGCCAGCCAGAATGTACTGACGCGAGCGATCAACGCGTTGGTTGGCACCGACATTGGCACAGCGGTTCCGTCGACTGCCGTCGCCTATATTCGTGACACGCCGGTTGTCGCATCTGGTGACATCAACGTGAAGGCGCATTCTGACGCTCAGCTAAATGCCATACTGACGAACGAAACCACGTCGGCAGCTTCGGCAATTGTCAACGCCAGCGGAATGGCCATCGGAACGGTGCTGGCCAGCAACATGGTGCAGAGTGCCGCGACGGCAGATATTGATTTCACCGCGGCCGGGGCGTCAAGCAAAGTTCAGTCCGGTGGCGACGTGGTTGTTGAGGCTCGCGACAAATCGCGGATTGACGCGAATTCTCAACTGGATGCAACATCAACGACCACAAACGATGGTGGAGTCAGTACGGCGATCGCGTGGATCGACCAGTTCCTGGACAATCAGTACGACTACACCACCAAATCCGGCTCGCGTAGCCTGGGCGGGCTGGACTATGACTTTGAAACGACAGACAACACTCAGACGCTTGCCGCTGGTACAAGAGTGTTGAAACGCGCGACGGAAGAGGGGGAGACAGACCGAGTCTACAGCTTTGTCGGCACTCCCGGATCGGTCGATCTGGGCGCAGAAACATATTCCAACACGGACCGCTGGCAACCGGTCTACCGGCGGCAGACAACCAAAGTGCGCATCGCCGACGACTTTGCAACGACCAACATTCGCGGCAACATCTACCGTTTTATTGGCAGCCCCGAAGTCGACGTTGACCTGGCAACCGAAAACTACACCGATACATCGCGATGGCAACGCGTGCAGGCAGCATCGGCCGACTTCATTCCGCAGATCGGAAACATCACAGATTCTGATTCCATCGGCGTCGGGGTGATCATTGTCCGAAACGACGCTCGCAGCAACGTGACGGCCAATATCGACAAGACCATTGTGCAGGCCACCGGGAATGCTGCCGCCGGCAACGTGACCGTGAACGCACTGGAACAGGCGGATATCAAAGCATTCACTCAAAACGTCACGTCGTCGTCAGGGGGAAGTGCGTTCGGTGAAGGTACGTCACTGGCGGTGGGGACAACCGTTGCCACCAACATGGTGTTAAGTTCCGCGTCATCGACGATCACCAACAGCAATATCGATGCGGACGGGAATCTGACGGTCTATGGTGAAAACCGTTCGGGAATCGATGCTTCTGCCAACACGTCGGTTTCGTCCGGAGACACGGCCGTTGGTGCGACACTGGCCTTCAACACCTTGGGATATCAATCTCAGAACATTCTGTTTGCCACGATTGACGCACTGTTGCAGACAAGCATTGGGACCCCTCAGCCAGCAAAAGCCGAAGCGTACGTTCGCGACACGCCGCTGACAGTGGATGGGAACGTGTCTGTCACGGCCGATAACAAGGCAGCGCTGAATGCGACCATCAGCAACGCCGCCGATTCCGCAGCGTCGGCATTGTTCGGAGCAACCGGGGCTGCTGCCAGTATTCTTGTGACCAGCAATATGGTGTCGACAGACACCGATGCGTCCATCGACTTTGCAGAACCGACTTCCGCCACGACCACGCCCGATGGTGTGATCACCGTCGGTGGGACTCTGCTGATCGAGGCGAAGGATGACACACAGATATTCGCCAACACAAAACTGATCGCTCGATCCAGCACGTCCAACAACGGTGGAGTCAGCGTTCTGAAGAACAGTCTGCAGGCGGCCGCTTCCCATCCAACAGACATGGTCAGTTCTGAAGGGACTCGCACGATCGACTTCGGTCAAGTCGTGACCGTGGCCAACGATCATACGGACGGAGGTGATGCAGGAAGTCGCTACCGTTACATGGGACCAGCATCGACCAGTCTGGACCTTTCGAAGGTAGATTATTCGGACGCCGGATACTGGTACGAAGTGTCAGCAACGCGATTTCTACCGGAAGGGCTGAACCTAACCGATTCCGATTCCATCGCGGTTGGTGGACTAGTGGTCCGCAACGATGTGGTCAGTGATGTGGACGCCGTATTAACGAACACCGATGCCAACGTTGTCGGTACGGTCACGATTACGGCCGTCGAAGACGCAGTCATTCGCTCGCTGGTGGATGCCGAAACAACGTCCTCCGGGGGAAGTGCGTTTGGCGAAGGCACATCTTTGGCGGTCAGCGGAGCCATCGCCACCAACAACGTGCTGTCATCGGCAGACGCATTGGTTCAGGACAGCGATATCACGACAACCGCAGCAGCTGCTGATATCAACGTGTTGGCCAACAACACGTCTTTTATCAGTGCTCGAAACATTTCTTCTGCATCCACCGGTGACACTGCCATCACCGGCACGCTGGCCTTCAACACCATCGGCTGGGCAGCTCAGAACCTGCTGTTCAATACCGGCAACGCTTTGCTGGGGCAATCGGCGCTGGGCACAGAAACGCCGGCACGCACGGGCGCCACGGTAGTCGATTCGACTCTCACAGCAGCCAATGCTGTCAACGTTACAGCCGACAACAGCGCGAAGATTACAGCGACACTCGGCAACAAGACCGATTCTCAGGCCGCAGCATTGACAGGAGCCAGTGGAATGGCCGTTGGGCTGGCCATTACCACCAACGTTGTCAGCAGTGACGCCGAAGCGAAAATTCATTCCACGACGACAACAAAGCAAAGCGTCACAGCGGGTACGGGTGGGATCAAAGTCCAAGCTTCGGACAATGCGGCCATTACTGCCAACAGCAAGCTTCAGTCGCTGCAATCCACGACCAACGATGCGGGCCTGGGCCTGCTGATCGATGCGATCGTGGGACTCGACGGCGTTGATTTCACGGATCGATCCGGTAGCAGATCGGTCAGCGAAGACGACCTGGTGCTGATCGATTCCGTCGACTATTCATCATACGACCTGCCCGAAACCGTCACCAAAGGCGATCGCGTCGAACTGGAGTTTGACACCGCAGGTGCTGCGGCTGGCGATGTCATGGAATACATTTCGACAACCGACCTGACCGGTGGAGTCGACTTTGAAGAACAGGATTTTTCTCAAACGTCAAAGTGGCGGAAGGTGAATGCGGCACCGGAAGAGATCTACAAATTCCTTGGCACGTCTGCGGCGACGATCAACCTGGGGACCGAAGACTTCACCAACACCAACCGATGGCTCCCCATGTCGAAGGTCAACCCGACCAATGCGATTCCGGGGCTAAGCCTTAGCGTCAGCGATTCTGATTCCGCCGCGTTCGGCGGGTTGATTGTTCGCAACGAAGTCGAAAGTGACGTCGATGCTTTCGTTGATAACGTGGCGGCTTCGGCGTCGGGCGATATCTTTATCCATGCCGATCTTTCGGGCGTCATTAACGCTCAAACACGCAGCACAGTGACTTCCAGTGGTGGAAGTATCGCGGGCGAAGGATCGTCGATTGCTGTCAACGCCGTGATCGTTGCCAACGTTGTAAATACTACAGCGGATGCGTACGCCAAAGACAGTACGCTGACGACCACAGGCACAGGAGATATCCGACTGCAGGCAGAAAACGATTCAACGATCGACGCCACCGTTGCTGCGAACGTGGAATCCAATGGCCACGGTATCGGGGTCGTCATGGCCTTCAACACGGTTGGCTATGAGGCTCAAAATTTCCTGTTCAACACCGTTGACGCCATCATCGGAACTTCGATTGCAACTCAGACACCGGCGGCCACGAATGCCCATACTGAGAGCACGACGATCAACGCTGCCGGCACCGTATCTATCACGGCAGATTCAGACGCCGCGATCGACGCGCGCATTACGAATTCCAACAGCACCATGTCAGTCACTCCGCTGGGAGGCAGCGACACGGTTACGGTTGGAGCCATTTTGGCGATGAACAAAGTTGCGACGGACGTGGACGCCAGCATCGAAACAGCGTCGACGTTGTCTGCCGGTGCCGGGGTCACGGTCACTGTCGATGACAACACCAAAATTACGTCCGATGTGGAAGCCAGCAGCGTTGCCATCGGAGTCGGGGCTGACGATTCATCGGGCGTGGCAATCGGCGTAACACTGGCACGAAATGAAATCGACTCGGACGCAAACGCTTTGATCGACACAGCGACCTCGGGCACGCTGACCGGGGACGTACTTATCGAAGCGAAAAAAGATGCCCTCATCGATGCGGCGGTGACGTCAACGGCGATCGGTGTGGCGTTGTCGGCCGGCAAGTCCGTTTCTGTCAGCGGCAGTGGAGCACTGGCCTTCAACACGATTTTGGGTAGCAGCAACGCGGAGATCAAAAACAGCACGCTGACCACGGTGGCGGGCGGCGGCGATGCTGGCGACGTTGCTGTAAAGACAGACGATGATTCTCGAATCGACGCATTGGTTCGGGCGGTTTCTGTATCCGTTGCCGTCGGTCCAAGTACGTCTGCAGGTATCGCGATCGGATTGTCCGTCGCAAAAAATCAGATTGGCTGGGATACCTCCACCACGACGCACAACCACCTTAGCACTGCGGAACCAACGGCGTTGATAACCGGTCAGCGAGTGAAAGTTGTCGGCGGTCCGCTTGGCGGGCGCATTTTCGAATACGTTGGTGCGAACCTGACCGACATTTCCGGAATCGACCTTAGCACCGTCAATTACTATGACAAAAGTGCGTGGGCTCCTGCGGACCTTTCCGTCAACGCGGCGGAAGTCTTCGCCACCATCCAAGGGGGCTCAATCACAGCGGCCGGTGATCTGGACGTCGCTGCCGATTCTGATTCTGAAATCAATGCCACAGTGCTGTCTGCAGCCGTGGGTGTTGCCGCCGGGAAGACGGCTGTCGCAGCCAGTGCAGCCGGTGTGTACACAGAAAACACGATTCGCACGGATGTTCGAGGTCGAATCATTGGTGGAACAATCGTCGCTAAGTCCGTTGACGTGACGGCTGATGATGGTTCGTCCATCAAGTCGGTTGCCGGTGCTGCCTCCGTGGCGGCATCTGTGGGCAGCACGGCTGTTTCCGTCAGCATCGGGCTGTCGCTGGCGTTCAATGAAATCTCAAGCGAAACCGAAGCGTCCGTCACCAGCAATGCGGACGTGACGACAAACACCGGCGACGTTGGCGTTTCGGCGATTTCTCGAGGAACCAAGTTATTCGACTTCACATTCTCCAGCAGTCAACTCGACGATGCCGCTCGAGCTGAAGGAGACAATGGCGATACCGAAAGTGTCGACGAAGCGACCGTTGACGCCACCGCCGATGCCGCCATCATGAGTGCGCTGAAGACAGCCTTGGAAGGCGCACCGTCCAATAGCCTGACCTTTCCGCTGGCCGAAAGTGTCCGCAGCGATTGGGCATTCACAACGGCAGATGGTTCTCAAACCGTCAAGCCCAACGATCAGGTCAAACTGCAGTCCGGTTACGGAAGCGGTGGTGTGGGTGGAGCGATCTATCGCTATCTGGGAACCAACAATGCGACGATTGACCTGTCGACCGCCGATTTTTCTAACACGACTGTGTGGCAACGGAAAGCAGTCGATCTGAAACTCTCGATCCTGCAGGAAGGTAAGTCGTGGCTATTGGTGGCCGGTGACGGCGCAAGCTACATGCTGTCTGTGAATCCGTCGGACGGAACCAAGATTGAAGTCTCCAAAACCAACGTGAGCGCGGTTTCTGCGGCTGCATCGGCAGGAATCGGTGTCGGCAAAACGGGCGTCGCCATCAGCGGCGCAGGAGCCGTTGCGGTCAACAGCATCCTGACCAAGACAGATGCGAAAATCGAAAGTGCCGTCATCGCCAGCGCCGGTCAGGTCACAGTGAATTCGACCAATTCGGCCGTGATCAATTCCGCCGTCATTGCGGCTTCGTTGGCCATCGGCGGTGGGCAGCAGGGCGTTGGAGTTTCTCTGGGCGTCGCTGTCGCAGAAAACCATATCGGATCAAGCGCCAACGGAACTGCCGGAACGGCTCGTACAACGGCTGTCGTCAAAAACAGTTCGGTGGACGCAGTCGGCAAGCTTACCCTGCAGTCCATTAGCACTCAGAAAATCGGCAGTCTGGTCTTTGCAGGTTCTGTCGGAGTCGGCGTCGGCCAGGTTGGCGTTGGTGTGAGTGGCGCCGGTGTGTATGCCGAAAATACCATCAAAATGGATGTGCTGTCTCAGATTGACGGTGACGGCAGCGGCGCGGGACGAAAGTTCGAAGCGTCGGCCATAGATGTACTAGCGACTGACCAATCCGTCATCAGCGCATTCGCCGGCGCGGCGTCTGTTGCGGCTGCGTTTGGACAGGTGGGAGTTGCCGTTTCCATCGGAGCAGCGATTGCGCGAAACGATATCGGCAGCACCATCAAAGCCGAGATCAAGAACGCGAACGACGCCGTTACGACTCAGACCGGGCATCTCACAGTCAAGGCGGCTCAGAATGCTTCTATCCAGGTCATCGCTGCCGCCGCATCAGCGGCCATCGCGGGCGGACAGGTTGGTGTGGGTGTTAGCGGTGCCGGAGCTGACTCAGCGAATCTGATTCACAGTTCCACGCGAGCTCAGGTCCTGGACAGCATCCTGATCTCGGCAGATGACGTCATTGTCGAATCAACTGGAACTTCAAAAATTGATGCGTTGGTGTTCAGTGCTTCGGCCGGAGTCGGCATTGGTGCTGTTGGCGTGGGGGCGTCGATCGGAGTCGGCCTCGCTCGCAACATCATTGGCTACGAATCGAATCTGGCCACCGCGGCGACTTACACGTCGGGTCAAAACCCCGCAGCGTTGAATACAAATCAGACGGTGCGCATCGCAGAAGGTGTTCGTAGTGGCGACGTCTACAAGTACATCGGAATAAATCTAACAGAAGCAACGGTCGGCGCTGGAATTGATCTTCAGGCGCAGGACTACGGCGATCGGCGATTCTGGGAGCGAGTTGACTTGATTGCAGACACGTCGGAAGTTGTCGCGCAGCTGAGTGATTCCAGCGTCACCGCTGCCGACAATATCAGCGTAAAAGCCACGTCAACATCGACTATCAACGCGAAGGTAGTGTCCGGTTCTGTCGCCGTCGGTGGCGGAGCAGTCGGCGCGGGAATCAGCGGCGCGGGAGTCGGTGCCGAGAACCGCATCGCCACGGACGTAACTGCCGAAATTGTGGGCGATGGCGCGAGCGGCGTGAAAGGCGACGCCATCAGCGTGCTGGCCAGCGACACGTCAACCATCAATGCGTTGACGGGCGCAGCATCAATCGCCGGTGGCTTTGGCGGAGCAGGCTTCGCGGCCTCCATCGGCGTGGCGATCGCCTTTAACGAAATTGACAACGACATCACGGCGTCTATTCGAGACGCCAACACGGTCATCGAAACGAGTACCGGAGGACTCACGGTGCAGGCCACGGATGCGGCGACGATTTCTTCGACCACGACGGCTGCGTCTCTTGCGGTTGCCATCGGGGGAATTGCCGCGTCTGTCAGTGGAGCGGGCGCTGACGCGACCAATGTGATTCTGACGGATACCAACGCTTACGTTTCGGCCAGCACAGTCGATGCTGGCGGCGATATGACAGTGGCCGCTCAAAGCACGGCCAACATTTCGTCTTCCGTGGCAGCCCTGGCGGCTTCACTCGCGTTTGGTGGAACGGGCGTCGGCGTGGCGATCGGTTCCTCCACAGCGAAGAATTTCATCGGCTACAACGCTACGGGCAGCGCGAGTTCTTCGACGATTACCGCATATATCACGGGTTCGCAGATTAACGTGGACGGCACGTTGAATCTCACGACGAACTCCAGCGCCAGCGTCACCTCAAACGTTGCCGCCGCATCAGCAGCAGTCGCCGCCGGACTTTACGCCGCGGCCGGCGCGGGCGCGGGAGCCAGCACGCAAAACAAAGTTGGCCAGACGATACGTTCGTACATTCAAAACACAAGCGGCACGGGCGCGTCGATTCGCAGCGCGAACATCACCGCGACGGATACGTCGACCATCACGTCGTTTTCAGGCGCCGCTGCTTTATCGGCAGCCATTGGAATTGGCGGAGCCGCCGCTGTCAGCGTGGCTTTGGCCGACAATGCCATTACAAACACGGTGGAATCGTATGTGCACAATTCCACGATCGGTTCGGCGAAAGACCAACTGTCATCCGCCGGAAGTCAAACGCTAAGCACTGGCGATCGAGTGCGAATTGCGAGTGCTCAAAGTGCGCTGGGACGTGTCGGGGCGGTTTACGAATTTCTCGGGCATTCCAGCACTCATCAATCCACCAGCACGTCCGTTGTTGTGAATGCCAACGAAACCGTCCGCGTGGCGACTGGTCATGCAGCGGGTGGCAATGTTGGTCAGGTCTATCGCTACAAGGGGCGAGCCGACAACTTTGCCACATCGAACGGAACGCAGTCAGTTAGCCCTGGCAATCGAGTGCGGCTTTCCGTGCTGTACGATTCCGCGAAGGGCGTGCCCGGTGCTGCGTACAAGTACATCGGCACCGCAGCCAGCATCAATCTTGCGACAGAAGACTACCTCGACACGGCGAAGTGGGAAAACGTCACCAACCTGAATCTTACGCTGGAAAATTTTTCTGATACGACGTACTGGGAAAACATCAGCAGCGTGAACCTGGGAACGGAAAACTACAAGAACACGTCTGTATGGCAGGAAGTCGATGACACGCTAACGATCACCGCCACAGAAAATGCGACGATCACCGCTCATGCTCACGCGGCAGCCCTATCCGGTGGACTTGTCTCAGCCAGCGGCGGTGGTGCGAATGCGACAAACAGCATCGCGACGACGACGCGCGCCTACGTCACCGGATCTACGGTGACCATGTCCGGTGACCTGAACGTCAACGCAATCAACACATCTACAGCCAGCAGCACGACAGGCTCATCCAGTGTTGCAGTGGGTGTGGTTTCCGTGGCAGCCGGTGGATCGACAACGACGGTCAATATCACGCCGACGGTTGCTGCGTTCGCTACCGGTAGTGTTGTAGTGGCCGACGACATCACCATTGGAGCGTCCGCGACCCCGAAATCGTCGGCGTTCGCGTATGGGGTCAACGCCGGAACTCTGGCAGTCGGTGCGTCCGCGTCCACCGTAAACGTGGCGCCTGCAGTTTCGACAGTAGTCGCCGGAACGATCACTTCGTCCTCGCTGACAGCACGTTCAATTACGAACAAGCCGTCGTCCGGTCGATCGGCTCAAGCCAAAACGACGGGAGCGTCTGGTGGAGTACTTGTTGGCGTCAATTCGACTCGCACGCTTGTGAATCACGGCGGAACTGTCAGCAGCTCAGTGGCTAACAACTCTGTGCTAAACGTGCTGGGCACGACCAGCATTCTTGCCACCAGCAACGGTGACCATCAGGCCGAAGCGGACAGCTACGCCGGCGGACTGCTGGCCGCTGGCGTCAGTTTTGCTCAGGCGACATCAACGACCGCCGTTAGTGCGACGATCGGCAACAATGCGACCCTGAACGGTGGAGCATTGGTTATCGGAGCCGTCCGCGATCACAGGCAGTTTTCTGATAACCTGGCTGGAAGCGGCGGTGCCATTGCCGGCGCTTCTGCCAGTGCAATGACGGCACAGAATAGCAACGTCACCACTTCGATTGGCGACAGCACAATCACGCTGACGGGCGCTTTGACGGGAAGTGCCATCAGCACGGCCGAATTGAATGGTCGAGTGCGGACATTTTCCGGTGGTTTGCTGGCTGGAGCGGGGGCTCGACTTCGCAATTCTGCCAATACGAATGTGCTGGTTGACGTGGCTTCAGGGGCCACCATCACTGCGACGGCCATCACGATGGATGCAGGCAACGTGTTCCGAAAGCCGGCGCTGACCACTGATAACATTCGAGGCACGACGGGTGGTTTGGTCAGCGGGGCGAGTGCAAAAAGCGAGACGACGATTGCCTTTGATACCAAAGTGAACATCGGTGGCACGGCATCGCTGTCGGTCACCGGATCGGAATCAACCGCCGGTGAATTCGCTCTGCGGGCGTTGAATGACATCACCGGGCGAGACAAAGTCAGCTTCACAACGGGCGGTGCATTCAGCGGCGCTGGTGCCGACTCGATCATCAAGACGACCACAGACAACGCCACGATTTCCACGGGCACGAATTCCGTTTTAAACAGTGTGGGCGACATCGTGATGTCAGCTCGCGGCACCGGCGATGTACGCACCAAAACAAACATCGAAACCTTCGGAGTCGCCACGGTCGGCACCGCAGACGCCGTGTCTGATCTACGACCCGTCAACACAATCACCGTTGGCACGGGGACTGCAATCACAGCCGACGGCGATCTGCTGATTTCCGCCGGGACGAACACGAACTTCAATCGAGACCAGTACAATCTGGAAGCCATTTCCGATTCGTTTGCGGGCAGTGCAATCCCGATTGACGACATCGATTCGACAGCTCGACTGCTTCAAACGAATCGAATCGACATCAACAGCGGGGCTGCGTTGAGGTCTGCCGCAGACATCAAGCTGCACGCCGAACGCCTCGGACTCGCTGATATGGAGAGCAAGGCCAAAGCTGTCAACTGGGCGACTGCCGCAGCGGGTGCTGTGAACAGTTTGCTGGGTGGACAGGAAGTATTCGGCGGTTCGATCGACACCAACGCGGACGGCATTGTCAATGTCAACGGAATGCTGCAAACCGGCACGAAACGTCATCGCTCGCTTGTGCTTGGCGGCCAGGATGAATCGGGGCAAGCAGAAGGCTGGACAGTGGCTTCGGGGACGATTACCGACATCACTGCAACACCCGGAGTGACGGTCACGCAGGGCAAGCAAATTCTGAGTACCGGTCTGTTTTCTCAACTGGACAATGCGCGGACGCAGCTGGAACTGTATCGAACCACCAACACGACTTTGCGAGACTTCTACCAGTCAGAAATTGCGCGAATTCAGGCGGAACTTGTTGCTGATGGCCTGGGAACGCTGGAATCAGACGGCTCATTCACCGCGAATGAAGTGTATGTGATGACCGCTGCCGTCCAGCCACTTCGAGCTCAGGCGGGTATCGTCGACGTTCGAGCGGATGCTTTGCTCGGCAGCGGTACGGGCGTTCTGAATGCTCCTGGAGACGCCAGCGTCACCATTACCAACCACACGCCAGCTCAGTTACAGATTCAGGGCATCAATATTCCCGAACAAAACGGCGGGCTATTTCTGAACGGCGACAATGTGGCCAACACGGCGGCCATCACCGCAAAGAACGAAACAGGGCATGGAACGGCATCGTTTAGCGCAATCACTGGTGGGACGGGGTCCGCCACGCCAACGATCACGGTGAGCAACACATTTAACACCAATGACTACGCGGGAGACGTCACTTACCCAAATCCGGCCATTGTGGTTTCCGGCGAAGTCATCAACCTGAACGGTAACTTCACGGCTTCAAATCCTGCTGGCGATATCGTTTACAAGGCCAGCATCAAGGCGGCCAATATCACAACGATTGCGGGCGGCACAGTCTTTATTGACGGAGTTTCAACGCACAGCACTGCCGGCGATCCATACGGAGATCTGAAGACTCTGGGCAATGGAATGGCCGCGTATGATACCAATCAGGCCGTCGCCAAACTCACAACGCCGTCGTCTACGACGCTGTTCGGCGACACGATTATCATCAATGCCGAATACCTGAACATCAACGGCGTGATTCAGAGCGGCAAGTCTGACTATACGCTTGTTCTGGGCGCGTCGGTTGCATCTCAGATTGCATCGATTAAGTCGAACGGTTCGACCAACCGCTACACACCACTTCAGTCGCCGAATCCCGATTTCGGTTTGAAGTACGACCGCGTCACCGATCGGATTATTGTAAGCGAACTGCGAGTCAGCGGCGGCAATATCCAGCTGACAGGACACATCTTAAGTACCGGTGGCGGCACCATTCGCGTGCTGGATGGCTACGCCAACATTGACGTCGACAATCAGACGTCGCTGGACGTTGAGATTGTCCGTCTAGATGCGTCTAAGCGTGGTAGCGGCACATTGCTGATCGCTGATAAAGCCAAAGGCACGAGCGCCGCGCCGCTCGCCACGCTGTATGGCCACACCACAGGCGCCACCACACCACCCGACTCAGCAACCTATACGCCTGAAAGCAACTGGCGCTATGGATTTTCTGTGGGCATGAAAACCGCCACACGCACGACGACGACCTACGGATCGTCGGCATGGTTGGGCGTTGATGCGCTGGCTGCTGACCCAAGCAACATCACCGACGGTCCACGTACCGAAGTGATTTCGCAGCCTCAGCTTATGGATGAAGGAACTTACTTCTACAAAGCCAGCTCCGCATTGGGCAACTACACCTACAGTTCGCAAACGAACAACACAGAAACACCACGAAGGTACAAAACCAACCAATGGCAGACCAGCACGTGGTACGGCAAGAAGACGAACTACCAAACGTGGGTGGAAGAAAAGAAGCAGGAAACCGTCGCCACTCATACGTTCCGCGCTGACCGGTCGATCGCGATCGACTTTATCGGACACACCGAAGCCGACGTGACGGTCACTTCGAATTCAGGCGGTCGAGTCATTCTTTCCGGGCCAGTGCTGAACACCACCGGCGTGACAACCATCACATCTTCGGCGGGAATTGTCCAGGCGTCAGAAGATGCGGCAGTGGGCGGACGACGCGTTGTGCTGTCGTCGAGTGCCGGGCAGATCAGCGGCGTGACGACCAACGTTCCGGATATCGACGACGCGGGCGTCAATGCTGTGGCCCTGGGAGCCATCAGCCTGACAGAAATTAGTGGAGCACTGCATCTGGAACAGGCCAAGTCGACCGGCCGCCACGATGTCACGCTCACAAGCCTGGGCGGAATCGATCGCCCAACGCACTATACCGGCACGCCAAACGTGTACGGCGGTTCGGTGACGCTAGCAGCAGGCAGCGGTGCCATCGGAGCGTCTGATCGCTACCTGACAGTTGATTCAGGAACAGCCGACACAAACGTATTTGTAGCCACGGCATCGGGCAGCATCTACCTGCAGGAACTGACCGGCAATCTGCACGTCAAGTCAATCGTTTCGTCCACGGGCGACGTTGGTCTGATTCTGAACTCCGGATCACTGATCGACGGCAACAGACTCGAACAACGCGACGACCGGACCTACAACGAACTGGCCAACGGACTGTGGCAGGACCTTCAACTGACAGCAGGTTCCGGTGCCAACGACAAAGTGACGGAAACACTTAATACATTCAAAGCCAGCAAAGAAGGTGAATACCGCACATATTGGAATTGGCGAAACACGCAGGACGATCCGACGGTCTACGACGCAGACTTCCAGGTCACGCTGTCGACTCAGGAGCAGGAAGACTATGACGCCCTTTACCGTGCCGAAGGCATAACCGACGGGCTGACAGGCCAGGCACTGGAAGACTACATCACGGCGGCCATTACCACGATTCAGAACTCGAGGACCCAGCAATACCACACGCTGCACGACACATGGGACGCTTACGCTCGGGGGACCTACAACGCCGCAGACCTGACGGCGACCAACGTGACAGACTTCACGTATACGCTCTCGACCGAAGAAAGTGATGCGCTGGTTGGCAGCATCAAGATCTGGACAGAAAACGAACTGCTGTACACGATCGGCGCCGGTCTGCTGAAGGAAGTGACTGACACTCAAGCGACAATCGAAGCGGACAACATCAGCGGCAAGAACGTGAACGTTCAGATTGTTGATGGAAACGTGGGCAAGTACACCGACGCCATCACGATCGACCTTTCAGAAGCGTCACTCACGACACCTCAGCGAGTTGCGTTGGCAGGGGCGGAACGCGCGGATGTTGTGTTCATCGCAGGCACGCCAGTCACAGCCAATTTGAACTTCATTCCCAACGCGACGACAGGCGATGTTATCGGACGCACGTCCGGGAGCTGGATTGACGACGGCTATAAAGTTGGAATGCACATTCGGCTGGAATCCGACTCAGCCAATGTCACGCCACCGCGCGCATTCTGGGAAATTGCTGAAGTCACCGACCTGCAACTTCGCTTAACTCAGATGGGGACATTGACTGCCGACACCGGACGAGCGGCGACGGTCACTCAGGTTGCGCTGAATCCGAGTGCTGCCGGAGTAAACCTGACGTTCATCGAAGTCGGTCAACGAGACGACGTCGACCTGACCGCAACAACGACGCTAAACGTGTCCGCGACAGGCGCTGTCTTCGTCGGTTCTGAAAGCGAATTGAAGGTTCAGAACGTCACGACCGAAGGCATTGTGGCACTGAAGACGGGCAACGCCATTTCCAAGGCGGGTACCGGAACTCTGGCCGTGCAGTCGAGCAATCTGGTTTTGGAAGCTGCCGATGGTGGGATTGGAAGCACCACGACGCCATTCAACATTGACCTGCTGGGAGCGGCAACTCTGACAGCTCGCGCCAAGCAGGACATTGTGATCGTCGAAACCAGCGGCAACCTGCCAGTCGAAACCATCTACTCTCAGCAGGGGCAGGTGGTTCTGACGTCGTCAACCGGATCGATTTCAGACTACTTCAACAGCGATCTCGTCAACGTGAAGTCAGGAACTAACATACATTTGTCAGCCGCCAATGGCTCCCTCGGAACCAGCAGCAATCCTCTGGACATCGATCAGGGAGCTTCTGGAATTCTGACAGCAATCGGGAAAACCGGCGCACACCTGTGGGAAGCTCTGGGCGAGATGCGCGTTAGCACCGTCACGTCATCTGACGGCGATGTGACCTTGAAGTCACAGCTGTCAATTGTTGACGCCGATACGGCCAGCGACGACGTCGATGTGACGGGCGGAAGCATCACGCTGACTGCAGTTGCCGGTGGCATCGGCGCGGCTGGCAGCGAATTGGACATTGAAACCGATAGCACGGCCACAAGTCTGTTTAGTGCGTCAAGCAATTTCGGAAACCTGTACGTCAACGAATTGACGGGTGACCTATACCTAAAATCCATTAGCACAGGCACTTCTTCGACCGCTTTTGTGGCCGTCCCCGCAGGCAGCATCATTGACGCTCGCACTGCACCGACCGACTTTAACATCCTGTCCGGCACCGTGTTCCTGTTTGCTTCTCAGGACATCGGAAGTTCGGCCAAACCGCTGACGACTCAAATTTCAACCGTCCAGGGGCGATCGACCACAGGCAGCAGTTACATTCATAACACCGGTCACCTGACGGTCACGGGCACAGGCTTGATTTCCGGTAGCCAGGTAAATCTCAAAGCGGAAAGTCCAATCACCGTCAGCAGCGATGTGACAGCGGCTGGAGACATCACCATGGTTGCGACGGAAGATCCAACCACCGGCGACGATTTGACGATCGAAGCCGGGGTGACCGTCGAATCAACCGGTGGCGACGTAACGTTGAGAGCGGGCGACAATGTTTCGCTGGAAGCCACGTCCGCCGTGATCGCTCAGAACCTGCTGACAATCAAAGCAGCTTATGCAGATGCAGACACGGTTCCCGTGGGGGCCAGTATCGAACTGAATGGAACTCTCACCGCACCGCTGGTTGACATTCGCGGCAGTGAGCGAGACGACACCATCACAGTTGGCGCGTCGGCAACGATCAGTGGCGTGCTGATCATCCAGGGACTCGGCGGCGCAGACAACATTTCGACCGCCACCGCCAACACCATCACAACACCTGTGATCGCGTTCGGCGACACCGGCACGTATGTCTATGACACCGGGACTCATGTCCTTAGCAGCCTTGCATCATCGTCAGCAGGCGTTGGCGGCGGTGATACCTTCACGAGCTCCAGCGCGATGGCGCTGATGATCGGTGGGCACGGCGCAGATTCCTTCACGGGTGGGGCGGGCGACGAGTTCGTCATTGGTGGCGAAGCCAATGTGACTCTGTCCGGCAATCGAGTGACCGCAATCACGGTCACAGGTACCGATGGCGGAGTCGTTGAAACGTTCGACGTCGGGGACGGGAACAACCTGGTCATCGGCGGAACGGGTGCGGACGAGATCACAGCCGGAAACGGCATCAATACTATTCTGGGTGATGAAGGCAACGTGACCTTCGACTCCAGCGGAAACCTGACTCTGGCTGAAAGCACCAATGCAAACGGCGGAGCGGCGGATACGTTTACGCTGGGTGGTGGCACCTACCGAGTCATTGCTGGGGCCGGCGACGAAACCATTGCACTGGGAGCGGGGACCAACTATGTCCTCGGCGACGCCGGGCGAATTCGTCTGAACGGCGATGGCACAACCACGATTGAAACTTTGGCGGCAGCCGTCATTGGTGCAGACAACATTACGGCCGGCGAAGGTTTCAATGTGCTGGTTGGCGGCGGCGGTGCGGACACGATCCAAACTCAGGTCGCCGGCGCCGGAAGTCCGAAAGCAATTGTGCTGGGTGACAACGGCAGCCTGCAACTTAGCAACACCGCAATTCTGTTGAGTGCCACCAGCAAAGAATTTTCGGCGGGAGCGAACGACATCATCACCGTCACATCGGGCATCAATGCAATTATCGGTGGGCGAGGCACAGACACAATTACAGCAGGCGGCGGCAGCAATACCGTGCTGGGTGACGATGGCCAAGTCAGCTTCTTTGCGGATGGTACCGTTCGCAAAATCGAAACCATTAACTCAGGAAGCGGTGCCCGCGATGTGATTAGCCTTCAGGGTGGCACCAACACCGTCATCGCCGGTTTCGGAAACGATTCCGTGTCCACAGGCGGCGGCACGAATTATGTGCTCGGCGACGAAGGCCAGTTGGAAGTCCTCACCGATGGCGGCGGCAGCCCGACAGGCAACACGGAAGTCAAAACGATTAATCCAACCGTCGGGGACGTGGACGACATTGATGTCGGAGCCGGCCGAAACATCGTCATCGGCGGAGCGGCAGGCGACACCATCGACGTGAATGGAAACGCGGCCTCCGCCAGCGCCATTGTGCTCGGCGACAACGGTACCATTCTGCTGACGAATTCGGGAACTTTGCTGAGCATCGCCAGTACTGATTTTGCATCAGGAGCGGCCGACACGATTACTCTGACGGCCGGAACGAACGCCGTCATCGGCGGTAAAGGTGCCGACAACATCACGGCCGGTGGCGGAACGAACACAGTGCTTGGTGACGATGGCCACGCCTTCTTCTTCGCAAGCGGTGACCTGCGATTGATCGAATCAATCAATCCGGGCGAAGGCGACAATGACATTATCGATCTGCAGGATGGCACCAATAATGTAATCGCTGGCGTGGGCAACGACACCATCACAACGGGTGGCGGAACAAACTTTGTTCTGGGTGACGAAGGACGTCGCGAAGTTTTGACAGACGGCGGCGGGGTTCCAACCGGTACAACCGATGTGCAAACTCTGAATGGCACCGTTGGCGGCGTCGACCAGATTTCAATTGGAGCTGGTTACAACGTCGTGATTGGTGGTGCGGCGGGCGACACCGTCGGCGTCAACGGCACCACACCATCCGCACGGGGCATTGTCCTCGGCGACAATGGGCAGATTCAGTTAAGTAACTCAGGCACACTTCTGAGTGTTGCCAGTACAGACTTTGCTGCGGGCGACGTGGACGACATCACGCTGACAGCCGGGATCAATTCCGTGATCGGCGGCAAGGGCGCGGACAAGATCACGGCCGGCGGCGGCACGAATACAGTGTTGGGCGACGATGGCCAGGCATTCTTCTTTGTCAACGGCGACCTTCGTTTGATCGAATCGATTAACCTTGGCAGCGGTGACGCAGACGAAATCGAACTGCAGGATGGATCGAACACCGTCATTGCCGGTGGCGGAAACGACATCGTCGCCCTCGGCGGCGGCACGAATTATGTACTCGCCGACGAAGGCCGCCTTGAAGTCCTGACCGATGGCACCGGTGCTCCGACAGGCACAACAGAAGTGTCTTCTCTGAACGCGCCCTTCGGCGGCACCGACGATATCCAAATCGGCGCCGGTTACAACGTGGTCGTCGGTGGAGCGGCCTCAGACACGATCGACGTAAACGGAACTGCCGTGGGGGCTCAGTCAACCATCCTGGGCGATAACGGCACGATGACGCTCAGCAATACGGGTACCTTGCTGAGTCTTGAAAGCAACAACTTCGCCTCCGGGGCGACGGACACGATCGGACTAACGGCCGGAACAAACGCCGTCATCGGGGGTGCAGGGGCCGATCAGATCACAGCGGGATCGGGCAGTAACACGATTCTGGGTGATGATGGTCGAGCGTTCTTCTTCGCGAACGGCGATCTGCGTCTGATTGAATCGATCAACCTCAGCAGCGGCGACAATGACGTCATCACGCTGCAGGACGGCACCAATAGCGTCATCGCGGGCGCTGGAAACGACACGATCAGTGTTGGAGCGGGCTCAAACTTTGTATTCGGCGACGAAGGAAAACGCGAAGTCCTAACCGATGGCGGCGGACTTCCAACGGGCACGACCGAAGTCACCAGCCTGAATGGCGCGAACGGCGGACAGGACGAAATCACGGTCGGCAGCGGCTACAACGTCGCGGTGGGCGGTGCGGACATCGATACCATCACGGTCAACGGCACGACCACGGCGGCACGAGGCATCGTGTTGGGCGACAACGGTAAACTGGTTCTGGACAACGCTGGCACGCTATTAAGCATCGAAAGCACAGACTTCGCTTCCGGAGCCGCCGACGTTATCGAACTCACCGCCGGGACGAACGCGATCGTTGGAGGAAAAGGGGCGGACCAAATCACGGCCGGAACGGGTAGAAACACGATTCTGGGTGACGACGGTCAGGCAACGTTCTTCGCCAATGGCGATCTAGAGGAAATCGCGTCGATCAATCCTGGTGACGGTGGTGATGATCAGATTTCTCTGCAGGCAGGAACAAACGTCGTGATCGCGGGACCCGGTGCAGACACGGTCACAGCCACGTCTGGCACGAACACGATCCTGGGCGATGAAGGTACGGCCACGCTGTTTGCAGACGGCAGTCTGAAACTGATTCGTTCAACAAACTTAGGCGTCGGCGGTGATGACCAGATTGATGTTGTTGACGGCGTCAATAGTGTGATTGCCGGATTTGGCGACGATACAATTTCCGTCGGAACCGGCACTAACTTTGTCCTGGGCGATGAAGGCCAGCGAGAAGTTTTGACGGACCTGTTGGGCGCTCCAACGGGAACAACAGAAGTCACAACTTTGAATGGAACGGTAGGTGGGCAGGACATCATCACCGTCGGCAGCGGTTACAACGTGGTCGCAGGTGGAGCCAATTCCGACGACATAACGGTGAATGGCACTACACCTACAGCTAGCGGTATTGTGCTGGGTGACAATGGCACGATTACGCTCAGCAATACCGGAACGCTGCTCAACATCGAAAGCACAGACTTTTTCGGCGGCGATGATGACACGATTACTTTGACAGCCGGCATCAACGCGGTCATCGGTGGCCAGGGCGACGACAGTATCACGGCTGGTTCCGGCACGAATACGATACTCGGCGACGACGGTCTTGCCAGCTTCTACGCCAATGGCGACCTACAGAACATTCGTTCGATCAATGACGGCAGCGGCGGTCACGACGACATCGTGATCACCTCGGGTACCAACAATGTGATCGCCGGTGCTGGCAACGACGTCGTATCTGTTGGCACGGGAATCAACCTGATTGTTGGCGACGAAGGGGAAGCCATTCTGCACACCGACGGTACCGTCGATCAGTTGCGAACGCTAAATACCGGTGTCGGAGGGACCGACACGATGACTCTTGGTAGCGGCACAAACGTGGTGATTGCCGGTGCCGCCACAGACAGCATTACCGTGGGATCAGGCACCGCAACGATCCTTGGCGATGAAGGCCAGCGAGTGGTGTCACGAAACAGCAGTGGCGCCATCACGGGTACCGTGATCGAAACAATCAACGATGCCGAAGGAGCCGACGACATCATTGTAGCGAACGGCGCCAGCAGCCTGGTGATGGGGGGAGCGGGCAGCGATACGATCACTGGCAACGCAGCAATGGGCGGAGCCCCCGATCCATCGTTCATTATCGCAGGTGATGCGGCGCGAGCCGAGTTTGACAGCGCAGGGCAGTTGCGACTGTTCTTTACCAAGTCGCCAACGACAGGAGCCGCAGACACCATCACTTTGGTATCTGCCAATGACATCGTGTTTGGCGGGACCGGCGACGACATGATCAACGGGGGCGACGGCAACAACATCATCGCGGGCGATCACGCTCGGGCCACCTTTGATGTCAACGGCACACTGTTGACGTTTCAAACCATTGACACCGACTTCGAGGGGAATGACACGATCACGGCCGGATTCGGTAACGATATCGTCATCGGTGGTTCCGGATCGGACAATATAGCGGTTTCAGGCGGCGACAATCTGATATTGGGCGACAATGGACTGGCGACGTTTAACGCGGCTGGACAGCTATTGGACATCAGATCTGAAGCTCTTGCTGATGGCGATGACGACACGATCTTATCCGGCACAGGAAACGACGTCGTCATCGGCGGGAAGGGTAACGACAGCGTAACGACGGCTGGCGGCAATAACCGAATTGTGGGTGACAGCGGTCGGATCGCCTACGATGCGACTGGAATTCTTCGAGCTGTCAATTCGTTTGACGACGCCAGCGGTGGTGTCGATACGATCAACTCAGCAGCCGGAAACGACTTCATCATCGGCGGCGAAGGATCTGATGTTGTCACGTCGACTGGCGGCAACAATATCGTCATCGGCGACTTTGGCGACATTATCTTCGACGTGCTGGGAATTCTGACTCAGGTGGTTACTCGCAACATTGCCAACTTCGGTAGCGACGCGATTACCACCGGAGATGGACACGACATCGTTCTGGGTGGTGCCGGAGCGGACAACATTAATGCGGGCGTTGGCAACAACGTGGTTACCGGCGACTTCGCTCAGATCGACACATACGGCTCACGCCTGGTGAAAATAACTTCACTGGATGCAAGCAGTGGACATTCGGATTTCATATCCGTGGGTGACGGGAACGACACGGTCATTGGTAACGACGGCGCTGACAGCATAACGGCCAGTGGCGGAGACAACGTTCTGGTCGGTGATCATGCAAGGCTGACCTATCACGCGAATGGAGAACTGCAGAAGCTGGAATCGACTTCGCCGACTATTGGAGACGTGGACACGATTCTTTCCGGCTTAGGCAATGACATCGTCGTGGCTGGCCATAACAGCGACAATGTCACCATCTCCGGCGGCAACAACATCGTCATCGGAGACAACGGTGAAGCCATCTTTGACGACACAACAATCCTGAGAGAACTCCGCAGTACAACACCGAGTGACGGAGGTATCGACGCGATCCACACGGGCAGCGGCAACGATCTGGTCCTGTCCGGCAACGGTGCCGACGTGGTCACCATCGCGGGCGGAAACAATATCGTCATCGGGGACAATGGTCAGGCGATCTACGATGCCGCAGGAACGTTACGCACCGTGGAAACCTCAGACGCTTCAATCGGCGGCAACGATAGCGTCGCCACGGGGGCTGGAAACGACATTGTCTTCGGAGGTGCTGGTCAGGACGCCATCAATACGTCCGGCGGCGACAACCTCCTGGTCGGTGATTCCGGGATCGCCACATTTGATAGCGTCAGTCGCATTCAAAACATCGCGACCACTGACGCGACGGTCGGTGACACTGACACGATCGAATCCGGCGGCGGCAACGACGTCGTCCTGGCCGGAGCGGCAGGCGACACTGTCGACGCAGGTAACGGCAACAATACCATCGTCGCCGACAATGGTTCTGCAGACTTCTATAGCAATGGAAATATTTCGCATCTTTCGTCGACTGACAATTCTGTCGGCGGCCGCGACTCCATCATTGCGGGAACCGGTAACGACCTGGTCATCGGCGGAGTCGACAACGACACGATCAATGTTGTGGCTGGCGACAATATAGTCGCGGCCGACAATGCCGATTTTCTGTTCCGGAACGACGGGAGTCTGCAGCAGGTTCAGAGTGAAACCGTCGAATTTGCAGGAGCGGACACTGTCGCTACCGGATCCGGTTCAGACGTACTACTTGGCGGTTCGGACGCCGATCAGTTGGCGACTGCCGGCGGCAACAACCTGATTCTGGGCGACAATGGCCTGTTGGTTTTCGATTCCGTCGGAATCTGGATGACGGTAGAAAGCACAGCCACGCACGTTGGCGGCGACGACACGATCACCAGTGGCAGCGGAAATGACAACGTCATTGCTGGTTTCGGAAACGACAGCGTAACGACGACCGGTGGCAATAACGTCGTCTTCGGCGACAACGCGAAACTACAATCGCTGATCACCGAACAGCGTTACGAAACCATGGCCCCGTCGCTCGGTGGCACAGACAGTATTACATCAACGGGTGGCAACGACATCATCTTTGGTGGTGCTGCCAACGACGTCCTCGCGGCTGGCGACGGCGACAACATCATCTTTGGAGACCATGGATTCGCATTGCTCACACCAGCTTCTGACCTGGTCGAATTGCAGAGCACCGACTTTGAGATTGGCGGACTGGACACAATTAGCACCGGCACTGGGCGAGACTACATCTTTGGTGGGATCGCTTCCGATTCCGTGCAGGCTGGCGACGGAAGCAACGTCATCTTTGGCGATCATGGACGAGTTCAGCAGAATTCGAGCACGTTACAAACGATCACAAGTCTGGCGCATTCGACGGGCGACAACGACACGATCACCGCAGGCAACGGCACCTCAATCGCCGTCGGCGGTTTCGGTTCTGATGACATTACGATCGGAGACGGACACAACACTGTTGTTGGTGACAACGGTCTGATCACTCGCAACAACTTTGATCACCTGCTGACAGCCACAACAACATCTGCAACCATTGGTGCTGCCGATGTCGTGAGTCTCGGCACGGGTGTGGGTGTTGCTTTTGGTGGAGCGGCCAATGACACAATTACGGCCACCGGCGGCCGAAACCTGCTGCTCGGCGACCACGGCGATGTGACGTTTGATGGTGCGGGATTGTGGCAGACAGTGACCTCCATCGACACAACCGTCGGCGGCGATGACACCGTTTCCGCTGGAACCGGCGAAGACTTCGCGATCGGCGGATTTGGCAAAGATACGATCACGCTGAACGATGGAAACAACATCACACTGGGCGACAACGGTTCGGCGACGTTCAACGCAGCCGGGCAATTGCGAACAATCCAGACGATTGATGCGCACATCGGTGATGCGGACATGATCCGCACAGGCATTGACAGCGACATAGTTCTGGCCGGAGCGGCCAACGACGACATCAATGCCAGTGATAGTCGAAACGTTGTCTTCGGTGATCACGGGATTGTATTGATCAATGATGCTGGCCAATGGACGGAAGTTGTTTCGACAGACTTTACTCACGGCGGTGACGACGTCATCGCAACGGGCACCAATGACGACGTGATCGTTGGCGGGCTTGGTGCTGACACGATTACAGCCGCCAATGGCAACAACCTCGTCGCTGGCGATCACGCTCATGCCACCTTTAACGCGGCAGGTTTCTTGCTGGCAACGGCCACACTTTCGCCGATAAATGGCGCGGCTGACACCATCACCAGCGGGATCGGCAGCGACATCGTCTTCGGCGGAGCGGGCGACGACAGCATCGATGCCAGTGATGGCCGAAACGTTGTGTTCGGCGATCACGGAACTATCGGCTTTGACGGAGCCGGTCAGTGGACCAACGTCGAAAGCACGGACGAAGGCATCGGCGCCAACGACACGATTGAATCGGGTGACCAAACGGACCTAATCATCGGTGGCACTGGGCAGGACGGCATCGCAAGCACCAACGGCGACAACGTGGTGATTGGCGACAATGCGACTCTGACGCTGAATTCTGCAGGCGAATTGCTGACTTTGAACAGCACCTTCGTCAACGACGGTGCCAGCGACTCGATCAACACAGGCGATGGTAACGACATCGTTGTCGCGGGATCGGCCGGTGACACGATCAATGCGGCCAATGGCCACAACGTTGTCATTGGCGATCACGCCGAATTCGTATTCGACGGGCTCGGCCAGTTCCTCAGCATCACGTCTGCCGCCACGGATATCGGCGGCGACGACGCAATCACGACTGGTAGCGACATAGACTTCGCGATCGGCGGATTCGGCAAAGATACGATCACGCTAGACGATGGAAACAACATCGCACTGGGCGACAACGGCTCGGCGACGTTTAACGCCGCCGGACAATTGCGAACAATGCAGACGATGGACGCGCACATCGGTGATGCGGACACGATCCGCACCGGCATTGACAGCGACATCGTTGTGGCCGGAGCGGCCGACGACGACATCAATGCCAGTGACGGACGCAACGTTGTCTTCGGTGATCACGGGATTGTATTGATCAATGATGCCGGCCAGTGGACGGATGTCCTTTCGACAGACTTCACTCACGGCGGTGACGACGTCATCACAACTGGCACACATGACGACGTGATCGTCGGTGGGCTTGGGGCTGACACTATTTCAGCCGCCAATGGCAACAACATGATCGCTGGCGATCATGCTCACGCAACCTTTAACGCGGCAGGTTTCTTGCTGGCAACAGCCACACTTTCGCCCATTAATGGAGCGGCTGACACCATCACCAGCGGGATCGGCAGCGACATCGTGTTCGGCGGAGCGGGCGACGACAGCATCGTTGCCAGTGACGGCCGAAACGTCGTGTTCGGCGATCATGGAACTATCGACTTTGACGGGGCCGGCCAGTGGACAAAGGTCGAAAGCACGGATGAAGGCATCGGCGGCGACGACACTATTGAATCGGGTGATCATGCGGACCTAATCATCGGCGGCACTGGGCAGGATGGCATCGCAAACACCAACGGCGACAACGTGGTCATTGGCGACAATTCGACGTTAACACTGAATTCCGCAGGCGAACTGTTAACCTTGAACAGTACGTTCGTCAACGACGGTGCGAGCGACACGGTCAGCACTGGCGATGGCAACGACATCGTTGTCGCGGGATCGGCGGGCGACACGATCAATGCGGCCAATGGCCACAACGTTGTTATTGGCGACCACGCCAAATTCGTATTCAACGGACTCGGCCAGTTCCTGAGCATCACATCAGCCGCCACAGACGTCGGTGGTGACGACTCAATCACAACTGGCAGCGGCAAAGACTTCGCGATCGGCGGATATGGTGAAGATACGATCACGCTAAACGATGGAAACAACATCGCACTGGGCGACAACGGTTCAGCGACGTTCAACGCAGCCGGACAGTTGCGCACAATTCAGACGATGGATGCGCACATCGGTAATGCGGACATGATCCGCACCGGCATTGACAGCGACATCGTTCTGGCCGGAGCTGCCAACGACGATATCGACACCAGTGACGGTCGAAACGTCGTTATAGGTGACCACGGCCGCGTTCTCGTTGACGATGCTGGCCAGTGGACAGACATTCGCACCAGCGATGCAGCCGTTGGTGGAAATGACGTCATCGAAACCGGCAATGACGACGATGTCGTATTTGGCGGATTCGCTGATGACACCATTCGACTAGGCACCGGCGACAACCTTGCGGTCGGTGACAATGGCGAAGCGACCTTCAACGCCGTCGGGCAGCTGCTCACGACGGCAACGAATTCCGCGGGTATTGGCGGAAAGGACAGCATCACATCTGGCGCAGGTTCCGACATTGTGATGGGAGGAACAGCGGAAGACACGATCGACGTCAACGACGGCAACAATCTTGTCATCGGTGACAGCGGCCAGATTCTGTACGATGGAGCTGGCCAGTGGCTGTCTGTGCAAACGACTGACACAGCGATCGGCGGGACGGACGTGATTAGCGCTGGCAGTGGTAACGACGTAGTCTTTGGTGGAGTCGCGGCCGACTCAATTTCGCTAAGCAATGGCGACAACGTTGCGATCGGTGATAATGGGATTGCGACGTTCAACAGCGGCGGTCAACTACTCACGATTGACAGTCATGCACCAGCGGCAGGCGGCAAAGATACCGTTACGGCTGGAGCCGGGCAGGATATCGTTATCGGTGGAACGGGCGACGATGATTTAAGCGTCGGCGACGGCACTAACGTGGTTATTGGCGACCATGCTGCGATCCTGTTCAATGGCGGTGGCCAATGGATGGATATCGCGAGCACTCACACGGCCATCGGCGGCGACGACACAATCACATCGGGCAGCGGCAACGATTATGTCTTTGCCGGATTTGGAAACGATGTGTTGGAACTCAGCAGCGGCAGCAACTTTGCCACCGGTGACAACGGCCACGCTCAGTTTGGCGCAGACGGTCAATTGCTGCTGATTGAAACGACTCACGCTGGCAACGGCGGTCAGGACACAGTCACAACCGGTATCGGTGATGATGTGGTACTCGCAGGCGATAACGACGATGTTGTCAACGTTAGCGGCGGTGACAATATCGTTGTTGGTGATCACGGCATTGCTACCTACTATGCAACAGGCATCTGGAAGAATGTGACCACGACGGTTCCGACGACTGGTGGGAACGACCAAATCACAACTGGCAATGGGGACGACCTGGTATTCGGTGGAATTGGCAGAGACAACATTCAACTGGACGACGGCGACAACATCGCATTCGGTGACACAGGCTCTGCAGACTTCAATGAAAATGGTTTCGCGACGCTGCTGGAAGAACGATCGCCGGGCTCCGGAGACGCGGACAGCATTTCAACAGGTATCGGAATCGACATCGCGATTGGTGGCGATCAGGACGACATCATCAGCGTTAGCCATGGCAGGAACCTGGTGATCGGCGACCATGGACGAATCGAACTTAACGCCGTTGGGCAATGGATCGCAGTGACGTCCAGCAGTGACAGCGTAGGTGGCAACGACACGATCACCGCCGGAGACGACGACGACGTGGTTGTAGGCGGCGTGGCCAATGACACCATCGCACTGCTGGAAGGCTACAACTTCGCCATTGGCGACAATGGTCAGATCACGTTTAACGACCAGGGAGAATTTCTCATCGCGAAGGCGCAGTCGCCGAATGATGCTGGCCGCGATTCAATCACGTCCGGAAACGGCGTGGATATCATCCTGGGCGGAAGTGACGATGACCATGTGGACGCCTCAGATGGCCGAAATCTGGTCATCGGTGACAACG
Source organism: Fuerstiella marisgermanici (assembly GCF_001983935.1). Classification (GTDB taxonomy): domain Bacteria; phylum Planctomycetota; class Planctomycetia; order Planctomycetales; family Planctomycetaceae; genus Fuerstiella; species Fuerstiella marisgermanici. The sequence goes on along the minus strand of NZ_CP017641.1, from coordinate 1,642,821 downwards.
GTCGGATTGCATTTGATGGTCTGGGCCAGTGGCTGAATGTCACGACCATAGATGCAGCGATCGGCGGCAACGACACCATCCAAACCGGCACCGACGACGATATCATCTTCGGCGGATTTTCTCAGGATTCACTAACGGCCAACGATGGCGACAACACCGTCATCGGAGACAACGGCACCGCGACGTTTGATCCGAATGGACAAATTCGCGCCGTGACCACGCACAGTCCTGCACAGGGAAGTCATGACGTCATTAGCACTGGAATCGGCGAAGATATTATTCTGGCCGGTCATGGAAACGACGATGTCAACGCCAGTGAAGGCCGCAATGTGGTGGTCGGTGACAACGGAAATGTCACGCTGAATTCTGCCGGGCAATGGACCGACGTGTCGACCAGCGATTTCGCCATCGGCGGCGACGACGTCATCCTGACCGGCGACGCGCTGGACCTTGTCTTTGCTGGCTTCGGAAAGGATACGGTCACCGCCAATGAGGGCAGAAACACGGTCGTGGGCGACAATGGCCAAGCGACTTTGAATGATGCTGGATTCCTGCTGACATTGGCGACATCAAATCCGGCAGACGGAAACGACGACGTCATTACGACGGGCGATGATATTGACCTGGTTCTTGGCGGAACCGGCAGCGACACGATTGATGTGCGTGAGGGCCGCAATGTAGCTATTGGTGACAGCGGCGAAATCACGTTTGATGGAGCTGGCCAGTGGCTTAACGTCACAACATCGGCTGACTCAGTTGGCGGTGACGACACGATCAGCAGCGGCAATGCCGTAGATGTGGCCTTTGGCGGTGTCGGCCATGACAACATCAACCTTGGAGACGGTGACAATATTGCGGCCGGAGACAACGCGGCGGCGACGTTCAATTCTGCAGGCCAGATTCTGACGGTCGCTACCCAGTCTCCGCAGCATTCCGGGCAGGACAGTATCACCACCGGCAGCGGCAACGACGTAGTGTTTGGCGGCACCGACGACGACGCCATCGACGTGGCCAACGGTCAGAATGTAGTTGTAGGCGACAACGCGAACGCCACCTTTGACACTCAGGGGGAAATCCGCACCATCACAACTGCCGATTCGACGCACCTGGGACACGACACGATCACCAGCGGAATTCACGACGATCTGATTTTTGGCGGATCCGGCAAAGACAGCGTGACAATCGCTGACGGAAACAACATCGTACTGGGCGACAATGGCCAGGCAGAAATAGACGCAGCTGGATTTGTGACGCAACTGCAAAGCGTTACACCGGAAATCGGCGACGACGACGATATCCGCACGGGGGCCGGACAGGACCTCGTAATCGGTGGCGCGTTCCACGACAGCATTCGCACGGCTGCTGGGCGAGACCTGATCTTCGGCGACAACGCTCAAATTCAGGGACACATCGATCTGAATAGCCAACCGTTGAACAGCCAAACTCCTGATTTCATATTCACTTCGATTGCGACTCAGGATGCCGACAACGGTGGTCGAGACTTTATCCTCGCGGGAGCAGATGATGACATCGCGATCGGCGGCCAAAGTGATGACACGATCGTCGGTGGCGATGGCAATGATGATCTGATTGGCGGCCACAACGTTTCAAACGGCCACGACGGCAGCGACGCGATTGACGGCGGCACCGGGCATGATGTCATCGCCGGCGACAACGCCAGTATCCTAAGAAATCCGCGATCCACCGACGGACGATGGCAGGTCCTGAGTGGCACGGAAATTCATTCTTCCGAAGGAACGCCACTGATTACCGGCGCAGCTCAGAACGATCCGAGTTCCGTGCCGTTGCGAGACATTGTGCTGTTTGATCACACGTTCAGCACGGCTGGCACCGTTTACGGAAACGACGACCTGGCCGGTGGTTCAGAAAACGACCTGATCTTCGGGCAACTCGGTGACGACGCAATTCAGGGCGACGGAACGATCCTCGATGCATCCGGCGGTCGAACGCTGGACGTACGTTCTACAAAAGTTTCTATCGATGACTTTGCAGGCCCTAAACGCGATGGCGACGACTACGTCGAAGGCGGCGGAGGTAGCGATTTGATTCTGGGCAATCTCGGACAGGACGACATCGTTGGTGGCAGCTCGAATATGTTCGGCGCCGCGACGGCATCGTCTCGACCGGATGCGGAAGACATCATCTACGGAGGTTCCGGTACTCAAACTGCCCGCAACGATTCGGGCGACATGTCTGCCAACGGACATGCTCGTGATGCTGACGTAATTCTGGGTGACAACGGAAACATCTTCCGTCTGGTTGGCATCAATGGTACAGCCAGTAGCAGCGGCTACCTGAAGTTCACCTATGACACCTATGGCAGCGAAAATGTTATTCCTCGAGCCATCCAGCAACTCGATTACACCGCCGGCCAGATGTCTGACATTGACCTTAGCGATGAAATCCACGGCGAAGCGGGCGACGACATCATCTGGGGGATGTCAGGCAACGATGTGTTGTTTGGCGATGGCCAGGATGACGACATCATCGGCGGTGCGGGAAGCGATCGAATCTACGGCGGTACCGGTGTCGACGGCATTCTCGGCGACGACGGGCGGATCTTCACAAGCCGAAACGGACTCACAGAAACTTTGCATGGGCTCACATCACCGAACGCTCAGGAAATCGACTTCCTGCCTGGCACGGTGATCGGAGCGGCTCATCACCTAACCGGCCAACTCCACAAATCAGTCGACCTCTACAGCTTCCATGTGGGCGGACACGATGTGATCTACGGTGGCCTGGGCGACGACTTCATTCACGGCGGGGCAGGCGACGATGCGATTTCCGGAGCCGAAGCGTTGGAAACTCACTTCCACACGTTGTTGCCGACGACGTCTTCGATCCTGAATTACGACGCCACGGAACGAAAGTTCGCGGACTACAACGCTGTGGACGCTTTATCTCGAATTGACGGCTTCGCACTGAACTTCGATGCTACCGACGCGAATGGTGAGAAGATCAACGATGGTGTCGACCGAATTTTTGGCGACACCGGCAACGACTGGATTGTCGGCGGTACCATGAACGACCGCCTGTTCGGCGGGATGGGCGATGACCTGTTGAACGCTGACGACGATCTTTCGACAAACAACGGACTCAACAACGTTCCCGATGCACCAAATCTGGCGGACGCCGATTTCGCATTCGGGGGCGGCGGCTATGACGTGCTGATCGCCAACACAGGGGCCGACCGACTGATCGATTGGTCTAAGCGGTTTAACACCTACGTTGTGCCGATCACTGCGACATCAGCAGGTGCCGGTGGTGTGAGTCCAACTGTGATCCGGGATCCTCAGCCTGTTGTGGTCGACTTCCTGATTACGATGGCGGCAGCTTCCGGAGCAGACGACGACATCGATGCGGCAACCAATGAGATCCACGCGGAACTGGGCTTGGTGACGGTCGAAGACGGCCAGCTTTGGCGTGACCAATTGTGGCAGAAGAAGGATCGAGATCCTCAGCCATCAAACCTGACAACCGGACTGGATACTCGGGGAAGCATCGAAACGTTCCCGACGGCGGCCGTGGAAGTTTCCGAATCGAATGGCCAGACTGTTGTCGTGGAAGGTGGGACGACCGATTCGGTCATGGTCACTCTTGCGGCCGCGCCTACGTCCTACGTGATGATTCATGTGACGTCAGCGAATACCGCCGCCGTCTTGGCGGACACATCCATGTTGACGTTCACACCAGAAAACTGGTTCGTGCCACAGTACATCACTTTGTCGGCTGTGAACAACATGCAGTACCATGGCGACCGCGACGCAGCCGTGGAATTCACGATCGATGCTGAGTCCGACAGTCCCTACCAGAACGTGGCGATGCCAACCATCACCGTGACCTGCATCGATGACGAAGTCGCAGCTCCAACGCTCACCGGTCCGAATCAAACAACGTCAGACGATACGCCAGTGTTCTCATGGACGGCGGTTGTGAATGCAGTCGAATACGAACTCTGGGTCAATAACCTCGCGGTTTCAACCGGACCAGTGATTCATCAACGAGTCACCGGCACAAGCTTTGAGCCGCAGGTCAGCCTGGGACCTGGCACGTTCCGAACATGGGTACGAGCCGTCCTGCCTGATGGACGTTATTCAATGTGGAGTGACGCATCCGACATAACGATTGGCGAGCGGGCGCAGTTGACGCTGCCAGAGGATTCCGTTTCAACGGCACGTCCCGAGCTGACATGGAATGCCGTCAGCGGAGCACACCATTATGAAATCTGGGTCAACAACTTAACCACTGGCGATAATCGTGTGATCCACGATCTCGATATATCGGGCACGTCATACACGCCGACATTCGATTTGCCGATTGGGAACTACCGAGTCTGGGTGCGGCCAATCACTGAATCGGGCAATGCACTGCGTTGGTCTGCACCGGGTAATTTGTGGGTCCGAACTGCAGCTCTGACGGTTGAAGCCCCCGCAGCAACCTTCGACACGACGCCGGAATTCAGCTGGCAACCTGCTGCTGGAGCGACTTCGTACGAAGTGTACCTTCGCAACCAATCTACCAAGGAAGTGATCAACATTGTCAATATTCAGGATACGGCGTGGTCGCCCACATCTGACCTGGAATTGGGGGACTATCGTTTCTGGGTTCGAGCACACAGCAGCGGACTGACGGCGGCCTGGTCAGACGCCGTCGACCTGAATGTCGGCGGCCGAGCGACCGTGCTGGAAACGTCAAGCACTGGGATCACCTGGGACCTGGTGGCCGGTGCCGGCAGCTATTCACTGTGGATCGACCGTATCGACGTTGCCGAAAACGTGGTCAACCTTCAGGGGCTTACCAGCAACAGCTACTCGCTTGCGACACCTCTACAAGCCGGGACGTACCGCGTCTGGGTTCAAGCCCTGAATGTCGCGGGCAGTCCAGGCCTGTGGAGTCGTGAGGTCACCTTTACTGTCGCGGCTGTCGATGATGATTCCGAATCCGAAATCGTTGACACGCTCGACGCGCTTTTGGCTTCGATCGAGATCAATCTGCAAACCGACGCGACAGAACAGACTGTGCCAAGCCCCAAAGTACAGACTGTTGTCACTGCGGCAGACGACGCGAAGAAAACGTTGGACGAATCCACCACGGCATTCCATGATGAGGAATCGAAATTGATTGACGACATCATGTCGATCTGGGGCACTCAACTTAGCCCGGAAACAGGAGAAACCGAAGCGTGAGCTTTGCCGTCTGCGTCTGGCTATTCATGCACACTCGCATTGAATGCCAGACTGCGGCGAACTCCGGAACCCTGAAACGGCTCAGCGCCGTGCAGTAGCCATGCAGGGAAGACAAAAAAATTACCGACCACAGGACGAAAGCTGATGAGTGATCGAGCGAACCGCTGCTTGCCGCCGATGAGAAAGTTGATGTAGCCAGCCTTGCGACCGGAAATATAGTTCTTCTGTTCGTGTCCCGATTCGATCGCCGGCACTTTCAGGTACATGACGCCGGAAATATCGCCGCTATGAAAATGCATTGGGCTGGCGGTTTCGGAAAACTGATTCACGACCCAGCACTGTGATCCATGCCGATCCGCACATTGCCTTCGCGTTCGACACCAGCGACGTAGCGACGGACTTGGTTGGACACCCATTCATGCAGTGAATCGTCGCCACCTGACAGACAGAATTCTTCAGACAAAAGCAGCTCAGTCCCACGGTCGGACGGCAGGATGTCTTCGACATGATCGTTAACATGATCGATCAGGTGAAGGGTGACCTGAGTTCGCCCGATCAGCGGACCGAACGGAGAATAAAACTCCATCGCCTCGGCGTCACCGTCGCGAAACAAAACCGCATCCTGCGCTTCGTACTTACTTAACCGGCGAAGTTTTTCAACATCATCCATTGCGACGTCTCATTGAGCCTGAAGGAGCTACGGCTTGTCCCTCAGCAGTGATGAACGGTCTCAGCCTCGGATGTCCAGGAGACGCGTGCATGGAAGTAGGTCACCACCAACCAGCAAGCGCGGCTTTCACCTTGTTGCCATCCGACGCGCTACCGTGGGCTTGCTGGGACTCTCCCAAACGGTCGCCGTTGCGGCTACGTCGAGGATTCAGGACTGTTACGGATGCAAGCAATCAAGCAGCGGCCGCCGACAGAATTAGTCGTTAGTGCGCGCAGTAGTCGATGATGCGAGCCAGTTCTGTGCGTAGCTGCGAACGGTGGATGATGCGGTCGATGAAACCGTGCTTCAGCAGAAATTCGCTGGTCTGAAAGCCGTCAGGAAGATCGATCTTACAGGTCGCCTGCACAACTCGTGGCCCCGCAAAGCCAACCAATGCGTTCGGCTCCGCCACCACGACGTCGCCTAAAGACGCGAAGCTGGCGGCCACGCCACCCATCGTGGGATTGGTCAGTACCGAGATGAACAATCCTCGAGCCTTGCGGAAGCGTGCCAGCGCGGCGGAGACTTTTCCCATCTGCATCAGCGAGATAATGCCTTCGTGCATACGAGCTCCACCGCCGGAGCCGCTGACGATGACCAACGGGAGTGATTTCTCAGTGGCTTGCTCGACGGCACGGCACAACTTTTCGCCGACCACGGAGCCCATGCTGCCCATGATGAACGCCGAATCCGTCATCGCGTACACCAACGGTCGACCTCGCATGTAGCCTCGACCAACCGTGCAGGCGTCGGTCATACCGGTGCGCTTCTGTTCGGCGGCGAGTCGTTCTTTGTAGGGTTTGCGATCCGCAAAACCCAGCGGGTCGCCGGGCATCAGGTCAGCGTACCATTCTTCAAAACTGTCCGGGTCCAGAAGCTGCTTGATGCGTGTGGCCGTCGAGACGTAAAAGTGGTGGTCGCACTCCGGGCACAGATTCAGGTTTTCTTCGACCTGATTGCGAAAGACAGTGGCACTGCAACCATCGCATCGCAGCCAAAGACCTTCCGGGACGCCTCGTTTTGGTCGTTTCATATCTTGCAGCCAGGACCGCTGTCCGGTTTTGTCTGTTGTCGTCATGATGCAGATTCCTGAGTGCCCGAGTCGGCCTGATCTGAGCCGGTTGTCGCAGCGGTTACCGCCACAGCGTCGGTGGTGACGGGGGCGGGGTCACTGCACTGTTCGGATTTCAAAAAAGAATTGAAGTCAAACGATTCGGCCTGAAACACTTCGACAGCAGGCCGGTCATCTTCGCCGCACAAACAGGACGCCACCGTTGGGCATCGATCCTGTAAGGTGCAACGGATGACAGTGGCAATCGGGTCAGCCACGACCACGGCAAACACATCGTATTTGCGAATGCCCTTGTTCAGCACCTTTTGGATGCGTTCGCAGCCATCGTTTAACGATTCGCCTTCGGGCGGACAGATCGTTTGCGGCTTTTCCCGCCCGCTGCGAAACACGCGCGGGTAACGTTTTCGTACATCGGCCTCAGGAAGTCCCTGCCACAAGCCCTGATCGACGTTTCTAAGTTCTTCCAGTTCTTTGACTTTGGCGCCTGGCTGCGATTCGGCAATCGCGCGAGCTGTGCTGCTGGCGGGGTCGAATGGTGACGCAAAAATAGCCTCGAGCTTCACCTCATTCTGCTGAAGATGCCGAATAATCTTCTGCACCTGAGCCAGACCGGCGTCGTTCATGGGCATTTCTAAAGCACCCAATAGCCGCGACTGTTCGTCGTAGTCGGTGCATCCAGGGCGAATTAAAACGATGGTTGACATACCTTCAACTCCCTTTCGCGGTGGCCGAAACGTGGCTGCCAGCTTGTGAGACCAGCCGTGCACCAGCGATCCCGTAATCGTCATGGTCGAAGATGGAACTGCCTGCGACAAAGATGTCTGCTCCTGCAACTGCACAATCAGATATTGTTTCGGCAGCAACGCCGCCGTCCACGGAAATCAAGAGTTCGTCGCCCGCGATTTTGCGAGCCTGCTGAATCTTAGGAAGGACCTCAGGCATGAATGCCTGCCCGCCGAATCCCGGATTCACACTCATCACCAACAGCAAATCGCAATCCTGCAGAAACGGCTCAGCGGCTTCGAATGGCGTGTTCGGATTGATGGCCAATCCGGCAACGACGTCCTGTTTTCGGATTGCCTGCAGTAGCTCGCGTGGTTCGGGCACCGCTTCCAGATGGAAGGTAATGGCTTCGCAACCTGCCTTCACGTATTCATCAACATACGCGGCCGGGTCGGAGATCATCAGATGCACGTCAAATGGCGTCGATGTGCGTTTGCGAGTTGCAGCAATCAACATCGCTCCGTAGGACAGGTTGGGAACAAAGTGCCCATCCATGACGTCCCAGTGGTATAGCGGCAGATTCGCAGCATCGATGCGATCGACCTCGGCCTGCAGATTTCCAAAGTCGCACTTCAGCATCGATGGGGCGATCACCGGTCGGTGTTGCCTCAGATGCTGCAGCATCTTTTGTCTTGATAACATAAAGCTCGCCAAAGAATCAGGCGGATGAAGGTCCGGAATGGAAGCCCGGTATTTTCACGCGATGGCCAAATCAAGTCCAGCCGAACGCAGTTATTGCATGAGTTTCCACGGGATCGCTGAATGGAATTCGCATGTTTATACGCCGCGACCCCGTTTTTAACCTCATTTGGCACAAAACTTCACAAAGTTGGACGATGGCTCGCCCTGAGAAACGACGGGATCGCAGAAAGAGCGTTCCGCAGCTTTCAGAGTAGCCGATTGCCCAGCAATTCGCTTGTTTTTTGCATACATTCGTGCACGCGCCGCCATCCGTGGCAGTGACGTTTTACGGAAAAACGCTCGTGAAATGGATTCACGAGCGTTTCCTGGGTTTTCGTGCACTGAACGCAGAACGAGGTCTTGAGTGCCTTGTCCCACGTACAGGGCGATTTCAGTTCGATTACAGGCTGGCGATCTTCTTGATCAGGTCTACTGTGCGGCTTGAGTAGCCGTATTCATTGTCGTACCAGCCCAGGACCTTGACCATGTTGCCACCGACAACGTTCGTGAACGAACCGTCGAAGATGCAGCTGTGAGTGTTGCCAATGATGTCGCTGGAAACAATTGGGTCGGTCGTGTATTCCATCACGCCCTTCAATTCACCTTCTGCGGCAGCCTTCATTGCGGCGTTGATGTCTTCAGCCGTAACGTCTTTGCCCAACACAGCTGTCAGGTCCGTTGCACTGCCGGTTGGCACGGGAACTCGAAGAGCATAGCCGGTCAGTTTGCCAGCCACTTCCGGAAGAACCAGACCGACAGCTTTCGCTGCACCGGTTGAGGTCGGAATGATATTGATCGCAGCAGCTCGCGAACGGCGAGGATCGCTGTGCAGCTGGTCGGCCACTTTCTGGTCGTTGGTGTAAGCATGCACAGTCGTCATCAAACCATGCTGCAGGCCGAACTTTTCGTTCAGCACTTTCACCATTGGAGCCAGACAGTTTGTTGTGCAGCTTGCGTTAGAAATGCACTGATGATCAGCAGTCAACTGGTTGTCGTTGACACCCAGAACAACGGTCAGGTCCGGATCTGTTGCTGGAGCAGAGATCACAACCTTGCGAGCACCGGCTTTCAGGTGAGAATCGAAACCAGGTTTGCCGTCAGCGGCTCGCTTGGTGAAGAAACCGGTCGATTCCAGAGCCACGTCTACGCCAAGGTCGCCCCATGGCAGATTGCCAGGATCGCGTTCCGCACACACTTTGATCGTTTTTCCATTGACGATCAGGTCCGTTCCGTCGGTTTCGACAGTTCCCTGAAAACGGCCGTGAACGCTGTCGTATTTCAGCAGGTTGGCCAGATCGGAAGGCTTGCCGAGGTCGTTGATGGCGACAACTTCAAATTCGTCCGGCCGAGACGCGAGCGCTCGAAACGTGATACGACCAATTCGACCAAAACCGTTAATACCAACCTTAAGTGACATGTTTTGTGACTCCGACACAGTAAACGACATGAAAACTGACTGACAGGACAACGACACCAAGCCGTTGCAACAGACGCTGCTTTCAAAAAAGCCAGAAAAATTGGCCTCATCGGCGCGCAATGCAACGCAGTACAGGTCTGTGAGGCGGAATCCTAGCGAGCACCAACGGCAATGCAAGCTCTGCCGAACCCGCGGCCGGTTTTCTCATTCTGGACGGCAAACAGTCGTCTACTTTGAGAAGCCACGAGCGATGCGGTCGAATTTGGGTGTGAAGGCGGGCTATTCAGGAAAAATCTTCGTGCGCGCGCCGTCTTTCCAGCTCATTTCCGACGCTGTCTGCCGCCTCCACCGTTGAGCGAACACGTGGTATTCGGCAGCGGAAACCAGTGTGGCAGCCAGAAGCAGCTTGTTGACCAGATTCCATTCCACGATGCCGAGCATGCTGCAGATGGCGATGCCGAGGCTGGTGGCCGTCAGCGAGGAAAGCACGGCAATGCGAAGTTTTCGCCCTGGCGATCGGTACAACGTAGCCGACGAAACGGCATCCGCTGCCGCCTGTCGGGAAATATCTCGGAACAGCCGTGACGTGTCTCGTAGCACCTGCCGCGAATCGCGAGCAGTCTGTTGTTCGTCGAATGACCAATAGGGCGTCATCACCGTCGCGGACTGTTCGGATGTCGCATTTAAAGCAGCTGCCGCCGTTGAACCGTGGCCCGCCGCTTTGGTGTCTGGCGTCAGAAACAATTCCAACAGGGTGGAATCCGTGAGTTCATCTGCGTCATGTGCGTCACGCGAAGTTTCAGGCGGTGCATCGTCGACCGAATTTTGCAGCATTGAGGGAGGGAAATCCCCGGGGGGCGCCGCCTCATTGATCGCCCTTCGAACCGCAAAGCCGCAAACTGCGGTCAGAACACAGCAGGCGAGGAATGGCAGATAGCGAGCGTGCCCAGTGCGTTCGAGCGATTGCACGCCCTCGCCGTGCACACCGGAAACAGCACATTCAGTGATCGGAATTTCTGCCTCCGCGGCGGCTTCAACGGCGGACGCAGCGACAACGCTCGGTTCTTCCGGCGGGCTGGTGACACTTTGAGGCAACTCGTTGTGTTCCATTGCCGTGGCAGGCGCCGCCAGGGCAGGCGATCGTTCTTCCTCGGCTATTTCTTCTTCCCCAACGCTGGGCTCGACGTCTGGATTCGGGAAATAATCGAACAGCGTGAATGGTACGGCCGCCATTTCTGTTTCAATGGAATGATCCTCTGAAGTCTCTGAATCAGCGGCATCCGTTGGAGCGTTCGCAACGTTGTTGACCAATTTCTTGTCAGAGACGCTCACGCCAGTCGGCGGTGCATCTGTGCTGACTGGTCGTTGCTTCTGAGGTGCCTGAATGAAAACGGCGACACTTTGCGAAACCCGCACGCGCTGCAGCCGACGAATGTCGTGGACATTGACGCCGGATTCGATCAGAGACTGCTGAAAGTCACTATCCAGGGACGGTCCCTTCGCAAGCGTCTGGTCGTTTCTGGCTGGCAGTCGCCGTCGAGCAGAAACGGTGAAGCGAAACTGTGCCCCGCCTTCAAAGCTGGTATGTGGCAGGACGGTAACTGTGCCGGTGTTGCTGTCGATCTGGAATGCGGGTTCCAGGCACTCGTGTTCGATTTGAAAGTTCTCGAACAATCGCGGATCCCACAATTCCCGCAGCACCACCGTGTCGGCGGCCACATCGGTCGGTAGCACAACGCCAACGGCCTCGTCCTCGTCCCACGACGCCGCATCGGTCGCGAATAGCGCGTGCGGCAACGCAAAAAACAGCACTGTCAGCATCAGTGCAAGCAATTGCCGACCAGGGAAAGCCAATAATTCGGCCCCCTGACGCCCACCCACATGTAGGAGAACCCTCCTTTGGGGAATTACTATACCAGTTGTATGGACTGTAGGACGCTTGACGGACGATTTACGTGTGACAGCCATGACTGCGTTTCGATTTCGCTCAAGTTGGATTGATCTGTGAAGTGCGGACCGGGCAACAGTGGTCGTCGACAAAGTCACATAACAACTTAGGTCGTCACCGGTCCCGTGCGTTCCGGTTTGGAGCGGCGTGGCTTTTTCGTCGCTATCTGCGGCCGATGTTGGCGATAGACGATAGCAATGCGAAATGATCAAACGGTAACGGCCATGCGTCGTCTGCCGATGTTGAAGCCTGAACACGGCGCTCGCCAAAGCGTTGGCGAAATCTGATGGCAGATTTCAAAATACAGAGCAAGTCGGCGGTCGAACGGCACTGTGGCGGCAGCGACCGTGAAGTTAAGAACTGGTACCTTCTGATGTCTCGACTAAGAAATCGCTGCGTTAGCTGTTTGCTGCTGACTCTGGCCTTTGCCGGATGTCAGAGCGACAACCACAATGCGCGCCGCAGGCACGCGGTTCATCGCCCCACGCCAACTCGGCAGCTTGCGCAGGTGCCAACGCCCACGCCAGACTACGCTGTACCGGAACTGCCTCCGCTGCAGCCATTCGCCGTGAGTGACGATATCCCAACCCTGCCAGCCGTTGCCGACGACTCAATCGAATTCGAACAGCCACTGCCGCCTGCCGACAGTTTGACGGCGACTCAACCAGACGAACAACCAGAGGCCGAATCCGAATCAACGACAGCTTCCCTTCCTGCGCTGGCTTCGGAAGCCAGCATATATCTGCAAGACATGGGCGCTGTTCTGACTCGCGACGCTGACGATCGTGTTCAAAAGATCGATCTGGCGTACCGGCCATTCCACGATGGACATAGTTCTCTGTTGCAGTTCTTCGCTGATACGACTGAGCTCGATTTGACGGGCACCGACATCACCGATGCGGCTGTGAGCGATATTCTAAAGCTGCCGAAAGTGTATTCATTAAAGCTGAAGGGAACTGCCATCACCGATGCGGGAGTCGCCCAGCTTGTCGGCCTGACGTCTTTGCGCTTAGTGGATCTGGGACGAACGGCATTGACCAATGACGCATTGCGCCAACTTCAATCGCTTCAGCACTTGGAGTATCTGCTCCTGAATCACACTCAGGTTTCCGACGAAGCCGTCGAACATATCGTGCGGATGAAGTCGCTGCGAGGACTAAACCTCGTCGGTACAGCGGTCACTTCACGAAGTCTCGAACGACTGCAAAAACAACTGCCTCAGTGTCTTGTCGTATCAGAACCGAGCAGCAACCTGAGCCTGCTTGATGTCCCTGCCGAATTTCAACAACCAGCCAGCGTCGGCCGTTCAGCGTCTGCCGAACATGCGAAGCTGCAGCGTTTGACGAGGCTTGTTCACGAAGATCCCAGCCTGGCAGAACACCTTGCGTCTGTGTATTCGGACCAGGGCGAATGGTCACAGGCTGCGGCAATTTTTCGAGCCGCCACCGATGTTCGACCGCGAGACGAATCGCTCCAGCTGCTTCTGGCAGAAGCTCTTGCCAGCGCGGGACAAGCGGAAGAAGCGTACGCCCTGTTCTGCAACTTTGCCGACGAATCGACGGCTCGCCTGGAAGTCGGGCGAATCCTTTACAACAGTGCGTTGTCCCAGGCCACCAGATATCTTGAGCAATCCATCGCTGCCAATCCGAATAATGGCCAAGCCCGTCAGGGGCTTGTTGAACTGCAGGAACACCGACGCGAGCTGATGGCTGGTCGCAGCGTACTTCCCGCCGTTTTAGCGATTGAGCCGACGCCTCAGATTACTCCGCGAACGGCCTTCGAATTCGCACCAGCCCCGAAGTCGCAGCACTAATTCTTCTTCATCGCTCGGCCGTTGTTAAGTGGGACTCGGATTTCAACACCCTTGTCACCAACTTCGTACAATCGCGTTTCGGTCTTTTCGCGGTCGGTGCCGGCGTGGCGAGTCACGCGCAACTGCACTTTGCCCAGGATCAATCGCCCTGCGGCGTTGCGAACGCGGACACGGTAGTCTCCGGCCGGTGCAATCACGCAAACGTATCGCTCCGTTTGCCGATCGGCGTTGCCAGTTCCTACACCACTGCCGCCGAATCCCTGTTGGTATAACAGGCCTCCATTCGACGTTCGCGGCGAACGATAAGAACACGTTTGCCCGCCCGGTTCGATCACAGAAAGATCAAGATCTGCGCTGCCGGCCCATGTGATGGTGATCATCATGTCGCGGATCAGAGCGGTCTGCAGTTGACGCTGGATCTGCTGCGACAGTTCGGTCTGATTACTGGATTGAAGTTCTTCGATCAGTGTTGTCAGTACGGTTTTGGCTGCTGCGTGTTCAGCCGCGTGATTGGTATCCCAAACGTACGTGAGCGTACCACACTGCGCCCACGCTATGGCTTGCGGGTCTTTGCTTCGGTCGGCAATGCTGCGTGCGATACCCCATGTTGCCGACTGCCACGGATTACGTTTCGTTGCTTCGCGACAGACGCGAATGGCCTGTTCGTACGCTCCGAATCGCGACAGCATCGAGGCCGTCAGCAGCATCTGAGGTTCGTCGCCGTCTGCAAAATCGATCCGCGACAACAGGACGCGGTCCTGCTCATTCTGCGGTCGTTTTGCAAGCTGCATTTCGAGCGCCAGGACATCGTACATCCACGGCTGCGCGTGGTCGTTACGGATGGCGGCCAGCAGACATTCGACGACCATGTCGTGCTTTTCACGACCGTGCAAAATTTCACAGGCAGTGGCTAGCGTTGAACTGCCGAACCGCTGCCCGGCAAACGCTTTATTCCACGCCAGCGGCGCGGGATCTGAACTGGCCGCAACCTGTTTGATTAAGGCATTCGCGCGAGCCGTGTCTTCTGCGTCGCGCGCGGTTTCGGCTGGCTTTTCCTGCTGGAAAACGACAGGCGTGAAACGTGGCCGGTTAGGCCGTTTGGAATCACGGCTAAGGGCCTGCTTTCGGAAGCCCTCTCCGCTGTGACCCGACTGATAGTTATTTCCGTTCAACCGCAGTCGTTCGACGCTCGACTGTTGTCGCGTCCGATCAACGACTTGCGGTTTTGGAAAGGTCCGAATCCCTACTTCAGCTTGAGGATCGGTTTTTTTTTGACGTCTTTGACAGCGTCTGTGGTGATGCCGTTCTTTTTCACGTTGTCGACAGCGTGCAGAACTTCTGGAGGAATACTCTGGAAGCCACCGCCACCACCGCCGCCGAAGCCGCCCTGACCGCCGCCACCGCCAAACCCACCTTGGCCACCGCCCTGACCACCGAGTCCGCCGCCCTGGCCGCCGAGGCCGCCACCCTGACCACCGCCAAGTCCGCCACCGCCAAGCATGTTGTGCAGGCTGGGGGCGTAGACGAGGTCCGCAACCGGGTAAACGCGAGTCACAAGGTTGTCTTCAGACTCTGCTTTTGCGACGGTCGTGATCATGATCACTTCGTTCTGAATCACATAAGTCAGTGGTTCGGGAGCAAGCGATTTTTGATCGTCCTGTGTTTGGGCGAAGATCAACTTCAATGCGTTACGCAGTGTCATGCCGTCGTAGCTGATGTCTGAGATGATCACGTCTTCCAGACTGTCGATGCCGACAATGCCGAGTTCGCCGCGGTCTGTTTCGAACGACATCTGGAAGTCAGTACCCAACTCGCCAGCACCCGTTCCGTACGTTGCGGTGAAGTACGTGCTAATGTTTTCCAGAATTTCACTCAGCGGCACGCCGCCCTGGAAGTCAAGATTTCGCACTGGCTTATCCAGCATCTGACGCAGCCATTTTTCAACGGGAGCTTCCGTTCGCAGGTCAGACGATTCGTAGCGAGGAATTCGAGTTAAAGACAGGGCTCGCCATACGTCGGCTGGCGGATACTGAACTGGTGGCTCGTCCGGGAACGGCACATGAGACAGTTCCACCTGATAGAGTGTTTCCAGAAACCGGTCGGCTCGCAGATTCACAAGACGATAGGCCTTGTCTAACTGACCAAGTGCTTCCGACATCACTAACGCCTGAGTAGCCGGGCCGCTGCCTGGCTTCAGGTCAAGTGTCACGCGAGATTCGAACTCGGCGTCTTCGTAAGCATTGCGATCGCCGTGTCGAGCTCGGTCAAGTAGTCCGCGAATCTTTTCGATTTGAATTGCCAGACGCTGTTCTTCAATATCAACATCCTCAAGACGACGTTGAATCGACTGAGCAATGGCTTCGTCCTGGGCAATTTGCTTCTGTCGCAGGGCCATGACTTCGCGAGCCGTTTCTATCCCGCTAAGAGCATTGGACACGCGTCGCAGCAGTTCGCTACGAACGTCCGGGCTGATGTTTTGAGACGTCTGAATCGTTTCCAGCACATCTTTCAGTGTGTTCGTCGCGTAGTCCGGATCTTCTGCACTTAGTCGGTTTGCCTGATCGATAGCCGCGTCCGTTTCTGCCTTCAGCAGTTGAGACTGCAGTTGGATCTTTCGCGCCGCCTCATCCAGTTCACTCAAATCTGCACCCGGTGCGCCACCAAAGCCGTCGTTGCCTGGGTTGGTATTGGGCGTGTCCGGAACTTCCAGTGCAGGCGAGATTACACTCTCCGGCGTTGCTGCCTCGTCCGCTTCGGCAGGCTGCGGCGCTGGATCGTCGAAGTTGGGGAACGCAGGTTGTTCGTCTGCGGCCGGTGGTTGCGGTAATGAGATCAGAATTTTGCGAAGTTGCGGATTCGAATCGTCCATGCGAGCCGCCGCCTGTGCGATACGGGTCGCTTCGAGAACTCGGCCGCGAGCTGCCAGAAATTCGGCCGCTTCGACTGACTGTTCCATTGAACCTGCAAACTGTTCGCCGGCCGCGACCAGTTGAGGCAGGTCGACCGTCGGCACGTTGATTCCGTTTGATTCCTTCGTCCAGGCAGTCAGGTGACGCAACTCCGCCCCCGCGACAATTCGCTGAGCCTGGTGACCGGCAATCGTGAATGCCTTGTCATCGGCCGTAACAGCCGTCAGTGTTCGAAACTGCGGAATGGCTTGTTCGGTCAGTACAATCGTGTGGCGATCTGGTCGCACCATGATCGACTTGTTGCCAGCTGTTTTTACAGGAGTGCGGTCAAGAAGAAGTCGAGTCACTTCGACAGGAGCGATCGCCAATGCGGCAGCGACGGTCGCACCAGCGGGAGTTTCCTTGCCATGATTCACATTGCTAACTGTACCGCCGGTCAGGTTGGCCAGAATGTTAGGTAGCTCGTGCCCGGTCTTCGGTCCTAAGACAACCGCATGAAATGCGACGTTCTTAGTCTGCAGCTCACCAGCAAACTTTGCCAGTTCGTTTAGCGAAATGCGGTTGGAGGACATGCCGTCACCGATGTACAGCACCGATGTCGGTTGTCCGTTGGCGTCAGCGACGACAGCGTTCAAAGCGTTTGCCAGGTCGGTTGTGCCGAGCGGCGTTCGCAGTGACAGTCCGTCGATGGCCGCGCGAAGTTCCGAAGAACCGACTGCCACGAAGCCTTGCGTCAGTGGTTCGCATTGGACGTCGATGGCGTACAGCCGAACAGCATCGGTCTTTGCCAGTTGAGACAGCACGTCGGAGACAAGTGCCAGTGACGACTGTCGCGCGGTTCCGATCTGACTCGCGGACGTGTCCACAACCACAATGTGTCGGCGAACGGGCTGCGTTGCCAGTTGTGAAGGCCGAACGGCCAACGCGGAATACTGAGTTCCGTTTTCTTGTGGGAAGTGGCGAATCACCAGGTCCGCGTTTTTAGCGTCGCCAGCAACGGCGGACGAAGCGGCGATTAGCCCTGCAAAACTCAGCAGGAAGCAGCGGATGGCTGTGTTTCCATGAAACCGCATAAAAGTACCTTTCGGTGATCCGAATCGAAACTGACAACGTGATGCGCGGCCGCGCCGCATGGCAATCGGGTTGCGCACACCATGATATATCCGTCGTCGGCCGTTTGAGAAAGGAATTCCCGGCAAATTCCGCCTGCCGGACGGTGATTTGGCAGGTCGGCGCGAGATGACTGGACGACATCGACTGTTTGGAAAAGTCACAGCCTTAGGATTTCGCGCCAGAATGGGTGCTATCCCCATGCTTTCTGTGAGCCAAAAATGTCCGCGTCGTTTCCATGTCTTCGCAACGCAACACAACGGCAAAGTCGCCGCTTTCCACACAATCGAGTCAAGACGCTGCGACAAGTGATTCGATCCAATAATTGACGCCTACGGGCGCTGGGGGATGACGGGGACGAACGGGGAGCGACACGCATGCGGGGGCGCGCGGCATTTTGGTGCCTGATTGTGGCGATTGTCGCGTCCGGCACCGTTCGGCAGTTTCTGCTTCGTAAGACGCCTGCTACCACGTCTGCAATTAAGGGGGCGCCGTCTGCTCTCCAAACTCAGGCTTCTGCGACAAATGCCGCCAGAGGCAGCGTGACTGCAAAACGGCCGACTTACGGTTTGAGCCAGCCGGTTACGCAACACAATGTGACTATTAACGTGCCATCCGGCGCGACCGTCATTCTTGCCAGTCTTGACCAATCCGCAGGTTTCCACGACCTGCGGCTAAGTTGGACAGACGGGGCCACGAACGCTGTTACGCCAGTCGCAAAGGTCGAGGCGGTGTGCGACTTCGCTCATATTACGCAAAGTGACGCAGACGCATCTCACTCGCCCGCGTTCATTTCGCTGACGACGCAAGCTCCGCAACCGGCCGCCGACAACGCATTCCGCCGGATTTCAGAAACAAACGTCACAGGCACGCCGCTTCCGAACAAGGTCCGCCGGTTTCGAGCGCCTTGGTTTTACCAACAACGCAGTTTCGACCGATACATTCAGGCTTCCGCACTGGCCGCCAGCAGCCGCGTGACGGTTTTCGCCGAGGTCGATTCGCTGGATCCGGACTCCCCTGACAGAATCAGCCTTGGCAAGCTGGCGGAAACTATCGTCGAAATGGTCGAAGGCGGGATACTGCGGCACGTGGAATCACGGATCGGACCGATTGTCGACGTCGACGACGATGGGCGACTTAGCATTCTCCTGTGCGAACTTTCGGACAATTGGTTGGCCGATGATCCGCAGGAGCCCATTCGAGGCTGCGTGCGGCAGTCCGATTTTCTGCAACCGCTAAGCCCATTCGAAGGCGACGCCGTCTATTTGGACAGCCGCATTTCCAACCGGCAACAACTCAAGGCCGTGCTGGCTCACGAACTGACTCACGCCGCCGTGTTTTCTGTCGCCGCACAATCCCCCGAACGCCACGCGGGTATGCCGAACTGGCTAAATGAAGCAGTGGCTCACATCGTTGAACTGGAAGTTTGCCCGGACAGCCCGAATCTGCGCAAGCGGTTTGCAGACTTCCATCGACACCCTAACCACTTCCCCGTCGTGCAGCCCGACAATGCGTCGTTGCTGGCCACTCGACGCGGCCCTTCAAGAGCAGCCGGTTGTTCGTTTGTGGCGTCAGCACTGTCCGGTCGGTCGCCCACAGATCTCAGCCGGCTGGTTGCGACCGCCATGCAGCACCCACAGCCTCTGGAACGCCTCACCGGCCGCGACTTCGCTGAAATGTTTCGCGACTGGACGCTGGGGCAACTAACGGCGTACCGACTGCATGCTGTTAATCAGTTGGAAGCAAGCGGCGAAACGGGCGAATCGCTAAGCTTAGCGGGAACGTCCTTCGCCATTGCCGCGGCCGTCGATCAGATTCGGTCGCTGCAACTGGAATTCCCGCAGACTGCAAGATTGCAGATCACAGTCGTGGAAACACGGCCGAGCCCGGGAGTGCTCAAAACAGCCGCTGAGTCCGGTTCGCCCACAGCGCGTTAGGAATGATCGCCCTACTTGGCGATTTGCAGGTCCAGCGTTTCGCGTTGCTTAAAGCAGCTTTCCAGCGTCTTGGGCGAATACATTTTGACCTGAGCGTCCTGGTACAGGATCCGGTTGTCGGCCGTGATCTTGAAGTCCTCGACGTAGTCCGGAGCGATCTTGCCAGCGTAGATGGCTCCAAACGTTTCCGGGTCGACCGCCTTGCGATTTTGCAGGTCAGACACAACATCAAGACCGCCGACAGACAGGCTGAAGTAGTGATGGCTGCTGAGTCCCGCGATGACAGAAGAGGCCGACGCGTCTCGACGAAGGCTTTCTTCCAGTTCAATCAACAGCGGCTGCAGTCGAGTATACCGTTCGTCTAAATCGTCGACTTCCGTCAACTGACCGCCGGAACCCAGACCGCCCACGGCGCGGCGTCGACTGAAAACGTAGTCAGAGAAGACTCGGCGCCTGACACGTTCAGATTCTGTGCGGAATGCGTCGCGTCGTTCGAACAGAAGGCGTAGATCTTCCGGACTATAAAGCCTGACGACGGCTCCCTTGTATCGCAGCCGACCGTCCAACGCATCGATCTTCAGTTCCAGTCGACCATTGGCGTTGGTCGACTTCTTCAGGTTTAAGTGCTTCGCCACGGCGGGAACCGCGAAACCAGCGTACAGAGCCGCGAATGTTTCCGGGTCGACGCCTCGATTCTCCTGCAGATCACGAATCGCGTCGATGCCACCGACTGACACACCGAAGTAGTTCATGCCAATAAACGCTGGATTTTCGTACCCGGTCGCTCGCAGATAAACGTCCAGGTCCTGGATCGCTCGATTCGCCCGAGCGTACACGATCATCGTCTCAGCTGACAGATCCGCGAATTCAACTTCGTCTTCCGCCACGGCTGGCACCGGAAGTGTCAGCAGCACAGCAGACAGGATGACAAGAACGCGTTGTAGACCTGCACCGGCGTGCTGCAGAATGCGAAAATGACGTGGCATAGCGATTTTGGGTTCTGACGAAGTAAGGCGGCGCGGCAATCCTGCGACAAAGCATATCAAACGGCCATTATGACGCGACAAACCACCTTACCACAAGACTCGCCCAGCCAGTTCGTGCCAACCAGTGCTGTGTCAGCATGATCTTGAGGATTCGTGTGCCACTGGCGTTGCCAGTGTTTTCGTCACCGTAAGGCACTGGCAACGCCAGTGGCACACCTCAATTCATGACGGGCACGGCACCAGCTTCTAAGCTGCGCGGCGTTCTTCGATGGTTTCGGTGGGTTTGCGGCCGACTTTGATACGGATCGGCTTGCCTGTTTCGATCTCAGATTTCTTGCCCGCCGGGCCAAAGTGAAAGCTGATCGCGGCAACAAGGCCGCAGGCAGCAAGAGCTCCGAAGCAGCCCAGAATTGCGATCTGATCGTCGGAAAGCATTGAAGTGAAGTCCATGACCCTTCCATCCTTATCAAAGTGAGTGTACCTGGTGCAGGGCCGATTACGCGGCGCGAAACGGCAGTTCCTGCACTGACCAGTTTCGGACGTTCGACCGCGGCGACTGCACGTTTGGATTCACGGATCGGACGAACAGGCGGGGCTTGCCGACAGTCGCAACAACAAAATCGCATCGGACACTCCGGCAATCTGAGGACGACCTCACGGATTACGCTACGTGATCCGGCGAACTCAAACGTGGAAGAGATTCCTTCGGCTCTCAGCCGGAATCCGGTCGTGTGAGCACTATTTACTACCCAAATAGCTCCTTGCGCAATTGCAAGCGAGGTGTGTGGCCGCGGTTTGAGCGATGCACGAGTAAAACCCCGCGGTTTCCGATCTCAACGCTGCGCACCTTTCATATAGCTGTGGCTGATGCCAGCAGGACCAATGGCTGGCCGAACGTAGAATTCGCCGTTGCGGCCGTGACGCTGAAGGTAGCGCACCGACGAAACAGCCTTCGTGCAGCACCGGCTGTTCGCGCCGAAACTGCCGGTCCTGGCCTCGTTCGGCCAATTTATGTGATCGCTAATCTCGCCGTCAGACGCTCAATTGGCCGTCGACGACGTTCGCACCGTAAATTGCAGGCTTTTTGAACGCTTTGGCCGTCCGCAAGACTGGTGTATTCCGAACGATCCACACAACCGTCATATTTTAACTCAACCCACAGGGGGTGGAATTCCGATCGAACTGAATAACCGATAGTGCCGGAATAACCGGTACAGTCTGCCTTTTCGGATCGATCGGAACCACCGATGAAAACGAATCGTTCTTTAGCTTCTTGTAGTCTTGCCCTTAGCTGCTTCGCGCTGCTTGCTGCCGCCAATGTGTCGGTTGGTGATCAGACTGGCGTTGTTCGCATGACTGCAGGACAAATTTCGCCCAATGGCCCGCCACCGGTACCGCCGGAATCTGCAGGCTCAGCCTCCGCTCCGGTGCCACCGCCGCCGGTGCCCATGCCGGAGGACGCTCTACCGCCTCTGGCAGGCAACCCCGGCGCCACCGGTGCGCCTACTCAAAGCATGGGTGTGCCCATGCATCAGAGTATGCCGAGGCACCAGGGCATGATGCCTGCACAGGGAATCCCGACGGAAGTCGGCGGTTCGCCTATGTACCAGCATCTGGACTATTCGCCCTACTTCGAACGCAGTGCGGCAGTGACCGAAGCCCCTGTGCTCGGACGCCGTCCAAATGCGACCCCACTGTTCGGGCCACAGCTGATGTTCGAATCGAACATTGACGACGGTCTGGGCTTTGACAAGGGCTATCACACTCTTAACGCCAAGCTTCCTTATCATGTGGTACCCGGCTCGTCGGTATTGATGGCCGACCTGTCTGCGTCTGTCACCAACGATGAACGAGCTGTCTACAACTTCGGTGCTGTGTGGCGTAACTACGATGCCTCACGCAATCGCATCTTCGGCTGGAACGTGTTTGGCGATATTGATGACGGTCGAGGCAACAACACATGGAACCGAGTCGGTTTCGGTGTGGAATCTCTCGGCAAGTACATCGACTTCCGAGCCAACGGGTACCGCGTGACGGGTGACGACTCCGTCTTGTTAAACGACCAGCTTGTCGGTGACCTGTCACTGAGTGGTAACAGCGTTTTCCGAGTTCGCAACCAGGTTCGCGACAACGCCTATTCCGGTGCAGACTGGGAAATCGGCGGCCCACTGCCGGTACTCGGCCGTCGCGGAGCCAACATGTATCTGGGTGGTTACTGGCTGGACAACGACATGGGCCACGAAGCACTCGGCTTTTCGGCTCGATGGGAACTGTTGGTCACCGAATCTGCCACAGTAAACATGAACTACACGACAGACGACACCTTCGGCACTAATAGCTGGGTGAGCGTTTCATATTCGATTCCGAACTACCGCGAGAGAGCCATCCTGCAGCCTCGCAGCGTGCGAGATCGCCTGCCGGATCCGGTACAGCGAAGCAATCGGGTTCACACCAACATCGATCAGATCAACGTACTGGAAGCACTTGTCAATCAGGACAAGGGCCGAGCGTACCACTTTGTGTATGTCGATCCAGACAGCACCAGTACGCAAAACGGCGGCAACGGACTGGGTACTCTTGAGAATCCCTACACGAACCTGCAGTACGCCGCTGCCAACAACAACGCCGGCATCGACGTCATTCGCATTGATCCTCGCGGAGACGACACCGGCCAGAACCTGACCGTGCCGGGCGGCATCGATCTGTTCGACTGTCAGGTACTGCTGTCTTCCACAAAAGACTTCACTCTGTTTTCTGATGGCGGGATGGACTTTATCATTCCCGGCGAAGACACCGCGACAGGCCTCGGACCATTGGTGTCTGATCCAAACATGATCGCAGGCAACAGCGTCATTCGTTTGGCAAACCAGAACTCAGTGGTCGGATTGCGTATCGATGCATCCAACACCGCGATGACGGCCTTTGGTACCGGGATAAGCAATCCATTGCCAATCACGGACGCGAACATCGTGATGAACACCTTCACCAACTACGAAACGGCTGTGAATCTGCAGGACGCTTCGGGTGACATTATCTTCGATGAGAATAACGCAGACGGGCTGCCCGGCGTGGCCATGTCGGGACTTGTTCTGACCACTGCCAATGGCAGCATGACGAATCTGCTTGTTCGCAACAACATCGCGACGAACAACGGAACGGTTGGCATCAGCGTGACAGCGGGACCAAATTCCACTGTGAACGCCGACAACCCGAACGGAAACTCAGCCGGCGGTGCGGTTGCTCAAACCGGTATTGTTGGCAATACGGTCACCAATGGTGGCGAAGGTATCGCAGTTAACGCTCAGGCGGGTTCAACTGTTAACGCTGTTGTGCAGAACAACACCAGCACCGGCAACACCACCAACGGGTTCTCAGCTCGCTCTGATGCGGCCACGTTTAATCTGGCCAGCATGTCGGGCAACACGTTTAGCAGTAACCTCGAAAACGGAGCGTTCCTGCACTACCTGAATGGCGGCACGTTCCGAGCTGTCTCAGAAGACCTGAACGGCGACGGCCTGATCGATCCGGGTGAAGACCTGAACGGCAATGGGCTGTTGGATCAGGGCATCGTGTTAAACACAATGAATAACAACACCATCGCGGGCTTGTGCATCTTCGGAGAAGACGACAGCAGCGGAGTCTTCGATATTGGCGGTCCGAATGAAGCTTTGGGCAACACCTTTATCGGAAACAACGGTGCAGGTATTGCGACTGATCTGAAAGACACGGCGACCGCTCAAATCGATGCTCTGTTCAACACGGTTTCCGGCGGAAGTGGAGACCCAGGTCTGACCTTTGTGCTGGACTTTATTGATCCTGGCCAGGCACCGCTGACTGACTTCTTTGGCTTCCAGATGAACACCTTCGACGTCACCAATTTCGGATTTGCCGCAACGGACTTCGATCTCGTAACAAACGCAATTCTGGAAACAGTTCAGTCACACTATCGTGACATTCCAACGCAGGACATAGACCCCAATAGTCCAATCCCTGCCGGACAGGAACTGGACATCGACTTTGTGATCGGAGACTCCGGTGTTGCTCCGTCGAATGGAGCAACGGAATACTACGTCATCGGCCTGGGTGACTTGAATCAGAACCTAGGCGGATTGCTTGGGATCGCCGGCAATATCGGCAACGTTCGCGATGGAAATGGCGTTGGCCCAAATGTATACATCGACGGAATCACACCGCAAGCACTCGGTGGTGTGGCCGCCTCGACGTTTACTGACCAGTTTCTTGTAATCGATTCGCTCGTAAATCCACCGGGAGCTTTGACTCTGCCTGACGGAGCAGACGGGCCTCGGTTCAATCCCGAAAAATCTACCGAGTGGGGCAGGCTGGCGTTGACGTCAGGGAATCTGACGGCCACTCGTGAAGCCATCGCCGGTACAACATCTCACGAAATCGGACACACGATCGCACTGCGACACATCGGTGTTGCCGGATCCGTGACTTCAACAGGCAAAACGCCAGTCATGAGCACCGGGGCGATCGACGCAGGGATTCAGTCCTTCATCGAACCTCACGAATTTGCTTACTCCGGACAGAACCCTGGCGAGTTGGCGGGTGAGGCTCCCTTCAACGTGTTCCCCGTGCAGGAGTTGATTAACTCTGTTGGACTACGAACGGCGGGAGCAGAAACGCGAAACGGAATCGCCATCAACGCGACCGGCGACTCAAAACTGCTGCCATCAACCTTCAACAACAACACCATCACTGGTGCCTCTGAACATGGCATTAACGTCAGCATGAGCGACAATGCTCGAGCTGAAGGCCTTACGATTCAGGGTAACGCCATCACAAATGGAGGTGGTCACGGTATTCGACTGGCTGCTGACGGCAACGCCTTTATTGACGCCGACAACACCATCGGTGGCTCCGGCACCAACACTTATCGTGGCGACGTCTTCTCTCAAGGCAACACGATCAGTAATAACGATTTGGACGGCTTCCGAGCTCTCGCTTCCAACGGCGGGGTTATTCACGGCAATCTGATCAACAACCAGATCACCGACAACGGTCGTAACGGAGCTTCTCTGTACGTCGAAAACGGTGGCGTGATTGACTTCGGAACCACACCAGATCGCGTCATCACCGGGAACACCATCACTGGCAATGGCGGCATTGGTATTGAGCTAATCAGTAATGTCAGTGCTTCAACGACTGGCCAAATTGACGCTGTTATTCGCAACAACGACATTTCCAACAATACTGGTGGCGGAATCGTGTCCAGCATGACTGGCCCCAACATTGGCGGAGCGACCAACAACCTGGTCAACCTGACCGTGGGCGGGACGTCTGATCAGGCCAACACCATTACCGGCAACGGCAACGTTGGCATCGGCTTCAGTGTTGCTGGCACCGCAAAAGGTGTCTTCAACCTGTCGAATTCCACGATCTCCGGTACGACCGACGGTGCTGATCCCCTGACTGATGGCGACGGGATCTACCTGCGTCGTACAGATTCTTCGCTGTTGACTGCCAATATCAGCAACGTGACCTCCAGCGGCAACGCGGGCAGCGGTCTGCGGGTTGATGTGCAGGGCAACGACAAGAATGATCCTAACCAGCCGATGTCGGGAACGATCAACACGGTGAACTGGGACAACAACCTGTTCACAAATAACGGTGTTAACGGAGCTCTGTTCCGAGTCCGCGGTGACGCTCAGTTGCTCGCCGACGGTACGAACAACGTCGTAACGAATAACGCTCAGCACGGTATTGAAATCACGACGTCGGAGAACTCATCGTTCGGCGACCCAACCGATGGGTTGCCACCGGGACGTCGCACATTGATCGCAGGCACCACGGCAACCGGCAACGGTGTCGACGGTATCAGCATCAACGCGACGGAGAGTTCGCGCGTGCTGGCTGAAATTACCAGCAACCGCACGCCGGGTTCTACGGGAGCTCACGCTGCTCTGAACACCAACGGAGATTCAAGCTTCTCTAACAACGGCAGCGATGGTATTCACATCACGACCACCGGAGGAGCATCAGACGTCCTGATTACTTCCGGAACCGGAACCACGACGATCAGTGGCAACGGTACAACGGCTGGTGGTAACGGAATTCGCTGGGATTCCAGCGGAACGTCGGATGCAATCGTGCGAGTCACCAAGACGAACATCCTCAACAACATTGCAGGTGCCGTCGAAGATCCGGCGAACAACGGCAATGGAGTTCTGGACGCTGGCGAAGACATCAACGGCAACGGTGTTCTTGATACCGGTGAAGACGGCAGCAACGACAATATTGATGTCGCTCACGGCGACGGTATTCAGTTCAACGTCTTCGACCGTTCACGAAGTACACTCATCGTCGGCGGTGCAGCAGGCGACGGCAACTTCATTCAGAACAACCAGGACGACGGCATCGCAATCGCGGCCGCTGGTCAGGGGCTGAACGTCTCTCGCCCAATCATCACGATCTCCAACAACCTGATTGGCGGAGAACGAGATGGCGTGGCAGCAGGCAACGGTGGCGATGGCGTCAGCATGAACATCGCTGGCGGTACGGATGACAGTACTCGATACGGCGGAGATCCAGCCAACCTCGACACCGACATCGATGACGGTGACGGGCTGACCTTCTCCAATGGTGTGACGGAATCCGGACCAATCGTCCAGCTGACACTCACCGATAACAAGATCACGCGAAACAGCGAACGCGGTGTTAACCTGCTGCTGAACGGAGCTGCTGGCGAACGCGATCGTGAGTTCAATCAGTCGTTCTTTGACCCGGTACGAATCACTTTGACCGGCAACGAGATCGCATCAAACGGAACCGAAGGTATCTTCTTCCGAGCTGATACTGACATGAACCAAAGTCGGTTAACTTACCTTGCGAATTTCCCCTTCCCGGACCCACCGTTTAACCCAGCTAACGACAGACCTCAAGGCTTCTCCTTCTATGATCCTGCACAGCCACAATTCCAACAGGACAACAACAATACTGTTGGCGGAAAGGCGGCCTTTGCGGATGAAGCACCTGACGGCGAACGCGGCTTCCTAAACCTGCGTACTGTTCAGAACTCCTTCCTGACGGTTACGGGTAACACTGTGCAGAACAACGGAGTCGGCACAGTCACCGGTGAAGGGCTTGTTCTGTCAATCGGAACGGGAGCCTACCTCGCAGCTGACATCCAGAACAACACGTTTGGCGGCAACCTTGAAGAAGATGTGCGGACCGAATCCTTCCTGTCCTTCGGCAACACGTTTGACTCTGTGGACGATTCCGGCGACTTGACCTTCGACGCGATCTACCATGACGATACCGCTCAACTGGACATGCGATTCGTCGGCAACTCTGGTAACCAAATCTCGCTCAGCTCTGATGGTGCGAGCTACCGGAACCGAGATGCACTCAAGGAAATCGTGCTTGGCTTCACGCCAACAGATCTGGCCGGTGTCACCGATCGTGATGCAGCGTTCTTCCAAATCGACGACGGTCCAAACCTGGACAATCCGAACAACGCGTTCATCAACTTCGGCATCACTCAGGACATCGACGGAGCATTCGCAACCGGTGGATTCAACATCCGAGGTGCGGCTGACCCACTGTTCCCGAACATTCAGTTCGCTCCGTTCCTGCCATAAGCAGACGAGGGCGGGACGGCCCGCCAGCCGATTAGAGCTAACGCTCTGAAAGGGTGGGCCGCTTCCGTTGGAAGCTACGAGAACAAGTTAACCTGAAGCCCGGCTCTTTATAGAGCCGGGCTTCTTTTATGTGCTGCCGTCGGTGAGGCAGGCGTTCCGGCGATGTTTGGACGCGTCGCCTTTGAAGGTCTGTCCGATTGGCAGTGTTGGCGTCCGCATCGGGCTGCAAACGCGAGAATGGCGACGGGTTACGCTTCGATGGGCGAACATCGGCCCGTGCTGCGGCTGCTGGCAGAACGCGATTGATTTGAGTCAGCTCAACCTGCCGCGCCGTCGTCCGCCGAAGGGCTTGCTAGCGCACGGCCATCTGATGGGTGCGTACAGGAAATGTGTCGGACAGACTTGGGTTCGCCGCCTACGCGACCTCGCGGCGCTGAGTTGCACCGGCCACCCATCGTTCGACCTCGGCAAGGTCCGGCGGCGTTCCACCGCGCAGGATGCGTTCGCCTTCTTTGCTGGCGACGACGTCCTTCAGCAGTTCCAGAATTGCTGAAGGAGCGGTGTTGGCCAGCTCTTCCGCTGTGTCGATACCAATTTCAATCAGCAGCTGTGCATCGTGACCGCGCAGGCCGGCCGCGCTGCACATCAAAGATGCTTGCCGCTGCCATTTCCGGAACACGTCGACGGTAATCCAGTGCTGGCCGAGTTGTTCCGTTGACTGCTCAGCATCGGCCGTCAGCAAATGTCGCACAGTGTGAATGCCGATTCGTTGCAGACGATCGGCTGTTTTCGGACCAATCGATGGCGCTTCCACGATATGGTTTTGCGGCTGAAGGTACGGCCGCAAAACACGCTTTTGATCAGTCGGAACTGGTTTGGCGGCATCGCGTGCCGTGGAGATCGCGATCACGTCGCGGTCGGTCGTAGTTTGTGTCTCTGGCGGAGTCTGCTGGCCCGTGCCCGCTTTTCTTGTCGGTCGGCGGTTCAGTTCGTCTATTGAAATCTGCAGGACTTCTTCCGCGTGAGCCGTCCGAATGGCCTGGTCATCTTCCGGCAGGGAGTGGACCACTTTGCCGGTTTCCTGCAGTTCCTTCCAGATGGCGGTGACAACTTTACGTTCCTGTTTGTCCGCCATCCGTCGAGTCACCCAGAAGATCGGGACCGACACAGAAGACAGCACCGCGGACACCGTGAGTGATCGTTTCGGCGGCGCGACATTGGCTTCCGCAATGGCCTGGTCGAGGACAAATGCGACGGCCTTGATGGACCAGCCCAACAGCGTGGCGAGGCTTTCTCGACTGGTGTCGTCGAATCCGTCAGCTGCGTTCTTGCGACCTCGGACCGGATCGTAATGATCGATCATCACGTCGTAGTGTTCGTTAGCCAGCGTTGCGCCCTGAATGATCATCAGTGGCAACCAGTCGTTTCCAGCTTTGGCAGATGCTGCTTGACCGTCGGCTGTCAGCTTCCAGTTTTGCATGGCTCGCGCGGCAGCATGTGTTGTCACGAGTTCGCGATAAATCTTCGCCGTACCCCACTCGATAAACTTGTGGACCTGTCCTTCGTCTTCCGTCTGCCCAGTATGCAGCGGCATCAGCGGATCGGTGACGTAGTGACTCAGCACGCCCGCGCAAAACGCGACTCGTCGCCAGTCTTTGTCTTTCAAACGTTCCACCAGTCGCGCGTACCACAATTCGGCGGTGGGCACTGCACCGCCCCAGAAATTGTCTTTGACGTGCAGGACATGGTTTCGGAAGTCCTTGAACTTCTTATCCGGCGCTTTGGCGCCGTCGGTGTATTGTTCGATCTCCGTCAGAAACAGCGTGGCCCAGTCAGCGCTGTGCTCAACCTTCAAATAGCGCAACGCGTCCAGAGCCAGCTTGTGATGAGTGCTGGTACACTTTTGAGCGTACAGAATGCGAAACAGGAGTTTCATGCTCCGCATGGTCGGCAGAGTGAAGTTTTCCAGCAAGCCGAATTCACAGACACTCCCGCCACAGACCACGCCCGAGCGGCATTTTTTGCCGGTGGTCGGAGTGGCGATTGGGACTCGACGCCGTGATCTGCAATCTGTGCCGATTCACGGCTGGCCAGCAGTTCGCAAACCCGGGCTGAAAAATTCGGTAATTCGGGCAAGTCCACTCACTGTTAAAGCGAGCAAAGTTTCTTTATTATCTCCTGCGTTAGGGCGAGAACCTACAGCAGCGTGGTGTGATCTGCCGCATCACTGGTTAATTCAATTTGATGGACTTTATGCCCGGACTTACATTTAAGAACTATCAAACTGACAACTTCTATGACGAGCTTTTCTACCCGGAAGGCATACCTCGCCCCGGAGCCGAGCTTCTCGTCGATGCCATTGACCAACTGCCAGCCAGCGAACTGCGTTTGCGTCAGGAGGCGATCAGCAGAGCTTTGTTAAGAATGGGGATTACGTTCACCGTTTACGGTGACGAATCCGGCACAGAAAAGATCTTCCCCTTCGACGTCATTCCGCGCGTGGTTGAAGCCATCGAATGGAACCATATCGAAGCTGGCCTGAAGCAACGCATTAAAGCTCTGAATCTGTTCATTGACGACATCTATCACGACCAAAACATTGTGAAGGATGGCGTCCTGCCCGCAGAGATTCTGAAGAAGGCAAAGTCGTTTCGGCCGCAATGTGTGGGTGTCAATCCGCCGAAGGGAATCTGGTGCCACATCACCGGCACCGACCTGATTCGCCATACCGATGGCGCCATCTACGTGCTGGAGGACAATCTGCGGTGTCCGTCGGGCGTGTCGTACGTGCTGCAGAATCGTATGATCATGAAGCGCAGCTTTCCGCAGATTTTTGCGGATTCAAAAGTACGCCCCGTGGTCGGCTACGCAACTCAACTTTACGCCACGCTGGCTCACTTGTGCCCCAACGACGTCGCCGATCCAACGATCGTGGTGCTGACTCCGGGCATCTACAATTCAGCCTACTACGAACATTCGTTTCTGGCTCAGCAAATGGGAGTCGCGTTGGTTCAGGGTGAAGACCTCGTCGTGCAGGACGACTTCGTCTACATGAGAACCACTCATGGGTTTCAGCAGGTCGACGTGATCTATCGCCGCATCGACGACGATTTCATGGACCCCAAAGCCTTCCGCAAAGATTCGATGCTGGGCGTTCCCGGCCTGATGCAGGCGTATCGCAATGGCCGAGTCGCTTTGGCGAACGCTCCTGGCACGGGCGTGGCCGACGACAAGGTGATTTACGCCTATGTGCCGGACATGATCAAGTACTATCTGAATGAAGTTCCTGGCCTGCCAAACGTGCAAACCTACGTCTGCGACCGGCCGGATGATCGAGCGTATGTGCTGGAACATCTGGACGAACTGGTGGTGAAGGCCGCCAACGAAGCGGGCGGCTACGGCATGCTGATTGGGCCTCATTCCACGAAAGAGGAACAGGGCAAGTTTGCCGAGCTGATCAAGGCCGATCCCCGCAACTATGTGGCTCAACCAACGCTCGCACTGTCCCGCGTTCCCACGGTTGTGGGTGATCATTTCGAAGGTCGTCACGTGGATCTGCGGCCTTATATTCTTTACGGCAAGACGCCTTGGGTTCTGCCCGGCGGCTTGACTCGAGTCGCCCTGAAAAAAGGGTCGCTGGTCGTCAATTCATCGCAGGGGGGCGGCAGTAAAGATACGTGGGTCATCGGTCACCCGGGAACAGAAGTCGAACCTCAGGAAGCGACGGTGTAACTGAAAATGCTTAGCCGAGTTGCCAATTCAATTTACTGGATGTCTCGTTATGTTGAGCGCGCCGAAAGCGTGGCTCGGTTTATCGAAGTGACACTGAACTTCATTCTGGATCAGCCGGATCATGATGTTGAGCAGTGGGAACCACTGGTCCGTGCGACCGGAGACGAAGAATACTTCAATGAACACTATGGCGCCTACACGGCCGCAAATGTGCAGCAGTTTCTGACCTTCGATACCGATTATCACAGCTCTGTGCGTACGTCGATCAGCAATGCTCGCGAAAACGCCCGCACTGTCTGCGAAGCGATTTCGTCGGAAGCGTGGGAACAACTGAATTCGTTCTACCACTTCGTGCGAGCCGCCGAACGATCCCCTCAGCAACCGCCGAATGCCGGTTTCTATGACGACGTCGTCCAGCATAGTTACCACCTGGGTGGTATTCTGGACGCGACGATGACACGTGATACCGGCTGGAACTTCGCCAACGCTGGCCGATTTCTGGAGCGAGCCGATAAGACGAGCCGCATCCTGGATGTGAAGTATTTCACGTTGTTGCGAAACGTGTCCGACATGAACACAACGTTTGACGACTTATTGTGGTCAAGCGTTCTGCGATCGGTCAGCAGTTTCGAAATGTTCCGCAAGCGGTATCACACGCTGACGGTCGAACGCATCGTCGACTTCCTGATTTTGGACAGCAAGTTTCCTCGAGCGGTCCGGTACAGCCTGCAGCAGGCTCGGCATTCGCTTTCGGAAGTCGACGGACCAGTGGCCGAATTTCAAAACGAAGCCATCCTTCAGACAGATGCACTGCTGGATCGTCTGGACGCAACTTCAGCAAGGCAGATCATTGATGGCGGTATGCATGAGTTCGTCGATTCGTTGCAGCATTCGCTGAATATGATTGGTGAGGCTGTTCACGAAACGTACTTTGCGTTGAAAGCTTTTCCCGCGACTCAATCGCAATCGCAGATGCAAACGCAATCGTAGCCGCGGTTGAGCAGGCTGCCATTCCGTTTCCGGCGGGCGCTGTACCAAAAGTCGGCAGGCGAACACGGCGAAAATTCAATGTGCCAAAATCCCGGCATGGCGAATCCTGAGGTGGCGAATTTTGGCATGGCGTAATGAGATTCAGTCCGCAATCAGGAGTCCGCTCAGAAAGAATCAGGTCGCCGAAAGGGCGGCGAGTCCAAGAGTACATTAAGCGTTATCGCAATTCCAAGGTCGTCCGCTACGAAATACCCTCATGACCATACGCGTCGCGATTAACCATCGCACCACATATTCATATGACCGCCCGATCAACCTCGGCCCGCAACTGGTGCGGCTTCGACCGGCTCCGCATTGTCGTACGCCGATCCACAGCTACTCGCTGAAGATCAAACCGGCCGACCACTACCTGAACTGGCAGCAGGACCCGCACGGAAATTTCCAGGCGCGAGCTGTCTTCGAAAAGAAGACTCGCGAATTGTCGGTGGAAGTGGATCTGATCGCCGAAATGACGGTCATCAATCCGTTTGAATTCTTTGTCGAGTCCTCTGCCGAAAAGTTCCCCTTCGCGTATGACGAATCGCTGCGCAAAGAACTACAGCCATTCCTTGAAACTCGCCCGCCCGGAAAAAAATGGCAGGCGTTGATCGACGACGTTCGCCCGAAGACAGCCGTCAACACAATCGATTTTGTAGTGGCGCTGAATGCTCGGCTGCAGCAGGAAATCGCGTACGAAATACGAATGGAACCCGGCGTCCAGACGCCCGATCAGACTATGGAACTGGCCAAGGGCTCGTGCCGTGATACCGGCTGGCTGCTGGTGCAGACGGCTCGACATCTGGGCTTAGCGGCTCGGTTTGTATCCGGCTATTTGATTCAGCTTACGCCCGATCAAAAATCGCTGGACGGTCCCAGCGGAACTGAAGTCGACTTCACCGATCTGCATGCCTGGGCTGAAATCTTTCTGCCCGGAGCCGGCTGGGTGGGACTCGACCCGACCTCCGGGCTGCTGGCTGGCGAAGGACACATCCCCCTGGCTTGTACTCCGGAACCGACCACCGCCGCGCCGATTTCCGGAGCGTTGGACGAGTGCGAAGTCGAATTCGATTTCAACATGACCGTGACTCGCATTCACGAAGATCCTCGAGTCACCAAGCCGTACACCGACAAACAGTGGTCGGCGATTGAGAAGCTCGGGCAATCGATCGACCAGCGTCTGCGCGACGGCGATGTGCGGCTAACGATGGGCGGCGAACCGACGTTTGTTTCCATCGATGACATGGAAGGCGACGAATGGAATTCCGCTGCCGTTGGACCTCACAAACGCAGGTTGTCTGAACAACTGATTAAGCGGCTGCTCGATCGATTTTCCAAAGGCGCGTTTTTGCACTACGGCCAGGGCAAGTGGTATCCCGGCGAATCGCTGCCTCGCTGGGCGCTGGGATGTTACTGGCGCAAAGACGGCATTCCGTGTTGGCAGAATCCGGATCTGATTGCGGATATCGATCGTGACTACGGCTTCGGCGTGGAAGCGGCCGAACGGTTCGCTCACCACCTGGCCGGACTACTGGCGGTCACCGAAAAATATATCGTCCCCGTCTACGAAGACATCGCTCACTACCTTGTCAAAGAACAGCGGCTACCGGTCAACGTTTCGCCCGCCGATCCAAAGTTGAAGGACGCGGAAGAACGAGCTCGCATGACGGCAGTGTTCGAACGCGGAGTCGGCGAACCGGTCGGCTTTGTATTGCCATTAAAGCGACCGTGGTGGCAAAGCGAGCACCGTTCGTGGCAAAGTGGTCCGTGGCCGAAACGACCGGACAAAATGTTTCTGTTGCCTGGCGATTCCCCAATCGGGTTGCGTCTGCCGCTGGACACGCTGCCGTGGATTCCGGCGTCGCAAATGCCAGTGCTGCGGCCGCCCGATCCGCTATTCGAACGGGAACCGTTGCCAACATTCGACGACCGTCGTCAGGCGTTCGTAAAAGGCGAACCGGACGCTGTTGGGCGAGCGGGAATCTCACAACAGCAACCGTCGCGCGAAGAAAAAGAAAACGAGAACGACGAAGTCGAACCTGACAAAGTCGTCCGCACAGCGTTGTGCGTCGAGCCTCGCAATGGCCGCCTGCACGTATTTATGCCGCCTGTCGAGATTCTCGAAGACTATCTCGACCTATTGACCGCCATCGAAGCGACCGCCGAACAGCTGCAAATGCCAGTCGTGGTCGAAGGCTATCTTCCTCCGCACGACGCCCGTTTGGAATGCCTGAAGGTGACGCCGGATCCCGGTGTGATTGAAGTGAACATCCATCCGTCTGAGACGTGGGACGATCTGGTCAGCATCACGGAAGGCGTGTATGAAGAAGCTCGACTAACGCGTTTGGGCACCGAAAAATTCGATCAGGATGGAACTCATACGGGAACAGGTGGCGGTAACCACGTGGTCATGGGCGGCCGAACTCCGGCCGACAGCCCGTTTCTGAGGCGGCCCGACTTACTGAAAAGTTTTGTGGGCTACTGGATCAACCATCCGTCCCTGTCATACCTCTTCAGCGGCAAATTCATCGGACCAACCAGCCAGGCTCCGCGAGTCGACGAAGGGCGAGCAGACGCGCTGTATGAACTGGAGCTGGCGTTTTCACTGGTGCCTGGTCGAGACCAGCCAGCGGCTCCGTGGCTTGTCGACCGATTGTTCCGCAACCTGCTGATCGACCTGACCGGGAACACTCATCGTGCAGAATTCTGCATCGACAAACTGTATTCGCCAGACAGCAGCACCGGGCGTCTTGGCCTGCTGGAACTGCGCGGATTCGAAATGCCGCCGCACGCAAAAATGAGTCTCGCTCAGCAGTTGCTGATTCGCGCTTTGGTTTCGAAGTTTTGGAATCAGCCGTACGATCAACCGTTGGCTCATTGGGGCACGTCATTGCACGATCGCTATCTGTTGCCGTACTTCGTGTGGTCGGATTTCAGCGATGTGATCGACGACCTGAAGCGTTCCGGATTCGAATTCGACCGCCGCTGGTTCGCGCCGCACTTTGAATTCCGCTTTCCACAAATCGGCGAATTGTCACAGCAGGATGTCAAGCTGGAACTGCGAACGGCCATCGAACCGTGGTACGTCCTGGGCGAAGAACCTGGTGGCGGG
The DNA here is from genome assembly GCF_001983935.1 of Fuerstiella marisgermanici. Lineage (GTDB taxonomy): Bacteria > Planctomycetota > Planctomycetia > Planctomycetales > Planctomycetaceae > Fuerstiella > Fuerstiella marisgermanici. The sequence goes on along the minus strand of NZ_CP017641.1, from coordinate 1,606,775 downwards.
GGGACCGTCAGATTCGTCGATTCATCGGTCGAACGTCTGCAGGTGAAAGTCAGCGGAATGACAGACAACCGGCACGTGGTGACGTGCAATGGTCGTCGAGTTCCCCTGCATCCAACGTCTGTGCAGGGTGAGTTCGTCGGGGCCGTGCGCTACAGAGCGTGGTGCCCGCCAAGCTGTCTGCATCCGACGATTCCAGTACACGTTCCACTGGTGTTTGACATCCTCGATTCATGGTCGGACCGTTCGATCGGCGGTTGTCAGTACCACGTGGCGAACCCGACCGGCAAGAACCCGGACAGCTTCCCAATCAATGCTTACGAAGCAGAATCGCGACGGGTCGCGCGTTTCTTCCAGATGGGGCACACGCCGGGAACGGTCGAAATACCGGATATTGAAGTGAATCCTCAATTTCCGATGACACTGGATCTGCGGAGAACGTAATGACTGGTTCGAGCCCGCCGGTCTCGTGAGCTGCGAAGCGGTCACCGGTCCAGCGGAACCGGCCCCCTCCCGGACGTTGCTTCGCTCCGTCCGACCTCCCCCGACGCTACGCTGGGGGAGGTGTATGCGCAACGCCAGTGCTTAGACTCAATGCCGAACGAATCTTTTTTCTGACGTCCTGCCCGGGACGACAGGATCAAAGGTCGTTTGATTCCAGCAGTCGGCTGGCCGATTTTTCGGCGGCCTCGCGAGTGAGATAGGCGCCGGTCGCAATGTTGCGACGTATGCGGCTCATGCGAATTTGCTGCTCTTCGGCGGCGTTCGCGCTGGCCGAAGTTTCCTGACCGTCAATGTCGTTATTGGCAAATGCCGACGCGTGAGCGTGTTGGGCATCGATGCGGGGAATTCGGAAGTGCGGACGACACATGGCGAAAGCCTGACATTGGTCTTCTAGCGTATGGGCGGTACGTAGTTCCTGTATCGAAGGCAGGTCGATGAACTTGCTAACGATTCTTAGTTCGGCGATCCGTTTAGTGACTTCAGAGTTTGCCTGATTTCTCTCAACGGCAGACCAATGACATTCGTCAGGCTTCCATCAACAGCGTCAATCAGCATTGCAGCCGCTCCCTGAAGACCATAACCGCCCGCTTTGCCAATGGGCTCTTCTGTTGAAACGTACCAGTCGATAAGTTCGTCTTCTAACGAACACATCGTGACGTTGGTTTTTACAATCGTGTGTTGCAATTTTTCATCGACGGCAATCACGCACCCCGTCCAGACTTCGTGTGTCCTTCCGGAATAATATTCCCGAAACCAATCTCGCACTGTCGCCTGCCAATGCGGCATCGGCGGCTTACCCAGCACAACAGGAAGGTCATTCGCGCCACGAGCCACAACAATTGTGTCGGCACAAACGACGCAACATTCCGAAAGCAAGTGCCCCTGTTGCTGCAGCTGGTCAACTACGTCGTCAAGCTTTAATTGAACAACGTTACGTAATTGAGCTTCGATGGCGCTGACCGTCGTCAGCCCTTCAAAGCCAGGCTCATCGGCAGACCGAGGCGGCAGAACCGTGAGTTCGTCTGCCGGGATAATCTGCTGCAGCAGTTCGAGGCGGCGTGGCGATTGAGATCCGAGAACGGTGAGCATACTCGCTGCTATTTCTTTTCGTCGACAGCGGTCTGCCGATACTTTTCGCTGTACTTTTCGTACAGTCTGGTGTGACGGCTGCTGAGTTGCACCTGCCGGCCCTGCACGAAAGCGTGCTTGATGTGAGTTGTCGTTTCCAGAGGGTCGCCGGTGGTGACGATCAAGGTCGCATCCTTACCGACTTCCAGTGAACCGACGCGATCGTCGATGCCCAAAATCTGAGCCGGAAACAACGTGATCGATCGCACGGCGTCTTCGTGCGAGAGACCGTGAGCTACCGCCGTTGCCGCGTGATACGGCAGATTGCGACTGTTCCATGTGTCGGCTCGATCGGAACCGGAAATGCAAAATTTCACGCCGGCTTTGCTAAGCCGAGCCGGCAGCGTGTACGCCACATCGTATGGTTCATGACGGCGTTTCGGTCGACGATGAACGGAATCGACAACGACCGGGATATCGTGCTGCTTCAGCAGTTCAGCACATCGTTCGGCATCATGGCCGCCAAAAATGATGAGTCGCACGCCTTGCTCCTCGGCAAAGCCGACAGCCGCCTGAATCTCACGCACATCATGAGCCATCGCCATGACGGGGACGTCGCCATCCAAAACGGGAGCCAACGCTTCGTATCGAATGTCGAAGCGCTGTTGAGATTCGTCAACTGCGCGAGCCTTCCGGTAGGCTCGAGCTTCTTTGAACATGCGGCGAAGAATTTTCAGCCCCGGACTTTCCCCCGATGAAGGCGGTGAAGGCCAGTTGATCACCAGAGCGGCGTTCGCTTTGACAGTCATGTCTTCGTACGTCCAGCCGTCAAGTTGCAGCACGGCCGCCATTCCGCTGACTCGACCGCCCGATGGAGCGGACACGGCAAGCAGTACTCCGTTGGCTCGCGTGACCGGAATCACTTCGCTGTCGGGGTTCACACTGACGTTGGCCTTAACGTTTGGGTTGAGGCTGCCGGTTTCGGAAAAGTCTCGCGTGGCTCGCACCGCCGAAATTTCTTTCAGGCCGATTTGCGAATGAGCTTCAATTAATCCCGGATACACGTGCAGCCCCTTCAGATCGATCACGCGTGCGTTATCCGGGGGAGCAACACGATCGCCGATCGCCGTGATTCGTCCGTCCTCAAACAGGATGGCTCCACGATCGATTGGTTTGCCAACGATGGTGTGAATGACGGCGTTGGTGAACGCAACAGGCTGCTGCTGAGGCGCGCCGGGCACTTCATCGGTGGCTTGCGCTGACGTGCTGGCCGCCAGCATGCAGACGACGGCGGCTCGTAACGTGAATTCGGATCGGGCGGACAATCGGGCGGACATAGGACTTGCCTGCTTCAGGAATTGGATTAACGGCAGCGAGAGTCGTCAGCCTTTCGCCAATAATGAACGCCATTCTGGCCACAGGGCAGCGTCGTTGAAACGCCGTATCGGAACTCGATGCGAATTTGGAGGAAATTGCCTGCCGCGTCCGCGATACCCCAATAAACGGCACTGAAATAACCGCGTTTTCAGCGGGGCGTGGTTTCCGGCTGGCAGCCGCAAAAGCGGGGCGCAGATGCTGACAGTTTCAGTGAAGATTGCTACACTCTGGCGAATCACACTCGAAGGTCGCCGATGCAGTTTGGTCGGCCGCTCGTGTGCCCGCGTTTTCCTCGTAACAACCCACCTTCTCTTCGTAGTGAGTTCACCATGAATCGGTTTTTGCTCTCCCTGGTTGTGTTGACCGCCTGCGACGCGCATGCCGCCGACTGGCCAACATGGCGCGGCGTGGAACGAGATGGCTTGTCAGAGGAATCCGGCCTGCTAAAGGAATGGCCGGAAGGCGGTCCAAAGAAGGTCTGGACATCGAAAGATGCGGGACTGGGTTACTCCAGCTTTTCCGTCGTCGGCGATCGATTGTACACGATGGGGGCCGATGAGAAACAGGAATACGTGATCGCTTTGGATGCCACTTCCGGCAAAAAGCTGTGGCAGACCTCTGTCGGCAAACGCCTGGAAAACGGCTGGGGACCAGGCCCGCGATGCACTCCAACGGTCGCCGGCGATCTGGTTGTAGCACTCGGCGGAGAAGGCGGTTTGTACTGCGTTTCGGCGGCAGACGGAGCTAAGAAGTGGTCCGTTGAGCTAACCGAACTTGGCGGCAAAGTCCCGAACTGGGGCTACTCCGAATCGCCTCTCGTCGATGGTGATCGAGTGCTATGCACTCCCGGCGGCGACAACGGAACCGTGGCGGCTTTTGACCTGAAGACGGGCAAAAAGATCTGGCAATCAGCCGACATGACAGAGAAGGCTCATTACTCGTCGATCGTCCCCGTCGACCACTATGGCCAGCATCAATATATCCAGTTGACTCAGAACAAAGTGTTCGGTTTGGACAACGACGGCAAACGGCAGTGGCAGGCCGATTGGCCTCTGGGGCGTACGGCCGTGATTCCCACACCAATCTACGACAATGGTTACGTGTACGTCACGTCCGGCTACGGAGCTGGCTGCATGCTGGTGCAGGTTGGTGAGGACAACAGCGTCAAACAGCTTTATGACAACAAGGTGATGAAAAATCATCACGGCGGCACCATCAAGGTCGGCGACTACATTTACGGCCACAGTGACGGCCCGGGCTGGATCTGCCAGGAAATGCTTTCCGGCGAAATGGTGTGGAATGAAAAGAGCAAACTCGGCAAAGGTGCCGTCGCATTCGCCGACGGCATGCTGTACTGCGTCGAAGAAAATTCCGGCACGTGCGTGCTGATCGAAGCGAACCCCGGTGGCTGGATCGAACACGGTCGATTCACGCTGGAACCTCAAACGGATCAGCGTTCGCCCAAGGGCAAAGTTTGGAGCCATCCCGTAATTGCAAACGGTAAGCTGTATCTCCGCGATCAGGAGATCATCTGCTGCTACGACGTGAAGCAATAGCGAGTCTGCCTGGCACGCCCAATCAAACGCCTTGCCGGGCGATTCTGCTCGGCGGGCGTTTTTGTTTTTGAAGGAACAACACGTGGATCAGGTTATTTCGTCGTTAAAAGCGAGCCAGTCGCAGGCTTTGGATGAGTTGTTCGAATTCCTGCGCATTCCCAGCGTCAGCGCGGACTCGCAGTTCAAGCCAGCGATGCAACAGTGCGCAGACTTTGTGCTGAAGGCTATGCAGGCCGCTGGACTGACAGCAGAAATTATCACAACAAAGGGGCACCCGATCGTATACGGAGAACGTATCGAAGACGCCTCATTGCCGACGGTCTTGATCTATGGCCACTACGACGTGCAGCCGCCCGATCCGTTGGATCTATGGACCACGCCGCCGTTTGAACCTCAGATCCGCGATGGCAAAGTCTTCGCGCGTGGAGCGACCGACGACAAAGGGCAGGTGTTCACTCACTTAAAATCCCTTCAGGCATGCATTGACGTAAACGGCAAGCTGCCGGTCAATGTGAAGTTTCTAATCGAAGGCGAAGAAGAAGTCGGCAGTGACAACCTGGACAAGTTTCTGGAACAGAGCAAGGACCGCCTGAAAGCGGACATCGCCGTCATCAGCGACACCAGCCAATATGGAGATGGCATTCCCGCCATCACTTATGGTCTTCGCGGAATCGTAGCGGCCGAAGTTCGGCTGACGGGGCCATCAAAGGATCTGCACAGCGGGGTCTATGGCGGCAGCATCGCCAATCCGGCAAACGCCATCGCAGCGTTGTGTGGTTCGCTGGTCGACGCCACTGGTAGAGTACAGATCCCCGGCTTCTACGATGACGTGGCAGAACTCACCGAGGCCGAAAAGCAACAGTTCGAAGCACTACCGTTTTCAGAATCGGAGTTTCTAAACGAAATCGGCAGCGGGGCGGTCTTCGGCGAAGACGGCTACTCAACGCTGGAACGTCGCTGGACGCGGCCGACATGCGACATCAACGGCATCGTGAGCGGCTATACGGGCGAAGGTCCCAAGACCATCGTGCCGTCCAAAGCCAGCGCGAAAATCACGTGTCGCATGGTTCCCAATCAAAATCCGGAGAAGATCCTCGATTCTCTGGAAACCTTTTTACGAGACCAGTGTCCTGCAGGGCTGAAGTTCGAATTTCTGCGGTTCCACGGATGCGAAGGATTCGTGCTAGATCCAACCAGCCCATGGATTTCAGCGGCCAGTGAAGCAGTTGAAGCGGCGTTCGGAAAATCGCCCGTGTTTATTCGCGAAGGCGGCTCCATCCCCGTCGTGTCCAGCTTTCAGCAGATTCTGGGAATCGATACATTGCTGCTCGGCTGGGGCCGAAACACGGATAACCTCCATAGCCCGGACGAACATTTTCACGTGGAAGATTTTCACAATGGAACGCTGGCTAGCGCGTACCTGTGGGAAAAGCTGGGTGCGGTGAAGGCAAGCTAGCATCCGGAAGGACGCCTCATTGGGATTTATAAAAATCCCTTGCGGGCAGCGATTCACGAAGACATCTGGCGAAGTCGAGTAAGACAGCACCAGCTTTTGGGGCCAGTCGCCAAACGAATACCAAGGACAAACTCTAATGCTGGACCTGCAGTTTATCTGCGACAACCGCGATGCCGTTGAGCAAAATTGTAAAGCACGCGGCATCACCGTGGACCTCAACGCCGTCATCCGCCTGCGCGAAGAACGCAATAAGCTGAATGCGGAAGGCGACGAACTGCGTCGTCAACAGAATGAAGTCTCATCAAAGATCCCCAAAGCATCTGCCGACGAACGGCCCGCTCTGATCGAACAAGGCAAAGCGTTACGGACGCAAATTTCGGAAGCGGAAGCCGCTCAAAAAGAGTTGGACGCTCAGCTTCGCGAACAGCAGGCCCTGATTCCCAACATGACTCACCCGGACGTGCCGGTGGGTGGCGAGGACGATGCCAGCGAAGTGCATCTCAGCGGCGACAAGCCGGCCTTCGACTTCACACCGCTGGATCACGTCGACATTGCGGCAAAGCTGGACCTGATCGACTTCGAAGCCGGTTCGCGAGTCGCCGGGCACGGGTTCTATTACCTGAAAAACGACGCCGTGATGCTGGAACTGGCACTCGTGCAGTTTGCCATGCAAAAGTTGCGCAGCGAAGGCTTCACGCTGTACACCACGCCGGACCTGGCTCGCGATTCTGTGCTGGAAGGAATCGGCTTCAATCCGCGCGGCGATGAAACTCAGATCTATAGCGTCGCGGAAACCGATTTAAGCCTCGTCGCAACGGCTGAAATTACACTCGGCGGAGCACTCAAGGACCAACTGCTGGACATTGAAGACCTGCCGCTGAAGTTCGCCGGTTTGTCGCACTGTTTTCGTACCGAAGCCGGCGCACATGGTCGAGCGACTCGAGGCATTTATCGAGTGCATCAGTTCACGAAGGTGGAAATGTTTGCCTTCACCGCCCCGAACTCCGAAGCATCCGATGCGATGCAACAGGAGATCGTCCGAATCGAAGAAGAGATCTTTCAGGCGCTTGGTCTGCACTATCGGCTGATCGATACCGCAACTGGTGACCTCGGCGGCCCCGCTTATCGCAAGTACGATCTGGAAGCATGGATGCCGGGTCGCGGCGATGGCGGCAGCTATGGCGAAGTCACTTCGGCTTCTAACTGCACCGACTACCAGGCCAGACGGCTGAATATTCGCTGCCGCTCTAAAGAGAAAAAGGGGACTCAGTTTGTCCACACGCTAAACGGCACGGCGGTGTCGTGTGCGCGAGCCATCATTGCGATCCTCGAAAATTACCAACAGGCCGACGGCAGCGTGGTCGTGCCGGAAGTGCTGAGACCGTGGGTTGGGCGAGACGTCATTACGGCGGCCACGTAGGTACAAACTTCTCGTTCGCGAGACCTTTCGGTAAGCCCCGCAATCGGGCATGTTTCGCCCGCGCGATGCCTTGAAGTGATGCGCCTCACTTCTATACTCACTCGCACGGATGTGGCGTTCGGCATCGGTACGGACCATCGAATTAACGCCGACGCCGTTTTCGCTTTTGCAATCACAACGCGTTCAACAATCGACGAACAGGAACATTTCGATGAGTATCAAAGTTGGCCAGGCGGCCCCCGGATTGGACCTTGAGCTGAAGGCTTACGACCGCACAAAAGACGGCAGCGACGATCAGTTTCAAGACATCAAGCTTTCAGACTACAACGGCAAATGGGTTTGTCTGTTCTTCTACCCACTGGACTTCACTTTCGTTTGCCCAACCGAAATCGTCGCCTTCAACAAGGCTCTGGGCGAATTTGAAGACCGCGAAACGGTGCTGTTGACCGCCAGCACTGACAGTGTGTACTCGCACAAAGGCTGGTGCGACGCTCACGAAGACCTCGGCCAGCTAAAGTTCCCAATGATCGGCGACGTCAACCAGCGACTGTCCGCTGCATTCGACGTTTTGGACGAAGACAAAGGCGTTGCTTACCGCGGCGTCTACTTGATCGATCCCAACGGTTCGCTTCGGTGGCTGTCCGTAAATGATCTGGGAGTTGGCCGCAACGTCGATGAAGTGCTGCGAATTCTGGACGCTCTGCAGACCGACAAGCTGTGCCCATGCAACTGGAAAAAGGGCGAAGAGACCCTGAACTAGACAGAGTTCTGGCGTTCACCAGGCAATTCAAGAGGCCGGCATTGTTAGATCAATGCCGGCCTTCTTTTCGTTGTGGTCTAACGGTTGTGGTCCAAATAGCTCCCTGTAGCATTTGGAGCGATCTGCGTGGCCGGGGTTGGGGCGAAGCAAGCGAAACCCCGGGGTTTCCATTTGCTTCGCGCAGTTCAACGCCAGCCGCACGCGAAGGAATCATACTCCCGCCTTGATGGGGAGACATTCAGTCTGGGTAAGCCGCAGTTGCTGTCGAATGCAACACGCGTGGCGGAGCTTCGGTTGGGATCGTCGTTGCTCGACCGCGTCCCGGGACGCCGGAAACCGTCTGGATCGCTCGCGAAGCAGCCCCTTGCGGTCCCGTTGGTCGGTGTCGCGGCGAAATCGTGGTTGAAAACGTCGGAGGCGTAACGGCTCGAAGTGTTCCCGCGTCGACAACCGGGCGACGCTGATTAGGGAACGTTTCGATCGTTGTTTGAATCTGCTTGTCCTGCTGCACCGATTTGCCGGACGGCATCGTGACGGTCAGGTTCAGGTACTCACGGCGAGTCACCTTTCGCGGCAGCCCGGTTACTCGGTCTACGGTGCAGGTTCCCGTGCTGCGTCCGCCCGTGATGGTCACCTGAGGCGTCGTCATCCGTGCCGGAGTGACCGTTGGTTCGATATCGATCTTTCCGGCAATGTTAATCTCCGCTGTGGCGTCGTTTAGTGAAACAAGGCGACATGTTGATGTTATGCGCAATGGCACGGGCTGATCGACGCGTCGTTCGCGGATCCATTCGTCGCCTTCGGCCACTTGAGTCGCGTTGCCTGGATTCGCGTTTGAATCGTACGGAAGCAGTCCAATCGAATCGTCGATAAAGCCGGCCACACCATCGCCTTCGCCGATGCGACTAGCCATTTCGGTGACCAAACGTTGCTGAGCCGCAGGCGGAGCGTTGGCCACGCATTGCTGCAGGAAGTTCTGATAGCCGACAACTTCACGTACTTTGTTGTCGCGGCCCAGCCAGAACGAGAATCCGTTGTTGACCATCCCCGCATACGGAAGTAATTCGAGCGGCAGGCCACCTTGGTGAGTCTTTGAATCGAAATGCAGTTGCTGTCCGTTTAAATCGTGACCGTATTGCACCTGAGTATATTTGACGGTCAGCAAAACGGCGTCCGGTCGAACTTCGTCAACGCTTAGATCCATATACAGGGTCAGCGTCGTTTCGGCGGTGGCGGGAAACTGGTCGGACTTCTGTACCAAAGTTTGCTCAACGGTTTTAACAAGCGGAAAGCGATCGCCTTCCGCAAGACGCAACTCCAGTTTCTGCGTCGGTGCATCGTCGTGAGGAATCGTGAGCGACGCGAGGGGCTCGGCTGGGTCCGCCAGTTCGGCCAATGTGTCATCAACCGGCGGCCCGGTTTCAGTCAGGTCGATATCGCCCAGAATGTCTCCCAGCAGAGATTCTTCTTCGCTGGTGGCGCTGGAAACGGTTGAGTTCGACTTTCCGCAACCTGTGACGAGGGCCGTGGCCGTCAGGACGGCAAACAATAGGAATATGTGTCGAATGGCCATGGCAAAGTCCCGTTTTCTAGTATTATCGCTGGTCAGCGAACGCGTTTGCGGCAAAATACCACCGTCGTCTCGTCTCCGTAAACACGAACACGGCCAATCAGCAACCCGACCGTTAACATCAGAAGCCACGTTCGACCATGAATGGCGAGCAACCAGCAGAAACTGCCGCAGCGGCGGCATCCGTCTACCGTCAGCACAGTCGATTGTTCGAGGACAACCGGTTTGTGTACCCCGTCGTGTCGCGTCGCAGCGAAGGGGTTTCGATTGGGGTCAACCTGAACCCTGACAAGGTCTGCAACTTCGACTGCATCTACTGCCAAGTCGATCGTCGCAGCGAATCGGAAACTCGATTCGTCGAAATGGCTCAACTGCTTGACGAACTTCGCAGCGTGCTGGAACTGGTCCAGTCTGGCGAACTGTTCGAACACCCAAAGTTTGAAAACACGCCGACGTCTCTTCGCCGCCTGAACGACATCGCGTTCTCCGGCGACGGCGAACCGACCACATTCCGTAACTTCGACGATATCATCGAACAGGCGGCCGCGGTCAAACGAGACACGGTCAGCAACGCCGTAAAGATGGTACTGATCACGAACGCGTCCATGTTCCATCGCCCTCACGTGCAGCGAGGCCTGCAACTACTGGATGAAGACAACGGTCAGATCTGGGCCAAACTGGATGCCGGCACGGAAGAATACTTCAAACTGATTGACCGCACGAAGATTCCGTTCCAACAGATTCTCGACAACATCACGCTGGCCGCTCAGCAGCGTCCGATTCTCATCCAAAGCCTCTTCATGACGGTCCACGGCACTCCACCTGACGACCACGAAATCGCCGAATTCTGTCAGCGGCTCGCTGAAGTCGTCGCAGCAGGCGGCCAGTTAAAACTCATCCAAATCTACACCGTCGCACGGCAACCCGCCGAATCGTTCGTCGGCTCACTGACAGAGCAGCAGTTAAACTCCATCGCCGAACGAGTACACTCCACGACAGGCTTGGCAACAGCCGTGTACCCATAGCGTATTGTCAGCGCTTCGGCGTCCGCGTGTTTTTTTTTCGTTTGGCTGACCGATCTGGATGTTCGGACTCCGTTGCACGGGCCGATAACTAATGCGATTGGAACGAACCACCGCTCGCAGATTCGTGGATGGTCGCATATCCTTAACCTTTCAGTTTTGTTGTCACGCGACGCGTTGGGAAGGCTGTTATGAAGACTACTCAGAAACATGATGGCCGCGTCGCCAGTTTGACGTTTGCTGAAGTCTATCCGCATTACGTCGCTAAGGTTGAGAAGAAGGGGCGAACTGTTGACGAGCTGCACCAGGTTATCACGTGGCTGACGGGATTCAGCGAGTCCAGGATACGGGAGCTGATAGACGATAAAGTCACGTTTAAGCAATTCTTCGCGAAAGCAAAGCTGAATCCGAACGCGCACCTTATCAAGGGCGTGATCTGCGGCTATAGGATCGAAGAGATTGAGACTCCGTTGACGCAACAGGTTCGCTACATGGACAAATTGGTAGACGAGTTGGCGAAGGGCCGAAAGATGGAAAAGATCTTGCGGACTGCTGAGTGAGCAAGTCGGCGCCGAAATCGATCCGTACGGAATTGGGACCGAGAATGTTGGCTACGTCGGAAGGCGTTCTGACCTGAGATCCTGTCAACTTGACGGCCGTCCTGCGACAGATACGATGGCACCTCGGAAGGTTACGAAAGTCAACCGGGTGAGGCATTGGCGATGGACGACCAGGTTCAGCGATTTCTACATCAGCACTTTCGCCTGACAAGACGACATTTCGTCAAAGCCGGAGTTCTGACGGCCACATCGCTCACTGGCGGGACGTCGTTCGCCGAACAGGACAAAGACGATCCGCGATTGCAGGACGCTCTAAAAAGTCTGGAAACGTGGCTCACGCGGCCGGGCGATTTTCAGGACGTTTCCCGAGGCAAGCCGAAACCGCACACGCTATCTGAAGACGAAAAGAAAAAAGTCGGGCTGACTCGCGACACATGGAAGCTAAACGTCGTTAGTGATCCTGACAACCCGGCCAGCATTCAGCAGCCGCTGGAAGGTGAGACAGCCTTTCGCTTTGATGACCTGATGGAACTCGCCAGGGACCATGCGGTCCGGTTTCCCAAAGTGATGACCTGCCTGAACATAGGGTGCCCGTTGGGGAACGGAATTTGGGAAGGCGTCCCGCTGCGAGAAATCATCTGGCGTACTCAGCCTAAAGAAGACCTGCGGCGAGTTTTCTACTATGGCTACCACAACGACAAGCCGGAGCAGATGTTCCGCAGTTCGTTACCAGTCGGTCGCATTCTGGAAGACCCGTTCGGCTTGCCGCCCGTGATTTTGTGTTACAAGCTCAACGGCGAATGGCTGACATCGGAACGCGGCGGGCCGGTTCGTGTGGTGGTGCCGGAAGCTTATGGTTTTAAGAGTATCAAGTGGTTGAACAACGTCGTGCTGTCGAACCTTCACGCTGCCAACGATACGTACGCCGAAAAGAATAACGATGTCGACAGCCCGCTAAAAACTTTCTGCGCAACCCTGACGGCTCCCACAGACCCCAAGGCCAACGAAGCGATTCCGATCACAGGCTATGCTCAGGTTGGAATCTCCGGGCTGAAGAAAGTGCAGGTCTGGATTTCGAGGCGAGACGAAGAATGGCCGCGCGATGATCCATACTTTACGAAAGCTGATTGGCAGGACGCGACTCTGCTTGCTGCGCCGAAGGAATTCGGCGGAGGCTTGCCGAACGAAATGATTCCTGCGGACACCATGCACTTCGACGACAGTGGTCGACCGAAACAATGGCCGATTCTGTTGTCGAAGGCTCATTGGTGCCACCTGCATCCTGGGCTGCCTGCTGGCAAGTACGTGCTACGCTGTCGCACCGTTGACAACAATGGCCACGCTCAACCCATGCCGCGTCCGTTTCGTAAGTCGGGGCATGCGAAGATTGAAACGATTCGTTTTGAAGTGAGTTAGCTGGCAGGCGGCTTTTCATCCTGCGGTCGGCTCCGCCATTCCTTTTCAACAATCAGCCTCGCACCGCGTCGGTAGGACAAGTAGGACCACGCCCAACTCATCACGACGAACAGGCGGTTTCGAAAACCCGTCAGGTAATAGATGTGGACCACCAGCCACACGACCCATGCGAAGAAGCCGGAAAACTTCCAGCGGCCGACTTCCGTGATAGCTCGGCTGCGGCCAATCGTCGCCATCTGCCCTTTGTCGAAGTACTGAAACTGTTCGCGCGGTTTGCCGTGTAGTTCACGCAGAATATTGGCCGCCAGAAATCGCCCCTGTTGCATGGCCACTGGCGCGATACCGGGGAGTGGTTTTTCGGATTGGTCGAAGTGGGCCTGGTCGCCGGCGACGAAAATATTAGGGTGACCCGGAACGCTCAGGTCCGGCTCAACGATCACTCGCCCAACACGGTCCGTCGGTAGTTTGAGTGTCCTGCCCAGAGGCGACGCTTCCACGCCAGCGGCCCACAAAACGGTTGCAGCCTGAATCGTCTCCGTTCCGACGGAAATGCTGTTGCTACCGATGTTCGTCACCATGCTTGAGGTCCAAACCTGCACGCCAAGCTGTTCCAGGTCGCGAGTCGCTTTGCTGGCGAGCTCGGCGGCAAACATCGGAAGAATGCGAGATCCCGCTTCGATCAGAATGACGCGAGCAAGCGAAGCATCGATGCTGCGGAAATCTTTCGCCAGCGTATAGCGACTCATTTCACCGATCGCCCCGGCCAACTCAACGCCCGTCGGCCCGCCGCCGACCACGACAAACGTCAGCAGTTGCTTTTGCTTAACAGGATCCGTTTCGCGTTCGGCTCGTTCGAATGCTGTCAGAACCCGGCGCCGGATCTCGGTGGCCTGTTCCAGCGTCTTCAGGCCAGGAGCGTACTCTTCCCAATCCGGTTTTCCAAAGTAGCTATGATTGGCACCGCAAGCGAGGATCAGATAGTCGAATCCGACTGCGCCGAAGTCTGCTTGAACTGCATTCTCAGCGAGGTCGACCGAAGTCACTTCCCCCTGCAGGACGCGCACGTTCTTCTGACGCGACAGAATTCCTCGAATGGGTGCTGCGATCTCCGCGGGACTTAGCCCGGCCATGGCAACTTGATACAACAGCGGTTGAAACAGGTGATGATTTCGTCGGTCAATCAAGGTGATCGAAACGTCCGAAGCCTTTCGCAACCCCTTCGCCGCCGCCAGGCCTGCAAACCCGCCGCCAACAATCACGACGCGCACCTTTTCTGCCATTACAGTTTCCTTAATCGTACGACCGTAATTCTATGCTGCTTCATTATGCCGGACAGCTCTTAGAAGAACAGGTTCAGCGGAAACGAGCAATGCTGGAGCCGTTTCTGTATTATGAATAGCTCGCATCCCGATAACCGGAGTCCCGTATGACATTTTCTTTCTATGCTCGCTGTGTCTGCTGGCTGCCGTTGTGCCTCGTTGCGTTCGCTCTGCCCAACGCCAGCGTGAAGGCTCAGGATCCATTGTGGGATGCGACGAATCCAGTGCCTGCAGCCGCCGACTTGCCAGACATCGAGGGCATCGAGTTCCATGTGATCAAAGCTCGGCAGCCCGAGCGTGACGGATTCAACTGGCTGCACGGCGTTGCCTTAGCGTGGCATGGTGAGAAGCTGTTTGCCAGTTTCGGGCACAACAGTGGTAAAGAAAATACTGCCTCCGAAATTGCGAACTACACGGTCAGTGAAGACGGTGGCCAAACGTGGTCGAAGGTGAAACTGATTGATGATGGCAAGGAAGAAGATCTGGCTGTCAGCCACGGCGTGTTCCTCAGACAGGCAAAAACGCTGTGGGCTTTTCAGGGTGCGTTCTATGGACGGATGAAAAAGATCCACACGCGAGCGTATTCTCTGGACGAAGCGTCGGGCCAGTGGCGGTTTCACGGCGTGGTTATCGAAGACGGCTTCTGGCCGATGCAGGAACCTCAAAAAATGCCCGACGGCAACTGGATTATGGCCGGTTTGCAGGTCGTGGAAGGAATCGGAGGCGGCAACAACCCGGCTGCTGTCGCGATCAGTCATGGGAATGACTTTACAAAATGGAGTTTGGTCTCAGTGCCGCGTCCCGCTGCGATGGCGATGTGGGGCGAATCGACCGTGGTTGCAAACGGAAGACACGTCACCAACATTTCGCGGTTTCGCCAGCCCGTCGCACTCGTTTCACGCAGTGCAGATTACGGTCGGACATGGTCGACCATGAAAGAAAGCAATCTGCCGATGACCGCTTCGAAGCCTTACGCCGGAACGCTGTCGACCGGACAAGCCTACCTGATTGGCAACACGACGGCCGATTCTCGGAACCGCCGCTGGCCACTGACGATTACCGTCACTGACCAGGCCGAATGCAGCTTCCGCCGAGTCTTCAAAATTCGCGACGCCGAGCATCCTCACGCCGGCGAATCACATCCCAAAGCGGCGTTGTCGTATCCGTACGCCATCGAACACCAAGGAAAACTGTACGTGGGCTATTCGAACGATGGTGGTCGCGGCGCGAACCGAAACTCGGCCGAGTTGGCGGTTATTCCAGTTACGAGTGTGGCCGGTCGCTGAATATTGTGCGAAACGGAAGACTCTTCGAAATGCTACTGCGGGGGCCTGATATAATGGACTGGTGCCTCCGCTTACTGTGACTGACCGCGATTCCACTTCGATGACCAATGCCGAACGACTCCGACATCTGCCTGCCGTCGACCAGATTCTGCGGCAGCATGACGTCGCCCTCATTTCCGATGCTTACTCGCGTCCTCAACTTATTGCGTGGATCCGAATGGCGGTCGACGAATGTCGTCGCGAAATTCTTCGTGGAGCCAAACTGGACAAGAAGTCGGCGATGCAGTGCGTGATTCGAGGGACGTTGCATCAGTGCCAGCTCGAAGACGGACGGCGGCAGACGTCCGTTATCAACGCCACCGGGATCCTGCTGCATACAAATTTGGGGCGAGCTCCCCTGGCAGCTCGAGCGATCCAGCGGATGGTGCAGTCCGCCGGATATGCCAACGTCGAAATGGATTTGCGTTCGGGCAAACGCAACCATCGCGGCGAACGAATTTTCGATCTTCTGGCGCAGCTAACCGGTGCCGAAGACGCTGTGGTTGTCAACAACTGCGCGGCCGCCACGATTTTGGTGCTGCAGGTCATGGCGGCTGGCAAAGAGGTGATTGTTTCGCGAGGGCAGTTGGTGGAAATCGGCGGCGGCTTCCGGCTGCCGGAAGTCTTCGCCGCGTCCGGGGCCGTTCTGCGGGAAGTCGGTACAACCAATCGAACGTATCTTCGCGATTACGAACACGCGATTGGTGAAAACACGGGAGCGATTATCCGAGTTCACCGCAGCAACTTTTTTCAGGGCGGTTTTGTGACCGAACCTGACATTGCCGAATTGATTTCGCTGGGAAAGCAACGCGGTGTGCCAGTCATCGACGATCTCGGCAGCGGCTGCATCAAGGATCTGTCGAAGTTCGGTTTAAAAGAACCCGCAGTCACTGACAGCGTCGCGGCCGGCGCAGATCTGGCGTTGTTTAGCGGCGACAAACTCTTCGGTGGTCCTCAGGCAGGCATCGTCGTTGGCAAAGCCAAACTGGTGAAATTACTCCGCCGACACCCGATGATGCGAGCTCTACGGACCGACAAGATGACGCTGGCCGCCATCGAAGCAACGGCAGAAATTCACCTTTCCGGAAACCCGATGCAGGAACTGCCTTTGTTGCAGATGCTGTCGAAGACGGTCGCCGACGTTCGCACGGATTGCAAACGTGTGCTGGAACGACTGCCAGCAGCCGTGGCGAATCGCATCGAAATCTGCGAATGCACGTCGTCTGTCGGCGGAGGTTCAGTACCGGGATCGCAGATCGCCAGCTGTGGTTTGGTGCTTAATGTTGAAAACAACGACGCCGTCGCGAAGAGCTTTCGTACCGGTAGCCCAGCTGTGGTGCCTCGCATCCACAATGACGCAATCATGCTGGATCTAAGAACCGTCGACGCAACGCAATTGGATGCACTGGCCGTTCGCGTCGAAGAATGTCTCACGCCAGGCCAGTAGGTCGGCAGCAGTGTTAGAGAACCGGAAAGCGAAGCCTTGCAGATCGAACAACGTCTCGCCAGTCGCCATCTTGTTCTGCTGGGCATCGGGCACACCAATGCGCACATCGTGAGGCAATGGGGCATGAACCCAATCGCCGACGTCGACCTGACTTGTATTTCTGATAGAAGCGTCGCCACATATTCCGGCATGCTGCCCGCCGCGCTGGCTGGCCAGATTCCTACCCGCGACATGGAAATTGACCTCGTGCGACTGTGCGCGTCCGTCAATGCGAGGCTGATTATCGGCACTGTCACGGGGCTCGATTCTAACAGGCAGGTCCTGCACTTCGCTGATCGCCCGTCCGTGCCATTTGACGTTCTGTCCGTCGGCATCGGTTCCGTGCCCACCGACGATGGAGTGCACATCGAAGGCGATTCGCTGATCCGAATCAAGCCGATGCAAACGTTTCTACAGCGGTTAGACGTCACCGTCAATAAAGCGTTGAAGCGGCGAACGAGCATGGAAGTCACGCCCCGCTCTGGCGAACACAATGCAGGTCAGACTTCACCTGCTCCACTCAAAATCGTCGTTGTCGGTAGCGGCGCTGCCGGAACGGAAATCACGTTCTGTCTTCCGGGCTTTATTCAAAGCAAAACGGACGTCCCGTTCGAACTGCAAATTGTCACTCGCAGCGACGCCATTCTTCCAGGAGTCACGTCCGGGCTGCGTGATCGAGCGGCCGCGGAGCTAAAGCGTCGCGGTGTTGCCGTGCATCGCAACGCGACGATCACTCATGTCGATGACACAGCCGTAACATTGCAGGACGGTCAGAAGATAGTGGCGGATATTGTAATTTGGGCCACGGGAGCCAGTCCGCCGGAATTGCTTTCGCAATTGAATCTGCCTCTGACGGGTTCCGGATTTCTGGCCACCGAAGCCAACCTGCGGTCGACGTCGGGAGCGCCGATTTTCGCCGTTGGTGACACAGGTTCGATTGTTAGCGAAAAGGTGCCCAAGGCCGGCGTCTATGCCGTGCGTCAGGGGCCCGTGCTGTGGGACAACATTAAAGCTTTGTTGGCCGCGAAGCCGCTCAGTAACTACGAACCGCAATCATCGTTTCTGAAGCTGTTGAACACTGGCGACGGCAAAGCGATCGGCGAATGGAAAGGCTTCAGCTTTGGTGGCCGCTTCGCCATGAAGCTGAAGCACTATATTGATTCGAAGTTCATGAAGATGTACCAGGTGTCTGGCAGCATGAAAGCAGACACTGACATGATGCAATGCAAGGGCTGCGGCTGCAAACTCGGCAGCCAGACGTTGAACACCGCGCTCCGCAGTTCATTCGCTTTGAACGAAGCCGCGTCCGCTTCCGAGATAACTACTGCAGCGGATCAACAGTCAAACATCGATCAAGCCATTCCTGCTGACGACGCGGCCGTCATCACCACCGATGGCGGCCGCATTATCGCGACTACCGACTTCTTCACGAACCCCGTGAACGATGCTTTCCTGTTCGGGCGCATCGCCGCGTTGCACTCAGCCAGCGACATCGTCGCCATGGGAGCGACCGCGACGGCCGCTCTTGCCAACGTCGTGCTGCCGGAAGGCGACACGGCGGCTCAGCAAACCGCGTTGCACGACTTCCTTGCCGGAGCACGCCACGAATTCGCACAGATGAACGCGGACATCGTTGGCGGCCACACCATCGTCGGCCCTCGCTGGGAAGCCGGCTTCACCGTCATCGGCAACCCACCCGCGACTCCGTTGCTGCAGAAGGGAAGTCTGCAAATCGGCGACATGTTGTATCTGACAAAACCGCTCGGCATCGGAGTGCTGCTGGCCGCTCACATGCGAAGCCAATGTGCCGCTCGCGACTACGAATCGCTGATCGCCGCCATGCTGCAGCCGCAACACATGTTGGCGAAACTGGCGACTGACTGCGGCATCACGGCCGCAACCGATGTCACGGGTTTCGGCCTCGCTGGGCACCTTGTCGAAATGCTGCAGGCCAGCCACCAGTCCGCCACGCTCAACCTAAAGGATCTGCAATTACTTCCCGGCGCCGCAGCGGCATTCGACGCAGGTATCGAAAGCACGCTGGCTCCCAATAATCGAGCCGTCGAGCAACACCTTACGGCGGCTGCGGATGTCCAGTCACGCCCCGAATACAGAGCCCTCTTCGATCCTCAAACCTGCGGTGGTCTGTTGTTGGGCGTTCCAAAGCCGTTAGTGCAGAAATTCGAAACGGCAATGGTCGAGGCGGACCTCACAACCGCGATCGCCATCGGCGAAGTCGTCAACAAACAGCCGAATAGCGTGCTGATCCAGACGACGTAACACTCGCTTCACGGCAAAAAATGGAGATGCGCACTCCTGCAAATCCGCCGCTACCCGCTCGTCGAGGAGCCCGTAATCTGAGCCGTCTTTTGCCGAGCTGGACCACGACGGACACATGGACAGCTTTTACTGCCATCACGCCTTCCAGCGTCGTGGACTCGTCTCAGCCGTATTGAACGCAGTCGCCAAGGAACCTCGAAGTCTGAACCTCCCCGAACTGTCCCCCGAAGGCAGCCTCACCGGAATCGCGTTCTTCACGTCACGCGGTTTTCGAATCGAGAAGCATATCACGAACACTGTATGCAGTGAGTCAGCGGAACCGTTTCATGTCCGAAAGAGGTTGTGTGATGGTTCCCAGTCTGTTCCGAACTCAAAGCCGCGGGCCACAACTGCATTACTGGTTTCCATTACAGATCGATTTCAGTATCGTGCAGTCGCTTGAGCATTCGGAAGTGATTGCGATCTGGTGATCGTCGCGGTCTTCAAAAGCGATTGGGTATATCCACGTGGCACCCGAAACCCGCAATTTCGCTCGCGAAGTGGGTGGATGCCTGTTTTCTGTGTTTCGCGAATACGTTCCGTTACGAGTCGAAATGAGTCCTTGAGGTAGTACGTACTACCGTTGACTCTGACCGCATTGACTGTTCGATGTGTGTTCCTCCGCAGTGCGTATTGATAAATCGCCCCGCTTAATCGACAATCGCCCCATAGGTTCGACCTGCTGCAAGCCACTTAAGGAACGAATTGCCATGATGGATCGACAACTGTCCTCTCAAAAGTTCATTATTTCAATGGTGATGGCGAGAGCAGCATCTCGAACGCTTTTTATAGTGTCCTGTTTGACGTTGGCGAATCCAGCGTTTGCCGCAGACTCTGTTCAGATTTTGGGCGACGCTTCATTGTTACCACAGTTGCTGGCAGGAATTGATGCATCCTACAATCAGTATCCGCGTGGGCGTATGGCGTATCGGGTACAGGTGGCCTCCCGTGAGGCAGACGCTTGGGACGATCTGCGTATCGTTTTCACTTGGTCGGGTGACCTTCGGTCGTGGGTCATCAGTGGCCAGAGCTTTTCGAAAAACATCAAAAATCGCGATTTGCCCGAGGGGTTACTCATTGAGCGAAAGGGCAAGCATGTCGTTTATGCACGCCGACGTGTGTACTCATACAACCCTGTCGCAGGAGGGGGGAGAGGAGCTCTCGCGGACAATCCGAGACCACTGGAAGGCCGATGGCCACTGGAGTGTCTGGCTCACCCTCAGGATCATTGGTTTAGCTACCGCCCTCAAGGACGGACGTGGTCCGAGTATCTGGACGCAGCAAGGATAGGAAAATATGTTGCTTCGATCGAAGTTAAGCAGATGGACCATCGCGTGCACATTTCGCGAATTTCTCACAGTGGAGCGCATGCGGAGATCACCTTCTCGATGGACCACGGTGGTAACGTGACGAAGTGCGTTAGGCACCCAGTGCCAAGATCAGGTAAGGAAGTAGTGATCACGGAATACGAATGGGTAAAACACGACGAAGGCCTTTGGCGTTTAGGACGGTTGGCGGTTTGGACGAAGCCTGAGGTGTCTACGGATGGACCGGAACGGAGATATCAGTTCGACATTGAATCGTTCGATCCAGACCCTAAATTCTCGGACGGACACTTCACATTAGCCGGGATGAACGTAAAGAAAGGGGCGGTGGTCTCTAGGCGTGACATCACGCTTGATTAATTGTCGTGGGGCGAGGTGCGGAACCGGACGCACTACTGAAACTTGAGCGATTCCTGACCGTGACATTATTACGACTGTCAATCTTGTCCTTTCTTCGTTTTACCCCCTCATGTACTGCCTCAGACCGCGGATTGGTCACAACGGCTCGTCGGTAGATTCTGTGGCCTTTCCGCTTACAACCTGCTCGCTTAGCGTTCCCTTTTCAGAAATGCTAAGCCACTCTTTGCGTTGACCTGATAAGCGAAGATTCTTCGAGAATGCGAGTTGAAGTTCTGATTCGGGCACTCCCATTTCAGTGAGCAACAGAACTCGCAACATTATATTTAGCTTATGTGCCGCCCAGTGAAGTTGCCCCCCCTGTAGCACACACTTTTTGTTCGAGTAGTGGGTGTAGTAGTTACGCGTCTTGACAACATTGTTATTGTTCACGAACGTGTCCGCATCCACTGAGAACAGTTCGAGCGTCTTCGGATCGAGAGAAGAGAGCTTCTTGAAGATTTTTCTACTCAAATTGTGGCCGTTAGCCCTTCCGAGGGCTTCAATTCGAAGCTTCGCGACGAGTTTCTAAACGTTGAGGAATTTGAAAGTGTTCGTGATGCGGTGCAGATGACAAAACAGTTTCAACGTCAGTACAACGAAGTCCGTTCCCACAGCGCGTTGGACTACCAGACACCGAATGAGTATGCAGCCTTCGGTTCGAGCTCGACAGACGGGAGCCGCCCCGACCACCTTCGCCATCACCTCGACCTGAGCTCCGCATTGAAGGCCGAGGCGACAGCGAAGGCGGACGGGGCTCAGCACAACCGATTTGGGAAATTGTTCACTACCAATGTCAGACGAAAACTCTCATAACCACTGGACCTAAACTCGGGCGCGGGCCAACGGTCGTTGGCGATGTTGCAAGCTCACAGGGCGATCACAATTAAGGACGCCGCGATGGGTGACGACCACTGTCGGATTCGTGTGAGGCTGTGCGAGTGAGTCTATTTGGCATTCTGCGAAACTCGGCCAACAACTTTTGCGAGTCCGCAGAGTCCCCAGCGGCGGTGTAGACCACCGAGAAAGCCGCCGTGAAGTCAACCACTTCCTGTGAGTTAATCTCTTTGCTCTTGAGTCGCCGTGGCAACAAATGCACTGTCCCTTGACATAACTGAACGACTTGGTAGGTTGGCTGAACCAGATATGCCCTAGGTGCTTCTGCAAATGTTTGCCAGGAAGCGTTGTGGCAGCCTGTCTACGTAAAGGGGCACATTTATGACCTACCATCGCAGTGGCGTTTTCTTAATCCCCTTAGTATTCCTGATGTATGGGTGTGGTTCTCAGTCTTCAGTTCTCACTCTTTACTCAGACTCTTGGGAACCGGTAGAGGTTGACTTGTCTGGCAACACTCTTGTCTGCGGCACAGCAACTTGGTGTCCGTTCTGTCGACAATTTCGGGACTTCGTGAATGATGACAGAATTGCATCTAAGTTGGGCGACCTTGACGTGATTCTCCTCTTAGAGGACGAGTGGCCGTTCGTTCAGACGCAGCTGGAGGATCAATTGAGTCCAGACGACGCTGCGGCCCAAATTGCGGAACTCAAAAGTGCCGTTGGTGGTGGCCCTTTGTACGATCCCAGTTTTCTGGACTCGTGGAATGGCAAGTACTATCTGGTCAAAGATTCAAGCGGGTTGAGTATTGGATCCGTCCCGTCCGTTTTGAACGTTAAGAACCTAGAGTTCGACGGTCATCCCACCCAATGGCTTGCGGCCAATACCAATATTTCGTCTTCTCTCATTGAAAGTGTCTGGGAAGAACATTCGCCATAATCACGCTAAACAAGGGGGCCTGTTTTGACTGCTAAACCACGTAAAGCTCAAGTGAGTCGGCAGCGACTCTGCAGCGTTAGCTACTTCGCGATTCTGTTCTTAATCGCAGCGTGTTCCAGTGGGTCTATCGGCTGTGGCGGGTCAAATGCTGGGGCTAGCGGTAGCTCGTCCAACTCCCGACTTGGCAGTGGGCCAATAGAGTGTGTCCCAAATTTTGTGTTGAAACCAGGCAAGCCACGTTCCACAGCGTCGTCGAACGGAAATTCTCTAGACGCGAAACGTTTTCCTGGACTCAAAGCTAAGACAAAAGACGTATCTTCTGGAGATGCCCTTCTGGTCCGTCGTTCTTCTCTAGCGAAGTCCGAGTCATTTGAGGAAATCAGGAATCACCGCGGTCACCTATGCCTGCTCGATTCAAGTAACGATTCTTCGTTTGCTCTTTCGTTGGGGCGAAGAATCGCCACAGTAAACACGATTGCGATTATTCCGGAAACAGAATCGGCGATCCGCCAAGTGTTCCACCTCAGCACTAACTCGAATCTTGAGTTGGCGATGCGTCGCATGGGAGCGGCTAAAAGACGGTGGGAAAATTTGGAAAACGTTTCGGTGATCTCAGAATCGGGCGCAACGCGTCAAGCGTCGTTGCTTCAATCGAAAATTCGAGAGAGTTCATCGCAGGGCAGCCTTACGATCGTTTTTGGCCACAATGAAAATGGCTACTTACGCTTCCCCGACAGGTCGAAACTTGAAATTGCTGCCTTATATCGCGAGGCCAATCGGAACGGATCGCAAGTTGTCATTTTGTCCTGCGAAACGGCCAAGCACATCAGGAATGCAGACGGTATCGCGACGACTAAGAGGTTGGAATTTATCGATACGGCGGAGGCGATTACGGCCGTCGAGAAACGATTGCGGCAGTCAGAGGGATCTCTCACGCTAGGAGAGGTTGTTCAGACCATCGAGGCGTCTATGAATCGAAGCAGTGGAAGGAGCGGGAGACGCATTAAGGTCGCAGTTTCGTCTGGCGGCGTAAGTGTTCTTATACTTCTAATACTTGAATTACTTACAGATGACGACGAAAGCAACGAGGATTAACGCGGATGACTGACCGATCTGCTAAGAGTGACAAAATGCCTGTTGTTGGTACTCAGCTGCAGCACGTTGCGGACGTCTTTCACGCCCACAGACAGCCGCTAGATGCTGGTGGCGACGAGGACGAGACTGACAAGAAGCTTAGATTAGCTCAAGAATATTCCCGCGTGGTCATGCAAATCATCGTGTCGCTGCTCATCCTGTTCGGCGGATTTATTCTGTTATGCTTTTCTTCTGATGACACGCTCCGTAAGCCGGCATTCGGTGTGATAGGAGTTGTTGTTGGCTACTGGCTCAGATGATGCCAAGCCCAAGCCGAAACTCGACAGCGGCAGCTTGGTTGTTGTTCGGATGCTTGTAACGGGTGAGCGATCGACACACGAGGCTGGCCCGTAGTCACTCCGCTAGCCAGTCGGCCAGCTTCCTGAGGAAGACGCCATCCCCAATGTCGGAGGACCTCGCGTTGTGGGCTAGGGCCTCGTAGCAGGCCAGCTTGTCCAGATTGGTGCCGACTTCTTCGAATTCCACGTCCGTGCCAGCCTACTCCCGTGCTGGCCCGTAGTCTCTCGGTCAGCTCGCCTGCAATTTCTCTGAGAGTAGCCTGTTTGACGTCAGACGGAATTGGCTGCAGACTTTTCGTCACGCTCGTCTTGAGCCGTCTCGCGAAAAGTGGCGTTTGGCTTCTCTTGTGGAAAGAGCGGCATACTCAGCAGCCTCGGCGGGAATCTGGACTGACGTGCGGCCACACGCATTTCACCCCACAGCATAAATGCTTTGCCCCTCACCTTGATAGCTGCCGTAAACGTGCTGATAAACGGTGTCGCACTTCTGTTCGTACAGTTCCGGCGTATACGCTCGGGGGAGTTCGTCGAGGACCGTCTTCACCGTGGTGTAAACGTCGGCTCGAGTGCGTTGCTTCTTTCGCCAGTCCAGGACCAGCATCGCTTCCTTGAGCGTCTGTAGCAGCGTCCGAGCGACCTTTTTGACTTCCGCTTTCTCCGCGTCCGTTATGTCAAACTCAGGTTTGGTAAGTATGAAGTCTTCCACTTCGTTCTGCTGTTGCGACACGATCACCGCCATGTCGGTCTGATTCATCAAGTCGATCTGCCGTTGCAGTTCCGGGCGGACCAGTTCATCGGCCATAGCTAATTCAGCCTGCAACCCGCCAAGGTACGCCTTCCAATACTTGCGAACCTTGTCGTGCAACTTGACTGCCGTCACCTTGTCGATGCAGATGACCATGCCCTTGCCGCTTTGTTTGCGGCCCATGAAGTGAGCCACAACATCTTCGGCGACTTTCTCCAGGCGGTCGTCGCGGGTGATTAGATGGTACTCTCGAGCAAACTCTCGCTCCAACTTCTGTTCCTGCTCTGCATCGAGTTCCGCTGCTTCGATCAAGGCCTCCAGTTCTACGTTGAAGTTGTCCTTCTCAAGTTGAAGTTCCGAAATGCGGTTCTCGTAGAACAGCGAGACGGTCGCCCCGTCTTCGATTGATTGCTGAAAATTGTAGATGCTGACGTAATCGCCGAAGACGTCTTTGGTCTTTTCTTCGCCTGCCATCAACGGTGTGCCCGTAAAGCCGATGAATGCGGCATTTGGCAGAGCGTTCCGCATATAGAGAGCAAACGTGTCGTACTGGCTTCGGTGAGCTTCATCGGTCATCACGATGATGTCACTGCGATCGGACAACAGTGGGAATGGTCCCGTCGGCTTCCATCCCTTTCGAGCACCCTTCGGTCGTTCATGACCGAACTTCTTAATCAGCGTGAAGATGAATCGGTGATCTTCCGTGAGCAGTTGTCTCAGTTCTGCCCCGCTACATGATTCATTGATCCACAATTTTCTACGCTATTAGGCGTGGAATCAACGGTGTTCGGCGACAATTAGTCGTTCGGTTCGCGCTGCGTCACTGAAAGCGCTACTTTCGTAGAGTGGTTGCCTCAACCAAGAGTTACCGAAATCGGTATCGGGGAGGCCTTCCATGAACGACGTCGTCAGTATTTCATCGCGGCACGAAGTGGTCGCGGCATTGCGTTTGCGTTATCAGGTTGCACGTAAGTTGGACAAGTCAAAGATTCTTGATGAGTTTGTCGCCTTGACCGGCGTCCATCGGAAGCATGCAATTCGACTTTTGAATCGAGATCCCGAGTTGCACGTGAGCCCAAATACAAAGCAGGGCCGGAAGGTCTACGACCTGGCAGTTCATGAGGCATTGGTTGTCGTTTGGGAGGCTGCCGATCGGATCTGCGGCAAGCGCCTGAAGTCCGTTATGCCGCAGTACGTGGAATCGATGGAGAGGCATGGTCACGTGACGCTTGCTTCTGAGGTTCGACGGAAACTGCTGGCCGCAAGCGCTTCAACTCTGGATCGACTGCTGAAGCCCAATCGTGACGTCGCCAGAAAACGAAAGAAGAAACGTACGCGGACGAAGTCTGCACAGGCAGTCAAGGTTAAGACGTTTGCGGACTGGAATGAGCCCGATCCGGGGTATACCGAAATTGACTTTGTGGTCCATTGCGGTGGGCAACCGGCTGGCGAGAAGATCCATAGCCTGGTGATCACTGATGTCTGTTCCGGCTGGACGGAAGCTGTGCCATTGCTGGCGCGAGAACAGTCTCTTGTTGTCGAAGGACTGACTGTGCTCGCTCGGCAGATTCCGATGGCGATTCGAGGAATTAACTCCGACAATGACAGTGCGTTCATCAACGAGACGTTAATTTCATACTGCGAGCAGCAGGAAATCGAATTCACTCGTTCACGACCATACAAGAGCAACGATCAGGCGTGGATCGAGCAGAAGAACGGCGCGATCATTCGCAAATTTGTTGGGTCAGAGCGGTTTTCCGGCATCGTCGCCGGTCAGACTCTGGGGGCTCTTTACCAATCTGTGCGACTATACGTGAACTACTTTCAGCCATCGTTCAAACTGCTGTCAAAGCACCGCGATGGCTCGAAGTTGAAACGGAAATTTCAAAGTCCGAAAACTCCATGCGATCGATTGCTTGATCATTCAAAGATTTCTCGGGAGCAGAAAGAAATTCTCCGTGCGACACGAGACGCGCTCGATCCGGTTGAACTGTTACATCGTATTCGAGAATGCCAGGCGGCATTGGCGAGTCTGTCTGGCACAACAATCGATCATCCCGACACAAAGTCACTGGCCGAGTTTCTTTCTGAGCTCCCGACTCTGTGGATGACCGGTGATGCGCGGCCGACTCACCGGCAACAAGCGACGAAGCCACGAGACTATCGGACACGAGTGGACCCGTTCGTGAACGTATGGCCTCAGATTCTGGAGTGGCTTGAACAGCAGCCCGACGTCACGGCAAAGGCACTGCTGGAACGTCTACAGAACGAGTATCCGGATGAGTATTCGGACGGATTGTTGCGGACACTTCAGCGTCGCGTGAAACAATGGCGACAGGTTATGGCGAAGAAAATGGTTTACGCCTGCCTGGAAGACGCCGACATTCCATCGATGTCGATACCGAAAACGGAGCCGGAAAACGGAGCCGGGGGCCAGCCCCCAAACCCCCGAGATTTTCGAGGCATCAGCTCGGGTGTTCAAAGATGACGAATCGATGTGTTACGATTCCGTCAGTCAGTGAAACAGAAGTGAGCGCTGCGGAGACGCAACTCACCAGGGATAGCTGACTCGACGGTGCGTCAAAGCGCCGGAGGCTCCTGGGCACGTCTCAGGAGCCTCCATTACCATCAAATCAATCTCATGATTTCGGTAACATTTTGTGTTGAGGCAACGAGATCGGGAAAACTAATTGTCGCTAAACAAGAATGTCTTTAATCGCAACATAGGGCCTTGGAAGTCTTGAGCAATTCGTCCTCTTGCAGAATCCGGAGCAAGGGGACGGATTGAAGCCAACATTTCATAGCGGTACAATGGCACACGTAGTTCGGTGCTTCCGCCTGCCCAACTGGTAGGTCCCTCACGCGATTGGAGACAAGTGAAATGAGTAAAGGAAAAGTCGGTGTTATTGGAGCGGGTGTGATCGGGCTTTCATGGTCGGCGGCTTTTGCAGCCAGTGGCTACAACGTCGTAGTGTCGGATCCGCGTGACGATTTGCAGGACGCGTTGGACAAGTTCATCCCAATGTTTGTCCCGCAAGTGCCAGGGTTTGATGGTGATGTGGCCGAAGCGGTTGCTCGTGTGAAACCGGCCAGCTCGTTGGCCAATGCGGTCGAAGGTGCTGTGGCGGTTCAGGAAAATGGTCCTGAAACGCCGGACTTCAAGCAAACCATTTTCGCTCAATTGGAAGAAGTCGCGCCGACCGATTGCCTGTTCCTTTCGTCCAGTTCTGGAATTCCGCCAGCTGTACAAGGTGAAAAGCTAAAAGACCCCAATCGCATTGTGATTGGTCACCCGTTTAACCCTCCCCACATTTTGCCGCTGGTCGAAGTCGTCGGGAGCGAAAACACGCCGGAGGACCTGGTCAATCGCACACTCGGTTTTTACAACGACTTGGGCAAGAAGGCCGTGCGACTTCACAAGGCAGTGCCTGGCTTCGTCGCTAATCGGTTGCAGTTTGTTTTAGTTGACGAAGCCGTGCGACTGGTCGAACAGGGTGTCGTCAGCGTGAAGGAATTGGACGAAATCGTGGAAGCATCACTTGGCATCCGCTGGGCGTCCATTGGTCCGTTATTGGCAGGCAACTTCGGCGGTGGCCCCGGCGGTTTGCGACACATCCTGGAGCATGTCTTCTCGGCGTTGGCCAAGGGAATGGGACGGGAAGTCTACAGCAGCGAACTGGTCGAGAAACTGGGCCAGCAGTGCGATGAAGCTTATCCCCAAGACAAGCTGGGACAGTTGGCCGCCGTTCGCGACGCTCGGCAAAGCGCCATCATTGCCGACCACCAGAAACACCCGCTGAACACGTAGTCTTCAAGACGAGAAAATGCCATGAGTGATCGAAAGCTGTACGTATTAGAACCTGGCCAGGCACGCATCGTGATGTGCGATGAGGATGGCCAGAATGCAGAAACATTCGTCGGCGACTTGAAGCTGATCCCCGATGGCATTGTCATCGACAAAGAAGCGGGCGTTGCCTACTTCACACAGATGGGTGTTCCCAACATGGAAGAGCAGACGGCTTACGGCGACGACGGCACGATCTGGAAAGTCAGCATGGATGGATCGGGGCTGACGAAGTTGGTCGGCGATGGCGGCACGCGAACACCGAAGCAGATTACGCTCGATAAAAAGAACGGCAAACTCTACTGGGGCGACCGCGAAGGCTTGCGTGTCATGCGCTGCAACACCGATGGCAGCGAGTTGGAAGCTGTCGTCAAAACCGGCAACCTGCCCGACGACCAGAGCGATCAAAAACGATGGTGCGTTGGCGTCGCGGTCGATGCAGAAAACGGCTGTTTCTATTGGTCCCAGAAAGGTGACGATGATGGCGGCACGGGCGTGATCTGTCGAGCGAAGATCGACATGTCTGCGGGCGAAGATGCCGCCAGTCGCAGCGATGTCGAAATTCTGTTCGACCATCTTCCCGAACCGATCGACTTGGAGCTGGACATGAAGAACGGCTACTTTTACTGGACGGACCGAGGCAATTTGCCGGGTGGGAATTCGGTTTGTCGCGCCAAAGTCAGTGCCGATGGCAGCATGTCTCGTGACCACGACGTTATCGTCGAAGGCACGGGCGAAACGATCGGCGTCGCGTTCGATCACGACGCGGGCGAAATGTTCATTACTTCGCTCACCGGCGAACTGTACAAAGCCAAAATCGAAGGAGGCAAGCCAGAACAGATTGGCAAGTTCACAATGCTGACCGGCCTGGCGGTCGGCTGAGCGACCCACGGCATTCTTAGACACAAATTTTCTGTTAACAACGACGATATTACTCGGGAGAGATCAATGTCTCAGCAACGGCAACCTTACGATGGCATTCGCATCGCAGAACGCTCGAATCTCCTTACCGGTCGACTGATTGGCCAAATGTTTGCCGACCAAGGTGCGACCGTCTACGTCGAACGAGCCGATGACTATTCGGCCGACGAACACGACGAGTACCTGGACCGCAACAAGATCGCCGTTGCACCAAGTTCGCTGGACGATACCCACACGATGGATGTCATCATTGTCGATGGCAGCGACCAGGTGCCTCGTCTGCCCGGACAAACGGTGCTGCACGTGGTCGCCGCACTTCCGGGTGACGAAGTTTATGGCCACCTGCCCGACGATTGCAGCGAAGACTTGCTCAACGCGCTGGTCGGATTCTTCACCGACATGGCGACCACCGGGAAACTGCTGGGCCGACCGGTGACCTATACGCCGCTGCCGCTGTGTTCGATCTATGCGGCGGTCACGGGAGCCAATTTGGTCGCAGCGGCTTTGTTCGACCGCCAGCGGACGGGACAGGGCCGTGACTTGTGGACTTCACGGTTGGCGGGCGGCGTTTCGGCGATCGGGTCTCTGGCGATGAAGGTCGAGGGACTTCCGGAGCACCTGCGGCCGGTCGATGTGACCGGTGGCAGTCCCACGTCGATGACCAAAGAAGAGTTCATGCAACTGATCGAGTCGGCAAAGAACGATCCCGAAAAAGAACTGTGGCTTGAACAACAACTGATCCCGCTGGCGTCGCCTTACGAAACGTCCGATGGGCGGCTCGTGATGCCGCTTGGTGCGATCAATCGACGCTTGTGCGAGCGGCTTTTGAAAGAGCTGGGAATCTACGACAAGGCGATTGAGCGGGGCATGGTGGACGTCAACCCGTACCGCGCAGAGAACCTGAAGCACCGAGGCAAGAACTTGGCAGAAGGCGTCAGTTTGACGTTCGAGAATTCGTCGTGGCTTGCCGGCGAGCTTGCCGAGGCATTCAAACAGAAGACGGCTGCCCAATGGGAGCAACG
Organism: Fuerstiella marisgermanici; assembly: GCF_001983935.1. Lineage (GTDB taxonomy): Bacteria > Planctomycetota > Planctomycetia > Planctomycetales > Planctomycetaceae > Fuerstiella > Fuerstiella marisgermanici. Next base: position 1,576,161 of record NZ_CP017641.1, on the reverse strand, counting down.
GTTGGCGGGCGAACTGAAGATCGCGTTTGGTGGACTCAATTCGTGGCAACAGTGGAAAGAAAGTTCGGCGGCTCATGCCGCGAAAATCTTCGCCAAAGTCGAAGGGCATTCGCGGCCGCAGATCGGACGCGTTGGCTGGATCGACAGCGCCCAGCCGTATCCGCCGCTGCAGGCAATGACGCGCGGACAAGTCGAGGGGTCAGCCAGTCGCGATTTGGCGCAAAGTTCTGACCAATCACCGCACCATCGTCCGCTCGAGGGCGTCAAGGTGGCCGACTTCACCAACGTGATCGCCGGCCCCAACAACGGGCGAATGCTGGCCGAGTTGGGAGCGACTGTTTACAAGATCGACCAGATCAATCCGCTGCACAGCCCGACGGTCATGTTGGAGTACCCGGGCGAATCGGCGGCGGGCAAAGAATCGCTGATCCTTGACATGGAAACCGACCAGGGCCGCGAAATCATGAACAAGATCGTGGCTCAATGCGACATCGTGCTGGCCAATAAAATGGAGGCTCAATGGGAACGCATGGGGCTGGGCCGCGAGACGCTTGATAAGCTAAAACCCGGCATCATTCAGCTTGCCTTGGGAGCACACTGGGGCGAGTGTGCGGACCAACCGCATCACAACTATCCCGGCTACGATCCGGTTTTGCAGGGAGTCACCGGCCTGATGACGCGATTCGGACGCGAGGGTTGCCCGGCGATGCACGGCGTCGCGTCCTGTGTTGATTACCTGTGTGGCTACCTCGGTGTCTGGGCAGGCCTGGCCGCGCTCTATCAGTCTGTCGTGGATCGCTCCGCGCTCCACGGTGCTACGACCAACGACGCGCAAACCAACGACGCGCAATCCAAGCCACGGCCATCGGACCACGCCGCCAGCAGCTTGGCGGTTGCGGCGACGTTGACGCAATGCTTGCTGCAACAGTCCGACGAACCGGCGTCCGCCCGAGGCACCGAAGCGACTGGGATGACAGCGGGTGCTCGGGTGTATCAGCTTTCCGACGGTTGGATTTTTGCTCAAGCCGATTCGGATCTGAGTTCCGATTTGCAGTCCCTGACCCGTGACGCCGCCCTTGCGATGCTTGCCGAACGAAACGTTCCCGCCGTTCCGGTGCAGACGTGTCACGAAGTCTCGGCGATTCACGAAAAGAACCCCACGCCAACGATTCACGTCGAACGTCGTGGCACCGATGGCTACTCGGCCAACGTGTTCTTAGCAACCTGGTTCGCCGCAGAAGAAGGCAAACCGCTGCTGTCGCCTCATCCGCCTCATCAAGTAGGCTCCGACGCGACCAACGTTTTAAGTGAACTCGGGTATTCGGAATCCGATATCAAGAACCTTATCGCTGGCAACATCGTCGGAGAACCCGAGTTCGCAAATTCAACCAGACCCTAGTTTTGTAGAGCGTCCGTAAGTTCAGTTCCGTTCTGTTCAGTTCAGTTTCGTTCAGTCTCGTTCAGTTCCATTCCGGCCATCACTGGCATGTCCCCAACAGGAATTAGAAAAATGTTTCACATCGAAGAAGTGGAATCCGACAAGTACATCGAAGTCCGTTTGACCGGCAAGTTGACCAAGGAGGCATACGATGAATTTGTCCCTTTGGCGGAAGAGCAGATCAAGGAGCGTGGCAAGGTGCGGATGCTGGTGGTGATGCACGATTTCCATGGCTGGGACATGGCGGCGGTTTGGGAAGACACCAAGTTTGGCTTTCGACACTTTCGCGACATCGAACGACTGGCGATCGTCGGCGAATCGCAATGGGAAAAGTGGATGACGCTTGTTTGCCGTCCCTTCACGATGGCCAAAATCAAGTACTTTGACGCCAGCGAAGTCGATGCGGCTCGAGCGTGGATGGAGCAGGACCATATTCCGCTCAGCCACCAGTGGATTGAGTCCAAGCGGATTCTTGTGCTTCAGCCATCCGATCCGCTCACGTCCAGTGATTTTGAACAGGTGGCTCAGGAAGTCGATCCGATCATTGAAAGCGGCGGACCTCTTGGCGGGTTGATGGTCGAAGCGAAGTCGTTTCCCGGTTGGGCGAACCTATCGTCGATGTTTTCGCATTTCCGATTTATTAAGAACCATCACCACGACATCAAGCGAGTCGCGTTGGTCACCGACGACAGCGTCTTGAGTCACCTGCCGTCGCTAGCCGATCACTTCGTCGCCGCGGAACTGAAGCACTTCGATCACGCCGACAAAGCGACCGCCATGGACTGGCTGGCCGAAGCAGAGCAGGCCACCTAAAGCATCGCGTCGCTCGGACGCACAAATTCAAACTCAATCACAAACAGAAGTTCTTACTCTCACTTGAAATAGGAATCCTAAAACATGGCGACACTCACTGTATTGAAATTTGACGACTCAGACGGAGCCACGCAGGCACTGGAAAAACTTGAAGAGTTGCAGAAGCAATCGTTAATTAAAGTCGTCGATGCGGCGACCGTTTCGTGGCCGCAGGGCGCGAAAAAACCCAAAACCAAGCAGGCGTTGGACATGACCACGATTGGTGCGCTTGATGGTACGTTTTGGGGACTGTTGTTCGGGATGATATTTTTCATGCCGATCATGGGTGCCTTAATCGGAGCCGCCGCTGGCGCGATTGGCGGCGCGTTCACTGACTTTGGGATCGATGATCGGTTTATCAATGACGTGAAGGGTAAAGTGACCGAAGGGACCTCGGCTCTGTTTCTGATGTCCACCGATGCCGTTGAGGACCGTGTGACCGAAGCGTTTTCGTCGATGAATGTTGAAGTTCTCGCGACCAACCTGTCGGTCGAAGCGGAACAAAAGCTTAAATCAGCGTTCCAGCACTAAGCGAACCCGGAACATCATCGTGACGCTGGCTGCCCGGCGTGCGTAAAACGACGAAGAAATCCTCTGATCCGTGGGGGGGGGGCCGGCACGGGCAGTCTCCCTGACAATTAAACAACATCCAGGACAAACGACTTGGCGATTCCAGAATCACGCTTCCAGACCATGAAAATGAAAATGAAACAACTACCTTCGTTCCCGGCATTCTTTTTTTCCGTTTTGCTGCTGGCCTCCGCTTCCCTGCAAGCGCAAACGACGGACTCGGCCAGCCAAAAGGCGGCTCCCGCTTCGGTATTGATCAACAACGCTCGCATCTTTGACGGCAACGCAGACTCGCTGTCGGCACCGATGTCCGTGCTGATCGAAGGCGACAAGATCAAAGCGATCGGCGCTTCATTGGATTCCCCTGAAAACGCCAATGTGATCGACGCGGGCGGGCGAGTTCTGACGCCTGGATTCATCGACTGCCACACGCACATCATGTTGCAGGTGACTCAGATGGAAGGCCTGTTCAGCGATGAGTTCGCATTTGCGTACCGTTCGATCCCGACGGCCGAAACAATGTTGATGAACGGGTTCACGTCGGTCCGCGACGCTTCGGGAAACTCGTTCTCGCTCAAGGCGGCGATTGATCGCGGGCTCGTCGACGGTCCTCGAATCTATCCCTCGGGACCAATGATCAGCCAAACATCGGGACACTCGGACTTTCGTTCGGATGCCGACAAGAGTCAGCTAATTGGTGGCGGCAAGAGCACGTTTGAGCGATACGGAATGGCGGTGACCGCCGACGGCCGAACGGAAGTTATGAAAGCCGTTCGCGAAAACCTTCGGCGCGGCGCATCGCAAATTAAACTGGCGGTCAGCGGCGGAGTCACTTCTTCGCACGATCCGCTTTACGTGCAGGAATTCACGGCTGACGAAATCAAAGCGGCCGTGCAGACGGCGGAAGATTACGGCACCTACGTGCTGACTCACGCTTACAATCCCAAGGCGATCCAACGGGCCATCCATGCCGGAGTGAAATCTATCGAGCACGCGAATCTCATCGACGAAGAGACGCTGCGATTGATGAAAGAGAAAGATGTGTGGCTTTCTCCGCAGGTATCCATTTACAGTTACTATCCGCCCGGTTTTGATGCGGATCGCAAGGCGAAAATGGATAGAGCGTTCAACGGGCTCGATACGATGTTCCGTGCCGCAAAGAAGATCGGTATCAAGAAGATCGTCTTCGGAACCGACATCATTTCTTCGCCCGAGCAAGTGCGTGGCATGAACCACGAATTCACTCACCGAACAAAATGGTTCAGCAACGCCGAGATCCTGCAACAGGCGACCGGACGAGCTGGCGAATTGCTGGCCCTGTGCGGGAAACGCAATCCGTATCCGGCAAAGCTAGGAGTGATTGAAGAAGGGGCTTACGCCGACATCCTGCTGATCGACGGCAACCCGCTGGAGGACATCGAAGTGCTGACCGAGCCAAAAAAGAATCTCGCGTTGATCATGAAAGGCGGAAAGGTGTTCAAGAACGCGATCGAGTAACTTTTGTCGTGGATCACTCCGCGATCCACAACGGACATCCGCGACGCGAGGAAAGGAAACCATGGAAGTTGTTAGTCACATGATTGTCAGAACGTCCCCTGGCAAACGAGACGCTGCGATCCAGGCGTACCGAAAGCGAGGCACCTTGCGCGAGTATGCCGGTCTGTCGGCATCGTTTCAAGATGCGTTGACACTAGCCATAAGCAATTGCAGTGAAGACATTTGCGGAGTGAATGTTCACACTGCTTGGTCGTATGAATGTTTGCTCGCGGAGTCCGCCAGAGCTGGGCATTCAAAATATCAAACGTGACTAAAAATCGATCTGCAATTGCGAAACCGACGCCGTTGATGTCGCAAGATCGGCGACTTGAGCATGAAACGATAGGTGCGCAGATGGAGTCACACGAAAATTGTAGAATGCTTCAACGGAATGCTCCCACGGGGCCACCTTTTCGACAAGTGAGACTGCCTCTCGAGCATCGGGTGAGATATATGAACCGGCCCATCCGACCCCAGTTATCATAGGTTCGCCCGTGCCATCAATAATTCAAGAGCCCTGCAATCGATTCGGTGCACGTTGACTTGAAGTAGGTGACGAGCTACATTCGCATCAAGTTCCGGTTGATATCCCGATCTCCATTTCAACCTGTAATTTTAAGGATCAAACAGCAATGAACCGAATTCTCTTTGCCGTATTGATTGTGACTTCTTCGAGCTCTTACGCCCAGGACATCTTGCCGTTTCCGCCAGCTCCTTCGGGATCGCAGGCAGGCGTGACGATCGAGAGTTCAACGTATAACAAACGTGTTGAACCGAAATACGTGTCACCTGACGCACCGAACATTCTGATCGTCCTCATTGACGACGTCGGGGCCGGAACCCCGTCAACGTACGGTGGGGAAATCAACACACCAACGCTCAGTCGGATTGCCCGCTCGGGTGTTTCTTACAACCGCTTTCACTCCACGGCCATGTGCTCGCCGACTCGCGCCGCACTGTTGACCGGTCGCAACCATACGCGCGTCGGCAATGGTCAGATTGCTGCGGTCGCCAACGATTTCGATGGGTTCAGTGGCGTGATTCCGAAGACGTCGGCAACGATGGCGGAAGTGCTGAAAGCCTATGGATACAATACCTCGGCTTTCGGTAAATGGCACAACACGCCCGAAGTGCAGGTCACGAATAAGGGACCATTCGAGTACTGGCCGACGGGTTACGGCTTTGAATACTTCTATGGTTTTTTGGCGGGGGAAGCCTCTCAGTACGAACCTACAATGGTTCGGAACACCAACTACGTCGAACGCCCAGAGACCAGTGGCGGAAACGATCATTATCACTTGTCCGAAGATCTCGCCGACGATGCGATCACTTGGCTTCGAGACCAGAAAACCTACGCGCCTGACAAGCCGTTTTTCATGTACTGGGCACCTGGTGCATCGCATGGTCCACATCAAGTGTCAAAAGAATGGGCTGACAAGTACAATGGAAAGTTTGATGATGGCTGGGACACTTACCGAGAGCGGGTCTTTGCGAACCAGAAAAAACTCGGTTGGATACCAGAAGGCACACAGTTAACGCCACGGATGGAATCGATGGCTTCGTGGGAATCAATCCCAGAAGACGAAAAGCCTTTCCAGCGTCGGTTAATGGAGATCTTTGCTGGCTTCACCGAACACGCCGACGCACAGGTGGGGCGGATCATTGATGAACTCGAGCGACAAGAGCGGCTGGATAACACGCTGGTTCTGTACATTTGGGGCGACAACGGCTCTTCTGCGGAAGGGCTCTACGGCACGATCAGCGAGCAACTGACCCAGAACGGGATTCAGACCAAGATCTCTCAGCACTTGGATGCACTCGAAGAATTGGGCGGATTGGATGCACTCGGCGGCCCCAAGACGGACAACATGTATCATGCTGGCTGGGCCTGGGCGGGGAGTACGCCGTATCGAGGCACCAAATTGCAGGGGGCCTACTTTGGGGGCACGCGGCAGCCGATGGCCGTCTCCTGGCCCGCCAGGTTGAAAACCGACAAAGTCGCACGTTCCCAATTTCATCACGTTGTCGATATCGCACCAACTATCTACGATTTGCTGGATATCTCGCTCCCTCAAGTCGTCAACGGTTTCACGCAAGATCCAATTGATGGCCTCAGCATGGCTTACTCACTAAATGATCCGAATGCGGAGGGAAGACGGCACACCCAGTTCTTTGACATCATGGCAAGCCGCGGCGTCTATCACGATGGGTGGTTCGCATCTGCGCGTGGCCCGCGCGAACCCTGGGTGGGCGGCATTCCGCCGGGGATTCGAGAGTGGTCGCCGTTGACCGACAAATGGGAGCTGTTTAACATCGAAGAAGACTGGAGCCAGTCGAACGACCTAGCGAAGGTCAACCCTAAGAAGCTAGCGGAGATGAAGGCATTGTTCCTAACGGAGTCAGCCAAGAATAAGAACCTGCCCATTGGTGGTGGGCTCTGGTCATCCGTCCTTTATCATCCGGAAGACGCGCCTGCGACGCCGTACACACAGTGGTCGTTCTATGGTCCTGTCTCTGGCACACCTGAGTCAGCCGCACCCAAACTGGGCAAGGTGAGCAGTAAAGTTGCGATGGACGTCAATGTGCCTGCAGGGGCATGCGGCGTGCTATACGCATTGGCAGGATTCTCCGGTGGCTTGACGTGCTATATGGATGACGGAAAGCTGTGTTATGAGTTCAATCTATTTGAGATCGAACGCACCAAGGTACGTTCCAAGACGCCGATTTCAGCGGGAAAACACCGAATCGAAGTCGTCTCGAAACTGGTCAAAAAGATTGGCGGCCCGATTGATATCTCACTGCTTGTCGACGGAAAAGAAGTGGCTAAGGGGCGCGTTCCCCGAGGCCTATCGCTGCATTTCACTGGCAACGCGACTTTCGACATCGGCCGTGACCAAGATTCGCCCGTATCTCTGGACTACTACGACCGAGCGCCGTTTGCATTCGACGGCAAAATTCAAACGACGGAAATCCGTTACTTGGAGTCAAAGTGACGGTTCAAGTTTTTTCACAAATCACGACCACATGACAAGGAAGACACGATGATGAGAACCTTGTGTCTGTGGATGGTGTGTGCATCTAAAAAGTAGGTAGTCAGGTGCTGGTGGTTTTCCGGTTGTGGGGTCAGAGGTTGCTTTTGCAGAGGGCGCGGAGTTGGCAGAGGGCTGTGGTACCGTAGGCGTGCCAGTGCATGCCGGGTCTTTTAAGCGGCATGCCACCACACTCTTGCACGCCGACTCCACTTTTCCCGAGCTGATTTGCCACCCAAGGCGTGCGACCTTCTGCATGTTCCCCATGAGGCCCCTGTTGCCTCACTCCTGTCGCATCCAAACAGCTAAACCAATATAAGCGACAGCTTCCCAGCGGCATCAACATGCCAGTTCCAAGGCTCTTCCGGCCCAATTGTACAACCGTCCGCTCGCAGTTGAGCAACATCATCCCCACCGTTTCCATCGTGCGCTGAACGGTCGAAGCGACCGGCCGACAATGTGCTGGATCGCGAGTTCACCGCGACGGCTCCGAAGCAGAAGTGGGTGACCGATATCACGTACGTGGCGACAACGGCCGGTTGGGGCTATCTGGCATCTGTTGTTGATCTGTTCAGCCGCAAGGTGGTGGACTGGGCCGTGAGCGATTCGTTGGCCACCGACCAGGTGTGTCCTTCCGGCAAGCCTGCCTGAAGCAATTTCCGGGGCTCGGTACCGTGGTTGGTTTCCTTTTTGGGGAGGACAACCATGGTTGGACGAAAGCGTGGCGACATTTCGAAGGCTCTGGCACGCGGGCGAGACCGCTTTGAGGCGTGGCGACGGACACGGAAGGTTGGGGCTCGGATCCCGGTTAAGCTCTGGTCGCTGGCTGTGAAGCTGGTCGAAACTCACGGCCTCAGTCGCACGTCCTCAGCGTTGAAGCTGGACTATCATTCGCTGAAGAAACGGGTTGCTGCGAAGGACGTCGAATCCGATTCGGTGGCTCCGGCATTCATCGAACTTCCGCCTCCATCGCCGACCGCTTCGACGGAATGTGTCGTCGAATTCGCAGACGGCTCGGGTGCCAGTCTCCGTGTGCATCTGCGGGGCTGTGAAGTGCCAGACCTTGTTGCTCTTGGCCGCAGCTTCTGGAGCGGTGAGTGATGCTGCAGATCACGCCACAGATGAAGATCCTGGTTGCTGTCGAGCCAGCTGATTTTCGCAGGGGAATTGACGGACTGGCGCGGCTCTGCAAAGACGCTCTTGGGCAGGATCCGTTCGCAGGGACGGTGTTCGTCTTTCGCAATCGCCGCCGCACCGCGATCAAAGTGCTGGTGTATGACGGTCAGGGTTTCTGGCTTTGTCACAAACGTCTCTCTGAGGGACGATTCCACTGGTGGCCATCCGCGCCGGACGAGAACAGCAGTGCCAGGGCTCTGGCCGCTCATCAGTTGTCGGTTCTGTTCTCAGCCGGCAATCCGGATCGAGCGGCGGCAGCGCCGGACTGGCGTTCGGTCGGACCACGCCACTGATGCGGGGCGGCCCGCGAGCCGACGCTCGTGCGTGACGGCCGGCAGGCTAATCGAGCTGTCGCTCGAAAACATTCCGTTGTCGCTCTGCAAAAATCTGCGCCATTCAGGTCGAGTGCAAAACTGCTCTTGATTCCAGATGCAAATCCCTGTTCTATTCGCGTTCGATGGATCGAACGTGTGGCAGGGAAAGCCGACCGAATCATGACTCGCAAAGCACCGGACATTATCGAAGTGACAGAACAACGGTTTGAGGAACTGCTTCAGCGTGCGGCGTCCAATACGCTGTGTGACGACGACATGGAGTTGATGCGGAACATCTTTGCATCGTACCGAGGCTTCTTTGAAATCGTGGGCAATAAGAACACCACGATCGCTCGTCTTCGCAAAATGATGTTTGGTGCGACGAGTGAGAAATCGACGAACGTCCTTGGTGATGCCGAAGAGGTTCCCAGTGTGTCTGCTGGTGACGCCGCGGATGGTGCAGCAACCGATTCTCAGAGCAATCAGAACGACGATTCTTCAGAGCCTCCGCCTGGACATGGCAGGTACAGTGCCGACGATTATCCAGGTGCCGATCAAATCGACGTTAGGCATCCGGAACACTCGGCCGGCAACGCCTGTCCCGACTGTGGTCAGGGGACACTTTACGAAAAGCCGCCCGGTGTGCTGGTTCGCTTTGTTGGTCGGGCACCGCTGCACGCGACCGTCTATCGCATGCAGAAGCTACGCTGCCACCTTTGCGGAAAGCTCTTCACGGCACCGGTCCCCGACGGCGTTGGCGACGATAAGTACGACCATACGGTGGCCAGCATGATCGGGCTGCTGAAGTATGGAAGCGGGCTGCCGTTCAACCGCCTTCAGGGGCTGCAGTGGAGTTGCGAAGTTCCTCTGGCAGCCTCGACTCAGTGGGACATCATTCACGCCGCCGCCTCACTGATCGCTCCGACTTACAACGAACTCATCCGCCAGGCCGCGCAGGGCGAAGTGTTGTATAACGATGATACGACCGTCCGAATCCTGGAAATGATGGGCCAGCGTGCCCGAAAAGCACCGCCACCGGTAGACGACGATCGCAATCCCAGCCGCACCGGGCTGTTTACGTCAGGCGTTGTCGCCACGCTGGCAGGCGTGCGCATCGCGCTGTTCTTCAGTGGCCATCGGCATGCCGGCGAAAATCTGTCGAACGTTTTGCAGCATCGAGCCGCTCAGCTTGAAGCGCCCGTGCAGATGTGTGACGGACTCGCGCGGAATCTGCCCAAAGAACTCGACACGATCCTCGCGAACTGTCTGGCGCACGGCCGTCGCAACTTCGTGGATCTTCACGATCGGTTTCCCGAAGAATGTCGACACGTGATCGAGGCCTTCAAGGTGATCTACCACAACGATAAAGTTGCGCGTGACGCAAAGATGTCTGCTGAAGCACGCCTGGCCCTGCACCAGTCACAGAGCAAACCGACCATGGACGATCTGCATGCGTGGTTGCAGCGTCAGCTCGACGATAAACTTGTCGAAGCGAATTCCGCCCTTGGCGAAGCGATTAACTATCTGCTCAAACGCTGGCAGCCGCTGACGTTATTTCTCCGCAAAGCCGGGGCTCCGCTGGACAACAATCTCTGCGAACGTGCGTTGAAGAAAGCCATTCTGCATCGTAAGAATTCCATGTTCTACAAAACCCGCAACGGCGCCCGCGTCGGCGACATGTACATGAGTCTGATTTACACGTGCGAGTTGAGTGGAGCCAATGCGTTCGACTATCTGAATCAGCTCCAGATCAATGCGGCGGACGTCACGAGGTCTCCTGATCGCTGGATGCCCTGGAATTATCTCGACAACGTTGAATCCGTTTCCGACGCTGAGTCGCACACGGCATCGAAGTCAGCTTGTCATCGCCCCCTGATCGGTAGCAAAGGTGCTTTTCGCTGATGGCGCGAGAGACAATTGGTCTTCAGCTGACTCCGGACGAACGCTCACTCCTCATGCGATATGGATATCCGTTCGAACGGATTGAAAAGGCCCTGAAGGCCTGCGAGGCAAGTCGTGACATTGAGATCGTCCCGATGGACCGTTTCGATCTGGAGCACCTGATTGGAGACGTGAGCCGATCCATCAACCGCATGAAGAGCGGTGCAACACAGGTCCAGCTCCTGGACCTCTGCGGTCGATTGGAAGCCGCGGAAAGATACGACGATGGCATGCTGGATACCCTTTGAACCGGTCCGCGGCTGCCAGTGGCTGCGTTGCGACGGCCACCTGACCGGCTTCCCCAGCCCCGCTCACAGCCCCAGCGACAAAAATCGAGATTTGCACGCTTACCGCAAAGACACGACCAGGTGCAGTCGGCTCTTCGAGATGCCATTGAGAAACAGCAACCTGACAGCTCGAAGCTGTTGCATCACAGCGATCGTGGCAGCGAGTCATACCAGACAACGTTGCGGACTCTTGGTATTACATATTCGATGTCGAGGACCGGTAACTGCTACGACAACGCGGTGGCAGAACGGCTCTTCTGGAGCTTGGAATACTGTGTCTCTGGTTTGGATAAGGCGACCAAGAAGCTTTCCGACATGAAAGCGGAAACGGAGGCCAAGATCGGCGCGATCGAGGATCAGATTAAAACGGCCAGTGCTGAGCGCAAAGGAAAGCTGGACCGCCGCGACGCACTAAATGAAGATCTCGCGAAGCGTTCGGAAAAACTGAAACAGGCTGGTCAACTGATTGGCGAAGCTGTAACCGGCAGTTGATGCAGGAGGCCCACTTGCCCCGAGCGCATATCCGGCAAAGCCAGGAGTGATTGAAGAAGGTGCTTATGCCAACATCTTGCTGATCGATGGCAACCCGCTGGAGGACATCGAAGTGCTGACCGAGCCAAAAAAGAATCTCGCGTTGATCATGAAAGGCGGAAAGGTGTTCAAGAACACGATCGAGTAACTTTTGTCGTGGATCACTCCGCGATCCACGACGGACATCCGCGACGCGAGGAAAGGAAACCATGGAAGTTGTTAGTCACATGATTGTCAGAATGCCCCTGGGAAACGAGACCCTGCGATTGAGGCGTGCCGAAAGCGAGGCACCTTGCGCGAGTATACCGGTCTGTCGGCATCGTTTTAAGATGCGTTGACACTAGCCATAAGCAATTGCAGTGAAGACATTTGCGGAGTGGATGTTCACATTGCTTGGTCGTATGAATGTTTGCTCGCGGATTCCGCCAGAGCTGGGCATTCAAAATATCAGACTTGACTAAAAATCGATCTGCAATCGCGAAACCAACGCCGTTGATGTCGCAAGATCTGCGATCGCCTGATCTGCAACTTGAACATGAAACGACAGGTGTGCAAATGGAGTCACGCGAAAATTGTAGAATGCTTCAATGGAATGTTCCCACGGAGCCACCTGTTCGACAAGCGAGATGGCCTCTCGAACATCGGGCGAGATATATGAACCGGCCCATCCGACCCCCCAGTTATCATGGATTCGCCCCATTGGCCCACCGTATCCTCCAAGACCCGCACTGGCGAACTGAGTGATCACATTTCTGTCCTGAGGAGCATATCCATACCTGAAGAACAGGCCCACACCGAGAGGGCGGGACGGCTTTTGCGAACACCCTTTTTGATGTCCGCTGCCCCACGTTTTGAGGTACTGGCTGCCTGAAAATACAAAACCATGATTGCCATCGGTAAGTTGAATCGGAACGTTGCCTAATAATTCGTCGAGAGCATGGCGTGGGTCGATACGAAAATCAGGCTGCTCTCCTGACGAGTAACCCGCAAGTCCAGTATAGAACCCCGGTAGCCCAAACAGCTTTGGCGACCATTGAAACTGAAGGGAGTTCACCATGTTGCCATTGAAAACGGTATCAAGATCTGTTCGAGTCGCTGAAGAGTCCTGAGTATTGATCGTGTAGATCAAGGTAAATTCGTCTGTCACATGGTGCGCTATCCATGTATGCCACGTCGTGTACGGTGCGATCGCACCCAATTGCGGGTTGTTGGTCAGTCCGGTCGATAGGAATTGAGTTCGAGTGTTGTTTGCAAACAGGTTCTGGTCTGCCCAGTTCCCAAGATCTCCCTTTCCGATAGCCATTACGGTTTTCTCACCAAGGGCCTGCACGAGGTAGAACTCGGAAAAAGCACTCTCCGCCTGGTCTGGATTTGGAATTGTCGAGTCAAAGTTTTGCGGAACCAAGGAGCCAACATCGTCGTTGTAGCTCGTCGCGTAGGTGGTTTCTCCTTTAAGAAAAACGCCTCCACCAGACCAAAGCCCCGCTTTTCCGGTATCCAGCCAGAGCATGTAGTCCGCTGAGCCATTTGCTCGAGTTTTAGTGTCATTACCACCGGAAATATTTCCCCCGAAATGCTGCGTCACTCCGAAGTAACTGTAGATTCCGTTATCAACAAGGTCATCTCTAAGCCCTCCCCAGTTGTCCGTCAAATAGCTGCGTTCGCCGAGGCTACCGTGATTCGTCAACGGATCACCATAGAACTTACGGTTTCTCATTGCGAACTGAACTAATGCAGGTTCTTTTTCGGCGAGCGAGATCTTTTCTTGTGCCACCGCACGCGGGCACATTGGAACCTGTAGAAAAGTAAGAAGGCAAAGGAAAGCGGCGAGTCTCATTCTAGGTCTCCTGCGAGATTGGAGCTTTGGTGTTGCAGATAGTTGAGTAGGACAGACTCGATTGAAAGCGTGATTGGCGCCCTGCAAGAGTTGTTTCTCGACAATTCCTTCCTTGCGACTCGCCAATTTTTGGTGTTGGCAGGCTTGTAGGGATTGGGGCGGTTGTTGCGGTAAATCACCCAACTGGAGCCCAGTTACTCTGCGGCAGAGCAGCGTTTCCATGAGCCCGAACCCAATCAATACAGGAGAATCCCCCCAATCATTCGGGTGCGGGAGGTTGCAAACGCACAGCCCATGCCAGATCATGACTAAGTTAAAACTGTCGGCTCTGGCACTCAAATGGGAAATCTAGCGATGATGTACTGTAAGTCTTTGATGGTGGCCTTTGTCTTCTTGGGATGGTGCTCAACACAAGCTGTCCATGCGCAGCCTGGCGACGACCCCTACGCCACCCCCGAGCGAGATATTTCCTTTGCAAAGGAAGTGCAGCCAATTCTTCGAGAGAAGTGCATGGCTTGCCATGCCTGCTATGACGCGCCCGCGCAGTTGAACTTTACGAATGAATTTGGGGTTCAACGTGGAGCGGCCAAGATCGAGCCGTATGAAAACCGTCTCACGCCTGCGCCATTTTTCAAGCTAGAGCAAACCGACAAGACGATTGACGACTTCCGTAACTTGGGGTTTTTCTCAGTTATCGAAGGTGGCAAGGATTCCATCATGGCGCAGATGATCAAGTTGGCTTATGAGGACAAGAATAAATGGAAGCCCAACGAGCCGATCCCTGCTCATATTCAGCTTGACTCAATCACCCACAAGACAACGGCACCCAATAAACGTGAAATCGCTGGTTACTGCGCATCCCATCCGCGTCAAGGGATGCCTTTTGCATCAGCGGGTCTTGACGCCAAGGAGTACACAACGCTGATGGCTTGGCTGGAGCAGGGAGCCAAGTTTGATACGACGCCAATTGAGCCCACTAAGGTAGAGCTCGAAGAAATCGTTAACTGGGAAGCGTTTTTGAATCAGGATGATCTTGAGCACCAGTTGGTGGGGCGATACTTATACGAGCACATGTATGGTTATCACTTCTACTTTGACAAAAAAGGCCAGAACTTTTATGCCATGGTGAGATCGTCGACCCCTCTAGGAGAACCTGTAAAGCCGATTTCAACTCGCTTTGGCAATTCCGAAATTAAAGGCAAGTTTTGGTACCGGTTCGCTCAAGTGGACGTAGTTATTCACCTCAAGCGTCACGTCCCAAGGGACTGCTCTGGTGACAAGTTGCAGAAGTATAAGGATCTCTTGTTTGAGGTCCCTTTCAAGGTTGAGAAACTGCCTGGTTACACGATGAAGGAACGCATGAACATGTTGACGACATTTGCAGCCATCCCTGCAAAGTCTCGCTATAAGTTCCTGCTTCACGAGGCTTTCTTTCTGGAGCGTGTTGTAGGGACTGGACCGTCCTGCCGAGGAAGTTTGAACGTAAGCACGACCGCGGAACATACCTGGTTTATCTTTGAGAATCCAGAAACGTCGCTGCTGTGCAATGATCAGGAGTACTACGATGCAGTTGCTCCGCTCCTGGGTGGAGTCGAGCCGATGAATGGCCTGCGTCAATCGGTTGAGCTTTTGAAACGCATCGTTGCAGACAGTGAGAAGGCCATGTCGATTGCTGTTGATCGCCTTAAGAAGGATCCGCGATCAGCCATGGATGATATTTGGAAGGGGGACACGGTTGACGGTATCGCTGGCTACACCTGTGTCCGCAATGACGACAACTCCTATCATGTTCCCGGTTTGCTCGGTCCCTCTCCGGATCGGCTGACGCTCTCTGATCTTGCTGGTATCGAACGACGTCTGTACGTGGCTTCCGTGAATTTCGACGTCTTTTCAGATATTGGTGGGCAGCTATCCAATCGCGAGGACTTTTCAAATCATCGCTTGCGGTCTGAACTGGCTTCGATTCGTTTTTTTCCGCAGGAAGAACGAGAGGCGGAGTTGGAGCGTATTTACAACAAAGGCAGCAAGGCTTGGAGGATTCAAGACAATCTGCCTGAAGACCTTCAGTTTCCTTCAGAGATCGAATTCAAGACTGATGATCATCACGAAGAGTTGATGCAGATGATCATGGATCACTTGAGGGACAATGTTCCGGTCCATGACTCAATTTATCGCCTCAAGGATGGCGAGCAGCCTAGTCAAGTTGCCAAAGCCTTCCGGCTGATAAGCGACAAGGCCGATGAATTGTACGGCACCAAGGAACTTGGCTTTCGGCAATACTTGGACGAGTCGACCATTATTCGTGTCGATTCCGAGGGCAAAGAGCCTCGTATTTACACGATGTGCGTGGAATGGGGGATTGGGCATCTCTCATACATTGGCAACATCTTCTTGCGTCCGAATTTGAAATGGGACCGAGTCACGGTCTATGACTGCCTCATGACTACCTACCCCAACTTCATGTTCAATGTGAAGGACACCGAGGCTATGGAATTTGCCAAAGCCATCACCGATGCGGATACACCAGAGAAGTTTGTTGCGGTTGTCGACCGTTGGGGCGTCAGGCGAACCAATCCAAATTTCTGGGAGTTGTTCCATAGCATTGAGGAGTCCATGAAGAAAGAGGATCCCAGAACCGCCGGAATTATGGATGCCAATCGGTACATTGATTATTCTCCGGACAACATGCCCCAGCATCTGCTTGTCGATCCAAGAATGGTCCCTGGGAAATCAGGATTGAAACGATAAGTTCTTGGCGGATGTTAGGCGATTGTTCAGTCCGAAGTATTGGAGAAACCAGGATGAGTGATGAGTTTGGAACCCTGCGTGATTCCGTTCAGGATAATTTGACAGGCTTTACCGTTCATGAGTTGCAACCGTTGCGAAAAAAATGGTGGTGCTTGGTGTTGTTGGGAGTGGTGCTGATCAGTTGTGGTATCGCCGCGATTGGGTATCCGATCTCTTCGACTGTTGGTGCCGCTGTGTTGCTCGGGATTGTGCTGTTGATCGCTGGAGTTTCAACCACTGTCGGGGCATTTTGGGTAGGCAAATGGAGTGCCTTTTTGCTCCAATTGATTATCGGGATTGTTTACTGCGTGCTTGGGCTGGCAATGGCGGAGGCTCCTCTAGCGACCTCAGCCGGCTTGACCATGCTGGTTGCCGCGTTCGCGGTGGCCAGCGGCACGCTTAGGATTGTCGCATCGCTCGCACTTCGATTTCCGCAGTGGGGGTGGGTTATGCTCAGCGGCGTCATCACACTTCTGTTTGGAGTCGTTGTGTTTCGGCACTTTCCGGAAGCAAGCTTGGTGTTGATTGGGATCATGCTTGGTGTCGACATGTTGTTGTGGGGATTCGCATGGGTGATGCTCGGCTGGGAGGTTCGCAATATTCCCAAAGATGGAGAGCTCAGTTGATGAAAGTGATGCGGAGATCCGGTCGATAATTGCCGCCATTGTTTCCCCATCTATTAATAATCAGCCTTTGTAGTTGTCAGTCGCGTTGAGTGGACATAGACGACTTCAAAAAGTTTTCAGGAGATTTAAGGTCCATCCGGGATTATTGTGGGTAGAGATCGAGTCCTCCGCAGTAGAAGAGGATGGCGGTTTTGAAGTTGTCGCGGTTTCGGTATCCGCCGACTCTTCGTTTGATGGCCATGATTTTGCTGTTCATTCCTTCGGCGACGGCGTTTGTGATTCCGTGAGTGCAGTAGCTCACCACATTGGCTAAGCGTTCTTTGATCGTGCGAGCGACTTTCTTCATTGGCTCCAGCTTTGTGTGGATGACTCGCTTGTACCAGTCATTGAAGAACGTCGTGGCCTCTGCCGGAGTGTCATGAACCCAGAGGTCTCGCAGCATCTCCTTGTAGGCCCACGCTTTGCCCGTGAGTAACTCTGCCTTCCATGCGGCATCAAAGCGTTCCTGCTGTTTTTCGCTGAGATTCTCCTGGCCTGAAAGCCACAGATACCGAGTTCCCGTCAATCGATCATCGCCTTCGGCGCGAAGCTTCTTCTGCTCCGACCGACGGACCTTGTCGACGGCTTCGGTTGCCAGCTTCATGATGTGAAAGCGGTCGTGCACAATCTTCTGTTCGGCCAATGCAATGTTGCCTTTGGTGCTCTTGACGTATGCGGCACTCATGTCCATCGCAACCGCCTCCACAGACTGCTTTTCACTGTCGGAAAGCTGATCGAAACAGGCATCAGCGGCTGCCGTGTCATGACCATCGGAAATCGCTTCGACAGTGCTCTTGTCCAAGTCATAGATCAGCGTGACGTAGTTGTGTCGTTTTCGAAAGGCTTTCTCGTCGATGCCGATTCGAGGGAGGTTCTTCGATTGTTTGCGATCCTTCCCGCGAGCCACCGCCTTCTGCAGAATGTGCCACGATTCATCCCATGAGATCCCCAGAATGCTGCACGCCCCTTTCACGGTTTGTGTGGCCAGAAGAACGTCGATGGCGAAGCGTTCAAAGAACAATGAGAAGCGGCTGTTCTTTTCCGCCCAGGGAAGCCTGATCTGTTTGACGCCATGATCCGGGCACTTCACGCGAGGCGTGCGGGCATGAAGGATGGTCGCAAATTGCATCGTGTCCAGATGCCGCCATTTGCGAGACTTCGTGTGGTCATAGCACGGCAGCTGCCTGTCGCAATCCGGACAGCAAAAAGTTTCGCCCTCGCCATGTTCGACGAAAACGTCGACCTGTTGAGCTTCCATATCCAGCTGAACGTCCGCCACAAACCACGGCCCCGTCAGTCCCAAAATCTGTTCGTAAAAGTCTGTTCCCTGCATCCCACGAAAACTAACGAATTAACGCCTCACCCACAAAGAACCCGGATGGACCAGATTTAAGATGACGGGAGTAAAAGAAACTGCATTGAATGATTGCACGTTGTCCGAAGAGCTGGGAGCGATTAAGAAGAACTGGTGGGCGATGCTGCTTGCTGGAATCGTCTTTACGTTGGGTGGACTGACTGCAATGGCCTTCCCATTCCTGTCGTCGCTATCCATCACGATGACACTGGGAATTGTCTCTCTGGTTTGTGGCGCAGTGACGATCGTAACCTCGTTTTTTGCTGGTCGGTGGGGGTTGTTTTTCATGCAACTCTTTTATGGCGTTGCCTACCTCGTGATTGGCGGATTGATGGTTTATTCCCCGATCGCAACCAATGCTGCGATTACTTTGCTGATTGCGGCTTTTGCCATTGCGGGAGGGTTCTTTCGCTGCATTGCCGCCGTTGCGATGAGGTTTCCCCGGTGGGGATGGACAATGGTCGGTGGCATCATCAATATCGTTTTCGGATTCTACATCATCAGCCTGTTTCCAGGCGTCGCATTGTGGCTGTTGGGGCTGCTGGTTGGAGTCGACCTGTTCATCGCAGGCGTCTCGTGGATGCTGCTTTCATTCGATGCGAAGAGACTTCCCAATACTATCGTGCACGAAGCAAGTTGACCCAAACAGATTCAAGAGGGTTTGCGGAGATTTTTGTTCGTGACCAAGGGGAGGTTCAAGGAAGTTTGCGTGGCATGGACTGCCTGCTTGTGGTTTAGCGGTCTATTTAACCAGAATTTGAACAAGGAGACGGTGTCATGAGTAAGTTTGTAGTTGCGGTTTTCGATACTGAGGAAGGCGCATACAAAGGGAGCCAGGCGCTTAAGGACCTGCATCGCGACGGGGATGTCTCGCTTTATGCGGAAGCGATCATTGAAAAGAACAATGACGGAAAAGTCGCTGTCAAGTCTGCAGCGGATGAAGGTCCGCTTGGCGCTGCTCTGGGCCTCTTAACTGGAAGCATGGTTGGCGCGTTTGCTGGTCCAGTCGGCCTGCTTGCCGGTGCTTCAGTCGGAACGTTGTCAGGTTTGTGGTACGACATGTGGAATGCTGGTGTCGATGGTGACTTTGTATCGAGAGTCGGCGAGAAGCTAGAGGTCGGTAAATGTGCGTTGGTTGCGGAGGTGAATGAGGACTGGCAAACTCCACTCGACTCCCGCATGAAAGATCTCGGCGGACAGGTTTATCGTCGCTGGCGAATTGACGTTGAGGACGAGCAAATTGAACGGGACATTGCAGCTACAAAACGAGAAGTTGCAGAGCTGAAGGACGAATGGAAAGAGGCCACTGACGAGACGAAGGCGAGCGTCAAAGCCAAGCTTGATGCCGCTCAAGATTCGTTGAGTTCGCTTGGGGATAAGGCGACCAGGAAGCTTTCCGACATGAAAGCGGAAACGGAGGCCAAGATCGGCGCGATCGAGGATCAGATTAAAACGGCCAGTGCTGAGCGCAAAGGAAAGCTGGAAGCCCGCCGCGACGCACTAAATGAAGATCTCGCGAAGCGTTCGGAAAAACTAAAGCAGGCTGGTCAACTGATTGGCGAAGCTGTAACCGGCAGTTGATGCAGGAGGCCCCCTTGCCGCGAGCGCATATCGCACGTGACCAGGAATGGCTGCTCACGTGCGATCCCCCTGTCTTGAAAGAGGCAAGATGAGGCGACAAAACGGATCTCATCCAGGAATCGCGGGGATGTTGTTCAAACCGTTCTATCAGGCTGCTGAAAAAATGGTTTGTTTTGCGGGGGTTCGGTGCTCGATGCTGCGTTTGCGAAGGGTGATCTTTTCTCACCACGCCCCAACATCCGAAGGCGGCACATGCACTTCGGGCAGTTGATCGACAGAAAACAGCTTGCCCAGCTTTTCGACATCGTTGCGGTCGCTCATCTTTTTGGAGCGAAAGATCAATTTGAACTGTCCTGGATGTGCGGCAACCACCCGCTGAGCAGCTTTTCGAAGTGGTTCAGCAACGCCGAGATCCTGCAACAGGCGACCGGACGAGTTGCTGGCTCTTTGGGGAAAACACAATCCGTATCCGGCCATGTTGGGCGTGATCGAAGAAGGTGCTTACGCCGACATCTTGCTGATCGACGGCAACCCGCTGGAGGACATCGAAGTGCTGACCGAGCCAAAAAAGAATCTCGCGTTGATCATGAAAGGCGGAAAGGTGTTCAAGAACACGATCGAGTAACGTCTGTCCTAGACCGCGCCGATTGTCGTGGACCGCGCCGCGATCCATCGGTTGATTGTTGTCGATCGCGGGGCGATCAACGACAATCGTCCAGTCCCTATCGAAAGGAAACCATGGAAGTTGTTAGTCACATGATTGTCAGAACGTCCCCTGGCAAACGAGACGCTGCGATCGAGGCGTACCGAAAGCGAGACGTGTTGCGCGAGTGCGCCGATGTGATCCCGGGATTTATCCGAGGCGAATTGTTGGTTTGCCAAGACGACTTGGACGTTCTTTGCGTCGCCACTCACTGGAAATCTGCCGACGACTACCAACAGTGGCTCGACCACCCGTTGCGAGCCGACCAGTCAAACGAGTTAGTGCCCTTCGCGGCCGCCGCCCCGGAAAGCTCGGTGTATGAAGTTGGCCTGTCGTGGATTGCCACGTAGTCCGACCGTGTGATTGTCGTGGAACCCTCCGATTGTCGTGGAACCATCCGCGATCCATCGGTTGATTGTTGTCGATCGCGGGGCGATCTGACCGTATGAACGCGGAGCGATCAACGACAATCTTTGTGCTTTTGTTTTCTGACACTTATTACCCAACCGCTTTTTTGCTTACGACAAACACTGTGATCCGAAAGAAACCATGACTCACCTGAACGCCATTGCCAAAGTTCTTGTCGCAATCCTTGTCATTGCGGTGACCGTCCCGAAGACCGCTGCGCAACCTCCGACAGCGGACACCATTTATCAAGGCGGCACAATCCTGACGATTAATCCGGAACAACCGGAGGTCGAAGCCGTGGCGACTCGGGAAGGCAAAATTGTCGCCTGCGGTAGCGAAGCGGATTTGATGAAACTGCGTGGCGAAACCACTCGCCTGATCGACCTGAAAGGGCAAGTCATGCTGCCCGGTTTTGTGGACGGTCACGGTCATTGCTTTCAAGCCGGTCTCCACGCGACGGTCGCCAGCCTGTTGCCGCCGCCCGATTCCGGGATCGATTCGATCGCCAAAATTCAGGGTGCCCTAAGAAAGTGGAGCACCAACCCGCTGGCTCAAAAGTACAAGGTGATTCTGGGCAACGGCTACGATGATTCGCAGCTCAAGGAACAGCGGCACCCGACGCGACAGGAGCTTGACGAAGTCTCGACGGACATGGCCATCATGGCTATCCATCAATCGGGGCACTTGGCGACCGTCAACAGCAAGGCACTCGAACAACTCGGCTATACCGCTGACACGCCCAACCCACCCGGTGGAGCGATTCGCCGAGAGGATGACGGCAAAACGCCTAACGGTGTGCTGGAAGAAAATGCGCTGATGCTCGCAATCGCAAAGCTTCTTCCGCCATTCAATGCCGAAGAACTCGACCGCATCGCCAAGGCGGGGCAGCAGCTTTATGCCGAGTATGGTTACACGATGGCTCAGGAAGGTCGCTCGTTGGACTTCAGTACTGAGACGTGGTTGCGTTTGGCCGAATCGGATGGAATGCTGATCGACGTCGTTTGTTATCCCGACATCACCGCCACGGACAAGCCGATGGGGCTGGATGGAAAGTGGCACACCGCCGAGATGAAAAACGGCTTCCGCATTGGCGGCGTGAAGCTTAGCTTTGACGGTTCGCCTCAGGGAAAAACGGCGTATTTGAGTAAACCGTATTTTGTTCCGCCGCATGGTCGAGCGGCGAGCTATCGTGGTTATCCGATTTTGCAGCAGGAAGAAGCCAATCGAAAAGTTGATTTGTGTTACCGCAACGGTTGGCAGTTCCTGATTCATTGCAACGGCGATTCGGCCAGCGACCAAATGCTTGAAGCGGTCCGGCAGGCTCAGAAGACTCACGGAAAAGATGCGTCGCGTCGCGACGTGATGGTTCATTGCCAGACCGTTCGTTTTGACCAACTTGGTCAGATGAAGGATTTGGGGATCTACCCTTCGTTCTTTGGCTTGCATTGTTTTTACTGGGGCGATTGGCACCGAGATTCCGTTTTGGGCCCTGAACGAGCCGAACGAATCAGCCCCGCCCGAACGGCTCAGCGAATGGGCATGAAGTTCACCGAGCATCATGACGCACCGGTGACTCTGCCCAGTGCCATTCGGATTCTTTCAGCCGTCGTCACGCGGCGAACACGCTCCGGCGACATCTTGGGTGCCGCCGAATGTCTGGACGTCGACACGGCCTTGCGGACGCTGACGATTTGGGCCGCCGAACAGCACTTCGAGGAATCCCGTCGCGGTTCGATCGCCGTTGGCAAGCTGGCGGACTTCGTGGTGCTTGACCGCAATCCGCATGAAGTGGATCTCGACGACCTGGCCTCGATCGAAGTGCAACAAACGATCAAAGAGGACAAGATGATCTACGAGAAAAAGTAAGGTTCCCATCATGCGAATACGGAAATCTAATTGAACAACTCAAACCTTGACAATATTCCAGACGGATTTACGTCCGCCAAAATGACTCGTTCAGATGTGAATCTGAAGTACGTCCGCGGTGGATCAGGTGAGACGCCGGTTATTTTGCTGCATGGCTGGCCGCAACGATGGACGTCGTGGCGAAAAGTGATGCCGCGTTTAATGAAAGACTTCGACGTCATTGCAGTTGATCTGCGAGGAATCGGGGATTCAGACAAACCGCCGGCAGGCTATGAAAAGAAAACAATGGCAGCGGATCTGCTCGCTTTGATGGGCGAGTTGGAACTCGATCGGGCACACATCGTGGCACATGACATTGGAGCCATGATCGCGTTCGCCTTCGCGTATCAATGGCCAGATCGCGCGAGGAGCATCACGTTGATTGATGCCCCGATGCCCGGCACTGAAATTTTTGAAACGATTCGTACGCATCCGGTGTGCTGGCATTTCGCATTTCACGCGGCCCCGGAGGTTCCCGAGGCATTGACTCGTGGACGCGAAGAATACTACTACGATCACTTCATGAATTCAGTCGGTGAGATTGATGAACAAGAGATCATTGACACAATTCACACATACAGTGATCCAGAAACGGCTACCGCTGGTTTTAATCTCTACCGCAGCTTTGCTCAGGACGTAGAAGACAACAAAGAATTCATGCAGGAAACGCTGAAAGTTCCCGTGCTGGGATTGAACGGGGGAAAGAACTTCAACTTTCCCTTTCTTGTTGATTCGCTATCGCCCTTTGTCGAATCGGTTGAAGGCAAAGTTCTGGATGCTGGGCATTGGATTCCGGATACCAACCCAGAAGAACTGGTGGGCGAATTGATGCCGTTCTTGAGCAAGCACTGATCTCGTTTCGATAAATCGACGAAACAAATCAACAACAAGGAGAATACAATGGAACCAATGCATGTCAAAAAAGGCGAAGGAGACCAACTGCATATCCCCGATTTTTTGGAGATGACCGTTCTGGTTTCCAGTCAAGCAACCGATGGGACGCTGTGCATTATGGAGGATGTCGTTCCTCCCGGAATCGGACCGCCACGGCATATCCACCACAAACAGGATGAAGTGTTCTTTGTCTTGGAAGGTTCATTCAAATTCGAGGTTGCTGGACAAACTCTATCGGCCAGTGCGGGTGACATCGCAGTTGCTCCGAGGGGAGTCGTTCACGCGTTTAAGAATGTTGGCGAATCCAAGGGGGTTCTGCGATACATTTTTTCACCGGCGGGGGACGCAGAAGCAATGTTCCGTGCGATTTGTGAATCAGCCAAAGTTGTTGGGCTGTCACATGAGATGCTGGCCAAGGCTGCTGAGCCTTTCGATCAAGAGATCGTTGGCCCGCCTCTATGACATGTGACGTGCGCGACCACAGGATGCCAGCCTATGCACCTGTTTATTGAGCGATCGTTAGTTCCTGCGCGGGATCATCTTCATCCGGCAAAGAATCCGGTGCTTCCAGCGCGGGGACCTCTTCAAGATCGGTCTGTTGGAATGCGACAGGGGAAGGAACGCCTCGGTTCACGCCGTCGTAAGGTTCGCGTTGGCGAATCTGCCAGCCGCCACCGAGGGCTTTGTAAGTGTTGATCAGTGCCAGTGCGGCGTTGGCTCGCGTCTGAATCAGCGAATCCTGCTTGGACACAAGATCGGCTTCGTAAACAAACACGGAGTTGAACGCGATCTTGCCTGCCTCGTAGCGGAAGCGGCCCAGTTCTGCCGTGCGGGCGGCCGCTTTGGCGCTGATTTCTTGATGCTTCAGTTGATCGTGGAAGCGAAGGAAGTCGATGATGCCGTCTTCGACTTCTCGCTGAGCCGTCAAGGCGACGTTGCGATAGTTTACCAACGCCTGATCAAATCGGTTGTCCTGCAACAGCACGTTGTTGGCGATTCGGCCGTAGTTCAGAATCTTCCAGTTAAACGAAGGGCCAATCGACGCGGACGTTGCTCCCTGCCTGCGCGATTGCCAAGTACAAAGGCAAGGAAACAGGCGAGACGGCATTGCTTCGACAGATCATTGGTTGCTTCAGTCAGGGGGGCGTGGCGGTGGCCGATCGTTTTTGCGACAACTACTGGTTGATTCTCTAGCACTAGAACGTCAGAATTTGCTTCAAGCGTTCTCGTCGCTGAGTATACTAGACTGGTGACTGGGTGCTCTATTTGGCTTGCAAATTTGGGTTGGCATTTCACTGCAACTCGAAGTCCAGTTGATAAAACGAATCAACAAGCTCAACACTTAGTTTTGACAAACCACTAGGATTCTGGGAGGGAAGATTGGCACGCTTTCTTTCAGAGCCCAACAGAAATCGAACAGAACGCCAAGTCACAACATTATCCTCATGGCGATCACTCTTGGTTTAATCCTCGCAGGTTCGACTCCTCACCAATCGGCTCAATAAAACACGGGCTTTGCGGGTCGTTGACAATTGAAAGTTAGGACGGTGTTTCAGATCACCATGATTCCACACGAAACATCATTTGAATGGGTCTACTTCCCACCATTTTTCTTTACGGTGTTGCTTGGCTTTGTCGCAACCTTGGTGACGACTGAAATCCTCAACCGAACGGGCCTCAGCAAGCACTTCTGGCATCCGGGGCTGTGTTTTCTTGCGATTTGGATTTTGATGACATCTGTGGTGGGCTTGTGTGTCGTTCCACCATAGCCAAGCGATTGCGTTGCTTGGTATCAAAACTGCTTCGCAATGATTTCAGTGATCCTGCGGATGACTGTCAGGATCCAGCGTGGCGGTGAAGCTTGGCTAAAAAAGCCAAGGCCCGATACTTTGTCGGAAGCAACTGTAAATACAATCGTCGAACTCTTCCACTTTTTTAATAGCAGAGACCAAAGTGAGTCAGGAAAAACAAAAACCGAAGGAAGAGCAAGAGGCTAAGCAAGAGCAAAAACCGAAGCAAGAGCAAGAAGCGAAGCAAGAACGAAAACCGAAACCGAAGCAAAAACCGAAACTAGCGGCTACCCTTATTCTTCTGCTTGTCGCAGCATGCGCTGCTTGGCTTCTCTACGCGCGCTTTGTCGCGCATCCGTGGACGCGAGATGCACAAGTGCGTGCTGGCATGGTTCAGCTTTCGCCGCGTGTTAGCGGGCATCTGGTGACGGTCAATGTGCAGGACAACCAGCAGGTCAAGAAAGGCGATTTGCTATTCCAGATTGACCCTGAGCCATACCAACTGGCTGTCGATCAGGCGAAAGTTGCGTTGGCATTGGCCCGCGAGGGCGCGTCGGCGATGGAAGCCGATGTTCGTGCCGCTGAGGCAATGATTCGCCAGCGAAAAGCGGCTGTTGAGACCGCCCAGAAAAAGATTGAAGAAGTCAAGCTGGGAATCGTTTCGGCCGATTCGGTGGTCAAGGAAGCCGAAGCGGGAGTGACGTACGCTCGTGCGGTGATCGAGCAAGTGCGAGCAAGATCCGAAGAGGCGATTCGTGAGGCCGCTCGAGCACGGCAATTGAGTGACAGCCGAGCGGGCGCAGTGGCAACCGCCGAAGCGAGAGAGGCAGCAGCGATCGCGGTCGCTGCACAACTTAAGAGCGCGGAGGCGGGATTGACGCAAGCCCAAGCCTCACTTGAAAAGGCCAAAACGGCGAGAGACGAAGCGGACTTGCGTTTGGACACGGCCAAGAGCAGTCTGATCGAAACCCAAACGGCGATCGAGACGACGGTTGCAAATCGCGACAAGGCGTCTGCGGCGCTTGGTGAAACCGGAGACGCGAACCAGCACGTGCGGCAAGCTCTGGTCGCTGTAGAACGCGCTGAGCTGAATCTTAAGTGGACAGCGATCTACGCACCGGCCGATGGCTACATCACCAATATGAATCTACAGAACGACACACTCGTTACTCAGGGGCACCCGTTTGCGCTTTTTGTTGATTCATCATCCTTCCGAGTGGACGCTTACTTTCAAGAAACAAAACTCAAAAATATTGCCGCAGGCGACAAAGTCATGGTCACGATCATGGGGCACAAGCATCAAAAAATCGAAGGGGAAGTGGAGAGCATTGGCTTCGCCATCAACCCACCTCGAATTGCGGCAACCGAAGGGCCAGCGAATTTGGTGCCAACCATCGCGCCCACGTTTGAATGGATTCGTCTCGCCCAGCGAGTCCCGGTGCGCATCAAACTGAAGGATATTCCCGACGATTTGCACCTTGTTTCCGGAATGACCGCCTCGGTGGCAATCAGGAAGTAGTTCGGTCAAGCACAGTGTTAGTCATCCAGTCCCATCAAATGAACGCCGAACCAACCCCCAATACGCTGTCACTGCGAAACGCCTTCAAGGTGGCGTTAAGCTTGACGCTGTGCTACTGGTTTACGCTGGCGTTTGATTGGCAGCTGACCGTGTACGGTGCCTACGCCATCATCTTTTGTTCGCTTGAAACGTCCGGTTCAAGCATCGAGAAAGGGCTGATGCGTTTCGTTGGCACCTGCATTGGCATCGTCATTGGAATCGCAATGCTTTCCATGTTTGCGCATGACCGTTGGCAGTTCATGGTCGCGATGGCCGTTTACCTCGGGGCCATTGGGTATGGAATTCAGACCAGTCGCTATACGTACGCATGGTACGTGGGCGGTTTTTTGCCGCTCGTCCTCTGGAGCAGCAATTATCCCACTTTTGACAACACGTTCACCTTTAGTGTGTATCGTTGGCTGGAAACGGTCGCTGGCATCGTTATCTATTCGATTGTGGATGTCGTGATCTGGCCCCGATCATCCGGGCATCAACTGAAAATGACGGCCGCTCCCATGTGGAGCAACATCGCAAAACTGTTTTCTGACTGCCGCGACAAACTGGGGCAGTCAGAAAACGTAGACATCACAGGGCTGCGAGCAGAGATCGCTAGTGCTTATGCCATCGCGGACTTTGACTTACAGCAAGCCATGCTCGACACGCCAGCGGTGCGTCATCACCGCGCGGCATGGAAAGCGTTGCGGATCAACGGTCGGTCGCTTGTCAATCATCTGGATATTTGGCATGAAGCCGCAGTGGATTGTCGCGAGCTTCCTTTGCAGCAAGTATTACCCAAGCTAAATAAGGAACTGGATCGCGTCGCCGATCGGTTCCGGCAAATTCAGTCGCTGTGGAGCGAAGTGTTGGACGACAGTCTGCCACTCGACTCGCAGCCGAGCGACGTGCAGGAGATTGATCGTCAGCCACTAGCGCCCGCGGAGCTTGAACTGAATGTTGCGGAACTGGCAAAGCTGCCGATTACACAGCGAGCCGCCATTCACAACTTTGTCGAACACCTGAAACTGTTAGACCGGGACGCTGATCGGGTGGTCCGAAATCTACGGATCATCTGCGGACTCGACGCGATCAACCACCAGCAACTGCTGCCGCACGTGGACGCCAGTGAAGTGCTCACACCGAGCATTTGGAGTGTCGATCGTTTCCTGATCGGGCTGTTTCCTGTACTTGTTTGGATTTCGACATTCCTGTTTTGGATTTACTTTCATCCGCCGACGGGGACGGCCCAAGTGCAGATGACGGCAACACTCGCCTTGATGCTCATTCGAGAAAGAACGAGTCCCATCGTATTGGGAATCGCCATTTTGATTGTCCTTTTCTTAATCGTCGCCCCCGTCACGTGGCTGGTCATGCCCGCGTTCAATACTGGCGCAGAACTGCTGGCCTTTATTTTCGCCTACGCTTTTGTCTTTACGTATCTGGGTGGCAAGAACTCCGCGCTGAAAATCATTCCACTTGTCGTTTTTGCAACCGTCGCTTCAATCTCCAATTCGCAACACTTCTCGTTTCAGGGCAACGTCAATGCAGGTTTGATGTTCTTGTTGGCCGTTCCGTTCTTAACGGTGTTTTGGTATTTGCTAACTCCGATGCGGCCAGAACAAGGGCTGCTGCGAACGTTGTCGCGTTTTTATCGTGGGTGTTCCCGCGTTTGCGATGGTTTTTTTACGGGAGACGCGGAAACCAGAAAACGCGACTTGGAAATGTTCGTCTTGCCGGCATCGGGTGAGATTCGACATTGGCAAACGGATCTCAAAAAAGGATCGCACTCTGAAAATTCGCCTGAGTTGGTTCAGTCATTGCTGGTCACGGTTCAAGGGATTTCGAGCCAACTGGTGGCGATGCAACAATCCCATCGCCGCGCCCTGTCCCACGCCAACGAGATTCCAAAGCCGCTCCATGATCTGGCCGGTCGAATCAACCGGGAATTCCAAAGCGTCTTTGACCGTTGGGCAAAATTTGATTCTGAAACGGAGTCGGAATCTCTTGGGCCGCTGGTCGCCCAATTGGAAAACGAGATCAACCAACGCGGTACCGCAACGTTGATTGACGAGGCATCTGGTGCAACTGATGCGTCAGAAACTCCGGCCGAGTCCAAAGCGACGGTTGAACCGTTGAGCGAACTGGCTTTGCAGGACTTTCATGTATTGCTGGGCAATCTTCGAGGTTTAGTCCATGCGGTCGCCCGCTGTGATTCAGTCGTCAGACAAATCAACTGGGCAGGCTGGACCGCCAGCCGATTCTAGATCAGAGCCAGCCGTGGATCGCTCCAAGGTTCATCGTTTGGAGTTGCCGACTTCCTGCGATGCCATCGGCTAGGCTTACGTCGATTTCGGGTCTTGTTCATCAACAAACGCATCTGCCAACGCACTCTGGCCACTCTACCAAGTGAACCGTCAACTTTGGGGCAGTGCGTCATTCTGAGTTTGTCGCGTCGGCAACTTCCGGGCTGTGAAAATATGCCAGTTGTGCCGACTGCACCAATCAGCCAGCCCCGTACGGATGTTGCGGCAGAACCGTATGCGGTGGGCCTGAGGGGCAGTCTATGAATCTTGTGACTGCCAAGACTGTTATGCCGATCTGACGGGTAGCGCGGATGGTACGCAAATGATCGTTCGTCTTCGTTTTCCAACACCTCAATGGCGCGGCACCCTGCAATGTGGTAGCCAATTGCAACAGGATTCGGGCACATGGGACGCAAGTACTTTCAGGTAGTATTGATTGCTACGTTCTTTTGCTTGCTCAGCGGGTGCCAACTGAAGCATTGGGCAACGAACAAATTTCTCGTTGGCCCAAACTATTGTCGTCCCAATGCTCCCGTGGCTGTTGACTGGCAGGATAGCCCTGACCGACGAGTCAATCTTAGCCTTCCGAATCATGTTGACTGGTGGTCTAACTTCAATGACCCGGTTCTTAACCGTCTGGTCGATTCGGCCAGACAACAAAACCTCACGCTGAAACAAACTGGCTGGAGAATTCAGCAAGCCAGAGACGTTCGGCGAATCATCACCGGAAATCTATTCCCGCAAATACAGCAGGCTTCGGGGGCCTACAATCGACTTTTGACGAGCCAGGCGACGGCGCTGCCCGCTCCCATCAAGGCGTTTGATGACTGGTCAGTGGGAGCCGGACTGGCATGGGAAGTTGACGTTTGGGGACGATTCCGTCGCTCGGTGGCATCAGCCGATGCGGACGTCCAAGTTGCTGAAGGTGACTACGATTTTGTGCAGTTGAGCCTGATTGCCGATGTTGCCGAAACGTACAATCTGTACCGCGTATTTGAACAGCGACTTGAATACGTTCGTCAGAATATTGAGATTCAGGAAGGGCTGCTGAAAATCTCGAATACGAAGGCCGAGAAAGGCAAAACTGGATTCACTGCCGTCCATCTTGGCTCTGCATCGCTTGAGGCGGTACGGTCGCTTGAGCCATTACTTGAAGCTGGTAAGCGTCAGACAAACAATGCGTTGTGCCTGTTGATGGGGATGCCCACCCAAGACCTGTCCCAATTACTGGGCGATGGCATCATTCCCAATGCGCCAGCCGAAGTTGCGGTTGGAATTCCTGCGGACCTACTACGTCGTCGACCTGATATTCGTGCTGCTGAACGAGCCATCGCTGCTCAGAGCGAACAGGTTGGCATTGCGTTGGCCGATCTCTACCCGTCGTTCACCATTACAGGAAATATTGGTTGGGACGCGGAGAAGTTCGGTGACCTGTTTGGCTCTGCTGCCAACACTGGAGCGGTCGGGCCATCCTTCCGCTGGAACATCCTGAACTATGGTCGAATCTTGGCCAACGTGGACCTACAGGAATCCGGCTTGCAAGCACTGATCCTGAACTACCAAAACACGGTGCTCGAAGCGAACCGAGAAGTCGAAGATTCGCTGGTCGCATTCCTCAAGAACCAGGAACGAGTCCAACACATTCAAAAGAGTGCCGTCGAACTAAAAGAAGCGCTGCGATTGGTCACGATTAGATACGAAGAAGGCGACCGAGACTATACATTGGTCTATGTCATGCAGAGGGAGTTAGTTTCTGTCCTGGATCAGTTGGCTTCTGCGAAAGGCGACGTCGTTGAAAGTCTGATCAAACTGTACAAAGCGCTTGGCGGCGGCTGGGAAGTTCGATGCCCCAACGCGTCAGTCCGCGACATGCAGGTGGGATATACCGACGATTCTGATACACCAGAAATGATGATGGCCCCCAGCCACTCGGAAGCTCCCTATTTATCGCTGGAAGATCTAGGCAATAAGGATGTTGAGAAGACAGAAGCGGGGCTTTCTAAAAAAACTGCCCCCCAAGAAGACGAGGAACTCAAGACAGCCGAAGCGGAGATGCGCCAGAAGATAGAGAATAGGCTGAAGAATACGGTCGAACGTAAGGATGACTAAGGACCATTCAAAAGTTGTCAAATCTGATTGGTGTCGTGAGATTCAATGCTTGGCTTACGGAACGAATCGTTATTGAAAATCCACGTTGTCGCTCGATCCTAAGTTCTCACAGCTCGCTGATCATTCTCGCCGAACACCGGGGCGATGGCCAGTCGCAAACCGAAGTAGGGATGACGTTGGGGGTGAAGCCGGATAATGGCTACTCAAATGATGACTGCGTATTCAACGAAGTGGGCGCACATGTGCCCGACCTTTGGTATGAAGGAACCGGTGCAGGAGTCGCCAAACGCATTGGGAATGCATCCCTATCATAAGTACCGGGGACTGACCGATTGCAGTATCCAATTTTGCTTCGCCCATTTGATTCGAGCGTTGCGTTTTCTCAAAGAACATTCGACCGGTCGCACCCACGGTTGGTCGAGTCGGCTTGAAGTTCCGTGACTTTCGTGGGCGCTTGTTAAGGTTGTTTGAGACAGGCATTCTGTCTCGGAAAAGTGGTGTGTGAGGATTTGCCTTCGTCGGAGTCGGTCGTCGGTTCGTTCATACTTGCCACGAATCGATGACCGAGCGGAGATGAAGGCAAATCCGGCCGCCTTGCCTTTGTTGGTGAGGTTCGAGGGGACTTCACCACTTCAACCAGCTATCCCTGCTGCTCGAACTGTTCCGGACTCATTCCGCCAAGAGCCGAATGGCGTCGCACTCGGTTATAGAACACTTCGATGTATTCAAAGATGCTCGCACGAGCTTCCTCCTGATCGGCATACTCGCACTGATGAACCAATTCCTTCTTCAACGTCGCGAAGAAACTCTCCGCGACGGCATTGTTGTTCGGCGACAATTAGTCGTTCGGTTCGCGCTGCGTCACTGAAAGCGCTACTTTCGTAGAGTGGTTGCCTCAACCAAGAGTTACCGAAATCGGTATCGGGGAGGCCTTCCATGAACGACGTCGTCAGTATTTCATCGCGGCACGAAGTGGTCGCGGCATTGCGTTTGCGTTATCAGGTTGCACGTAAGTTGGACAAGTCAAAGATTCTTGATGAGTTTGTCGCCTTGACCGGCGTCCATCGGAAGCATGCAATTCGACTTTTGAATCGAGATCCCGAGTTGCACGTGAGCCCAAATACAAAGCAGGGCCGGAAGGTCTACGACCTGGCAGTTCATGAGGCATTGGTTGTCGTTTGGGAGGCTGCCGATCGGATCTGCGGCAAGCGCCTGAAGTCCGTTATGCCGCAGTACGTGGAATCGATGGAGAGGCATGGTCACGTGACGCTTGCTTCTGAGGTTCGACGGAAACTGCTGGCCGCAAGCGCTTCAACTCTGGATCGACTGCTGAAGCCCAATCGTGACGTCGCCAGAAAACGAAAGAAGAAACGTACGCGGACGAAGTCTGCACAGGCAGTCAAGGTTAAGACGTTTGCGGACTGGAATGAGCCCGATCCGGGGTATACCGAAATTGACTTTGTGGTCCATTGCGGTGGGCAACCGGCTGGCGAGAAGATCCATAGCCTGGTGATCACTGATGTCTGTTCCGGCTGGACGGAAGCTGTGCCATTGCTGGCGCGAGAACAGTCTCTTGTTGTCGAAGGACTGACTGTGCTCGCTCGGCAGATTCCGATGGCGATTCGAGGAATTAACTCCGACAATGACAGTGCGTTCATCAACGAGACGTTAATTTCATACTGCGAGCAGCAGGAAATCGAATTCACTCGTTCACGACCATACAAGAGCAACGATCAGGCGTGGATCGAGCAGAAGAACGGCGCGATCATTCGCAAATTTGTTGGGTCAGAGCGGTTTTCCGGCATCGTCGCCGGTCAGACTCTGGGGGCTCTTTACCAATCTGTGCGACTATACGTGAACTACTTTCAGCCATCGTTCAAACTGCTGTCAAAGCACCGCGATGGCTCGAAGTTGAAACGGAAATTTCAAAGTCCGAAAACTCCATGCGATCGATTGCTTGATCATTCAAAGATTTCTCGGGAGCAGAAAGAAATTCTCCGTGCGACACGAGACGCGCTCGATCCGGTTGAACTGTTACATCGTATTCGAGAATGCCAGGCGGCATTGGCGAGTCTGTCTGGCACAACAATCGATCATCCCGACACAAAGTCACTGGCCGAGTTTCTTTCTGAGCTCCCGACTCTGTGGATGACCGGTGATGCGCGGCCGACTCACCGGCAACAAGCGACGAAGCCACGAGACTATCGGACACGAGTGGACCCGTTCGTGAACGTATGGCCTCAGATTCTGGAGTGGCTTGAACAGCAGCCCGACGTCACGGCAAAGGCACTGCTGGAACGTCTACAGAACGAGTATCCGGATGAGTATTCGGACGGATTGTTGCGGACACTTCAGCGTCGCGTGAAACAATGGCGACAGGTTATGGCGAAGAAAATGGTTTACGCCTGCCTGGAAGACGCCGACATTCCATCGATGTCGATACCGAAAACGGAGCCGGAAAACGGAGCCGGGGGCCAGCCCCCAAACCCCCGAGATTTTCGAGGCATCAGCTCGGGTGTTCAAAGATGACGAATCGATGTGTTACGATTCCGTCAGTCAGTGAAACAGAAGTGAGCGC
Organism: Fuerstiella marisgermanici; assembly: GCF_001983935.1. GTDB lineage: Bacteria > Planctomycetota > Planctomycetia > Planctomycetales > Planctomycetaceae > Fuerstiella > Fuerstiella marisgermanici. The sequence goes on along the minus strand of NZ_CP017641.1, from coordinate 1,542,018 downwards.
TGCGGAGACGCAACTCACCAGGGATAGCTGACTCGACGGTGCGTCAAAGCGCCGGAGGCTCCTGGGCACGTCTCAGGAGCCTCCATTACCATCAAATCAATCTCATGATTTCGGTAACATTTTGTGTTGAGGCAACGAGATCGGGAAAACTAATTGTCGCTAAACAAACGGGCCAACTTGTTGACAACTGAGCCAGATGTACGTACAATACATCTCCCTTAACGTTCCGATAGACAGGTCTTAATGTGACCAGAAGATTCTGTCTTAGCTATCGAGAAAGAGTGTGCTTTTCTGACGCCTTGAGAGGAGAGGCCCATTCAAAACTGTTGGGGATGTTCCAGCAACAGTTGAGCGTGTTGCTCAATAAATCGTTTACGTTTTTTCACCTTCCTGCTGAGTCGACGGTGCTAACGTGCTGAATTCGTGGATGGTCACTGAAGCGTTCATTAATGATGTTAGAACAGCCGCTCACTGGCGAGGCGTTGAAACGCAGAATGGGAGACCCAGTCTTATGACTTTGGTTCCGTTCCTGCGTTCATCGCTACGCTCCCATTCGAATATTGAATGGAGCGTAATTGATGGACGACAAGAAAGATGGAAGGTCTCAGCCTGATTACGCCGCTTGGAGAGCGGGAATCCACGAGGTATCTCAGCTGCCTTCACCACGGTACTACTTTACTGTGACATTGGCAGCTCTGGTTTCGATCGCGTTTTTCCTGTCTTGGTACGGTGCGCATTGGTCTGCCGTATTCTCCGTAGCGGTCCTCATTCTCCTTTTTGGAGCCACTGTGTTTATCCTGCAGTGGAGAAGGGATGGCGATGGCCACACATCAGAAATCCGAGCGGTTGAATCTTCGGATCAGTCCGCCGGAGCAGAAGAGATTGATGAAGCTAAAGAAGCTGTCAGACGCGGCGAGTTCCACGGAAGTGATACGACGAGCGTTAGCAGTGTACGAGCATCTTTGGGAGGCGAAGCAGGGGGAGGTTCGGATCATCCTAAGAGACCAAGATGATCAGGAAACAGATCTTTTGCTCCTCTGAGAAGCACGACTACGCCGCCTTGGTACAACTGAGGTGGCGTTTTTCGTAGCGTTGATGCTTCCCGCATGTCAGGAGTCCCAGCACGTCTTCAGTAAGTGACCGCCGCATCGAAAGCACGCTGGCTCCCAACAACCGAACCGTCGAGCAACTCTGAGGTGGTACAGGTTTCAGGGACACGTGAATCTCTTATTCTGAGTCCGTAGAAAGGACCTCAGGATGTCTCGGAAGAAAAAAACATCAGTCAAGAAATCGTCTCGCCGTCAGTACACGGATGAGTTCAAAGAAGAAGCCGTGCAGCTGCTTCTGGATGGGTACACGGCTCCTCAGGTTGTGGACCGGTTGGGCATTTCAAACGTCAACGTTTTGTATCGCTGGAAACAGGAGCAGCTGGAACAAAGTGGTCCAGTGGCAAGCTCTTTGGAGGCTAAGGTCAAGGACCTCGAAGCCGATCTGCGGCGTGTCGAACGTGAGAGGGACATACTAAAAAAAGCGTTGGCTATTTTCGGCCGCAACGAATAGCTGACGTCTATGCGGCCGTTGAAGCGATTGTTCAGGAAGGTCATGGAAACGTGGCCGAAGTCTGTCGTCATCTCGGTGTGAACCGAACTTCGTTTTATGCCTGGCAGACTGCTGAGCCCACGATCTTTGAAGAACAGGATGCTCAACTGGCTCCGTTGATAAGAGTCATCTTTAAGCGTCACCGCCGCCGCTACGGGGCTCGTCGCATTGCCGAAGACCTCAAGGAAATGGGACTTCTCTGTGATCGCAGGAAGGTCTCGAATGTCATGAAAGCCCTTAAATTAAAGGCAATTCAGCCGAAGTCGTTCGTTCCAAAAACGACAGACAGCCGTCATCGACTGGGCTATTCGCCGAACCTGTTGCTCGATGCGGACGCCCCAACAACGATCAATCAAATTTGGGTTGGAGACATTACCTACATCCCGCTGACTGACGGGACGTTTTGCTACATGGCGATGCTGATGGATCTGTTTTCCCGGCGGATCGTTGGTTGGCATCTGGATAACAACATGACGGAACAGCTGGTCCTCAAAGCACTGCGTTCGAGCATCAAAGAACGACAGCCTGACGTTGGATTGATTCACCACACGGATCGAGGCGGCCAGTACGCTGGCAATGAATACCGATCAATTCTTCGTCGGGCAGCAATCACACAAAGCATGAGCCGTGCTGACAACTGTTATGACAACGCATCCATGGAAAGCTGCTTCGGAACGATCAAGAACGAACTCGAAATGACCGATTACCAAAGCAAGGCAGAGGCAAGAAGAGAGATGTCAAAATACGTCCGCTACTACGTTCACGAACGCAGACACTCCAGCCTCGATTACAGGTCGCCAGCTCAGTTCGAACAGATCATCAATCTCCCAAAATAAGAGAATGACCTGTCCCTGAAACCTGTACCACCTCACTCATTACGGCGACTTCGGACGTCCAGTCACGCCCCGAATACAAAGCCCTCTTCGATGCTCAAACCTGCAGCGGTCTATTGTTGGGCGTTCCAAAGCCGTTAGTGCAGGAATTCGAAACGGCAATGGTCGAGGCAGCTCTCACAACGGCGATCGCCATCGGCGAAGTCGTCAACCAAAAGCCGGATAGCGTGCTTATCCAGACGACGTAAACACTCGCACCGTGGCAATCGAATTCTTGAGTAGCTCGAGCAGGTGCGCTCTTGCCGGTCCATCGTCTACCCTGACGCCAGCAACTTATCCGTCGTGCGGATGCATGGAGCGGCGAAGAAATCGTCGCCAAGAGGCTACGCAGTTAGCCTCTTACGGTGCCTTACTGCCAGTAGACGATTCTACTAGCAAGTAGCCCCTCCGCCAGCATAATCTCTGAGAGTAACGCCACCGGATCCTAAAACGGCCTTCAAGTTAACGGCAATCGCACCGTGCACGGCAGCCTTCTCGAATAGCGGTAGCTGGAAACCCTCTTACCGGTGGCTTGGGCACGCAACAACACACCCGTCTTGCCTAGCCAGAGTTACACGTCCTCACCATAGGTGGATCACGATCCCACAAAACCACAGTACCTAAACTCATGGGGAATACAAATCGAGGTTGTGCGAGTGAATAAAGTAGAGCAATCAGCTTAGGGCCGCATCTCGCGACGCCGCCATTCTGTTCTTTGTGTGATCGGTGTGGTATTCTAAATATCTGCTGGGTGCGATCGAAGATGGCTAACAACTTGTTCCACTAGCGAGGGGACCTGTTGGACTTGGGGAGGGGGCAGACGGTGAATCGGAAGAGTGAGAAAAACAAATTGAGAAAGCGCAAAGAGCGGGAGAGGCGAGTACAGAAACAGAAAACTCTCGACCGTGAATCTAAGCGGTACATCGATCAGATTCGAAGCGGATTCGATTCAGGCACCGTCGCCAATTTGACCAATTTATCAATGCCGGCTCGCGACAAACTCGTCTCGAGGTTACTGGCTGATCCGAAAACGCGAGGGAGAATACTGCCTTCGGAATTCCCTCGTCGAGTCAAAACACTCTGCCGACTTCGTTCCCCGATAGCGTCGAAGACGCTGCAGGCTGCAATCGAATTTACAGCCAGTATACTAAAGTCGAAACGAGAAACCACACTTCAAGTCTACGAACTTTCCGAACACTTTCACTGTGCTATTGTTAGCGGCAATCTGCAGACAGCAGAAACTATGCTGCAATCCATGACTGCCAAGTTCGGCGTCTCATTATGGAGCGTTGAGTCCGAATTACTCCTTGGAGAATTGAATGGTCCATCCGGGATTATTGTGGGTAGAGGTCGAGTCCTCCGCAGTAGAAGAGGATGGCGGTTTTGAAGTTGTCGCGGTTTCGGTATCCGCCGACTCTTCGTTTGATGGCCATGATTTTGCTGTTCATTCCTTCGGCGACGGCGTTTGTGATTCCGTGAGTGCAGTAGCTCACCACATTGGCTAAGCGTTCTTTGATCGTGCGAGCGACTTTCTTCATTGGCTCCAGCTTTGTGTGGATGACTCGCTTGTACCAGTCATTGAAGAACGTCGTGGCCTCTGCCGGAGTGTCATGAACCCAGAGGTCTCGCAGCATCTCCTTGTAGGCCCACGCTTTGCCCGTGAGTAACTCTGCCTTCCATGCGGCATCAAAGCGTTCCTGCTGTTTTTCGCTGAGATTCTCCTGGCCTGAAAGCCACAGATACCGAGTTCCCGTCAATCGATCATCGCCTTCGGCGCGAAGCTTCTTCTGCTCCGACCGACGGACCTTGTCGACGGCTTCGGTTGCCAGCTTCATGATGTGAAAGCGGTCGTGCACAATCTTCTGTTCGGCCAATGCAATGTTGCCTTTGGTGCTCTTGACGTATGCGGCACTCATGTCCATCGCAACCGCCTCCACAGACTGCTTTTCACTGTCGGAAAGCTGATCGAAACAGGCATCAGCGGCTGCCGTGTCATGACCATCGGAAATCGCTTCGACAGTGCTCTTGTCCAAGTCATAGATCAGCGTGACGTAGTTGTGTCGTTTTCGAAAGGCTTTCTCGTCGATGCCGATTCGAGGGAGGTTCTTCGATTGTTTGCGATCCTTCCCGCGAGCCACCGCCTTCTGCAGAATGTGCCACGATTCATCCCATGAGATCCCCAGAATGCTGCACGCCCCTTTCACGGTTTGTGTGGCCAGAAGAACGTCGATGGCGAAGCGTTCAAAGAACAATGAGAAGCGGCTGTTCTTTTCCGCCCAGGGAAGCCTGATCTGTTTGACGCCATGATCCGGGCACTTCACGCGAGGCGTGCGGGCATGAAGGATGGTCGCAAATTGCATCGTGTCCAGATGCCGCCATTGGCGAGACTTCGTGTGGTCATAGCACGGCAGCTGCCTGTCGCAATCCGGACAGCAAAAAGTTTCGCCCTCGCCATGTTCGACGAAAACGTCGACCTGTTGAGCTTCCATATCCAGCTGAACGTCCGCCACAAACCACGGCCCCGTCAGTCCCAAAATCTGTTCGTAAAAGTCTGTTCCCTGCATCCCACGAAAACTAACGAATTAACGCCTCACCCACAAAGAACCCGGATGGACCAATTGAATAATGGAGTAGAAGGTAATCGCCGCATCTTAGCCGAAGTGTATGAAAAGAATCCGCATCCTCGCATTGGTCTATTAGCTACCCTGTTCTCGCAGCGAATCGAAACAGACTTGTCTGCGAGATACTACGTAGCTGTCCATTTCAGCTTGGAGACTGGTCTTTTTCTGTCGGTTAGATTTTGATACGACAGGTGGATGGACACGGATGTCAGTCAGATCATCGCTGTGGAAGTGAAGCAGCTTGTGCTTAGCCTGCAGCGTGAGGTTGCGGAGCTGCGGGACGAGAACCGGCGGCTGCGTGATCGGATTGAAGAGCTCGAAGGTAAGAACCCCACAGAGCGACTCGACGAGGCGTTTTCGGTGACGGCGGAAGAGAGACGCCGCGCTGAAACGGGCCGCCGAAAAGGTCGCAAAAAACAATCCTCGGCGCGTCGCGGTCGTCGCACAACCGAGCAGAAAGCGGACAACGCCGAACGACGCGAACTCATTCTGCCGGAAGGTTACAACGTCGCAGAGTGCCGTTTCGTTCGGGAACGTTTCGTCTGGAGAGTGATCAACGGCCAAGCCGTGCAGGTCGTCTATGAAATCTATCACGGCCCCAACGGCGAGAAATCCGAAATTCCGGGCGTGTGGCCGCGGTCCGAATTCGGCATTGAAGTTCATATCGCGCTGGCTCGCATTGTGACCATCACGGGACTGTCGATCGACAAGACGTGTGCATTGATTGAATTCTTCTGGAATCTGCCGCTCGGCAAATCCCAGGCGGACGCTCTGTTGAATCAACTGGCACGGCGTTGGGAACAGGAATTCGAATCTCTGTGTGACCTGATGGCGTTCAGTGCGATTGTGCATGCAGACGAAACCAGTTGGAGTATCAACAGCGTGTGGGCTTTTTTGTCGGAGAAGGCGCGCGTGCTGATCTTCGGATGCCGCAAAGACGGCGACACACTGGCTCAGATCCTGTCGAAAGAATTGTTTGGAGGCGTGCTTGTTTCGGACGATGCGGCCGTGTACCGAGGTTTCAGTCACGCACAGAAATGCTGGGCTCACCTGCTGCGGAAGGCCATCCGTCTGACGCTGCTGAAGCCGGACAACGAAGAGTACCAGCGACTGCTCGACGGCCTGCTGGAAATTTTCTACGCGGCCAAACGCCACGCCGCCGATGGTCGTCTTGGCGATGCCGGTCGTGCGGCGAAGGTCGATGAACTTGATAACACGCTGGCGGCTCTGCTGGTGCGTTACTGCGCCGAGGATTCCGATGTTCGGGCGGCCGACTTCGGCAAGGATTTTGACAACCTGGTCTCAGAACTGATTCGGCTGATGACGGAAGAGGAGTTGTTTTGTTTTGTGACAAGCCCGGCCGCGCCAGCAACGAACAACGAAGCGGAACGCAGTCTTCGCGGCGCGGCCATGGACCGTCGCACAGGTCGAACGAGCAAAACATCGAAGGGAGCCCGTCGCCGCAGCATTCTTACAAGCGTCCTGGAATCGCTGAATCTCCATCTGAAAACACCAACGCTCAGTTCCGTGGTGGCCGAGGTCATGACGTGGCAGCAGGATGGATTCAGTCTGTTTGATCGACTGAAACTTGAAGTCGGCCTGACCTCCGCGCCGCCCGGTCAGTCGCGACTGTCCAAACTCGTCCCCGCCAACTGAACACCACACCTCACGCTGCGCACCACGCGGAAATGGACAGCTACAGATACTACTGCCGGGCTGTCCAGACTCTTGTAGAGCAGTCACAAAAGCAGGGAGTTGATGATGAAACGGTTGCCGATGTGCTGTTTCACTTGGATTTTCATACCGAAGAGGTAGCGAACAACCTACTTGCAGCTCTTGACTGTTGTCGAAGTTACTCGTTTGTGGATCTCGCGTTAGCTTATCGAACGATCCTTCCTCTTTATGTATTATCTAGCGCAGATTCACGCTCATTAGACGCAACTCATAGGGCAGTTGATGAGGGGGCGGTTTTCCTTGGGCCAGATGTCTCAAACACGCTACGTGTGTGGATAAATCCAGGTGAAACTCTCCAGCATACAGAGTTGACGAAAAAAGTTTTTGAACTGCAGGATATGTTGCTTCAAGGTTCCTTTGCAAAAACCCAAGAGCTAAGCTGCTCGCTAATTAAGAGCTATCCCCTTTGTTTTGAACTCTATGCGTTAAATGCCCAAGCATCCGCTTGTGGCGGTTTACAACGGTCATCTCCGTTCGCTGAGAATACGACTGGAGACCGAATCATACAGGCAGTGCACTCCTGCGAAGCGTTCGACCAGCAGCGAGAAGATAGCCTGGCCACACTCGCCAAGCTTTCATATTGCTTTGGGAACTCTCGGTTCGGACACGCAATCATGTCATACTGGTTATCCGCACAACAATACTCGGCTCACACCCCTCGTTTTAAAATTGCGAGTCAGAGCTGCCTAACGCCAAGTATCTCATTTAGCATGAGCCCCAAAGCTAGAGCAGTCTTTGCTGAAGCGTGCGAAAGCGACGAAGGCTTGAAAGCGGACTGGCTATTCCAACTAAGTCCAATAAGCGAGAGTGGCGACGCTTCAAGCCGTTCCACCAAATACGATAGTTCCTTTGCCCTGCTTTTTGCGGCAATTATGTTCGAGTCGACCGGCCAGCAGACAGCGGCCGTTGAAAAATACAAAGAGCTTCGTAGTGCCAGCGACGTTGCGTCCTTGAATGCACATGTATCTAGTGCTTTGGTGCGCATAGCGATTCTACAAAACAAGATGGCAATGGTTGTCGACGAGATTTCTGCCGCGTTTGTTGAAAACGAATCATACATATTTGGCAGTCTCCGCCATACACTAGCCGAGATCCGGCGGGATGAGTTGGAGATCGGCGAATGCCAAGGATCGACAAGCCTTAGATGGGCGATAGTGTACTGGCTGGCGCACCGAGCTGGACTTACAGAGAAACAAATCCACAATCTGCATGTAGCCTCGGATGAGTTTCTCTATTCGCACGGATGCAGCATTGCCTCAAACTTTCTTGAAAAGGTTTCGTTACCCACCGCAGAGCTGCTTGTGTTCCTGATGTACGTCTGCGTACCGGCGGTATTAAAGCGAAATTACAAGCTCAAACGAACTGAGGATCTCAATGCGGAACGTATCGCAATACTCCAATGGAGATCGGCGTGTAAAACGGACCCACTTCGGGGGTCTGATCGGCGCGTAAAATGGACCCACCGTATTGGACTCGCGAAGGTACTGGCGAATTTGCCAGTGGCTTCGAGGGCCGGGGATGCTCACGGTGGACGATTACGGACGGATTCGGCGAGCTCACCGCGACGGCATGAGCATTCGCGAGATGGCTCGGCGGTTTCATCATTCACGACATAAGATCCGAAAAATCCTCAACGGTGACGAGGCGGAGCCCGGGAAATATCCTCGGCGGGAACGTCAGTCGGCCCCGAAGGTGGGTGCGTTTCATGATCGGATTCTGGAAATCCTGACGCTGGATGAAACGGCTCCGCCGAAGCAGCGTCACACGGCGATGCGGATCTTTGAGCGACTTCGCGACGAACACGAATACGCAGGCGGCTACGATGCCGTTCGTCGCTTTGTGAAGAAGCAGCGCGTGTCGAAGCTTGAGACATTCATCCCGCTCGATCATGGGGCCGGTCAGCGAGTGGAAGCTGACTTCGGCGAAATTTCTGTGGACTTTCCGGACGGTCGGCAGAAGGTCAACGTGTTGATTTTGGTGTGGTCGTATTCGAACGCGCCATTCGCGATTGCTCTGCCGACTCAGCGGACCGAAGCGATTCTGGAAGGTATGTCGCAGGCGTTTGGATTCTTTGGATGTGTGCCGAAGGAAGTCTGGTGGGATAACCCGAAAACTGTGGCGACGGCGATTTTGAAAGGACGTGAACGGACGATCAACGAACGCTACGCGGCGCTGGCGAGTCACTTCGCGTTTGATCCGTTGTACTGCATGCCACGTAGCGGGAACGAGAAGCCGATTGTTGAAATTCGCGTGAAGACACTCGAACGCAACTGGTCAACGCCGGTGCCGCGAGTGAAGGATGTCGATGAACTGAACGCCTATTTGCGGCAGCGCTGCGTTGCAGAACTTGATCGCGTCAGTAGTCGGCAGACGGACACGATTGGCGTTCGTTTCGAAGAAGAGAAGGCCCTCGCGACAACGCTGCCCGCGTATTCGTTCGACGCTTGTGTTTGCCAGGAAGCGAAGGTGGATAAGTATCAGTTCGCTCGTTTTGATAACGTCAGTTACAGCGTGCCGCGGCAGTGTGCGTTTCACACAGTGACCGTGAAGGCGTATGTCGATCGCGTGGAGATTGTTCATCGGAATGCGGTCGTGGCGACACTCGTCCGCAGCTATTCGAGGGGCGACCAGGTGCTCGATCCGCTGCATTACCTGACGACGCTCGAACGACGTCCGGCGGCTCTGGATCATTCGAACGTGTACCGCAACTGGACGCTTCCGTCAGTATTTTTGCGGCTCAGGGAGCGTTTGGAGGCACGCCACGGTGGTCGGGCCGGAGTGCGTCAGTACGTTCGCGTGCTGCAGTTGCTGGCCTCTCATCCGGTGCCGCGAGTGCAGTCGGCCATCGAACAACTGCGTGGCGCAGAAGGCGCTGACGCCGAACGAATCATTCGTCGCGTGGAACAGTCGGCCGCGCGTTCGCAGAGTTCGTCCAGCGATTCAACGGACACACATTCGGCGAACTCTCTTCACGACGAAGGAGTTTCACCGGACGTGCTGTCGGTTCAGGTTCCGATGCCGAGCCTCGATCATTTCAATCAGTTTCTCAGTTCGTCAACACAAGGAAGCGATGACGATGCCCGCAAAGAAAAAAGTGAATTCAAGAACGAACAGCCAGCAGCCTGCGGCGGATGCGAAACCGTCGTCGTCAACCGGTCAGAAGCCAAAGTTGCCTCCAAAAACGAACGACACGAACCAAATGCTGGTGAAGTCGAACCTCCGACAGTTGCGACTGCCCACGATGAACGCGGAGTTCGACAAGCTGGCTCGGGAAGCGGCGGACTCGAATCAGACGTACCAGGATTATCTACTGCGGTTGACGGAACTGGAAGTGGCGGCGCGCTCCAGCAACGCGTTGAACTCACGCATCAAACAGGCGGCGTTTCCCGTTCAGAAGGATTTGGACAGCTACGACTTCTCGGCGTTACCATCGGTCAACAAACAGAAAGTGCTGGAGCTTTCTCGCTGCGAATGGATTTCCGCACGACGTAACGTCTGCCTGCTGGGTCAACCGGGAACGGGTAAAACGCATCTCGCGGTTTCACTGGGACTGGCTGCGTGTCGACACGGACTGCGGACGAAGTTTTTCACGGCAGCAACGCTTGTCAATCAGCTCGAAGAAGCTCAGAAGCAATTCGCCCTGGATCGCATGCTGAAGCGGCTCGATAAACTCGACCTCCTGATCGTCGATGAGCTGGGCTACCTCTCATTCAGTCGCGCCGGCGCGGAGCTGTTGTTCCAGGTATTTGCCGACCGCTACGAACGCCGCAGCCTGCTGATCACCAGCAACCTTGCCTTCAGCGACTGGGGCCAGATCTTCCAGGGAGAACGCATGACGGCCGCGCTGCTCGATCGGCTGACTCACCATTCTGAGATCTTTGAAATGAACGGCGAAAGCTTTCGATTCAAAGAGTCGATGAAACAAAAACAGCCGCCCGGTTCCAAAGACTGACGGCGGCGGCCACGGCGAAAACGAAGCTCACGACGACCACGCCCTCGGTCGTCAAACACTCACCAGGTGGGACCATTTTCCGCGCCGAAGTGGGACCGTTTTACACGCCGATCTCCACTCCAATACGTATTGCATCACGCAGCTGAGAAATTTGGCCGTATGGCAAGGGCTGAGATTGCGGAAATCACGCAACAAGATCAATTGAGAAAGGCAATACAGCAAGTAGAATCCGGACGAATTTTCGTCAACACGAAAGGCATCCAGTCTGCATTGTCTGATGAGAGTCTACAAAACTTTGTCCGTTTGCAGCGAGTCCTGAAGATCAACAACCAAGCCGCTCGCAAACAACTTGAAGTCACAGGCATCGAGTTGGCGGGTAAGAGTGTTGTCTATGTAGATGACTACTCGTCAGAACTGCTCCGGGAATTCGCGGAGGAAATACGGGACGAGTTTGTCGGTAATACTTCGCACGGGCTAAACACGTACATTTCGGTTCACATTAGACACGGGTACATCAGTTCGCAGGTTCGCGGGCAATTCGAACTACATCATTTGGCAACTCGTGAGACCAATGGAGCTTATCAGGATAACCAGTATTGGTTAGAAAGACTTGAGCCTTTAGGAAACGTCTCATTGGAAAAGGCAAATAGGCTTTTCAAAGCGTTTTCAAGTGACTTGGACGAAATCGTTGAAGAAGTCAACTCCAAGTGGATTCGCATCAAAGACCCTGAGTACCCAACGTAGCTGTCCATTTCCGCGTGGTGCGCAGCGTGAGGTGTGGTGTTCAGTTGGCGGGGACGAGTTTGGACAGTCGCGACTGACCGGGCGGCGCGGAGGTCAGGCCGACTTCAAGTTTCAGTCGATCAAACAGACTGAATCCATCCTGCTGCCACGTCATGACCTCGGCCACCACGGAACTGAGCGTTGGTGTTTTCAGATGGAGATTCAGCGATTCCAGGACGCTTGTAAGAATGCTGCGGCGACGGGCTCCCTTCGATGTTTTGCTCGTTCGACCTGTGCGACGGTCCATGGCCGCGCCGCGAAGACTGCGTTCCGCTTCGTTGTTCGTTGCTGGCGCGGCCGGGCTTGTCACAAAACAAAACAACTCCTCTTCCGTCATCAGCCGAATCAGTTCTGAGACCAGGTTGTCAAAATCCTTGCCGAAGTCGGCCGCCCGAACATCGGAATCCTCGGCGCAGTAACGCACCAGCAGAGCCGCCAGCGTGTTATCAAGTTCATCGACCTTCGCCGCACGACCGGCATCGCCAAGACGACCATCGGCGGCGTGGCGTTTGGCCGCGTAGAAAATTTCCAGCAGGCCGTCGAGCAGTCGCTGGTACTCTTCGTTGTCCGGCTTCAGCAGCGTCAGACGGATGGCCTTCCGCAGCAGGTGAGCCCAGCATTTCTGTGCGTGACTGAAACCTCGGTACACGGCCGCATCGTCCGAAACAAGCACGCCTCCAAACAACTCTTTCGACAGGATCTGAGCCAGTGTGTCGCCGTCTTTGCGGCATCCGAAGATCAGCACGCGCGCCTTCTCCGACAAAAAAGCCCACACGCTGTTGATACTCCAACTGGTTTCGTCTGCATGCACAATCGCACTGAACGCCATCAGGTCACACAGAGATTCGAATTCCTGTTCCCAACGCCGTGCCAGTTGATTCAACAGAGCGTCCGCCTGGGATTTGCCGAGCGGCAGATTCCAGAAGAATTCAATCAATGCACACGTCTTGTCGATCGACAGTCCCGTGATGGTCACAATGCGAGCCAGCGCGATATGAACTTCAATGCCGAATTCGGACCGCGGCCACACGCCCGGAATTTCGGATTTCTCGCCGTTGGGGCCGTGATAGATTTCATAGACGACCTGCACGGCTTGGCCGTTGATCACTCTCCAGACGAAACGTTCCCGAACGAAACGGCACTCTGCGACGTTGTAACCTTCCGGCAGAATGAGTTCGCGTCGTTCGGCGTTGTCCGCTTTCTGCTCGGTTGTGCGACGACCGCGACGCGCCGAGGATTGTTTTTTGCGACCTTTTCGGCGGCCCGTTTCAGCGCGGCGTCTCTCTTCCGCCGTCACCGAAAACGCCTCGTCGAGTCGCTCTGTGGGGTTCTTACCTTCGAGCTCTTCAATCCGATCACGCAGCCGCCGGTTCTCGTCCCGCAGCTCCGCAACCTCACGCTGCAGGCTAAGCACAAGCTGCTTCACTTCCACAGCGATGATCTGACTGACATCCGTGTCCATCCACCTGTCGTATCAAAATCTAACCGACAGAAAAAGACCAGTCTCCAAGCTGAAATGGACAGCTACGTACCCAACAGGTATGCTGCACTATCAGATCACACAACCGATACTCGATGTATTGTTTGCAACGTCAACGAAATGTAAATCCCATAGCGAACTCGTCGAACAAGTAATAGAAGTGCTTTGGGCCATCACGGAGAAGCTGCTCGAGCAAATACGTGAACGGATCAAGGGAGAACTATTGAATCGTGTACTGACTCTGCTTAACGATCTGGAAGAGCATGTTAATGCCTTGTCGCCCACAGTCGCAAAGTCCGACTTTGCTGCAACGGTCGCATCATGCAGAACGAAGGTACAAACAGACTATGCTATGTTTGCGGAGTGGTTTACACGTTCTTCGGGTCAGTCTATCAAGTCGTTCCAACTCAGCCTCGTTGTCGACGTCGCTACAAAGACAGCAAGAAGATTTCACCCCAGTGTAATTTTTCGCCCCGAGACGTCGCTGATTTCAGATCATTTCAACGGAGATTGGTTCAAGGCGTTTGTTGAGGTATTTGTGATCCTATTTGACAATGTAGTGAAGAATGCAAAGACAGCTGAGTTTCGCCCGATTTGCGTCGTGAACTACGATGGCAAAAATTCGATCACGATCAGTGTATCTAACGATGTCGGTTCACAAGTCGATATTGAACAACTCAGTGACCAAGCTGTATTACTGAGCGAAGAAGCTGAACTGGACAAGGAGGAGCGTCTGCAAACCGAGGGCAATTCCGGCTTGACAAAGATTCGAAAGCTATTGAAAGAGGACTTGCGTCAAAGCGACAGTTCACTTGCATGCAGTGTTTCCAAAGATGGCATGTTTAAAGTGGCAATTGAAATGAATTCGGCTCGATTGATCCTAGAGGCAGACTAAATGAAAGTACTAATCGTAGAAGATGCGGACCGAAAACTTGAGCAACTGAAAGACTATGTCGAAAGCATATGGCCTGAGGTGCGTATTGACGAATGCAAATCCTATGCTAGTGGGTTAGAAGCGGCGATTGAAAACCGCTACGAGTTGATACTGCTTGACATGTCACTACCGAACTTGTGTCCTTCCGGCAAGCCTGCCTGAAGCAATTTCCGGGGCTCGGTACCGTGGTTGGTTTCCTTTTTGGGGAGGACAACCATGGTTGGACGAAAGCGTGGCGACATTTCGAAGGCTCTGGCACGCGGGCGAGACCGCTTTGAGGCGTGGCGACGGACACGGAAGGTTGGGGCTCGGATCCCGGTTAAGCTCTGGTCGCTGGCTGTGAAGCTGGTCGAAACTCACGGCCTCAGTCGCACGTCCTCAGCGTTGAAGCTGGACTATCATTCGCTGAAGAAACGGGTTGCTGCGAAGGACGTCGAATCCGATTCGGTGGCTCCGGCATTCATCGAACTTCCGCCTCCATCGCCGACCGCTTCGACGGAATGTGTCGTCGAATTCGCAGACGGCTCGGGTGCCAGTCTCCGTGTGCATCTGCGGGGCTGTGAAGTGCCAGACCTTGTTGCTCTTGGCCGCAGCTTCTGGAGCGGTGAGTGATGCTGCAGATCACGCCACAGATGAAGATCCTGGTTGCTGTCGAGCCAGCTGATTTTCGCAGGGGAATTGACGGACTGGCGCGGCTCTGCAAAGACGCTCTTGGGCAGGATCCGTTCGCAGGGACGGTGTTCGTCTTTCGCAATCGCCGCCGCACCGCGATCAAAGTGCTGGTGTATGACGGTCAGGGTTTCTGGCTTTGTCACAAACGTCTCTCTGAGGGACGATTCCACTGGTGGCCATCCGCGCCGGACGAGAACAGCAGTGCCAGGGCTCTGGCCGCTCATCAGTTGTCGGTTCTGTTCTCAGCCGGCAATCCGGATCGAGCGGCGGCAGCGCCGGACTGGCGTTCGGTCGGACCACGCCACTGATGCGGGGCGGCCCGCGAGCCGACGCTCGTGCGTGACGGCCGGCAGGCTAATCGAGCTGTCGCTCGAAAACATTCCGTTGTCGCTCTGCAAAAATCTGCGCCATTCAGGTCGAGTGCAAAACTGCTCTTGATTCCAGATGCAAATCCCTGTTCTATTCGCGTTCGATGGATCGAACGTGTGGCAGGGAAAGCCGACCGAATCATGACTCGCAAAGCACCGGACATTATCGAAGTGACAGAACAACGGTTTGAGGAACTGCTTCAGCGTGCGGCGTCCAATACGCTGTGTGACGACGACATGGAGTTGATGCGGAACATCTTTGCATCGTACCGAGGCTTCTTTGAAATCGTGGGCAATAAGAACACCACGATCGCTCGTCTTCGCAAAATGATGTTTGGTGCGACGAGTGAGAAATCGACGAACGTCCTTGGTGATGCCGAAGAGGTTCCCAGTGTGTCTGCTGGTGACGCCGCGGATGGTGCAGCAACCGATTCTCAGAGCAATCAGAACGACGATTCTTCAGAGCCTCCGCCTGGACATGGCAGGTACAGTGCCGACGATTATCCAGGTGCCGATCAAATCGACGTTAGGCATCCGGAACACTCGGCCGGCAACGCCTGTCCCGACTGTGGTCAGGGGACACTTTACGAAAAGCCGCCCGGTGTGCTGGTTCGCTTTGTTGGTCGGGCACCGCTGCACGCGACCGTCTATCGCATGCAGAAGCTACGCTGCCACCTTTGCGGAAAGCTCTTCACGGCACCGGTCCCCGACGGCGTTGGCGACGATAAGTACGACCATACGGTGGCCAGCATGATCGGGCTGCTGAAGTATGGAAGCGGGCTGCCGTTCAACCGCCTTCAGGGGCTGCAGTGGAGTTGCGAAGTTCCTCTGGCAGCCTCGACTCAGTGGGACATCATTCACGCCGCCGCCTCACTGATCGCTCCGACTTACAACGAACTCATCCGCCAGGCCGCGCAGGGCGAAGTGTTGTATAACGATGATACGACCGTCCGAATCCTGGAAATGATGGGCCAGCGTGCCCGAAAAGCACCGCCACCGGTAGACGACGATCGCAATCCCAGCCGCACCGGGCTGTTTACGTCAGGCGTTGTCGCCACGCTGGCAGGCGTGCGCATCGCGCTGTTCTTCAGTGGCCATCGGCATGCCGGCGAAAATCTGTCGAACGTTTTGCAGCATCGAGCCGCTCAGCTTGAAGCGCCCGTGCAGATGTGTGACGGACTCGCGCGGAATCTGCCCAAAGAACTCGACACGATCCTCGCGAACTGTCTGGCGCACGGCCGTCGCAACTTCGTGGATCTTCACGATCGGTTTCCCGAAGAATGTCGACACGTGATCGAGGCCTTCAAGGTGATCTACCACAACGATAAAGTTGCGCGTGACGCAAAGATGTCTGCTGAAGCACGCCTGGCCCTGCACCAGTCACAGAGCAAACCGACCATGGACGATCTGCATGCGTGGTTGCAGCGTCAGCTCGACGATAAACTTGTCGAAGCGAATTCCGCCCTTGGCGAAGCGATTAACTATCTGCTCAAACGCTGGCAGCCGCTGACGTTATTTCTCCGCAAAGCCGGGGCTCCGCTGGACAACAATCTCTGCGAACGTGCGTTGAAGAAAGCCATTCTGCATCGTAAGAATTCCATGTTCTACAAAACCCGCAACGGCGCCCGCGTCGGCGACATGTACATGAGTCTGATTTACACGTGCGAGTTGAGTGGAGCCAATGCGTTCGACTATCTGAATCAGCTCCAGATCAATGCGGCGGACGTCACGAGGTCTCCTGATCGCTGGATGCCCTGGAATTATCTCGACAACGTTGAATCCGTTTCCGACGCTGAGTCGCACACGGCATCGAAGTCAGCTTGTCATCGCCCCCTGATCGGTAGCAAAGGTGCTTTTCGCTGATGGCGCGAGAGACAATTGGTCTTCAGCTGACTCCGGACGAACGCTCACTCCTCATGCGATATGGATATCCGTTCGAACGGATTGAAAAGGCCCTGAAGGCCTGCGAGGCAAGTCGTGACATTGAGATCGTCCCGATGGACCGTTTCGATCTGGAGCACCTGATTGGAGACGTGAGCCGATCCATCAACCGCATGAAGAGCGGTGCAACACAGGTCCAGCTCCTGGACCTCTGCGGTCGATTGGAAGCCGCGGAAAGATACGACGATGGCATGCTGGATACCCTTTGAACCGGTCCGCGGCTGCCAGTGGCTGCGTTGCGACGGCCACCTGACCGGCTTCCCCAGCCCCGCTCACAGCCCCAGCGACAAAAATCGAGATTTGCACGCTTACCGCAAAGACACCCGAACTTCGACGTAACTAAAGAAGATCCTACCAGTGATACGTTTTTCTTTGCTGGTAGAGACATACTTCGCGAACTCCACCGAAAGAGGATCGAAATTCCGGTTGCCATCGTTACGCAATGGACTGAATTCGGACGAGACGAAGAAAAGATGACATTGGCGGAATTGAGGGAAGAGCTTGCCAGTCATTCGTCACCAAGCTACATGGGCACCGTATACTACCACCCCTCGAAGGTCGACTGGCAGTCGGAGCTTGCTCATATATTTCGAGAGCGAGGACTCATAAGTGCCCATGATTAAGGTTCTAGTGGTCGAAGACAATGAAGCGAAAAGGTTGCGGGTTCGAAAAACAATCTTGGATGCGCTTGGCGAATCACGATGTGAACTTGAGGAGGTCACTTGCTTTGTAGACGCGTGCGAAAGGTTGGAGAACAATCAAGTCGACTTGTTGGTTCTGGATCTACTGATACCTCGTGAGCGAGGGGGAGTTTCAGAAGATGGGCTTGCAACTTCTCTCTTTCGGAGTTTGTGTGGCAAGGGGCCAAGGCTTAAGACTCCGCGTTTTATCTTTGGCCTCACTGCTTACGATGCAGCCAAGGATAGTCTTCAGGCTGAATTTTCAGGTCACGGCTGGACTATCACCAAGTATGATGAGTCAAGCACCGTCTGGTCGGATACGTTGTCACGGGTACTGGAACATGTGCACAAAGTGACTCCGGACGTGGATCAGAGCCCAAAGCACGTCGTGATGGTCGTGCACGGGATCAGAGATTTCGGGAGTTGGCAATCAACCGTAAAAAGGCTGTTAGAAGCTGACGCAAGCTTGACAGCAGTGACATTGAAGTATGGTCGATTTAGTTTACTGCGATTTGTCGCTTCCACGCGTCTGTTGGACTTTGGCAAAAAGCCTCTCAAACGTGTCGCTGAAGAATATGCCAACATTAGATCGCAGTATCCCAACGCGAAAGTTTCAGTCATTGCACATAGTTTTGGTACCCATTTAATAACGAGGCTGATGTTATGCGATCCGCACGTGAAGTTTTTTCGGATCGTTCTGTGTGGATCAGTTGTGAAACAGGATTTCAATTGGTCCTTAGTGCAGTCTCGGATAGGGGACGATGACAATCCACGGAAGTCTGAATACATCATAAACGACTGTGGAAATGCTGATTTCTGGCCAGTTTTTGCGAAGTCCCTAGGTTACGGGGCGATTGGGACGAACGGAGCGGGCAGTGCAAGTGTATACGATCGTTTTCACGATGGCGGGCATGGACTTTTCATGGATTCCGTATTTATCGAGAAGTACTGGATTCCCTTCATGAAGTCTGGGGAGGTCGTCAAAAGCGAGGTGGAGTCGCGGAAGAATTTACCAAAGTTCACAATTGTCATAGACGTAGTTCCAGTTTGGCTAATTATGTTTCTGCTAGCGGCGGCGATTTATTTATTTTTCTCACCGCCTTGATTCCTGTAATACCTATGGGTGTCGTCGTGATTTGGGTTGCTTACTTGGTTAGATGGTGTCGAAGCCATTTCACTGATTTCAGATTCGCGACGGCAGCTAACGTTCGGGTAATTCATCGCACCTGCAGGGGCAGACTTCGCTAAGCATTTGTAGGTGGCCATATTTCGAAGGTGGCGGAAGTTTGTGCTTCACAATATACCGATTGCATTCACAATTTCTTCTGTGCATTCAACCAGGGCCAGCGCATACTAAGTTGTTTTGCCGGTAAGGATTTGCATCAAATAGTCAATGTTCCATCCGGCCATTCTTCTTTTCATGACGTTGCTTTGTTTGCCAGGATGTTTCTTGATGAGGCTGAGTGTGAGTCGTCTGAGCCATGACAAATTGTTCGCGAAGATTCGGTTTCGGACTCGACTCTCATCCTCGCGGTAGGTCATGTCGAGACTCCAGTGCAGCGTGTTTTCTATGGCCCAGTGACCACGAACCGTTGTTGCGAACAGCTCGCCTTTGCGACGCAGACTGCTGATGTAGTAGCGAACGTCAGAATGATGAATGCCGTCCTGCTCGTACATTCGGATCGCCGTTCCGATGGTCTTGAGTCCGGCCCATTTGTGGCCCACGTCAAAATCGACAGGCACGGTCGCCTGATAGTAGATTCTCTGTTCCTGCCGACCGTGTCCCTTCTCTGTTTCTTCATAGCGACTGACGGGACAGCGAGCGAAGTCATCCTCCAGGTGATCGAGAAAAAACTTCTGCACGACCTCATAGAGTTTCGGTTGGTTGCCTTTCAGGGCTAACACATAGTCTGCATTGCCAGACACGATCTGCTGCGCAATGTTTTTTTGACAACCCGCTGCGTCAATCGTAATGATCGCCTCATCGATATTGATTTCGTTCAGTAATTTCGGGATCGCGGTGATCTCGTTCGACTTCTCTTCCGTCGCCACCTGTCCCAGAGAAATCCCCTGATCAGAAGCCCACGCACTCACGATGAACAACGCACCCAGCCCATTCTTTTTGTCATGTGATCGACGGAGTGCTTTGCCATCAATCGCAATCTGTTTTCTGTAGCCTTCTTTCTGTTCGTCGGAAAGTCCTTCCAGCGATTCAATCCATTGCACGAAGCACGCTTGAAAGTCGTTCGGCTTCAGGAGAGAAAGGACGCGCCGGTACGTATCTTTTTTCGGAATGCCATGCGGAAGTGCCAGGTGTTTCTGCAGGCCATCGGCATTCAGTCGCGCCCATTCCGCAATCGCACTGGGGCCGTCGGCGTTGGCCAGCACTCCGCAAATGGCGATCACAATCACATCACCAAGCAGATGCAGACGATTGATGTTGGAACGCGGGTCTTTCAATTGATCAAAGTAATGAACAATGTTTCCTGTCAGCTCCTGGGTGACCGCCAGTTCAACTGTCGACATCTCTTGTCCTCTCCTCGTGAAGTCCGATGTTACGACACGAAAAGACTAACCAATACTCACTTGTCGCGCCAGCCTAAATTGCCCAAAGTGCGCGCTGGCCCTGGCATTCAACCAGTCTCATAGGGCTGCCAGGCAGCTGTGTGGTATGAGTTTTGGGCACCATCTCTCTGAGGAAAATTTGACTTGGCCCGAGCGGGGCCACTTGGTTGAGAAGTTAACTTGCTTCCCGAAAGTAGCGGAATACCGTGTTCCGAGAAACACCCAGAGCAGAGGCGATCTCTTCAGGTCTCAGGCCTTTCTCGCGAAGTTCCACGGCTCTCTCCGGTGCGGCTTTCGTCGTACCAGACCTACGTCCCTTGTATTTCCCCTGCTTCTTCGCCACAGCGATGCCGACGGCTTGGCGTTCTCGCCGGTTCTCCTGCTCCATCTGGGCGACACCAAGAAGGACGGCGGCGATGATCTGCCCAACAGTTCCGCTGAAGTCGATCTGCTGAGTGACAGAGACGACGCGAAGCCCCTTGTCACACCATGCACACAACGCGTCGATCCCGTCGCGAATCTTTCGAGAAAGGCGATCGAGTTTGTAGATAACGACTGTCGAAATCTCGCCTGCAAATATGTCTGCCTGCATCCTCTTGAACGATGGACGTGCCATATTGTCTCCGGACATCTTATCGACGTACCAAACAACGACCTTCGGATCGACGCCGTTCCCTTGCAACCACCGCTTGATTTCCTCCTTCTGCCCAGCCTCGTTTTGGCCGACGGTTGAAACCCGGACGTAGCAAGCCACTGTATTGGACACTTTCGGCATCTCGTTCTCTCCAACTTGTTAGTATCGAATAGAGTGTACCCTAAACGATACGGCGACGGCGTCCAAATTAGGCGCAATTCTGGCGAATTCGGAGATCTCGATGGCCTAGACCCTAAACGTTACTATCGGTGGGACGTCGGCAGCATCTCCACGCATCAGCGACCGCGGTGTGCATGCTGGAGCCCGCCGCAAGTACGCCTTGCCCAGCGGTGACGGAAAGTGTGGTGAAGGCTGTGCGACGACACCGATCGAACGGTCTGTCACCGCCATACAGAGTGATTGCCTCAGCCCCCGAAATCGGTATTCCGTCATTTACCTTCACTAATAGAGCTGACTTGGGATGCTCACACTTAGGGGCGATCTGTCCGGTGTCGGAATATCGACGGGTTCTCCTAATAGATTACCTTTAGGAAAACCCGTCGTTACGCGGGCTCTCACGAAGAAGCAATCCACCCTTTTCGCTGGCCAACTCTTCGTACACGCCCCGCCTTCTCAAGTTTTTGAAGACGCTCCCGACAGGTAGATTCGGCGACCCCAAGCACAGCCGCCAGTTCTCGCGTCGGAACTGGCACCGAGCTGTCCCCGTTTTTTAAGTGGTCCAGAATCGCCACATCAGCTAGTTTTAATGGAGGAAGCGGAAATTTTGACAAGAAGGCTTGCGGGCCGTCTGACGCGAACGCGCCAGCCCCCATTAGCGACGTTTGCGGGTCCGAACAGCAGATGTTCTCCGTCGAAACGACATAGCACCGAATTCCATCTGTTAGACACCCTCTCGCACGCCCTATTGCTTGCTTCAGTTGGGCCGTGACTAAGTCCGTGTACGCATCGTGCCAATCGTGGTCTGCATAGTGTCCAGTCCTTACCACCCTTGGTTGGCCTGATTCGTCCTTGCCAAGCCAAGCGTCGAGTGTTCCTCCGTTTTCCCTCGTTGGCCAACCGGCAGCGGCAGCGCGAATTCTTGCGGCCCATGGCTTATTCAGTCGAATGAGGTGTTCACGAATTGCGGCTGGCGCAACGCGAGGTGTGCCGAGCACGATCATGCAATCACAATCTTTGTACCATTCATTGCTACCACGAGATTTAGTGCCTCCGAACCAGTCGAAGGTCGACACCCTATCACGGTATGCCTCCCCCAGAGAGTGGATAAGTCCGTCGTCAAGATGATTCTTGTGAGTGATCAAGCCAATTTTTTGATACGGAATATCATGAATGATCCCTCGCAACGTATCGGCCACGGAGTCTCTAGATGCTCGCCGTGTAACGTCTCTTGGAATTTGGACGGTTGGATTGATGGTACGGGGAATTGCCTCTGGGGTGATGTCGTGGATTTCACGTTCTGTGGCGGCGGCAAGCGACTTTAAACTTGCCGTAGCATCGTTAATCACGATTTTCGCTCGACGAGGCAAGGGCGTGGCACAGTTACCGACCAGTCGACGCGTCAACTTGCGCTTCCCACCTACGCCAAAAAACTCGTCGACCGCAGCAACGAGACTCACAAGGCGTCCGTCAGTGGCGCACCTAACTAGCTGCATTGCCTCCCGATTCAGGGCATACTTCTCATGAACGATCTCCCAGATGCATTGATCAATTCGCTTGCGTGCCGGGCAGTGTTTGGCACGTTCTGGGAGTGGAATGTTCTCTGTTTTAATCGCACGGCGTCGGTAGCCATCAAAATCTTTCGCTATCGCTGCCATTCTCTGAAAGTAGTGCTTCTCAACATCGTTTTCACATACTTTCTGTAGGACCTCTCGTGCGATTTGCTCAATAGTCGCGAGTCCGCGTTTAGCGACATATTGAGGTCTCAGCATCGCTATTGGGTCTTCGTGGATTGCGATGTACTTTGTACCGGATGCTATTTGTTGCATGGTTAGTTCGCCTCTCTTATGGGTCGCGATCATGTGTAGTGACTCTTTGGCCTCTGCACACTGACTCAGATATAGACACGAATTTCGATAGCTGCAGTCGGGGCACACGGCCCATCGAAAACTCAAACCGTGTAGTTGGGCTTTATTTGCATCCGAAAAATTGGGGCACGTGACCGGGTCATGCTTGGGGTATGCGGCGGAATCCTCAATGCCATGTTGTCGG
This sequence comes from Fuerstiella marisgermanici, assembly GCF_001983935.1. Taxonomy (GTDB): domain Bacteria; phylum Planctomycetota; class Planctomycetia; order Planctomycetales; family Planctomycetaceae; genus Fuerstiella; species Fuerstiella marisgermanici. The sequence continues at coordinate 1,518,954 of NZ_CP017641.1, read as the reverse complement.
TCGCTGGCAAGAACCTCTTGGCAATTGGCATGAGTTGGCTGCAGGTTGAGTGCTCGTTCGCCCAAATTCAGCCTACGAATCGTGTCGGTGTCGATGTGAGATTTGCCAGAACCTGTGGCGGATCGATCCAAGAAAATCCCACCCTCATCTTGCTCCATCATGTGGCGTCTGGTTGATTGTCGTTGTCGGCGGACGACGTCGATCGTTTGCGATCGTCGTAAACTAAACATGTCCTTCACGCGGTTTGCGAATTCGGCCTCGCCCCTGCGGCAAATCCAGTCATCTATCCCGTTCTTCTTTGCCCTTGCCGACCCAGCTCTCGGCGGCGTATAGATACGTGCATTCGCTCCTTGACGAGTGAGGACTTCTGCCAGCCTCACGGCTGCGAGGTTGACTTTGCTGTTACGTTTCTTGTCAAAGTCGAACATGACTATGACATCGCGGCCTTCCCACCTTATTTGACTGAGGTCTGCGATGAGGCGTCGTGGTGCGTCTTGATTTTTCTCGTCGTCACTTTGCGGAGCCATCCAATTCCACACGCCCATCAATCCGATGCAGGGACAACCAGCTTGCGTCGACGCAAGGGCCTTCAAGATACCCTCTGTAATCAACAGCGGCTCACCGGCGTTGATTGCAGCGATAGCATCTGGAGGAAAATAGCTGCGGTTGGGTTCGCCCGTTGGGCAAAGGTACTTTGCGACTCGCGGCTTCTTCCCCCCGAAGCGGTGCGGAACGCGAAATCTAACGGTATGGTACTCGATTGGGTTTGCTGACAGATCGAAGAAGGGGAATACGATGCCGGCACTTCGCACGTCATCTCGATTGAGAATTCTGTCTAAGTGGTCAGTACTAGAATTCACGGTGATCTGAGCATCGCTGATCGTCTTGGCTTTGAGGCCGGAAGACTCCAGCTTTCGCCTTCCCCAAGTATCGTCATCAACATCCTCATCATCGCACTCCTGTTCAGCGGCATCGCAATCCCACTCCGGGTCGTCGAGCATATTCGCCCTGCCGTTGACGAGTTGGAATTTGCAACGCTTTCGACGGTTGAGCGATTCCAAAAGTTCTCGTGGCAATCGCCGATGTCTCGTTGCTGCGGAACGTCGTTCGGATACAATTGGCATCAGATTTCCTTTCAGGTGGTCTCCCTTCTCTTGCCAAAGTTCAGGGGGCCGCCTTTTTGGGGCTATGGGTCTACTTGTAGTATTGCGTCACATTTTCGTTGGCTGCGTTACGACGATTTGCTGTCGGCTTCTGCGGCTGCTTGTTGGTTCTTGCCTTCTCGAATTCCTCCAATGCCTCGTCGCTAATCCGCCATCGTGGCTTCTTTCGTGAAGGCGTCACTCCAACATTGACCGCCTTCAACTCACCGGACTTAATCCAAGCCAATACTGTGTGCTGTGCCACACCGTACTTTTCCATCACTTGCCTCACCGTATTCGTCGCCATTTCGTGCCTCCAAAATGTTTGGGAACGCTTGCCTACTGAGGTCCAGTCTGATGGATGAAAATTGGGTGTTACGTGAAGTTACGTAACGGCACAAAAAAAGCCCCATGAAGGGGCACTTCACGAGGCTAACTAATGCAGGGAAATTTTGGGGAAATATGGCGGTCGTTCCAAAGCGGTTACGCAATGTCTAGGTTGAGTGTGAACTGGATCTTCTCGTTTTTTGCGTATTTCATTACGCTTTCGAACGAGATTCGCTTGCCCTTACCCTTCTTGTTATTGGTCTCGAAGTGACCGGTTTCGCACAGACGTTTTACTTGCATGCTGCCTTTCCTTGAGTGCGCCCCCTCGTCCCAGCCAAAGCCCTTCACGACATCGATTTGGCGGAGCCAACCATTACTGCTAGTGGATTGCACATCACCCTCGTCATAAGTAGACGATGAGTGGGCGTCAACGGCTCGTTGCCTTTCGAGGTTTTCCATTAGCCAAGAGTGTAGTTCACTGCTGCCAGAATCAAGATAGAGGCATTGGTCGTCACAATCGGCCTCGGCCGCGATCAATCCAAGTCTTGCTAGTTCGTAAATCGCTCGGCGGTCCTGGACTGACATCTTCCTGAAGGAAATCGAACAGACGCCTTCAATGTCTCCAGGGATTGATTGGAACACTCTCGCCCAGCGGACCATCAACGCTTGCAGGTCTGCTTCCAAGATTGCGACAGTTGCGTATTCAGGGAACACGTCGGTCATGATCTCCACCCTCTCCGAAGAGCCAATTCCTGACGCAGCTAGTAACTTGGACAAGCCGCTCGTCACTGATGCGTTCTCGATACGTCGCTGCCACGCTGCTGTCGATGTGGCCCATAAGAGCGTCTACGGCCACTTGGTCTTTCGACTCGCCGCCAATCGTTTCCAACACATGCCGCAACGCATAATGTCCGCGACCGGCAACGTAGCAATCGGCGTCTTCCATCACAAATCTCATTTGCCCGGACACCATCTGGTCGGTTCCGTTTGACCACGGATTACCCTGCGACGTTACAAACACGAGTTCCGAGTCTGCAGGTGACATTGCACCTTGAATGGCCGCAATGGTTTCGGGCCAAAGAGGGTTCCTCCGCAACGCACCTGTCTTCGATCTTGCGTAGTCGATGAAACCGCCGTCTAAATCGACAACCTCTTTCTTCAACAGTCCGCAATCGGTTGGACCAAAGCCGCAGTTCACGCCGAGGAGGATCATCGCTTTCATCACTGGCGACGCGACTTTCAGCATCGCATTGATCTCGCAGGCTTCGAAGAACTTCTCTGGCTGACCAGCCCGATGCTTGCGAAGGGTCTTCGCCGTTGGCTTCTTGAACGTCGGGCCAAACTTAACTGGCTTGTCGATCAGGTCGGCCTCGTAGGCGTACTTGAATATCCCGCGAATTCGTCCGACCTCGTTCCCAAGGCGTACTGGCCCCCAACTCTCTGCAATTGATGCACGCAGTCTGGAGAATTCCCCCGGCGCCAAAGTGGAGACTGACCGATTCGAGCCAAATGTCGCTATAAGTCTGTCGCAGGTTTCTTTGTACTCTTTGAACGTTCGTTTCGACAGTTCGCCCGAGTCCAGCAGCCGCTCCTTCTCTGTGAGAAAGTGGTTGGCGACATCTTTAAGTTTTATTTGCTCTCCGTCGGCCGTGGTGGCTTGACCGGCGTATAGGTCATCTCTCTGCTGAGTGTAGAGTTCCAAAGCCTCTCGCCAGCCGTCACCCTCCACTCGCCGAAGTCGACCGCCAATCACTCGGCCCCATCTTCCGAAGTAGTAAATCTTCCCGTTTATTTTTTTCTGCCACTTGCCACTGTTGTGGGGGCTCAATGGGAAGTCCTTGTACGGTTTCGGTGGCTTGCTGAGCTTTGTCTTCTTTGATTTCTTGGTTGGCTTCGGCTGGACGGCGGCGGGCGGGGTTCCTACCTTGGGCATTGTCACAATTCTCCTCGAATCGGGGCGTTGGGGCACTGCCTCCGCTGGCTGCAATCCGGCGGGGGCAACTTTCGTTACCGGTAGTATACGCGGGTAGTACGAAATCTTAAACCGTTCGGGGGATGTTGTTATTACCAGCGTTTTTACAGTCCGGAAGTGATTGCGATCTGGTGATCGTCGCGGTCTTCAAAACCGTTGAGGCGCGTTAACCCGTGCCTGGTGGGTTCGATTCCCATCCACTTCCGCTTTTGGTACTGATCCCCGCTTCAGGAAATGACGAGTCGTGGCGAGATAAGACGGGAAAACACTGGTTCTCGGCGGACTCTGGATAGAGATCGGTTGTGCCGCCTTTCTTGCCTATTGCGGTCGATGAGGCGTAAGGATTTCTGAACGGCCTTTCTGCATAGACAACAACCCCTTTATAGTGGGCGATGAAATCGCCCCGTGCCTGTGCGGAAAGGCAACGATCGCGTTTAAGCGGTCGCTCGCCTTCGAATCAACTCCACGCTGACGTCCAGTTCCGGCTTCGTCATACTCTCTTCCGCCGTCACAACAGTAAGTGCCGTTTTCTCTATCTAACCCGTGGTCCAAATATTGGGCTCCACTTCATTACTCATCGCGGGCCTCGGCACGTCGTTCATCCAGCAACTCGTCGACAAGGCTGACACCTTCCGGAACGAAGGTGGAAAAATACTCCTGAGCTCGAGCCAACGCCTGAGCAGCCGTTTCGAGTCGGATTTCATCCTCACGTTCGACCACGACGACGCAGTCGCCGTTTGCAACCCCAAGCTTCTCCTTCAGCTCAACGGGCAACCGAATGCGTCCCGACGAATCCACACGAATATGGTGACAGGCATCCTGTGGTGTTGTTTCGATCAGCACGACGAACCTCCCTGTTTGCGGCCTTTTCTTGAGCATGCCACGAAACAGGCAATCCTGTCAACAAGTTTCTGCACGACGCTGAGGAACACGTCGCCCTACTCACGCCTATCGTGATAGACAACCTCTTTTATCTGCGGCGACCGAACGGGCTGGCCTGCTGGGTCTGAGTGGCCGTGTTCACGAACATCTCCCACGTTGCGAAACGGCTGTCCGCCCAATCGACGCGACCTGTCCGTCGAGAACAGCCCTCCAATCATGTTCCGCCAGATCATCGGTATTAAACCCTGAGCAAGTCGTGCTGGAGGCTGCCGGCGGCGCATCGGTTGGTCTCACCGAAGCATGTCTTCGTAGTAATTCAACGGCGTCGATGTGTTCGAACAGAATTGAACGACGACCTACAACGATCCCCGGAGTTTCGTATTCCGCCGAAGCCCTTCCGTCACCTCGTCGAGAGAAGCAATTCCGGATAATTGTTCGTCAGAAACTCAGAAACCGCCGTTCGGAGACGCTTGACGGTTTCAATTAGTGCATCGGCGTCCCTTTCTTCAACGACGTCTACGTGGTCGTACATCGCCTGGCCTCGTTTCCGTGAGGCAACTTCGATCTGGTCGGAGACCTGACGGAAATCTGCACCCATCGACAGTGGTAGCGATTCGATGGCGCGTTTGTGATGTCCGCTGCCTTTGGCAACTCTGTACCCGCACGCACGGAGTGGAATCATGCACAGAATCAGCCCCGCGTCGTAAGCATGCATGAATTTCCCATCGACACTTAAGCCTTGACTGGTGGCATCGGACAACTCACGGTCGACAACTGCAAAAAGCTCGGCAATCTCCGCCGGCACCGTGTCGTTGCTAACCAACCAACCGTTCCGACGCCATAGCTCTAAGCTCATCGTCTAGCTCCTTTTCCGTCATTGAATTCCCTGCCCAGCGAACTGGCAGTTTTGGCTCCTGCATGACCGTAGCAATAAAGTGGTTACCGTCTTGCAGCCTTTTTCGAAAACGCGCTAAGCTGTAAATGGCCGGATTGATCTGCCGCCCCAGAATTCGCTCTGCCTTCTTCAGCAGAGGAGCCACTACATCCATCGTGACGTCACCAATCATCATTACGTCGATGTCACTGTCAGCTGACTGCTGGTTCCTTGCTGTCGACCCGAACACAAAGCAATGCTCCAGCCTGTCTTTAATACTTTCAAAGGCGTCTGCCAAAGCCTCCTGAAGCGTGACACCGCCTCGAGATTCACGCGTTTCAACCAAAGCGATCAATGCTGACAAAACGTGAGGACAAGGTTTTCCAAGCCCGTCTTCTATTCCGATTCGGCGCAGTACCTCTTCAATCCGCAGGCTTAATGACTGATCCCACTCGATTTCCCCTTCCGCCAGCAAACGAGCCAATATCTGGCACGTTACACGGGCCTCCGTTCCTTCTCCCGCTGCCCAGTCCATAAAAGCTTCACGCACATGACGATACCGCTGAACGCACTTTCTCAACGCATGAAGCAACGCCATTCGAACTCCCTTTTGCGAATCTTGATACGCCAGCACCAAAATCATATCCACCAGCTCAGCATCGTTAACCACGGCTTCTGTCAGTGCATGCGCGGCGTTTCGACGCACTTCACTTGATTCATTCGCATCGAGCAACAGATCCCTGAGCATCTTGTAGATTTTAGCGTCACTGTCAGCGACGCTTCCAAGTGCCCATGCAGCTTCAGCTCGGATGGTATCTGACTGCGATTCACTCAGCAGGCCTTTTAGCAATGCCACGGCACCTTCGTCGGCGTTTGCGAATCGACCAATGACTGATATCGTAAGCGCCTTCAGTTCCTCATCTGGTTCGTCCTGGACAACTCTTGCAAGTACGGGAAAGCAATTCGCGTGAACGTTGCTCTGCATGGCCATTCGCACAATTAGACAATGCTTGACCTCGTTTGGCGTATTCGCATCGCGCAACCGGCGAGTTGCATCCTTTTGCCAGACTGGAAAGTCATCTTTCATCAATTTGAAGTTGGGAATGTAGACAGGCTCAGCCGAGCCATCGGCAAGTGGAGCCTTTACTACTGCAGCAGGCTTATTGAATTCAGCCGACAGTTTCTCAACATCGATCTCCGGAAAATCAAATCCTGCACTTTCAAGCTCTTCAACATCGTCAGGCTCGAGTTCCTGCTTAGCGAGATCAACTATTCGGCCGATGGCCTGACTGGCGTGAAGAGCATAACGAGAACCCTCAAACTGCCGCAGTCGGTCGAGGCAACGCATTGTGATGCCCAGCCACGGCGACGCACCCAGGCGGTCCATCGAATGAAAAAGTTGGTCCACAACCTGCCGGTTGGCAATCGTAGATCCATCCAGCAAACAACGCATCGCCAACAGCGGACCACGATATAAGAATCGCCCCGATGGATCCAAGTCATCGAGCATCAAACGAACAAGCCGTTCTGCCCGTGGCGGCGTAATGCGCGCTGTGACGAGCCTAATGGTTTCGTCCCATTCAGGATGAAACAGATAGGGGCGAACCAAGGTTTCGAGGTCCGTGTGTGTCTCATTGTCAGCCTCGTTCATAAGCCCGACCGCAGCAAAGAACTCCTGAAGTGTTCGATGTGAAAACGCGTAGAGATCCAGTGACCGCTCCTCGAATATTCCCGTTCGGCCGGAAACGAACCTGAGCAGCCGTGCAGTCGCATCCTTCGCGATTTGATCGTCAAATCCCAGATTTGTTGACAAGGCTTCATGCCAGCACTGCTCAATCCACCAGCGTTTGGCGGTCACCACCCCGTTCCTTTGCATCTGCAAAGCGAGATCCGCCACAAGCCACTCCAGATCTCGTGCGTCCAGATCAATCCCCAGAGTTTCTGAGAATTCTCCCGACGGTCGCTTGCTGGCCTCCCACGTTTCCAGAAAGACCTCCGCGACTTTTTCATAGAGATCCACACGGCGTCTGGGTAGTACGTAATTCCGACTGCGGCAAAGAAAAATAAGGATTGTCAGGATCAGTGGATTGGATGCGATTTGACGAACTCTGGAGTTTTCCCAGATCGCCTTTTCCAGGTTCTGGGCTACCTGAAAATCGTCGCCAGTCTGTATCAATGGGGACCACTTCGAAATCGTTTTTCGAATCTGCGAATCACCGTATTCGAGCAATCTGACAACTTCAAAACCGAGTGCCCTCCACGGCTCCGGGTCGAACCCGATTGGCCGCGATGTCAGGCAGAAGCGGTTGGCTGCAAATTTTGCGATGAAATTTCGAGTTGTTTCAACCAAGCGAATACGCGAAGTGTCATCGGGGACTTCATCCAGACCGTCTAGCAGAAAAAGTAAACGCTTCGACTGATCCTCCAACCATACCTGAAGCGTTTTGCCGAACTCACTCGCCCCCAACGATTCCACTCGTGCTTTGATCCATCCGAAGAAGTCGACTTTCGGATCCACTACCATGGCCGCGGCGAATTCCGGCAGCCTGATAAAGACCGGAAGGCAATCACTCTGAAAAAAATCTCCCCGCGAAGTCATCACAGTTGCGTACTGCATGAACGTCGTTTTTCCGGAGCCCGGACAACCAAGAATTATCAAACGGGGAAATGCGTGGATGGCTTCTTCGGCGCTCAATCGCTCGTTCTCACGCGGCGAATCAGCGTATAGGTCTCTCGCGACCCGCGCAGCCATCGCGACTTCGTCGTCACAGTCAGCATCGGCCGGCTCGTCATGGATTTGCCGGATCGCTTCGGGCATTACGAAGATGTCCTCCAACGGCTGAGGTGCCAGTTCCGGAAAGCCGAGCCCTGCAAACGACTTCCTGCTCAGCTTTTGCTCGATCAGGTCTCTGTAGCGGTCAGTCGAGCCTGATTCCTTTGAACCTCCATTCTCGTGTCGACGCTTCCGTTCAGCCCCTACTGCTTGCCTGAGGAGTCGCAACGTCTTTTCAGAAACGGAACTGACACGGCCATTTGCGATTCGACTAATTTGCACGCGGGAAACGCCTGACATTTCTGCCAACCGTGTTTGAGACTCGCCTGACTCGATTATGAGCGATCTTGCCTCAACCAGTGAGTCCTGACTCGCATGCCGTGTCATCGATTTCCCCTACGAAGTTTCTGAAAATCCAAAAAGATACAAACACTTACCATTAACGGGAAGCAGGAGGACATGAAAGATACACTCCGCATATCTTCACTGTATCTCGGTGTGTCGCATGATGCAACTGAAAGCAACGCGCTAAACAAAACATTCTCTTGAAACCCGGACATTTCTTGAAGTTGTAGGAATTTCGGACACCCTTGCTCCAGCCTTTAAGATGCACCAAGCGGGATGGCGGTGTATCTTTTCGGCCCGCCAGAAGTCACGCTCTCCCCCCAAATGCCACGCCAAGGTACATTTCCCGGAACAGATTTTATGTACTTTTCCGACGTTTTCGACATCTCGAACGATCTTCTCGCTTCAGAAAATGTCTTTGATATTTCGCTGGTGAGCGATCTGCCACTCTTTATTGACCCCTTTCTTGTTTTTGACAGTGACAAGCCTGAGTACCAAAGGCTACACATGGATGTTGTGCGTTATGTGTCGTTTGTTCGTAACAAAATCATCGAAGGAAATGTGACCGACGCTCAGGAGAAGGAATGGCTGCATTTTAAGGAAATATCAAATAATTGGTTGGGCTATTCGGTTGGCGGTAACGCTGGACGCGGCTTGGGGCCAACATTTGCGAGCGGAGCGTTAATTGGCCTTCGGGGACCGCTGAAGGATTTCGGCAAAGAGAAATATTCAAAAGGCAGTCATTTCGAGCGTTTGTTCCTATTTTCAAAGGGCGCAGGCAAGGACGCACTCAGCGATTTCATCACCAATCTTTGCCATGAATTCCTACTGAACTTTACGCAGGTATTTGCAAGGAAGCACCTTGCCCCTGAGCAATGCCGCGAATTCAATGTGCGTCGAGTGAGCTTCGACTACGACAAGGAGCGTTGGGTCCACAGGAAGTTCTTTCTTCCAGCATTCAATTCGGAGTACGTATTACTTACGCCCATAGACTTGTTGACCCAATCGGTGCCGTGGATCAATCGACCGGACTTGTTTGACAGATTCGGGGGCATGCTGGACGCGATGAGCGACATCCAGTTACGTCAGAGTGTGAACGACTTCTTGGATCAAAGGCTTGCGCCGCCTCCAAGCCACCCACGGGAAAAAGTATTCCGGCCAGCCAAAAAGGACGTCCAGGCAGCACAAGAGCGCGCACTGGAAATTTATCCAGAGTTGGCGAATTGGTATGTCGCGCTGAAGGAGGCGACTGGCGAGGAAGCGGTGAATCAAAGTCGAAATCGCGTGGCTCGGGCCGATGAACTGTACCGCAGTCGCGTAGTTGAGTTTCTTTCGTCAACGTTACGGCCGATGGGATTTTTTGAAATTGACGTGAATGATAGGCAAACGTTGTTAAAGACCTTCGCAAATGCGATCGAACGACATGGGAGTGAACTGTTTGTCGGGGAAGATGGACTTGTCGGTGACTTGTCAGCCGATGATGTACAACTAATTTGCACGTTGGTTTGGTGCGCAGATGGCAACCGGCAGCGGCGGCCTCCTCAGTTTCGATTCGTCTCCGACTCACGGGCGGCGTCACACTTTGAATCCGGGTCACAATCAAACCGGGATAAAACAGGCATGTTTGTGATCACCACGGATCGTGCAAAGAAATCCCGCATTGAATTCATTGTTCAAAACGACAACCTTGAGGGAATTGTCGTTGCTTCAATTACCGGGCACGGAAAGGAAAACTCAACAGTGGAGAGTATCTTTATAAGCTATACGAAAGCCGACGAACTTTGGGCTCGCTGGATAGGGAGAGTGTTGTTGTCCGCTGGATATTCCGTGACGGTCCAGTTTAAGGACTTTCTGCCTGGAACTAACTTTGTTGAACAGATGGATCAGGCGATTAAGAATGGTCCATCCGGGTTCTTTGTGGGTGAGGCGTTAATTCGTTAGTTTTCGTGGGATGCAGGGAACAGACTTTTACGAACAGATTTTGGGACTGACGGGGCCGTGGTTTGTGGCGGACGTTCAGCTGGATATGGAAGCTCAACAGGTCGACGTTTTCGTCGAACATGGCGAGGGCGAAACTTTTTGCTGTCCGGATTGCGACAGGCAGCTGCCGTGCTATGACCACACGAAGTCTCGCAAATGGCGGCATCTGGACACGATGCAATTTGCGACCATCCTTCATGCCCGCACGCCTCGCGTGAAGTGCCCGGATCATGGCGTCAAACAGATCAGGCTTCCCTGGGCGGAAAAGAACAGCCGCTTCTCATTGTTCTTTGAACGCTTCGCCATCGACGTTCTTCTGGCCACACAAACCGTGAAAGGGGCGTGCAGCATTCTGGGGATCTCATGGGATGAATCGTGGCACATTCTGCAGAAGGCGGTGGCTCGCGGGAAGGATCGCAAACAATCGAAGAACCTCCCTCGAATCGGCATCGACGAGAAAGCCTTTCGAAAACGACACAACTACGTCACGCTGATCTATGACTTGGACAAGAGCACTGTCGAAGCGATTTCCGATGGTCATGACACGGCAGCCGCTGATGCCTGTTTCGATCAGCTTTCCGACAGTGAAAAGCAGTCTGTGGAGGCGGTTGCGATGGACATGAGTGCCGCATACGTCAAGAGCACCAAAGGCAACATTGCATTGGCCGAACAGAAGATTGTGCACGACCGCTTTCACATCATGAAGCTGGCAACCGAAGCCGTCGACAAGGTCCGTCGGTCGGAGCAGAAGAAGCTTCGCGCCGAAGGCGATGATCGATTGACGGGAACTCGGTATCTGTGGCTTTCAGGCCAGGAGAATCTCAGCGAAAAACAGCAGGAACGCTTTGATGCCGCATGGAAGGCAGAGTTACTCACGGGCAAAGCGTGGGCCTACAAGGAGATGCTGCGAGACCTCTGGGTTCATGACACTCCGGCAGAGGCCACGACGTTCTTCAATGACTGGTACAAGCGAGTCATCCACACAAAGCTGGAGCCAATGAAGAAAGTCGCTCGCACGATCAAAGAACGCTTAGCCAATGTGGTGAGCTACTGCACTCACGGAATCACAAACGCCGTCGCCGAAGGAATGAACAGCAAAATCATGGCCATCAAACGAAGAGTCGGCGGATACCGAAACCGCGACAACTTCAAAACCGCCATCCTCTTCTACTGCGGAGGACTCGACCTCTACCCACAATAATCCCGGATGGACCTTAAGAATACGGATCGAACTGTCGCAGTTCTTTCACCGGATTACATAAAGTCCGACTTCGCTGCATCGGAATGGCAGGCCGCATTTCGCGATGATCCATTGGGGCAAAAGCGAAAGTTAATTCCGGTTCGCGTGGCGAAAGTTAATGTAGCTGGATTACTCGGTTCCGTCGTTTACGCCGATATCGTGGGTCACTCTGAGAAGTCAGCGACTGCAATACTTCTGGGTGCCATAAGCGCTGGCAATCGCCCAGTGCCGGATGAAGTCACTCCTGATTTCCCGGGTACATCGGATGGGCATCATAATTACCAGATTTTCTTCGACCGGATCCCGGTGGAAATCGAGCGAGGAGGCACGATCGACACGTCAAGGCGTCTTCAGATAGCCCGAACTATCGCCTCGCTTTCGACCAATCAGGTGAATCTTCTCGTGTACGCCTTGAATCCGCCTGATAACGAGATACCTCCGGTAAACGCGGTGGCGAAAGACCGAGCTGCGGCATTGCTGGACTGGACATCTCGCGAAAAGATCGACTTGGCCACAATCGAGGGTCTGGTCAGTTCACTTCAAGAATAACAAAAATCCCATATGGTGCCGATGGACGCTTACAGAATAACAAACCAGGTTAGAGGCGATTCAGATCGTGTCACTCCCGGATTTTCACTTTGCCCCGAATCCCGTTTTTGACCTGGCGCTTCTTCCGATATCTATCTTGGCCCGATCGCTCTGTGCCGTGAACTTGCGGACCCGTGCGCTTTGTTAGGTGGTCACGAATAGGACTGAGTGCCAAGTCGTAGACTACTTAAGCGATCACAGCGAACCGACCAGAGTCATTCTCCAATCGCACACAATGTCGCAAGTGCGGCATTCCGAACGCGCGTCGGTGGTCACGACCGAGGATACTTCCATCCTGGAAACTTACTTCGGTCGTGTCGGACCGAAGTGGGTTGGCTCAGATCCATTGGACGTTCAGGAGTGCTCTCATTTGCGCGCACGAGTCCGACAAAAATGGTCAATGCAGCGCCGACCTGTGTCACGAAATCGCCCTCTGCAACCGACCGAATGACACGACTCGACGTGCCATCTGTTCGACGACGCTTCCTCAGAAATTGCCACCGCATGCAGTTGCGCGAAACGCTGAGGCGCTGAAGTTGGTCCATCTGCAGCGGTGAATCGCCCAGCAGGGTTGCCCGAGGTTTTGAAATCCCCGCAACCCTGCCGGACGAACATTATCCACGACATATTGGACAGAACGGCTATACCGTTTCGACCAGCTTTTTGACGAGAGTAACGACGCCATGTTGCGCTTCGTCAATGGATCTGCGATGGCGGCCGTCACCAAACTCTTGATATTCAATCCCGATGTGGTGAATGGAGTCGTCCCCAGTAACGCCAAGATAGAAAGAACAAGTCTTTATGTGAGGCACCAGGTGATTCATGTGTTCCCGTACTCCTCCAGTATCGAATCCGAATTCACCCGATGAAGTAAGGATAACGAGCGTCTTGCCGGATAGAATCGGCTCGAGCGGAAAGTCTCCGCGATCAAGATCGAAAGAGAAGGTCTTGTTGATGCGAATGACCTGGTCGAACCACGCTTTCAGCGATGAAGGCATACCATAATTATACATCGGCGTACCAAGCAAAATGATGTCAGCAGCCGCGAGCTCTGCAATCAGCATATCCGAAAGCGTAAGCATTGTTGCCTGCTCTTCTGTTCGGTCGGCAGGAGGCGTGAATGCGCAGGCAATCCATTCTTCAGTCACGGGTGGTGGCGGCTGTCTGCCAACGTCTCGTTCAACGACCACATCTTCCGGACGGTGTTTCAACCAGTTTCGTATGAAATGCGAAGAGAGGCGCTGCGTAAGTGAACGCTCACTTCGGGCGCTGGCGTTGATTTTAAGGATTGTCGTCATGGGTTTCCTTGAGGTGGTACAGGTTTCAGGGACACGTGAATCTCTTATTTTGAGTCCGTAGAAAGGACCTCAGGATGTCTCGGAAGAAAAAAAATCAGTCAAGAAATCGTCTCGCCGTCAGTACACGGATGAGTTCAAAGAAGAAGCCGTGCAGCTGCTTCTGGATGGGTACACGGCTCCTCAGGTTGTGGACCGGTTGGGCATTTCAAACGTCAACGTTTTGTATCGCTGGAAACAGGAGCAGCTGGAACAAAGTGGTCCAGTGGCAAGCTCTTTGGAGGCTAAGGTCAAGGACCTCGAAGCCGATCTGCGGCGTGTCGAACGTGAGAGGGACATACTAAAAAAAGCGTTGGCTATTTTCGGCCGCAACGAATAGCTGACGTCTATGCGGCCGTTGAAGCGATTGTTCAGGAAGGTCATGGAAACGTGGCCGAAGTCTGTCGTCATCTCGGTGTGAACCGAACTTCGTTTTATGCCTGGCAGACTGCTGAGCCCACGATCTTTGAAGAACAGGATGCTCAACTGGCTCCGTTGATAAGAGTCATCTTTAAGTGTCACCGCCGCCGCTACGGGGCTCGTCGCATTGCCGAAGACCTCAAGGAAATGGGACTTCCCTGTGATCGCAGGAAGGTCTCGAATGTCATGAAAGCCCTTAAATTAAAGGCAATTCAGCCGAAGTCGTTCGTTCCAAAAACGACAGACAGCCGTCATCGACTGGGCTATTCGCCGAACCTGTTGCTCGATGCGGACGCCCCAACAACGATCAATCAAATTTGGGTTGGAGACATTACCTACATCCCGCTGACTGACGGGACGTTTTGCTACATGGCGATGCTGATGGATCTGTTTTCCCGGCGGATCGTTGGTTGGCATCTGGATAACAACATGACGGAACAGCTGGTCCTCAAAGCACTGCGTTCGAGCATCAAAGAACGACAGCCTGACGTTGGATTGATTCACCACACGGATCGAGGCGGCCAGTACGCTGGCAATGAATACCGATCAATTCTTCGTCGGGCAGCAATCACACAAAGCATGAGCCGTGCTGACAACTGTTATGACAACGCATCCATGGAAAGCTGCTTCGGAACGATCAAGAACGAACTCGAAATGACCGATTACCAAAGCAAGGCAGAGGCAAGAAGAGAGATGTCAAAATACGTCCGCTACTACGTTCACGAACGCAGACACTCCAGCCTCGATTACAGGTCGCCAGCTCAGTTCGAACAGATCATCAATCTCCCAAAATAAGAGAATGACCTGTCCCTGAAACCTGTACCACCTCAGTCAGCATAGACGGAGGGACTGGTTAGCCGGTCGGAGTGCCAGTGCCAGTGCCTCCTTGCGAGCGCGTACTGCGGTGAGAGTTGGAGACCGATAACGGAAGAGATCCTTGTCGGATGGCACACGAAATATGTGGCAATGGTTGCAGCGAGGCACGAGTTAAACGCCGGGGTTTCCTTCGCTGCGTTCAGTCCAACCCCGGCCACACTTGAAGGAACCGTGCTCCCATTTTAGTGGGGAGGTTTACGGTTCGCCGTTGGTCGCTGCCAGCGCAGCGCGAGCGAATGACGTTCACTTCGCAAAGAACTCGTCAGCAGGCGACACGCCACCTTTCAGTTCAATACTTCGCAAGGTAACCCGGCGTCTACTTTTCTCAGACGGATCGACTCGAACATTGACCACGTGAGAACCCCGCTGATCTCTGGCACTTGATTTGCATTGGCAACACGCAGCGGCGTTCTTCATGTTTCGCCGATCATTTCGATTTACACTGTCCACCGTGTCCACAAGGAGCGAAGCATGTCTGGTAAAACTGGTTTCTGTACTGATGCTGATTTGAGTACCTGGGAGCGAGTCAAGAAGGCGTTCGCCAACGACTGGGAGCAGACCAAAGCGGACTTCGGTTCTGATGAGGCTCGTGATATGGACCAGGATGTCGATGACACGGTGAAGCAGATGGCGGGCGCGGATGACGCGTTCGAAAACCGCGAGCAGGCTTTCCGCTTCGGTTACGCTGCTCAATGCCGGTACAAATCGAAACACGCGACGTGGAGCGACGACCTTGATCGCCAGCTTCGATCTGACTACGACGGCGACTATGACAAAGACCGTCGCCACATCCGGCACGCGTATGAATATAAGTATGTTGACTGATGGAGCTGCGGAAGATTGTTGACTCTCGCTGACGCATTCATTCGTGTTCAGCTGGTAGTCGCCTCTGCCCCATCCATAATCGGATACGTCGCCGAAGTTCGTTTCGGACGGTGCCCGGCATGCCCGGCATGCTCAGCACCATGCCCCAGCAGCCCGTCTTCGCTTTGTCGAAGGCGGGCTGTTTTTGCGTTAGACTGTTCCCCCCGCGAACTCCACGCTTTGGTAGCTAATCGCAATCGACCGAAGTCTATCGTTCCCACGTTTCGAGCGTGTTTCCTCACTGCCCATCATGTCGAGTACGCGACTGCGGAAAGTCGGCGGAGTCCAATTCCCCCGAGATTTCGGGCTGTGTTGAGGAGGCTTTGCTTTCGGCACGCTGGCTATTCGATGTTGCACTTTGCACAATTGGCGTGGTCGGTGACGTCGGGTTCAGAACGTTGCCGCGTCTTGGAAGAGGGCAACAATCATGGTCTCCAGAGCTCACGTTTTTGCATTTCACGCCTTAACGATTTTGGTTCTCGGCAATCACACTAGCGCTAAGGGCGATGAACTGTCGCCCGTCGCTCCGGTGGACCGTCAGCCATTGGTCGCGGCTACTCAGCGGCTGGCAGAAGCGATGAAGTTTGCCGGTTCGCCATTTAGTGACGATGTGCTTCAAGATTTGAAGACTGCTCATGCGCTAGACGACGATCGCGCGGCAGTGAAGGCAATTCAGGAAGTGCTGGACCCGCTGTGCCTTTCTGAAATCAACATCAACGCGGAAAGCCGAGTCAAAGTGAAGGAAGGGCCGGTCGCGAAGCAGTTAATGCAGCAGGGGTGGCGTGCGTTTCTGATCAAGATTCACAACGAAGCGGGCATCAACCCGGAACTAAAAGTCGAAAGTCCAAACGCCGAGCCAGTCTATCAGCGTGGCAAGGGGGCTCGCCAGAAACCGCGCAGCGATGAAGATCTTGTCAATCCGTCAGATGTGCCTAACCGCTGGCTGGACGTTTCGCTGCTGACTCGCGAACCGATGAAACCGCGGCTGAGTGGTCTGGCTGTCGAATACCGTGTTGTGCTGTTGTACAGCCGCGACGTGGGGAAACGAGAGGCGTCGTTGGCGTTTAATATCGGCCAGGGAACTCAGGACATTGGCTTCCGTAACGCGGTGGCGATTTTGTTTAATTGTCAGCCGGCTATTGAGGTGACTTTGCACGTCAAAGATGTGGACGGCGACGGCACGATGGCGGCATTCGTGATCAAAGACAAACTCGGTCGAGTCTATCCCAATCCAGCGCGTCGCCTGGCACCGGACTTCTTCTTCCATCAGCAGGTGTACCGGCAGGATGGCGAAACGGTGGCGCTGCCGCCCGGCGATTATGACATCACGGTGACTCGCGGTCCGGAATACCTTCCCGTGAAGATGACCGTCACGATCCCGAACGAGAAAAAACATTCGCTGGACATTCAACTGCAGCGATGGATTCATATTGCCAAGCGCAAGTGGTATTCCGGCGACCATCACGTCCACGCGGCCGGGTGTGCTCACTATGACAGTCCGACCGAAGGCGTCGGGCCGGACGACATGATGCGGCACATTCTGGGCGAAGACCTAAACGTTGGCTGCGTGCTAAGCTGGGGGCCGTGCTGGTACACTCAGAAGCAGTTCTTCGAAGGTGAAGTATCGCGGCTATCTTCGAGCGAACATCTGATGCGGTATGATGTTGAAGTGAGCGGATTTCCGTCTTCGCACGCCGGGCATTTGTGTCTGTTGAAGCTAAGCGAAGACGACTATCCGGGGACAACTCATCTTGAACAGTGGCCGAGCTGGACGTTGCCAGTGTTGAAGTGGGGCAAAGATCAGGGTGGAGTGGTCGGTTACAGCCACAGCGGCTGGGGATTGGCATTGCCGGACATCATGCCGGACGGTAGTCGACAGTTTCCCAACCGCCGATGGGGCGGTGCAGCGGAAAATTGGAAAGGCGAGGCTGCGTCGAAGCTGCCCGATTACGAGATGCCGCCGTTCGACGGAATCGGTGCCAACGAATATATCGTGACGGCTGCTCACGACGTGTGCCACTTCATTTCCGCTGTCGACACGCCCGCGATCTGGGAACTAAACATCTGGTACCACACTCTGAATTGCGGCATGACGTCTCGCATCAGCGGCGAAACCGACTTCCCGTGCATTTATGGTGATCGAGTCGGCTTGGGGCGTATCTATGTGCAGCTTGATGACGATCAGGACCTGAGCTACGACAACTGGATCCAGGGTTTGAAAGACGGTCGCAGTTACTGCGGCGACGGACTCAGCCACATTCTGGACTTCAAAGTCAACGAACTCGGCGTCGGCCAGGCATCCGGCAAAGGGAAAGAACCCAGCCGCCTGGACATTGCGGAACCATCGACGGTCGATGTCACGTTTTCAGCAGCCGCGCTGCTTGAGGCCGAGGAAACTGATGCGACGAAGGCCATCCGCAACCGGCGTCTGGACGAAAAACCGTACTGGCACATCGAACGCAGCCGCATTGCAGAGACTCGCGAAGTACCGGTCGAAGTGATCGTGAATGGAGAAGTTGTCGCCACAAAAACTCTGCTGGCGGATGGTACTGAGCAGGATTTCACCTTTCCTGTAAAGGTGCAGCAATCATCATGGATTGCAGTTCGGATCCTGCCTTCGGCTCATACCAACCCGGTGTTTGTCCACGTCGCGGACAAACCTATCCGCGCCAACAAACGCAGTGCAGAATGGTGTGTGAAGGCAGTGGACACATGCTGGAATTCGAAGCAGAACGCGATCCGTGAAGACGAACGAGCGGCCGCCAAAAAAGCTTACGACGAAGCGAAGGCGATCTACGAACGCATCGCTGCTGAGAGCATACAACCGTAGTGGACTTCGCCAGAAGTCCGGTGACCTTCCACCAGCATGACAAGCCGAATCAATCGCGGGAAGTCTGGCGAATTCCGTGACAAATTGCACATCACATCAACTTAGCTTCGTATGACCGCCATCCCACTGCGTATTCGAATCCGTTCCGCGATCGCTCGCGTCGTGCGGCGGAAGATGATTCGTCGGAAGGACGATTTTCTGCAGTTGGCGAAGCAGTCATGCCGCGATGTGCAGCGCAAGACTCTGGCCGGGCTGCTGCAGTTGAACGCCGACAGCCGGTACTCTCAATCGCTGGGCCTGAACGCTGACTTGTCCGTGCCGCAGTTCCGTCAGCGGCATCCTGTTGCGGACTACGAAAATTTCCGTTCGGCCATCGACGAAATGAAGCAGGGCGATCATCGAGCGTTATTGGGTCAGAAGAATCCGTTGCTGATGTATGCCGTCACCAGCGGCACGACGGCGAAGTCCAAGTTGATCCCCGTCACGCGCAGATTCGTCGACGACTACCGACGCGGCTGGCAACATTGGGGCATGGGGGTGTTTCAGTCGCACCCGAAATTGTCGCAGCGACGCATGGTGCAGATCAGCAGTTCGCACGACCGCCAACGAACGGCCGACGGCATTCCCTGCGGAAACATCAGCGGTCTTGCGTCGTCGATGCAGAAACGGATCGTACAAAAACTGTACAGCGTGCCAGTCGCCACGGCGGGCCTGCTGAACGCCGAAATTAAACGCCGTGCGATCGCCACGTTTGCTCTGGCCGACCCGTGGGTTGGTATGTTCATCACGGCCAATCCGTCGACGTTGCTGCAACTTTTGGCTCAAGCGAACGAATCGGCCGAACCGATCATTCGCGATATCCACGATGGCCAGTTGCGTTGCTTGGATCCGTCAGACGCGGTGTTCGGAACGCTGTCTCAGCGCATGACTGCCAACCCCACACGCGCACAAGAACTGCACAGCATCATGGAACGGCATGGCGAACTGAAGCCGACCGAATGCTGGCCGAAAATGGTGTGTCTGGGAGTCTGGACAGGCGGCAGCGCGGCGGCCTACCTGCCGCAATTGCGAACCGCGTTTCCCAACATCCCGATCCGGGACCACGGTCTGCATGCCAGCGAAGGTCGCATGACGATTCCGTTTGAAGACAACACGGCCGCCGGCGTGCTGGACATCGAATCGCATTTCTTCGAATTCATTCCTGTCGCCGAGGCCACTTCGACTCAGCCGGTCGTTCTGGATTCGCACGAATTACAGGACGGCGGCGAGTACTTCATTTTGCTGACAACGGCGTCCGGGCTGTATCGCTACAACATGTTCGACGTCGTCCGCTGCACGGGTTTCTTCGGCACCACACCGATACTGGAGTTCCTGCACAAGGGAGCTCACATATCCAGCATCACGGGCGAAAAGATCACGGAATCGCAGGTGGTGGCGGCCGTCCAAACAGCTGGCGGCAACGTTGCTATCGAAGTGCGGCAATTTACGCTCACCCCCGCCTGGGGCGAACCGCCGGGTTATTGTTTGTATGTCGCAGCCGCGAACGGGCAAACGCTTGTTGATGATCAGTTGCGCCGAGTGGCGGAATCTGTTGATGCGGAACTGCGGCGTCTTAATTGCGAATACGAAGAAAAACGAGCCACCTCACGGCTGCATCCGATGAAGTGCGAAGCGCTTCCTGAAGGCGATTGGCAACGGTACGCGGAACGGCGTCTCGCACGATCCGGTGGCAGCCCCGAACAATACAAACATCCGTGTCTCGTTCCCGACAGCCGCTTCGAAGGCGTGTTCATGAAGGACTGCCGACCGTCGGTGCAGTAAAACCAGCCGCATTCATCTGCAACCCCTACCGCGACTTGTCGTGGGAGGGGTCGATCAAGCGCAGCGAGATCGGGGGAGGGCTGATCACGTTGTTGCCAGTCACAAAGTGGCCATGAGACACCAAGCCGTGCTTCCAGCGTGCCGAGCCCCCCTCCCGGAATTTACTTCGCTCGCCCGACCTCCGCTGAGCTTCGCCGCGGAGAGGTGTAGGTCACCACCCGCCACGATCAGAGATCGTCACGTTGCATGCAGCAAGCCGAGAATTCCGAGGCCGTAGAAACTGTATTCCACGTCGGCCTGCTGATCCCAACTGGCTCCTCGAAAACCGCCGGTCGGCAGTTCAATCTGCGAAGTCAGCCACTGCAGAATTCGATCGGGCTTGATGATGTCGCGGCGGCCGAGATCGTGCCCCGTTAACAGTCCGGTGAAGGTCGATAAGCCGTCTGCAAAGGGAATGCGAGTGTTCGCCTGAAAGCCGCCTTCGGTGCTGACGACGTCGGTTAGAAAGCCCTGCACATCGTCGGCGATGTCGTCATCCATTCCGCCCAGACTGTGCAGCAACGCGACCGCTGCAGCCGTTGGATTAGTCCCGCTGCGGCGCATAGGAGCGATCTCAACAAACCCGCCGTCGTCGCGTTGTCGGTCGTACAGAAACTGAATCAGCCGGTTCGGCTTTGGCGGCGTTTGTCCAATCAGTTCGTAAGTCAGCGACACCATGAACGAATGATACGTACTGCCCGCCGAACCTTCGGTGCTTTTCGCGTATCCGCCATCGGCAACTCGAGTCGCTTCCAGCTTCTCTGCGACCTTTTCCGCGAAGTCACGAGGTGCATCTGCGAGCAGGTCTTCCCCGCCCCCCGCTTGCACCACCAACGCACTGTACAGCCAGCTCAGCAAATCAATCACTCCCAAATCCAGCGGCTGATGCTTTTTCAAATAGTTGACGACGCCATTGTTGACGTCGTCTTGCAGCCCACCGGAAACCGCTAGGGCTCGCACCGCAAAACCTGTGTAATAGAGGTCCGAATCGCCTTCTCGCCCCCGAAATCCGCCGTCGGGCATGCGTTGAGTCAGCAGGAAATCACGATGCCGCTGCAAACGCGACGGATCAAGTTCTTTCAGGCCCCGAGCAACTCGATCAGCCAGACGAAACAGGTACATGTTTGGGAAGGTTCTTAGGTTTTGCGGGAGCTAATGCCAGCTATCTTCGAAAATGCGATGATCCACTGTCAGCCTGCGTGCGTACTGCATTTGTACACACCACGAATTAGGATTGTCCACGCCATGCGTTTGTCGCCGGCGACTGCACACAGCATATCTGATTGCTCATGAAGTGGCTAAAGACAATTTTTACGGGCGGGCTGACTCAGCAGGAAGATCCGGGCCTGGCCGCAGTTCTGATGGGGCTTGCCACGCGATGCTTTTGGACACTGTTGGTGAATAGCTTTGTCACGTCGTCAGCGTTTTGCGTGTTCAGCCACCGCTGGGACGCTGCGTCGCGGTCAGCAGTGGCCGACGGCATTGATGCGGCAGCTCAGGATATTGTGGGCAGTGAAAAAGCTCGCGTAACACGAATGCTGCCACCCGAACAGGCGGAGTTCTGGCTGGAAGCCGTCAGCCGTTTGGAAGCGCGTGGTGATCTGACAGCGTCAGAAGCGATGGGTGCCGCATTATTGTTGGATGGGCCGGGCTTCGGCTATTTATCCGCCTGGACCAGTAAGTTCCTTCTGCAACAGGGATCAGATGCCCTGAGCGAAGAACGAGCGAAGCTGACGCACGAATTTTGGGACAAGTGTTCGGCCAAATGCACTGAGCTGGCGAGCCAGGCGACGGACGCTGAACCGAACAACAGGGAACTATGGCGTCTCCGGGCGATGCTGCTGTTTCCTGCGTGCTTCAGCACCGACGGTGGCGAAGTGCGAGACACAAACTGGCTGAACATCCTGCATGAGGCCAGGAAGCATGACCCAGATAATGCTCTTTACGACTACTTGGCCGCTGCGCAGTGCTGGAGGAAATCTGCGGAGAAAGTGTACTACTCGGATTTTCTCGGAGCCTACGAAGTAATTTCTGATCAAGCGACTTATGACGCTGGGTGCCGTCACTTTTACAGGGGACAGGAACTCCGTGAATTGAAATTTCCCAACCAGCATCGACCGTTGCAACTTCAACTTCAGGTCGCACGAACGCAGCAGGCGACAGGCGAAGCATCGCGGTGTGCCAGTGAAGACCGCATCCAATGGCATGTGGATGCAATTTGCAGGAAACTGCGAGACCATCTGGAACTTGAAACCACCAGGGTGCGACGGGAAGGAAACGCAGACTTCGCAGCTCATATCGTTGAGCAACAATTGAGACTGGCCGAACAGATTAGCGACCAACAAAGCGGCTTCTTTCCTCGCCTATATCGAAGGGGCGTGTTCGCACAGGGACACCAGACACTGCTACAACTGGAACAAAGCACGCCCGAACTTACTGCCAGCCACACTCCGCTAACGCGATACGACGTCAATTTTCGCATCAGTCGTCAACGTGGGCTGGATCAGGAAATCGGGACTCGCGTGATGGCGAGATTCGATCTAAATCCGGATGAAAGGGACGACGGAACACGCCTGTCCGCCATCTGCAAGATCTTACTTTACGGTGTCGGTTGCCTTGTCATTGCGACGGCGATTTGGCTGTTCGGAAGACGCTTCCAGCTTTCGGAGGGTGTCGCATTCGGTTGGCGATATCCAGTGGTTTTCGGCGGGGCATTTGTTGTCTCTGTAGTGTTCCAGGCGTTGATTCCGGCTGGAGTCTTACGTGGGGAGATCGCTGGCTGGACAATTAACGTGGTCGGTGGAATCTGCCTGGTGACGATCGTTGTGCTGCTGATTCGACGTTGGTACTTCCGCCCGCAGAAAACCGCACCTGTGCGAAAACGGATCTTCATTCCCGCCGTCCTGGTGCTGGGATCTCTATATGCAATGGTATTGCAGCATTTCAGTGCCACTGTCGCATGGGAGAGCGCTCAGCCAGGAAATCCATGGGCAATGCCACCACTGCAACTACCGCAAATTCCCGTGTGGGCCAAAGCCGTTTTCCTGTGGACTCAGAATCGAGGGACTGAGTGCTCTTTACTCGCCGGATTTCTGATCTCCTCGCTGTGGATTGTGCTGCGATTGCGCAATAAGCAACCGAATGCGTCTGACAGAACGCGGGGAAAGCAAATCGGCCGGTTCATCCTGTGCTGGTGCCGTCCAACTCTGGCGACAGGGTTAGGACTCTGCACGATCGCGTTTCTAAGTCTCCCGGCGGCCGTCAGCTTTGCCACCAACTGGGAAGCCTACCGCGTGGCGTACTGTTCGCCAGAAACGATGCAGCGTCTACACAACGAATGCCGTGAGGAAGTGCTCAGCGATATTGGCACGATGCAGAAGATAGCCGTTGACGCCGATGCGTATGCAACCAGCCTGCAACCAGATAATGAAGCGTTCTATCTCACGGAGCCCGTTCTGAATGAAGAAGCCGAGGGTGCCGACTATGCAGGCGGTGAATGAATGTGGCTTTTGATCCGCAACTGTAGATCCACATTTCCCGCAGTTCACTACGAATTCATACGTTGGTTTGAATATCCAAAAATCCGAGCGATTGACTCGGGATGCGTGCCCGGAGGTCCAGGTTGGGGCAATCACAGATGCTTGTGGCTCTGGGCACGCCGGATTCGCCACAGGGCGTCAGCCCCGGTTTCGTACTGACAAAGTCCAACAACTGGGGCTAGCGCTGGTCTGTTAAAAAACTGGTATTGCGTGGCTTATTGGTTTGCGCAACTTTTGTTCCGCCGGGCAGCGGATGTTTCACTGTGTTTTTCGCCCGGAGGGCGGCAGCACGTAGCCTCGGGCGTCAGCCCGAGGTTGTCGCCCGAGGTTGTCGCCCGACGTACAAACAAGCCCCGGAGGGGCGGCAGCGAAAGGAAGAACAGAACACCGCTGTCACCCCTTCGGGGCTTGCTCAAATTCATGGCTCGTGACCTTGGGCTCACGCCCAAGGCTACGTGCTGCCGCCCTTCCGGGCTAAGGCCAGAACAAAAACTCCAGACACAGTCCATCGGAAAACACCTGTCAACCCCGAATTTTTAGCAGACCACGCTAGCGCCCTGCGGCTAATGAAATTTCGAAGTAGGCCAGCGGTTTTCAGTGCGACATTCTCGTTCCGGGTGTCAGCTAAGGCATGCAGTTGCCGTGCCGCCACGGTAAGATGCTTGAGCAGTTTGTCGCCGTTCGTGTCATGAAACGCGGCGCTGCTCACACGAAAACGTTGATTTGGCTGAGAACAAAACAATGCAGGGGAAGAATCCAGTCCACGCAATGCTCGGCGTCTTCGTATGGCTGGCGGCGGCGTCGGTGACGTGTGGAGACGAGGTTTCGTTCTCTCACGATGTGCTGCCTGTGCTGTCGGATCGCTGTTTTCATTGCCATGGGCCTGACGAAGAAAATCGTGAAGCGGATTTGCGGCTGGATTTAGAATCTGCTGCGAAAGCAGACCGCGACGGGATTCCCGCGATTGTTCCCGGAAAACCGGAAGACAGCGAACTCTGGCGGCGTATCACTTCCGACGACGAAGATCAGCTGATGCCGCCGGGGGACTCACACCGCAAACCGCTGAGTGCCAAAGAACGCGAGGCGATTCGGCAGTGGATTCTTCGTGGTGCCAAATGGGGGAAGCACTGGTCGTTTGAATCGCTGACTCGGCCGGACGTTCCCGTCGGTCAGGCCAATCCCATCGATGCGTTCGTGACGGACCGACTTCACGCCGAAGGCTTGACGCTTTCAGAATCGGCGCGGCCTGAGACTCTATTGCGCCGTCTTTCTTTCGATCTGACCGGCATGGCGCCGAGTTTGGAAACGCTACAGCGGTCTTCAGAGAACTCGGGGAACGACGCGTGGCAGGCTGAGATCGATCGGTTGTTGGAGTCGCCTGATTACGCTGAACGGTTGGCAATGTGGTGGCTGGATGCGGCCCGCTATTCGGATTCTGATGGGTTCCAGCAGGATCAAACCAGGCAAAACTGGCCATGGCGTGATTGGGTGATCGAACAGTTTCGTGTGAACAAACCATTCGACGAATTCACCATCGAACAGTTCGCTGGCGACCTGCTTCCAAACGCGACGGACGAGCAGAAACTGGCGACGTGCTTTCATCGCAATCACATGACGAATGGCGAAGGCGGTCGCGATCCGGAAGAATCTAGGATTGATTATGTGATTGACCGGGTGAACACGACGGGCACGGTTTGGCTGGGACTGACGTTGGGATGCACGCAATGTCACACGCACAAATTCGATCCGATTTCGCATCACGATTACTATTCGATGTTCGCCTTCTTCAACAGTATCGACGAAGACGGCAAGGCCGGGATGCGAGCAAAGCCGTACTTGAAATTTCAATCTCCGCTTGTCGACGAACGCGTCCAGGAAATGCAGGCGTTCGCCAATAAGTGCAAAGTTCAGGAAGTCGCTGAGCGTCAAGCTGCTGAGCACCGTTTTGAAAATTGGTTGGCGAGTTTTCTGTCCGATCCGCCCAAAGACTATCGCATCTGGCGGACGCCGCCTCCGAGCGTTTCCAGCAGTGATGGCACAGACTTTTCCGTCGATGCCGACCACATTGTTCAGACCCACGGCAAGGCACCAACGCAGGATGATTATCGCGTTGTGCTGCAGGTTCCGGATGAGATGCCACGCGTTACCGGGTGGCGGCTGGAAGTGTTCCCGCACGAGTCTCATGAGGGCGGCAGGTTTACTCGTGATGGCAACGGCGAATTCACGCTAACCAATGTGCGAGTTCTTGCGCGACGTGAAGGTAGTCCGTCGGAAACACAACTCGAATTATCGGGCGCAACGGCAGACATCGAACGCGACACAAAACACAAAAGCGAGTGGGATGCCCGTTACGGGCGCATCAAGGACACGCTGAATGATGACGCTCGCGACGGTTGGTCAACGATTGGAGTCGATGCCATTCAACCGCATGTGGGCGTGTTTGAATTGACCGAACCGTGGCACGTTCAACCGGGCGACCGACTGGTGATTGTCTTACGGCATCGATCGACACACGGCCACGCCAACATCGGACGCTTTCGGATTTCACTGGCCGCCGAACGAGGCGAAGCTGTCCGGCGAGTCGATGGCGTTTCACCCATTGCAGAACTGGCGAGTATCGCAGGCTCTTCGCTGGCTGACGCAGCCTCACCTAACGAAGGTACACCGCTCGATAAAAAATTGCCCGACGAATTACGAGCGAGGCTACTCGATCAGTTTCTCCTCGACGACAACGCCTATCAGCAGGCGTCGCGGCGTCTTCAAGCTGCCAACAAACAACTTGCGGAACTGAAGTCGCAACAGAGTCCGCGAAACGTCATGGTGCTGGCCGAACGTAAGGAACGTCGGGAAACTCACGTGTTGCTACGCGGTGTCTGGGATGCGAAGGGGGATGTTGTCGAGCGAGCTGTTATTACGAGTGTCCTGAAGTGGCCCAAAGATCGGACGCAAACGCGGCTGGACCTGGCTCGCTGGCTTGTCGATACTGACAACCCGTTGACGGCTCGTGTTGTCGTTAATCACCTCTGGCAGCTTATGTTCGGGCAGGGATTGGTGCGGACGCCAGGCGAATTCGGGTTACAGGGCGAACTGCCAACACATCCAAAACTGCTGGACTGGTTGGCCGTTGAGCTAATCGAAAACGACTGGGACCTGCAGCACATTCTCCGGCTGATTGCGACCAGCCGAACATATCGGCAAAGCAGCGACGCCACGCCCGAGCTGATTCTGCGAGATCCGGAAAACCGACTGCTCGCGCGTGCTCCGCGGTTTCGCCTGCCGGCATGGATGATTCGCGACAATGCGCTGCAAGTTTCAGGTTTACTGAACAGCGCAATCGGTGGTCCGCCCGTACGTCCGTATCAACCCGAAGGTGTTTGGTCCGAAATCACGATGGGACGATTCGACTACCAACCCAGCGTTGGACCGGCGCAGTATCGCCGAACAGTCTACGGATTCTGGCGTCGCTCGGTCGCACCGACATTCCTGTTTGATAGTGCTCAACGCCGAGTGTGCGAAGTGGGAGTCCGACGCACCAACACGCCGCTACATGCCCTCACGTTGATGAACGACACAACAATGCTGGAAGCGTCGCGAGCACTTGCTGACCTCGCCGTTGGTGACGGTGGCAATGCTACGGCCTCACTCGATTCTTCAGACGCCTCGGCGGCAGAAACGATGCAGTCGCTAGCTGTCCGAGTGCTGTCGCGACGCCTGAATGATTCGGAGTTGGAAAGACTGCACGCCGTCTGGTCGCGTGCTCGAACATATTACGAAGACAACCCGGCGGAAGCCGTTCATTACACGACGATCGGACAACAATCTCCACCGTCGCGTGAACAGGCACCGAACACGGCCGCGTGGATGGCGGTGTCCAGCCTGTTGCTGAACCTTGATGAGGCGATTACACGTGAATAGTTCTCAAATGCAACTTCGACGACGCAGCTTTCTGCAGCAGGGAGGCCTGAACTTCGGCGCCCTTGCCGCCGGGACGTTGCTGGGTGACGAACTTGCTTCTGCCGAATTGAAGCATTCGTTACCACATTTTGCTCCACAGGCAAAACGCGTAATCTTTCTCACGCAGTCTGGTGGTCCGTCTCAAATCGAACTGTTTGACCATAAGCCGGGCTTGCAGAAGCTCGCCGGCACTGAACTTCCGGCCAGCGTTCGTCAGGGACAGCGACTCACCGGAATGACGGCTGGCAAACAACAGTTAATCATGCCATCGGTCGCGAAGTTCAAACAGCACGGACAGAGTGGAACGATGATTGGTGAATGGTTGCCGCACATCGGTTCCATCGCGGACGAGATCTGCCTTGTCAAGTCGATGGTGACTGATCAAATCAACCACGCGCCGGCGATGACCAAATTTCTGACGGGGCATCAGCTTGCCGGACGGCCCAGCTTTGGCTGTTGGGCGAGTTACGGTTTGGGCAGCGTCAATCGCAACCTGCCGGATTACGTCGTGCTGCTTTCCCGCATGAAACGCGGCAGCGATCAGCCGCTGTACGATCACTATTGGGGCAGTGGTTTTCTGCCGTCCAGGCACCAGGGCGTGAAGCTCCGCAACGCGAAAGATCCTGTGCTGTATTTGAACGATCCCGATGGATTCCCGCGTGAACTGCGGCGGGAGATGCTGGACGGTTTAGCTTCGATCAACCGGCAGAAATACGAGCAAACCTTCGACCCGGAAATTGAAACTCGCATCCAGCAGTATGAGATGGCGTTTCGCATGCAGACCAGCATTCCGGACCTGACCGACCTCAGCGATGAACCGGAATCAACGTTTGATCTGTACGGCCCGGATTCGCGACGCCCCGGCAGTTATGCGGCTAACTGCATTCTGGCTCGTCGCCTTGCCGAACGAAACGTGCGTTTCATCCAGTTGTTCCACCCGGACTGGGATCACCATTCTCGTCTGAGTTCGTGGTGCGTTTCGCGATGCGTGGACACCGACCAGGCCAGCGCCGCGCTGGTGAAGGATCTGAAACAACGCGGACTGCTGGAAGATACTCTTGTCATTTGGGGCGGCGAATTCGGGCGCGGTGTCGCCGGACAGGGCGATTGGAAGTCACCACAGGCCGGACGCGACCATCATCCTCGCTGCTTCACTGTTTGGATGGCTGGGGCGGGAATAAAGCCCGGCTTTAGTTACGGAGCTACCGATGACTTCAGCTATAACGCCGTCGAAAACCCCGTCCATGTTCGCGACCTGCATGCCACCGCACTGCACCAATTGGGCGTCGATCACGAACGATTCACTCATCGCTATCAGGGTCTCGACTTTAAACTCACTGGTGTCGAATCTGCCCGCGTTGTCCACGAGATCCTGACATGAATTCCATACGTACGCTTACGTTGTGCTGCTGTTTCGGGCTCGTGCCTTCGCTTGACGCGAATGAACCACTCGACGTCTGGCCGGACCTTGCACCGGGCGAGACCACTCGAAAATTGGGCACGGCACAGCCTGCGCGTCCCAATGAAAATCCGCCTGTTACCCGAGTCGTGAACATTACGCGACCCACCATTTCGGTCCATCTGGCGCCGAAACCCAACGGCGCAGCAGTAGTTATTCTGCCCGGCGGCGGGTTTGGCAAAGTTGTCCCGGACAAAGAAGGCACCGAAGCGGCGTCGTGGCTAAACGAGCAAGGATTCACGGCGTTTGTACTCAGCTACCGCACCAAACAGGGCGACGACGTCGGTTGGGAACGCCCACTTCAGGATGCTCAGCGCACCTTGGCACTGGTACGTCGCCGGGCGGGCGAATGGAAGTTGACGCCGGATCGCATCGGGCTGCTGGGGTTCTCTGCGGGCGGACAAGTTGCCGCGCGTTTGTTAAGCGATGGGGGACGTCTGAGTTATCAGCCCGTTGATGCGGTCGACAAGGTTTCTCACCGGCCCGATTTCGCAATGCTGATTTATCCCTGGAACATGTACGACGCCAAACGCGGGGATCTGGTCGAGGGTGTGTCAGTCGCTGAGAACTGCCCACCGACGTTTCTTGTTCACACTGATGACGATCGATCGTCCTCACTGGGCGCCGTGCTGTTTTATGCCGGGCTTAAGAAGTCAGGCATACCCGGCGAATTGCACGTGTATGGAAACGGAGGCCACGGGTACGGCTTGAGGTCGGTCGATGGATCAGAAATCTCGACCTGGCCCGGCCACGCGGCTCACTGGTTAGGCCGCTGGCTGAAGAAACAGTGACAGGCTGGCATCCTCAACGCGACCACGCGGACCACCTTGAAGACCTCAAGACAGCCCCACCGTGCGTTGCCTGCTGATGTTGGCGAAGAAAGGAGCAGGTGGCGTTACGGTTCGGCTGACTGGAACAGGACATACGCCAGCAGGTCAAGAAGCTCGTCACGCTCCAGGTGATTGACCATTCCGCGGGGCATGGATGACACTTTGGACAGCATTCGTTCCTCGATGTCCTTCTTGGCGATCGCGACTGAATCGTTGAATGTGCCGGTCGACCGCAGCACAACGGCGTCGTCGGTTTCAGTTTCGATACGCCCCTGCACCGCGCGACCATCGACGGTAATCAAAATCGTGTCGGCGTATTTGTCGTCAATCTTTGCCGACGGCTCGAGGATCGACTCAAGAATTTCTGCTGGCTTTTTGCGATCGGCAATACCAATCAGGTTGGGACCAATGCCGCCCTTGCCATCGCCTAAACGATGACACTGGCCGCACCCCGACGACTTGAACACATCCGCGCCGCGTTTGAGTGAACGACCATCGGCTGACTGCGGGACATGATCCTGCAGATCGGCAATTTTCCAGTCTTTCACAAATTTGTGGTCGGACTCCATGGACGCGATCCAGTCAGTCAGCAGCCTGACAGCCCGCTGGTCAACCTGCCTTGAGACCAGCGGAGGCATCTGACCACGGCCTCGACGACTAATCCTGGCAAGCATCACAGATTGATCCGGTTCACCCGGCGCGATGATTCTGGGGCGAGCGAAACCGAACGTGGCATGTTGCGGAAATTCCGAAATGACATGCATAGCGTCAAGT
The DNA here is from genome assembly GCF_001983935.1 of Fuerstiella marisgermanici. Lineage (GTDB taxonomy): Bacteria > Planctomycetota > Planctomycetia > Planctomycetales > Planctomycetaceae > Fuerstiella > Fuerstiella marisgermanici. The sequence goes on along the minus strand of NZ_CP017641.1, from coordinate 1,488,091 downwards.
GACTTGTCGAATGACAGCAGGATCCTCGCGTTCCCTCCACCAGCGTTCACATGGCAGTGGGAACAGTTAGCGTGCAGCCATGACCGGGCGCGTGCTTCAAGCGGTTCTGCAGCATCATATGGGTCGACCGTGTGGCCGATTGTGCTGAGGTCGTCCGGCTGCTTGACGAATAATCCAATGTGGGCAAACGTGCTCAATTGGTTGGCTGACACGCTTTCGTAGTTGTGGTCGCGATTAAGTTGCACTGCCGTTAATCCCAGCAGAAAGTTGGCTTGGCGCGTGTGACACGAACTGCATTCGGTGCGCGACGGAATTCGCCAGGGCTGACTGCGCAAATCCTCGCCATCTGTGACGTTAATTTCTATGTCTTTGCCTTCACTCTCGACGAGTGTGGCCTCGGTCTGCTCGGGGTTCCATTGGTATGAGTAGCCCGCCCATTCGTTTTGCTGTCTCGTCAACAGACGCGTTTCGATTCGCCGAGCGTTCTCACCAGTGCCCAGCGTAAGCGTTTGAACCAGCACCGTGCCGTTGGAACACGTAAACCCATTGTTGGCGGCCCAGGTCATTTGACCATCGCCGGGTATCGCAAGAAATCGCTGCGCAGTGGCTCCATCGTGCCACGCTGGAGTATTTACCGAATAAGGGATAACGCCCGCCGCCATCCGATGCTCAGGCACCGATGCAAACAGACCGGTTTCGCTAAGCGTGTGTGGAAAAGCAGATTCGTCAAACGGCTTGAGGCTGTCGGGATTGACGACCAGCCGATAAATGCCTCCCGAGTAGTCGACGACCAGCAGGTTGCCTCGATGTGAATTAGAAAACCCAGCGATGCGCAGCGCGCTGTCGGCGATTTCCTGATGCCAGGTCAGCTGCTTCCCATCGTGTCGCGCCGCCCAGATTTTTCCTGTGTCGTAATCGCCGTAGATGTAGGCTCCGTTCAGATCCGCCAGCTGCTCACCGGTATACACAACGCCACCGGTCATCGACCGGGCAACAGTGTGATGGTGTTCGATTGTGGGATCGGTGAGCTGGCCGGGACCGAGTTCACGATTGGGATAAAACGGGTGGCTCCCTTCGTAAACGCTCCAGCCATAATTTTCACCCGGTTGAACAAGATGAACGGTTTCCCAAAGATCCTGTCCGTTGTTGCCGACCCACTGTTGACCGTTGGCGCGGTCGATCGTAATTCGCCACGGGTTTCGCAAACCGATGGCCCAAAGTTCCGGTCGAGCGTTGGGCACATTCAGAAACGGATTGTCTGGCGGCACAGAATAAGGCTTATCCTTGTCGGGACGGTCGACGTCGATGCGCAAAACACTTCCCAGCAGATTCGTGACATCCTGTGCGGACGTCCATTCGTCAGAATCGCTCGTCCCATCGCCGGTGGCCGTGTATAGCATGCCATCGGTTCCGAACGCCAGGTCACCCCCATCGTGACCGTTCGACCGCCACTCAAGAATGACGACTTCAGACGCCGGATCGCATTCGCCATCGGCAATCGTAAAACGCGAAATGCGGTTCTTTCTGAGACGTGGCTCCTCACGCGGACCGTTCGAATAGACAAACAGGAACCCGTTTTGTTGGTAGTTCGGATGAAACTCCAGACCATAGACCAGTCGATCTTCCACTTCGAGTAACAGCCTCGTGTCCGCAACGTTCGGTTCATCGCTGATGCGCAGGATTTTCGCCGGCCTGTCTTTTTCGCCGCCCTGCTGAATGACGAACAGGTCATTGGTTCCAGGTTCGGGCTTGATGTACAGCGGGCGATCCCACTGAATGTCTACAAAAATCGGTTCCACAACAAACGGTGGCGGTGGTGCGGGAGAACCGACAACTCGCGATGTGGTGAACGGCGTGCGAGCCTTCATGCCGAAAGCGGGCTGGGCGGCCGGTTCGTCGGCAAAAGTGAAGGCACTCACTTGTAGCGTGGCAGCGGCAAGTACCAGAACCAGGGCCGGACGAAATCGATGAACGTTCATGTCAACGGTCCTTTTTCGCTTTCCACTTGTAGGCCGTGACGGAATTCTTCCAGAAGTACTTTTCCTGCACCTCTCGCGGCTTGTCAGCAAAGTACTCTTTCACGATGCCCACGACCTCATCCAGCGAAGCCACTCCGTCACTGTTCGGCCAGTCGCTGCCGAAGATAATTCGGTCGTCACCGAACACGTCGATCAATCGGTCCAGCCGCGGACGATGCACCTCCAGATCTTTGACGACCTTACCTGCGATGCGATGAATCACGGCCGACAGTTTGACGAAGACATTCTTTCGACTGTGCAGAACTTTCAGAACGTTATCGTACGCCGCCAATGTATCCGCCGTCGGTTCCAGCCCCGGCAGGTGATCGATGATGATGCGCAAATCCGGAACGCTGTGGTTAAGCTGCACGACAGCTTCCAGCAACGGCACCGTCGGGTTGGCAATGTCCAGCGACAGGTCAAGGTCGGACAGCAAACGCATACCCTTCATAAACGCATCGTCGCTGACCATCTTCGTGAGATCATAGCCCCACAGGTTGCCATGCCGAATGCCTCGATACAGCGGATTCTTTGCGTGGCGAACGAGCAATTCGGGGAAGTCCGGCTTCTCCGGCCGCAGATTGCCAACCAGCCCGAGCATCATGTCGTCCGACTGCATGACCTGCAGCGCCCACAGGTTGTCTTCGACCCACGGACTGGCTTCGACCTTGATGGCGCCCGTGATTCCCAGGGGAACGGCCAGTTTTCGATAGTCAGCGGGCAGTGAAATGGTGGGCGAACTGCCACCCGGACCAACGTACGGAGCGCCTTGGGGACGCGAGCCGTCAAACAGATGGATGTGCGAATCAATGATCGGAACCGGTTCCACTTTCGCTTCCGCTCCCCATGCGGCAGACTCCGACACCGCTGCCGTTCCCAGAGCAACCGTGGTCAAAACAAATCCGCGTCGCGTCACTCGTTCCAAAGTCAAGTCGGCCAAGTGTGAAGATGTTTGGCCCACTGTACCGATCACATCCGGTTGTTTAGAACGTGTCATTGATTGCCCGTTCGTGTCATTGATGATTCGCGAGTATCAGGAATTCCTCTCAGAGATCCTGATCGAATTCGTTTCGTCCAGAATACGCAATCACCACGCCCTGCGGAAGCGACCGAACGGTGAGGCACACCGCACGGGTGCGCGTCGGGGAATGCTGTCCTGATTCATCCCAGCGGCGGCAACGCGACGTGACCTTCCTGAACCCTCCGCGCTGTGCACGGGTCGCGCTGTGCGGGGGTCTCCCGACCGCGCACACCAATTCTTTCACCCGCGTCCCACGCCATCGCCCGCCGAGGCGTCTCGGCCTCAGACGGCGCGAATCGAGGCGCTGATGACCTGGCTCCAGGGAGATTTTCTTCGTTGATCGCACGCTCTCGATCCCCAGGAATGGCCAGATATTCGCACTCGACTACGACGGGACAGTCCATGCTATGCCTGTGGACGACTTAGATCTTTCACCTACCGAATCTCAAATGATCCTCCGTGTGTCGTATCCAGAACCACTTCCGCCCAGCCCAAATTGTGATCAAATCTCAGGCAAACTTCACGCCATCAAACAGCGTGAGAAGCAGAGATCCTTGCACATTCTGCTGCGGCAACAGAAAAAAGACACGGCAAAATAGTAACAGCATGCGGCCAAGTTACGGTCGGTGCGTTTTCATATGGGGCATCAATTGTCGCAACCCGCTGATGCTAAGCGGTATGCGATAACAGTCATAAATGGAATTCCACGATTTGAAGTGTTTTCCCCCTGCGTCACCGCGAACGCCAGTTCGCTTCATAATGACCGATCACCAATCTCTCGATGACATTAGTTCTCTACTTCTCACATATCCCGGCGTAACTTCAGCCGCCGTCTTCTCCGTGCCTGATCGACAACAGGTTCACGTTCGCTTCCGCTGCAATGATGCGACATCCCTGAAGTCAATTGCCGCCTCAACAGTATGGTCCACCGTGTTAATCACTATCGTAAACCCAAAAAAGGAATCTGTGCCGAGCAAAGAGGCGTTACTGGCCTACCCTGTAACATCAAAATACCTGGCAATAATTCGCGAGTTCCGACACATCCCCAGCGATTCGGCGTCTATATTTCGGCCGACTTAGCGGATCATGGGCTTATTCCAGAAGACAAGCTGACGGAATTGCACAGTCAAAGGAACGCACGGCTGAAAAACCGCAAACCACGGCCACCGGTCGCATGACAACATTATGCAGCTGAGTTGTGGTCGGCCAGCACTCACATCGATCATCAACCGCTACCTGGTTACGCGAAGCGTTACGTCGCAAGGAGCTCAATAATGTGGCTTCAGATACTCGCCTGTTGCCAACTTCTGGCGTGCCAGGTCAATATCGCCTCGAAAGATCTCTCTGACGACGCATCTGTACTGACGGTCGAGCAGCAGATGACGATAGACAAATTCAAGGCGCTTGGCGCAGAGATCAACTACCTGAAAAAGTTTCCCGGCGAAGCTGGTGAGCGCGTCCTGTACCTCGATGCCAACGCGTCAACGGCGATACACGACAAACACCTTGCCTTGTTGCGGCACCTTCCGAAACTTGAACTTCTTGACTTGCACGGAACGCGCATTACCGACGCCGGGCTCAAACACCTAAAAACCATGCCTTCCCTCGAAACGCTAAATCTGAGTTTCACGAAAACTACAGACTGTGGTCTTGCTCACCTTAGTACGCTTCAGTCGCTGTCTTTTCTCTACCTTGACGGAACACGAATCACTGATGCTGGCTTGAAGCATCTCGCTAAACTGAAGGGGGTTCAAAACATGAGCCTCTCCGAGACCAAGGTCACTTCGGCAGGTGCAGCAATGCTCGCAAAGGCGCTTCCGAGCATCGACCACGACGTTACCAAGCTGACGCTTTATGTTGATCACGGCGAAAGAATCCACCGTCTCAAGGAACGCTCAAAGTGGATCGGAACAGTGCATTTCCTCGGTGGAGGAGTAATTGACGACAAAGACCTTGCGCAAGTTGCACACATCCCAGACCTCGAAACGCTCATCGTGGCAGACAGCCTGGTTTCTGATCAAGGACTTGCTACCTTGAGTAAACTTAGCGCACTTCAGTACCTCGATATTGGAAGCTCCCACGTGCGTGGCCCAGGTCTGCAACATCTACACGGTTTGACCCATCTCAAGTCTCTTCATATTTCTGGCAATCGAATTGCCGTTGAGTACATCGAATCACTGGAACTCAAATTGCCGAAATGCCGAATCCACAGATAGTGGAGTTCGAATACGGCGACATAACCAAAAGATGCATCCGAAGTGCCACCGTGATTTCTCCCATAGCACGCCAGTCGCGGCAACCGGCTGGTCTTGGTCGTTCGCCCATGGAAAACCGAACCATCTTGTTTGCTTATCTGGCATGCTGGTGTGTCTACCTGATCGCCGGGTACGTGTGGGGCCATTGCAGGCGACTCCACCTTGGCGCGGTGACAGTATCCCATCTTGTTCCCTCAGCAGTTGCCATTATTATGATCTACGTCTTCCTGATAGGCCGTGGAGCGACTGTTGCCCAGTTTGTCGCTGGATCGGAATCCGGAATGAACATGTGGTCCTTATGGTTTGGCCTCTGGCCAATTCTCCTCATTGCGACAGCGGCATCGGGTTTTATCAACCTGGTTTTGACGATCGTAGCCTGTGTGAAGAAGTCTCAGCGAAAATGGATTCCAGCGACCTTTGCCGCACTCCTGATGTCGGTGTTTGCATTCTTTACAGTTGGTGCCAATTTCCCAGATGCCTGAGAAACGGAGACAGAGCGAATAATGCGGTGAACCCGAACGGTGGATCGGGCGTGTTCTGAAATCGAAATTACCTGGCCGCTGCCGGGGTTAAGCTAAGCGTTCGCTGTCAAGTGTTAAAGGAGTGACACCATGCCTCGTCCAACACTTGCGATCTGTTGTATGTGCCTTGCCGTGGTCACGTGTTCCAGTGCGATGACCCAGGGAGTCTTAGCCTCTGAGGAGACTTTGTAAGGAAACGAATTATTGACTCGTCTCGTCGGCTATTGGGGCTGCGGAGAACATAAGAAGGCCCCTTGCTTCATTCGTCAAAAATGCCAGTGGATTCTGAATGTGAAGTACCCAAATAGCTCCTCATCACACTGAGAGCGCTCATGCTGCGATTGGATACTTGACTGTTGTTTTGACTTCAAAGAATCTTTGAGTGTCGAACCATTCATAGACGTGCTCGACGAGTTCTTCGATGCCTTCGCATTTGTAGTTGCGAGTGATGACTTCGTGCCTATGCCACCAGACTCGTTCGATGGGGTTTGTTTACGGTGCATAAGCGTGGTAGCTGTCCATTTCCGCGTGGTGCGCAGCGTGAGGTGTGGTGTTCAGTTGGCGGGGACGAGTTTGGACAGTCGCGACTGACCGGGCGGCGCGGAGGTCAGGCCGACTTCAAGTTTCAGTCGATCAAACAGACTGAATCCATCCTGCTGCCACGTCATGACCTCGGCCACCACGGAACTGAGCGTTGGTGTTTTCAGATGGAGATTCAGCGATTCCAGGACGCTTGTAAGAATGCTGCGGCGACGGGCTCCCTTCGATGTTTTGCTCGTTCGACCTGTGCGACGGTCCATGGCCGCGCCGCGAAGACTGCGTTCCGCTTCGTTGTTCGTTGCTGGCGCGGCCGGGCTTGTCACAAAACAAAACAACTCCTCTTCCGTCATCAGCCGAATCAGTTCTGAGACCAGGTTGTCAAAATCCTTGCCGAAGTCGGCCGCCCGAACATCGGAATCCTCGGCGCAGTAACGCACCAGCAGAGCCGCCAGCGTGTTATCAAGTTCATCGACCTTCGCCGCACGACCGGCATCGCCAAGACGACCATCGGCGGCGTGGCGTTTGGCCGCGTAGAAAATTTCCAGCAGGCCGTCGAGCAGTCGCTGGTACTCTTCGTTGTCCGGCTTCAGCAGCGTCAGACGGATGGCCTTCCGCAGCAGGTGAGCCCAGCATTTCTGTGCGTGACTGAAACCTCGGTACACGGCCGCATCGTCCGAAACAAGCACGCCTCCAAACAATTCTTTCGACAGGATCTGAGCCAGTGTGTCGCCGTCTTTGCGGCATCCGAAGATCAGCACGCGCGCCTTCTCCGACAAAAAAGCCCACACGCTGTTGATACTCCAACTGGTTTCGTCTGCATGCACAATCGCACTGAACGCCATCAGGTCACACAGAGATTCGAATTCCTGTTCCCAACGCCGTGCCAGTTGATTCAACAGAGCGTCCGCCTGGGATTTGCCGAGCGGCAGATTCCAGAAGAATTCAATCAATGCACACGTCTTGTCGATCGACAGTCCCGTGATGGTCACAATGCGAGCCAGCGCGATATGAACTTCAATGCCGAATTCGGACCGCGGCCACACGCCCGGAATTTCGGATTTCTCGCCGTTGGGGCCGTGATAGATTTCATAGACGACCTGCACGGCTTGGCCGTTGATCACTCTCCAGACGAAACGTTCCCGAACGAAACGGCACTCTGCGACGTTGTAACCTTCCGGCAGAATGAGTTCGCGTCGTTCGGCGTTGTCCGCTTTCTGCTCGGTTGTGCGACGACCGCGACGCGCCGAGGATTGTTTTTTGCGACCTTTTCGGCGGCCCGTTTCAGCGCGGCGTCTCTCTTCCGCCGTCACCGAAAACGCCTCGTCGAGTCGCTCTGTGGGGTTCTTACCTTCGAGCTCTTCAATCCGATCACGCAGCCGCCGGTTCTCGTCCCGCAGCTCCGCAACCTCACGCTGCAGGCTAAGCACAAGCTGCTTCACTTCCACAGCGATGATCTGACTGACATCCGTGTCCATCCACCTGTCGTATCAAAATCTAACCGACAGAAAAAGACCAGTCTCCAAGCTGAAATGGACAGCTACATAAGCGGGCAAAAAATGAATCGTGTTTCGGTGTCTCCAGCGATAAAGGTATTCGCACACAACCCGACTGGAATCGAACGATGCGTTGTCACAGATCACGTGGATGTGTCGATAGCCCCGGATTTGTCGCGGCCGCAAACTGGTTGCTCATCACGCGGAGCGATGACGCCTACAAGGGTGGAAATGCGTCAATTCCGAACAGAGTAACTTTGAGGGGAAGATGCCGCATGTATGAATTTCCTCCCGACCAGACCAACTGGTGGCCACTGCTTATGTTCTTGTTCGCGATTACCGTTGCCGTATCGATTGCGATTTTTCGGGCAGGGTGGGCCGTACTCTGGGAATTCACGTTCGCTGTAGTCACCGGGGTGTTCCTTATAATCGTGGTCATGACCTTGTCCCCAGTCGGCCTGATAAGAATCGACAGCTTCACATTCGCGTTCCTGCTGATTGCTTTGCCATCGTCCGTGTGCCTTCATATCCGAGCCGTCTATCGCGAACGTGGATACGGCAAAGGTGTGGTCGTCGGCGCTATCGGTGGCTGGGCGACCCTTCTGGTCACAATTGTTGGTTTGACAATTGCAACCACCGAAGGAGCTCGTGAACCCGCAAGACGTACTCAGTGCAAATACAACCTGAAACAGATTGCACTCGGATTCCACAAGTACCACGACGCAAACAAACCCTGAGGTGGTACAGGTTTCAGGGACACGTGAATCTCTTATTCTGAGTCCGTAGAAAGGACCTCAGGATGTCTCGGAAGAAAAAAACATCAGTCAAGAAATCGTCTCGCCGTCAGTACACGGATGAGTTCAAAGAAGAAGCCGTGCAGCTGCTTCTGGATGGGTACACGGCTCCTCAGGTTGTGGACCGGTTGGGCATTTCAAACGTCAACGTTTTGTATCGCTGGAAACAGGAGCAGCTGGAACAAAGTGGTCCAGTGGCAAGCTCTTTGGAGGCTAAGGTCAAGGACCTCGAAGCCGATCTGCGGCGTGTCGAACGTGAGAGGGACATACTAAAAAAAGCGTTGGCTATTTTCGGCCGCAACGAATAGCTGACGTCTATGCGGCCGTTGAAGCGATTGTTCAGGAAGGTCATGGAAACGTGGCCGAAGTCTGTCGTCATCTCGGTGTGAACCGAACTTCGTTTTATGCCTGGCAGACTGCTGAGCCCACGATCTTTGAAGAACAGGATGCTCAACTGGCTCCGTTGATAAGAGTCATCTTTAAGCGTCACCGCCGCCGCTACGGGGCTCGTCGCATTGCCGAAGACCTCAAGGAAATGGGACTTCTCTGTGATCGCAGGAAGGTCTCGAATGTCATGAAAGCCCTTAAATTAAAGGCAATTCAGCCGAAGTCGTTCGTTCCAAAAACGACAGACAGCCGTCATCGACTGGGCTATTCGCCGAACCTGTTGCTCGATGCGGACGCCCCAACAACGATCAATCAAATTTGGGTTGGAGACATTACCTACATCCCGCTGACTGACGGGACGTTTTGCTACATGGCGATGCTGATGGATCTGTTTTCCCGGCGGATCGTTGGTTGGCATCTGGATAACAACATGACGGAACAGCTGGTCCTCAAAGCACTGCGTTCGAGCATCAAAGAACGACAGCCTGACGTTGGATTGATTCACCACACGGATCGAGGCGGCCAGTACGCTGGCAATGAATACCGATCAATTCTTCGTCGGGCAGCAATCACACAAAGCATGAGCCGTGCTGACAACTGTTATGACAACGCATCCATGGAAAGCTGCTTCGGAACGATCAAGAACGAACTCGAAATGACCGATTACCAAAGCAAGGCAGAGGCAAGAAGAGAGATGTCAAAATACGTCCGCTACTACAACTGTGTTTCATTATGCACCTTTGTTCTATTTGAGTTAAAACTCAAGGGATTGCTGTTTGGGATCTGGTACCGCGGGGTTGCGGTTTCGAGTTTTTGCCTTCCGGACAACGGCCTTTGCCGCTGGCGTCTCCAGTTCGCTGCGATTGATGATCCACGGTCCGTCCGGAAGCGGGTGTTGACCTTTGATATCGGCTCGTTCAATCGCCAGTCTGAGTGTCCGCGTGCTGATGCCAAGATGTTTTGCGCTGTCGGTTAGGTTCATCCAGCCTTGATCAGATTGAGCCTGTGCAGTCCAGCGGGCAATCTTGTGGTAGTTCCGCATCGATGTGACCCGCTCTCGAGTCCACCGGTTTCCTCGTCCCGTTGGTAACCCGTTGCGGTTGAGCAGTCCGGCGATGAGATCGTCGGAACAGATTCGTGCGAGTGACCGGACAGCATCGACGGCCTCTGCTGACGTGGCTGTCGTGGCTGTCGATTTTCCGCGACGACGGCGGGGAAGTCGCAGTTCGGTATGCACACCACCAACCCAGTGGATTGTAAGAATGACTTCGCTCACGTCGTTGTCGACATCCGCAACGATATCGCGGATCAGAGTCCGAACGATGCGTTTCTTGATTCGAATGTCAGCATCAGGATTGTTCCAGACTGCGTCAAGGTCAGCCACGACTGCCATCAGACCCTGCAAATCAGGATCGTCGATTGAAGATCTGTCATTTCGCTGCTGATCGATCCGTGCTTCGACGTCGCTGACGTGTTGCATCGACGCATTCCATCTTCGTTCCAGTTCCTCGGTGACAAGTCGATTTTCCGGGTCAGCTGCATCGAATTGACGTTGTGCACGCGATGCTTCATAACGAGCAGACTTAAGTTCCCCTTCCAGTGCCTGAAGGATTTCGTTGTCACGTTCGGTTGTTTTCTGGTGAGCGAGCATGGCGGCCTCTTGAGCGGCAGGAGCAACAACACGGAATATCTGTTCTGCAACGGCGATGTCAACGGACGTGGCACCGAATGCGATGCACTTGGCTTCGCCATTGTCCAGATACCCTCGGTGGCAGCAGTAACGTGGCACTTTCGCTCCGACTCCGCTGTACGCGACGGCCAGTCGCCGTCCACATTGCTGACAGCCCAGCATTCCCGACAACAGTGCCGAACCTTTTCGAGCAGCGCCTCGCCCGGAACGCAGATTGTTTGACGAAATCAAATCCTGCAATCGTTCGAACTCCTCCCACGATACATAGCCTTCGTGATGTTCGGGAATCAATGCGATCCATTCTTCGCGACTGCGCCGCCGTGTTTTTGAATCAACGAATCCACCTTCATACGATGGCTGATGTTCGGTTCGGCCATACGCATACGCCCCACCGTACACCGGATGAGTCAGGATCTGGTACACCATCCCGTATGTCGGACGCTTCCACTTCAGGACTCCGGCTTTGTCTCGTGTCGGCATCTGCAGATCTTCTTCCAGAAGCCACATCAAAGCTTGCCGTGCACTCCCCAGTTCGAAGCACTTGCGAAACACCAGATTGATCATCTGTTGCACGCGAGTATTCGGGTCTTTCTCAATGCGCTGATCTTTGCCTCGAGTCGTTCCCGTTTTCAGATATCCGACCGGTGCCGAAATGATCAGTTCTCCTCGGCGCGCCTTTTCACGCCGAGCTTCTACGGATCGCTGACGAAGGAGGTCCAGCTCGTATTCGTTCAAACTTCCTTTCAGTCCCAGCAACAGTCGGTCATTGCTCCGGCGAGGAGCGTAGACCGTTTCCTGATCGATCAATAACGTGTCCACGACTCGACACACTTCAACCAGTTGCTGCCATTCACGACTGTTGCGAGCAAACCGCGACACCTCTCGTGCAGCAACGGCCCCGATCTTCCCGAGGCACACATCGGCGACCATGCGTTCAAATCCCGATCGAACAACGCTGCCGGACGCGCTGCGCCCCAGATCTTCATCGATGACTTCAATGTCTTTCCATCCCAGTGAACGCATCCGTTGCTGCATGGCATACTGCAGCCTGCGGCTTTCTTCGTTGTGAAGCACCTGAAACGGCGACGACTGACGAATGTAAAGAACGGCTTTCCGCTGAAGATGGATGGCTTCAATCTTTTCACTCATCTTCGGACTCCTTTCCGCTGTTGAGATTTTCAGCATGATGACGAACGAGTTCCGCCAGATATCGGGTCGCTTCTTCCCGAGTCTCGCTGGGCAGATCACTCCATCGCGGCCGGGGCGGACTCACTTCAAACAGATCAAGCTGTGTTGTCGGTTTCGTTCTGGGTTGTGGCATCAGCATCTCCCTGAGAAGATTGGAAATGCTGAACATCTATCAGAAACTCATCGCCCGCTGTGGCGTCCCGCAGCAGTGCTGAAAGATTCAATAGTGCTGATATTGAAACGCAGGGTTCGTCGCGTAGCTGCATGACGCAGCATACAGACTGATTCAACATCCACTGCGGAACTTCACGAAACTTTCCGTCCGTCACGTCGGCAGGACGACACAAATAGACAGCTCCGCGATCACGACGTACGATCGCTCGATCAATCGTGACGGGCTGATCAAACCAAGGGTGCCATCGATACCGAACTACTGCCTCGGTAACATGGGTATCGGTTCGTGAGGTTGTACGTTCACGAACGCAGACACTCCAGCCTCGATTACAGGTCGCCAGCTCAGTTCGAACAGATCATCAATCTCCCAAAATAAGAGAATGACCTGTCCCTGAAACCTGTACCACCTCACACTTCCCCGCAGCGGCGGGGGGAGATCCGCCCATTTCGTGGCGGGTCCTATTGCTAAGCCAGATTCACGATAAGGCACAACTGGAAGACCGGTATGACCAGAGTGCCACTTGGGATTCTGACGTCAACTCGCCCATTCAGAACGAAAAATACGGGACCTTCATTTGCCCAAGTCGGCCGAGCTCCTTAGATCAGCACGACCGAGTCCTGACGTCTTACCTCGCACCAACCGGGGCGGGCACAGCCTTCAACGGGCCGGACGGAATTCCGATCTCGGCGATCAAAGACGGCAGTTCAAACACACTGATGGTGCTGGAAGCCTGCGGCAGCAACGTCATCTGGACGGAGCCTCGCGATCAGCCTGTGAGCACCGCAACGATGGACATCAACGGCCCCGGTCCGCAGCCGGGGAGATCGGAGAGCCTCGCGTCGTCGTATCATAGCGACGGAGCACAAGTCGCGCTGGCTGACGGTTCTGTGCGTTTCGTCAGCGAATCGACCAACGCCCGCGTCCTGCGAGCGTTATTGTCGATTGATGGCGGCGAAGAGCTATCGGACTGGTGATCGCGACACTTTAGCAAACCGCCATGGCGGAGTGCGAATCGTAGCCGATGGTTTGGCGGTACTTACATTCGGCGACCAGCATTTGCTTCACCATTTCGGCAGACACAGTGCACAAATTCACGTTCGCCTGGACCAGTGAATCGTAGACGGCCTGGCCGGCGGAAGTTTCCAGAAGTTGTTGTTCAAGTTCGTTAGAGCTGAATGACATGATTGGATTCCTTTCATTCGTTTCAGCAAATGGACAAGTTCAATGTGGGTGGGGTTCGCGAATCGCTCTTTGTCACAACCGACATTCGGCAAAAACGGCCGCTGCCTGGTGGTTCGATACACGACCGGATGCTGCGGAGTCTTCGCATCAGCAACCAGATTGCGTCGAACAAACGATTCGTGTTCGAAGGTAGGATGCCAAACAGCGGCTCCCGTAAATCACCGGTTGGCTGTTTGACGATTGAGACAACAGGCAGATCGCGTGCCATTCACCGAGTCAGAACGACGGTTGCGACAATTCGCCGGGAAACGGCTGAAAAACGTGGAATTCCTTTTGGTTTGGTTGGGCTAATTCTGCAGGCAGGACGAAAGGCCGTGTCCGACTGCTCTCGACGGTCGTTCAAACCCGTCTTCAGGCTGACGACAACCGACGCGAAAATGCCACAGATTCACTGACGCGCTGAGGCATCTCTCATCAGCTGTACGGCGAAAGATTGAAAAACTTACCGCGAATCTTCACACTTCGTGCCCGCGAATTTCAATTCACGGATGATGTGGCGGAGGCTTCGAGCCTGACTGAACAGCTTCCCTGTTGTGGTGGACGGTTCGGACTCGTGGAAAACTGCCTTCATCGTCCGAAACTCTTGTTCCGCGGCCACAAGCCAGCGAGATTTGCTGCAAGGCAGTCGAGCGGCAAACCCACGCCACGACATGTGACATAAACAGCGACAACTCCAGCCGACTTCAGAAGCCTCATTTCCTTATGCGAAACAACTTCATTTCCGCCACACGCTGGCTTTGTGCTGTCGTGTCCGTGAGCGTTTCACTAAACGCAACGCTTAGCAATCACGCTCAAGCGGCCGATCCGGATCACGTAATTGTGCCCGGCTACGAACGCTTTCAAGCCGACATGAATCGCTTCGACGCTGGCAGGCTGTTGATTTCGGAACTGAATTGCCAATCGTGTCACGGAGTTTTTCAGAAGGAAGTGCTGCCGCAGCGGCGAGCTCCAATTCTGACGAACGTCGGCGACCGCATTCGATTCGAACATCTGAAAGCCTTCATCGCGAAGCCTCAAGGTGTCAAACCGGGCACGGCAATGCCGCATTTGCTGACAGGGGACGACGCGGCCAGCAACGCCGAAGCGCTTGCTCAGTTTTTAACGCACGGCAAGTCTCCTTTGGAGGCCCCGGTTTCGTCGAGCGCAGTTTCGCGTGGTGAGACGTTGTTTCATTCGGTCGGCTGTGCCGCATGCCACGGAGATCTGCGAAAGCCGGCAGACGAACGGCCCGCCTTCGCGATGCCTTTGGGGCCGCTGGATCAAAAGTACACGGTTGGGAGTCTTGTTGAGTTTCTGAAAGATCCGCACGCCGTTCGGCCGTCGGGCCGCATGCCGTCGCTGAACCTGGATGACAAAGAAGCTCGCGACGTCGCCAGTTTTCTATTGAAAGACATCGACGTTGAACCGCGCATGATGGTCGACTACTTTGAAGGCGGCTGGCAGAAGCTTCCTGACTTCGATCAGCTCACCGCAAAGTCGACAACGCCCGCCACAGATTTTGACGTCACCGTAGCACCAAAGAACGACGGCTTCGCGCTGCGGTTTCGCGGCTTCGTCCACATTCCGACGGACGGTGAATATCAGTTCTGGCTGGGCAGTGACGATGGAAGCCGATTGCTGATCGACGGTATGGAAATCGTTAACGTCGACGGCGTGCATCCGCATTCCGTCAAGGACGCGAACGCGAATCTGACGGCAGGACCTCATGCATTTGTGGTCGAATACTTCGAAAACGGCGGCGAAGAATCGCTGAGTGCCGAGATCGCCGGTCCGGAACTCAACCGACAGCCACTGGCGGCCCTGGTCAGCAACGATAAACAACCACCGTCGCAAAATTCCAGTATCGCTGTGAACCCCGAACTGGTGAAATCCGGGCAGCGGCTGTTTACGTCGCTGGGCTGTGCAAGTTGCCACGAATTCGGCAAGCCAGGCAGCGAAGAGCAACTTCCATCGCAGGTGCCGTCATTCGCAAAGTTAGATCCGACAAAGGGCTGTTTGTCGACGCAGCCGAAGAAAGGCATTCCACAGTTCGCGTTGTCTAATCAGCAGCGAGCCGACATCGCGGCCACACTGGCCTCTGCCCAAACGCCGTCTGATGCAACGGCGACAGCGACAGCAAATCACCAGATCGGGACGGCTCTGCTGACTCTAAACTGCTATGGCTGCCACCAACGAAACGACATCGGCGGCGTGCCTCGCGAACTGGACCACGTATTCACCGGCAGCATTCCTGAAATGGGCGACGAAGGCCGCGTGCCGCCTCATCTGGACGGAATCGGCGACAAACTCAAAACAACATGGCTGACGGAAGTTCTGAACAAAGGCGCGAAGGATCGTCCGTACATGGCGACTCGCATGCCCAAGTTCGGCGCAAAGAACGTGGGTCAGCTGATTGAGCTGTTTGGCAACCATGACCGGAAAACGGAAGTGGCAGAAGTGGAGTTCGATAAGCCGCTGCATCGAGTCGCTGCGGACGCTCGCCTGATGGTTGGAGACCAGGCATTGTCGTGCATCAAGTGCCATTACTTTGGCACGCACAAAGCGACCGGGATTCAGTCGCTGGACATGACAACGATGACAAAGCGGCTGCGTCGAGACTGGTTTCACCGCTACCTGCTGAACCCGTCCGCTTATCGCCCGGGCACTCGAATGCCATCCGCATGGCCTAACGGCAAGTCCGTCGTGCCTCACATTCTGCACGGCAATTCGGCTCAACAAATCGAAGCAATCTGGTGGTACTTACTGGACGGCACAAAGGCTAGAGTTCCGTCCGGACTGCTGGTCAAAGCAATTGAACTGAAGCCGGAAGACCGTCCGATTGTCTATCGCAACTTTATTGAAGGCCTGTCGCCTCGCGGAATTGCGGTCGGTTATCCGGAACGCGCTCACATAGCGTGGGACGCGGAGCAAATGAACCTGCGACTAATCTGGCACGGTGCGTTTATTGACGCATCGAAGCATTGGGTCGGTCGAGGTCCCGGTTTTCAAACCCCACTCGGCGACCACGTGATGCAACTCGCCGCTGGTCAGCCGTTGGCCGTGCTGGACGACAACAAGCAGCCATGGCCAAAGGAACTCGCTCGCGCAAATGGCTTTTCTTTCAACGGTTACCGTTTAAACAAAGCAGGACAGCCCACGTTCGACTACGAATGGAACGGCGTAGAGGTCGCCGACTTTATCGAACCGATCGCCGCAGAACCGGATGCCTCGTTGCGGCGCACACTAACGTTGACAGCACCACAACCCGTCGCACATCTGTACGCTCGCATCGCGGCTGCAACTTCGATTCAGGAAACTCAGGATGCCTGGCTGATCGACGACGCCATTCGTCTGACATTTGACGGCGTCGAACCGATCGTTCGACAGGCTGACGGCCGCGCTGAACTGTTGGTTCCGATTACAACAAACGCCAGCAACACCGCGACAGTACGCTACAACATAAGTTGGTAACGTCGGACCGCTCATGCTCTGCTTTCTCTCACCTCCCCCAAGCGAAGCTTAGGGGAGGTCGGACGAGCGAAGCAAAGTCCGGGAGGGGGCGCCGCACAAGGGTAAGCCAACAACCTCTGCCGACTTACCTTACAAAGAATCGCTGCTCCGTGTGCCCCCGGCACGCCTATCAGGCTTGATCGCACCGTTTCCGCCATCACACGCGACCAAGCATGCGGTCGAGCGAATCGGAGGTCTGGTAGATC
Organism: Fuerstiella marisgermanici; assembly: GCF_001983935.1. Lineage (GTDB taxonomy): Bacteria > Planctomycetota > Planctomycetia > Planctomycetales > Planctomycetaceae > Fuerstiella > Fuerstiella marisgermanici. Next base: position 1,471,072 of record NZ_CP017641.1, on the reverse strand, counting down.
AACGCTTCAGGAAAGTGCTGCCACGGATGAAAGTATTCAAACGTCAGGAACCCGTTGTAGCCGGTTTTGTCGAACGCTTCCAAAACGGCCGGCCAGTTCGTGGTGCCGTCCAGCAGCGGACGAAATGCTTCCAGCGAATGATCGGTTCCCTTTTTCGAATATTCTTTCAAGTGAACGTTCTTGATGCGTTTGCCGAGCATCGAAATCCAGTGTTCCGGGAACTGGTATTCCATAATGTTGCCGGTGTCGAAATGAACCTGCACGTGTTCGCTGTCGAAGCTGTCCACGAAGTTGATCATCTCAAACGGCGAAAGCAAGTAGCCATTGAAGAAGATGTTCTCCATATTTAAGTGGACGTTCAGTTGCTCGGCCTTCGGCAGCAGCTTTGCAATGGCCGCGCGAGCTCGTTTGTCGCACACGTCGTTCGGCGTGGGATCGTGATCTTCGCGCCATGGCATGTGGACGGCTCCTGGCACCACAAGCAAGTTTTCTGTGCCAAGGTCGTGCGCGGCCTGAGTCATCAGCCCCGCGAGTTCCATGCCGCGGGCTCGCTCGGCAGGATCGTTACTGGTGAGTGGGTATGGCCAGAACAAAAACGAGCACAGTCCGCTGATTTCGATGCCGATGTCTTCGGCCATTTTTCGAATCGCGGTGAATTCCTTCGTGCCGGACTTCGGCGACAGATCGCTGTCCAGGTCGTAATTCAATTCGATGCCATCGAAGCCCGCGTCTTTGGCCAGTTGCAGACACTGTTTCAGCGACATTTTGTCTGGATACGGAAACGCCCACAGGTTGATCGACTTCTTCATGTCGTACTTCGGTGCCTGAGTTGGCGACGGTTCTGCAGCCGCAGAAAGCGATGAGCCAGCAGCCGCTATCGCGCCGGAACCAAACGCGGCGTACGCCAGCATTTGGCGGCGGTCAACGGATGTGGACGAGGCGTGGCGGTCGTTCATGGCAGCGGCTTCCAGAGTTAAAGTTACAGAAAGGCTTCATGGTAGCCTCTGCGATCTGACTTTCACACCAGACCGATTCTGATAGATTTGCGTCAGCGGCCACGAATCATCAATAAGGAACGAACAAGTGAACGCAATCGATATCCTGGGCGGAATGCTGGGGCGAAAATCCGGCGGCAGCAGCGGCGGTGGCCTGGGCGGGGCAATTTTGAAGAGCATCCTAAAAGGAAAACGCGGCGGCGCGGCGCAACCTTCGGGCCGCGAATCCATTCCGCAGCGTCCGGCTGGCAGCCCCACGATTAAGCCGTCTCGCGGTCACCAGGAATTCGACAGCCTGGAAGATCTGTTGCGGCACGCTCATAACAAACATTCCACAAACCGGCGGCAGAATGCGCCGTCGCGAGAACCGTTTCCGGAAGCGGAACCGGAAATTCAACGACGACAAACAGACTTTACTGCTGAGTACGAAGGCAACCCTGATCCGTTTAATCAAAACGCCGAAGTATTGATCGTCGCCATGGCCAACGCCGCGAAGGCAGATGGGCAAATCGATCAGGCCGAACAGGACGCGATCATCAAAGAGCTGGGCGATTTGTCTCAGGACGAAGTTCAGTTCCTGCGCCGCGAATTCGCAAAGCCACTGGACGTGCGCGAATTTGTGTGGTCGGTACCACTGGGAATGGAACAGCAGGTGTACGCGATTTCGCTGATGACCATTGAACTGGACAACAATGCGGAAGCTCGCTACCTGAAAGAGTTGGCTCACGGCTTTCGCATGACGCCGGACGAATGCAATCAGATCCATCGCCGGTTTGGAGCGCCGCTGCTGAATGGTTAGTGAGACACGTAGACTTAAGGAATTTTGTGGGCGAGCCGGGTGCGTAAGTGCCTGGTTTGTTTGGAGTTCCGTGTGACGAACCGGAGGACTCACGTCCTCGGCTCGCCTTGAGTCCGCGCCCGTCGCGGTAGCGCCCTCAAAACGCTCGTTCAGCCACACCGGTACTGTCGACCGAATACGGCAACCAAACCAGGACGACCTGTTCGACGTTGACATCCGACTTGCGCGGCTTCACTTCGTCCTGCGACAACTCCATCAAGTCCGGGTCGAACTTGTCCTGGATCATATGCACTTCGTCTTCGATCTCCGCGTTGAGATCTCGGTGCCGCTCCAGCAGCACGCTCAACGCTTCCTCAGCGTGTCGCACATCTTCGGCCTCTTTCCGAATGGAACTGGCCGACCGAATGGCGGTGCCTGCCCGCGACACGTTGGTCACGCTGCGCACCTTGCGGCCGAAAATCGCGCCCGCGATGCTGGTGAGCACCGACAATCCGGCGGACACCGTCTTCTGAGACTTCTGCGATTTTTCCCGCTCGATCTTCTGCTCCGCCCGCCGAATCTGGTCCTCCAGCGTGCGAATTTTTGAAGCGTATTTTGAACGCAGTTTTTCAACCTGCAGGTCACGTTCTTCGCGCGCCGCGTGCCGCAAACGAATTCGGAAATCGGATTCTGATTCCGTGTCGTGCGACGTCGCGTCTAAAGCCGGACACGTCCAGATGGGAAGCCGACGATTGCGGTACAGAAAATCCTTCAGCGAGGATTCCCACTTCGAATAGGACTTCTTCTGAGTCAGATCTGCAGCAAGGTTGCGGAAACCAGCATCGGCTTCTGGTTCGTTTTCCAGTTGAGGGAAATCGTCTTCGTCCCATTCGTCGGCTTCGTGCCACAGATCCGGCGGCACGTCGTCGCCGGTGACTTGCAGCAGAGTGACCTCGTCCCAGCGATCGACGTCCTGCTTGGTCGAAACAAAGTGAACGCGTGCCTTGCCGAGTAGTGCGGGGCGATAAAACAGTCCATCGTCTGCGCGTCGAACAGGAAAGAAGTATTCTTCGATTTCCGGCGGCAACACGGGGCGAGCCGCTTCGTTGGAGTCTTCCTTTTCCGCCTTCAAACCGAATGTGGCCCCGGAACCAGATTGCGGCGACGCCTGTTTGAGCGGTTCCATCAGCGTTTCGATCTGCGAACGCGATATCGGCCCCCGCAGGTACGAAAGCGCCCAGCGAGTTTTGAAGACGACCGGCTGATCTTCGTGGACGTTATTCATCAGAAAGACGCGACTGCCCAGGCCCGCCAGAGTCTGTTCCATCTTCTGCTTGTCGAAGGTCGAACCGGCCGACGCGGCGGCTCCTTCAAGACCTTCCAGAACTCGCATTTTGTCACGTTCGGTTTGAAGCCGACCGAGAAACCATGTGCCGGTGTTGGACAGGCCCTTGTAGTCGAGGTCGACCGGGTTCTGAGTCGCCAGTACGCAGCCAAGCCCGTAGGCTCGCGCCTGCTTCAGCAACGTCAACATGGGCTGCTTTGATGGCGGATTGGCGACCGGAGGAAAGTAGCCGAATACTTCGTCCATATAAAGAAGTGCTCGCAGGCTGGACGTGCCCGGCTGAGCTCGCATCCACGCCAACACTTCGTTTAACAGGATTGTCACGAAAAACATACGCTCTTCGTCTGACAAGTGAGCGATCGAAACAATCGCCAGCCGCGGCTTTCCTTCCGGCGTGTAGAACAGTTTATTGACGTCTAAAGCGTCGCCTTCCAGCCAGGCCGCAAAACTGGGTGAAGCCAGCAGGTTGTTCAACGACATCGCCAGCTTGAAGCGGTCGTCGGCCGGAAAGAAGGATTCCAGGTCCAGAAATCCGACCTTATCAAACGGCGGTGCCTGAATGGACCGGATCAGAGTCCCCATGTCCACGTCCCGGCCTTCGCGCCACGACTTTTCCAGGATGGTAGACAACAGGATGTGTTCACGGCTGCTGATCGGATCGGCGTCGATCTGCATCAATGCCAGTAGTCCGGACACAGCCGCCATAATGCGTTCGCGCAGAGCTTCGCCGTCGTTTTGGATTTCCGGGCTGGGAGCCACAAACGACCGCAACACCGTCAACGGACGTCCGGCTGTGCTCGCCGGTGTGTAGATTGCGACTTCCGCAGAATCGCGGAACTTCTGAATGCGTTCCGGGCCCTGGCCCCATTCGGCGATCCCCTTTCGCCACATGTCGGCCGTCTTTTTGGCGTATTCCTCGACGGTCATGCCCGATCGAGTCGCCTCCGCCGGATCGACCCACGGCTTGAATTCTTCGGCTGTGAGCCCCGGAAAGGCCAGCATTAAGTTGCCAAGGTCGCCTTTGGGGTCGATGCAGATCGCGGGAATACCGTCAATCGCCGCTTCTTCCAGCAGCGAGAGGCAAAGTCCGGTCTTGCCGCTGCCTGTCATACCTACGCAAACGGCGTGAGTTGTCAAATCTTTGGCGTCGTAATGGACTTCCTCAGCTGATGTGACTCCCGAAGCCAGATCGTGAACTCGGCCCAGGTAGAACTGCCCCAACTTTTCAACTACCGACATAAAGCGTTATCCTTAATTCGTTTACAGCATCCACAATGATGATGTGGCGACCGGCACGGCGTCGCGAGAGTCGCCGGAAATCCTGCATATAATGCTGGCCTTGGGATTTCCGGGGAGTTCCACGGCACACAACCTGTCCTAAAGTGCCCGCTGGTGCCGGAGCTTTGCGGATTTCGCTGGATTTCACAACCGGACAGGACTGTTTTCCGTCACTGATCGGGAACGTGGCGAGGAATCCTTGACAGTCTGCGGCGGAATTGCCACTATTCCGCCTCATTCGACCACAAGTCGCTGATGGTTCAGGGTTTGCGTCCCTGGGCATCAGCCAGCTAGCACGTACGACTCGGACCTCACGAAAATGGCAGTCCCAAAAAGACGACAATCCAAGACCAGATCTCGCAAGCGCCGCAGCCATAACGCTGTGAAGCCGATGCAACTGGCCAAGTGCTCACAATGCGGAACGTCGCTGCCGACTCACGTAGTGTGCCCCACATGCGGCTATTATCAGGGCCGCACCATGACTATTGACGAGGACTAATCGTGTTTCGAATCGCCCTCGACGCGATGGGGGGCGACCACGCCCCGGACCCCAATGTTCAGGGGGCCATTGAAGCGATTGCTCAGTCGGAAGAACTGCACGTCACCCTGGTCGGCGATCAGGAACTGCTGGAATCAAAGCTGGCAGAAGCTGGTGGTGGCGACGGCCGAATTACCGTCGCAGCCGCTGACGGCGTGGTTGGCATGCACGAAAAACCCACGGTGGCTCTGCGAGCTAAGCCGAATTGCTCCATTGCGCGCTGTTGGCAAATGATGGCCGCTCGCGAAGCTGATGCCGTTGTCAGTGCGGGCAACACCGGAGCCGTCGTCGCGGCGGGCTTGAGGACTCGACTGTTCTTAAAGGGCGTCAAACGTCCCGGAATTGCTGTCACACTGCCCAACCTAAAGGGCAAAAGCGTTCTGATTGACGTCGGGGCGAACCCGGCCGCTCAGCCACGGCATCTGTTTCAGTATGCCGTGATGGGCAGCATCTACGCTCGCGAAATTCTCGGCATCGAATCGCCTCGCATCGGCCTGATGAATATTGGCAGTGAAGAAGGCAAGGGTAACGAACTCTACCGCGACACTCACACGCACCTTTCCAATTCGCCGCTGAAAGATTCGTATGTCGGCAACGTCGAAGGTCGCGGCCTGTATCAAGGCGACGCAGACGTTCTGATTTGCGAAGGTTTCGTCGGTAACGTCGTGCTGAAGGTGAGCGAAGGCATGGCGGAATTCATGATGAAGACCGTCGGCGGCGCAATCATGGGAGCACTGGACGTAGAGCGCGACAAAGCTGGTCAGGTTCTGCATGAACTGACTCAAAAGTACCGCTACCAGGAGTCCGGCGGAGCACCATTGCTGGGCATCGACGGGAGTTGCATCATCTGCCACGGCTCCAGCGATTCGCATTCTGTGCGTAATGCTTTGAAGATGGCGTTTGAGCTAAAAGCTCATCACATCAATTCGCAAATTGTTGACCACCTAGCAACAGCCGCGATTGCTGCTGAGTAAACATCCACAACAGCGGCAATCCTGAATTGGATGCCTGGCCATGTGGCTCGCCGTCAAACAATGGCTGTTCGTGTCCACATGCCTTGTCGCAATATCGATTGCGGTCCTGTGGATTGTCAGTTGCTTTACAACGTTTCATCTGACGACGACTTCCGAATCTGCCGTCACGGGTGTCGCGATAAAGCACGGATTCATCGACATCGAGTATTCAACTTTTGATCTCGATTACGCCGCACACCGTTTTGGAGCGTTTTTGATCCGCCAGGATGACGGCAGGTTGCGCCTTCATCGTCGATTTGATCCACACTTTGACTACCGTAAAGTTCGTATTGTCAAATCTGTTGACCATGCGGTGAATCATTACAAATCAAAATGGCATGACCAATTTATAGAGCCAGTAGAATTTGTGCAGAATCGATGGGGCGCGTGTTTCCTCGGCACGGGTCCTTCCGGTATTGTGCTGCTGCTGGAGATTCCATTTTCCATTCTGTTGTTCGCTGCGGCCTATTGGCCCGCGATTCGTCTGCTGCGGTCATTGCGCGGGCGCGAAGTTACGTAACTGCCAGGACTAATTCGACGGCCATTGTGGCGGTCAAAAGGAGCATCATTCGTGTCAAAAATCGCCCTTCTGTTCCCCGGTCAGGGAGCTCAACATGTTGGTATGGGCAAACAGCTGGTCGAGCAATATCCGGAGGCTCGGAAACGCTTCGACGAGGCGGGTGAGATTCTTGGCTACGATCTGGCAAAGCTGTGCTTTGAGGGGCCAGCCGACCAACTGGATTCCACAATCCATAGTCAACCGGCTCTGTTTGTCGCCAGCCTTGCGGCTCTTGAAAAGTTGCGAACCGATCGCCCCGACGTGGTGCTCGGCTGCGAAATGGCGGCGGGATTAAGTCTCGGCGAATACACAGCGTTGGTGTTTGCCGGAGCGATGTCCTTCGAAGATGGACTTAAGGTTGTGCAGCGGCGAGGGCAGGCCATGCAGGCGGCGGCCGATGCTACTCCGTCCGGTATGGTCAGCATTCTTCTGATGGATCGCGACAAGGTGCAGGAAGTCTGCGATGCCGCGTCAGGTCACGGATCCATCCAGATTGCAAATTACCTGTGTCCCGGCAACATCGTGATCAGCGGAACCGTGGACGCCTGCGAACGAGCGGCGGAGATCGCGGACGCAGAAGGCGGGCGAGCGATTCCGCTGGCCGTTGCCGGCGCGTTTCATACGCCGATTATGAAGCCTGCGGACGATCAACTGGCGGAAGTCCTGAGGGACACAGTGATCAAGTCACCCCAAATTCCCGTCGTGTCGAACGTAGATGCAGAAGTGCATACCGATCCGGAAGAGATTCGCAATCTGCTGATTCAACAGGTCTTGCAACCGGTTCGTTGGGAGGATTCGATCCGCAAGATGCTGGATGACGGCTGCACAGAATTCTACGAAGTTGGCCCTGGCAAAGTATTGAAAGGGCTGATGAAACGAATCGCCCGCAAGACGCCGATCACAACGGTAAACGATTCCGAAGTGAGCTAGAAATCCGGCGAGCCTACCGAACTCGAACGCGGCTCATGTGCTTCACCAGCCGCTCTTCAATTTCGGCAAGTGATGCTCCTGTCGCGGCTTCGAATTCCCTTAGCCGCGTCGTTGCGTCAACTGCTTCAAGCGGTTTGCGATTCTGCAACGCAGAAAGATACTTATCGAACGCCTTGCGATCGCTGCGCACAAGATAGTACGCCAGCGCCCAGCTTTCCGCGTACGCGTCCGCCAATTGATCGGGCGACTGGAATGCCGCATCGGACGAGATCAGTTGCGAGAGCGGAAGCCGCAAACCACCGCTTGCAGATGCCGCTTTAAAGCCGGGCAGATGAATGCGATTGACACCGCCTGGCTGAATCCACAATTCAGTGCCGCGCCCTGCCGCGTGTTCGAAGTAAACGGCCAGTCCCTCAGACAACCATAACGGGTTGTCCGCGTAACGCATCTGCAGTCCCGTATTGAACGCCAGTTGGTGGATCGCTTCGTGAACGATGGTTTCGATTTGCCGAGTATTCTTACGCAGTTCACGCAGCAGCTGAGAATTTGTTCGGAACTCACGATCTCCCGATACCGCCGCGATCAGCATCTGGTTGTCTCGTACGGAATAATAGCCAGGCACGTCAGAAAAGTCGGTCGTTGGATGCTGTTGCTTTGCGAACGCCTGAAACGTTTCTGAGTTGCGAAAAATAATGACCGGCAAGTCGGCAGGTGTGTCCAGTACTCGAACCTCGCTGCCTTCGAAGAATTCCTGGTACTCAGTCGCCACTCGCTGCAGCAGCCGACTGCAGAAATCGGTGTACAAATCAGATGCATCGGAACAGATCAGAAAGTTGTCCGTACGATGAATGCGGAATCCGGCCCCGGTCTCCTTCAACAGGTGGGCCGCCATTTCGTCGGCTGTCAGACGCTGGAAAGGCTGCTGTAACTCCGTCAGCGTATCGGTCGGTTTTATCGTGTGCGAATGCAATCGGCCGGAAGGTTCTTCCAGCAACAGTTGTCCGGCGTCATTCCGAGCGACAATCCGCCCCACCACGGACGTCGGAGACGGCGCTTCGCCGGTTTCCAAACGCATCAGGATCGGTTTCTCATCAGCACTGGCGACAGACACACACGCCAGCAGCACCGCCAACCACGTTCGTAGCAAACGGTTGCGTTGTGATCGCGGCGGAACAATGACTGTCAGACAGATGGAATGCACGTTAAACCGAATTCATCCTCTAAGCTTGTGTCGCGACTTGTGATTCGATGCCATGTCGAAGGTCCGCCGACGCGAGCAGTTGACAAGACGATCGAACGGCAAGTATACCACCTGCAGACGTCGTCCGCATGCAAACGGCGTTGCCTGGCTGGCCTGTTTGAATTTCCAAGGCGCAACGTATTTTGCTCAACACCGCGACGTCAATTTGCCTTTCGGCGCCCGCCAAGCTGAACGTATTTCTGGAAGTTCTCGGCAAACGGGACGACGGTTTTCATGAACTCGAAAGCGTCATGCTGCGCACGGATCTGTGTGACGTGTTGCACTTTGAAGCAACGAGCGACGATCAGCTAACTCTAAGAGTCGCGAACTCAGATCCAACGCATGTCGCTGCAGATTTCCCGCTTGATGAATCCAACCTGATCCTCCGAGCGGCCCGCGCACTGCAGCAGGCGACGGCGTCCACGCTTGGGGCTGCTATCACGATCGACAAACGGATTCCCGCCGAAGCAGGGCTCGCGGGTGGTTCCAGCAACGCGGCGACAACGCTGCTCGGCCTGAATCAGTTATGGAATCTGAAGCTGCCCAAATCGGAGTTGCATCGGCTTGCAGCGACACTCGGCAGCGACGTGAACTTCTTCGTAGAAGACTGTCGAGCCGCCGTGTGCCGAGGTCGCGGCGAACAAATTGAACCGATCCCAATGGCGGGTTCGTTAAGCTTTGTTGTGGCTCGCCCGCCTGTGGGCAATTCAACGCCGGACGTGTTTCGAAGACTGGGACCAGCCTACGAGCACCGAAGTTTTCAGCCAGTGTCAGACGTTCTCGCGAGCGGCCGACTGCAGAACCTGGCCGACGTCGCGTACAACCGACTCACGGAACCTGCGAGGAGCCTCAATCCCGGCATGGCCAAGCTCATGCAGCAAATGAACGAACGGTGCAGCCGTCCGGTGTTTATGTCCGGTAGCGGATCGACCTGTTTTTTGATCGCTCATACGCCGCGTGAAGCTCGCCGAATGCTCACGCCGCTTGTCGGATTGAACACTGCCTTTCTTGCCGTCGTTCGCATTTGAAGGCGACACGGATAAGTAAGATGGCGAAGGCACTCAAGCGGTGACAGCAGTGCCCGCGAAACTGAGGCTGCGGCAACAAACAGGCCGATGGGAACAGATGGCGAGTCACCTCAACGTTTCACACCGGCAGAATCTGCCGCAGTGTTCTTTCGAAGGGTGCCCGCCGTCGACTCAGTTCGTTCCCGTCAGAAGGTTGGCAGCAAAATGGAAAACCGATTTGCCGGAGCTGCAGATCTGGGTGACCGTCGTCGCCGCCGACTGTCCCAGGACGATGTACCTGAATACTCAAGCAGCGACGAGCGTCCCGTTGAACGCCCGATCAAGTGGAACGATCTGTCGACCGTCGCGACCCGCGTTGATGTTCGGCTGCTGCGGCGAGCAATCTCGCCTCGCATATGGAAACACCTCGTCGTTCTAGTTCTCGGGTTACTTGGTATAGCAGGCCTGTTCTACGCGCGACAGGCGGTGGCGACGCCCGCTGAGACCTTCACCACGGATTTTGACGCGGCCGTTCCCTTCGAAGACACGATCAACGTTATTACCGGAACGTTACTGTTGCTGGCGGCTCAACTGGCGTTACTGATCGGCTGGGTTCGAGCGGGCAGTGACATCGACTACAAAGGCCGCTACCGCTGGTGGAAGTGGTTGGCGGCGGGACAGGCTGTATTGGCGATTCTACTGCTGTCGAATACAGCGAACATCGTCCCCGAACTGATCACGGCGCTGTTGCAGCCCTTCACGGGAGAAATTTCAGCGGCCAGATACGCTGTGGTGATCGTGCCAGCGATGACGTTTTGGGGCATTGTGCTAAGCAAAGTTGTGCCCGACATGAGTCGTAGTTTTTGGTCGCAGAGTTTGTTGCTGATCGCTGTGTTGACAGTCGTCGTGAGGTTCATGCTCATTCATGGCGCGGCCACGGCCACCATAAACCCGATGACGCTTAACGCGATGGTGTTAAGCGCGGCCTTTGCTGCATTTGCATCGATGCTGCTGCACTGTCGTTACGTGGCGTATATTTGCAACGATCCGCCGGTCCAGCGACACCAGCCGAAATCGGAAACTGTGGTCGTCGACGAATGGCCAGCTCAGGCAACCGGCGAAGTCGATTTTCCTGCGGAAGCCATCGCCGCAGAAGCCGTCGTCGCAGAAGTGGACTCGGTCCCAGACAAAGCCACAACTCGTACGAAAGCCAATTCGTCCGGGGAAGAAGAGTCGCAAGCAGCGACGACAGCTCGCAAGACAGCGACTCGCGACGCGGGCAGCAAACGCAAGTCAAAGCGACGCCGCAAAGCCGCCTAATAGCCAACCCGCCTTGCCCACTACTTGCGTTATTGCATTTGCCTGGGTGGTATGTATCGTGAAGACATGTCGGATGGCACAAATTGTCCGGCATGAAGACGCGAACTTCATCATGGGGCAGACAGATGGCAAAGCGACGTCGCACGCGTTCGAGCAGCGCGAAACCTAGTTCGGTACCTCCAGACACCGCATTGCCTCCGTTTCCGGCAGACATGACGGCCGATTCCGTCGAACGGGCGCTGCTGCTGGGAACGGATCGCGAACAGCTTAGGCAACTGTTTTCAGAAGACTACCTACGACAGCTGCAGCATCTGGCTCAGCAAGCCAACCGCGTATCCACTCGAGGCGGACTGCGCGTCCTGATTCTGCCCGGCATCATGGGCTCCACGCTCGAAGCCGACGGCAACACGATCTGGATCGATCCGTTCGACATCGCTCGCGGACGCCTCACACAGTTGGCTTTGACCGGCAGCAACGACACCGTCAGGTCCAACGGAGTGTTTCTGCCGTCGTACCTGGAACTGAAGCTGCGTCTGCAAATCGCAGGTTTTCAGCCGGAGTACTTTCATTTTGATTGGCGGCAGCCGGTTCAGATCGCTGGCAAGCGGCTGGCCGATCGGATTCGCGCGTTCAGCACCGATCGACAGCGAGTGGCCATAGTGGCTCACAGCATGGGCGGCCTTGTTGCGCGAGCCGCCCTGAAGCTGCTGAGTTCTAACACTGACGCTGTGGAACAAACTGTGCTGCTGGGGACTCCGAACTTCGGTTCGTTTGCTCCGGCTCAGGTTATGACCGGCCAGTATTCGACGGCCGAATGGGTGGCGAGGCTGGACTTCCGTCACAATCTGGAAGACGTGGTAAAGGACGTCTTCTCCACGTTTACCGGTCTGTGCCAGATGCTACCGGCGGGCAGTCACGCCAATGGCGTGGATTACTTCGACCTCGCCTCGTTCCCATCCCAAGGCCCGCGTCCCCGCGCGGCGGTACTGAGGGCGGCAGTCGATCTTCAATCGTCGCTGATCGCAGGTGCCATCGGGGAAGGCGACGACGCGCGACCGTTGACAATGATTGCCGGAGTCGGTGTGGAAACCGTTGTGGGACTACTTCGCGAACGCGACAAATTTGGACTCATCAAAAGCAGCGCCGGCGATGGCACCGTGCCACTGGCGATGGCCGAACTGCCGGGGGCGATTCATCGGTACTGCCAGGTATCGCACGGCAAGTTGCCAACTAACGGTGAAGTGATTCGAGCGGTGATCGACGTTTTGAAGACAGGGCGGACAGAACGCCTTGACGACCGCCCGGACGAATTGCTGCGACATCGCCTGCCGCCCACATCAGATCTGCATCGCGATGCCCTCGCGCTGCGTATGGCTGCCTCGGCGACGAGTGTCCCTGTCACCACGACAGAAATTCGGCACATGCTGGAACCCTTTGCAGCGCCGGGCGAAGCCGATGCGACAACTCCTTCCGTCGGAAGCACGTCGACGTTGGCGTTGTCAAAAGAGCCGGTTGTTGTCGGTCGAAAGCGCACCCAACGACTTGACCTGCGTCTGGCTCAGGGCGACATCACTCAAGCGGAAGGGCAGGCCGTGATGCTGGGCATTTTCAGCGACGTGCGGCCAGGTGGCGCAGCCGTCGCCATCGACCAGCAGATCGACGGCGTGCTGGCAGAAGTGATCGAGCGCCGAATGTACTCAGCGAATCTTGGGGAAGTCTTTGTGCTGCCCACGCCACGTCGAGCCATTCGTGCCGATTTGCTGGTGCTGATCGGGCTGGGCTCGTTTAATGAATTTACGGAAGAGACGTTTCGATTCGCGGTTGAAAACGCAATGCGTACTCTGCTGCGGTGTCAGGTGGACAACATTGTGACGGTTCCAATCGGCGGCGGAACGGGACTCGCAAAACCAGCCATCGTACGAGCACTAGTTCAGGGGTTACTCGCAGCATTGAAGGATGCAGGAAGTCGCCCAAGCCTTCGTGAACTGACGATCTGCGAACGAGATGCCGCTACTTATGAGCAACTTTCGCACGACGTTTTGCAACTGGCAGCGTCGCCTCAACTTGACGATCTGGAGGTGACATTCGACCGCGAAATTCTGCCTGAGCCGCCGGCCGTGAGGACTCGAAGCGGTCACACGCTGGAATTCGAGGGCAACCGAAGCTACTTGATTGTGCGCAAAGTCGCAGGGCCGGATGCAGCGTCGTCGAACACAACCATCGACGTGTCTGTTCTGACGTCCGGCAGGTCGGCTACGGTCTTAAGCGCAGAACAAGACATTCATAACAAACAGTTCGAACAGCTATTGGACGCTATTCGAAAGGCCACCAGCAGTGGTGGGCGAACCGGTTTCAACGCATTGACGAAAGTCGGTGAACAGGCGGCTGAGTTACTTCTGCCGAAACTGATTCGAGATGCCCTCGAAGAATTGCGCCCCATGCCATTGACGTTGGTGAACGATGCGTGGAGTTCGCGCGTTCCCTGGGAAGTCGTGCGGCTTGGCGATTGGTCATTCGGCGAAGACGGTAACCTGAGTCGCCGGTATTCAACGGATAATATCTCGGTGGCAAAGTGGTTGCGTGAACGACGACAGGCAGAACAATTGCGTTTTCTGCTGGTGGTCGACCCGACTGAAGATCTTGAAGGAGCAGAACGCGAGGGCCGCCGAATTGAAGGTCTGATTGCGAAACACAAGGGGATGTCGCTCACTCGCCTTTGGAAATCCGAAGCCACGCGCGAGCGGATTTCCGCTGAGCTGGAATCCGGCGAGCACGACGTGCTGCACTACGCCGGCCACGCTTTCTTTGATCCGGACAACCGATCGGCCAGCGGCATCGTCTGCGCGGGCCACTCCGTTTTGTCTGGTCGAGACCTCGCACGTTTGGATTCGCTGCCGGCTCTTTGCGTGTTCAATGCGTGTGAATCCGGGCGCGTGCGTTCGCAACGGTTACCGTTGAAGAATCCGTCGCGAGCTGAAGTGAAAATGCAGGACCTGATTGATCGTAACGTTTCGTTTGCGGAAGCCTGGCTTCGTGGTGGCATCGGAAATTTTGTGGGAACGTACTGGCCTGTCGGGGATCACGCCGCCGCTGTCTTCGCCGAAACATTCTACGGCGTCTTGTTGGCGCAGGATCCACAAGTGCCGCCGACAATCGGATCAGCACTCGCGAAAGCGCGTGAGCAGCTCTATTCCGAAAGTGAGCTCGATTGGGCCAACTACATTCACTACGGCGAACCCGCGTTTCGCCTGAAGCTGAGCGACCGCACATAGATCGTTGGCCGACTATCGTCGCGCAGGCTCGGTGGGTACGATCTCGTGTGTGGACCACTTCATCGCTTCTCTGTTGCAGCCGCCAGGCGAACCCATGAATATCAGTTGCAATCCCCGCGATTCTCTTCCGCCGAATCTCGGACAGGACGTCCCTGTCGCTGGCACGTCCGCATTCGGTTTTTCTAAGCAGGTATGCCTTGGCTGCATCTACCAAATCGTGACGGCGTTGCTGCTGCTGTTCGCGCCCACTTCGGTGTTCGCCGCAGAACGGCCTAACATCATCACCGTGTTTATTGATGACATGGGATGGTCCGATCTTTCATGCTATCACGGCGATCGAACTCAGACGGAGAACATCGATTCCCTGGCCGCCGAAGGGCTGCGCTTCACCAACTTCTACGTCAACTCACCAATCTGTTCGCCTTCGCGAGTCGCGTTGTCGACAGGTCAGTATCCGCAGCGTTGGCGAATCAGTTCGTATCTGGCCAAACGCAGCGCCAACATCGATCGCGGGATGGCTCAGTGGCTGGACCTGCAGGCGCCGATGTTGGCTCGACAGTTGCAGAAATCCGGCTACGCCACCGGGCACTTCGGCAAGTGGCACATGGGCGGCCAGCGAGACGTCGCCGACGCGCCGCTGATTTCGGAATACGGATTCGACCAAAGCCTGACCAACTTTGAGGGCCTGGGTCCGCGAGTGCTGCCATTGAAGGATGCGTATGACGGCAAGCCGCCAAAGAAACATGATCTCGGATCCGCGAAACTCGGTCACGGACCAATTCGGTGGGAAGATCGATCCGTTGTCACCGCTGCGTTTGTGAAAGAGGCCTTGCAGTTTTTGGACCAGGCTCAGGCCGACGGAAAACCTTTCTTCCTGAACCTGTGGCCGGACGATGTGCATTCGCCCTTCTTTCCTCCAAAGGTGCTGCGTGACAAAACGGACGAAAGCAAGAAGGCACTTTATTACGCCGTGCTGGTCGCGATGGATGAGCAACTCGGCCGATTGTTTGACCGAATCCGTAACGATGCGGCGTTGCGGGACAACTCACTTATTCTTGTTATGTCCGACAACGGACACGAAGAAGGAGCGGGAACTGCGGCGCCTCTTCGTGGTGCAAAGACGTGGCTGTACGAAGGCGGAGTGAGGTCGCCGTTGATCGTGTGGGGGCCGGGTTTGCTGGCGGATGACGCCGCTGGGTCGGTTAACGAAAGCAGCGTACTGTCTGCGATCGACGTTAACCGCTCGCTGTACGCAATCACAAAGACGGCACCGCCCGCAGACATCGAATTTGACGGCGAAGACCTGGCCGCCACTTTGCTGGGCAGCCAACAGCAAAGCCGCAAAGCACCAATCTTCTGGCGACGGCCGCCTGATCGGCCGGGAACGAAACAACAGGACAATCCGGACCTCGCCGTACTTCGCGGCGTCTGGAAGTATTACGTAAATTACGATGGCAGCGATCGGCAGTTGTACAACCTGAGTGCTGACGTTTCAGAAACGCGAAACGTGATCGACCAGCACAAGGCTGAAGCGGACCAGTTGCACAAGCAGGTGATGCAGTGGAACGCGGCGCTACCCGTTGATGCAGGCGATCCGAAGTGGAGCAAGTCGGAATGATCTACGATTCCGTACGGACGGGCTGAGTTGTCGGTTCAGGCGGGGCAAACAGTGACTGGATCATCAGCATGCCGGCTCCGCAAACAAGGCAGATGTCGGCCACGTTAAAGATGGCCCAATCGAGTCCAGGGTTCTGAACAGTGCCGCCGAACTGAAAATGAAAGAAGTCGCGAACCGCTTGAATCGGCTGATCCTGACCGGGCAGGCGAATACCATGCAGGCCGAGGCGATCGTACAGGTTTCCCAGCGTGCCGGCAGACACGAATGCCAGCGAAATTGTCAGCCACAAACTTTCGGCCGCTTTCATCACGAACAGCCAGTACAGCACACCGACAAACGCAGCGACACTTAACAGAGCAAAGGCCCAGGCGAACCCCTGGCCAAATCCCCACAGCGCGCCTTCATTCAGGCTGGTGAAAAAACGGAACCGAACGGCCGTTGAATCAATCAACCATGGCCCGCCATTGCGCAGAGGGAACGCGGTGAAAGCCGCTGTCTTGGACCACAAATCAACCGCCAGCATCGACGCCGTGATGATTCCAAAAACAACGGCTCGATTTCGCGGCAATCTGTTCATGAGTTTTCGGTTTCTCGTTCACGTTCGCAGTCCACGCAATTGCGCGCGTACGGAACGGCTTTCAGCCTCGCTTTGGGAATACGGGATTTGGCCTCAGACTTACCCGATTCCAGACACATTTCGCACAAACCGAACGTAGCTTTGTCGATTTTGCTTAACGCCGTCGAGATCTCTTTCAGAAACTCTTCGTCATTTTCCACCATTCTTAGCGAAAAGTCGACGTCCCACGCGTCCGACCCCATTTCCGCCATATGGTTGGACGAACCGTGGTCGCCATTTCCTTTAGACGAAAACGCTTCCTCTTCCAGCTGGTCCACGTCCTCACGAACGCGTGCCTGCATGGCTCGCAGGATATCTCGAAACTGCTGTAAGTCTTCTTGCTTCATCATGATCCGTCGTAACCCATTAATTGGCCCTTGATTGCGACAGTCCGGCCGCCGTGGCAGAATTATGCGTCGGATAGCTGATCGCGTCCACTCGGAAGGCCGATTTTCGCACCACAACAAATTGGGATACGAATTTTCACCCAACATGCGCCAAAGGAGTCCTGATTTCATGCTGAAAAGCGTCCGATGGGGAATTATCGGAATTGGGCGATTTGGCGCCATCCACGCCCAAACCGTTCAGTCTTTGTACGGCAGCGAATTGGCCGCCGTTTGTCACCACGATCCGGAAAAACTGGCCGCCGCCGCGTCCGCGTATCCTGAAACGTCCGCGACCTGCGACTATCGAGACCTGTTGCAGGACAACAGAGTCGATGCTGTCAGCATCACGACTCATTGGCAGCAGCACTTTTCGATCGCAAAAGCCGCGTTAGAGGCCGGCAAGCACGTGTTTCTGGAAAAGCCAATGGCGGAAACGTCGGAACAGTGCCGGGAACTTGTAGCGTTGGCTGCTGATTCGCCCGGCTTTTTAATGGTGGGCCACGTCTGCCGGTTTGATCCTCGAGCCAGCCTTGCAGAACGTTCGATTCGCGATGGTGCGATCGGCCGCATTGTGTCCATGCACGCAAAACGCAATCTGCCGCGAGCACCGGGACACATTCGGCTGGACAAGATCTCGCCCCTGATGGGCGACGGCATTCACGATGCTGATCTGATGCTGTGGTTTATGAACCAGATGCCAACACGAGTCTACGCTCGAAATGTTCGTGCCTCTGACTTCCGCTATGCCGACGTTGGCTGGGCCATGCTCGAATTCGGCGACGCAGCGGTTGGTGTGATCGAAACAGTGTGGTGTCTTCCGGAAAACGTTTCCACCGTCATCGATGCGAAGATCGAAGTGATCGGCACGGACGGAATGTTGACGGTGGACTGTTCGGAAACCGGGTTCCAAATGGTGAATGCGGACGGCATCAAGATGCGAGACACCGTTTACTGGCCGGAGCAGCATGGCCGCCGTGTGGGTGCATTGGCCGAACAACTGGCGTACTTCGCAAACTGCGTCCGCACCAACACGGCGCCGACGGTTTCAACACCACTGGATGCCGCGAAGGCGGTGACAGTGATGGAAGCCGCAGAACGGTCTGCGAAGCTGCATTCGCCGGTAGAGATTCCAAGTCCGGATGCAGACTTTTGATACCTGCGTTGGCGCACAAAAAAAAGACCGTGGGAGAACGAGTCTCACACGGTCCTTTGTAAAGTCAGGCATTCCGGATACTGCGACGGTGGAGACGCAGCGAGTAAGGCGAAGACCGAGTCGTGCATAGCACGCACTCTTAGTTGGTCCGGGCCTACGCAAATAATTTGAGACCTCCGTCGGGGTAAACCGAAATGCCTGATTTGTTCTCGACTAAAGGATCGGCCTGTTAACCGACCAATCTACATTGTTTTGCACGACGAAAACAAATTTTGAAACGTGGCACCTTCGGCAGGCCCTGCGATCCCAATATCTTCTCTCGCCACTTCAACAGTCGCGTTCCCGAACTACGCAGCGTCGTATTCGGAAAGACGATTCGTCGGCTGGAATGATTCGTGTACGGCAGACTTCAGTGAATACCGCATATAGTACGCATCTTCACAAGTGTCGTCGTAGTGATTTCGCAGAACGGAAAGAGCCTTGAAGCCGCTGTTCGCGAAGAACAACTGAGCGTCGAGGTTTGTTTCGCGAACTTCCAGCACGATTTCGCGGCGACGCTGTTGCGACAACTTGTCGATCAAGCGCTGAACCATCTGCTGCCCGACGCCGCGACGGCGGCAATTCGGAGACACAGAAAAATTCAGAATCCGCAGCATCGACTGATGCAGCTCGTAGATCATGAAACCGACGATCTCATGGTCGAGTTCGGCGACAGTCCCGATGCAGTTGCGCTGACGCAGGCAAGTCAGGAATTCTTCTTCGGTCCATGGAAATTCGAAACTGGATCTTTCGATCTCCAGAACCTCATCCATGTCGCGTCGGATTAGCCAGCGAATTTGAGTTCGCAGGGCGAGTTCTTCCGCAGCGCTTTTGGCTGCGACTGTGCGTTTGAGTTTCTCCAACCCCATCATGGCCTCCATGCCGACGTGTATTGAAGTGTGTTGGTCGATATCCGTGACAACAACAACGATGCCTTCAACTAGATCAATCGGCAGAAGCGTATCAAATCTGCCAGTTCAGCGCCTATCCTAATTGAACCGGCCCGTAGAAAGCCTGCCGGGATTTCCCCGAACCAGCGTTTTGGCAAGCGAAACATGCCGGACGCCACACGCGAAGGCGGTTTCTGCCTGCAGTTGCGGCAACTCGATTCTGAGTGGAAAGAACGCCGCGAATCGCCACTGGACCGCTCAACTGTGGAATGCCATCCAACGGCGACCAACCGACGGACCGCGTCCATCAGTTTCGGCGCGAAGGACGTACGGCTGCGAAAATCAGCAGAAGCAACGTCAGCCCGCTGAAGGCTGCGCCGTACATAAAACTTGACGGCCAGTAACGCCATTCCACCGTGTGGCGACCGCTGTCCAGACGGACCGTTCGCATCAGCCCTTCTGTAGGCTCGGCCTCGCGTCCGTCGACGGTAACCCGCCAGCCGGGGTACATAAGTTCTCGCCACGAAACTTCAGCAGCATCCGCAAGATTAACTTCGAAAATTACGCGGCCGGGTTCAGCCGTCAGTAGTTCGAACGAAGTCAACGCCGCCGCTGGTTCGACAGCGTGCCGCTGAGGGATCGACACCACGCGGTACAGAAAACAGGAATCGCGTCCGCGGCCCCAGACGGTGTTTAAAATGGCGTCCGGAGCAGCGTTGACGAGTTCAATCGCATCGGCCGGACGGCGGAGCTGATCCAGTGTGACAATATGAGTGATTCCCAACGACTCTAGCTGCACCAGCTGTTCCGCCGAAGGAAACTCGTCGTCCTCATTGGACGGTCCCGTCGGCGGTTGCAGAGCGTCGGTGTAGTAAACCGCTGGCCCGATGCCAAGATATTGTGGCACGCAACTGGTCCCCAGCAGGTTGCAAAGGTTGGGGCCGGGGGCCAACAGCCGAGGCATCGATGCTGTTTCGTCCTGTAGCGTTTCTTCCAGCCAACTTTGGTCCACCAAAGTCATCGGCGGACGTTCGACGACGACGGCATTCGTCACCACATTCGACGACCACGCTAAATCCGGCAAGGTGATCAGCCCGATCGCGATGACAGTCACGACGCGCATCGCGGCCGATGAGCGACTTAGCAGTTGGTCCAGCGACAACGCCACTAAAATACTGCCGCCCATCGCTGCGACAATCGTGTATCGCCCGGGCCCCATAAAGAAAGCAAATCCCGGCAGGTGGCGCGTGACCGGCATTAACCAGCCGGTCGCATACAACAAGGCGGCCAACGAAAGACACCCCCAGATCTTCAATGCCGGCCGATCCATGCCCTGACGGAACTGTTTGTTGAGCAACAAGCAAAGCAGCAGCAGTGGAAAGAGTCCCAAATACAGATGAGCTTCGACAGCATTCGTTTCCGCATCGATGGTGCCTGGCGTGTCTCGCATCTGACGCGACACGATGATTTCCGGCGTGTGCCAATACCACCACGAAGCCACCAGTTGACTCACGTACAGCGGCGGCATGTGACCGTACGCCGGGTTGAATTCTTTTTCAACGCCTTCACGCTGACTGTTTTGCTTGAGCTCATACGTCGGCAACAACTGAACCGATGCGACCGCCAGCCCCGAAAAAATGGCGGCGATAACCATGGCTACCGGCTTCACCGGCGATGGCACGGCAGCTCGGCCAGAAGGCTGTTCCGGCGGCTGCTCTGTTCCCGTCGATTGGTCCGGCTGGGACCGACAGAAAAACAGCTTCAACGCCGCGTAGCCGACCAGCGTTAACTGGCAGATAAACGCCAGCGCGAAGTGTCCTGCCAGCAGGTGGCAGCCAAGGCACAACGCCAACACCGAAAACCGTCGCCACGACGCACGTTCGATCAAACGGTCTGTCTGCCACAAACACAGTGGTAACCACAGGCCGCCGATGATGCTCCATTCGAGCGAAACCCGAGCCGGAAACCAGCCGTAAACGTAGATCGCGGCAGCCAGCAACGCGGGCCATTGAGTCACCTTCTGGCAACGCACAAACCGCCACGCGAAGACAAAGGCCAGCGCGTAGTGCATCAAAATGCTGACGTTGTAAGCCGTGTTGATGTCAAAAACACGGTACAGAATCTGGTTCGACGGATAGAAGACTCCCGCTTGGCTTTCGGCATGAAGCGGGTACCCCAGGCCGGTCAGATTGTGCCACAACGGGATCTCGCCGTTGGCAAATGCTTCCGCCAGCACGACTTTCTGCGGCATGAAGTAGGTGTACGTATCGCCGCCGACAAGCCCACCGCCCGTCGCCAGCCCCCACCATGTTCCCAGCGACAAGGCGCTGCCAATCACAGCGGCCAGCAGCCATTGCAGCCACGTCACCGTCAGCCGTTTATCAACAGATTCTTCGCGGCTGCTGGTCACGGGATTCCCATCAGCGGCTTGATTAGAAGGTAAGTGCTGGCAGTCAAAATCGGCACGCCGACAAGGTTCAACAGCAAACCGTAACGCACCATGTCTCGGACCTGTATCCGTCCCGAACCAAACACGATCGCGTTCGGAGGCGTGGCGATCGGCAGCATAAACGCACAGCTCGTCGCCAAAGTCGCCGGGATCATCAGCAGACGTGAGTCCATGCCAAGTGGGTCCGCCATCAACAACAGCGACGGCAGAATTGTGCTGACCGTGGCGACGTTACTGGTAAATTCCGTCAGGAAGGTCATCAGAAAACAGGTTACCGCAATGACAACCCACGCCGGCTGATCTTGCAGCGGGCCTTCCAGAGCATCGCCGATCCAACCCGCCAGCCCGGTCACCGATTGGTCGAAGGCTCCGGCCAGAGCAAACCCACCGCCGAACAGCAGCATAATATCCCACGGCAACTTTTTCGCGGTGTCCCAGTCCATCAATGGAATCGCATCACCTTCCGCCGTCTTTGTGCCTGAAGGCAGAAAGAACAGCAAAACGGCCAGCACGATGGCGACGGTTGAATCGTTGATAAATGCCTTTAAGTTGACTTCACCTTCAGCCGCCGTGTGCCCCATCCATTCAAACCAGCGCGGTACCAGTTCCGACCAGCCCGGCAGAAGCTGGACGCCGCCGAATTCCAGCGGGTTGCGAAAGATCCACAACACCGCCGTCGCAGCGAACACCGCAAGCACTCGAGCTTCGGCAGCCGTCATCCGGCCCAGATTCTTCAGGCGCGTCGACAGTTGATCTTTCATGGCCGCGTCACGATCGGTTCGGCGAGGTAGTTTCCACGTCAGCACCAGCCAGGCAATGCCAAGGTACAGCACGCCGATTGGCACGCAGGCGATCATCCATTTGGCGACGCTGATTTCATCGCCCTCCGGCACCAATCTGCGATAGATGCCCACGGCCGCATTATTGGTCGGCGTGCCGACAATGGTGGTCATGCCGCCAATGCTTGCTGCGTACGCGATCGCCAGCAAAAGCGGCACCGCCAGAATGTTGGGCTGGTCCGAATCCCGCGCAGTGTCTTCGTCTTCCATCGTTTTCAGCAGCGCAATCGCGATCGGCAGCATGAGCAGTGTGGAAGCCGTGTTACTGATCCACATCGATAAGCCTGCCGTCGCCAGCAGGAAACCGAGCACCAGCTGACGAGGCTTCGCGCCGACGATGTTCACAATATTCAGCGCGATGCGGCGATGCAGATTCCAGCGTTCGATGCTGAGTGCGATCACGAAGCCGCCGAGATACAGAAACACGTAGTGATTGATGAACGCCTTGCTGACGTCCGGCGCCGCCTGAATTCCCAGCAGGGGAAACAGGGCCAGCGGCAGCAAACTCGTGGCGGCCAGCGGCACTGCCTGAGTGACCCACAAGCCCGCCATGAGAAACGTAACAGCAACCAGTCGGTGAGCTTCGGGCTTCATGCCTGCCGGCGTCGGCGCGAGCAGAATCACCGCGAAACCGAGGGCCATCAGCGCAATCCACAGCCCGGCTTTGGGTCGACGCCGGGCCGGTAAGGGCAAATTCGGTGCGGGAGCCGATGTCATATTTTGAGCAGTTCTTTCTTTAACGCGGTCAGCCGTCGCTGACAGATTGTGGCTCGCCGATCGTTGCCTTCACAAACGGCTCCACGAACCGCCACGATGTCTGGCCTGATGCGCCGCACGGCGGGCAGGTGATTGTCTGTGATCTGCCCAGCCAACGCAAAGAACATTCCCGCAGCGTTGGCGGTGTGTCGCAGAGTGATCAAATCAGATTCCGCCAACAGGTCAAGCGTACTGCCGTTGCCCTTGGTAAATGTGTCGATCAAAAAGCCTGCGCAACCGGCGTCGATGATGGCGGCCAGAATGTCGTTCGGCGCCGGGGCCTTCGCGGCACGGTGGTCTGCATACGCCACCGCGACCCGCTCCGGCGCGCAATTTTGCGGGCCAGCGCTGTCGACAATTGTCTGGCTGAACGATTCGTGTGCCTGCAACCACGCATCAGCCCAGGTCTGATCGCCGTCGTGTCCGAGTAAACCTGCGGGCCCCATTTTCACGTAGCTCAGCATGGCCGCGCCGAAGTCACCAACGCTTCGGTTTTGCACATTTTTTGCTTCGTGCTTAATCCGCCAAGCTTGATCAGGGGATCCATGAGCGTGCTTCGCTGAATCGTCGACGGCGATCAGGCTAAGCCATTCCGTGCATTCGCCGAGTGCTGCCGATACTGGAGCAGAACCGCTGACCGCCTGCAGCACTTCGCAGATTGTCCGCTCGCCAGCGTAGCCCAGTGCCCCGCGATCGGGCTCCTTCACGTCAACAATATCCGCGCCGCCGTCGACAGCCGCAATGGCTTCTGAGCGATCGCGGACGGACACGAGCAATCGAATGGGCATTCAAACTTCCGAGGTTTAGGTTTCGCCAACGCCTATTCAAAGCGGCAACGGGCATCTTCGGCCACACTGCCGTAACCAACCTCGCGTTCCAGCACCGACTGCCGAGCGATCAGCGCGTCTCGCGTGGACGCCACGTCGTGAATTCTAAGCATGTCCGCGCCGTTGTCCGCCAGTCCCATCGACACTCCAATCGTTCCGGCCAACCGTTCTTCGACGGAACGCCCCAGAATGCGCGACAAAAACCGCTTGCGAGAATGTCCCACCAACACCGGACGACGCAGGTCGTTGCGGATGGTGCGCAGCGAACGCATCAACTGCAGATTGTGTTCGGCCGTCTTGCCGAAGCCGATACCGGGGTCCAAGCAAATTCTGTCCGCCGAAATGCCAGCCAGCACCAAAGCTTCACAACGACGATGCAGGAATTCTGTCACGTCGGCAACCACGTCGTCATAGACCGGGTTGTTTTGCATCGACTGCGGCGTGCCCTTGATGTGCATTGCACAGACGCCAACGTCGCTGTCGGCACACACCGCAATCATGTCCGGGTCAAACGTCAGCCCCGAGATATCGTTGACGATCAACGCCCCCGCTCGAATGGCCTGATGAGCGACTTCCGCCTTCGTCGTGTCGATGGAAATCGGCACCGATGTTTTCGCGGCCAATCGTTCCACCACCGGAATCGTGCGCCGCAGTTCTTC
Organism: Fuerstiella marisgermanici; assembly: GCF_001983935.1. Lineage (GTDB taxonomy): Bacteria > Planctomycetota > Planctomycetia > Planctomycetales > Planctomycetaceae > Fuerstiella > Fuerstiella marisgermanici. The sequence continues at coordinate 1,446,565 of NZ_CP017641.1, read as the reverse complement.
GGTTAGCGAAACGGTCGCAGCACCGGGCCGAGTCGATTCGCCGCCGATGTCGATAAAGTCGGCTCCGTCTTCCGCCAGTTGCAGTCCGTGAGCCACCGCCTTGTCTCGCGACGAATGTTCGCCACCGTCAGAAAAGCTGTCCGGCGTGACATTTAAAATGCCCATCAATAACGGCAGCGCCCCGCTGCGATACGAGCGACCACCAACTTTCCACAGAAATGATTCGTCCTGAGCTGTCATCATGATGGGCCCTCTCCGTCGTGGGCTGTCGCCAGTTGTGTTGAACGCTGACTCCTATTCTAACTAGCCGCGCAGCACGGATGCACGTCAGGTTGCGGGAAATTCCCTCAGTGAAACTTTTTCGATAATCAGACTCAGCGGCGATCGCTCGGCTGCCGCACTGAATTTCGGTTAATCGATTTCCGTCGTCGCGTTTGTGGCAACGAACGCTGCAGCCTGGGACTCGTTGGCCCATCCACGACGGAGAATTTTGAATCTCAGCGGTGCAAAAGGTGCCCTGTGCTCCGCGTCCGAGAAACCGCTCACTCGTCGTCATCAGACTCTGCGATCACCATTTTCAGAGTCTCCTCCGTGTCGAAGTTGTCCGGGTTCAGGTGCGGGGCGTCTTTCGCGACGGCTTCCAGAGCAGACAGCCGTTCCTTTGCGTATTTGGCAGCTGCGGTGGCTTGCTGAACTTCGTGCGCGGCGGCTTGCGCCTTTTCAGACGGCGCGGCTCCGGTCAGAAACAATTGCTTTTGCATAGCTGCGGCTTGCTCCGCGAACTCAACCGAGGTCTGTGCATTCTCACTCGCCACTTTCAGCAGTCTGACCTGACTTTCATAGTTGCGCCAGACCAGTCGCCATTCTGCAATTAGGTTCTTCAGGTCCTGCTGATGCTGCTGAGCCGATTTTTCAGCCCGCCGCAGATCTCTATCCATGAGTGAGCCTGGCTCGCTCGGCGTCTCACCGAAGTGGTGCCTTATCTGATTCAGTTTCTGCAATGAATCCCGCAGCCGCCTCAAACCACGCTCGGCTTCTCGGCGACGGTTGATGAGCTTCTCAACGATGTTCGACGAATCGTCAGGCTTGCCGCCGCTTGCATACTGCGATTTCATATGTTGGGCAAGAGCTTCGTCGGCAGCCGCAGCAGTGGGTTCGTCCGCTACTGATGCAACTCGGGCGGGTTGGCCGAGCGGCAGATGTGGCGGGCCGGGCAGTCCGATCGGTGTGCGGGTGACGCCCGGAATTGGTGGTCTTGACGGAACACCTGAAAGAGACTGCCAGTCGATCTCCGGATCCAGCAATTCCTCGACTCGCCGCTCGACAATTCGTTCCCGACTTTCCTGACGAGCCTCCAATTGCTGTTCGACTCGTTGCAGCTTTGTTCGAAGCTGTTCCACCTGCTTTGTCTGCTGCTGAAGTTTCGCGTCCAGAGCCGCCTGGACGAGTTCACGCAGTTGCTGTTTCTCTTTGCGACTGACGCCATCGCCCTTGCGTAGAGTTTGAGCCAGTGACAACGACTGTTGTTCGGCTGGGTGAGTTGTCGTGGACGGCCGGCGGAACGCACTGGGAAGCGGCGAAAAAACATCGGGGCCGGCGTTCGTCCCTGCCACTTTGCCCGGTGCCTCACGTTGTCGTTTTTTCGCAATCTCGTTACGCGGCGAATCGAATTCCGCGTTCCACAGTTTGGCGTTCCTAGGCGTATCGATTTCCTTGAGCTTCTGTTCGACAGCATCCAGTCTGCCACGTCGACCTGAGGCCTGCAATTCGCCGAATCCTCCGGGAGCTCCAGCCCCACGGAACTGAACGCCATCGAATTTGCCCTGAACGTGTTTCAGGGCCGCTTCCCAGAGGACATGCTTTAGGCTGATTTTACGCCATTCAAAGTTAAGCGAATCATCCGTCGGCGACGTCCAGCGGCCCGTTGACGCTGCGAAGGTGTAGCTGAGTTCGCCGTCGCGAACCTGAACGAGCCCGGGTCTGACCACCGGCACTGCCATCGAATTCTGGCTAAGCGTCAGCACATCCCACTTGCCGTTGCGAGCACTGTAGCCCGCCATTTCATCGCCGATCCGCACGGCCGCAACGTCACCGGCCACCACCGGGACGACTTTTTTCTGTTTGGGAACTGAGAGATTTGACCATGTGCCGAGCTTCACACTGAAGCCTCGCAATTCGTCGTTCTCTGCCGACCAGGAAATGATGAGTTCGCTGGTTTGCAGTTCTCGCCGTGCTTGCTGGAGTTCGTAGTACGTCATGTCGGAGCCGAAGCCACCGCGACCGCCGCCCCCCTTGTCACCAACCGGACCGTGCCGTTCGGCCTCCGCCGATGGTTCGCTGGCTGCTGCCGCTGGTTTCGATTTCGCCGGACCATCGAGATCCTGCGCTATCGCCGGATTCAGCGCCAGCGGGAGACTGATGAGCAGCAGAAATGTGAACCACCCGAAGCCGGGTTTAAGGTTTAGCATGTGGAGGTTCCTTGAGAAGTTTTAGGGATGTTGTGTTTTGCGGCGAAGCCAGCCGATCGTTTAACCCGCAGCCGGAGGCGCAGGCGTTTTTGTTTGGCGTCTGTAGTCCTTAAGGTTCTGCTGCGACACAGCCGTTCCCCGCAGCGCCTGCGCCTTCGGCTGCGGGTTAAACGCTTCGTATCAATCTGTTCCGAACAAGAGGATCGACTCAGGAAGATCCTGATCTACGCTATTCCGTTTCCAATTCCAGCGACTCCAGCAACTCGTCCAGTTCCTCGTTAATTTCTTGAATGTCTTCGTAGAGCCCCGCGTCCCAATTGGCATCCGTCGCCTCAGGCTCCATTGTCACTTCGTTGGCTGACGGAACAAGCTGCGATGGTTTCGGTTCAGGCGTCGTTCGGAGTGACATCAGAACTGCCGCAACCAGCAGGAATGTCCCGAACACCAACACATGAATCGGTTTTCGCAGTAGCGATGTCAGCACTCGCCGGAACCGCGGTGGGTTCAGTTCTTCCGGCAAGGCGTTCGCTCGCGGTTGTTGCACGTGAGCGATGCAGTCTTCCAGAAGTGAGGCCACGTGATCCGCGGCACCAAAGCGATCCTCTGCGGACTTGGCCATCAGCCGTGAGATCATGCCGCTCAGCCACGCCGGAACGTCACTGTTGATTTCGCAAATCTGCCGAGGCTGCTCGTCGGTCACTCGACGCAGAATGCCGTACGTCGTTTCGGCTCGAAACGGAGGCCGCCCCGTGGCCATGGCGTACATTACGCTGCCCAGACTAAACAGGTCGCTGCGCGTATCAATCGCGTCGCCACGCGCCTGCTCGGGACTCATGTACTGAGGCGTGCCGGCGATCAGGCCGGTGCGGGTTAATGAGGCATCATCCGCGGCGCGAGCCAGGCCGAAGTCTGTCAGCATCACTCGGTCGACGCCTTTTTCCAGCAGAATGTTCGCTGGCTTCACGTCACGATGGACGAGTCCCTGAGCATGTGCGGCGGCGAGACCGTTGGCGACCTGATGTCCGATTCGCAACACGTCCACAGCCGGCAACGGGCCTTCGCGATCCAGCCGTTGTTGCAGAGATTCGCAGTCAACGTACGGCATCACCAAATACGGCAACTGACCGCCGGAATGCACGGTCAGAATCGGCATCACGTTGGGATGAGTAATCGCGGCTGTCGCCTGAGCTTCTCGAGCAAACCGCAGTCGCGCGGCGGCACTGGTGGCCAGTGGCGGAGCCATAACTTTCACCGCAACAAGGCGATTCAATTCTTCCTGAAACCCCTTCAGCACGACGCCGTTGCCACCGTGCCCAATGATAGAACGGATTTCGATGTTGTTCAGCGTTCCCAGAGCGTCTGGATTGGCGCTGGGCCGCAGAAAATCAACCGCAAAGTCCTGCGGACGCACGTCGCTGGGGTGAGGATACGCGAACGACGTGGAAGAAGGCCCGGTGGGAATCAACGTCGAAACACGATGGCTGCCGTCGGGAAAATGTTCGCCCGAGGCTTCCTGTTTCAGGCATGTTTCGATGCGCTGCCATGCCTGAGGACCGGCGGCCAGTTGTTCGAGTTTCTCACGACAAGATTCGCAATCAACCAGGTGCTCGGCCAGCCGTTCTTCCTGAGCTTCCGTCAGACGGTCGTCGAGCGACTGCTGCAGCAGATCGAATTCACAGGCAGACGCGTTCATTGCAACACCTCTTCCATCTGCTGACGAATGCGAGCCATGATTCGGCTGCGGGACATGTAAATGCTGCCGGGGGAAATCCGCAATTCGGCCGCCACTTCGCTGACTGAGCGTCCTTCAATGATGGTCGCCCAGAACGCGGCCCAACTGGTTTCGATGAATTCGCTGCGAACCTGTTCTGCCGCCCACACGATGAATTCGTGTTCGTAACGTTGAATCTGATCAGCGTCCGGTTCGGCAGCCACGCCCTGCAGCAAATCCAGCACTTCGGTTCCTCCCTGACCGCTCGCCTGCCGCCGTTCTCGCGTCATGAATTTGATAACAACATTGCGAGCGACCGTCGCCAACCAACGACGAAACGAAGCCGCCTGCCCATCGGGTTGCCAGCCGTCAATCGATCGAGCGATCGCCAGCAGAATGTTCTGCACGACGTCGGCCACATGCCGCTCGGGAACTCCCTGACGCACGGCAAACCGCTGCAAAAACGCTTCGTACTGCACGACAAACTCTTCCCAGGCGAGCTCATTTTGCTCGTCCTTCAGCCGCACAATCAAACTGTGTCGGGTTTGTGAGTGTGTCATAGAGCCTGCCTTCCCCTTATATGAGTCCCGGTGGAAGCAGGAATCTCACGGGGGAGGGCGAAAGAAAAACGAAATATCGCGATTGCCGTCTCCGTTTCCACCCCAGCAACACTATTTGAGCATCCATCGCGAGCCGACGCTGCCGTTATTGCACTGTCGATCTTCTGGTGAATCGATCACGGCTTTTGAGTGACACGGCTATCATCGCCGTCGGGCCACCAGTTGGCCAGCAATGTCGCGAGTTCCTTCAAAGTTGTCTGATGAAGAGGGTCTGCTGCGAGATTATCACGTTCTTCCGGATCGGTATTCACATTAAACAAGGCCAACGGCAGCGAAGGCTTCGCCGGGCCCGGGACAATCAGCTTGAAGGGCCCCGACCGCACCCACTTGCCTCGAACATGCTGCGACGGTTTTCTCAGAACGGCCGCGTCGTTGGGATAGATGGCACCGAACGCCGGCCGACCCGGTAACGATTGTTTTCCCGTGGCCGACGGCATCAGGTCGATCCCCTGCATGCGAGGCGTTATATGAGTTTCCAATCCCACCGCCGATAGAATGGTGGGCACCAAATCGACGGTCTGAACCAGTTGCGAATGTTGCTCAGGCACAGTTGCGCCGTCGAGCCGAATCAGAATCGGGGTTCGCAGGCCGTCTTCGAACTGCGACAGTTTGGAACGCTTGTTATGACGGCCGTGCTGTTGCGTGTCCGGACGAAACCCATTGTCCGACGCGAAGATTATTAACGTTTGCTGCAACGCATCGTGCTGTTTCAACGAATTCACCAGGTGCCCGACAGTTTCGTCAAAGCGAGCGATTTCTGCATAGTAGGGCAGCAAATGCGGTGGTATCGATTTCCTCGCATAAAGGTCGCGGAAACGTTCGGGCGCGTCGAACGGTGTGTGAGGAAGAAATGGAGCGTACCAGACGAAAAACGGTTGCTGACCGGCGTGTTCGGCGATGAAGTCGTCAATCGGCTGCATGGTTTCTCGGCCAATGACCAGCCCGGCGTCGCCGTTTCCGTGAGCCACCCAATCGCCGTTTTCCTGCTGCCGCGTCCCGGTGACCGGGCTGATGCGATCGGTCGGTTTGCCAAGCGTCATGCCATGAGTGAACCCGGCCGTCTGGTAACTGCCTTCCCAATGCTTCCCCGTCTGCAGACAGGCGTATCCATGGTCCGCCAGAATACCAGGCAATGTGGGGACGTTCTGAATCAGGTAGTCAGTGGTTGCTCGCGCAGCGTGGTATTGCGGCCCGGTCATCGTTCGCCGCATCGCCCCAAGGCCCGGCGGCGGATGGTTGAAGTGAATGCCGTGCTGATGAGGATAGAGCCCCGTGAGCAACGTCGCCAATGACGGACGACAGACACTCATCGGAACGTAACCGTTTGGGTAGCGAGCTGACTGCGCAGCCAGTTGATCGATGTTCGGCGTGTGGACGAGTTCATTCCCCATGAACCCGAAATCACGATACGACTGATCGTCCGCCAAAATCAACACAACGTTCAGTCGAGTCGTTCCTACTTGTGCCTCCACGATTCGCGGCAGCACGGCAACCAGTATCAAAAGCACAAGTCGGAACATTCTGTAGCACCTATTCCTGCAGCCAGTTGAGCCCGGCTGTCACACGATCCATGACTTCACCGTGCCAACCGTGACCTCCTTCGTATTCGACCAACTCTACACTGGCACCGTTCTTCGCAAGTTGCAGCATTGCCAGACACAATATGTCTGAATCGTGAACTGACCGCAGCTAACGCAGTTTAAGGCTGTCAACTCGATCAGCGAACACGCCAAAGCCTTTCGGGCACCGTTCCCTCAAGAGTTCGATGTCAGCACATTCAGAAAACGCACTGTAAAGATCTCGGAGTCGGATAGGCGAGCCAGCGGCATCGACAATACACTCGCACGCAGTCTTGGGATCGCGATGAGTCTCGGGATCAGGCTGTGGATCAACCGTTGCTCCACAGACTTTTGCCAGCGCGATGTGGTCGGCGAGAAACCACGCATCGAACGTGCGGACAGCAATACCTATCGCTCGAGGTATCGATGTGATCGTGGTGTTCTGAGCGAAGTCTGCAGATTTGTGTCTTGTTTTGTCGCTGTCCTGATCAATTAGCACAACAACGCTGTCGAATCCTTCTCGTTCCGCCTGACGAATGATGCTAATGAATTTTCGCCCAAGACGGTTGCCCCTACCTGGGTGTACGTGGCGAGCAAATTCCTTAATTCGTCTCGAAGTCGACTGCAACTCCACGTCGCTTCCAACCAATCGTTGAACAAGACGTGGCAAAGCCGCATCCGACTCCCCAGTCATGAGTTCATGTTCGCCCTCGGCCACAATCAGGACGGAACGCTTCATTCTGTCGCCTCAACAGACGACGACGGCTCCAGTTCCCCTGTCCAAATCTCTCCAAGAGAAAAGATGCTGAGACTTCGTTCCACTTCGGGCAGAGTATCCAGGCGAGTCAGGACGACATCGCCTGACGGCTCTCGATGACACCATGTGACTTCATTTGGCTGAAACGCATCAACAAGGTAGGGTGAATGGCTGGTTAGAACGATCTGCGTGCCGGGATGTCGGGCAACCAGCCCGCGTAGAATTCGAACGATGTCACCCACTCGGTGCGGATGAATGCCATTTTCCGGTTCCTCGATGAGCAGAACCCGCGGTGGCGTAGGAAGATACATCAGTGCCAGATAGCCAAGTATGTATAACATACCCTCGGCGGCCTGCGACGCTGGCAGATCCCGGTTTGAGTTCTTCAGGCGGAACACAACCTGCTTGCCGGGAGAGGGCTGCAACGAAAGTGTGTCGTCTGCCTGATCGACCGGCGAGTTGAAGCCCTGCTGCTGAACAAGAGCAATTGACTTGACGTTCGGGAAGATTTCGATGAATTCACTTTCGAGAGCGGAGAAGCTATCTCGATCATAATTCAGCAGGTCATCGATCAGCGTGGGAAGTCCGAACCCGTTGCCTTCGAGGCGAAACCTCCGGTCGGGGTTTAGCGCAGTAGGAAGAGCAAGGTTACGGGCCGTCCAACGCAAATACCAACAGCCGCTGATAGCAGTTTCGAGTAATGTTGCCCATGACATTTCGGGCCGGTGTTCCGCCCGCTTTGCGTGTTGTGTACTCAGCCGGGAGTACCAAGGCAACGTATGTTGCGGATTGTCGGATAATATGGACTTATTCTCTCCGTCCACGTTGATTTCCGCAGCACTCCACCGTGTATCTCGCCCTGACCCGGAAAACTCGGCTTCCAGTCGATAATCGAACGTACCCTGCTGTGAAACGGCGGTGATCGCGATTTCGACCAACTGCATTTCCGCCGCAGCATTGACCAACTCGCGTCCCTGCCATCGCCCTACAAAACTCTCCGGGGCGCTGTGATCCACGCTTCGACAGATGGCCGCGAGCGCTTCCAAGACAGAAGTCTTGCCCGAATCATTCGGCCCGATCAGCAAGTGAATGGGCGTCAGGTCGACGGCTGCGGACCGAATAGCTTTGAAGTTCGTGATGCGTACCTGGGTTATCACTTATGAATCCCGTCGAAGTCGGTGTTTCTCCCAATGTGTTCATCACATTAGACCACTCAGTGCAATCTGCTGCTACGGATTGTAACCCAAATTCGGGCCCAGCCAACGTTCCATGTCTTTGACCGTCATTTTCATGCGATCTGCATAGTGTTCGACCTGATCTTTAGTGATGCGATCGACGGCGAAGTAGCGAGCTTCCGGGAGGCTGAAGTAGAGGCCGCTGACAGATGCCGCCGGCCACATTGCGAAGCTTTCCGTAATCGTCATGCCGGTGGCGGCTTCGGCATCCAGCAATGTCCACAGCGGGCCTTTGGGAAGGTGGTCAGGACAGCTGGGATAGCCAAACGCCGGACGAATTCCTCGGTACTTTTCCGAAATCAATTCATCGTTGGAGAGACTTTCGTCTTTACCGAAGCCCCATTCGCGGCGAACTTTCGCGTGCAGGTATTCGGCGAAGGCTTCGGCGAACCGATCGGCCAAAGCTTTCACCATGATCGATCGATAATCGTCCCCTTCCGCTTCGATCTGCTTCGCCAGTTCTTCGCAGCCGTGACCGGCGGTGACAGCGAATGCACCGATGTAGTCGTCCCCCGTCGGCGATACGTAGTCAGCGAGGCTGCGATAATCCTTCTGCCCGACTCGTTCCCATTGCTGCCGCAACATTGGAAACCGCATCAGTTCCTCACTGCGATTCTCATCTTTCCACAAAACTATGTCGTCGCCATCGGAATTCGCCGGCCAGAATCCGTAGACGGCTTTGGCGGTGAGTGACCTGTTGTCCAACAGAAGCTTCAGTTCTGCCTGAGCATCATCGAACAGCTTCTTGGCTTCTTCGCCAACTGTTTCGTCGTCGAAGATCTTCGGGTACTTGCCGATCAACTGCCACGACGAAAAGAAGGGCGACCAGTCGACGTACGGAAGCAGTTCTTCCAGCGGCAGATCTTCGATCACGCGAGTGCCAGTGAACTCAGGCTTCGGTGGAATGTAACTTTCCCAATCGACGGTAAAGCGCTTTGCCAGAGCTTCGTCGTACGGGACAAGCTTGGCGTCCTGACGCTTACCGAATGCCGCTCGCGCTTTTTCCTGAGCATCCCGTGTCTTCTGCACGAACGCTGGCTTGCTGGCCGGGTCGAGCAGTGATTCGACGACGCCCACAGACAGCGACGCATCGCCCACATGGATCACCGGCTCGCTGTAAACAGGAGCCACCTTTACCGCAGTGTGCTTGGCGCTGGTGGTCGCTCCGCCGATCAGCAGCGGGACCTTCCAGCCGTCTTCTTCCATCTGCCGAGCGACGACGATCATTTCTTCCAGCGACGGCGTAATCAGCCCGCTAAGACCAATGATATCAGCGTTACATTTCTTCGCCTCTTCCAGGATCTTTTCGCAGGGAACCATGACTCCCAGGTCGATCACCTTGAAGTTGTTACAGCGCAATACCACGGCCACAATATTTTTGCCGATGTCGTGGACATCACCCTTGACCGTGGCAATTAAGAACGTACCTCGAGCGCTATCATCGGCAGCATCGGGATCGGCCTGAGCTTCTGCCGCGGCGACGATGGCCACGGCTTCGTCGCGTGCGCCGGAGAACAGGCCGACGTCGTTGAACTTGCTGCGTTCATCGCCCAGAGCCTTCTCCGCCTCCATGAACGGTTCCAGCCACGCGACGGCCTTCTTCATCACGCGAGCTGACTTGACCACTTGAGGCAAAAACATTTTGCCCGTGCCGAACAGCATGCCAACCACATTCATGCCGTCCATCAACGGCCCCTGAATGATGTCCAGCGGTCGGCCATACTTCAGACGAGCTTCTTCGGTGTCGTTTTCAACGTGATCCAGAATTCCTTTCAGAAGAGCATGCTTCAGGCGATCTTCGACGCTGCCATTTCGCCATTCTTCTGTGCGTTTTTCGCCGCTCGCGCGTTCTTTGACTGTTTCGGCATAATCGACGAGGCGTTCGGTGGCGTCCGGACGACGGTTCAGCAGCACGTCTTCGATGTAGACGAGCAGTTCTTTATCGATCTCGTCGTAGACTTCCAGTTGAGCTGGATTGACGATGCCCATGTCCAGTCCGGCGGCGATGGCGTGGTACAGGAACGCAGCGTTCATCGCTTCGCGCACCACGTTGTTGCCTCGAAAACTGAAGCTGACGTTGCTGACACCGCCGGACGTTTTTGCACCCGGGCATTCGCGTTTGATTTCGCGGACGGCTTCAATAAAGTCGACAGCGTAGTTGGCATGTTCTTCCATGCCTGTGCCGACCGTCAGGATGTTCGGGTCGAAGATGATGTCGGTTGGAGGGAAATTCGCCTTCTCGGTCAACAGTTTGTAGGCTCGCTTACAGATCCGGACTTTGTCTTCACGAGTCGCTGCCTGCCCAACTTCGTCGAACGCCATCACGATCGCGGCTGCTCCGTAACGACGAACCAGCTTCGCTTTTTTCAGGAAGTCTTCTTCGCCTTCTTTCAGGCTGATGCTGTTGACGATGCACTTTCCGTGAACGCACTTCAGCCCGGCTTCGATGACCTTCCAATCAGAACTGTCGATCATGATGGGCACGCGCACGTTGTCATCGTGCAGCAGCCACAGGAATTTCTCCATGCACCGAGGACCGTCCAGAAGACCTTCGTCCATGTTGACGTCGATCACCTGAGCTCCACCTTCGACCTGATTCGCCGCGACGCTAAGCGCTTCGTCGTATTTTTCTTCTCGAATCAGTCGAGCAAACATGCGTGAGCCGGTGACGTTGGTCCGTTCGCCGACGTTCATGAAGTTGGCTTCGGGGCGCAGTTCGAGATAGTCGAACCCGGAATATGTGGAATTCCCACTGCCGCCCGAAACCTTGCGCGGCTTCATATCCTTCACCGCGTCCGTCACGCTGGTAATGAATTCCGGCGTCGTACCACAACATCCGCCCACAATGTTCACCAGACCGGACTTCGCGGCGTTGACGACGGCTTCGGTAAACTGCCCCGCCGTGTTATCAAATCCGCCCATGCCGTCCGGCATTCCGGCGTTGGGATAGCAGCTTAGATAACGTGTTGAGATGTCAGACAATGTCTGCAGATAGGGCCTCATCTGTACCGGCCCCAGCGCGCAGTTGAACCCGATGCTGAGTGCAGGGAAGTGCTCAACCGCCGTGTAGAATGCTTCCGCCGTCTGCCCCAGTAATGTGACTCCACCAGCAAAGATCGTCCCGCTGATCATGACCGGGATTTCGGTGTCACGTTCTTCAAACACTTTCGAAATCGCGAACAGGCACGACTTCATGTTCAGCGTGTCAAAACTGGTTTCCGGCAGCAGCAGGTCGACTCCGCCGTCAAGAAGTCCTCGGACCTGTTCGGCGTACGATTCCACCATCGCGTCAAACGACACGACTCGCGTGCCCGGAGCGTTCGCGTTCATCGAAAGCTGTACGTTAGTCGGCCCGATGCTGCCCGCGACGTAGCGAGGCTTCTTCGAATTCTTCGCCGTGTATTCGTCGCACGCCGCGCGAGCCAGTTCGGCTCCCGTTTGGTTCAGTTCCCGGACCAAATGCGACAGTTCGAATTCCTTCATGCCCACGATAGACGCGTTGAAGGTATCCGTTTCGATAATGTCCGCACCGGCTTCCAGATATTCGCGATGGATGCCGCTGATGAGGTCCGGTTGAGTCAGCACCAACAGGTCTGTGGCGTTGCGGACGTCGATGTGGTGATCTTTGAACCGTTCACCCCGATACCCGGCTTCGTCCGGGTTATTAGACATGATGAGCGCACCCATTGATCCGTCGATAATGAGGATGCGTTCGTCGAGAAGTTCGCGGATATCGGGTTTCATCGGGATTTCAGATCTTCTGATCTCAGATTTCGGTGCGAATAAAAATGCAGAAAAGCCCAGCTTTTCCAAAAAGCCGGGCTTCTGGTGGTAGCGGATTCTAGGCGTTTCGCGAGGTGTCGAAAACCCGCGAGGCGTTTGAACGCCGGGAAGACAGAAAAACCAGGACCTGTCCCATCATTGACACAGCCGGGTTCACGGTCCGGTGCAAGATTGCTTGTGCGGCGATCTGAAAAGACGCCTCGGCAAACTGACGGCAACCCACCACGCGCTGTCCCTGCAGAGGCGCATTCAGGTAGAAAAAGTCCCTGAACCCACCGATCTACGAAGCCGCTCGCACAGTCAGGTTCACCACGGGACTCCAGACGCCCAGCGACGAATCGCTGTTCGACAACGCTTTGACCCACAGGCGGTACACACCCACGGCGAGCGGCGTTTCGGGGCGGTAGCTGGTGCCGGAAACGTGATCGTCACGAATGACCGTCTGCCCCGTGACATCGTCAACAATCAGAAACGAGTACCGATCCGCTTCTTGAACGGACGTCCAGTGGAAGGTCGGTCGAGGCTGGTACGTTGCAGAAATGCGCGGCATTTCTAACGCGATTCGTCCCTGAGTATCGAACAACGCTTTTCTGCTCCACGGGCCAGCTGCCCCGCTTGCAGTCCGAGCCCTCACGCTCCAGAGCCAGGGACCGCGACGCAAATCGCCAGGATTGAAGGTGGTCGTCGTCAGACCGCTCACTTCGGTTTCCACTTCCGTCTCCCCGTTTGCGTAGATTAAATCGTAAGTGACCGCCCCTGCCGGTGAGTCCCATTCGAACACGACCTGCGTATCGAACGTTGAGATGAATGATTCTTTCGGCGTGACGACGATATTCTCCGTCGCCGTTTGCAACGTGTATTGGAAGACGGGACTCCATCGTCCGTGCTGTCCACCTTCGTCAGTTGGACGGACCCAGATTTTGTAGTCGCCGTCCAGCAGCAATGGAAACTGCAACTCAGTATCGGCCACGTCGAAATATTGATCGACTTCGCCGGAATCAACGTGCAAAGCGTAGACTTCATAGGTGGCCGCTCCCTCCGTCGCATTCCACCGCAAAACGGGAGACGAATCCGCCGGCTCGCCCACCACTTCCAGGCCCGTTGCACCGCCACCGACATTGACTACGCCCAGGGAACTCCAGAGACCATTACGGCCTTCTGCGGTTTGAGGCATGATCCACCAGCGATATTGGCCTGCAGCCAGGTCTTCATTCGGGGTGAACGCTGTCTCTGTGATTCCGGACTGATCAATTCGAAAACCCTGCGGTCCGGAGATCCAAATGCGGAACTGGCCGACGCCTTCGACCGTACTCCAACGAAATTCCGGACGACTGCTGAACGTCGCACGCGGCGTTGGATCGAGATTCGGGCCAAGATAGTATCGACTCTCTGCTGACCACCGACCCTTAAAGTTGTTCACACCAAGAGGTCGCACCCAGATTTGGTGTTGGCCGAAACTCAAGTCAGAAAACTGATACGACGTTGCCGACACCTCAGTGTTGATCAGCCCTGTTTGCTGAGTTGTCAGGTTGTTGGCCCACACCTGGTACCCGGTTGCTCCGGGAATGGGGTCCCAGGAAATGGATGGTGAATGGTCCAGATCACCGCTTGTCGAAAGTTCAACAAAAACGCCTTTATTCACTTCAAAGCGTCCGAACCCCCACGGCGAAGTTTCACCCGACGTCAATGTGGCTCGCACCCAGAAGTTGTAGATCCCGATTGGCATGTCGGAAATCTGATGATAGGTCTCTGAAGTCGACAGAGTGATCGGCGAAGCGTCGGCACCAACATGAGTCAACCAAAGATCGTACTCTTCCGCCATCGGAACGCCGATCCACGAAAGTTCTACCACCGGCGAAGGACTCACCGAATCCGGCATCGTGACAATTGGCCTGGGGCGTTCGTCGTCAAGAGTCGTGACGGTAATATCCGCAGTTGCGGCCGAGGCAAACATCGCGTCCGACTCGTGGGCAACAACGGCAACGGTGATCGACGAGGTTTCGCTGCCATCCCAATCGTCATCGTCGCTGCCGGAAACTGTCACGGTTTGAGGCTGGTCCCAATTGTCAGACGTAAACTGCAACTCATCCGGCTGCGCCTCGATTCCGGAACCTTCGGCTGGCGTGAGTTTCACGACAACAGGTTCTGTCGGCGCGGATGGTAGCGAGATCAACAACGTGTCTGTTGTGCCGTCTTCGCCAACAATCGTTTCACCGTCGCTTTCGGAAACGACCAGTTCATTGTCTGTCACCGAAATCGTGACCTCTCCGGTATCGTACTGGCCTCCGGAAGCGGTAATGTTAGCCAACTGCCCGCCATCCGCCAGATCGTCGTCAACGACCGACACGAAGAACTGAACGGATTCTTCTCCAGCGTTCAGGGTCACCGTTGCTGGCACAGTGATGGCGCTGGTCGTGTTGCTACGTAACGCGACTTCCAGTGGTTCTGACAGGCCGGCTGTGCGCGACAGGGTGACGCTCACAGCGTCCGCTCCTGCCGATTCGTTCACCACGTCAACAGACGCTGTCAGTGTGAGCGGCCGCGGCGGGCGAGCGACTGTTTGCAGATTTGCGTCCAGCTTGTGAAAAACGGGTACTCCATCCTGCAACGTGACGGCCACGACGTGTTCTGCCGACACCGGCACCAATGCGTGGACGGTTCCATCTAATTGAAGTGTGTCGGTGGTCTGAAACGATGCGCCTTCCCACTTCTGGACCTCGCTGCCATCGTCATTGCCCCTGACGGTCAGCAATGTGTTTCCAAGCCATGCGGCATCATCAATGCCGTTGGCAAGGCGGGTGCTGAGTCGTTCCAGAGTCGCAGAGTTGTGAAAGATTCCCGAACCCAGCAGCACCAGACTGCCGTCCGGTGACACATGCAAAGGGTCTTCGAATCCGCAGCTGGCATGCAAAGGAGAATTGTACATGTTGCCAAAGCCGCCCGGCACCACATCGACGTAAGTCGTTCCATTTTGATTGACTTCGATGGTCCAAAGATCCCGCGGCGAACCCGAACTTGTCAGAAAATAGAACTTCTGATTAGGTTCGCTCCAGACGAATTGGTTTCCTTTTAACCGCTCATTCGCTGTGTCGATAACGTTGCCACCGGAATTGATTGTCGATTGCTCGTCCGCGTGGACAAACACGTATTGGCCCGCTACGGCGAAGCCCACAGGGCGGCTTGACAAAGTAAGCAGCGGCTCTTCAACAGGTTCCTCAGACGACAGATCCGTCTTTGTGATCACCCCGTCGACGTAAGTCAGATAGACTATGTTGTCGACGGACGAATAGGCGATTTGCTGCGGCACTCCCCAAAGTGGAATCGTGTCCGTATAAATCTGCTGCTGCATGTCCCAGCGGAAGATACTTTGATGAGCTTTACTAAGTAGCAACAGCGAACCGTCCGCTACGACTTCGACCTGATCCGGCGTGTATGACAGACCGACCGGATCTACTGGCTGGCCGGGTTGAGGAGGATTCAGTGCTGACAACGGCACAAAACCAGACAGCCATTGTCCGTCGTCGAAGCGAAACACGATCGCGTTGCTGGCGTTGACAAATATTTCCTGCCCGGCATTTGGCAATGAGTAGCTACCGACAGGCAGCAGGCCGGACGTAAACACAGTGACTTCGTCTTCCGACAGCACCAACGGAATGTCTTCACCGATAAACGTGATGTCGACCAGCCTGTCCGGGAAACTGTTCAGATAGGTCAGGCTGTCTGCTGAGTAAATCGTGCCTGAATCATCGACGACGCGGTGGCCATCGGGAAAGATCCACGTCTGAGAAGCGTCGGGATAGTCACCGTGATACGGGCTATCGGCACTCACAAGAAAGTTCCCGGCGTCGTCATACGACAGGGACGTGATATCTGACGGACTGAATACCGTTTTGCGGCCGAGCAACCGATTGACTGACGGAGACAGCGACGAACCATGAATCGCATGTAGCGTTTGGAAGTATGTGTCGTTTGAGTCGATCACCATATTGGTCTGCTTGTTGATGCTTACCGCGCTTGCGTAGTTTCCCGAACTGTGGTTAACAAACAACAGATTTCCATCTGAATGAATGCCAACAACGTTCGTGTCGGTATCCAGCAAATGCGTTTCGTTGCTGCCGTCTGGTTGGTAGCGATAAACGGCCTTGCCAAAGGCCACGTACAGGCCATCCGCGTCAACATGCAGCACTGACGGCAGTCCGACACCGGACGTGAGCTCCACCGGAGGCATCCACGATTCCGCCGCGATATCGTACCGCAAGACCTGAGCTGTCGTTTCACTAAGAAAATAGCCCACACCGTTATTTTCGACGACGGTTGCTGACAGCAGCGCGCGAGGTTCAAGAATCTGCACTTCGGCCGCTGATGCGTACCAGTGGCGAGCACCGCGGCGGCGGCGATTTCGTTTGAACATGACGAATTCTTCGGGAGGGAGGGAGACGGGGCGGGGGTGTGGCGCGTAGTGTTGCCCAAACTCCAATTTGCCGTCAATATGTGATGATCAGCAGTAAGAATCGCGTTCGCCAACCGGCAGACTTCGCGCTGAAGCCGCTCATACGTTTCCTCCAGACATCATGGACAAAAAGTGCAATTAACGGATTCCGACATTATTCTCATCACCGGAGCCACGGGGCTTGTCGGTAGCCACATGGCCGAACAGGCGGCGGCTCGCGGGTTAAGGGTACGAGCCCTTTGCCGTCGCTCGTCTGACACGGCACTGCTGCAGCAGTGGGGCGTGGAAATTGTCGAGGGCGATCTGGACAACCCCGAATCACTAAAGGTCGCGTGCCGTAACGTTTCCGTCATTGTGCATTGCGCGGCGAAAGTCGGCGACTGGGGGCCGACCAGGGAATACCGCAGAATCAATGTCGAAGGAACTCGAGCCCTGCTGGACGTGGCGTTGACGGTCGGTTCGCTGCGACGATGGGTGCAGATCAGTTCGATGGGTGTTTACCCCGGCGGCGATCATTACGGCACCGACGAAACCATGTTGCCGAACACCGAAGGCATCGATGGGTACACACTGACAAAAATCGAATCTGAGCAACTCGTGCGAGACTACACTGCGGACCAACACTTGCCCGCCGTCGTGCTGCGCCCCGGCTTCATCTACGGACCGCGCGACCGCACCGTGATGCCTCGATTGATGGAGAAACTTCGCACAAAAAAGTTCGCCTACCTGGGCAATCATGACAAGCTGATGAACAACACCTTCGTTGGCAATCTGTGCGAAGCGATCTGGCTGGCTATTGAACGCGACGATGTGGTGGGCGAAGTTTTCAATATCCGCGATCCGCGAGCCGTCAGTAAGAAGGAATTTATGGACACGATCTGCGAAGCCGCCGAGCTTCCGATTCCCAAAAAAGTCGTGCCGCTGCACATCGCTCAGTTTCTGTCATGGCACATGGAAACGCTCTGGAAGCTGCTTCGCCGCAAAGAAGCACCGCTGTTGAACAGTGCTCGCATCAAGTTTCTGGGCCGCAACCTGGACTTCGACATCGAAAAAGCCAACCTGCAACTCGGCTACCACCCGTCGACCGATTTCTGCGACGCGATGGTGCAAACGGTCGAGTGGTTTCAGTCGCAGCAGGAGACGTAGCCAATGCGCCGGCTGCTGAAGTTCTTCGCATTGCAGACGCTGCGTGTGCTGGCGGTTGTGACGGTGATTGCGTGGGGGGCATCACAGGTCAGCACGATGTATGCGATGGTGCCGTTTGGTAGTGCCGCCCTTCAATTGGGCTGCTTCTCAGATGGCTGGTTTGCGGGGCTCTATTATGACTGGGGGCTAGGATTGGCTGCTGGCATAGAGGCCGATAGGCCCGGCGCTATTCAGTTGATATCCGAAAACACGTTGATCCCCAGACACGCGGGGTTTGTTTCAGGCCCTCTGCAGTCTGCCGTGGCGTTCTCGTACCCATTTACACTGCTTCTCCTCGTCGCAACCTACGCCGCCTTCTGGTACTTCAGCCGTCGCCGCCAGCGATCGCTGCAAAGCAAACTTGCCGATGCGGCCAAGTTACATTGAGCGGTGAAATTGATGCGACGACTGCTGCAATTTTTTGCGTTGCTGACACTACGCGTCCTGGCTGTGGTCACGGTGATCGCGTGGGGCGCGTCGCAGGTGAAGTGGATGAGCATTTGCGTTCCCGCTGGCGGAGTTGGATTTCGTGTTGACGCGTTGTCCGATGGCTGGGCTTTCAGTCTTCTTGACGGCTATACACTTCTTCCGTTTGGTATTCATAAGGACGTTCCCACTCTACGCGAAGCCTTTGGCGGCCAAGGGAATCTTCTCGGTGACCACTTTTGGTTGTTTTCCCGCGTCAATCCGGCAAGTGGCTTCGCTCGCGCCGCTTTCGGAATCGGTTATCCCATGACCCTGTTCCTCCTCTTCGCAACCTACGCCGCCTTCTGGTTCTTCAGCCGGCGCCGCCAGCGATCGCTGCAAAGCAAACTCGCCGACGCGGCCGCATTGGTTGAACGGTGAAATTGATGCGACGACTGCTGCGATTCTTTGCTTTGCTGACACTACGCGTCCTGGCTGTGGTGACGGTGATCGTTTGGGGTGCGTCGCAAGTCGTAATGCTGTATGCACTCGCTCCGTTCGCGGGGGGGCACGTTAGTCTTCTCTCCGCTTCGGACGGGTGGACAGTTGGATTCGGTTCCCCTGCGCCATCTGGGATTCACGCAGGCGTCGCAGACCGTATCAATAGTCTCTCTGAAGGGTTTCCGGGAAACGGCTCTGTTATCGACGAGCAACTCTGGTTCTTCTCGGACAATCAGCGTGTGTTACTGGGTGTCTCATACTTACTCACGCTTGTTATGATTTTCGCAACCTACGCCGCCTTCTGGTTCTTCAGCCGGCGCCGCCAGCGATCGCTGCAAAGCAAACTCGCAGACGCGGCCAGGTTGCGTTGAACGAGCCAATCTAAGAAACTCCCGGCGTTCCCTCACACCAACCGAAACTCCAGAAAGCCATACACATGTCAGATGTCAAAGTCGTCGTGCGAGACAACGGGCCATTCCTCGTTACTGGTCCGATCACCATCGAAGACGCGGACGGAAAACAATTCGACGTCGGCGGCAAAGAAACCGTCGCCCTCTGCCGCTGCGGCCAGTCAGAAAGGCGTCCCTTCTGCGACGGAACTCACAACCGCTGCGGCTTCGAATCGGCCGAACGAGCTGACGGCTAGAGCAGTTTCTCTTTAGTTGTCGACGTTGCGGGCACGTGGGAGGCAGCTTTCTCAGTCTGAAACGCGTGTGCTGCAGCCACAAGTCAACGAGATTAGCTGTAAGGCGAGCGGCTAATGAGAATGTACCGCGAACACGTAGGCGAGTCTCTCCGAGACTCGATTCAGCGTCTCAGAGAGACGCTGCTACGTGGGACAAAAGTACTGGCCGCTCGCCTAACGTCAACGCTACTACTTCAACGCCCTCGCCAGCAGGTTCTTCGTGATCTGCTGCACTCGAGCATCGGGGCCGTGAGGGCGGCTGAAGTGTGACCACGGAATAATGTGGCCGGGCGGTGACGAAAGGCCCTGAGCCCAGAAAATCGTCGACGCGTTAAAGATGACGTTGTCTTTGGGCCCGCTGAAAACAACCGATTCGTAGCGGCCTTCGCGAGTTCCGCCCGACCAGATCGGGCCTTCCGCCACGACAGTCATGTCCGCTCGGTCCGGGTCTGGTTCGCCGTGATGTTCCCAGCCGACGAGACCCGGAATGCTGTCGCCGCGCTTCATGCCGGTACCTTCAAACAGCCAGTGGTCCGGCTTCGAGCACGTCCAATCGCCGCCGCCGTTAAAGGGCACTACGCTGCGGACGCCCATAATGCGGCGTTCGTCCGGACCGGTCGCCTTCAATCCGGCGAACATCGCTTCGTACGATTCCAGCTCATCCACGCGCAGGTCGCCGTAGCAACCTTTGCGAGTGATAATGCGGTTGGGGCGACCATCCGACGATGGCGAAAACGGGGAATCCACAAAGATGGAATTGCCGCACAGCCAAAGCAGATTCACCCCTTCATTCATCGCCGATTCAATGGCTCTGTACTGCCGCTGATCCCAGTATTCGTCGTGCCCCACGCTGATGAATGTGCGACAGCGTTTCACGAAGCTGGCGTCGCACGTATCGAGATTCGATCCGTAGGTGACGTCGTAGCCGTTTTGTTCCAGCCAGAAGCTAAGCGGAAACTCCCACAGCAGAAACTCGCCCGATCCGATCGACAGTGGGTGATCGAAAATCTGATTGTACTTGCCGTAGGGACGATCGAAACTCACCGCAACTCCCGGCGCATGGCTGCCGTCCGGGTGAGTGTACAGCGATTCGTTCACCGGCCAGCGGTTGTAAGCGTGCCATGTGTTGTCGCTGCATTGAAACAGGCAATCCGCCTTCCGGTTGTCTCGCACGATAAAGATGACGTAACTTTGCCAGTACGGTTCGTGTTCTGTATCGGGGATCGTGGTTAGCTTGCCGAGGTACACGCCGCTGACCCAGTCGTCCGGAATTGGAATCTCAACCGACGCATTCCATTGACATTCTCGCAAGCGGCCGGGCATCGGACCGATTTCGGGCGTAGGCTGCGTCTTGCCTTCCAGCGGCCCGAATGTGGCTTTGTGGCAACCGCCTTTGCCGTCGTAATAGCCCATGCGATAGACGTCGAGCGTAAACTTCCTCGCCGGTTTGGTACTGACGAAAATCTGCAGCGTGTCGCCCGCTTTGACGGACTGGTGCGAACAATAGCCTTCGATCAGCGACGTTCGGTAGTTGCCCTCATTCACGCGAACGCGAGTCAGTTGCCAGTCGGTGGTGCCCGGACGTTGGTTTTCCGCGACGATTAGATTGGCTTTCGATTTATCGCCCGACGCGCCGGAGTGATTCTCATCAGCGGCGTTAACGTGCGCCAGGTTTCCCGCGACTGCAGCGGCAGCCGTGGTTTTTAGTACGTGGCGACGGTCGACTTTTCGCGGGGAGTCGGAAGAATGGCTGGTCATGGAGGGAGCCTGGAGGAAAGTTGGGGAGGGCTGAGTTGCGTTGTTGTAGCACTTCGGCCGAATCAAGCACGTCAAAACCGACGCCGAAACGGCTGGGGAACGACAAACCACTTCAAGAGTCTGAAGGCTGACGCATCGTTATGGCGAGACGAAGCATACATTGCAAACCTACGCGTAGAAACCACACGGTAACGCCATCGGCTTGCTAAGCTATCGAAGCAGTCAATCGAAAATGAATCCGGACGAGATACTTCAGCACGAATCCCTTAACAGTCCAGCTTCGAGCGAGTTTGTACGAGTGTTGATGCGAAGACTAAGTACGCTGCTAAGCGTCGCCACGGTCGCTCTTGCGATTGTATCCCTGGCAACACTTGCCGCAAGACACCACTGGCTTACCGACATCTGTGCCAACCTGCGAGTGCAGTGGGTCATTGGTCTATTGGCCGTTGCCTGCGGAAGTGTGGTCACGAAGAGCTGGCGGCTGTTCAGCGTGCAGATCATGTTGTTGATATTTCACGCCCCGTGGTTTGCTGTTGTGCTGTTTCCAGACGAAACGCCGACCGGACCGCCACAAATGACGTTCGCCACGGCGAATGTACTCACAGCGAATCGCCGCTATGACGAAATCGAAGCACAGTTACTCGCATCGAACGCCGATGTCGTCGCCGTTTTGGAATTGAGCACGCCGTTGCGAGATCACCTTCAGGGCAGATTTGCAGAACAGTATCCGTATTCTCGTGAGTCGCCTCAGAACGGTGGCAACTTCGGAATCGGGCTGTATTCGCGAGTGCCGTTTCAGTCCGCAGAAATCGACTACTTCAACGATGCCCGGATCGCGTCCGTCATCGCCCGAGTGAACCTTCAGGACAGCGAACTGGTCATCATTGCAACTCACACACGACCGCCGGTTGGCGCGGGCGGGTTCGCTCATCGCAACAGACATCTTCGAATGCTGGCGGACCGTGTTCAGGAATTCAGGAAGGCAGAACCGGACGTGCCCGTGGTCGTCATGGGCGACTTGAACCTGACGCCGTGGTCGCCCGTGTTTGCGGACTTCGCAGAGCGGGCAGGACTGGCACCATCGCGTGGCCGGGAGTTGACACCCACCTGGTACCGATTTCCGCTGTTTCCGTTCGGGCTGGTACTCGACCACGTTCTGGCGACGCCAGATTTGACACGAGTGGACTATCAGGTTGGCAGCGACATGGGTTCCGATCATCGCATAGTGACAACCGGGTGGAAGTTTTAGCAACGCCTAAAAGGTGCCTTCTTTCATAGCCGCCGATCAAATGATTGAAGCGGTGCCGAACCACTGGTAGAACGCTTGCCCACAGAAAGCTCCTTCTGTGACACGCCCAATCAAAACGGGACCAAGACAGATGGACAATGATGTTCAGGCGCGCAAAAACGCCATTCGCAAACAGGCTCACGCCAATCGCACTAATCAGGCCGACAAAGATGAACTCAGCCGCCGCATTGTCGGAGCATTCATGTCGCTGCCGGAATACGCGACGGCGGAAACGGTCATGTTTTACGTGGACGCTCGCAGCGAAGTGCGCACGCGTTTCGACTTGCCGACCGCTCTGGAATACGGCAAGCGAGTGGTCGTTCCCTGGTGCAAAGACGACGGCGAATTGTCGCTGTTCGAACTCGAAAGCATGGACGAGCTGGAGATTGGGAGGTACCAGATCCCTGAACCGGCGAAATCTCTACGCAACAATTTGAGTAAACGCGTCGCCGTCGAAGAGCTGGACTTAGTGACGGTGCCGGGCGTCGCGTTCGACGTGCGAGGAGCTCGCATGGGCCACGGTATAGGGTACTACGACAAGTTGCTGCAGTTCACTCGAGCCGATTCGCCGTTGATCGCGTTGGCGTTTGAGTGCCAGCTGTTCGAAGAAATTCCGGTAGCCGAACACGATGTCTTCATGGACAAAGTGATCACAGAAAACGGCGTCTACGAAGGCCGCGGCCGCGCGTAGTGCATCGCTGCAGCCCAAAGCCAAACATGCTACTTTGGTGAGATGTGCCAGAATTCCCTGCGGCATCACGGAGAAGAACGACGGCTCGCAAAGGCTTCTGGGGATGTGGACAAAATTCCTGACACAAACACCCCTCCCGCAATTTGTTGCGGGAGGGGTCGAACGAGCGCAGCAAGTTCGGGGGAGGGCTGATCGCAAGTGGGAGGCGTATTCTGTTCCCAGGCTCGTCCGGTCGCACCGCCCCCTCCCGAACGTTGCTTCGCTCGTCCGACCTCCCCCTCAGCTTCGCTGGCGAGAGGTGCAGGCTTCAGTGATCGAATTGCCTCTGGTATTGAATTCACATCCCGGCGAAGTCCACTTCGCGAAAACCAGCAGGCTGTTCCGTCAGGGAGGCGCCGTCTTACATCTGTTCGCCGCCGGCCACGTGCAGAATTTCGCCCGTAACGAAGCTCGACTTCAGCAGGTAAACGGCCGCATCGCAGATATCCTGCGGGCCACCCGGCCGCTGTAAGTGAACCGTTTCCTTAACTCGCTTGTCGTGCCAGTCCTCTTTGCCAGGAGGCGGCAGGATTGCACCGGGCGCGATGCCGTTCACCTGGATCGCGGGGGCTAACTGTTGAGCCATCGTTTTTGTGAGGCTTGCCAGCGCCGCCTTGGAAGCCGTGTAAACCAAATGCGTTGCGGGCGGTTTGGTGGCTCGCCAATCCAGCAGGTTGATGATGTGCCCAGCCTGGCCATCTGGCAATTGACGTTGGAACGCCTGACTCAGGAAAACCGGAGCCAGCGTGTTGATTGCGATGTGCCGCTGACAGTGCTCAATGTCGACATCCGGCAATTCGCACTCTTCGAAAATTGCCGCACAGTTAATCAGGACGGTGGCCGGGCCGAGTTCGCCAGCGGCCTCGAAGACAGTCTTCGAGGCGACTTCGGGATCGGCAAGGTCGGCAGACACCGTCACACACCGGCGATCCATGGCCTCAACTTCGTTCGCCACTTCGTTGGCCGCGTCTGCAGAACGACCGTAGTGAATAACGATGTCCAGCTGCAGCGACTTCGCAAGGTCCAGAGCGACATGCCGCCCAATCCTCTTTGCCGCACCGGTGACAACGGCGACTGGCCGCTGGCCATTGGGGGCATCATCGAGCGGCCTGCGGAGATCTGACGAATCATTCATAAACGCTTATTCGCCGTTGAGGTTGCGGTACATTTTCTTCAACGCTTCGCCTTCGATTTGACGAACTCGTTCACGAGTCAGCCCCAGCGATTCGCCAATTTCCTTCAGTGTTCGAGGCTCGCTGTCGTCCAGCCCGAATCTCATTCGCAGAATCGTCGATTCGCGAGAATCCATTTCGTCCAGCAGGCGGAAGACATGTTTCAGGTTGTCGCGGTTGATGAGTTCATCTTCCGGACCAGCCGTGCGATCGTCTGGAATGATGTCGCCAAGCGTCATTCCGCTTTCGTCCTGTTCAGACTGCGGAGCCGCGTTGTAGAGTGCGATCGCCTTCTTCACGATTCGCAGCTTCTTCTTCGGAATTTCCAGCTCGCGAGCCACGTCTTCCGGCGTTGGTGTTCGCTTTAGTTCTTCCTGAAGTTTGGCAGACGCACGTCGCCACTTTGAAAGCAACTCGACCATGTACGCAGGGACGCGAATGGTCTTTGCGGTGTTGACCAATGCACGCTTGATCGACTGCTTGATCCAGTAACTCGCGTAAGTGCTGAACCGCGTGTTCATGTCCGGATCGAAGCCCTCGACGGCTCGCAGCAGCCCGAGGTTTCCTTCTTCGATCAGGTCCTGCAGCGGCAGACCTTTGTTGGAATAGCCGCGAGCGATGTTCACAACCAGTCGCAGGTTGGCTCGCACCATGCGATCGCGAGCCTGCGCATCGCCAGCCGTGATGGCGCGGGAGAGCGACTTTTCTTCGTCGGCCGTCAGCAGCGCCGTTTCATTGATTTCCCGAAGGTAGGTTTCCAGCGGCGTCTGAACGCGCGAACCGGAACGTGAACGGCTGGTAGTGGTCTGTGCCATGGAGTCCCCACAATCTTCCCGTGAGCATTTATGTGTAAACAACCAATTGCCGGACTTCAGACTCTGAGAGTGCGTGATCGCCGAAGTTTGCTGACGCAGCAAAAGCCGGCTCGCCTGATGACTCGGACGTTTCTGTTGGCCCAATGGGTGTTTGTACTGGCTCTATCGACACGGTTTTGCACAGCGATGACTCAACACCGGCAAATTTCGCCGTAGCCCTCGAATCGCGATTCCGCCCTTCTGTAACCGGGCCAGACGTCATAATTGGTGCTGTCGCGTGTTTGCGAAGCTATACCGATCAGTTCGACGGCAGCAACTGCCGAAGATGAGATCACATTGAGTCGCCCAAAGCCGCGAAGTTTCTGATTGACATTTCAGAGCACGTTCTTAACCTTCCGCATTGTCATGTCGATGGCGCGATGTGTGGCGGTTGCACGCCGATGGAACACATCGGAGGGACGAGATGTCGCCAGAATTCCTTCAGGCCTGTTTGGCTGGGAGTTCTGACGCATTCCACTACGAAGTTGACGACCAGGAGAGACCGACTTGGCTGGAACGCAATGGATTCGACCGGAAGAAAGTCTGGCGTCAGCCAGTAGCCTAAACTGCGGGACGCTGATCCAACTGTGCGGACGCCAAATGGCTCACGCACTGCAATCCGAATCGGTGGCTGAATTCCTGTCCAGCGAAGCGCCCGAACTGGCCACGGAACTGGCCGTGCAATGGCTGGCCGTCGTCAAACGAATTCCGGGCCCCACATGGGAAACGGTGGGTGCTCACGGACGCCATTCCTTACCCAAACTGCCAACACAGTTCTGGGACGAATCTCAGGAACGCGAGTCCGCCGGGCAAATAGAACTGGATGGCGGCTGGACGGCGTTTGCCGTTCCGTTGGACCGCAATACTACGACGCGGGGACGTTCGGTTGGCGACCTGATGGTCGGCCTGACTCGGAATCCCGACGACCAGCTTCTGCCATCCGCGGTTTTGGCGTCTCGATCGCTGAGTATTGGCCTGGAACTGGCGGCACAGAAACGAGAATCGCGGCAGCATGTCGATCGCCTGAAGTCGACGCTGGACATTGCGTCACGCCTGTCGGCCGCCGAAGAAACGGCTCCGCTGCTGGATTTGATCGCGAAAGAAGCGACTCGTCTGCTGGACTGTGACCGCAGCAGCATTTTCCTGTGGGATAAAGAGCGGAAAGAGGTCGAAGCTCGCCCCGCCCTGGGCGTAAAAAACGGAGCGTTGCGTCTGCCCGCCGGTGAAGGGATCGTTGGTGAAACCTTGCGGACCGGCCAGGCAATCGTCGTCGACGAAGCGTATGAAGATCCTCGATTCAACCAGGAAGTCGACCAGCGCAGCGGCTACAGAACTCGCAACCTCATCTGTGTTCCTCTTCGCGACGCAGACGGAGACGTCGTCGGTGCGTTTGAAGGCATCAATCGCAACGACCGACAGCCGTTCACGGAGGACGACGTCGAATGCCTGCAGCAACTGGGAACTCAGGCCGCCGTCGCCGTACGCAATCTGCGCGAACGCAGTTTACTGAATCGCAGCCGCAATCAGCTGGCCGAACAGGTGACCAGCCAGGTCGAAATTGTCGGCACCAGTGCGTCAATCAGTGCGTTGCGCGACACCGTTCGCCGCCTGGCCTCCACTGATTTGCCCGTCCTTGTCCTGGGCGAAAGCGGGACAGGTAAGGAAGTTGTCGCGAATGCCATTCACTTCGATGGTGCCCGAGCCAACAGTCCGTTTGTGGCCGTCAACTGCGCGGCGATTGCGGAAAGCCTGCTGGAAAGCGAACTGTTCGGCCATGAACAGGGAGCCTTCACGGATGCTCGAGATACACGGCAGGGCAAGTTCGAATTGGCGGACGGCGGCACGCTGTTTCTGGACGAAATTGGCGACATGAGTCTTGGCGGACAAGCCAAGCTGCTACGCGTGCTGGAACAGAAGGTGATCACGAAAGTCGGCGGCTCAGACAGCATTCCCGTCAATGTGCGAATCGTCGCGGCAACGAATTCCAACCTGACGGAAGCCGTTCGTGAAAAGCGGTTCCGCGAAGACCTTTACTATCGGCTAAGCGTCGTCACTTTGGACTTGCCACCGCTGCGCGATCGCCCCGAGGATATCCTGCTTCTGGCCGAACACTTTTTGGCTCGCTTCGCAGCCCAGGCTCGTCGACCATCCATGCAGTTTACCGCCGACGCGCGGCGGCGGCTTCAAGCCCACGCATGGCCCGGCAATGTGCGAGAACTTCGCAACTTAATGGAACGAGTCGCCTTTTTAGCAGCCAACGATCGCATCGATGCGGACGACCTGGCGTTTATTCTAAGCCCGGAAGAAGAAGGCAGTCAGCAGCTGTCTTTGGATCTGGGCCTGGACACAGCGACCCGCGAGTTCCAGAAGGATTTTATCCGCCGCAGTATCAAGCAGGTCAACAACAACATGACCGACGCCGCCAAGCTGCTCGGTCTGCACCGTTCAAACCTGTACAGGAAGATGAAACAGCTCGAAATGTCGGAGGTCACCGACTGATGCCGGCAGACACTTCGCTCAACGAAGCAACGGATTTTCCACGGCTGCATCACGTTCGATGAGGTATACGTCAGCCACCCAGGCTGCGCCTGCGAAACAGGACATATCGTTTGCAAAGAGCCCCGTTGCACACAGTTCGAAACCGGCCGTGCGAATCCGCACGCGTAGTGGGTCATTTTGTGTAAATGTGCACGATCCCGTCCATCGTTTCGGTCTGTTGAGAATCGCGGGCAATCGTGTCTTCGAGTGATTAATAGACGAATCGGATTCCCACATTCCAAGCAGACCACGGGCATTGTCTACGTAAAGCAATAAACAGGATGCCATACCGAAGGAAAGGTCGAGTCGGTTCCGTAATCGCTCGCGCGGCGGTGGCGACATTGGCATGCGGAATGCAAGTGTGACATAAACCGTGCCTGCGCGGTGTCGGCTGCGTTTTCGAAGCAGACGGGCTCAGGAAATAAAAGCGAACAAGTGAGGCAAATACGATTGTGAACGAATCCGTCCCCATCAAACTGCTACTGGTCGAAGACGAGGACGATTTTCGTGAAACAACCGCGCGGTGGATGACTCGCAAAGGCCACGTCGTCGCTGAAGCGGCCAATGCTCAGGAAGCGTTCGCATTATTCGACCGACAGCATTTTGACGTCGCAGTCGTCGACATGAACATGCCGGGGATTTCGGGGATTGAGCTGCTGCAACGAGTCAAAGCGGACAACGTTGAGACCGAAATTATCATTCTCACAGGCCAGGGCACAATCGATTCCGCCGTGCAGGCGATGAAGATGGGCGCGTGTGACTACCTGACGAAGCCGTTTCCACTGGCGGATCTTGAACAACGCTGCCGTCTGGCGTGGGACCGAGGTCAGTTGCAGAAAGAGAATCGTCAACTGAAGGCTGTGATTAAGCGGCAACAACCGTCTTCCCGAATGGTGGGCGAATCGCCGCAGATGAAAGAAGTCTTTCGGCTGATTGAACGAGTCGCTCCGACCGACAAGGCGGTCCTGATTCAAGGCGAGAGCGGCACGGGAAAGGAACTGGTCGCTCGAGCAATTCAGCAACAGAGTTCCCGTCCTGACAAACCGTTCGTCACAATCAACTGCGCCGCACTGCCGGAAAATCTGGTGGAGAGCGAGCTGTTTGGTCATCAGCGAGGTTCGTTCACAGGCGCGACAACGGACACACCCGGCCTGTTTGAAGTCGCCGACGGCGGCACGTTGTTTATTGACGAGCTGGGTGAATTGCCGCTGACGTTGCAGCCGAAGTTGCTGCGAGTTCTGGAGGACGGTTCGTTCCGTCGCGTCGGGTCACACAAAGAACGTCGCGTTGATGTTCGAATTATCGCGGCGACGAATCGCGACCTGGCTCATGATGTCCGCAGCGGCCAGTTTCGCGAAGACCTGTACTATCGAATTAACGTGATGTCTTTGAAACTGCCGCGTTTGTGCGAACGCGGGCGGGACGTGGATCGGCTGATTGATCACCTGTTGGGCGATGGCTGGAAGATCGAAGACGACGCTCGGGCTGTACTGGTGAATTTTCAGTGGCCGGGCAACGTTCGGCAGCTGATGAACACCCTGGACCGCGCGACTGTTCTGGCGGACAACAACACGGTAACGCTGGACGATCTGCCAGCGGAAATCATGGACAATTCCGTCGACAACGTGCCCCAGAGTTCACCGGACACGCTGCGTCTGGATGATATCGAGAAAGCTCATATCGTCGAAATCCTGGAACGTGAAGAAGGCAACAAAGCACGAGCTGCTCGGGCGTTGGGCATTCACCGCCGCAAGCTGTACCGGCTGCTGGAACGCTACAACCTTCACAAGCCTGAAGCCGTCTCAGACGACAGCTAGAGCAGTCTACTTTTTATTTTGAACGGCTCTGGCTCGTGTGAATCACCCCATCTTCCGAGACGCCAGTTCCGCGAGCGCAAGTCAACACGACTCGCTGTAGAGCAGGGCGTGCCGCGCGTTAACGCCCGAGCCGAGTGATCCGGGGCATTTTGCCCCGTTGAGGAAATGCGTCTCGGAATCCCCGGTTTTCCTCGTGAAACCCGCTGTGTGGCCGCTGATGCCGCTGTGGTACCGCCATTCTGGCGTCCCTTTGCTCACCGCTCCGCTGCGTGGGGCGATCCGCCCCAACCTGCGGGGCCCCGCAGATGTACACGCAAAGTCAATTGAATAAAGGACTTGCGCCTAGGAGACGGGAATGGCACGCTGTTCGCATTGTGAGTTATGCACTGGAAAAAGGATTCTCGGGTGAATCCTTCCCAATCATAGTTTTTTCCGGCGAACTGCCGGACTCAGTCTATAAGGAGAATGAGCAATGAAGTGTACGAGAAAGGCAAAAACGGGCTGGCTGGGGCTGGGAGTCATTGTAACGGCGGTCGCGACCGGAGCGATGTTTCTTGGCGGCGTCCCGTCTGAATCTCAAGCAACGGGGCTGACGACTTCCACCAGTGGAATGCCGTCCGCCATCGGATGGAATACGGGCGACAGCAACCCACACAACGTTCAACCAGTGGCTTTGGCCGAAGTGGATACCGCATCCAAGCGGCACGCCAATTCATTATCGCGAGCGTTTCGCGATGCGGCCACGGCGGTGATGCCGTCAGTCGTGACAATCCAGTCGCTGCCCGGAGAAGTTCCGGCGAGTCGTGGTGAAGCGGGCGAGCAGCAGATTCCTGAGGAACTTCGAAACAACCCGTTCTTCAAGCGATTTTTCGAGGGAATTCCGGAAGGAAGTTTAAGAAACCCTCGGCCACGCGGTAAGGCGGGCGCGGGCTCGGGCGTCATCGTAGACAGCAGCGGCATCATTTTGACTAACAATCATGTGGTGGACGGTGCGGGAAAACTGATTGTCAAACTTCACGACGGTCGCGAATTTGAAGCGGCGGAATGGAAAACTGATCCCATGACAGACATTGCCATTGTTCGAATTAAGGCGGAAGGCGATCTGCCCTCTGCCAAAATTGGCGACAGTGACGAAATGTTGGTCGGAGACTGGGTTTTGGCCGCTGGTGCTCCCTTCGGTCTGAAAGAAACAGTGACGGCCGGAATTGTGAGTGCAAAGTCGCGAGGCATCGGGATCACTGACCGGGAAGACTTCATTCAGACGGACGCAGCGATTAACCCCGGAAACAGCGGTGGACCGTTGGTGAACCTGGATGGAGAAGTCATCGGCATCAACACCGCGATATCTACCACGAGTGGCGGCTATCAGGGTGTCGGCTTCGCTGTTCCGATTAACCTAGCCCGCTGGGTCGGCGATCAACTGGTCAGCAATGGCACCGTGCAGCGAGCGTTCCTTGGTGTCGGTATTCAGCCGGTGACCAGCGTTCTTTCCGAAACGTTCGGACTGGAATCCGTCAAAGGTGCGGTCGTGACCGAAGTCCGCGAAGGCACTCCGGCGGCGAAAGCTGGTTTGCAGGCGGGTGACGTCGTAATTCGATTTGACGGTCTGGACATCAGCCAGCCGCGACATTTGCAGGCGGCCGTTGAACGAGCCGCGATGGATAAGCCCCACGACATCGTCGTTATTCGCGACGGCAAGGAAGTGGCTTTGAAAGTCAACGTGGCCACGATGCCAGACAACCTGTTGGCATCTAATTCAGGGTCAAATGGAGTGACAGATGGAACGAGTTCTCGATTCAACGACGTTGGCCTGGAGGTCGCTGGACTGACAGATGATGTCGCGGAACAGCTGAACATCGCCGGCGAATCCGGTGTCGTGATCACTGCCGTTAAGCCCGACAGTCCGGCTGCCAAAGCTGGACTACAGGAATCGATGGTGATCACCAGGGTCGGCAAATCGACAGTTGCGACCGTCGATGACTTTCGTAAAGCGATGGAAGACAAATCGCTGAAGGACGGCGTTCTAATGTTGGTAAAAGCGGGCGGAAGTTCGCGCTTTATCGTCGTTAAGAACTAAACCCTTATCAATATCCCAACCAGCCGTAAGACGCAAAGTTCGACCTCCAACTTTGCATCCTCGTTCGGCGGCTGGTTGGGTTTTCTTTGTTCAAACCTATTAGACCTTTGAGAAGGCAAATCGCAGGAGCGTCGCTAATCACAACAAGAGAATCGCGGCATAAACCATTTCAGAAGCAAAAGGACACATCATGATTGCCCTCATCAATGAGAATGAAAGCCTGAATCAGGCAGCGCATTATCCTGAGATTTATACTGGGATGCCCGTGCCGGAACGGCGTGAGATCGTGGAATGGCTGACAGAGAACGCCCCTACTCATCTGTGGAATGACGAATTCAAAGCTCGCAACGCTGCGAAGAAGATCATGACAATTCCGGACGATCTTCCCACGAACAGCCGGAAGGGGCGTGCGTCTGGTGGGCAGGACCTGTCTCGCTACTTCGGCGAATCGGCACAATTACCGCTTCTGACGCACGAGCAGGAAGTGTTCTACTTCCGCCGGATGAACTTCGTCCGCTGGCGAGCCGCGGAAGGTCTGAAGGAAATCAATACTTCCCGACCTTCACTCAAGGCTCTTCGAAAGATCGTGGCAGACCTGGAACAGGGAGATGCCGATCGCAATTTGATTGCGGAGCACAATCTTCGCTTGGTCATTCCGATCGCTCACCGATTGCATCTGCGATCGGAATCGGTGTGGGACTATATCAGCGAAGGCAACGCTGCGTTGTTGCGAGCGATCCGAGGATTCGACTACGGACGCGGATTCCGCTTCTCAACTTACGCAACATGGGCCATCGTAAATTCGCTGCAACGACTCGCCGGAAGGCAGCATCGCGAAGCTGTAAGGTTTACTCCAACAGACGGAATCATTTTTGACTCTGTTGAAGGCAGCCTGGAAAGCGAGACAGAAGAACAGATGCGTGTGCGTGTGGCTCGGGAACGGATTGCGGAAATGCTGGACGCACTCGACCATCGTTCACGATCTGTGATTGCGATGCGGTTTGGTATCGGAAGCCACGATCAGCCGAAGACGCTGAAAGAGGTGGGCGAATACCTTGGCGTGTCGAAAGAACGAGTTCGGCAGATTGAGAAGAAGGCCATCGATTCAATGATGGCCGTCGACGGGCAGAGCGTTGCGATGGGAGCGTAACGCACTGTCAGGGTGATCCTGCGTTGTCGGTCACTGGCCGACAACGCGGACAGAGGCCGCTTCTTCCTCAGTAATTAAACCGCGTTTGTGCAATGACTTCCGCAACAGTTTCAGATTCTTCACATTCGCTTTGAACGCTGCGTCGAACAGGTCGCCAGCCACCGGAACGGCTCCGATAACGGCGTCCAATCCGGTGTTTGCGATCATGCGAGCCAACGTGAATTTTGAAACGCCAAGGTGTCGAGCTTCGTTGATGATCCACGCGGACATCGCCGCCGTCACGAAGTCGCCGATTCCCGGAGCCAGACCGATAATTGTGTCCCAGCCAATGTTGTAGTTGGTGCCGGGAACGCGAATCGCCGTGTCGAGCCAGTCACCAAGCCGATTGACTCGCCGTAGTCGCCGGTGGATGCTGGCGTCGTCGTCTGTCGTCGGACGTGCTGTCGGTTCATGAGTAGCGGATGGCAGGACGGTGGCGTTCATAATGATATTCCGTTGAATTGGCTTGAGGTTGCCCCGCCTCAAGTTGCGAATGCCGTGCCATTCACGATCGAACGCACGCGGGTACTCCCACCAAAGTTTTTCGCAGGCGGCAGCGATAACCACGCGGCAAAGGTCGTTCAGCAGTCGGTGCGGTTGTTGGCCGACCGTTGCGGTGAATGTCAGATTTTATGGAGCGTGAAAGCGATGCCAGTGTTACCCCTTCACGGTCGTCCGACCTCAGCCGGTCGCAGCGCAGGCGTACTTCCACAGAGGTTGAGGCTCCTGAGAGGCCATATACATTTCACACGTGTGACCATACTTTCCCGTGCATTTCCGAGTCTGGCACACGCGTTGCACTAAGAGACGGCAGGCAGCACGCATCCTCCTTCACAGAAGGTGTCGAGTCCGCTGCCAAACCAATAAAACAACTTCGAAGGGAATGACCATGTCGACATATCAAAACAACACTCACAGCCTGGTAGTTGGGTACCTGTGCTGGATCTTCGGATTTATGGGAGCTCACCGCTTTTACTACGGCAAGCAGATTTCGGGTACTATCTGGTTCTTCACGCTGGGCTTGCTTGGTGTGGGCTGGATTATTGACCTCGTGCTGATGCCGTCCATGCATGCACAGGCAGAACGCCGCTACGCATCGGGCGAATATGATTACACAATCGCGTGGCTTCTGCTGACCTTCGTGGGCGTGTTTGGAATCCACCGCCTGTATCTGGGCAAGTGGATCAGCGGCCTGATCTGGTTGGCAACTGGTGGACTCTTCCTAGTCGGCTGGTTGTACGACCTGTGGACACTTAACGAACAGGTCAATGAAGAAAACCAGCACCTATCCTACCATCAGCACGACAACATGGTGATGGCGTAAATGTGGACAGCCAACGGAAGTAAGTTTGCGTGCTCCCGTCACGACTTGCTTCCGCTACTCATGGTCGACGGCGATCGTTTCAGCATAGGCCAGTTCACCCGTGCGGCCGTCAAAGTACTGGAAGATGACTTGCGGGTGAGGGTACGCAACCCATCGTTTATCACCCAGTTTCTTCGGCATGTTGAAGACGTTATTGATCTGGACGACGCAAAAGTGCGGATACAGACGCTCTAACCGAGGCAGGTCCGGGATGATGTAGCTGCTCCAGCGGATATCGCACTCTCGTGGTCCGAACTTGAACTTGCCCGTCGCCGGCCGGTCGCTTTCATCCAGTTTGGGAACGTGGTTGACGCTGTTGTGAGGACCGCAGCAGAACTCCCAAACGTCGTCCGTCACCTTAACGGCGAAGCTGTTGTGCAGGTCGCCCGTCATCACGAAGACCTTCTTCCCCAGCTTGTCCCATTCGTTGATGAGCATCTCACGTTCCGCGAAGAAACCGGTCCACGCCTCTTCTTTATTGGCCGCATCCGATTCGAATCCGCCGGCGCCGCTGTGAGGGATCATAAACGGGACGCTGGAGATCACAAAAAAGAAGTCGGCGTCGCTTTCCTTCATCGACTTCAGCAACCATTCTCGCTGAGGTTTGCCCAGCATCGAAACGCCGGCCTTGTCTCGTCGACGCACGTCGTGCATGTCGCGATCACCACGCGTGTCGACCAGAAAGAATTCGCAGTTGGAAACTTTGAAACTGCCGTAACTGCGGCGACCGATTGAATAGCTAAGGTCTGCATCATCGACTTTAGCTGGCATGTGCAGCTTTAGCGTATGAGCGTCTACGACCTCGACAATGTCGTAGACGTAAGAATTCTTGTTGCCGTCGTCGTTGTCGTAACGCATGTCGTTGGCACCGGCTTCCGGCGTGCCCCAGTGAACGTGCAGGTTCAGCATTTCCTGCAGTGGTAGCCTGGTGAAGTCGGTGGACGTGTCGACCAGCAGATCGCTGCCAGCCTTCATCTGGCCTTTTCCATAATGAATCGGATGATTATGAGCCATCGGATTGGCCCAACCCAGGTAATCCATCCATGCGCGAGTTCCAATGTCGCGAAAGACGGTGCGACGGTGTCGCTTTCCGGCTTCGGACGAGCCCCAGATGTCGTTTACCAGTTCATGATCGTCGAAGGTGAAAAAGCTGGGCACGTGCCGATGCCACTTCGCCAACTCAACGCCGCGGCTCAGGTACAGCTTGTAGTTTTCCCACACACCAACGATCGTGGGCATGACCTGTACCGTCATCGGAAACTGCGAAAGCCCCTGAACCAGCCGCCACGCTTCCGGCGGATATTCGCGAAGTTCTTCGTACAGCCAGTCGCCATTCATGATGTGAAAATGAACGCGATCAGCCCAGTCTCGATTCAGGTGTTCGTACGTTGTCGCCTGATGACCACCACCGTGCAGCGGGTTTTGGTTCGCGCAAGAACCAATCTGAAAGCGAAAGTTGAACAAGCCTTCCGGGTTATGTTCGGCGTTACGAGTGTCGGCGGCGGACGGCAGAGTGCGAAAGCTGCCGGGCAGTCCATGTGGTCGTTCGTTGACCCAAATCTGGTAGAAGTATTTCGTGTCGGACTTCAGATCTTTCAGAACAGCGACGCCCGTGTTGTCGTGATCGATCTTTGTAGTCGCTGCATCGCTCGTTTGATTCAGCTTTTCGGAATCCGTGCCGTAACGCACAATGAATTCGTCGGCGTCAGACGTTCGCCCCCAGACGGCCATGGAATGAGCGGTCGGCTGGCCCAGCATGGGGCCGTGAGTTAGCCGAATCGGATCTCGATCGGCAAACGCTGTTGAGCTCACAAGTAGACAAATCAGACTCACCACAATTTGCGATCGAACAGGCTTCATGCGAATCAGTCCTGGTGGCTACGGGAAAACTTGACGACATTCACACGCTCAGCAGCAAAGAAGCCCGGCATTGTCACAGACCGGGCTTCTTATTCGATAGCTCTATTCTTCTTCGGGGCGTGCTGCAGCGAATCTCGCTAACGTGTGGCCGCGGAACAATTGTTTCGAACGATGAAGTCTGATTCCCAAGAGCCCCAACCGTCCACAACAAAAGGGAAGCTGCTCTAAAACGGAGGATCTTCGTCGGATTCGAATGTTTCTCCGTACGGAACATCCTCGTCAGCCGCTGGTGCTGCAGAACTGTCGGCGCCGCCCAGAATTTTGAAACCGGTGGCTTCGGCACTAAGAAAATATTTCACTTCGCTGCTGGGGTCGCGCTGCCATTTCCGTCCACTTAGCCGAAAGCTGATTTCAACTTCGGCACCTTCGGAAAGCTGGTCAACATCGTCGCAGGCATCCTGAATAAAGTCGATCGGCAGGTAGTTGGTGAACCGGCCGTTTTCCTGTTCCAGAACCACCTGTCGTTTGCGAAACCCCTTTTGGCCGTACGTTTTGGTCTCATCAATAAAGTGAACTTTGCCTTCTGCCTTACCGTCGCTCATTTTTGTGCTGCTTCGTGTTCTCGTAGTTGTTTAAAAGCGGATCTTGCGGTGTTATGCGTGATGGTAAGGCCCGACGGATTGATTCACAAGTTGAGCGCGGAGGAAATATGGACGTTGAAGTAGTTGACGGCGACCTGCTCAACCAGAACGTGGACGTGATTGTGAATGCGTGGAACCGCAACATTATCCCGTGGTGGCTTCTGCTGCCTCAGGGGGTGTCCGGAGCGATCAAAAAACGCGGCGGCTACGCTCCATTCCGTGAACTTAGGAAAGCTGGCCCCATTCCGCTCGGCGGCGCAGTTCTCACCGGTGCCGGCAAACTTCCGTTCCAGGGCATTATCCACGTGGCCGGAATTAGCATGTGGTGGCGGGCCTCTGAACGATCGATTCGAGATTCCGTCCGCAACGCTCTGGCCCTTGCAACACAGCACAATTTTCAATCCATCGCGTTCCCGCTGATCGGAGCCGGCACCGGTGGGGGTTCGGAAGACAAAGTGCTGACGATGATGCAGTCAGAACTCGCCGAATGCAGTTTTGCCGGTCAGGTGCGAATCGTCCGTTTTCGAAATACGAACAACTAAAACACGCTGACAAGCTCAGTGTTGTCAGCGTGCACCAGCGAAAATTGGCGGCCTCCTGTCATCACGCTAAACTAGTCGGTTCATGGTGACCACGCCACGCTACGGTTTTTCCACAGTCAGCTTCCGTCGGTAAATCTTCTTGCCGTGAGCAATGTACAGCGTGCTGTGGTCCGGTCCGGCCAGCATGCAGGTTGTCAGCGGTTGGTCCGGATCGACTTTCGGCAGCACGCCGCACGGACGTCCGGTGGGATCGAAGACCTGGACGCCCAGGCTGCTGGTGACGTAGTAACGGCCCGCTTTGTCGACGGCCATTCCGTCGCCGCGAGACGTACTGCTGTAAGGTGGCGGTTCGTTAAATTGAAACTCGCCCCTGGGATCGATCGGCAAACGCATCGGCATGGTGGGCATCTTCGCGTCCAGCACTGCGCCGGAGTTGACTCGGAATGTCCACGTGTGAGTTCCACCGTAATCCGACACTGCCAGAGTTCCGCCATCGTTGGACAACGCAATTCCGTTGGGCTTGGTGATTCCCGTATCGCCGACCGTCACTTTGCCAGACGCGGGATCAATGCGAACGACTTCCGACTTGCCTGTTTGAGTGAACAAAATCAAACCGTCTTTCGTCACCGCCAGGTCGTTAGGCTTCACTCCTTCCGCCACGACTTTCACGTCGCCGGATTTCACGTCGATTGAGATCACTCGGTTTTTCGAACCCTGGCAGGCATACAACAACGAACCATCCGGGCTGAATTCCAAACCGCTGACGGATTCCTTCGAAATCTCCGTGCGGCTGCCGTCGGTGGCGTCGATGCGAATGACTGCCGGGGCACGCATGTCGCAGAAGTAAAGGTTGCCCGCTTTGTCGGCACAGAGGGCGTCTGCGAAGCCGAGGTCTTCGGCCACCAGTTCCCAGCCTTCGCCGGGGATAAGCAGGTTCAATAGAGTGAGATCGCCGCCAAGGTCTCCGCTGGTGTCGATTTTTGGTTCAGAAGTTTCTTTCCGCCACAGCCACTTCATGGCGTCGGGAAAACGGGCTCCGCCGAAGTCGGCATTGTGAGCGTAACCTTCGGCCTGATCGAAGCGGACGTCGTAGCCCATGTATTGCAAAGCCGACGCCATTCGCTGATTCGCCCACCACCAACTACCGAAACGGTTGTCCACGTCGCCACTGGTGTCGGCCATGTACATCCGAATGGGCTTCGGTTCTGTCTTGCGGACTAAAGCTGGATAGACGTTGCCACCTCGCAGGTTCGTGAAGCTGCCAACACTGGAAAACACCTTCCGAAAGTAGTCTGTGCGTTCCCATGCCGCGGTGAATGCACAGATGGCTCCGGAACTGGATCCGCCGATCGCGTGCATCTCTGGATCGTCGGAAATCGTGTATTGCTTCTTCACTTCCGGTATGATTTCTTCATGCAAAAAGCGAACGTAGCGGTCACCGAGCCCATCGTATTCGAAGCTGCGGTTGGAATGCCTGCCTCGTCGACGCGGTTTCGATTCATCGTGGCCGGGATTCAGGAACACGGCAATCGTGGGCGGCATGTCTCCGCGAGCGATTAGGTTGTCGAAGACGGTCGGGATGCGCCATCGGCCCTTGACGTCGCGCATTCGTTCGCCGTCCTGAAACACCATCAGGGCAGCGGGTTGTTCGGGTTTGTATTGAGCGGGCACGTACACCGACCAGTCGCGAGTTGTGCCGGGGAAGATTTCGGACTTCCACGGCTCCATCTGTTCAACTTGGCCCTGCGGCACACTTTCGTTGACGACGGCGTCCGGGTGAGGCGTCCATTCCGGTTTGGTGTTGACGATTGGCATGTTGGTGGATTCGGCATCGTCATCCCAAAGCCACTTCAATGCGTTGGGCAATTCTTCGCCCGCCCATTTGCCGCTGTGGCCGCCGTCGGTCATAACCAACTTGTAGGTGTAGCCAGCA
Organism: Fuerstiella marisgermanici; assembly: GCF_001983935.1. Taxonomy (GTDB): domain Bacteria; phylum Planctomycetota; class Planctomycetia; order Planctomycetales; family Planctomycetaceae; genus Fuerstiella; species Fuerstiella marisgermanici. The sequence continues at coordinate 1,407,444 of NZ_CP017641.1, read as the reverse complement.
AACTGCAGAGCGGCCGCCAGATCTTTGTTGCCCAGTGGCCAGTTGCCGTGCAGGTTGTCCAGATCATCTTTGCCTTCCTGCAAATAGACCTTGATCGGTTTCGGTTGATCCTGAGTTTTTCGAACCAGTCCCGGATACGCCCAGCCGCCACGAATGTTGGTGTAGCTGCCGATGTGGCTTAGCACTTTGCCAAACTGTTCTGGCTTTTCCCACGCCACGGTGAATGCACAAATGCCACCGGACGAAATTCCGCAGACGGCTCGCCTGGCCGGATCGTCAGAAACCTCCAGGCCCTTGAGAGCGACCGGAAGAAATTCGTCGACAAGAAAGTTGGCGTAGCGATCGCCCAACGAATCGTATTCGAAGGATCGGTTGCTGCGATTTTTGGCACCTTCCATCGTCGCGGGAATCGTTCCCGGATTAACGAACACGGCGATGGTGACGGGAACTGCCTTCTGGTGGATGAGATTGTCCAGCACGATGGGAACTCGAAACGCCCCCTTCGGCCGCGCGTAGCTTGCACCGTCCATGAACACCATCAGGTTCGCCGGTTGATCGGCCTGATACTGAGCGGGCACATACACGCTGTAGTCGCGTTCGGTGCCATGAAAGACTTTGCTGTCAGTGAAGGTTCCCGACGTGACTTTGCCTTCCGGCACGCCCGGCTGCCGCACTCGATCGCCATCGTCCTGCCCGACCACGCGATCCGGCGCAGCGGCCACGATCAACAGAAAACACGCTGCCAGGGAAAATGCCGTTCGGTAAAATCGTCGTATCATCAGGGACTCCGGTTTGTGAGTTCGCATTCAATGATCGTACGGTAACCATTGGCACCGTAGAAACACAAACGGAGGGCGACAATTGCTGCGCGAAGGTGCGGGCGTTTTTCACGCGTTCGGAGGCAAGAGTGCGAAGCAGCCCGCGAATTGCACGACCACCAAGCTGCGCAAGAATTGCGAATGTATACGGCGCCGTCCTGAACACTCAGCTAGCAAATTCGCGGCAACATGGCTCCTGTGGGTTCGTCGACGGGTTGTTCGACGCCCAGCAGTCTTGTGATTGTTACCGGCGAGATCGTTTTGGGTTGGACTGTTCCAATGCGAACGGCACCCTGCGTCTGCGGGCACGACTTTAGGGCGGCCAAGGCTTCCGCTTCGTTTGTTGGATCCACAGCAACGACCATGGTGCCTTCGTTGGCGATGTAAAGCGGGTCCATGCCCAACAATTCGCACGCTCCGCGCACTTCGGCCGTGACGGAGATGAGTGATTCGGAAAGCTGCATGGTTAGCTGGGCAGCGTCTGCCCATTCATGCAAGACGGCCGACACGCCGCCTCGCGTTGCATCGCGAATCGCTCGCACCCCGCTGCCGACGGAATTCAGCAACGCCGCGACCGCTTCATGTAGCGGGCCGGAATCGCTTTGTGGTGGCGGGGACAGAGCCAGTTTTTCGCGAGCGGTCAGCACCGCCATACCGTGACTGCCGATGGGACCGGAAACGATGATAGCGTCACCCGGATGAAGACTGCTCGGGCCACTGGGCGCGTCGGAGCGAAGCTCTCCTATTCCCGTGGTGTTGATAAACAACCCGTCCATCGCACCGCGGGGGACGACTTTGGTATCGCCGGTCACGATCTCGACATCGCAACGCTTCGCCGCGGCAGACATATTGGCGAGGATTTGGTCGAGTTGCTGAAAAGTGAAGCCTTCTTCAATGATCAATGCAACGCTCAGCCACTTTGGAGCAGCCCCCGAAACTGCGAGGTCGTTGACGGTGCCATAGACCGCCATCGAACCGATGTCGCCGCCAGGAAAGAACAGCGGCGAAACAACAAAGCTGTCTGTCGTGATCGCGATTCGGTCGGTCTGGATACTCAGTTGTGCCGCATCGGGCAGTGACTCGAGTTGCCGACTGTGAAAGTTCGGCAGGATGTGGCGGGCGATAAGCTGTCGAGTGGCGCGGGCACCTTCACCATGTGCCAATGACACGCATTCGGCCGAAGGAGACGACGGCAGCGCGCATCGCACAGACTGTGTTGGTTGGCCTTCGCTATCGCTCATCGTGATGCCGCTTGTATGAGAAAGGTAACACGCTCGCAGCATTGCACCGCCCCTTCCCGCAATCGATACGGGAGGGGCAATTCAATGTCGCGGATGCTGAAAACTTACATCGCTCATCCCTCGGCAAGTAAACGTCTAGCTGTTGAGCCGCGATGTAATCTCGTCAGCAATGCTGTCCGCGGGAACTCGAACCTGTTCCAACGTGTCTCGATCGCGGATCGTCACGGTGCCGTCCGTCATCGTGTCGCCGTCGACCGTGATGCAGTACGGCGTGCCGATTTCGTCCTGCCGACGGTAGCGACGACCGATCGCTCCCTGCTGATCGAACTGACAGCTTAGCCCGGCTGCCTTCAACGCGCCGAAGATCTCAGTCGCTTTTTCCGGCATGCCTTCTTTTTTGATCAGAGGGAACACGGCGGCTTTTACGGGAGCCAGTCGCGGATGGAACTTCATCACAACCCGTTCCTGCATCGCTCCCTTTTCATCGGGCTGCCTGTCTTCGTGATACGCTTCGCAAATGAACGCCAAAGTCGCTCGATCCGCGCCGGCCGATGGTTCGATCACGTGAGGAACAAAGCGTTCTTTGGCCTGATCGTCAAAGTAGCTCAGATCTTTGCCACTGCCGCGATATTTTGGCTGACCGTGTTCGTTGAGTTCCACTTCCAGTTCGCCGGCCGCGTTCTTGGTTAGCTTGCCATCGATGTGTGAACGCAGGTCGAAGTCGCCTCGATGAGCGATCCCTTCCAGTTCACCAAATTCGCCGTCATCCAAAAACGGAAACGCATATTCGATATCCGCGGTGCCGACGGAATAATGAGCCAGTTCTTCTGCATGATGGTCGCGTAGAATGATGCGATCTTTGCTGATGCCCAAATCCTGGTACCACTGATACCGTCGATCGCGCCAATACGTGTACCAGCCGGACGATTCGTCGGGGCGACAGAAGAATTCGATTTCCATCTGTTCGAATTCACGCGAACGAAACGTAAAGTTGCGTGGCGTAATTTCGTTACGGAAACTTTTGCCAACCTGGCAAATCCCGAACGGCAGTTTCACTCGACTGCTGTCCACCACGTTCTTAAAGTTCACGAAGATTCCCTGAGCCGTTTCCGGGCGAAGATAGGCAGCATCGTCGTCTGTGCCCAGAGCACCGATGACAGTCTTCATCATCAGGTTGAACTCTCGCGGTTCCGTCAGAGTTCCCGCTTTGCTGGCTCCGGGAGCCACCACTTGATTGAACTGAGCGACGTCAATCGTGTCGAGCGTGGTTGTCGGGCCATCCCATTGAAGCTTGTCGGCGTACTTCTTTTTCTTGCCAAACGCTCGCAATGCTTCTGCTGTTAAGTCGGCGTCGAAGTCTTCTTCGGTAGAGGTCACCATCACCTTCGACAATTCAGCGCCGGTTTCGTCCTGTTTGACGGTTTCACCATCGAACACGACCCAGCGACATCGAAGCTGGTCCAGACGGTAGCGGCTTTTCGTTTCGCGACAGTCGACCATCATGTCATGAAACAGGTCGTAGTGACCGGAACACTTCCACACTTGTGGATTCATGATCAGCGATGTTTCGACACCAACCATTTGGAACCGTGACGGTGCGGCCTCGGGTTTCAGCAGCTCGTTATGAGCCGACACCATGTCGTGATACCAACTGTCTCGCACATTGCGTTTTAGAGCCGTCCCAAGAGGACCGTAGTCCCAGAAGCCGTTGTAACCGCCGTAGATTTCGGAATTCTGAAACACAAAACCACGTCGTTTGCACAACGCAACAATCTTCTCCATCGAACGACTCATGAACGTCAAACCTTCAAATCAATTGAGATGCCCCCGCTGGGTGCGGCGGCGAAAAACGCCCAGCCATCAAAGCTTGGACCGGCCGGATTGTAGAGAGGGCGCACAGCCCCGCAAAGCACAGAATCACTGCGCGAACTATGCCGCACGGCGTTCCGTTTGCCGGGAATCATCGTCTCTCGACACTCCCGCCAAACGCTCTTCTTCCAGTCGTTGCAGCTCAGCCAGCCGTTTGCGTTTTTTGCGGCTGACCTGGTTGGCGAAATCGATCACACCGGGCATCAGGCGTTTCAGACTCGCAAGTCCGTGAGCCATCGGAGTAATCAGAACTTGCCGCTTGTTCTTTCGCATCGCATTGATCGTCAGTTTCGCGACTCGTTCAGGCGACGTGCTGGCCCACGCGGGCGGTGAGGGAACTTTTCGATCTTTGCTTGAACTTGCTGCAGCGTCGTACAGTTTTGTCAAAACCGGCCCCGGGCAAATGGCACTGACACCAATCCCCTTGCGGCCGTATTCCGCTCGCAGCGCTTCTGTAAATCCAATCATTCCAAACTTGCTGGTGTGGTAGGCCGAAAACCGTCCCCCCGCCACAAGCCCCGCGATGCTGCACATGTTGGCGATGTGAGCCTCCGGCCGAGTCATCAGCTGCGGCAGAAAATGGTTGGTGATTTGAATGGGCGCCAACAGGTTGATGTTCATCAGCCAGTCCCACTGCTGAGAAGTCATCGACTCCGTCGGACCATAGTAGGCCACTCCGGCATTGTTGATCACGATGTCAATCACGTCGGCCTGCTGATCGAATTCCTTCAGCGTGGTTGCCACCTGTTCCGGCTTTGACAGGTCGCAGACGGAACTCCACGTGTGCTGCGTGCGTTCGCCGATGTCGGAAACCAACCGGTTCAGCCCGTCGCTATCGACATCGACCAGATACAAATGGCAGTCCAGTGCAGCGAGCTGCAGGGCGAGTTCTCGGCCGATTCCGGAAGCGGCGCCGGTGAGAAACACGGTCTTGTTTTGAAAGGTTTTCATCGAAATTCCATTTTCGAAGGGCGGGGGGCCGCCAAAGAACTGGCTGGCCGAATGAGTCGATTCTGGATCGATCGCGCGCCAGATTTTAACAGACCCAATTCAATCGCGGGAGACCTGTTTTTCGCCGGATTACCGCTGTCCGTCGCGGCAGGTGATCTCCACCTGTTGGGCGAAATTGCGAACACGCGACATTTGTGTTTCGAGCTCACCCAACGAAATCGGCGAATCATGCACGGCCTTCATGCGGCGTTCCAACTGCAGAAAGTCGGGAGAATCTCGATCCGGTACCGTTAAGTCTTCTGCGTCGCCCCGCTCCATTCTCAGGCAGTCAATCAGTTCGCGAAGGAAACGGTACGCTTTCTCGACCTGTTTGTAGTCGGAATCAGAAACCAGCCCCTCACCGTTAGCCGCCGTCAACGCTTTAATTGTGTTCGACGTTTGTAAGCTGGCAAATCGCTTCCCAAACGTTAGTTGCAGTGCCTGGACGCTGTATTCACAGTCGACCAGGCCGCCGCTGCTAAGTTTTGCATTCACGCTTCCGCCTCGCACAAGCTGGCGGATTTGCTTTTCCCGCATAGCTCGCATGGCGTCGAAATCGAACGTCTGCGCTGAGTACAGCAGGTGACGTACGGTCTGGTCGAGCTGCTGTCGAAGTTTCAGCGTGCCTCCAACGCATCGTAGCTTCACCAGCGACTGGCGTTCATACGGCCAGGCGTCTCCGTTGGGTCCGAAATACTTCTGCAGCGTACTCAACGACACAGCCGCCGAACCTGCCTGGCCATACGGCCGCATGCGCAAATCCAGTTCAAAAATGCCTTTGCGGCGTGCTTCGATGCGTTCCTGAATTTGCGTGACAAGTCTTTCAAAAAAGCTGCTCGCCGAAATCGAAACGGCGCCATCAGTTCGGCACTCCTGCTCAAACACCAGAAAGATCTCAATGTCCGATGCGAACCCCATTTCGATGCCACCGAACTTTCCGAGTGCCGCGAGCGTGAAGTCGCACGGATCGGAGTTGGGAAGCGTGGGCGCGCCGAATTGCGTTTTCAGTTCTTCGAACGCCATGCAGCAGGCTGCCTCGACAACAACCTCAGCCAGTTGAGTGACCTCATCCGAAAATTCACCGAACTGACCGGAATGCCCCAGCACATGCCGCAGGTCGACTCGGAACAGATGATGATCCTTAAACGAATTCAGGGCCTTCCACCCTTCATCGCTTGAGGCGGCGTCGTCGATCTTCGCTCGGCATTCGTTGACTAACTCTTTCCGAGTCACGCGTGTCTGAAGCTGATCGGGGTCGGTGAGCAATGGAAACAGTTGATCGGGATGAACCTGCAGGAAGTCTTCCCACAAGTAACGACTCATCCCGAGAACTCGGCTGACGGCTCGCAGCACTTTGGGATTGCCCAGCCTGACGGCGCTGTCCTGCCATCGAGCATCTTTCATTAACCGATGCTGTAAGTCGCGAAACCGAAGCAACGCGTTGCGCGGCGTCGTGACTGAAGGCAGCCAGTGCGTGAATTGCTTGATAAGCGTGACCGTCGTTCTAAGTTCATCGACTCGCTCCTGCGAAGTCACGGCGCGGCCATCGGATTCCGTGACGCGCAACACGTCATTGATGCGTCCCTGGCGGGCACCCAGATCCGCCATATTGATCCGAAAGCCGCAGATGGTCAGTGCGTTTGCGACTTCAAAGAAGAAGCCAAAGCTGTCGTCACCTTCAAGGTCCAGTCGAGTGTGCTCACCGGATTGCGGCAAGGTGACATCGACCGAGATATCCGCCTGCGGCGCCGCAGGCAGCCGCACTTCTTCCAATCGTCGACAAAAAGTCTGTAGCAGCGAATTCTGAACCGCGTCGCTGCCGTCTGAGCGATGCAGGGCGAGCAGTTTAACGAGCTTTTCCTGCAATCGCCGAGCCGCCGTGGCTGGCCTGTTCGCCACAGCATCTGCTGCTGCGGCCTGTCGAGCGGCGCGGTGCTGGCGAGTTTTCTGCGACGATGCTGCGCTGGCTTTAGAAGCCCCGCGAACAGTCGATGATGGGTGCTCGGGTTCTTTCTCCGTCACCAGAAAGATGCCCAGAAAGGTCTTAGGCGGGACGCTGTGGCCGAAGCGGTTGACGCCCGGGCCAACCACAGTCGCTCCTTCGCGGATATCCAGACGGTGTGAGAAAAACACGCCGCAGACCATCGAAAGCAGGCCACGCGTTTCTGGAGCAGCAATGATGACGATCAGTTGGTCCGTGGCCGCATCGGACTTAGCGCAAACCACTCGACAATCGTCGTGCTGCAGTGCGTCGGTCATCACCTGTTCCACAGCCTGCGCGTAGCCGTCCGGGGGAGCTGCCATCCAGTTGTGCAGAAGAGATTTTGTATTCACATCCGCACGAGATTCGACGTCTGGCCGCACGACGGTTTCCGCTTTGTCATCCGGAGTGTCGCGCACGGGTGGCGGTGCAATGTATGAGTCGAAGATGTGCCGCACGGCCTTGCGGTGTTCGCTGAACCGAGTCAGCAACTGATCTTCGCCGGGATAATCCAGGCGTCGGGCCAGCCATTCACGCTGCACGGGATCGGTCGGCAGTTCGTGAGTCTGCTGGTTGTGCAGCAATTGCAACGCGTGCTCAATCGTCCGAAAGAACACGTACCCTTCCTGTAGTTGCCGATATTCGCCAGCATCGACGATCCCAAATTCCGCCAGCCTTACCAATGCGTCCATCGTGTTGGCACTGGCCAGGCGAGGTTCGCTGCCGCCATGAATCAATTGCAGCGCCTGCACCAGAAATTCGATATCGCGAATCGAACCGGCTCCGAGTTTGACCTCCGATTCCAGCTTTCCCGCTTTTTGCAGACGGTCCTCGATATTCTGCTTCATCGCGCGGACATTGGTCAGCACGTCGTCGCTGACTTCGGCAAACAGCAACTGCGGCAGACGCATCAAAAAGCGGATGCCTGTGTGCGGGTCTCCAGCGACGACTCGCGCTTTCAACAGCGCCTGCTTCTCCCATAACTCAGCATCCGACTTCAGATACTCCTCATAACTTTTCGGCGAACTCACCAACGGTCCCGCGTCGCCCCACGGACGCAACCGCATGTCAACTCGGTACAAAAAACCGGTGGCCAACTTCTGACTAAGACCGTCGATCAAAGTTCGCGCGATTCGCTGAGCCGTCCCGTCGGGGTTCTCGGCAATCAGGATGAGATCGATGTCGGAACTGTAATTCAATTCTTCGCCGCCGTGTTTTCCGAGTGCCAGCACGCTAAACGGCGGCGCCGATAGTCCTCGATCCTCACACGCAATGGCCAGACATTCCTGCACCATCGCGTCCGCCAGCAGCGAAATTTGAAGCGTGACGAACTTCAGATCGAACAGTCCGAAGGCATCGCACATGCCGATTCGCAGAATTTCGCGCTTCTGGTAGCTGCGCAGTTCTGTGAGCTTTTCCGTCGTGGTCGAACAATTTCGAATCGCTTCCGAAGCTTCCTTGCGAAAATCTTCACGCGATTTCATGTCGGCCGTGCGACGCTCTGTCGTGAGTTCACGCAGGGTCGCGGGTTGGCTGAGGACGCACTGAGTGAGAAACGGACTGCCGCAGGACAGGCGAGCCAGCACTTCCAGTGATCGGGGCGTTTTTTCGAAGAGCCCGAAGGCGTCGTCTGCGGAGTCGCTTTTTCGTACGAATTCGTCGACCGTTCGCAGCGCTAGGTCCGGCGAGGGAGACTCCTGTAGAATGCGAAGCAACGTCGCGTACCACAGCGGTTCCTCCGGCGCTACTGCCGTTCCAGAGATTCCGACGTCGTGAGCCCCCGTCGCCGAGTTTCGCAGGCGCATCAGGCAGGAGGTGGCTTCGTCAGCGTCAGGAAACCCGCTTGTGGACAACAAACGGGTGTTCTGAGCAAATTCCTGTTCAATAAGCTTGTCAAACGAAGGAAACATCTTAGAACGCCACCAAACTGAACCACAATTCCGTGGAAATAGTCGTTCGAAGCAAACGGCCGCAGGACGTTGGCCTCGGTCTGTGCAAAAGAAAAACGGGGCTGACGCCCTGCGGCTAGTGTCAAACCTAAGGTATCAACCTTCACCGAACCCCGAGCATTCGTCATGGCGGAACCCAGCCCAGAAACCCTGGAAACTTTCGAGAACCCGTTTCCGGAACGCAACTATCTGATCGAAACTGTTGCTCCCGAATTCACGTCGCTGTGTCCCAAAACAGGACATCCGGATTTCGGAACTCTGACGATTACTTACATCGCTGACAAGCTGTGCTATGAATTGAAGTCGCTGAAATTGTACCTTCAGGAGTTCCGCAACCACGGCGCGTTCTACGAAAAGGTCACAAACACGATTCTGGACGACCTTGTCGCCGTGACCAGTCCGCGATGGATGAAAATTGAAGCGGCGTTCACGCCTCGCGGCGGAATCCGGACCACCGTGATTGTGGAACACGGCAAAAAGCCGGAGTAGTTGAGTTGCCGCAATCATCTGGTCAAGGCGAGCTTAGGAGGGGCTCAGGATTGGTCAGGTTTTCGGCCCCGGCGGGGCCAAAGCACGTAGCCGTGGGCGTAAACCCACGGAGACAGAGTCCCAAAGAAATCAATAGCCCCGAATGGGGCGGCAGCGAGCGTCGGCAAACTGCTTGCGCCCCATTCGGGGCTTTAGTGAGTCTCGAGAATTGATTCCGTGGGCTTACGCCCACGGCCAAGTGCTATCGCCCTCCGGGCTTAAGCACAATTGTTTCAAAACCAAGCGATCCGATGACGTCAGACCTCAGGTTGGCCATACGGAACACTGCAAGAAACACGCACTTACGTACTCAGCTCATCGGTTAAAACTAACAGAAGAAAACGAAAAGATGGCAAAGGCATGGGGCGGACGTTTTCAGCAGGAAACAGATCCGCGAGTCGAATCCTTCACAGAATCGATCAGTTTTGACAGTCGCCTGTTCGAAGTCGACGTGCGCGGCTCGATCGCTCACGCCACGATGCTGGCCAGCGTTGGACTCATCAGCGAAGCCGAACGAGATCAGATCTGTCAGACGCTGAAAACCATTCGCGACGAAATCGCAGCGGGTAACTTTCCGTTCCAGGCGGCTCTGGAAGACATCCACATGCACATCGAAAGCGCGCTGATCGAACGGATTGGCGACGTTGGTCGAAAGTTGCATACCGGCCGCAGTCGCAACGATCAGGTGTCGACGGACCTAAAGCTGTACGTTCGTGATGCGATCGATGAACTGGATGCCCTTCTGCTGGACGTGCAGCGAGCCTTTGTCGGACGCTGCGAACAGGATGCGGGCGTCGTTCTGCCCGGTTACACGCATATGCAGCGAGCTCAGCCTGTGCAGGCGGCTCATTACTGGCTGGCGTACTGCGAAAAAATTCAACGTGACCGTGATCGGTTGGCGGATTGCCGCAAGCGAGTCAACGTGTGCCCGTTGGGATCGGCCGCGTTGGCAGGAACATCGTTGCCGATTGATCGCGAAATGACGGCGCAGCTGCTGGGCTTCGATTCCGTCGCTGGCAACAGCCTGGACGTCAGCAGCGATCGCGATTATCTGACTGAGTTTGCCTTCTGCACGTCGTTAATAGCGACTCATTTAAGTACGTGGTGCGAAGAATGGATTATCTGGTTCACCACTGAGTTCGGTTTCATCAAGCTACCGGACGCGTATACGACCGGTTCTTCGATCATGCCTCAAAAACGCAATCCCGACGTGCTGGAATTGATTCGTGGCAAGACGGCTCGCGTGATGGCCGCGGTGCCTCAATTGCTGCTGCTCACGAAAAGTCTTCCCATGGCGTACAATCGCGATTTGCAGGAAGACAAGCTGGCCATGTTTGCGGCCTTCGACACAATCAAAGCGTGCCTGGAATTGACGCCGGCCATCGTCGCTGGCGCGGAACTCAACCGTGAACAAATCGCATCGCGTCTGGAAGACGGCTTCCTGGACGCCACGGCTTTGATGGAATACCTCATCAAAAAGGGTGTTCCCATGCGAACCGGACACGGCACAGTGGGCAAACTGGTCGCCAAGTGCGAAGCGGCGAATTGTCGGCTGAAAGATCTTTCGCTGGCCGACCTGCAAGAAGCGTGCGAGCTGATTGAAGAAGACGTCTATGGCGTTTTGGGGACAGAAAACGCGATGAAGGCGTTGCAAAGTTACGGTTCTGGCGGTGAACAACCTGTGGCCGATCGCGTGCGGGCATGGCAAGCGGCGATGGGTTAATCATTCGATGTTTGAATGGACACTCACATCGATTTTGATCTCTGCCGCCGTTGGAAGCGCCGTTGGGTTTCTGTCCGGCGTTTTCGGCGTTGGCGGCGGCTTTCTGCTGGTCCCAATTCTGAACGCAGCGCTGGGCATACCGATGTCAATCGCGGTCGGTTCCACGGCGTGCTACACGCTCGGCCCCGCCACGACTGCAATGTTGGCTCGACGACCGGCCGCCGGCTTTCTGCAGTTGCCCTTGATCCTTGCGGGCGGACTGCTTGCCGGAGTCTGGTGCGGCACGGCGGCGCTCTCAAGCTTGAAGTCAGCGGCTACGGTATCGCTGTTTGGCAAGCAAGTACCGGCCGTCGATCTGATGGTATTATCCAGCTATGCCGTTTTGATGACGGGTATTGCCATCATGTCGTTTGTGGACGGGTTAAAAAAAGTTCACGGCCCCACAGTGCGTCGGCGAGGTTTGCTGAGCTTCGTGCCGCTGCCGCCGATCGCCGTGATTTCTGATTTGCGACCGAGTCGGTATTCGATTCCGCTGCTCGCCTGGACCGGGCTGATCGTCGGCTTTCTGTCTGGCTTCCTTGGAATGAGCGGCGGACTGGTGCTCGTGCCGGCCGCCATTTATCTGCTCGGGCTGCGAGTTCACGATGCCACGACGATGACGATCGTGATCGTGTGGCTGGTGTCGCTGCAATCGACCTTCATGCACGCTTTGCACAGTCATGTTGAGCTGAAATTAGTGGTGGCATTGCTGATTTGCGGCACGATTGGGGCCAACATTGGATCTCAAGTAGGTATGCGATTGCAGGGGCGGCAGCTGAAGTTAGGATTCGGCACTTTGGTTTTAGTGGCGGCCGCGATCGTGTTCGCCAGGTTGTGGATGCTGTGGCGGTAAAACTATGGGTATAGATTTTCAGGACTGTTTGGTTGCATACCGGCGGCACGGCATTCGGTTTGAATACCCGGATATCTGGGAGATCACTGAAGAGGCTGAAGGCGGCGATGTGTTGATCACCGTCGCCAGCAGCGAAACGTGTTTCTGGACACTCAGAATTCTGCCCGGTTGCCCGTTGCCGCCACACGTGGTCGAATCCTGCGTCGAAGCGTTTCAGGACGAATACGACGATGTGGAAGTAGAAGAACCTGATGCGTCGCTCGCTGGATTGCCGGCCTGTTCGCGGAACCTGACGTTCTTCTGTCTGGAATTAATGAACTCCGTCGGCCTGAGCAGTGTCCGCACCATGAATTTCACGCTGCTGGCCTGGTGGCAGGGGACTCATCACGAGTTATCCGAAGCTCAGCCGATGATTGACCACATGACGAATTCCGTGCGGATTGATAGCTTGATCGGAGGGTGACGATAGAGAGAGATGTAATCCGTGCGGAGCGAGAACAAAAATTCGAAAAGTTCCGATGCGTCGGCTTCGAGATTGAGGTACTGGAGCGACAGCGGCGGCCCCTGCGCATTAAAAAGGTCTCGTGATGCCAAGCAAACTCTATAAAATCTTCGGCCTCCTTTTTGCCTATGTGTCGATCGTACGGTTAGTTGTGTGGTTAGACGTTTCTGTATTTGGACGTGGAGCGCCGCTGGACGGAACGACAGATCAATTTTTAATAACTACGATTCTATTGGTGACATTTTCTCCAGCAGCTCTCGTAGCTACCATTTCGTGGTCTACCGCAGAAGTGACTCCTGAACGGCGGTGGTGGTTGGCGTTTTGGCTCATCGCTTCGCTGTTAGCAATGTTAGAGTATGTTTACTTCTTTGATCCCGGACGTCTTTTATTTGCATTCTTCACAATTGTTTACGGCGCATTCGCCTTCACTTTAGCGCGAGATCTGCAGTAGCGTTTCACAACGCTGGGCTTGCCCAAGGGGAGCACGCCAGCTTGCTGTTGCGGTCTGCCTTCACGCTGTATGATCTGTCGCACACCAAGTCCAGTGAACCCAATTGCAAATGCCAGTTGTTAACCATCCCTCCGCCGAAGACTTCCGCGAATACGCGACGCAAGCCAGATTTGTGCCCGTTTTTCGGCAACTGACTGCCGATACGCTCACGCCCGTCACAGCGTATCAACGGCTCTGCGACGGCGAGTGGTCGTTTCTGTTTGAAAGTGTTGTCGGTGGCGAACGGATTGGGCGCTACAGCTTTGTCGGTAGTAACCCATTTCTATCCATCACCGCGTGGGACAAGCGAGTTCAAATCCGCACGGCGAATGGCGTGGACAAGGAGTGGGACAGCGAAGATCCGCTAAAGGATCTGGACAAGCTGTTGGAAGACTACAAATGCGTTCCCGTGCTTGGCCTGCCTCGGTTTTGCGGCGGTGCCGTTGGCTTCGCCGGTTATGACGTTATCCGATACACCGAAAATTTGCCCAACGTTCCGGAAGACGACCGCCAACTGCCGGACCTGTGCTTTGCGATGTACGACGGCATGGTGGTGTTCGACCACATTCGCAAAGTCGTGCTCGCCGTTGCGCTGGCGGACACTCAGACGGCAACTCCTGATGAAGCGCGAGCCGCAGCCGAAAAGCGGCTCGAAGAAATCTGCAACCGGCTGGCCGTAGGCAGCGATTCTGTGCAGTTGACGGATATCGATCTCACGATTGAGCCCGAATTGCAAACGGAATCCAATTTCACTCAGTCACACTTCGAAGCCTGCGTGGACAAGTGCCGCGAATACATCAAAGCAGGCGACATTTTCCAGGTTGTGTTCAGTCAGCGTCTGCGACACGAAAGCGAAGCGAAGCCGCTGGACGTGTACCGGTCGTTGAGAATGGTGAACCCCAGCCCGTTTATGTTTCTGGTGAAGACGCCGGAACTGCATCTGGTCGGCAGTTCGCCGGAAATCATGGTGCGAGTCGAAGACGGCGAAACCACCATCCGCCCGCTGGCTGGCACTCGCCCGCGAGGACGGACCGAACAGGAAGACCGCGAACTGGCCGAAGAACTGCTGGCCGACCCCAAAGAACGAGCTGAACACGTGATGCTGATCGACCTGGCTCGCAACGACGTCGGTCGCGTCGCAAAATTCGGGTCGGTCGAATTAAACGATGTGATGGTGGTGGAACGTTACAGCCACGTCATGCACATCACTTCTAACGTAATCGGACAACTCCGCGACGGCCTGACAGCGGTCGAAGCCCTGCGAGCCGGACTGCCAGCGGGCACTGTATCGGGAGCACCCAAGGTTCGAGCGATGGAAGTCATCGACGAAATCGAACCTCACAAACGAGGCCCCTACGGCGGCGCGGTGGGGTACATCGACTTCACCGGCAACATGGACACCTGTATCGCACTGCGAACGCTGGTGATGCACGACGGAGTCATCTACGTTCAGGCGGGTGCCGGAATCGTGGCGGACAGCGTGCCCAAGCTGGAATACGAGGAGACGTTGAACAAAGCTCGAGCGCTGTTGAAAGCCATTCACATCGCAGAAACGCAGTTGCAGCGGTAGTGTTCAATGATCAAAACCTGGGAACAGCTCAAGGGCCACAGCGAGCAGCGTGAACTGTTTCGGCGATCGCTGCAGCGCGGGCGGTTGTCTCATGCGTACGTGCTGGCCGGGCCGGAAGGGATCGGAAAGCGGCAGTTTGCTCGGTTGATGGCCAACAGCGTCTTCTGTCGGGAATATGAACTCAGCGAATTGCAGGTGTGCGGCGAATGTCGAGCGTGTCGCGGATTCGCGGCTGGCACGTGGCCGGATTTCATCGAAATCGGCGTGCCCGCTGGGAAGAACGTCATTCCGATCAGCCTGATCGCCGGTGAAACGACCGACGGCAAACGCGGCCGCGAAGGTTTGTGCTACGAACTTTCGGTGTCGCCTCAGGCATCGGATCGCCGAGTCGCCGTGATTAACGACGCCGGGCTGATGAACACCGAAAGTGCGAATGCACTGCTTAAAACGCTGGAAGAACCGCCCGCACATTCGCTGATTCTACTGGTCTGCGATAACCCGGACACGCTGCTGCCCACCATTCGGTCTCGCTGCCAGATCGTGCGATTCTTCCCGCTAAACGAAGCGGACGTGCAGGAAATTTTGCTGGCCGAAGAAATTGTGGAATCGCCCGAAGAAGCCGCATCGATCGCGTCGCTGTGCGAAGGCAGCCTTGAGACGGCTCGGCAACTGCTGCACCCGGAACTCCGCAAGCTCAAAGCCACCGTGGCGCGGCAGTTAAATCAAATGGAAGGCATGAAGCCGCTGGAAGTCGCCGCCAGCGTGACGGCAGGCATTGAAGAGATGTCTTCGAATACGCCGGAACAGCGGCAGAACGCTCAGTGGCTGCTAAGATTCGTGGCCGACGCCATTCGTGCTCGGCTGCAGGGGCTGGCTGGCGGAGACCTGTCTGATCCGCTGACGCAACGGCTGGGAGCTCGCAACGGAGTCGATCTGCTGGCTCCGATGCTGGACCGAACACTCGCCGCATCGCGGCAGGTCGACGGCATGTCGCCGGTCAAGCTTGTGATGGAAGCTTTGTTCGACGAACTGGCTCGGATGATTCGCCAGGCGATGAAGCGGGCGTAAGGCAAATTTCAGCCTCGCTTCTCATGCGACCATCTTCGCGACTATACTCTTCTGCAGTCCAGTCGCCATACTCCTAAGCAATTCGCATCACGGCATGTCCACCGATCTTCAGGAAACATCCACGCCGCCACCGGCCAACGATGAACCACCAAAATTCGTGGTGCGTTATGGTTCGATGAGGCACCTCGGCGAATTCGCGTCCAAACGCCAGCACGCGATCAAACGTGGTCTGGACGTCGTCGTGCGAACGGATCGCGGCGTGGAATTCGGAATTGTCCTGTGCGAAGCCAACGGTAAAACAAACGAATACCTTGGCGACAATGTTCGCACCGGACGCATTCTAAGAATTGCGTCGGACGAAGATCGTCGGTCACTGCAGGAAGTGTCTGAACGTGAAAAGACGTTCTTCGCAGAAGCAGGTCGCATGATCGCCGAACAACGCATGCAGATGCAGTTGGTCGACGTCGAACAGGTTTTCGGCGGGGAGCGAATTGTTTTCTATTACCTTGCGGAAAAACGAGTCGATTTCCGTGAACTGGTTAAGGGAATGGCTCGCGAGTTCAACGCCCGCATCGAGATGCGACAAATCGGCGTGCGGGACGAAGCGAGGCTGCTTGCCGATTACGGAGACTGCGGCAAACCGGTGTGCTGTAACACGCATCTGCGGGAAATGCCTCCCGTGTCGATGAAGATGGCCAAGTTACAGAAAGCGACACTGGATCCGAACAAAATTTCCGGACGCTGCGGACGTTTGAAATGTTGTTTGAGATACGAATACGACACATACGAAGCTCACCGAAAAGAGCTGCCGAAGATCGGCGCAACAGTGGTCACCCGTGAGGGGCAGGGGAGGGTAATCGCGCAGGAGTTGCTTGTTCGTAAGCTACTTGTCAGTTTTGCAGACGGTCGCCGCGTGATGACAGATGCCGACGATATTTTGACCGTGGTTTCTGGTGGAAATCGCGGCAGGAAAGAGGCTTCAGAAACCGAAGCAAATCAAAATACAGAATAGAGACTTCTGTCCGCAGGCGGTTCGATGTAGGATGCCGTCACTTGATGCAATTACGCCTCAAAACGTTAAAGCTGGATAAGACCCGTCGCATGAAAACTGCACGCACGTACACCAAATCGCGAATTTATCATCAAAACGCGTACGACTTCGTGTTTGCCGCACTGCGGCACGCTCAGGAAAAGTTGGGGCGAGATCGAACGGATCACACGACGGGACACGTTTGCGGCCGTGAGTTGCTGGAAGGCATCGCAGAGCTTGCGAAAGACCACTTCGGACTTCTGGCGATTACAGTGTTGGCCGATTGGGGCGTGCACGGAACCGAAGATATCGGCAAGATGGTTTTCGAATTGATCGAATCCGGCGAAATGCGAAAGACAGAAGACGATCATCTGGAAGACTTCGTCGACGTGTACGATTTTCATAAGGTGTTCGTCGACGACTACCAGGTGGACACGACCACCGCTTTCAGCCGCAATTAGGGCCGGACGCCCTCACGCGCCACCAACCGCATTCGCCGTGGCGCTCCGCAGATTTCAATTCTGCATTCGCCGCAATCGTATTGGGCGCGCCTCCGCGACCTGTTGACCGCAGACGAATTCTGACGGGCACGCATGCTGGCACCAAAAGCTGCTTGCGGTAGACTGTGGCCACCGCCGATTGTGCGGTGATATCCGATAACGCCGCTTGCTCACCGTAGTTGAGGTCTGCCCATGTTCCGTACCCGTTCTTTGTGGTCCGTGCTGTTTTTGGCACTGTTGTGCTCCACAGCCGACGCTCAGCCCAAGGCGGCACCGCTGAAAGGCCTGCTGATCACTGGTGGCTGCTGTCACGATTACGAAAATCAAAAGCGGATCATCACGGAAGGGCTCAGCCAGCGAGTCAACATCGTGTGGGACATCGTTCATGAAGGCGGCACCGGCCGTGAACACAAAGTTTCCGTGTACGAAGAACCAGGCTGGGCAAAGAAGTACGACGTCATCTTCCACAACGAATGCTTCGGCGGCGTTGTTGATGACAAATTCGTACAAGCAATCGCGGCCGCTCACCACGAAGGCGTGCCAGCCATCTTTGTACACTGTTCATTGCACAGCTATCGAGACGCTCCCGTCGCGGCCGATGCGTGGCGAGAATTAATCGGAGTCACCTCACGACGCCACGAAGGCAAGCGACCTTTGAGCGTGAAAACGGTTAACGATGACCACCCCGTGATGAAGGGCTTTCCAGCAGAATGGCCCACGCCGAACGGTGAACTGTACAAGATTGAAAAGGTGTGGCCGAACTGTATTCCATTGGCACAGGCCTTCGGCGAGGACACGAAGCAAGACCACACGGTCATCTGGCTGAACACGTTCGGCCGCGCTCGAGTGTTCGGGACATCGTTGGGACATCACAACGAAACAATGAATAACAACGTCTGGCTGGATGTTGTAGCTCGTGGCTTGTTGTGGACGGTCGATCGACTTCAGCCCAATGGCAAGCCGATGAAGGGCTACGAAGGCAGCGGTGTGAAGCCGATTGTCCTGGCAGAAAAGCGAGCCGCGCCGGTCCCGGATCCCGTGTCAACGAAGCCAGCCGCACGTTAACCGAATATGAATTGGGCGCTTGTATCTCGGCTGCTGGGTTACCTGTCGATGCTGATCGGCGGGTCGATGGTAGTGACGCTGCCGTGGTCGTTTCCGGCTTGCGGCCAAACGGCTGTTTTCGAACACGAATCGTTTGTCGGCATGCTGGAATCGATTGCCGTGTGCATCGCCGTCAGCGGACTGCTGATGTGGCTCGGCCGAGCGGCAAAGACCGACAACCTGCTGCGCAAAGAAGCGCTGGCGGTCGTTGGCCTGGGGTGGATTCTGTCCGGAATTCTTGGCGGCTTGCCCTTCCTGCTGACACCGACCTATCGAACATATGATGCCGCCATTGGCGCTAATGTTTCGATGAGTGTCAGTGATGCGGTTTTCGAATCGATTTCCGGCTTCACAACCACCGGCGCTTCTGTGCTGACTCAGCTGGAGGTTCCTCCAGACGTAGACGACTGCGAAGCGGCCGCATTGGCTGGCGAAATCGCGTACATCCCGCGAAGCGTTCTGTTCTGGCGTTGCTTCACTCACTGGCTGGGAGGCATGGGCATCATCGTGCTGTTCGTCGCCATCCTGGGGCAGCTTGGCGCGGGCGGAAAGGCGTTAATGCGGCGTGAGGTCCCCGGCCCGTTAAGTGACACAGTGCGTCCGCGAATTCGCGAAACGGCGGTGCTGATGTGGACCATCTATCTGGTGCTGTCGGGTGTGATGACGATTCTATTGCTGGTTCAGGGCATGGATCTGTTTGAGTCGCTGTGCCACACGTTCGGCACCCTCGCCACGGGCGGCTTCAGCACCAGAAACAGCAGCGTCGGCGCATTCAGCAGCGTGAACCTTGAAATCACAATCATCGTGTTCATGGTGTTGGCGGGGACAAACTTCAATCTGTATTACCTGCTGCTAAGAAAGTCCGTCGGCGGCGCAGAATCGAATAAGCCTGGGCGTCTCAAGGCCTTCTTTTCCGACCCGGAACTCCGCGCCTATTTGATCATCATTGGCGTTTGCACGGCAGCGCTGACGTTTGTGCTGCACCGGGTCGAGGTCTATTCCACTGTGGCCGCCAGTCTGCGGCACGCGTGCTTTAACGTGGTTGCCGTGATGACGACGACTGGATTCGGCACGGAGAACTTTGCCACCTGGCCCGAATTTGGCCGAGCGATTTTGGTGTTACTAATGTTTGTCGGTGGCTGTTCCGGTTCTACGGGCGGCGGCGTCAAGGTGATTCGCTTTCTGGTGCTGTGGAAGGTTATGAAGCTTAACGCGGAGCGCGCGTTTCGGCCCAATCTGGTGCGGCCACTGCGATTAGCCGGCAAGAGGATCGATGATTCTGTTGGCCGCGACATCGTGTTGTACGTGTGCCTGATCGCAATGATTTCGGCTGTTAGCTGGACGGCCTTGTTGGCTTTAGAACCCGGCCACCAGTGGCAGGGCGAAACGTCCGCCGAAAAGATGATCGACTGTGCCGGAGCAGTTGCGGCCACGCTAAACAACATCGGGCCCGGTCTCGGCATCTGCGGCCCTCACGGCAACTATTCGGAATTCTCCGAAGCGTCAAAGCTGTTGCTGACGCTGTTGATGCTGCTGGGGCGTCTGGAGTTGTACGCGATTATCGTGTTGTTTCTGCCGGGCTTCTGGAAGATTCAGTGACAGATCAATGGCAAACGAAACTCAAGCGGCCACAACGCTAATTCTACTCGGCGCCAGCAATCTTACTCTGGCCTGGCCACGCCTGATGGCGGTTGTCGAACAGCGATTCCCTGCCCAGCGAAACGTTTATACGGCTCACGGAATGGGACGTTCGTTTCTGGCCGATCGCAGTGCATTCGGCATTCGGCAGCTGCCTGGAATTCTGAAGAGTTCTCTGTGGGACGGTCTGCGACAGTCGGTGGATGCGGCTCAACCGCCGCGAGTTCTAATCACGGACCTGGGCAACGATCTTGTGTACGGCAGCAGCCCGGAAGAAGTCGCGGCCGCCGCCGATGAGTGCATTCAGCGACTGAAAGCCTGGCGCAGCGATTGTCGATTCGTGATGACGCGACCGCCTGTCCAGCCAGTCAGTAGCCTTGGGCCATTAAGGTTTTCCTTCTTCCGACGAGTCCTGTTTCCAACATGCCGCCTGACTCTGCCCAGCATCAAATCGCAAACTGTCGAGCTGGATGCGAGAGTTCAGGAACTGGCAGCCCGTCATGACATACCTCTGTTCTTGCCGGATCCTGCGTGGTACGGACTGGATCCGATTCACGTGATGCGACGCTTTCAATCCACTGCGTTCGGCCAGGCAATGGAACTATGGGGCGACGAAACGGCCGATGCGTCAGGCCCGTCGGGGGCAAAGCATCCACGTCCAACGGCAGATGTCAGGTGGGTGTGGGGCCGGGAACGGAAGACGCCGCAACCTGTTGAAACTCGCAACGGAACCCGCGTGTTCGCCTATTGAGGCCGCTACTGCCGCCAGGCTGCGTCGTACTTCAGGCCAAGGTTAACCACGCGAGTCAGCAACTGTTCGTACGAGATGCCGTCAGCTTCGGCGGACTCCGCAAAGTCTTCGCCGAATTCCAGGTTGGGATTCGCGTTGGCTTCTATCACATAGACCTGCCCGGCAGCGTTCATGCGAATGTCGATCCGCCCATAGCCACTCATGTTCAACGCTCGGTATACGCGTTTGCAGATGTGCTGAATCTTCGCTGTCTGTTCGTCCGTCAGATCGGGTGCTCGCCCGGTTTCGATGCCGTGCTTTTTTTGGTATCGAGTATTCCACTTCACTCGCGCCGTGGCAATATGTGCCACGTCGTCCGGCATGTTGCGGAAGAACATTTCCCACACCGGAAAGACGCTCAACTGTTTGTTGCCCATCACACCAACGTACAGTTCGCGGCCTTCGATGTATTCTTCAACCAAAGCGTCAGAGCCGACGTGTTCGTGAACAAATTTCACTCGTTCAATTAATGCGGCGTCGTTGTGGACGATAGATTTTTGAGAAATCCCAAACGATGCGTCTTCCGTAGCCGACTTGACGAGAATCGGGTACTTCAATTTCGCTGGCGGTCGAATTTTGCGACGGCGACGAAAGACTGCGAAGCCAGGCGTTGGAACGCGGTGGTAGTTCAGGATCTTCTTGCTTAAAGCTTTGTCGTGCGAAAGCATCAGGCCGCGCGCGTTGCAGCCAGTGTACTGCTGCTTCATTAACTCAAGATAGCTGACGATGGCGTGGTCGTACTGAGCGACCCCGTGAAATTCCTCCAGCATCATGAAGGCTACGTGTGGCTTCCAGTTGAGAATGGAATCGCGAACTGGAGTCAGATCGTCGTATAGACCGATGGGCCGGACGTCGTGTCCCATTTCGCGCAGTGTGGCGATGATGTCGAATTCCATCTTCCAGTCGGGAGGATTGTTAACATCGTAACCCGTCGCTTCGTCCGGCGGCACAAGACCGTCCCGAATGAGGGCCGCCACACGAAGTTTTCTCATAGTGCGACCTTGTGAGCTTCGTCCTGAATATGATTCATCGTGTGCATCGTGAGGACCACCAGCGTATCGCGTTCCACTTCTTCCGGGTTCCGGTCGACTCGCAGATTCAGCTTCTGGCAGCGAGCGATCATGTCTTCCAGCACCTGATCAATCGTATATTGATAGTGGCCCGTCCATTCCGATACATCGCGTCGCAGGCGTTTTCGGGCTCGACGCAGAAACGTCGCAGCAGACGATGTCTGACCGTTGTCGTTGTCTTTTGTAAACAACCGCAGCAATTCGTGATCATACGCGTCACTGGCCTCAAGGCCATAGTGTCGTCGCTTCTCGTCGTAGTGTTCTCGTAAAGTCATCTTTAGGGTCCGCAAAGGCTCTTCATGCCGCCTTGTCCGGACAGCCGGTTTTTCCTCCCGAATCGTTGCCATCAGTTCGTTCACAAACAGCAGCTTGCGCAATGCGGGCCAACCGGCGTAGGTTTGCCGCCAGCGGGATCGAGGTTTCAACCACACCGCGAACGTTTCGGCGAAGTCTTCTACGGGGTGGCTTTGAGCGTACCACAGATCGATGTTGATGACGTAACTGCGGCTGTAAGGTCGTGGGTTGTACGAATCCGGATAGGGAGCCGATACGTTGCCGAAGGTTTTGCGGTAGCACTGGCGGCGACGCAGACGATAGGCGTTGTCGATAGCGTGACCGGCTTCGTGACGCAGAATTCGCATACACCAGTCGGTCGTGCCGCCTTCGACTTCCAGCATTTGCCGCTCTTCCAGTTTCATCAAGCGGCTGTCGGCCAGATAAAACGGAATGGCGACTCCCGGCACGCCGTCCGGTGTGAACCATTCCTGTGAAAGCCAGAAGTGAGGTCGAAAGTCGAGGCGTTTGGCTTCCAGCTCGCGGTACAGCTGATCAATCCGTTCCTGCAGCGGAGCTTCGTGAATGCACAAACCCAAGTCGCAGAACCGAAGATCCAATAACTCGTCGTCTGAAAGTTCGGCGAGTTCCGGATTACCGAACTTCGCGCGCGAACGATTCCTTCTTCTTCTGTCTCGAATATTGGCACTCAAACCAGTCTTCCCTCCGTCGACATTGCATCTTCGCAAAGCAGATCGCCGTCAAGGATACTGATGTACGCAACTGTGTAAAGACTAGCTGCTGCTTCCCTTTTGTTGTGGACGGTTCGGGCGCGCGGGAAACAGCCCTCATAGTCCGAAAAACTTGCTCCGCGGCCACAAGTCAGCGAGATTCGCTGCAGCTGCGACAGGAACCTAAGATGAAGCAAATGGCGCGACGTCGTTAGGGCGCTATTGCTAAAGCAGACGGCGAAACCCAGCCACTGAACTTGCTTGCGAGCGGTTGCGACTAACGCGCCGGCGTTGGGGCACCGGTCTGCTTGGTGACATGAATCCGGAATGCACCGCCTTCTGCACCAATCTCAAACCACGTTCGCTGAATCTGATGTTCAGATCGCCCCGCGAAGGCCGTTTCGAGACGCACCAGCTCCTGTTCGAGTTCCTGCGAAAACATGTGTACCACTTTGGCCCCCACGACGTCGACGCCCGCTGTTCGAAACAGGCCTTCATCCAGTTGCTGCAGTTCGCCGCGATTCCAGGTCGTGAAAAATCGACGGTCAGTCGCTACGGACGCCGCTGTATTGGTGATCGCCTGACCGTCGGTGTGGCTCAGATACACGATTCGCCCATCAGGAAAAACGGCTCCCAGTTCGATTCCTAATTGGTCCAGCATGCGAATGTACGAAGCCACATTTCGTGGCGGCTGAACGTCGAATACCCAGCGACGAATGCTGCGTGGTTGGCCAAAAACAGACTGCCCGTCGCCTTCGACTGGCGTGACGCCACCTTGGGGCTGCGGAGCTGTCGGAGGCAACATAGCAGATCCGTCTGCGACGACGGACACAAGGTTGTTCAACATCAGTTCCAACGTCTGACGTGGCGCCGCCGTGTCTTCTTCGTCGACGTGTTCAGGAGACTGGACCACCGCGTTGACAAGAACCCTCTTGTTTTCAACGCGATCGGATTCGATGGCAACGCCTCGGGTGGTCGGCTCGGCGTCATCGCCTGTCGTCGATTGTGCGAAGCTAACCTGCTGCAGCCAGATTGCGATCAATAAGCCGCAGGTCAACGCAAGCAGCAGCAGCCCAGCCAGCAATGCCGACGTGACTCGATCGTAAGCTGTTTCACCAGCGATAGGTGTTCGGCTGGTGACGACGATGCGATGAGGCAGTAATGCAGCGTGACGCATGAGGTTTCTCACTGGCGGAATGAGTGGCACCGTTCATTGTCACAATTCGTCGCCCTCGTGGTCAAGGCGTGCTGACGATTGTCAGGAAATGACGCTTCCATCCAGAAAGAAAACATTCGCCTGCAACGTATCGATCGAGGTATTCCGTTCGATCACGTCGGCCAGCGTTGTGGATTCCACTTCCTGCAGCAGGTCACTTTCCAGAATGTTTTGATACCAGAATCGATCGCCGTCACGCAGCCGAGTAAACTGGTCGGCCAGAATTGTCTGGAAGGTTTCGCCAACGCTGGAACCGTCGACGTGATCCTCCGCCAAGCCGCCGATCCACAGATCGATATTGTCTACGGAACCGTATAGCTGCTCCAGTTTTTGCTGCAGCTCGGTGTCCGATGTGATGTCGGCAAACTCGGTGACCGCTGCCAAGCCGAGTTCCGTTCGGACCTGGTTATAGTCCGCCAGTCCGTGGTCACGACCTCGCTGAATATTCAACGACGCCAGATCGAATCCGCCGTGACCGGGGCCACCGAACAGGAAGTTTCGCACGTCGTCGACGATCATTGTGTCGACTTCGCTGGCCGCTTTGCTGGCCACGCCCCGCAGCAACGAATCGATCCCGTTGTCTAAGATTTCCTGCGGCGCGAAGAATGCGGCCTTCAGGTCCAGAGATCCTTCTGAGGCGGGTGAACCGTCGTTGTTCAGTCGCAGTAATCCCGACGACAGTAATGTGTGCCCGATCCGATATGCGGCCGTAGAAAATTCGTTGGCGATTGTGGGATCAATCGATGCGTCATAGCCAGCGTAGTCGTCGATGGCCGTGCTTCCCAGCAACGCTGGCAGGAATTCGTTGTAAGTAATGGCCTGGATTTCCGAGATCACGATTTCGCGAGTCATCTGAAACAGTTGCTCATCGTTTAGCAACGGATTTTCTTCGGCCAGGTCCGCTGCAATGCGGTTATGTTCTCGCAGCCACAACGTGTGCATCGCGGTCAGTGCCACGTTTTCATTCACTCGGACGTCGCCCGCTAAAAACAGGTTTTCGACATCGTCACCATGGTTTGGAAAATGAGCCTTGTTCAAGGGCAGAAGGTCACCGTCCGAAGTCGCCAGTTGGCCGCCTTCAAAGGTTCGTAGCTCGTCAGCTCGTTCTGCATCCGAACCGTAGACCATGCTGCCATCGATGAACGCGCTGATCTGGTTCACCTGCTGACGTGGATTGTCGATGCTGTCGCCCGTGGTCGGATCAAAAATAGTTCGGTTCATTGGGATTTCAACATTGCCTGTTCCGGACGGATCAAAATGCGGATCGCCTACAGGCACGGGGATGTTGAAGGAATCGTGAGGATAGCCTGGTTCCGACAGGTCAATGTCGTGGTCGACAAACTGCCCCCATAGCCACACAAGATCCGTCAGGCCACGATCGTTGGGCTCAGTGGTTTCCTGTGCCACTACCGCATTGCTGACTTCCCGAGCACCTGGGCGGTCTGCGCCGGCCGGAGTCGAAAAACCGTCGCCGTATTCGGGGGACGTCATTCGAATCAGCAAGTCGTTGGAACTGCCCAGTTCGAAGTCGTTCAGATTGTTGCCGGTCCCGTCGACGCTGCGGTAGTGGGAATGATCAATCCCCAGCAGTTCCGCGATCGAAAACAGCCCATCGTCAAAACGGACGTACTCAATGTCGGTCAACGTATCAGTGCGGCGATCTGTGGAAATCTCCAGAGTTCCGTTGCTGCGGCGGATGACGGAGAATTCGTCGCGATCTGCCCAGTAGACTGCCGTGTCGTCACCCGCGCCGCCGTTGAGCACGTTATCGCCTCGCGCTGAGATCAGCTGATCGTCGCCCGCTCCGCCATTAAGCACATTGTCTCCGACAAGGGCGATCAACCTGTCGTTGCCGACGCCGCCGTCGAGTTGCTCGCAGTAGTCCCACGCAATTTGGACGTGCTCCTGGCTGTTGCCGTCAGCAGCCGGACTGGCCGACATCAACAAAAGTGGTTCGAAGGTTTCAATGGCAGAAGATTTAAGGCGGGCAGGCAGCGGTTTCATGGGGACGAATTCCGTGGCTGAGGTTTGGCGTGGCAGACGGAATCCTCAGCCTGCCAATAAGGAAAATCTATACAATTGGTGCAATGGCGCCGCGGAAAGCACAAAAACAGGCAGGGTGTAGCGGTCGTAGCCGTTGTGCGGAGACGTTGACTTTTGGCATCATCCACGAACGACATACCCCGAATTCGTCACCGTCGAAGTTCCGTTTCGCCTGAGATTCGCGTAAAACGAACTTTCGCCCGGCCCCGATTCACCAGAACGCAGACATCACATGTCCGACGAACGTCCGCACATCATCTTCATCATTACTGACCAGCAGCGCTTTGATACGATCAAAGAACTGGGCTTTGATTACATGCAGACTCCGAACCTCGATCGCCTCGTGCGTGAAGGGACGACGTTCACCAATTGCCATATCTCGGCGCCCAGTTGTGCGCCTTCCCGAGCCAGTTTGTTTACCGGCTACTATCCTCACACCACCGGCATTCTTAAAAACGCCGACCCGTGGAATCATGGCTGGATCGAATCACTGTCGGAGAGCGGTTATCGCTGCATCAACATCGGCAAGATGCACACCTACCCGTACCACACGCCGATGGGCTTTCACGAACGTTACGTTGTCGAAAACAAAGATCGCTACATGGAAGAGCGATACTACTACGACGAATGGGACAAAGCTCTGCACGCTCGTGGACTGGTGAAGCAGCAACGAGAACTCTACCGCAAACGCAAAGACTACAAAGATTGCCTGGGCGCGTTTCTGTGGGAACTTGATGCCGACATGCAGTCGGACAACTTTGTTGGTGACATGGCGACATGGTGGATCGATACCAAACCGAAAGCCGATCAGCCGCTGTTTCTGCAAATTGGATTCCCGGGACCTCATCCGCCGTACGATCCCACGCCGGAGATCGCTGCAGAATACATGGCCAAAGATCTGCCACTGATGGAAGTCACGGATGAAGAAAAGGATGGGCAGCCGCGAGCGTTCAAAGTGCTTCGGCAACACAATTTTGACATCGACCACGACAGCGTCGTCCACAAAGACAACCCAACGGAAGAAGAACGGCATCGTCAGCGAGCGTACTACCTTGCAAACGTGACGATGATCGACACGAAGGTCGGTGAGATCCTTGAGTCACTCGAAAAGAAAGGCTATCTCGAAAACGCAGTTGTCATCTTCACCAGCGATCACGGCGATTGTCTGACCGACCACGGCCACAGTCAGAAGTGGACGATGTACGACATCATCACAAAGATGCCGCTGATTGTGTGGAGTCCCGGTCGTTTCGAAGCCAACAAACGGATTGAAGGACTCTGTCAGCAAATGGACATCGGTCCCGCTATTCTGGAACTGGCCGGACTCACTGTGCCCGCCACAATGGAAGCCAGGTCGCTGCTGCCAGCGCTGGAAGGCAAAGAATGGGACGCTCGCGATTTCGTTTACGCTGAACACGGCAAAGACCACATTCTGGACGGTACGGAATTCGTCACGATGGTCCGCAACAACGAATGGAAGCTGGTCCACTTTATTGACGAAGACGAAGGCCAGCTGTTCGATCTCATCAACGATCCAGACGAAGTCCAGAACCTGTGGTCCGATCCGGATCACGCCGCGAAAAAGCAGAAACTGCTAAGCGAACTGCGAGAATGGCGGATGCGCAGCACGGTCCAAACGGCTGCCTGGGCGGGCGGATTTCGGTAAGAGCGACGAACACCAGAGCGCCTCCACATCCCGTCGGTTTGTAAAATTTGCAAATTAGCCATTCTTTTCCAGTTGACGATCTGCCACGTTCATCTACGTTATCCGGCTATTGAGCTACTCAAATTCAGCCTAACCCTCAAATCCTGCATAACTTGCCTGATGTGAAGGTGCTGTTTTTGGAGCTCGTGGACTTCCGTGATTCATTCAGCGAAGGTAGGGAAGATTTTATGAAACGCATTGCTCAAGTGGGTGGAATCTTCGCCCTGATCGCTGCGGTAACAATCGTGGATGCCACGACAGCAGAAGCTGGTCGACGCAGCCGAGGATCCCACGGTTCTTACGGTTCAAGTGGCGGGCGAGGTTCTTCGGGCGGCTACACACGAGTAAAGGTTCGTCGAGTTCGGTCACGTGGGTCGTCAGGCGGCTCTTCTGGTGGCTACGGATCAAACGGTTCCAGCGGCGGATCGTACGGATCAAGCGGTGGCCACGTCGTATACAGCAGCCAAAGTTCAGGCGGCTCGTATTACGCTCGCAACAGCGGTTCATCGACATACTACGTTCAACGATCCAGCAGCTACTCATCGCAGTCGGTCGTGCATAGCAGTCGCAGCAGTTCCAGCCAGATCGTTCGATCAAACCCTGTGATCGTCCAGCGATCTTCAGCGCGGTCATCGTCACACCCAATCGTGAAGACGACACCAAGTTCACCGCCCGTGGTTACTCAACGGTCGGCTCCTGCGGTAAAGAAAGCTGCACCAGCTGTAAAGAAGGCCGCGCCGGTCGTTAAAAAGGCAACACCAGCAGCTAAGAAACCTGCTCCCGTTGTGCAGAAGCCTGCGGAACAGCCGAAGGCTGCCGTTGTTGAAACCAAGCCAGCGCCAAAGGTTGAGCCAAAGCCTGCTCCAGTTGTGCAGAAGCCTGCAGAACAGCCGAAAGCCGCCGTTGCTGAAACCAAGCCGGCACCAAAGGTTGAGCCAAAGCCTGCTCCTGTTGTGCAGAAGCCTGCGGAACAGCCGAAAGCCGCCGTTGCTGAAACCAAGCCGGCTGCGAAGTCTGCCAAGGCAGATGAGTCTGTTGGCGTGGCGGCTCGAAAGCCAATTGTTAAGCCGGACGTCACAATCGCAGAAAAGACCAGCCCGGTCTCTCTGTCCAAAGTTTTGCCTGAACCGGAAAAGCCGACACTTGGCGAACGCGTTTTCCACGCGAACCCAACTGAGCCTGCCGTTTTGGTCGTCAATGTGCCAGCTGACGCTTCTGTTTACCTGTCAGGCCAGAAGATGTCGATCGAAGGACCAACACGACGGTTTCGTATTCCGATTACGGAAGCTGGTCGTCAGTACCGGTACCCAATTCGCGTAGAATGCGAACGAAACGGCAAGATGCTGACGGCTGAGCAGAGCGAAGTGGTCGCCGCTGGTCGCGTCATCACTGTCAGCGTGGACGAAAGCGAATTGCGACGTCAGTCGAAGGTTGCATCTCGCTAGTTTTCGAGGTTTTACGAATGCATTCCGAAGAATTCACGTGTAGCATGGCAGCCAACCGCCGATCCGGCGGGTCGCCAATTACAACACGCGAATCAGGTCTCAAGTCAGGGTGGACTGAGGCGGAATGGATGTCCTTCGCGACGAGATTGCAGTCGACTGATTTGCACCATTTTGCAAGGCAGACGCTGTAAAAAAAGATTTGCGGAACTCCGCATTGAATAATGGAGCACGGCAGGGCGGTCACGTCCTGCCGTGCTTTTTTTTGCGCCTCGCTGGTCACACATGAGCATCACGTCCGCCAATTCCGTCGTCGACCGCTGCCAGTCGGTGCTGAGTGATGCATGGTCGCAATGGCGTGAATTCTGGTTCAAGCCCGCCGACCCGCTCATGCTTGGCGTGATTCGCATCCTCACGGGCCTGATGCTGACCTACAACCTGTTGGTGTGGTCGTTAGACCTGCGAACGTTTTTCGGTCAGGAAAGCCTTCAACCGCTAGACGCGATCAGGTCTGTCTACCAGTTCGACTACGTATTCTCGTTCCTGTTCTACGTCCCGGATGCATGGCTGGTTCCGGTTCACTGGACGTGCATTCTAATCGCGCTGCTGTTCTGCTTTGGCGTGGGGACTCGAGTCACCGCTGCCCTCGCCTTTTTGATCACGATCTCGTATTCACAGCGCGTCCCCGTGGCCAATTTCGGACTCGATCAAATCCTGGGGATGCTGTGTCTGTATCTTGCGATTGGCCCATCGGGACAATGCCTGTCGGTAGATTCGTGGTGGCGAAATCGGAAGAAGGCGAAGCGGGGCCTGAAGCTTCCAGTTCTCAAACTGGCTTCGGCACGTACGACGCTGCGGCTGATTCAGATCCACATCTGCATCATTTATTTCTGGGCAGGGTTTGCCAAATTGAAGGGAGATTCGTGGTGGACTGGCGAAGCCATGTGGCAGGTCATCGCCAACCAGGAATACCAAACTGCAGATCTCACATGGATGGCACACGTTCCCTGGCTGCCTTACCTGCTGGCGCATGTGACCGTCGCATGGGAAGTCTTCTTCTGCATGATGGTGTGGCGACCACGGTGGCGACCGCTGATGCTGGGTGTCGGGACAATGATGCACATTGGCATCGGCGCATTCCTCGGCATGTGGACGTTCGGCCTGGTGATGACGTTCCCATACCTCGCATTCGCCAAACCGTCTCGCTGGCGCCGACGCCTCGTACTGTGGCCGCGTCAGGAAGTGGAAGAGCAGGCCGAACTGCCATCATCGGAAACTGCCGACGCGCTGGCAGCTGAATCCCCCGCTGGCGAGCTGCCGCCCGAGATTCCGCCTCACCAGGAACTCCAGGAAGCAAAGTCGGAGGATGAGCTCGTCACTGCTGCCGCCAACGAGTTCGGATTGGCAGATGAGACGAACGATCAGCGTCAGGATACTACCGAGTCTGTCGCGGAAGCTTCCGACGCCGATTGGGACATGGAAGCGGACGCAGAACCTGAATTCGCATTAGAGCCCGCGTCAGTAGTCGAAGGGCTCGCTACGCCGGGAACGGCCGATGGCGACATTGCTGCAGATCCATTTGACGCAGATTTGGTCGACTCGGGTGCACCTACGGACGTGCCTGACCTGGTCGAAACCGCCACTCTGGACACCACCCCCACGGTGGCTGCGGAAGAATTCACCACTCCACCGCAGCTAGCCGAAACTTCCCACGCTGTTCAAACTTTTGTCAGCGATCCACTTACAGATGGCAACGAAAATTCGCCCGTGGCAGAAGAATCGATGATTCAGCCACTGGCAGCAACCGCCGAGTCGACAATGGCTGAAAACGACGATACAAAGAATGACAGTGATGAGAGTTCGTCAACGCTGTCTGTAGCCGACATGCTGAAAGGCCTGCCGGATCCACCAGTGATTATTGACCGGCGCACTAATGGAGTGGCACCGTCTGTCCCGGACGAACAATTGACGCCGGATGGAGAAACTGTCGTCCACGTGATGGACGACGACAACTACATGGTCGGGGCAACACCATCGCAGGAAAAGGACTCAGGGGAACGCGATCACGTTCCCGCTGAACCTCAAATTATCCAACCCATATCCGACACAACAACACCTTCGGATAACAAAAATTCGGACGGCCCCGCTGCCTCCGAACCTGATACCACACCTTTCAACTCTGGAGCCACGATGACAAACAACGCCAAAAACACCGAAGGGAAGAACGAGATTTCGACTTCGCGGATGGAACGTATCAAACCGAAATCCGCCAATTCCATGACCGGCGCACCACCACCTCAGGTTGATGGTCATGTGGAAGATTCGGTTCTGGCTCCGGAATCCGAAGTCCTGCTCGTTGCGTTGCACGCTCCGGAACGCAACACGTTCCGCACCTACCTTCGTAAGCACGACATTCCGTGTCGAGCTGCGATGTCGGCTGAAAACGCGGTCTCAATTGTGCTCAACATGAAGCCGGCCGCTGTGCTGCTGTCGGGTTCGTGCATGAATCCCGAAGAGATTCTGACGCTGATCGACGACATCAACGACATGGTCGATGCACCGGTCCTGGCACTGCTGACGGTGTCGCAAATCAACCATCTCAGCAACGACGCGCTGTCTGCCCACGTGCTTCAGTACCCGGCATCACTGCGGCAGGTGCGTGAAGAATTGAGTCTGATTCTGATGGAAGAAGGCAACGCCAAGCCTCGCTGTTCTCTGCGAGCGGCGTTGGCGAATAACGACTAAGCAAGCCCCAGCGAGTATTCGCTGATCACAACGTAGTGGCACGCGCTGCCAAGGATGACCAGCACGTGCCATGTGGGATGGAAGAACCTGTTGCGGTGGTCGTTTGTCAGAAAAATGACCCCCAACAGGTAGCAACAGCCGCCCGCTAAAAACCAGCAAGTCCCCTGGATGCCAAGTGCCCCACACAGTTGCGGCATTGCCAGAATGGGCAGCAGACCCAGCACAACGTAGTACCACACGGGTACCATGTCCTGCTTGGTCACTTTCAGCTTCAGGTAGATTCCTACCAGAGCCATACACCACATCATCACCATCGGCACGTTGCCAAATCCGATCCCGCAGGCATTCAGACTTACGGGCGTGAACGTGGCGGCCATCATGGCAAAGATGCAAATCTGGTCGAGTGTTCGGAAGCTGGTACGCCGTGGTTCGGCGTCGAACGAATGTGACAGAGTCGACGCCGCGTACAATGCGACCAGCGAAATCGCATAGATCCAGCAACCCGCCGTCATCAGGTTAACAGATTCGCAGCGCGTCAGCAGATGGATGGCCCCCAGGACACTCAAGCCAAAGCCCAAGCCGTGAGTTGCCTGATTCATTCCTTCTTCCGTCCAGCGAGAATCGACGGAATCGCTGGTTCCAACGGATGACGCGAAATCAGAGGTTGAAAATTCAGCAGCACAGGTTGATTCAGCCATGACGTCCATGTCGTATTCCGTTACGCAGGATCCAGGTCCCGCGCGAAGAGTGCGTGTCGCGAGAAAGAGCAACAGTTCCGAATTCGCTTTCGAGCGATAGCCATTGTGAGCCACCGCACGAAAATCGCCCCACAGCAGGGCAAGCCCCGGACGACGGCGCGTAGCCTCACCGAATTCGGCCTGCACCGCCATAGCACTTTATCGGGTGAGAAAACCTCGCAACGTTGCTTTCAAAGCCAAATTTTCTGCAGCACAGCCCGCAAGCCTCGCCGACCATCCGTAAGACTCCCGGAGACCATTGGCACGAAATCGATGCCGAGCCGCGAATCTGCAATATCTGCCGATTTGTCCGCTACGAATCAGCGGTGCACGAACAGGAACTGCAGTCGAATGAGTCGCCGTAGTCGCGGCCTTGCCTTGTAGGCAGAGTTCGAAAGATTGGTAATCGCCTGTAGCCGTCGCGACTACAGCGAATTTTGCTGACCTGTGGCCTCAGGACAAGCGTTTCGGACTTTGATGGTTGTTAGTCAGCGCGAATGCAGACGGTGGCGCAGTCTGCAGGTAGGCAACCAGATTTAGCGAGGCAGATCTTCAGGAATGGTGCCATCGCCGGTTGCCTGGCCGCCGAGTATCCAGCTGAGATTAAACCGAGCGACGCTGGATCCTTCACTTTCGAAATGCAGATAGATCCAGCCTTCGGTCGGAGTCCCTGGTCGGCCAGCATTTAGCGACGAATACGCAAAGCGGCCTTCATGAACGAGACGCTTTATCGGCCATGTTCTGCCGCCATCAAAGCTTGCCCACACCGTTCCATGATTCCGCCCTTTGGGACTGTCGCAGTTGCTGTAGATCAGAATGTCTTTGCCGGCAACCGGAAGGCGAACCAATCCGCCCATGCACCCGTACGTTGTATCCTGCGGCCCGTCGGGGAGCACTTCGCAAATTGACGCCTCGCCCCACGTCGCGCCACCATCGTCGCCAATAGCAACCCAGCGCCGCATTGGGCTCTTGCCTTCGGGTGCCCAGTGGCGACGCGAGTTGTAATAGATGCGTCCATCGGAAAGCTCCGCGACGCAGGCCTCGCCGGTACCTTTCTCAGAGAACGGTTCGCTGGTCTGCCACGTCTTCCCACCATCATCGCTGAACATGGCATTGGTGTAGTGAGTGGGAAATAGGCTCTCGGGGCGGTTGCCCTTTCCGTAGTTTCGCGATGGCCTGATTAACCGCCCCTTGTGTTTTCCGTGTCGCAGCGTGATTCCATGTTCGTTCATATGCATCGCAGGCATTTTGCCTTTGCTGTCAGGATGGATCGTCACCTTGTCGGCATTCCATGTTTTGCCATCGTCTTTGCTACGGTACACACTAAGGGGTGCAGGCGGATGATTGTCTTCGACGAACGCCAGAATATCGCCCGTCGATTCATCGACAGTGGTGCCTCCACCATGAATACCTTCGCCAATCGAAATTTCGTCGCCCCACGTTTTGCCGCCGTCCTCACTGCGTTTCACGCGAACTTGTTTGGCTCCGAATGTCGCCAGTACCGTCCCGTTCACGGTGACGGCGACGTTTGGGAAACGGCCGACCTCGAAGACCTGCACCGTTTCAAGTTGTGGTTTGCCGACGAACGCCTGCAGGTCGACTTCGAGTGGTTTTTCTGCCGCGTTGAGTGTTCGGGCATGTGTCAGGCAGGTGACGAAAACGGTCGTCAAGAAGAATAAATTTCGTCTGTGCGTCATTGTGATATTTCTATTTGTGTGGAATGCAAAAAGTGCTGGACCGCTTGGCAACGCGGGCCTCACCGCGCTGCTTCAGAACAACGGTCAGTACAGCGCGCCTGCTGTTATCCTAATCAAGCCACTTGGCGCGGCGGAGCCAGGCTTCGCACGCAACGGTCCAGCGAGTGACCGGCAGGTCCTGATTCCTGCGCAGCCCGTAACCGTGGCCACCGGCGTCGTACACGTGCAACTCCGATGCAACGCCCGCTCGTTTCAGTGCCAGCAACAAGTTGGCCGTCCCCTCAACAGGGACGAAGTCGTCGAAGGCGTGCACGATAAACATTGGTGGCGAATCCGATGTGACGGGGTCATTCGCGTCGAGCTCCGGACTACTGTCGGATTTGGCTTTATCGTTCGCGCCTCCGTCCGATCGTGGAAGACCGGCTGAGTAGATAAGAATTGTTCGATTCGGACGCGAAGGGTTTTCGTCGACAGCATCAACCGATTCGTAAAGCCGTTTCTTCGCGAGCGATGTCTTGAAGGCCGTCACGCCGCCCGCCGAAAAGCCGAGAATCCCGACTTTTGTCGGGTCGAGCTTCCATTCTTTCGCATGATGTCGCACCAGGCTCATCGTACGTTGAGCGTCCTGCACCGGAGCCAGCCAGCGGACATCCTGGTCGCGCGTCGGCACGCGGTATTTCAGAACAATGCCCGCGACTCCCAGAGTATTAAGCCACTGCGCGACTTCCGTCCCTTCCAGATCCCAGGCCAGAATGCTAAACCCACCGCCCGGACAGATGACGACAGACGCCCCTGTTCTTCGATTCACCGGCGGCAGATAAACATGAGCCTGCGGCGTTGAAACGTTCCCCAATCGAATGACTCTTTGGCCCGCAATAAGCTGGTCGCCATCCTTCGTCTTGTCCTGTTCAGGTCCAACGTCACGATTTTCGCCTGGTGGCTTGGCCGGCCAAAGATCAATCACCTGATCAGGTTGGTCGGCGTTGACCTGTTTCGCGCTGTTCACAAACAGCAGAACGACAACGGCAAACACAATTCTCTTTCGATGACTCATCAGTTCCTCCAGTTCTATGTCTGTGCTTTTATGACAAATTGGCTATTGCCTGGCCAGGGCTCACTCATAATCAGGTGTTGACGAACCGCTGACCAGATTCATGACAGCATGACTCGTCGCCGTACACCGAGAACCGGGTGCATGTCAGGAGTTGTATTGAATTAGGGGGCTTGGGATTTTCGTGTGGCGCGTCTAAGGGTGAGTTGGCCGGGGCGGTTTGTCAGTAGGCGGACAAGACGATCATCATCGCTCAGTGCGGCTGCGCGGATTTTCAGGATGGCTTCGGCGCCTGAGGGGTTGTTCCAGAACATCTCCGTACCCTTCACGCGATAGTTTAGCTCCTTCACTGCGGATTCCATCCACGCACTCGTTGTCGGCAGACCCTCGCAGCGGTAGGTCACGTAGTCCATTCGGCTCGTGTTGTTCTCCAGATAGCCGATTTCAAGACGCAGCCGTTCTCGAGGGTCATCGTCGCTGGCGTCGTCGGGTGGATTACCGATGCTCTGCTGATGAAATTTCAGCTCGTCGATCACCGAAGCGACGTCGCTTTGCCACACGCGAATCATCCAGTCCGTGTAGGCTTCCCATGCCTCTTCCCCTTTTCCAAAACACGCCACCGAAGCGCTGAATAGATGACTCACCGAATGCACGAAATCAAGAATCGCAACGTAGTCGTGAAAGTGGGTTTTCTGAATCGTCCAATTGCACGGCAGACCGTCGCCAACGAACGCTTTTCGCGGTGCTTCATCGAACCGGCGACGCTGTGCTTCGCGACGCATTTGCGTCCCGAAGTCCTGCGACGATTTCATGCTCGACACAAACGTGCGCAGCAGACGTCGCGGTTTGTGAGTATCGTCGTCAGTCCGTTCGGCGGTGTCCTCGGTGGCCGTCGGTTCATTGACGCAATCATCGTTTCGAACTGTGTCTTCATTGATTTTCGCTGATTCCGCCAACTTCGCCACGTGATCCGAATCAAGAAAACAGCGCGGCGGGTCAGGGTGAGGATCGACGTCACTCGGTGTGCTCGACGCACTCACGAAGATCGCGTTCTTCGTTTCGTTCCAGCCTTTGCCGTCCAGATGAACGCCTGGTCCGCAGCCGGTTTTGCGAGTGCGAATGCGGCCGCCGTCGAACTCCACAATCCCCAGCGAAGGAACCGGAACCTCGCCTTCGATGACACCTTCCCACTGCTGCGCTTCGGCGACAGCAAGGTCGTCGCCAACGTCCATGCAGATGCGTTCCACCGTGTTGATCGAAACGCTCAGCCCCAGCAGTCGGTCGGCCACAATTTTTACGCGTTTCAACGATCGCGTTTCCGCGTTCAACACGACGAGCTGTCTTTTGAAGCCCGGTGTCGATTCGCGTGCGTCAAATCCCAGTGCCGTCCGTTGAGGGAAAAAAAGATCGGCGACACCGACCACAGAACGCAACCGTTTCCATCAGTTCGACAGGCCCGTCAACAGACGTGACCTGTCGGGAATTCGATTCGGCGGGACACTTGTTGCGACACTCCGGACACACCGCTTCCGTCGCGTGATTCGCCGAAACCTGCGCTATTCGATCCTGCTGAACCATGCGACTGAGCCGTTGACCCACATCATGGGCGGCAGTTTCGATCTGATCATAATGAGGCGTGCCGGGCCCCTGTTCGCGCCGCTGAATCTGACTGGCAACATCTGCCGCCTGCCTGAGAATCTCGGCGAGCCTGTCGTCCAGTTCCTGCTGTTTCGCGTCCATGCGAGTCTCCTTGGAAAGAACCCAGTTTTCCTGACCGCGCACAGCTTAATACATTTCTGCCAATATCTGACATTGACTTTCAAAATCAAAATCCAACCCCACAATCCCTGACATGCACCCCCGAGAACCATTCCTTGAGATCCGGGCTTCCCACACGATACATCTTCCGCTACGGTTGCAGCTGCTTGCGAACTTCCGCCGGAGGAGTCCACCCGATGCGTCGAACGACGTCAGGTGTGTATTCGCACGAGATAGCAAACAGGTCACTCTTCGCCGCAACTTCTGGTGGGATATTGACCTGCACCTGAGTAAATCCGTTCGCGAACCAGGACTGCCAACCGTTGGTGTCACTTTGACTAAGCACACGACCGTTCAGCTTCACCGCGTCGATCACAGGCTTGCGATAGGGGATTCGCAAGCGGAACCCGATGCCATGCTCAAGCGGTTTCGCCGCTTCGTCTGGTGACCGAGCTTTATCGATGGCGAGCAGCGCTTCGGGGCCTGAACGCACCAGTTTTTGAAACGCGTCAGCGTCCGGTGGCGTTCAACAGAAACTCGTCGAGTTCCTTACTGAAGACTTTGCCGGCCGCTGCTGATGTTGCCACAAAGTAAGTGGCCCGCCCATCCGTTTGAGGGTACAGCACAGCCTGAGTAAAACGCCCCTGCTGCTGCCAAAGTTCCACTCGGCTGCGACGTCGAGCCGCCGCGGTTTCACCATACGCCGTCACATAGTTTCCGATGAACGCTTTGACGCGATCAACCGGGTACCCTTCATGAGGTTCACTCTGCCAGCGGTTGTTTCCGATTTGCAATAACCCGCGAAGACGCGCCACGCCGCTTTGTTCCCAAGCGATTTCAAACGCGCTAACCATCGTGTGATATTTTGCATAGCCATATTGAGCGGTGTAGAAATTGGGCTGGCCGCGCCAGGTGCGGTCGGCGATCGGGCTCATCACCGGACCATGAAAAGACCGCTGCCCGTCAGCTTCAAACCGGTCGGATGGAAAACCTGCCTCTTCGCCCGCCTTGATGACGGCTTCAGTGACTCGCCAATCCCACGGACGCAAGGCGTAATTAGAATACGCCGAACCAGTGACCTCAAACATGATCTGGCCTTGGTAGCGTGTGCGATCACCGAGTTTTTCGAGTGGATACTCTTGCAGACCGGTGCCGTGCATGTCGGCATGGACCTCGGGATGCCAGCGGTCGACGACCTCCAGGACCGCCTTTACCTCCGGTGCCTTGTCCAGCGATTTGTATTCCAGCTTTTTCAGATCCCAGTGCTGTGGTCCGCCCCCCGTGTAGGGATCGATCTTCGCCTGATTTAAAAAACGATCAGTCTGGAAGAAAGACTCGGGATGGTTAATGGGCATGATCAGCAGAATTTGCTTCCGCCGAGTTTCACGGGCCTGTTCAGAATCCCCCAGCAGCCACTCAATGAAGTGTAACACCGTGGTCGTTCCGGATCGTTCCGGACCGCCATGCAGCGACGTCACGAGTGCAACCTGCTTCAGTTCATCGTCCACATCCGGGTCGGTGATCTTCAGCAAATACAATCCAAGGCCGGTCGCAGATTCGCCAACACGGTTAAGCGCGACAATGTCCGAATGTTTCTGAGCCCAAAACTTGAGCGTCGCCTCGTATTCTTCGAGTGTGATTCGATGCACGCGTTCCGGATTCACCGGATCAGCGGCGAACACAGATGACCAGAGGGCACACAGAGTCACGCTCAATAACAGTTGGCGGTTCATGGCAAGTCGCTAAGCAGGTAGGAATGGTGCGGAGTGATGGCGGAAAATTGTACTGCAAATGGCACGCTCGTTCACGCAACGCCTTGCTTATCGAATCCCACCGCCAATCAGCATTCCGTCTTCGCAGCCCTCGCTGCTGCGACGCAATGAAACGTGCCGCGTACCTTTGCGATTCCAGCGACACTTATTAGCATCGAGCGGAACGCATCCCAAAACACTTCCTGCATCGTCACTTGTTGCAGGCCTACTACACTGAGGTCGCCCTGATGAAATCGCTGACTAAAGAACTCTGGATGAACGTGCCTGAACGTCGAGCCATCGTGTCACTTCATCAGGAGGTTGCCGACCTGGTGGCCGAAAGCGGTGTTCAGGAGGGGCTTGTCCTGGTGAACGCAATGCACATCACGGCATCCGTGTTCATTAACGACAACGAACCGGGGCTACATCGCGACTACGACAGATGGTTGGAGGAACTGGCCCCGTTCGATGCGTCGCCAGAACGCTATCACCACAACCGCACCGGAGAAGATAACGCGGACGCTCACCACAAACGCCAGGTAATGGGCCGAGAAGTGGTGGTTGGCATCACGGACGGAAAATTGCATCTGGGCCCGTGGGAACACATTTTCTACTACGAATTTGACGGACGTCGCAGGAAACGTGTCCTGGTCAAGATCATCGGCGAGTAGCAAAACAGCTCCCCACCACAATGGCAACACAGGTCCTTCGAGTGTGGCATGGGTTCGACTAAGCGAAGCGAAGGAAATCCCGGGTTTTACTCGTTCTTCGCTCCAACCCGGGCCACACACTTCGCTTCCAATGCCACAAGGACCTATTCAGTATGAGGAGGTGTCGCTCACATCATTCAATACGTTGTGGTTTTGCCGTTGTGGCTTCCATCGTTTCGGGCATTCGAAAAACGTCGCCGGCTGAGTTTGCGAAATGCAGCCGTGAATTTGATGGCTGGCGGCCATGTCCATCGGCCCAGATTGCGACAAAATCCGGGTGGGCATTCAGCGATCGGCGAACGTAGGTGTGATTCATCGGGCTGTTGCTGGTCATCTGTCGCAGCTTCGCCCATGTGGCCCCCTGATCGTCGCTTTTCCACATCGCGACCTCGCCGCCGGGGTTGTAAGGTTGAGGTCCCGTTTCCGTCGGGCCGATGACGCGCCAATCATCAGCGGCCATCATCCAGAGTTCGCCGAAGTCATAGTTGTTGTCGGAAGTCGTGATCGGCGACAACTTCCAGTCATCACCCGTCCAGCGAGCCAGCATCCACGTGCGGGGATCGTTTTGGGTGCCGGACTGATAACCTTTGCTGGTGATGTAAAGCAGGACCGGTCGATCCTGATCGTCGAAGCGAAGATCCTTCAAATACACGTTCAGCCCCTCGGCTTCATAGTCGTGAATCAAGGCCTCATTCGCTGCGTCAGTCAGAGGAAGTGTTAATGCACGTCCGCCTGCCGTCTGCCATGTCTCACCGTTGTCAGGTGTTTCCAGGTAATAGAGGTTCGTTCGCCAGTTGAGCCCCTTTCCTTTCGGATGATAATTGAACATTGAACCGAGTCTGGACCTGCCAATCCCGGTGATCTGGTAGTGGCCCTCATCGATCGCCGCCAGACGCTTCCACTCACTCCACTGCCGTCCATCTGGGCTGCTCATGAAGCAGATGGTGCGAGCGGCCGGGTACTTGTACCGCGTGAAGAAGGCGTGAAAGCCGTCGGCAGAATGCCACATCTGCATGTAGGAAAAATTCGTAATCGGCTCACGCGCGTCACCGTCCGCTCGTGTTGCATCAACTTGTTCGAATTCATCGATATCGAACGGACGCTTGCTGCGGTGAATGTACGAAGGCCGCGCCAGACCGTGTGAAGTTGAGAAGATCCAGATGTGCCCATCGGCGTCGACAGAAATAACCGGATTGTCGTGCGCGTCGTTCGTCTTCTTGTCCAGCAGGATTGTGGGCTGCGGAACCGTTTTGGTGGCGTGGTCAAAGTACGACACCATGTGCATCAGTTTTCGGCTATTCCCCGCGACCGCACCGCCATAGCAAAAGAAAGTCTTGTTCACTTCTTCGCAGTAGATCGCGAACGGCCGGTGTTTGGCACAGTATGTCCCCAGACCGCCACTATACTTGTAGACATATTCATCGTTCGACGGCTGGTTCATGTACCAAATGCCGCGATAGCCGTCTGCCTTTTCGTTCAGCGTGACAGAGGCGGGGGCTTGGCCAAAACCGACGGCGTTCAGCACCACGACGCTACAAACACACACAATGATGCGGCATAGATGCCGCTTTGAACCCAATGTCATGATAAACCGAATCAGCTAACAGAGTGATTGAACCAGTTGATCGCAACAAGACGGGCGTTTGATGGGGCCGCCTCGTCGCATTCGCCTGCAACGACGATAGTGGGCTCGCGTCCAGATTTGAAGCGAGCAGCGACGTGAATGAGTTCGCCGGCTCTGAGCTGTGGGCGCACGAACGGCGCGGAGCTTGATCACGCCGACAACTTGACGCCGCGCGCTGATACACAGTTTGACTGTTCGGCAAAATCTGAAGGGCCGCCCAATCACCGAAGTACAATCGCGATGAAGCTTCAGAAGTGCGAGATCGCCTTATCGCTCGACTGACAGATCATCCGCCAAACGGCGCGAAGTCCAGAGTTGCGAAGTAGTCGTCATAGGTTTCGGCTCGGCGGATTTGTCTGACGTCGCCATTTTCCTGAAGCAGCAGTTCTGCGCTTCGTAGCTTGCCATTGTACTGGAAGCCCATCGCGTGGCCGTGAGCTCCAGCGTCGTGAATCGCCAACAGGTCGCCTCGTTCGATCGCTGGCAGTTCCCGTTCGATCGCAAACTTATCGTTGTTCTCACACAGCGAACCAACCACATCCACTTTGCGATCGGCGGCCGCGTCTTCTTTTCCCAAAACTGTAATGTGATGGTAGGCTCCGTACATGCCCGGCCGCATCAGATTGGCCATGCATGCATCAACACCCACGTAGTCACGATAAATGTGTTTGTGGTGAATGCACTCGGTGATCAAATAACCGTGCGGCCCGGTGATCACGCGGCCGTTTTCCAAAACCACGCGTAGTGGATCGAGTCCAGCTGGCACGATCATTTCTTCGTATAAGGCTCGCACTTCGCTGCCGAGTTTCGCCAAATCGACGGGTGATTCTTCGGGCCGGTATGGAATGCCGATGCCGCCGCCGAGGTTTACGAATTCGATTCGCACGCCAACCTGCTTCTGAATGCGAATGGCAAGGTCGAACAACATCCGCGAGGTTTCGACGAAGAAGCTGCCGTCCAATTCGTTACTGGCGACCATCGTATGCAGGGCGAACCGCTTTACGCCTCGCTGCTTCAGCATTTCGTAACCTTCAAAAAGCTGAGCTTCTGTAAAGCCATACTTGGCCTCTGAAGGATTTCCGATAATCACGTTGCCTGTACGAGCGGGGCCGGGGTTGTAACGGAACGAAACCAATTCAGGCAGCCCGACCGTCTTATCGGCGTAGTCGATGTGGGAGATGTCGTCGAGGTTAATGACGGCGCCGACGTCTTTCGCGGCCTTGTACTCGCTGGCCGGAGTGTTGTTCGACGTGAACATGATCTCTTCACCGTGAAGCCCGACTTTGTCGCACAGAGTCAGTTCTGCCGGGCTGGAGCAATCGCCGCCCAGGCCCTCTTCTTTCACGATTTGCAAAATGTGCGGGTTCGGCGTCGCTTTAACAGCGAAATAGTTCCGAAAGCCATCGACCCACGAAAAGGCGCTGTTAAGCTGCCGGCACGTTTCGCGAATCCCCTTCTCGTCGTACAAATAAAACGGCGTTGGATACTTTTCGGCGATGGCCTTGATGGTCGCTTCGTCGAATGGCAGAGATTTGGTGTTGGGCATGAATGGCTGTTTCGTGGTGATTCGTCTATCGGGCGTCACGCCGAATTGGCAGTTAACACGCAGTGAATGGACCGCAGTTTGGGGGCGAGGTTCACGCAATTCAACTTCGGCCGGGTGCCGATTTTGCAGAACCGGCCAAGCGACATCCGGCTCGCAGTTTTGAGAAGCGGAAATCCGTAGCGAAGACGGCGACCGACCGCTGAAATGGGGGTTTGTCGTGTTTAGGACCTGCCTGTTTGAGGCGATCTGCGTTCAGACTCAGAGTGACAAATCCAGACCCACCCGGGGGGGGCGACTTAAGATCCGACTACTGCCGCAAACCATGCGCCTCTCTCCGGCTGCTGCGACGGGTGGAGGAAGAGCCGGAATAATCGTTTCAAGCGGTCCTCAGCGCCGCTGTCGATGTACGTCCAGTTTCTGTAGTCCGACCTGATTGCCGCCCGATCAAGCCAGTTTGCCGGAAAAGACGATCAGAAAAACAGTGAGATCTGTTACGTCGTCGTGCATCAATCATCGCTGGCGCGGCGGTAATCTCTGGACGTGGTGCGGTTACAACATCAAGATGAGTGTC
Organism: Fuerstiella marisgermanici; assembly: GCF_001983935.1. GTDB lineage: Bacteria > Planctomycetota > Planctomycetia > Planctomycetales > Planctomycetaceae > Fuerstiella > Fuerstiella marisgermanici. The sequence goes on along the minus strand of NZ_CP017641.1, from coordinate 1,364,091 downwards.
GATGCCGCCGTTAGCGCGGTTCAGGCTGATACAGTGCGAAACGGTAAACGGTTGCATGAATAAGACTCTCCTTAACTCAGTTCACATCTTCAGAGTTCGTCCTTCGGCGACAGTGCGGCTGTGTACCGTCGCCATCTTGCTGATGACGGGGGCCATCGGGGCCGCTCAGCCGGAAGACGCGGCCCCAGCGAGCGACGATCTGTTCTTCTTCCGCCCGAACACTCCTGAACGGCAGGTCCGAGGAGCGATTTTGGCGGAACGACTGGATCGACCAGACCTGGCACTCGGGTATCTGAATGACCTGATCGATGCGAATCCGTCGGCCGAACAGCTTCGTAAACTGAGGACGGAATTCGGGATCGGCGCCTTCCTCAAACTAAGTGCGGCACCGCTGCTGCAACCGGCTTCTGGTGAACTGCTAAAAATGGTTAATGAAGCGACTCACGAGCCCGCACCGACTGCCGACGCTGTCGAGGTGCTTATTCAACAGCTGGGGCGGTCCCAACAGCAAACAACAGAAGCCGCCTTGAAGATTCTCGCAGCCGAAGACGCAGCCGTTGTCCCGCTCCTTGCCGCGGACCGTGAAACGCCTCAGGGTGATCTGGCCGCTGGACTTCTTAACAAATACGTGCGTCGGTACCGTCGCGGGCTTGTGGCCGCTTTGCCCGACGCCGACGAAAGCACTGCCGTTCGAATCCTTACCTTGCTGAGTCAAACCGCTGCTCCTGAGCTTTCACTGGATGTCCTGCCGTATCGATTTTCTGAATCGTCTGAGATTGCTGCAGCGGCCAAACTTGCGTTAGAGAAACTGCAGGCTGATCCCGCGTGGGGCTCGTCGCGCGAGCAGGCCGTGACAGTGTTGCTGTACGAAATTCAACGACTACTAACGTTGGCTGGGAAGGACTTTCCAGCAGACAGCGACGTGCTGGCCGAACAGGCGCTCGCTCGGCAACTATCGACAACCAGTGCGCCTCAGAAGATCGCGGCTGTGGAGCCTGACGCAGAAGAATCTGCCGAACGACCATACGGCAGCGTGTACCTTGCCCGTGCCGTTGGGCTGGCGAGTAAAGCGGCGATTGTTGATCCGAATTCGCAAGCCGTGCTGGCCGCTCAAGTGGCGACTCAGGCGGCAGAACAATCATGGCCCGCACAGTGGCCGGAAGTCACAGACGCTGACGTCGAAGACGACTCCATCGGTGCTGACACATTCGCGGAAGCATTGGAATTGGCTGTTTCAACGAAAAACCCGGGCGCGATTCTGCCATTATTGGTCCGTCAGAATCTGGCCGTGAACGTTGCACAGCAGCACCCAAAGCTACTGCGAGAGTCGCTACTGTGCGGCGATGTTCGAGTGCGTTTGTTGGCCGCGGCGGTGGCAAAACGTGGTGAATTAACGAACCTGCTGAGTCGCCAGACGATCAAAGCCGCCGTGGCCGGAAGCCCGCAACCGGAAGCCGTGGTCATTGATTCTCGCGCAGGTGAAAGTTCCGCAGTCGCTGGCGTGCTGACCGACATGAACTACCGTGTCGCGGCCAGAAACACGGGGCGGTCCGGCTTCGAAGCGGCGGCAGCTCAATTGCAGTGTGAGCTCATTCTTGTGCACAGCAACTGTTTGCGTTGGTCGCTGTCCGACACGATCACCAACCTTCGTGCCGATTACCGAACTCAAAATTCGCCCATCATCATTTACGGCCCGGCCGCCCATGAAGAAACGACAGATACGATTCGGACAAGATTTCGTGGCGTATGGTTTGTTCCGGAACCCATTTCCGTGGTGACGCTTCCAGACACGCTGCGGTTGGCCAATTTTCCACCGCCATCGCTGTCGACAACAGAGCGACAACAAATGATCCGCTTCGCACGGACACTGCGGTAGACGGCCGTTGGCTATCGGCGTCCGGACAGCAGCACAAAGCCGATGGCGATGATGAATACACCGCCAATGCTGTAATCCTGTGGACTCAGATGGATAAGCTTGTCAGAGATGATTCCGTTCACCTGACCTGCCCACTGGACAAATTCTCGTTTGATTTCGGAAATCATGGATGCACCGATGGCCACGCGTTTTGATTGAATTTCAACTCTGCTTTGAGCATGGGGCACGCGCGGTGAGATGATCCGAATTTCTTTCCTAATTGGTTCGTCCGTCATCAACTGACGGTCGGATTATTCAGCCTGTGCTGAATGTTACGGCTGCACGGGCGGCGCATCGGTTGTTTCACCGAGAGAAAAAACCCGGCTGTCGTCTGTGACGACAAGATTATCGCGATGAATAACTTCGCGATACGGGATATGTCCCAGCAACTCCGGGATGCTTTCGGAGCGGTGTCCGGCGATCCGCCGAATTTCTTCCGCCGTGTAGTTGACTAGCCCGCGAGCGACTTCGCGGCCGCCTGCCTGGGTGAGCGACACGCTGGCTCCCTGCCCGAAAGTGCCGACCACGTTCTTGATACCCACGGCCAGCAATGACTTGCCATTTTGCACGACCGCTTTGCAGGCACCGTCGTCGAGTTGCAGAGTGCCTTCCGGGCGGGCCGAATAACCGATCCAGCGTTTCCATGCAGGGATCGTGGAGCCCGACGCCAGAAACAGGGTTCCAACTTCCTCACCAGTGGAAATTTGGTCCAGGACATCATCTGCCAGTCCGTTGGCCAGAATCACGCTTTCCCCCGTCTGAGTCGCGTTTAAGATGGCCTGCAGCTTGGCCCCCATGCCGCCGCGACCCCGAGAACTCTGGTCTGAAGACACGTGCTGCAGCATCGAAGAGTTGGGCTGTTCCACCAAAGAAATCACCTTGCTGCCAGGGCTATCTGGTGGTCCGTCGTACAGGCCGTCGACGGACGACAGAATGATCATCAACGGGTTCGGCACCAGTGCGGCAATCATGGCGGCAAGCTGATCGTTGTCGCCTAACGTGATCTCCGCGATGCTGACGCTGTCGTTTTCGTTAATGACCGGCGTGACGCCAAATGCCAGAAGCGTGCGAATGGTGTTGCGGATATTCAGGTAACGTCGGCGGCTGCGAAAGTCGTTGACCGTCAACAGAATCTGCGCGACTTTGTGTCCACTGGCACCAAAGCTGTCGCCCCAGGCCTTCATCAGCCTTGTTTGACCAGCAGCGGCCGACGCTTGTAGTTCGGGCAGCGTTTGAGGTCGTTGGGTCAGGCCCAGCACGCCAATGCCGGCCGCCACTGCACCGCTGGAAACCACCACCACTTTGCGGCCGGTGTTCATCAGTCGGTCGATTTGGTCGGACAGGTGTCGAATGCGTTCTTCGTTTAACTGGTCGTCGCTGCGCGTGAGCACATTGGAACCGATCTTGATGATCAGTGTGCGGGACGAATCGAAGACCTCCTGACGAACCAGATTACGCATGAGAAATTGGGATTAGTTTCCGGCCGCCTTGGCTTTGGCGGCAGCCATCGCTTTCAACTGCTGTATTTCGATCTGACGTTCGTTACGTTTTTCATCACTGAAGAACAGGTCAACAGTTGACTGCAGTCCGTCACAGAGTTGCCGGATGCGACTTGTGCCCAGCCGCCTTTCGTTGGCTTCTCGGATTGCCGGAATACGGACATTATTCACCTTTTCCAGAAAGTAGTCCTTCGCGGAGACTTCGTCGTAGCGTGTGAACAGGGCTTCAAGCTGCGACTCATCACCAGCTTCAGCTGCCTTTCGGGCTCGCGCCAACAGTACGGCTCGCAACGCGATGGCGTCGATCAGTTCGTCGGCCAGCAATTGCATCTCACCTTCCACCGCCAGCCGAATAGAATCGTCTGGTAATTCGATCGTGTCGCTGGGGATCAGCCCAGGTGCGTATGGGACTCGAGCGAGCAAAGACGCGCCGCTGTAAACTCGGATCCAGAACGTGGGATGGCCCGGATGCGTGTGGATGACGACTTCGCCGTTTCGATCGCTAACAAGTTTTGTTTGAGGCCCGTCTTCCGGATCATTCCAGTTCAATTGATATGCGAGCGCAAGCCGGTGCGACACCAGCGGCTTGTCCGGCCGGCCCTGCAACACCAACCGCACTTTGCTTTGATCGGCTGACGGTCGCTGGCGAACCGCAAGATGCTGGATCGCTCGCCCTTTTCCGCCAAACAATGAATAGGGTGAGTGTGTAATGAAGTATCCCTTCAGCAGGCCGGGAGCATTCTCACGGTCGACCGCCATGACTCGGATGTAAGACAGATCAAGCCGCAGCAGCTTGTCCAGCTTCTCTGGTTCTCGACGATTCATCTGGCGAACGAAAGGTCGCAGGACGTCCTCTTCTACCACTTGCTCGGCCGACGAATCCGGCGGCGGGATCTCACCCGCCTGAACCTGCATTTCCATAAAGTTGCGACCCGTTTCGTCGACGAACATGCGCTGGTACAGCACGCACGGACGAAAGGAGTCACGCACCAGCTGAGTAGCGACCGACGCAATCGAACGAATGTCGTGAGTCGTTCGCGTGGTGACGGGGGTCAGTTCCTGAATGCGTGAATCGTATTCGCGGCAACTGATGTTAAACGACGAACCGGAGGCCTCGACCGTCACCAGAAACGCCTTGTGGTATTCTTGTTCCGGATAGCGGTCCAGCATTTCGCCTTCAGTTAGCCATTCCAGATGCCGCCGTGTGGCCGGAATCAGCCAGTCGTTGGCCTGCACATCCGCGACCCACATGCGCCCATACATCCGCGCGATTGCATGGCGAATCGACATGATCATGTCATCTCGATCGGCCTGATCGGGCAGGCTGCGATTATCAATCGCGACTGACACGTTGACTGTGTACGGCAGGTTCTTGAAGAGAATTTCTTCCGGCGGTTCCGCTGGCTTTTTCGGCGCGGGCGTCGCAGTGTCTTCAGATGAAGGTTCTTCTGCCGGAGTCGCGGCTGACGGTTCGGCAGATGCCTCAGCGACGGGCGCCGGAGCTTCCTGACCGTGTGCAACCGAACAGGCGACATGCAGGCAAAACGCCGCAAAAGCGATGTAATTAGTTATCCGCATCATGGTGTCACCACCCAACGTTCGGCTCCATGATAGGTGCTTAACGGGCGTCCCTGGAAGTTTTTGACGTTGTTGCGAAACACCATGAAGTCGTCAATTTCCCATAGCGGAATCAAAAATGCCTGCGCCGCAATGTGACGGTGAATTGTGTGCAGCCGTTGCTGAGCGTCAATAAAGCTGGTGGCGTAATCCAGATTGATCAATTCCTGACGCAGCCAGTCGGGAAACCCGGCCAGACGCTCCACCTGGAACTTATCGTCCGTCAACAAAACCGGCCACAGGTCCAGCAGCGGTTCTTCCATCCGAATCCGACGATACATGATGTCCCAACCTTCGTCGCCCAATGGTTCGCCTTGACGATCGGCAGAAATCAGTTCGACATCGAAGCCCAATGCATTCCAGCGTTTGACCATTTGTTCGGCTGGCAGCATGGCCATTTCGTCCGGGTCGCACAGCATTCGTAGCTTTGGTAACTGAACGTGTTCACCCGCCGCGTTGATTTCGGCCGCATGGTCCTGGCGGAAAACTTCTTCGTCCCAGTCTTCCTTCGCGGCCAGCGCGGCGGCTTTGGCATCGGCGACAAACTTCTGTTTGTCCGGAATCCGAAGCTGTTCCAGCGCCGCTAACCTCAGCAGATACGAAAGGTAGTGATCATAAGGAGTCACTTTGACCAGCGGGCTGTTGGCATAGCTGCCCGTGTGCCACGGCGCGCTGATCGGCCTTCCATATTTCATCTCTTCATCACGTAACAGCACAATCTTCAGCAGCCCTTCGCGATCAATCCCAAACGAGAGTGCTCGACGCAGTTGCGGACTGGAAACCGCCGACGACATCGGGTTGAACACCAGCACATGCGTCTGCGGGATCGCGTACTTTTGGACGAAGAACTGATCCTGCGATTTGAAGACATCCACTTCCCACGGCCGAAGATGAGGAATCACGTCGACCTCGTTGCGATTGAATGCCTGGATAACGGCATGGCGATCGGGGTATTTGATCTCCTGAATCTCGGCCACGTGGTACCGCTGAGCGATCAGGCCGTCTTCTTCCGGTACCGAGCGCAGATAGCGGCGTCGATCCGGCGTTTCGTCTGCCAGCGTAAACCGAGTGGACAACACTTCGGAGGCAGTGCCGGGCGGAGCGGGTTGTTTCTCCGGCGGGACGCCAACAATTGGAAACCGAAACAATGCTTCCAGATTTAGCGGAACGCGATGAAAGCTAACCTGCAGTTCCGTCGGAGAATGGACGGAGAATTCCTTCACGAACGACGCCAATCGCGGATTGAACGTAGGCCGAAGCGGATCCAGCAAATCGGCCAGGGTGTCCGCAATCTGATTGGCCGTCAGCAGTGGCTGCGACTGCCAATAGGGTCTCGTTTGACGCACGCTGAACACGACTTCTCGGCCCAGATCCTGTGGGTCCCACAGATCAAAATAGCTGGACTGAAAATACGTGAGTTCGTCAGCACCGCTCGGTTCAAAAAGCGGAACGGTGGTCAGTTCCTGATGCCGGAAGTCGGCTTCCAGCGGGACGGGCGAAATCAACTGTTCGCCACAAAACCGCCGCACGGGAACTCGCAAAATTTGATACCGCAGCATGGCCTGCGTGTAAAGCACTCGATCGTTGCCGCCCAGTTCCGTTCCAGAAGCGGACCAAAACATGGCTGCATCTTTGGCCGCCATGGCAGCTTCGGCGTGCTGGCCTGCGGCTGTGAGTTGCTGAGTTTTCTGCAATAGTTGCCGAGCGGTTTTCTGAAGCTGCTGCTCCCATTTTGAAACGACAGGGTGCTGAGGAAAATGGCGGCTTAGCCGGCTGAGGAAGTATTTTGTCTTCGCCATGTCCTCATCGGCCATCGCGGCTTCAATCTGCCCGTCGATAATTTGAGACATCATTATCGGCAGTTGCTGATTTTCAATATTTCGAATGGCTAGTTCGTCCAATAGTGCCAGAGCCGCGATGGTATCGTTATCGTCGAGCTTCATATTCGCTTCGCGCAACAGCAGAGCGTCGAAGCGAGGCTGTGACAATTCCCATCCCGGCGCCTGGATTTCGACCTGCATCAGCATTTCATAAGCCTTGCGGATCTCACCAGCTTCTAACAGCTGATCGATCCGGCTTAGCATCAGCCGTGGAAAGGAAATAATCTGCGCGACCTGTGAGAGCGGAATTCTGTAATCGGAATTGCTGTCTTCCAGCAGTACAACGTTGATCTTTCGCAGTTCCAGCAAACGATCACGTCTTGCCTGACGTTGCTCCGTTGAACCGCCGGTCTCCGCTTCCAGTTCTTGCTTTTCCTTCATCCGTGCCACCAACGGATCGGGACGTGGGAAGATTGGCTCCGTGACTAATACTGAATCGTCTTTCAGAACAAGCCAGTCAAACGGATCTTCCGTCGTCATTAATTCTTCGAAGGTTGGCAATTCCATATCGGCCAACTTCGGAAGTTCGGCCGTAGGGTTTTCTTCGTCCTGAGCACGTCCCTGTGGCGCGCACAACAGTGCGATGACGACAACTAAACAAAGCTGAAGCCGCGAATTCGAAACCAATGCCAAGCGATGGTGCGTGTGAAGGTGAATAGCCATTCTACTTCAGCAGATCTTCTATTGAGTACAGGCTTCCATCCAGACCAATCACAATGATGGACGAACCAACGGCGATCGGCCCCTTTTGAGCGTCCTGGGCGAGGGAGATCTTCTTGTCCGTGGGGTTGCCGTCTTTGTCCAGCAACAGCACGTCACCGTCAGACAGACACGCGATAAAACCGCCGCCGACATCCAACGGTGGCCCAACAAGAAACCGTCCATTCAACGGGATCGTGGCGGTGACCGGCAGATCGGGAGATCGTCCAAAGACCTTCAATTCCCGGCGAGCCACCTCGACGAAGATGCGGTCGCCGGAAACAAACGGCGAAGCACTGGCGACGGCCCCCAGCGACGCTTCGCCAAGCACCTCCAACGTTGTGGTGGCCATGGCCTGAAGGTTTCCTTCTGACGTACAGGCAACCAACAGATCGCCAGCAGACGTTGGCCGTAAATCCACAGACTGCTGCAGCGGCGTATCGCTGATATGAGTCAAATGTGGTCGCGGCGACGCTCGGTATTCAACTCGCATCGCCACGTTGTCGGACGTAATAGCCAACACCTGATTTTCGTTGAGGGCAACAAGGCTTTTCCAGTTGGTTTGTTTTTCAACGCCCTGAGCTGCCTGGAAATCCTGAACGCGGGCTCCGCTGCTATTGGCCGTCATTTGCAAACGGCCTGACATGGCCACAACGATCCCGTCCGAAAGAGAAACGGGTTGCGTTTGAGGCGCCCCACTCAAAGGCCAGCGCTGTTCCAGCTGACCAGACGGAGCGAACGTCCACACGGCCGGTTCGTCACCGCCGCAGAATGACGCCAGTCGGCCATCATTGAGAGCCAGCCCGCCGACCTGTTCCTTAAGCTTATCCGGTAGCGAATGGCGACTCACCTGGTCCAGCACGAATCCACCTGCTTTGATGGTCTGCATAGGAACTCGGAACACATCACCGAAATCGCTGACTGCTAACAGTGATTGGTTTTCGTTAGTTGGGCCAGCCGCGACGACATGAGTTCCCACAACCGTTCGCCAACGGCCCTCCATCGCCTGCGGATCGACTTTGGAGAAAAAGACGGACGACGAATATGGCTCGTTGGTCGTGACGTACACATTTTGATCCAGAAACTGAATCGGCTGACGATGCACGCCGTTGGCGGCCGACGCGGTTTCCAATTCTACAGCATTCGTGCGAACCCGGAATTTCCGCAACGCTTCGCTGGCCATCCATAACTGGCCCTGTGGTCCGGCCAGCAAGTGCACTGGCGCGGGAGATGCATTTTCCAGTTGGTTGGAACCAATCCGAGACAGGGGCGGATCGGCGTCGGGCGAATCATTCACACTGAATGCAGTGACTCGCTGAGGCGTGGAAGGGATGAACAATTCTGTCCCACGCAGAAGACCCGGATCGCGAATTTGCCCAAGTACCGTGATCGGATCTGTCGTCCGACGCACCGTGACTTCGCCCGTGCCTTCATTCATGTCCAGCACTCGTAGTCGAGCGACGTTGGCTTCGTCGTTATCGCAAAGCAGAAGTAGCTTTCCGAGCGTCAACATCGGCGCTTCGACGCTGCCCAAACGGTGCTCAACATACGACACCGCAACGCATTCGAACGGATTCACCGTCAGCGTGTAGACCACTGACTGGTCGCCAGGGATCACGAGGTATTTCTGATCGCGAGTCAGCGTTGGCGGGCCGACCACCGGTTGGTTAAAGACGACTCGCGAAATCGCTTTTCCGTTGTCGACTGACAGACGCCACAGTTCACCCGACGCTGTCGTGATAAAGATTTGCTGCTGAAAGATCAGCGGCGGGCCTGATGGTCGAGATGGAATCGTTTGCCGCCAGATCAGCTTTCCGCTGGCCTGTTCAAGCAACATCAATTGGTTTAAGTCAGTGTGATACACGAGCAACGCTGGTTGCGACGCGTCGACTCTTACCGGCGCGAAGGGAGCATTCTTACCCACGCTTCGTTTCCAAAGCGGCTCGCCGGTTTCCGCGTCGAGGCCAAAACAACTGTCCAAGCCCACACCAAAGACGCGGGTTCCGCGTGAAACAGCATCGACTGTGGCCTGAGTTCGCAAAGACAGAGTGGCGGCCGGAATGCCGGACGTGGGAATGTCTTCGGTGACTGCGTCCTGCCCAAGGTCTTCCTGAGTTGTCTGGGCCTTTTCCTTTGTCAGGATGTCGGCCAGAATTTTTGAGACGTCGGCGTCGTCGGTAAGCGAATCGTAGCGATCGATCAAAGCCTGGCGGGATTCGAGGGCTCCGAACGTGTCGCCGACGTCCAGCTTGGTTTTGATCTCGGTCATGAACTCGTTGAGTTTACCGGCTTTTAAAATTGCAGCTTCCGCCTTTCGCTGCAGATCGCGCAGGTCATTCGCGAGCGCCAAAGGCACGTCTTCCGGCTTGTAATATGCTTCCAGAATCGCGGTCGCCTCACGGCTGTTTTCAAGGGCTTCGGCGCTTTTCTGATCTTCGGCAACAAGAGCGCCGACTCGAGCCAGGCGTTCCGCATATCGTCGCACGTTCTCTTTTTCGTCCGCAAAGCCGGTCAGGTCGCGGCAAACGCGGATGAAGTCGTTCAGTTCCGCCACGCCGTCTTTGACCTGAGGAGCGGAATAGTTGGTAGCCTTGCTGTATTTTTGCACGCGAGCCTTGTGCAACGCGATGCGGGCTTCGTCTTCGTATGTGCCGCCGGCGTACGCCTGCAGGTGTGTCATCAAACGAGATTCAGCTTCAGGGAAGGCTTGTTCTTTAAGCTTGGCCATCGCCGCATCAAAACTGCGACGTTCGCCTTCTGACATGATCATCACCATGAAGATGATCGCCAGCAGCGCCAGGCCGATAAGCGTGATCCACATGGTCATCACGAACGGCGACTTCTTGACCGATTCTTCGCCGGGGCGAACTGCACCGCCAGCGAGCTTGTCGCTGAACTCGGCCATGCGACCGCGTCGAAGATGTCGGCGGCCTTTTTCTTCGCTAACGTCTTTTACGTCGTCTACTTCCTCGACGGCTTCGACCTCTTCGACTTCCTCGAAGTCGTCTTCGAATTCGTCGATCTCCTCGACTTCTTCAAAGTCGTCCAGTTCTTCGATTTCGTCGTAGTCTTCCCTCGGCACGTTGGCACCCGGTTTCTGATGTATAGGTCGGTTGAGTTTTCGTTGCCCAATAAGGCAGGAGATCGAAATGAGGAGGTGGCTGGTTGAGTGCCCGGCCACGACTGTGTTCTCACGAACTTTCAGCAGTCTGTCCGGTTCCTCTGTTTTCTGTGAGCGGCATGACGCCAGCCGTGGATTCGTGATGAGCTTTCCTGCCTGCCGTCGTGCGGCTGATAGGTTTCAGATAACCGCACGATACGGCCGGACTGCCATCGCGGCTAATTCAATTCCATGATCAATGATTTCACTTTGACGAAGCCGGCTTTCGCCGCCGCGTCTGCCACCAGAATTCGTTTTTCGTGAGTCGATTCCGGATCGATTTTGACTCGTAGTTCAATGTCATCAATGCCCGCCTTTTCAGATTCCAGCAGACGCACAATTTCGTCGAAAGCCGTGCCCTGCGTCCCGCCAATATAGATCTGATTGTCTCGATCAATCTCAGCTTCGACCGATGAATTCTCCTGCTGGGGCACAGACGTCGACATACCTTCTTCCGCAGTGGCCGGTGGCATGTCGATTTTCTTTTGCAGGTTAAACGCCGCTGTGATCATGAAGAAAATCAGCAACAGGAAAGTCACATCCACCATCGGCGTCAGGTCCATTTCCTCAAATTCCGGCTCGGGGCGCCCCAGCGCGAAATCGTCATCGTCTTCTTCTTCCCACGAAGGCAGTGAAACCGTGACCAGCGTCGGCCGCTTCGCCTTCTGCGATTTTGCACCAGATTTGCGTTGTGAACCTCCGCCCTGTCTTCCAGAAAGTGACGAAGCACTAGGCAGAGCCATCGTGGCACCGGCAGCCGCCCCTGGCGGCAATTCCAGATCGCCGCCGTTCTGAAGTCTGGCCGCTGCTGTACGCTGCGATTCGTTGGCGGCGGCCGCTTTTGCTTCCGCCGCCGCTTTGTCCAGTTCTTCCAGAATTGGCAGCTTGACCAGATCAAGGCTTCGGCCCTGCTTGTAGTAGGTGATCAGTTTCTTCAGATCAGACGAAACGTCCGCCGCTGACTGGTACCGCAGCACTCGGCGTTTGGCCATCATGCGATGAACCATGCGGCAAATGACATCGGGCAGTTTCGGATTCTGCTCCTTCAGCGGCGGCGGTATTGTGTTCAGATGCTGGACGGCAATTCCCATCGCTGTGGTGCCGGTGAACGGCGTCTTGCCGCACAACAGTTGATAGCACGTGACACCGAACGAATAGATGTCCGATCGAGGGTCAAGTTCACGACCGTTGACCTGTTCGGGACTCATGTAAAGTGGAGTCCCCAGCGTGGTGTTCTCTCGCGTCAGGTTTCCTTCTTCAGCACTCTTGTGAAGTTGAGCGAGCCCGAAATCGGCTACCTTCACGTCGCCCTTTTTCGTCACCAGAATGTTTTCCGGCTTGATATCGCGATGCACGATCCCGGCCTGACCGGCAGCCTTCAGCGCTGACGTCACCTGGCGAATGACGTGCAGCGATGAACCCAGATCCGGCACGCCCTTGGATTTTAGAATGGTGGCGAGGTTGCGACCTTGTACAAATTCCTGAGCGATAAAGTGGAAACCGTCTTCTTCACCAATCGTGTAGACCTGAACAATGTTGGGGTGATTCAACCCCGCCGCCATCATGGCTTCCTGTTTGAAGCGAGCCAGCATGACTTCGCCGGACGTGGCGATCAAAGCTGGCTTCATGATTTTGACAGCCACATGACGACTAAGCGTCGTTTGTTCTGCCAGATACACATCGGCCATACCGCCGCTGCCGAGATGCCTCAGCAGGCGAAATTCGCCAAGTGTTCTGTCAACAAGGTCTGTCATGCCTGGAATAATAATCTGTTACTAAATGAGGGCCGGTTCCTGGCGGCCGATACATTAACTGGCCCCGTGAACTACTTACGGTCGCGTACGGCGAATTTCATTTCGATCTCGATTTCCTGTTCCGACGCAACTTCGCCGATGATACCCTCGACCTCGCTAACCGTGCCCGACGGCACATCACGTTCGGCGTAGATCATCACCTTTAACGGCGGGCCAGCCGATTTCTGAATCAGCTCAGCCCTCAACTGCTCAAGCGACACCAGTGAATCGTCAATCTTCACTTCGGCTTCGGATCCCGCCGATACGGGGGCCAGCACCACGATGTCGAAAAAGCCGGACGCATTGGCATTTGTGCCTGACGTGGCTGGCGGAATATCGCGATCAGGCGTCGCCTGCATGGTGGATGTCACCATGAAGAAGATCAGCAGAAGGAACACGACGTCGATCATGGGCGTAATGTCCAGATCGGCCTCTTCCTTTTTCTTCTTCCGGCCAAAGCCGCTGTCTGTCAGCACGTTGTCTGTCTCCTGCGATGCCGAAGTGATCCGCTCTTCAAACGCTGCCTAAATCGCCCTGTCCCGCATAGCTTCAACTCCGGTTTGTCTGCAGCTATGACTGGGTCTATCACTGGTCCATCTGCAATTGCGAAAGAACCAACCACTCTTTACGCGTCGTCAACGTCGCCGCCTCGCACCTGAGCGGCTTCGAGATCGTCAAAAAATATCCCCATGTTTTCCTGAACAGAATCCTGCAATTTCGAGATGCGGGTTTGAGTCATATTGCCCAAAACTACCAGTGGAATTGCGATCGAAAGGCCTGCCGCCGTGGTGAACAGTGCGAAACTAATGTCGCCGGCGAGTGCAGAAGGCTTCACCCCGGATTCCCCGGTGCCGGCGATCTTGCCGAACGCCATGATCATCCCCGATACCGTTCCCAACAGCCCTAACATAGGAGCCGACTTGACCACCGTGTTGACCCAGCCAGTCCGAGCGTCGAATTCGGCCAGAATTTCACGGGAGAAGAATTCGGCGACGATGATCTTAATTTTCCGAATGGGCTTATTGCGATTTTCGATCGCCACGGTGATCAGCTGCGGAACTGCTTTTGCCCACACTTCCGGTTGATCGCATGCATCGGCCACACTTTCGAACTTGCCTTCTTCCAGTGAGTCACCGATCTCATCCAGAAACACGGCGGCAGATTCCCGGCTGGGAAAACTCTTCTGTTTGATCCGCCGCATCAGGATCACAATGCAGTACAGGCCAAAACCTGCCGCCAGTGCCATCGCAAGATAGATACCTTGACCAAACCAATACAGGATGCCCGACAGGTCAACAGCGGCAAACATCACGTCCGGTGCCGATCCCAATGAACTCACGAATTGCATGAAATGTTTCCTGCACCCAATGCGGCACGCCGCAGCCAAATTCCATTTAATAAACGAAGTCTACTTTAACTTTTGATTCACAACTGCGAATTCAAACTCATTACCTTTTCGCCTCACCTCAAAATACGTGCGGCGAATTTGCTCGATCGGCTTATTAGCGTAGTCCAGCTCAAGCCGAGCCAACTGTTGTTCTGTGTTCGGGTTGTAGAAGTGCAAAATCTTTCCGCTGGTTGGATCGGGAACACCCGCTGCCGCCAGCAGTTCAGCATCAGCCTTCATGCGGTCACCGTCCGTCCAGTTCATAAATAACCGCTGATCCTTCGCCGATTGTCGACCTTCTCGGACAACCGGAGTCGTCGACATATTACTGAGGTAATAAATGCGGCCATCCGGGAACGCACAGCCGATTTCAATTTTGAACTGATCCAGCTGCCGAGCATAAGACTTCAGATTTCCCTTGTCCGCAAACGTGACCACCCAGCGATTTTCGCGTTTGGTGCCGCCTTTTCCCGGTCCACCGCTGCCATATGGGCGGCCGCCGCTGCCTTCGGCGCTGCCGGGGTTTCCGCCGCCGCTGGGGTCGGTGAAGTTGTTGGGCTGCACCATCGATGCCGCAGTGTCCGAAAGCTTCAGCACCTGTTCGGTGATCTGTTCAAGCTGACTGACTTCCTGGTCGTTTGACAGCGAAGGATCATCGCTGGGGTCTTCAGGAGATTCGACGTCCAGACTCTCGTTCGGGTCACCATCTTCCCAACCGCCGTCGCCGGTCTCCATCAGGATCGGAATCGACTGCTGATCGGGCAGCAGATTGCTTAGCCAAATTGCGACCAACAATGCCACCAAAGCTCCCAAACTTAGCGCGGCGGCAATTTGAGCGGACGTGGCAATGTCGTACTTCGTTTCTGACATTCGCGGTACGCGACCAGTCACGTGCCGGGACTTTCGATCCGGTACTGATGTTGGCATGGCAATCCTGCGAATGAAGTCAGAAAGGAAATCAGCTCGAATGCAAGGCTGCATACGAGCATCACGTGGCCGTCGATGGCGAAATTCTTCTCACCCTGGTGAGAAACCAAAGAAAGGACGTCGGATGCTAGCCGTTCGGAAGTCAGAATGTCAACAAACTGATGGCTCTGAACACTTGAACGCCAAATACCGCCGCAACTGACGCTTCTGCATCAATCAGATGGCTCGTGCGAAAGATTCCGCCATGCCGCACTCAGAAAACGCAGCAAATCAGAAGCAATCATCCCGCGTTGTGACAACGCCTCGGCCGCCAGATCGCCCGCGATACCGTGGACGTAAACCGCCAGTATCGCACCCTCCAGCGCGTCGGCATGCTGCCCCAAAACGGCCGCTGTCAGCCCCGTTAAAATGTCGCCGCTGCCGCCGGTGGCCATTCCTGAGTTCCCCGTCTGGTTCACGTAGGTTCTGCTACCGTCCGTGACCACCGTGTTCGCCCCCTTCAGCACAACAGTCAGCTCGTGTTCGGCCGCAAAACGTTCTGCAAGCGACTCACGATTCGCACTCACATGCGAAATCGATTCACCGGTCAGTCGAGCAAACTCGCCGGGATGGGGGGTAATTACCCATCGCGAACGGCGTGGAATTCCGTGCAGCAGTTCGAATTCCGCCGCCAAATTTAGAGCGTCCGCGTCCAGGACAACCGGGCAGTCTGCCTGTTTTAACACGGCCAGCACCAGATCGGCGGCAAGTTTCGTCTGTCCGAGTCCCGGGCCGATGGCCACAGCCGACTTCCCGTCGAGCAACTCGGTGACAATGTCAGCGTCGACCGCAGCCAGCTGTCCGTGCACATCAGTCGGCAACGCCACGGTCATGTAAGAAGGCTCATACCCCGCGACGATCGCCTGAATCGATTGCGGCACCGCTGCCGTCACCAACCCCGCGCCGCCACGCAACGCGGCTGTCGCGGACAACGTAATCGAGCCGCTCATTCCGAGCGAACCACCGATGACCGCCACTTTCCCGAACGTGCCTTTGTGGCCATCCACGGGTCGGTTCGCGAATTCCAGGTCATCAATTTGTATCTTCGTGCTCATTCCGTTCCCCACCTTGCCAAAGGTTAATCTCCCCGCAATTTTACTTCGCTCGATCGATCAAGCGCACATTAAATGGTGGGCGAGGTTGTTACCAGGCTCCGGCGTTCCTGCGGAAGATCGTCGCGAAACATAAACGCGTTCCCGGAACCCTCACTACAACGAAATCCCGCGTCGCCTACAATGAAGGTTTACAGGACATCATTTGAAATCACAGGCTGAGCACGCCGACGGGAGCAACAATCAGAATGGAATCGGAACTGCCGTCGTCGGAAGAGATCGCTCTTCAATATCTTGACCAGCTTCCGTGGCCGCCGTACCCGTTTCAGGAACAGGCGATCTTCACATGGTTCGACAGCGAAGACGGTCTGCTGGTGTGTGCTCCCACAGGCACGGGTAAGACCGTCATCGCCGAAACGGCTTTGTTCGAAGCGTTACAAACCCGCCGCAAAGCGTACTACACCACGCCGCTGATTGCGCTCACAGAACAAAAGTTCCATGAGCTGCAGGATTCCGTCGAACGCTGGGGGTTCGCTCGTGAAGACGTGGGTCTGGTGACGGGAAATCGCAGAGTCAACCCGGACGCTCCGATTCTGGTAGTCGTCGCCGAAATCCTGCTGAACCGCCTGCTATCACCGGACGACTTCGCCTTCGACGACGTTGCTGCCGTGGTGATGGACGAATTTCACAGTTTCAACGATCCCGAACGAGGCATCGTGTGGGAGCTATCGCTTGGCATGCTGCCAAAAAATGTGCGAGTGCTGCTTATCAGCGCCACCGTCGGCAACGCGCCGGAATTCGTCATGTGGCTTAACAAACAACACAACCGGAAGCTTCGACTGCTGCAAAGTCAGGAACGCCGTGTGCCGCTTAGCTTTCGCTGGGTGATCGACGAATTGCTATCCGACCAACTGCAACTGATGGCAGCGGGCGAAGACGAAGAACGCTACACGCCCGCGCTGGTGTTTTGTTTTAATCGAGCGGAATGCTGGAGTACGGCCGAACAACTGAAGGGCAAGAACCTGCTGGCGTCAGGGCAGCAGAAGGCGTTACAGGCCGAAATTGAGCAGATGGATTGGTCGATCGGTGCCGGTGGAAAGCTGAAGCAGATTTTGATTCGTGGAGTTGGCATTCACCACGCCGGGCTGCTGCCGAAATACCGTCGAGCCGTAGAGTACCTGTTTCAGCAAAAGCTGCTTTCGGTGTGCGTCTGCACCGAAACGCTGGCGGCTGGGATCAACCTTCCCGCTCGATCAGTCGTCATGACGTCGCTGCTGAAGGGCCCGCCGCGCGCGCTGAAACTGATTGACGCCAGTTCGGCTCAGCAGATGTTTGGTCGAGCTGGCCGGCCGCAGTTTGACAGCCAGGGCTACGTGTACGCGGTCGCTCACGAAGACGATGTGCGGCTGCATCGCTGGCAACAGAAATACGACTCCATTCCGGAAGACACCAAGGATCCAGGCCTGCGTCGAGCCAAGAAGAACCTGAAGAAAAAAATGCCCAAGAAGCGGCCTGGGCAGCAGTACTGGACGGAAAAGCAGCTTGAACAGTTGCGAGACGCTTCGCCCGGGAAGCTCTCCAGCCGAGGCCGTCTGCCATGGCGGTTGCTCGCGTTTTTGATTCGCAAGTCGGGTTCAGTATTTTTGTTACAGGAAGCGATCCGCAAGCGTCTGCTGGATTCAAAAGAGAAAGAGGACGCCGAACGCAACATGAAGCGGATGCTGATCACGCTGGATGCTGGCGGCTTCATCACGCTAAGTCCGCCCCCACCAAACCGCCTTGACGCTACGGAAGAATCGCCGGAACCCGTGTTTCGCAGCCAGGCCGTCGGTTCGGGTGTTGAACTGGCGATCGAAGACGTGCAGGAAGGCCGTTCGGTCACGACGTCCGTCTGGGGCACGGGCCTGCAGATGGAAGATGACCCGATGGGCGATGTCGTCGACTTCAGCTCACGGCCTGAGGATGAAGACGACGGATTTGGCGTCGGAGTCCTTTTCGAAGATGATTCCTGTGACGACGCAGAATCCGTCACAACAACAGAAGCACCGGAAGACTCATCGCAAGAAACAACCACCGCGGACGAGCCGGAACCGGAGCCCGAAAAACCGGCCGGTCCCGGCGCGGGACTGCTGGGTGCACTCATCAACGAAGCCCGCGAATCGGGCGGCGTCGCTTCGACCAGTGCGGCGAAGAAGACGAAGCGTTCGAAACCCGACCTGAGTACCTCAACAGAAGCTGAACAAGCCAGTATGCGGCTCGACGACTACGAACCCGATCGAGCGGTCGCCACGCCTCAGCTTGAGATGCTGTTCGCCTTCCGCAGCATCAATTCCATCTTTGCCATCTTCCTGGCGGAACACTTCCATAAGGCCACGTATGAAGAACGGCTGCTGTTGCTGGAAGCGTCGCTGAACATGCCGGGGTCGGTTCGCAAAAGCGTGCGAGTTCCTTTGCCGGAACGTATGCCACCGGGAACTCTGGCCACCGGATACGCCGATCCGCAAGTGCTGACTCAGGGCCTGGCAACTCAGGAGGAACTTACCGGCTACCGCGAAGAAGACACAGGCCGCTTTATTCCACCACTGATGCTGGCGGAAAAAATGCACCTGCTGTTCCGCAACGAATTCCCCAGCATCCACGACGCTCGCATCACGGCGGTCTGGTGCGTCGGCGATTTGCTGCAATTTGGCGGCGACTTTAACAAGTATGTGCGAGCTCGCGACTTAACGAAACAGGAAGGCATTATCTTCCGTCATTGCCTGCGTATGATTTTACTGTGCGGCGAGTACGCTCAAATCGAACCGCCGGAAATGGACCCCGTCCAGTGGCGCAGTGATTTGGCAGAGCTGGCCGCACTGCTAACCGATTCGTGTCGAGCCGTGCATCCTTCCAGCACGGACGAAACCCTGACCGCTCTGGAAAGCTGCAAGCTGGACCCCGATCAACTGGTCGTGTAAACAGACCGCAGCCGGTTTCCCTTTGTGGCCTGCCCCTTGGAGCCGGGCAGTGTTCGGCACCTGACTCAGCGGACGTGAGATGAAATAGTTTGTTTGTGTTATCGAGAATGGAATAGTGTGACCGGAAGACGTTAGCCTCTCGCATCACAGGATCGTACGGCTTTGGAAAAGGCCAATCAGTCGTGCAACAGGAAGCAGATACAATCACAACAGGAACAATTTGGGTGCGCTGTCGCTTCAACCCCTCTCGCAATTTATTGCGGGAGGGGTCGATCGAGCGAAGCAAGATCGGGGGAGGGCCAGGCGCGGAGAGTGAAAACGCAATTCGTAAATCTAACGCCCCTGCAATCGAACAGTGTTCGGCACCCAACTCGGAGAGTCGGGCCACAATCTACCTCTAACAACTAATTAAACCGCATCGTAGCTTCTGATCTGAATCGCAAGTTCTCATTCACGACAGACAGACGGACGGCGGTCCCGCCGCGTAGCAAAAACCTTATGTATCGACTGCTTGCCTTTCATAATTCGCGAATGCTGGACCGCCAGATCCTGCTGGCCGACGGTCGTACGTATGTGCTGGGCCGGTCGATCGACAGCGAGATCGTCGTCGATTGGGACGAAAAGATTTCCCGCCAGCATGCACTGCTGATTCCACAGCCGGACGGTGTGGTGCTGAATCGGCTGAAGCAGGCTTCGAATCCCGTCTTTGTCGACGGTCAACCGGTTTCGCGCATTGTGCTGAAACCAGGTCAGTCGTTCGTAATCGGAGCCACGCGGTTCGAACTTCATCAGGTCACGCAATCAGATTCGCCTCGCAACAACGCCGTCCAACAGTTGCCGATTGATCGCAAACAACTGCAGCAGATCCGCTACGAAGACGCCGACAAACGCATTGAAGTGCTGGCCAGTTTGCCCGCCGTGATTCGCGAATCCGGCGTGCAGCGCGACTTGTTTGTGCGACTTTGCAATCTGCTGCTGGCCGGAATTCAGCATGCAGAAGGCGTGGCGATCGTTTCCATGGACCGATCGCACAAACGAGCGGTCGCATTGCATCAGGAACGCCGCTTCGAGGCAGACGGGTCGCTGCGACCGAGCACTCGTCTGGTGCAGAATACTCAGGAACAGGGCCGGACGGTCGTGCATGTGTGGGACGACGCCAACGATACCGATGGCGGGTACACACAGCACGCCGGCTTCCACTGGGCGTATTGCACGCCCTTTGTAGCACATGCCTCCGGGAACAGTCCGGCAGTCGACAGGAACTCAGCAGCAGACGACCCGGCCGATGGCCCGCTGGCAATTTACGTGGCAGGCCGCAGTCCGGGAGAAGGCGCGAAAGTCAATCAAAAGCGAATTCACGCGGATGTGAAGTTCACAGAATTCATCGCGGAAATCGTCAGTTCACTGCAGAGGCAGCGAGAACTGGAGCGGCAGCAGTCGGGACTGCGTCAGTTTTTCTCGCCACCCATTCTGGAAGCTTTGGGACAGGATCTGGACACGTCGCTGCTTGAACCGCGCGAATGTGATGTGACGGTGCTGTTTTGTGACCTTCGTGGCTTCAGCCAGCAGGCCGAAGAACAGGCGGATGACCTGACCGGGCTGCTGGAACGAGTCAGCCTGGCTCTGGAAGTGATGACCAGCCAGATCCTGAGGTTTGGCGGCGTCACCGGAGACTTTCAGGGCGACGCCGCTTTGGGATTTTGGGGCTGGCCCATTAGTTCAGAAGAAGCCCCCCTAAACGCCTGCCGCGCAGCGATGGCTATTCGGGAAGAATTCGCGAAGGCCCAGGCAACGCCCGGTCATCCGCTGGCCGATTTCGAAACCAGCATCGGGATCGCTCACGGGCGAGCGGTCGCGGGAAAGATTGGAACTCGTGAACAGGTGAAAGTCACGGTGTTCGGCCCGGTCGTCAATTTGGCCAGCCGTTTGGAAAGCATGACGCGACAGTTGCACGTGCCGATTCTGATCGACGACAACCTGGACAAACTGATCCGCAAGAATCCGGGTTCGTTTGAAGGTCGTGTGCGACGTCTGCTGCATGTTCTGCCCTATGGAATGGACAATTCTTTGATCGTCAGCGAACTGGTGCCACCGGAAAGCAGCCTGCCTCAACTGACGAACAAACACCTTGCCGATTTCGAACACGGACTACAAAAATTCATCGACGGGCAATGGCCAGAAGCCTGGCGGTATCTACACAGCATGCCCGCCGACGATCGAGCTCAGGATTTTCTGGCGATGCAGATCACGCTGCATGACCGCACGGCACCACCAGACTGGGACGGCATTGTGCGAATGAAGAAGAAAGCATGAAGAAGCTTTTTGAACGACCGGACGATCGTGATGCCGTCGAAGCCGACTGCTGGAAGCTCTTGCATCACGCGGTTGAAGCCAATGACTGCGGCTGGCGACTGCCGGTTTTGGCGACCGTCGACAACGGAGCATGCCGTCAGCGGATTGTGGTTCTGCGTTCCGTGGACGCGGCCACACGCACGATCCTTGCTCACACAGATATTCGGTCTGCGAAAGTGTCCGCACTGAAAAACGGCGCAACCGCATCGTGGCTGTTCTACGACGCATCGCTAAAAGTACAAATGCAGTTTGTGGGACACACGCAGATTCACCACCACGACCGATTGTCACAGCAGCTGTGGGACCAGCAGCCACTCAGCAGTCTACGCGGGTATCTTGCACCGCTGCCGCCGGGCACCCGATGCGAAACCGCAGAAGTCAATCTGCCAGCCAATGTTCGAGATCGCGTGCCGGACGCGACTGAACTGGCCGCCGCGAAACAGAATTTCGCGGCAATTTCGTGCGTGGCCTCCAGCATCGAATGGCTGCTGTTAAGGCCGTCCGGCAATCTTCGGCTGAAGGTCCGATACGACGCAGATGGCAGTCGAACCATCGACTGGCTGGCCCCGTAACGAGGCCAGGCCACCGCCACGGCGAAACTACTTCACTCGAAAAATCCGTTCGCCTGTCAGCACCTGACCATTGGGATTGGTGCAGCGAACTTCGATCGCATAAGTGCCCGCTTTCAGGTTCGTCGGCACTTTGGCGGTCCACAAGTGAGGGCTGGGCATGGGTTTCGGGAGCTCACGCCAAGGGACGGAGCCTGTTTTTGCCTTGATCGCTTTTTCTTCTTCATGTCGCTTCAGGAACAGCGGATCCGCCTCCACCGTTTTTGTCATCGGCAGCCACTGCTCGCCGGTTTGCAGCTTCCATTCCACTTTGGCTTCCGGCATGGCGTTGAAGACGTTGGCGAAGAATGATCCCGGTACTTCCCGGTCGGCCGCATATTCTTCATCCGCCATCACACGAACCTGGTAATCCGGCAGCCGACGAGCAGCTCGATATTCCAGTTCGTATTTGTCGCCGTCAAAATGCATGACGGTGTAACCGTTAGGCGTGCCGTCCGCACACATGGTGTGAGGAATGTCATTTTCGTCAGGGCGTCCGGACCACCAGGAGCCGCACACGGTCACGTTAATAATGTGGTGATGTGGCTGAGGCTTCTTCCAGCCGGATTCTTCGCCGATCATCACATGTTCGTGATGGTGAGTATGTCCGGAAAGCGAAATGCAGTGGTCTCGCGTTTCCAGAATACGAAACAGGCGATCGCGTTTCGGTTCCAGCCACGGTGTCGACTTCACCAATGGTATGTGCATCATCGCCACCACCAACTGGTCCTGCGGGACGGTCTTCAGATCGTTTTCGATGAAGTCCAGTTGAGCGTCGCTTAAGCCGGATCGATAGAACTTGCGTTTTCCGTCCGTCATCCAGTGAACGTCGTCCACCACCACAAAGTGAACGCCACCGTAGTTGAACGAGTAATAAGCCGGCCCGTAAACCCGTTCGTAGGTCTCGTCGCTGAGTTCGTCTTTGTCGGTTGCAAAGTTGATGTCGTGATTTCCGATCACGTTGTACCACGGAATCCCAATCTTGCCGATCGTACGATTGAAGCTGTCAAACAAATTCAGATCGTTAAACAGAATATCACCCAGCGTCACGCCAAAGGCGGCGTCGAAACCAATCAGCGGCTCAACGACATCATGAGCGATATAGTCAATTTCCTGCTGATTACGTGGTTGAGGATCGCCAAAGAACAAAACATCAAACGCTGTTGGTTCGTCCTGTTTATGCAGTGGAAAGTTGATCGTCTGAGGCAGTGGCCCGGTGGGCTCAACACCCGGAAACTTCAAATCCTTCGGCGAACCGTTGGGCTTATGAATGTAGTAGAACCGTGAAATGTGGTCCTGATCCGTGGGGACTCGGTACCCAGTCGGTTTGACCACAAAAACGATTGTATCATCGCCGACAGCGATCTGATACTTGCCCTCTTCGTCTGTAGCAACAAGTTCACGCCCATTAGACACAAACACACCGGCTTTCGTTTCTTCGCCGTCATCGAATTTGCCGTTGCTGTTGGCATCGACGAAGACTGTCCCTGAAGCCTGTTGCTGAGCGACCAGACTTTGCGGAGCCAACGAAAAGATGACACCGACAGTGACCGAGGTAAGTAAAAAATGGCGGTACATGGA